>NZ_CP007174.1:0-1477186 GCF_000730285.1 Candidatus Nitrososphaera evergladensis SR1 | reverse complement strand
GATCACTAGGGTCCAGCAGATTGTCGAAGTGGAAGTTTGGGCGCATCCTGAGTGTAGTAAGGAATGCAGGGAAGTGATTGAGGGAATCTTTGGCTACAGGCTGAAACTCCTGCATAGCAAAGACTTGGGACTCACAGTGAGATTCGTGTTCGAGATTCTCGGAGGCAGGGCTTAGAGATGAGTTCTAACATCGCTGAAGAAGCAGCAAGGTATGTGAGTATGGGGATAAACCTAGTCCCTCTTGCGGCTAGAAGCAAGATCCCTGAGGCTGGTATTGACCTAGACAAATACTTCAATGAACTATTCCCGGCAGACAGACTCCAAGAGATGATAGCCAAAGGTTGCAACATCGCTGTGATATGTGGTAAGATCTCTTTGGTTATTGTCATAGATATTGATGGGGAACCTGCTACACAGATGTGGGCGGATACAATCTCTAAAGTCCCTACATTGAAAGAAAAGCTGGAAGCCAAGGATACACAGCTAGTGAAGACAAGTGGAGGCTATCACATCTACCTAAGATTCAATCTCTCCGAGTTTGAAGATGGTATAGGCAGAATCAAACTCTGGAAAGGAACTGGAGCACATGAAGAGATAGTCATTAGAGGAAATGGCTCCTATGTTGTAGGTGCAGGGAGCATACACCCTGACACCGGTAAGGTCTACGAGCGCAGAGGCCAGACAATACCAACCATCACTAAAGCCGAGTATGAACAATTACTTAATGCTTTCAATATAGCCTCAAAAAGCTCCACTGCCTCAAGACAGCAAACAGCCGGAGTAACTAAGGTAAGCCCTCTACACATAGCAGCTCTTGCAGATTGTGCCAAGTCTATTTACTCAGAAGGAAGCAGAAATGATGTAGGGCTTCGCCTCATCGGAGACCTCAGGCATAAGGGCTTCCCTGAAGATGCCGTGAAAGAGTTTGTCATAAAACTGCACGGTGACGATAGGGACAAGATTGTGAAAGCAGTGGATGCAACATTCCGCAAAGACATCGCACAGATTAACAGTAGGGCAGAGTTGGAGAGAGAACTCTTGGCGAACCATGACTACAAAACAGTGCAGAGGTTCTTCAAGCAATGGGATAAGCTGATCAAGGAAGCACTTGCTGCAAGCAGGAAAGTGCAAGATTGGGAAGACAGTGAGGAGAGGATAGTTGCCTTAACTGAGGATGTAAAGAGTAAGTTCATCGTAAAGGCTACAGGTCAGGACAGAAGGCTCTGCATTTACAACGATGGAGTGTATGAGGAAAAAGATGCTGAGCAGGCGATAGAAAGGTATCTTGAAGAGATCAGCCCCGGTATCAACAACCACGATGTGAACGAAGTCCTGAACAAACTGCGCAGGCGGGAGTATGTGAATGAGGTTGAATTTGACAACAATCCGTACATGATAAACTTCAGGAATGTGTGGTACAACTGGCTTGAGGACAAGACATACCCGCACAGTCCAGACCTGCTTTCCATGCATCAACTGCCCTACCCATATCCAGAGGTCAAACAAGTGCCAAAGAACTTCTACAGATTCATGGCAGGAGTCAGATATCCTGAAGACGGAAACAGAGAGATCAAGGGTATCCACTATCCACACGAAGTCAAGACGGCAATGGACTGGATGGCCTACACCTTCATGAAGGAAAACAAGTTCGAGCTTGTATGCTTCAAGATAGGATACGGCAAGAATGGCAAAACTACTGAAGATAGTTTATTAAAAGCACTGCATGGAGGCAAAAGTGAGAAGGGAAGTTTTGTTGGAGGATCAGTAACAGGCTTCTCGCTCAGGCAAATCATCGAAAATCGGTTTGCGACATACAGAATGAAGGGCAAGGCCCTCAATATTGATGCAGAGACAGACGGTAGGGCAATAGACATGACGGAGCTGAAGAGACTTGCGTCCAGAGATACGATTCATGAGGTAGAAGGGAAGGGAACCAACTTTGAGAGCGTGATCCTGAATACAAAGTTCCAGATGAACTTCAACAAGGACCCAATCATCATCAACCAGTCGGACGGTGACATTCGCAGGTTGCTCATGCTAAGTTATCCGCACCAGTTTGAGGGCAAGAGTGATGACACAGACATCCTGCAAAAACTTCTGACAGAGGAGGAACTCTCTAACATCTTTGCGTGGGTCATTGCTCCGGCACTACGGAGACTCAATACGGCCAAATCGCTGTATATGAAGTACAACAAGATTGAGGACAGGAGAACAAGATACGAACTTGTCACGAACCCCATGAAGGCTGCGACAGACGCAATATTCCTGAGTAGTTCAACGTCTGAAGACTATGTAACAAAGGCGGAGGCATACGACGCATACAAGAAGTTCTGTGCGAAGAACAACCTTGCCGTGCAATCAAAGAAACTATTCGGGACCTATTTGCACAAGGAGATGATGGTTCAGGATGGGTATAGGGGTCCGAAGGGTAAACAAGATGAAGTATGGTTGGGACTGAGGGTGAACCCTGCATATACTGTTGACTTGAAGCAAGCACAATTCACACCAGCGGCGGCCTAAACTCCCGCTTCCTTCCTTTCTTTTATTTCAATTCTTATAGTTTTTACAACATTGTCTAATATTGGTTGTTTAATCTTCAACCTCTTTTAGGGTACGGGTTGTTAATTTGAGGTACGGCTTGAGTACTGGTTGAGTACAGGCTATTTCGTGCTGGTACTGGCGGTACGGGCTATTTTACGAACTCACAATAGATAAATAAGAAAAATTGAGGCTGAACCTACAAACAATGTATAAGTGCGGAAAATTTTCGTTTTATCAACCCGTACGCCAGTACCGAGCGTGAAATGCCCAAAAATAGCCCGTACACAACCCGTACCGGCAGGATGATAGCCCGTACCGGTTGCCTCGGTACTAAGTGTTTCATAATATTTTTGAGTAAGCTCCTTCTAGTAAGTGGCTACATGGTGATGCGCAGGTTTGTCTGGAAGGTCCAAATCCGAGAGAACGAGAGCCGTCCTTGGCGTGACGATGATGTTCCCAAGACTGTAGAAGTCCCCGACTTCAAGACAGGAAACGGGGTCCTTCCTAGCTGGCATTTGTATTTTTAATATCAAGTAGGCGGGTCAGCCTTTCCCGCCTGCTCTCGTCCGTTGGCATGGACCCTCATCCTACATTTGATGAGGGCCTTGTTTTCATTTTTAATTCTAGGATATCATGCCTAGAAAACTAACCGAGACAGAAAAGAAAAGAATAGCAGGTCGTGCAGCGAAACAGAAACGCCTTGCTGAAAAAGCGGCAAAGGCACAAGCTGAAGAGCTGGCACGGCTAGAGGAGATCAAGCAGGCAGAGGAGCAGCATGAAGAGTTTGAAGCAGCCCGGCGCAAATATCTTGCAGAAAGTCAGGCGCAGGCTTCCATCAATGAAGTACGAATGTTGGCGAGCATGAAACAAGCACGGGGGCTCCTTAAACTTGCCGAGGATTGAGCTGCCCCTCGTTAATTACACTGCATTGCCGCCTCCTCTTCCCAAATCGGCTGTGACTTGGGGAGCGAGCTCTAAAGACGCCATAATTCAGCTATTGAATGAAGGCCGAAGTGTAGAGGAGATTTGCAACACAACCGGCAACCGTCGGACCTTCGTAAAGACTGTTGCATACAGGTTCAACCACCCTGAAGAGTTTATAGTCTCTCAACCTGTCAGAAGTGTCGAGTCTTCGAGACGCCTTAACCACCGATCCGACATAGTTTGCAAAGGTTGTGGAACAACCTTTAGCGTCCCGAATTGCCAGCGAGACGCTATCAAGTTTTGTACTCGTGAGTGTAGAAGGACGTACTGGGACGCACGCAAGGTAAAGGTTCAGGCTGTTCCAAAGGAACGTGTTCGCAAGAAAACACACACTATAGTTTGCAAGAACTGCGGCAAGCAGGCCACGGTTCTAAAACCAACTAATGCATTCTGCGATCAGCATTGTTATTTTCAGTTCAAACGCAATAGCAAAAAGGCCCCAACATACACACATGTTTGCAGGCACTGCAACAATGAATTTGGGTCTTGGGTAAAGAACCGAGTTTACTGTTCGGCTAAATGCCGTCTTGAACACACATGGAAGCCAGCGTTTGAAGGCCAGTTGAGTAGAGACCAGAAACCAATATGCCGGAACTGTCACCAACCTTTCAAAGTCGGAAATAATCAGAACATCTATTGCAGTTGGGCGTGTTTCAAAGCCTATCCCCATAAAACAACCAAGCGCAAAGTGATCCGGAGCAGAGAGATGGCATGTGTTGTGTGCGCCAAGACGTTTCGGGTCTTTCCATCACATGATGGGCGCAAGACTTGCAGCATGGCTTGTTACAACAAGATTAGGAGGAGTCGGCACGCTCCTCCTCTTCAGGCTCCCCAAGCAAGCCCTTGAAGACTTGATGGAACTCATCCCTTGTCCACTTGTAACCCTTCAGGCGAGCCATGTTCGCAATTATCTGTTCCATTTGCGCTGTGCTGTTCTTTGCATCAAGCGCCTCCTGCTCAGCCTTCTGCAACCGAGTCTCAAAGTCTCGCTGCCTTGCTTCCATAGATGTCACATCCAAGAGCGTTAATGCAGGCTCGCACTTCTTGAAAATCTGGACTAACTTCTCATGTGTCTCTGCAAAATAGACCATGTTTACAGTGCTTGTGTGGCCGATAAAATATTCAGAAAATTCTGCGTACCCAAGTGTCGAGATCTGAGTCTTTACGAACCGGCGCAATGAGTGAAATGTAATTTTCCGTCTTCTCTTATTCTCCTCCTTCTGCCCTCTTCCATTTCTGTCTAATGTCTCGACAAATGCGTGGTTCAGGTGGACGTAGACACTCCGCAAATCTGGTTGGATGGTCCTATCCTGATGATACGCAACGAAAACATAATCATCATCCTCCTGACGAGGGGCAAACTTGTTATGTATCGTCTTGCCTAGAGTCCTATCATAGACTGTCCTGCGCTCGCGGTATTTTACGGTTAGATATTCTTTCAAGGCCTTAATCAATTCCGTAGTGAGGAACACATTGCGGTCCTGTTTTGTCTTTGTCGTTTCTCCTCTGATGAATACGTAAGGCTGTATGGGATCATCTAGATGCAAATCCTTGTTTCTGACATTCAATGCCTCTGTGGCCCTGCAGCCTGTGGCGGCCAAGAACAGAACATATGTGAACAATCTGGCATCTCCCCTGCAAGCCATGACAATCTCTCTGACCTCAGCTTTAGAGAGAGCTTTCTTTTGCTTGCGAACGATGACAGGAAGAAACACCTTAAGTTTGAACTTGGCTTTTGATATCGGCACATCGCAATACTCTAGAAAGTTCCTAACCGTCTTTACAGTCTGGACTTGTGAACGTGGTGTAACCTTACGGCTTGCCATGTATGCATTGAAGCCACTCATGACCTTGTATACATCCAGCTTTCCCTTCAGCAGCTTTGCAACAGTGGCATCTATGCCGTCCTTTGCTACGAACTCCTCAAATCTCTTTATGCGCTGTGCGTATGTTCTGCCGCTGAATGCATTGCGTGCACTGACATTTCCAAGATACTCCTTCGCCAAACGACTAACTTTTGCCACAGGTATTACCTTACAGAAGATTATACCTAGTGATTATTAAAGTAAATTGCTTGTCGATCTTTAAGATTCTTGGCGTTTCTCAGTCAGTCAATCAGTCAAGGTTTGCCGTTATCTTGATGCCGTCGAGGCCTTCCACGCGAAAGACAGTTTCGCACATGCCGCACTCGGCGTTTCCGCTTGACAGATCTTTGGCAGACACCTCTTCATTGACATAATCGCACTTTGGGCAACGGAATGAAAAGGCAATGTCAAAGTCTTCCAGCTCAACTGTCTCAGCCATCGTAAAAGGTCTAGAATCTGGCGTATTTAAAATTGGCTGTTGTCCCGCTGGCAAGCAAGGCGGCGCAAACATTTGCATTCTCAATATTATACCTGCCTGATGCGGCAGAAATGTGTTCTCCACGTGATTGTTGTAATACAGTTACAGGACTCGCTCTTTCAATTGTCGACGTAAAGACGGACTATGTCGAACCTTACTTCTTGCCTGCACCGCCCAGCAGGCCGCCGATAATATCTCCCACCCCTCCTCCGCCTCCTTGTTTATTTGCGCCCAGAAAGCTGCCAATCAACGAGCTCAATCCCGCAGAATCCTTGTTTGCGCTTTCCTTAAGCACGTCTACTGTTTGTTGCGTGTACTGCCTTGCTTGATTGTCGTCATTTAATCCACCGTCTTTTTTTACTTGTTGCACAAGCGGATTGCCCGGATCGTTTATGCCGGAGGTCAGCTGCGACAGCATGGATTGCAAAGAAGAGCCCGCATCAGATCCGCCCAAACCCATAAAGCCACTTGCTCCTTTCTGCATAAAGTGCTGCACTGCATAGCTTAGGACGGCGCTTATCACTGTGCCAGCAATCGACTGCTGCATCCCAGTCTTGTTTGACAGCATTGATGATAATTCTTCTATGTTCATAGGTCAATCTCATGATCAAGTTATTTACGACTTGCTTTAGCTCTTACAGTAAACTATATCCTTCTTCGCTCCTGTCCTATCAGACAAAGTGTCTGCTGATAGTTGCAAATACGATCTTCTATGATCTCTTGTATAGAACGATTGGTGAGACAAACACGCCACCAGGTCCAAAAAAGGACGCTCATCTTCAAAGCATTGCCAACAACCATAACTGCGCTGCAAGCACAAGGAATAAACATCCATGAAATCCTAGCAGATGACGCAACAACAGATGCCCAAGCCATGCATATTCTGCTCCATAATAGCTGGCGAGCTGCCAAGCGCCCAGGTCTACAAGGACGAGGACCTGCTCGTGATAATGGACAAGTACCCGATAAACCCGGGCCACACGCTGGTAATCCCTGTCAAGCACCACAACACGCTTTTAGACATGCCGCCTGCCGAAGTGGCCAAGCTGTATGCGGCAATACCAAGGATAGCAAAGGCAGTCGTAGATGTTGTGAGCGCAGACGGGTTTAACGTTGGTCAGAACAACGGCATTGCGGCAAACCAGATAATCCCGCACGTGCACGTACACATTGTACCGCGGTTTGCAGATGACAGCCCCGACGGCAAGTGGCCCGCAAGGCGCGTTGCCCCGGAAGAAGAGCTTGAGAAGATGGCTCAAAAAGTGAGGCAAAAGCTGGTGCCGCTGCGCGCAAAATAAAATATAGAATCTCACTTTTTCTTGTCTTTTTTCTTGGGCTCCTCTGCTTCTGAATCGTTAAAAACCTTCAGGTCGACCGGCTTTTTCATCCTGTTCTTGAACTTGACGAGGTATTTTTCGGCATCTTCTCTTGTCTCAAATCTGGCCTCTCCCCGAAAAGACCCATTTTCGTCTATGAGGCTCACCGTTCCCCACATACCGTTCTTACCCAATTTCTTGACTGAAAACATAAGGCGCAAGTTATTTCTAATACGGATATTTAAGAGAGCCGGAACTTTGCTTAACTAGTTTTTTTAGCAAAGCCGCAAAGGTGAACCACCAACTTGATAAAGAAGCTTTGAAAATACTACAGCGGGAATTTGAGCGCGGGAAGTTCGGAAGCAAGATTTACGATAAACGTCAAGGAAGGCATCGTCGAGTTGGAGGGCAAGGAAAGTTTCGTCGACAAGCACCTTGAAAAATTTGAAGAGATATTCAAGATGGCAGTAAAGGAGGCAATAGCAAGCGGCATGCAGCAACAAAACATTGCCCTAAAGGCGCAGGTTGCGCTCCCGCATGAGGTCCATGAAATGCCATCATCGCAGCAGCAGATGCCAGACGGGCACGCAGCAGCCGCTCCAAGGCAGGCGGCAGCAACACCAGCGCCACCATCGGCCAAGCAGCACGCTCCGCGCGTCGCGCCCACGCTCCCGCCAATACCGGTCGACCTGAAAGCAAACGAGAGCAAGCCGGGCCTGCGCGAATTCTATGCAGAGAAAAAGCCCCAGAACCACTATGAGAAAACGGCGGTGTTTGCGTACTATATCACAAAATTCAACAAGCAGCAGGAAGTCAAGTTCGGCGAGATACTTTCGTGCTACGAAGAAGTCAATGAGAAAAAGCCAAGCGTGACTGATATTGTCAAAAATTCGGTGCGCTACAAGGGCTGGCTTGAGCAGGGCTCTGACAGGTTCTCCACGCGCCTTACCATCTCTGGCGAGAACTATGTCAAGTTCGACATGCCCAAGAAAGAAACGGCCTAGCTAGGCGCGCCACCAGTCAAAGCCGACGTACTCTACTTTTTTTTCTGTTACTTTTGGTATGGCCAGTATGAACTGTTTTTTCACGGTGGTGGCAAGCCTGCCGGCAAGGACGACGCCGGTAGCAGTCATTTCGTCTGTTGCCCGGAACACCTGTACGAGGTAGGGCGCGTGGTCAATCCCGGGACCCTGCTCGTACACTGCAAAGTCGCAGCCAAACTTTATCCCCGGCGAGACGACATAGCCTTTTTCCCGCAGGTCCGAAAACACCAGGTACTTGGCGTCAAAGTCGACGTACTGTTTTTTGCAGATCTTTTTTATCTCTGTCTGCGAAACTGGCTTGCTGTTGCTGCTGTCCATCTGCGATATTTTCAGCCTCCCCTTTTCAGCAAGGTAGCAGCCTTCCATCAGGTCAAGTACAAGGGGCGCATCAAATTCCACTCCCTTTGGTTTTGGCACTCCAATAGGCTTGCCATAGTATCCCGAGCCGTACAGCTTTCGGGAGTCAGCAATGTCCCAGACTATTATCCTGTTACCAAAAAGTCGGCCGTTTACTACTACTGACATTTACTTTTACATTCCAAGTGCAAGTATGGTGAACGAATCAGACGCTTCTTGGCACTTGTCCACCATTCCTTCGATGCCTTCGACCGCGTCTTTGAAAAGCAGCAGGTCCTTGTTGTTTGTTATCTCGCCAAGCGCCTTGATTATCATCGCCCGGTACTTGGCGTCCACTTGATGCTCAAGTTTTTGCATTTCCTGCGCGTGCTCAAACATGCTGGCAGGGTTTATCGAAAGCGCCCTTCCCATCTCGTTCAGTTTGAAACTTGCGTCGACTACCATGCCGACGAGCTCCTGCAGGTCTACATCGCACTGGGCCTTTTTGAGCGTCTCGCCCTTCATGTTTGCCAGCCGGAACGCGATTCCATTGATGTAGCCGGCAACATCGTCCATCAGGTACGCCGTGCGCAGAATGTCCTCCCTGTTTGCCATCAGGCCGCCAAGCTCTGACACTTCCCGGGTTATCTTGCGCCGGAGGTTTTCTACCTCTTCTTCGTTGTTGCGCAGGCGCTCAAGACATGCCTGTATGTCGTTGTTATCATCCTTGATGAGCGACGAAGTGAGCGTCGAAAGGTCTCGCGAAGAGCTCAGGATCTTGCTAATTTCGTCCTGTAAAATGGCCAGCGCCTTTCTTTTGGCCTGTACCTCAAGTTCTCCGCTATACATATTTGCACACCTAACCGCCGGCTGGCTTTTAATCCTTTTGACTGTGGAGCATCAAGCCGGAGCCCAGATCATTATTCCATATTTTGACCCTAGAATCTTGTCGCGCAATTGATTACTATGCCCTTGCAGCATGCGCAAAGAAGAGAATATGAAGGGGATTGCATTTGCAGTAGCAGGTTGCGCGATGCTGCTGCTTGCGACCGTTGGCGCCGCGCCAAGTTTTAACGCCCAGCAGCAGACGCTTGGTGAAAAGTGCAGGTGCGTCGCATTCCGGCTGGACGACATCCAAGATTACTACCTACAAGGCACCCAGATCCGGCTGATGGACGAGTTTGAAAGGCGCAATCTGCCGCTTACCGTGGGCGTCATCGGCAACTACTTTGGCCAGGACGAGAAGATAGTGTCTTTTGTAAAAGAAGGCGTCGCGGCGGGGCGTCTTGAAGTGGCAAACCACGGCTGGAACCATGAAAGGTTCACCCTTTACAGCCAGACAGAGCAGTCCGACCTGATGGCAAAGACAAACGAAAAACTAAACAACATACTTGGCTTTAGGCCGCTCATATTCATCGCGCCGTATAACGCCGTCAATGACAAGACGTTTGCGGCCGCAAAGGATAATGCTATACTGTATGTGAGCGCAAACATGACGTTTGACAAGCCGCCGTACAATAACAAAAGAGATGACGGCCTGTGGCACTATCCGGAAACGGCGGAGACAGGCGACCTGAGCAGCGACGGTGCCCGCTGGCTTGGCTACGACCACGAAAAGACGATGTCAGAGATAAAACGCGGAATAGATGAAAACGGGTTTGCAGTCGTCACGATGCACCCGATGGAGTTTGCACTGCGTGACGGCCTGAGCTTTCATGACAAGCTAGATGAAAAGCAGATGCAAGAACTTGATATGCTCCTCAAGTCCATAAACGAGCAAGGCTACGAGATAACAACGCTAGGCGATCTTGCCTGGCGCTCTGAAAGCGTCTAGAACCTGCGCAGGAACTTGGGCTTTAGCATCTCTGGATGCGACTTTAATCCCTCTATGAGCGACAGGATCTTGCCCCTGTCGTCAGGCATCGTCCCGCCTATTGAATAGACGTTTGAAGCATGGTTTGCGCGAAACACCACGGGCATCTTTGGGTCAAAGTCCCTGACCAGCCGCTCCAGCTCGTCAAGCACTTCAACATCGTCAATGAATTCAAAAGGCTCGCCATACTTGCTCATAAACTCGTCGTGCACGCCTTCCTCCAGGTACAGCGTGAGCGCGCCCACGTAATCAGGCGCTATCTCGCTCAGCACTTTTGCAGTGTCGGCAATGTGCTCCTTTGTGTATTTCCTTCCGCCAAGGCCGAGGATCACCATGCACGAAAGGACGTAGCCGTGCTTTCTGGCCTTGCTGCATGCCTGGACTATCGACCTGCCGGTTGCGCCTTTTGTCACTTTTTTCAACACAACATCGTTTCCGCTTTCGATCCCGACGTAGAACATGTGCAGGCCGGCGGCGTAAAGTGCCTGCAGTTCTTCGTCCGTTTTTTGCAAGAGGTTCTTTGGCATGGCGTAGCAGGATATGCGCTCGATGCCTGGAAACTTTTGGTACAGGTACTCTAGTATCTGCACCAGCCGGTCCTTGGACATGTTGAGCGCGTCGCCGTCTGCAAGGAATATCCTGCGCGTGTCAGGGTAGAATCTTGCCATCATGTCTATTTCCGCGCGGATCTCTTCCCACGGGCGCTCGGCGTATTCCTTGGTGCGGTACATGTTGCAAAAGGAGCACTTGTTGAATGAGCAGCCTAGCGTGACCTGAAATATCAGCGAATTGGCCTCTGACGGAGGCCTGTACAGAGGATAGTCGTAGGCCAGCTCCATATGGCTCCAAGAAGGCTCCTCTAATAATTATAAGTTTGGAAAATTTGGGTCGGTTCGTCGCGAGATCTTCATCGTTTTTGACTCAGTCTGGAGCAGCGAAACTCACCTCATCCCCACTTGACAGAGAAGCGCCTGCAAGATAAAATCCTATACCTGCAGCCTGCGCTTTAGCCGCTTCGTGCTTGACGACATGTCAAGGGTCACGATTGGCGGATCGCACAGTGCAATTGTCGCAAGGACACGCTCTACCTCTGCAAGGCTGCAGCGCATTATTGCAACTCTGTTTTCGTCTTTTATCAGCCGAAGAGCCGCCCTCTCAAGCGCAATGCTTCCAAAGAGCTCTGCATGGCGCTTTTGGATTGCGGCAAGCGCATTCACTCCTGTCATTGTCTCGCACATGAGGGAGATATAGCGCCTCTTTTGCCGCCTCTTTAGCACAGGCGCACCCTCCTTTCAAGGCGTGATTCCAGCCAGCCGGCAAGCTCTCTCCAATGCTTTTGCGGATCGATTTCCGTCATCTTTAGCATCGCATCAAAGGACTGCCCCGACACGACTTCAGAAGGCGAGCCAGCCCCGCTTGACAGTATGAACTGAAAGCCAGACGACTGGCAGAATTCATAGAGATCGTGCGCGTCGACAATCCACCTTGCGACTCCTATCGCGTCCATCTTGCGCGCCTGCTGTACCGTAATCTCGATCCCTGCGCCACCGCCCTTGGCCTTTTTTTTCAGCCTCTCTTTTGCCCTGCGAAAATCTCTCAGTACAAGTATGTCTGCGCGCGAGGCCTCGTCAATGTTTTCAGAGACTATCAGGTAATCGTATTTCACCGGCTTGGGAGGCGGATTCTTGAGCCGGTAAATGATGTTGCCGCCGGCATCAGAAAAAAAACCTTTAGTGTCTGCTGCAATAACAACTCCTACCCTCAGCCCAAGCGCCTTTGCCGCAAAAGCGGCGGTGTTGTCGCCGGCAACAAAGAGGTCTATTCGATTGAAGAGAGTAGCCCCCTGTAGCTCTGCAGGCTGCTTGACGGCTTGTAACGGTGGACCGGCTTGAACTTGACCCTTACCGCGTCCGACTCGGCAAGAGAGACCTTGCCCTGGCAGAGCCTCTGCTTGTCAAGGCGCAGGTAGAGGTTGCCTTTTTCGTCAGAGTACTCTTCGATGTGGTCTGTAAGTTCTTGCCGGTCTGTATGGTTCAAAGCAGAGATGATTCTGCTGGCAAGCGCGCCGGCTTCCTTGCTGCTTGACACCACAGCGCCAAGAAGCATTATCGCGTTGCCATAGTGGCCTTCAGACTGCTCGCCTCCAAAGCTTGCGGCAGGAACAGAAAGAGCCTTTTCCACGGCGGCAAGCACCTTGTCATGGCCCTCCGTTGCATGGAGCACCAGCTGGACCTCTGCTGAGGAGAACTTTACTACTGTATCCTCTGACATCTATCTAAAAAGAGGAAAAAGGAAAGGGACTAAAAAGTTATTGCGGAGCAGGTTCGGCCACGGTCGTAGTCGCTTCGACAGGCTTGGCGTCGCTCACTGCCCTCGATTCTGGGGTGGAGATCAGTTTTGTCTTTTTTATGCCGAGGTGGCGTATGTTAGAGATCTTTTTCGCCTCGTCCATGATAACTGCGCCAAGCAGGCTGTTTGTCTCCCTTGGAATGTCGCCGGCCTTGCTGCCAGTTGTCTCTTGCACAAACTGCTCTACTGTCATCTGCGGAATTTTCTCCGATAGGATGCGGTGGGCGATCATGCGGATCTCGTGCTTCTTTGAAGCATTGACGCGCCTCTGGGTAAAGGCGACAACTGCCACGCGGAAGGTGTGACCGTCCTGCGTGGTGTAGTCGTGTACGAAATTGACCATGGAGCTTCCACGCCTTATCAGCGAGCGCAGGAATTCCTTAGCATACTCGTGTCCCTTGAAGCGGGTGCTTGCGGTGCCGTCGCTTATCCTGTCAATCTGGATAAAGATCTTTATCTGGTGCTGATCCATGGTCTGATCAGGGTTGCCCTTCATCATGTCATGGAGTGTATTTTCAATCACCCTCCCCTTGGCCTGCTCGCCGTCGGTTATGGGAACGTAGTTAACGGATCCGGGTGGCTCAAATCCTGATGGCTTGTTGACGATGACCCATTGCTTGTCTCGCCACTTGTCGCGGACTCTGCCTCCCTTCTTTGCTGCCTTGACCATCGAAAACCACACTTGGCCTCCAGAATATATATTGTTCGACAATCAGGCCTTGGGCTTGATTTCCTTGAGGTCGCCCATGTATTTCTGCAGGACTTCGGGCACCTGCACGGTGCCTGATGGCGTCTGGTAGTTCTCCATTATTGCGACAAGCGTGCGCTGGACTGCTACAAGCGTGCTGTTGAGCGTGTGGACGAACCTCGTTTCTTCGTTGGTCTTGTCCCGGAAGCGTATTGCAAGCCTGCGTGCCTGATAGTCGGTGCAGTTTGAGCACGACACTATCTCCCGGTACGCGCCCTGCCCGGGCATCCACGCTTCAATGTCGTACGTCTTGGCAGATATCTTGCCCGTGTCGCCGGAGCACAAGAGCATCACCCGGTACGGGATGCCAAGCGCGTCAAAGAACCCCTGCGAGACTTCAAGCATGTGCTCATGCTCCTTCCAAGAATCTTCCGGCCGGCAGTAGACAAACTGCTCGACTTTTTCAAACTGGTGAACGCGGAATATGCCCTTCATGTCCTTTCCGTGCGCGCCGGCCTCCTTGCGAAAGCACGGGCTGACGCCGGCATAGCGTACGGGCAGCTGCTTGCCTTCAAGTATCTCGTCCATGTGCATGCCTGCAATGGCGTGCTCTGACGTCCCGATCATGTACAGGTCCTCGTTTTCTATCTTGTAGATGACGTCTTCAAAGTCTCCCAGTATGACTGCGCCTTCCATCGGCTCTCTGTGTATCATGTACGGCGGCTGGACAAGCGTATAGCCCTTCTCCGTCAAATAGTCCAGTGCAAAATGCACCAGCGCGGTGTTCATGCGCACAAGCTCATTTTTCAAAAAGTAGAACCTTGCGCCAGAGACCTTGGCCGCCCGCTCGATGTCAAACAGGTCGAGCGCCGTTGCAATGTCGACATGGTCTTTGGGCTTGTCGATACTTCTTATCTTGCCCGAAGCAGTCTTGACTACGACGTTGTCCTTTTCGTCCTTGCCAACAGGCACCGACTCGTGGAGCATGTTTGGCAAAAGCGCGGCGAGCTTGCGGTACTTGTCCTCGGCGGCAACCTTTTCCTGCTCGACTCTTTCCATATTGGTGCCGACCTCCTTCATCTGCTCAAGCTCGGCCGACGCGTCCTGCTTGGCCTTTTTCTTTGCCGCGACTGCTTCGGACAGCTTGTTCTTTCTAGAGCGGTATTCCTGCGACTCGGTGATGAGCTCCCGCCTGCGCCGCTCAAGCGCAACCAGCTCGTCAAGCGGGAACTCTACATTGCGCTTGTTGAGCATCTCGTGTACAGCATCGGGGTTGTCCTTCAATAGCTTGGGGTCAAGCATTAGTTGTCATCACTTTCCAGGCAACTGACAGGTGCTCAAGGATTTCATCAAGCGTGCTTGCGACGGTAGCAATGGAAACTCCATCGTTACCTCCAACTCGCACCAAGACTGTCCTGCCCCTTGAGAAAATGTCAACTGTCAAGCCCGCAGGCATGTTCACATTGTCTGGTATTAATGCCTTGACTGCGGCCCTTGCACGAGCTGCCGTTGGAAAAGACACGCTGACCTGCGCATCAACTGCAGTAGGAACATCAGGATGCTGTTGCGAATTTCGCGTCATTTACCGCTGACCTCAAGCATGAAAGGAAAGGATCAAGTGTCGTTGAAGGTATCCTGCAGCCTGCCGCAGCCGAATGGCCGCCCCCGGTGCCTTTAACAGACTCGGCGCAGTGGCGCATCACAAGGCCGAGGTTTGCCGGCGACGTGCACCCAAGACCCTTTCTTGACGAGAACTTGTAGGTGCCGTCCTTGGAAAGCGACCTTACGAAAACGAGCCTGCCGGCCAGGGTCGGCGAACCGGAGAGGAGCGACGAGACGGCGCCCAGCATGTCCTCCGCAACGAGACCGTCGCCGTTTATGAGCGCCATTTTGCCGTCGTCTGACACCCTCCACTTTTCTGAAAATATTGTTGAAATATAGTTGCGCAGAGTCGTCCGGTATTCTGTGCTTATCTCCTCACCGGCCGTGAGCATGGCGTTCCTGTCGCCCATGCAGATGGCAATCCCGACGCCGGACCTGCCTATCCTGCCGCATGCATTTAGGAGGGTCGAGAATTCCCTTGCGTCGCGCAGCTGGCTGCGCTTGTCCTCCCCGGCAAGCGTGTAAACATAGCCAACGAGGTCGTCGATGACGGTTGCAGACGTCTTGCTCGACGTGACTACGAACTTGGCAATCGCATCCAGAATAGCGCTTTTTTCCTCCTGCGAAAACTCGGCTGGCACGCGCCACCGCCCGTTGCCATCCTTTAGCTTTATGCCGGCGCCCTTTAGCAGAGCGTGGCAGTTATCCCGGTTCCACGTCAGCCCGTCGATATAGGGAAACGACGTGAAAGCAAGTGCCTCGTGCAAGGGGCGCGTCTCCCTGCCTGTCAGCATGATGTCAAGGTCGACGTTGACCAGCCC
This sequence comes from Candidatus Nitrososphaera evergladensis SR1, assembly GCF_000730285.1. Taxonomy (NCBI): domain Archaea; kingdom Thermoproteati; phylum Nitrososphaerota; class Nitrososphaeria; order Nitrososphaerales; family Nitrososphaeraceae; genus Nitrososphaera; species Candidatus Nitrososphaera evergladensis. The sequence continues at coordinate 1,461,290 of NZ_CP007174.1, read as the reverse complement.
AAGCGTCTTGGCGGTTTCAAGTATCGCCTTGTTGAGGCCAAGAAACGACTTTTTGTCGCCCTGGTCCTGCCTATCGCCGACTGCAGAAACGACTGCCACGGGCGAAAGGTCGCGGTTCTTCCGGTCAAGGGTGCTTGCAACCATGTAGGCCATGCCGCCAGCAGGCACCTCGATGCCGCCGTCAATGCCATATTTCCAGGCGTTTAGCACTTGGCCCGCGTCGTCTGTCAGGATCTCCTCCTCCGGGATCTGGTGATGGTCGATTACCACCCACCTGTCGCCAAGGGCCTTGCGGAAATTTGCGGCCATGCCGCCTCCAAGGTCGGTTACGACGTAAAACTCGTGGTCTTCGGCCTTCATCTGCTCTATCACGGACGGCGTCATGTCAGACACCGTCCTGACGGAGCACTTGGCACCCATGCGCGCCAGAGCCGTTCCGATTATGCTTCCGGAAGTGATGCCATCGGCGTCAAGGTGCGTTATGACAGAAATCTCGCTCCCGCTCTCTACAACAGAGCGGAGCTTTTCGCAAAAAGGTTTAAGCGCAGAGAGGAGCTTTGAACTGTCGCCGTCGCCCATCTCTGTGTCTTACTCTAGCTGGGCAATGACAGCAGCGTATTTCCAGGTTGCAGGAAGCTTGCCTATTCCCTTGTAGTATTTTGCCAGACGATGGATCTTGGCTTCTACAAGCTCTAGCGAGCGGACATTTCTGTGGTCGCTGTTGTGCGCCCTCAGGTGTTTTTGCAGGCCAAGCGCTTTTCTCACCAATCTCTCAAGGTCCTCTGGCATGTCTGACTTGATGTTGTTGTCGGCAAGTACTTGAGTCACCGTCTTGCCGGTCACGGACTTGGCAAGTGGAACACCGTGCTCGTCGCGAAGCTTTATGCCGATTACGCTTGGGGTGACGCCATCCTTGGCCATCTTGACCACGAGTGACGACACCTGATCAGGAGTCGTAGTCAGCCACGAAGGGGCAGCCTTGGAAGTAGGACGGATAGAATGTGACTTGCCATGAGTGTGAACGTGAATTCGTGCCATATACGATTTTACAGCTTCTGCCATGCGTTTCTTAAATGTTACTTGTGTGTTTTTGGGCACGAAAAACGGCGCGGCGAGAAACGCTTTTCCGGCCCGCTCATAAAGGTTAAATATTCGAACCCTAATGGGTAGTCTAGTATGAACAAGCCAATCGTAGTGGCTCTATCTGTATTGGCTGTATTCTTCTCTGCAACAGCTGTATCGGCTTTGCCGGTTGCCCACGCGCAGTATGGTGTCGGAGGCAGCCCGGTGGCAGGTGCAACCAAGGAACAGCTTCAAGAGTGCGACCAGCTTGGCATTGCCAAGTCCGAGTGCACTGAGAACGCGATTCTTGCAAAGAGAAGAATCATAGCAGTGCAGGACAACGTAAACAACCCCGACAAGGGTTCAGGAACTAACTACTTCCAAGGAAGCGAGACTTGGATATACATCGGCGTCCTAGGCGCAATCTTTGGTGGAGTAGCTGCAGCGTTCTTCTTCAGGGGCAGAGGCGCAACACCTCCAAGCTAAGTACACAACACCCCTACCTCCTCTCTTTTTGTTTATTTTATCCACTTGACATATTTACACAGCCAAGCTTTTCCGCAGAAAAAGAAAAGTCATTTCCTTTTCTTTTCAGCGACTTTTACGACAACCAAAATGTATATATCTTTGCGCTTTCTGGACTATGCTAATGAACTTCGGAAGTCTCGGAAGTCTACTTGGGCAGATCGGTCCGAACTACGACCCACTGTTCTATGACGTCATGGTCTACATCTTCGGAACCATGCTGTTTGCAGTGTTCCTGCTTGGCGTAATCGCCTTCTGGCTCAGAAGGAAGGGTCTTGGCGGTGGCTCTGCAAAGGAAAAGTGGGCGCAGGAACTGGAAAGATACTTTGAACGTGAACAGATAGGCCTAATTCCGGACGAAAAGCACCACTGGTAAAAAACTCAGGGCTTTATGCCCTTTTTATCTTTCTTTTATAATATAAAACAACATTAATTAATTAATTATTATTACCCACCAAGCACTCCTCTGCATTATTGACGTTTGTACTGGCCCATCCTTCGCCACAAACAGATGCAAAAGAGCTCGCAAAAATACTGCGGGAGCGGGGCGCGGCAAGGGTGGAAGAAAACAGCTTTGTCGTGCTTGAAACCGACCGCATCCAGGAAATTGCAGGCACATTTGGCGTGGCAAGGGTGTCCATGGCAATAGAATGCGAAAGCCAGTTTGCCGCAATATCAAAGGCCATCGCAGAGGTCGGCAGGCGAACCGTTTTGCAGGGCCAGGGCTTTTTCGTCAAGGTGCATCTCTTGACAGATAGAGACTTTGCTGCAAGAGACCTAGAGTTTGCCGCCACTGGCGCGCTTGCCGCAGAGCTTGCCGGCGTCGCAAGCTCTGCAAAAAACGAGGAAGAAGCAAGCGCGAAAATAGTCGCGTACGTGGGCATGAGAAGGGCGTTTGTCTGCCTCAAAGAGTACGAGGGTGCGGGCGGGGCGCCTGCCGGCGCACTTGGAAGCGCATCGTGTGCGATAACGGGCCCGCTGTCGCTTGCCTCCTGCATCGCAGCCTGCAAGGCAGGGTTTTCCTTGCCAGAACTTTTGCTCTTGTACGGCGACGAAGACGACCTTTGCAGAAACGCCAAGATTGCAAGGTCGCTGGCAGAAAAAACAACGAGAGCAAAAAGCCAGAAAATTGCGATAGCAAAGATGACGGCAGTGCATCCAAGGGACGGCAGGATAAGGATGCTCCAATTCGACCTTGCCGCGGCAAGAGCGCTTGCAGGGATGATGAAGAGCAAGAACGTCGTCCTGCCGCTGTCGCTTGCCACGCACCCGCAGTGGTTCATAGAAATGATCATGAAAGAAATCGTTGGTGCAGGCAAAGTACCTCTTGTACCGCTAATGTTTTCAGAGATAGATTATGCAAAAGAAGAACAAGATGCAAGACGAGTCACGCGTCAAGAGTTCATGAAGTCAAAGAAGACGGCGCTGGAAAAGCCAAGGCACGTAAGGCTAGAGGTAGGACCTGACTATCTTCACGACATTATTGATTCCGTCTAGCGATTCTGTCATCTTTTTCAGCTCAAAGACGCTCTTTCTGTACGCAGGATCGGACAAAACCTGCTCTATGGCCTCGGCGATTTTCTCTGGTTTTAGCTTTTTTGGGTGAACCATCATGCCGGCGCCAAGCTTGGCAATCTTTTCAGAGTTGCCCAGCTGCTCGCCGTGGTTTTCTATTGGTATAGTCACTACAGGCTTGCCAAACTGTATGGCCTGGGAAAGCGCGGTATGGCCGCCACGCATCAACACGAGATCGCTTAGCGCAAACACCTCGTCACGTACAGGGCACCACTCGTAATACCAGCCATGTTCGATCCTTTTCGGCTCGATGCTCCCGTGCGGCCTGCCTTCAGAAAAGATGAATTGGATGCCTTCTTTGTTGTTGATGTCTGCAAGCCTAGTCGCCTCAAGCGCAAGCTTGATGAGCGGCATGCGCGTCTCCATAGGCCCGCTTATATGCACAAACACCACTGGCCTCGACCTGTCTATTTCAAGGTCAGATGCCACCTTTGCGACCTGCTCCTCTGTCACAACAGGCTTGGGAGCAGTAAAGCCGATGTACTCTAGCTTGCGCGCGGCAGAGCCGACGCACCATACGTTGTGCGCGGCTACCGTATACGGAGGGGGCAGGTCCGGCACGAGTATCCTGTCGGCCAGATTCCACATCGAGCCTAGGAACTCACCCACCATCGCCTCAAATAACCGCGAGATTCTAAACTCCCGCAGCCTCGGCGACAGCAAGAGCTTGACCTGATTGAGGAGCACTATAGAGGGTATCCCAAGAAGCTTTGCCGCAAGAAGCGGCGAAAGGCGCGAGTCTGACAGGATGACGTCAGGGCTGTACATTATCATGTTGCGAGTCTCATGGTTTACCTGACGCACCAAGTTGGTGAACCAGATCGGGATGTTGGCTATACTGTGCTTTACCGAAAAGCCACCTTCGACGCTCCACGCAAACTCGACGGGAGGAGCGTTGACGCATTGATAGCCCCTCATAGACACGTATTTTGCAGCCTCGCCAAACGTAGAAAAGCGCACCTGGACATCGTTGTATTGCTGCAGATGGTCTGCCACCATCACCATCCGGCTTGCATGACCAAGCCCTACGCCGTACGGCGCAAGATACGCCTTGTCCACCAACTGGAATATGCATGGAAGCGCTGGCGATATTATTTGTTATTATTATAGTAGTAGCGGTCGTCGGTTCCAAGCCGCACTATGTCCCCCTTGGGTCTTTCCTCCTTGAATATTGCAGCCTGGAACGTAAAGAGCTTTGACGAGGGGTCAAGCCAGACATCAGGCGGCGCGCCGGCCTTGTAGCAAATGTTTGCCAGGTACTCGTCGATGTCCCACCCAAGCTCGACAGGCACCTGCGGCAAGAGCAGGCCAGAGCCGTGCTTCCATTTGAGCAAGAGCCCGTCGCGCCCAATAGCAATGCGCTTTTTGCGCTCTACAGGGCCTCCCGGTATCTCTTCCGGTTCTGTCAGCACGCTCACCTCAAAGGTAAGATGTTCAAGCTCTTTGCCGTCGACAGGCGGAAAGCGCGGATCGTCAACAGCCGCTGCAATTGCGGCCTCGATGACTGACTGGTGCAGCTCCTTGTACGGCAGGGGAAAGCCGATGCACCCGCGCAGATCCTCGCCGTTTCTTGTAAGGTAGTTTATCGTAACAAACACGCCGGATTTTGGAAGCTCCATTGCAGGCTTTTTTACCACAACTGATTCGACGACGTACTTTTCCACGGCCAGCCTCGCAAGCCGCACGAGCTCGGCCCCCTCTGCGTCAGATATCATCATATCACGCTTTTTGAAAATCATGCTAAACTAAAAAAGCCATTGGAAACCAAGCAAACATGGGTCAGTCTTGCTTTTATACAAGTTTGTAAAAACAAGTTTTATGAAGTGTGTCCATTGCCACCGCGAGCTTGCATTTTCCACAAGGTATGATAGGAGTTCCGGTCAGCAAGTCGACGTGTACCGCTGCGTGTATTGCGGCTCGGAGATGCGTGAGTACAGGCCCAACAGGCAAATAGTCCGCAGCTGAAAAAAAATATCATTGTGTTGCAAATCTAGGTGTGTGCATGTGCTTTGAAGACCTGACATCATGATGCGACGAGTGGGAAAAAACTGTATGTATGCATGTCTAGGCGGCGCTGCACAAATACTCTATGAGCACTGGCCGGGCCGCAGATAGACTAAAGACTTCTTCTGTCCACGTGACCCGCTGCACCTCGGGCATCTTTTTTACCTGCCTGATGAACCTCAAGACTTCATCGTTGGTCTTGTAGACAAAGGATGCGGACAGATCGGAATGACCCAACGGTACTGATACCAGTATCACGCCGCTTATCCTTGACACTTTTTTTGCCACGCATTCAATGTCGCTGTCTTTAAGGCAGATGTCCAGAATCCCTTTTCTGCAGCCCAGTTTCAAGTAATCGACTTCGTATTTTTTCTTGATGTAGCCGTTCTGAAAGAGAATCCGGATTCTTCTTTGGACTGTGCTTAGCGGTTTGTCCAGTTTTGCGGCCAAATCTTTGCTCGAATAGCTTTCCTGCGACGTCAGGAGGCTGAGCAGCCTTGCGTCAAATTCGTCGATGTGTGGTACATCAACGTTATTTTTTCTCATGGCAATTCACCATTTTTTGTTATAACAGATACAGTCATTGTTCACTGTGAACAACTATTCACATAACCAAGCAAATTACTTAAAATTTAGCTCCAAATTTAGCAATTACCTTAGTTTAATGAGTCAATACATCACGCTGTTTAGATTATGCAGGAAATCATAGATTCTTAGTGCAAGCGTCTGCCAAGCATCATCGCAACTAGCGTTTATTATCGTACGAGTCATTCTGGGAATGATGATTAAAGATTTAATTAGTATGTGCCTCTACCTACTATAACTGCCAGCAGCAGGAGGGGCATCGCGGGTTGTTTGGCACTTGCTCAGGCGCGAAGCTGGCACGCACCTGATATGGATCATGTAAATGCAAAATTTTAATGATTTTCTGGCTCAAATGCGGGCTTAGTACATGATTTGTCCAGCCAAGGCTATTGTTGCATTTCAGAATGCTTTTCCAAATTTGCAGAAGAAAAAAAGCAATGACACACGCACACAGATGGGCTTCGCATGAACCCGTTTCACACCAATAGCTAATGGCGCATGGATTATTTCATTTGGACAAATATCCAAAAGCGTACTCCATCATCATGAGGAGAGGTTCTCAACCATAAATTAGCGAGGGCAGTTCCATAGAATGCGAACTAGTTTAGCCTCTGTTAATTTTCTACATTACAGTGTTACCCAGTTTTTATATGTTCAATATTTTGCTATCAATTCTAAATGCAAAGGTTGGTTGAGACAAGGCCAGTGAAACACAAGAAATACCGGCTGCCTTATGACTGCGATGCATGTTCAAAGGAAGCAACAACTGAAGTATTTCTGGAGAGAGATAATTGTATAGTTCTTCGAAGGTATTGTGACAGTTGTTTGTCAAGTCCAGAATCATAAGATCGCATAAATTGCATCAGGAAGGGCTGGATCGCCAATGATATTGCACTGCCAGCTTACCTTTCAGCACTAGGGCCTAGAGGTCAGGGGTAGCTGGCACAAATTGCAAGCCTTTACCTGCAAGCCAGCCCAAGCCTGATCCCGACAACCATGTTTGGCGCCACATGGATTTTTGTGCTACAGCAGGAAATAATAAAATAAAAAAGTTGAGAACACATAGAGCCAATATTATTGCAGGCGGCTGCATCTCATTTGACTCCTGCTTCTCTAATATTCACCAGAATGATTTGAAAGACGAGTTTTTGGAATCTGTTTTAAGATAGTTTTGTTAAGTTACTGCGCAATGACAACAAACACAACCTTTCTTTTAGAGACTATCAAATTCAGCCAAGATAATTTACATACAACGCTTGCTTGCTCAAAATGTGCGGAGGTTTTCCAAAAGGAGTTTCCACTTGCGCTTGAAGGATTAACAAGCCAATTCAAATGCCCTATCTGTGGGGCTGTTGGAGAGGCCGACCTTCCATCCAAAGAAGGCGAGGAACCAGAGAAGCTACAAGAAGACCTTGTTGTTGCAGAGACAGAAACTGAGGAAGGAGAATCAGGCGATCAAGATGAAGTATAGATTAGTGTTTAGGAACTTTGTATCCTGGCCGCCGTAGACAACTCTTGCAAAACCTTTGGAGCATGACGTAATCTTTCTTTTCAATCAATACTTCAATCTGAGCCGGCTTTTGCATGTCGTACAGTACGGCGCAATCGTGTATTGATCTGCGTTTAATCGCCTAATTTGGCATGATTTTGACAATGAATATGTATGTTTAAACAAATATTAAGGTGAGTCTGCATTTTTCGACTGAAAAAGTTGCGACGTATCCTAACTGTTTTTAATTGCTCTTGGTATTAGAAGCATGTACGCATCCCTTACCCCATGTCAGCCGGTCAGGGAGTTCGGCTGTGGCGTGGTTCATGGTGCCATTTGCCGCCCTGACCATGGTCGGTTTTCTGACTTTTTCCATAGCATAATGAGAAGGGCCCATCGATATTGAATATTTAACAATATTGTCTCTAGCGCTATCTACGATCTCATTATAAAATCTACAATCCAATCCAATCTGTATTCCAGTTTCCATCACAAATGCAATCAATACTTTAACTTGACACATTCTTCAAGACAAAGCATATTAACGGTACCTGCAAACTCTATCGCGTATATGATGAACTGCCCTGTGTGCGGAGCGATAATGGTCTGGCTCAACGGCTCCGTCCTGCATGACCCGCCAACAAAATTCTACGAGTGCAGGCACTGCAAGATCAACGTGACCAAGCTTGCCGACGGCACCATTGAAACAGAACAGCAACAGCCGCAAGAAGAGCAGCAACAGGCAACGCAGTAATAATAAGGATATAAAAAATGACAAAATGAAGGTCAGAAAAGTAATAGAGACTTGCATCTATTCTCATGACCTTGGATCGCTAAAGAAATTCTATTCGGATATTTTGGGCCTAAAAGTAGTCGATGAGGAAGAGGGCAAATTTGTATTTCTAAAGGCAGGAGCCAGTATGCTCCTTGTGTTCAATTCTGACCGGACATTTCCTTCAAATGACAAGCTGCCTCCACATGGAGCATACGGGAACATCCACTTTGCCCTTGAAATAGAAACCGGCGATTATGAAAAATGGAAGGAACATCTTGCACAAAACGGTGTTGCAATAGAGCTTGAAGTCAACTGGAAGGAAGCCAGGTCACTGTATTTTCGCGACCCGTCTGGCAACCTCGTTGAGCTGATAACGCCCGGCGCCTGGCCAGTTGACTGTTAGTAAAAGCATAATAATGTTGCACAATGTTCTTGCACACATACAAAATGCAAAAGCCGCGTTCTCTACGTGAGCAGCTTGAGGACAAGAACAGGATAATAGTTTTGCCGGGCGTGTTTGACGCGCTGAGCGCAAGAATTGCGGAGCAAGTCGGGTTTGAAGCGATGTTCCAGACAGGCTATGGCTCTTCTGCTGCGCTCCTTGGGATGCCCGACTTTGGGTTTTTAAACGCCGGCGAGACGGTTGACAATGCAAGGCGCATCATACGTGCCGTCAGCGTCCCTGTTCTCGTTGACGCGGACACCGGCTATGGCAACCCGCTCAACGTGTGGAGGCTCGTCCGAGACCTAGAAGCACTTGGCGCGGCAGGGATATTCCTTGAAGACCAGATATGGCCCAAGAGGTGCGGCCACATGGTCGGCAAGGACGTTATCCCAAAGGACGACTATTTGCCGAAACTAAAGGCTGCAGTCGAGGCAAGAAAGAGCAGGGACTTTATCATAGTCGCCAGGACCGACGCAAGGGCGCCACTTGGCCTTGACGAGGCGATAGAAAGGGGCAAGGCGTATAGAAAGGCAGGCGCCGACGTGATATTTGTCGAGGCACCAAGGACTGTCGAAGAGCTGAAAAAGGTCGCTGACGAGATAGACGCCCCGCTTGTGGCAAACATGATAGAAGACGGCGTGACTCCAAACCTCACAGGGCCGGAGCTGCTAAAGCTGGGCTACAGGATAGCGGTATGGCCCCTTTCCGGCCTGTACAGCGCCACGTACGCCATGCGCGAAGTCTTTACAGAGCTGAAAAAGACCAGCTACACCAAAAAGACGCGCAAGATGATGGTCACATTCAAGGACTTTAACGAGTTTGTTGATCTGCAAAAATACATGGGCCTTGAAAAGCGCTATAGCTAAAGAAAAGAGATGATCTTGATAGAATATGCAAAGAAGGTCAAAGCCCGTGGCAAAAAAGGCAAAGAAGGCCAGAAAAGATGAGGAGCAGATAACGGTACTTTTGCGCGAGATTCTTGCCGAGCTTCGCAGGCTCAACACAAACCTCGAAAGGAGGCAGCAGACGGCGGCAGCAAGTGCAGAGCCAGCCGAGATTGAAGACGCCATAGATATGGAAGATGACGACGAAAATGGCGACAGTGGTTCCGAAGAACTAGAATACTTTGAATGAGATTAACTACAATTTGCCGGCTTCGCGCAGGCGCTGCTGCATACGCTTTTCGCCCTCTGAAAACCGCTTCTTGTCCTCAGCCGTTTCCAGCAAGAGGGGCGGCACCTCTGTTGCCTTGCCGTGCTTGTCAAGTGCCACAAGCGTCACAAACGCCGTCCCTGTACGAGCCTTTGTCCCGCTGTCATAGTCTTCTGATTCGACGGTAACTTCAACCTCCATCGACGACCTTCTGACATAGTTTATCCGGGCAGACAGTACGAGCGCGTTGCCAATGAACACCGGCTTTAGAAAGGTCATCCTGTCCATGGCCGCGGTGACGACGTTTGGGTGCCCCACGTGCCTCTTGGCAACGATGCCGGCAATGAGGTCCACGTGCTTTAGTATCACGCCTCCAAAGACGTTTCCCATCGGGTTTGCGTCAGACGGCATCATCAAGACGGTGGTTTCTGCCTGTGAGTCTTGCGGGCTTTTTGCATTTAGCGACAACTGCTAGCTAGCGCCTGCCACCCTCGGCTATAAAGCGTTTACCAGCCGGTTCATCTTCTCAAGGCTGACTTCAAACCCAAAGCGGCTCTCCTCCTTTTTCATATGGCGGTACATGCTCATCAGGAGGTTTGCATGGCGTATGGTAGACAGCTTGCCGTCCATCTTTAGCCTGACGATGCGATAGACGTCGTCGTAATAGTCAAAGTAAGAGAGAACCTTCTTTCTGTATTTCTTGGCGTCAAGGCCTTTTCTGTCGTCAAGGGCGTCGAGGAAAAAGTCGCAGCACAAAAGCGACGGGATGATGCCCTCGCCAAGCATCGGAAACACGCAGCCGATGGATTCGCCAACTCCTACCACGTTTCCGTCAAAGAACGGTTCCATCTTTTTTGGAGGCGCAAGCCGGATTGGCCTGCCAATTTTCTTGACGATCTTTGCCTCAGGGTGTTGCTCAAAGAATTCCTTTATGCCGTGGTACTTTTTTTCCACGTCGCCGGCCCCCATGTAGCCTTTGCCGTCGCCTAGCGGAAAGTACCAGAAATATCCCTTGGCGCCCTTGTAGCCTATCGTATAAAACTCGTTCTCGCCCTTGACTTCTTCAAGCAGGTATTCGTACGCAGGTATGAGAAAATCTTCGCCTGACTTTGGCAACAGCGTGCGGTGCAGGCCCGTGCAGTCAAGGACGTGATCGTATTTTTCAAACGGGAAATCTTCCTTTGTCACCTTGGTGCCGTACTTTATCTCCAGCCCCTGCATCAGGTCGTGCTCCCACCTGTGCTTGTCGTAGGTGACAAGCCCCTTTAGGTCGAGGTATTCGACCTTGCCTGCTGGCAGGTCCATGCGCAGCCTCTGCCCTATGTGCATGATATAGTCTTTAAAGTCAAGCCCCGCCTTTTCTGAAAATTTGGACAGCATGTGCCGCGACGCGCCCCAGGCGCACACTGGCCAGTGGTTCTCCGGCCTTGACGACTCGAACACCTGGACTTCATGGCCGCGTCTCTGGAGCATATTGCCAAGGTAGCTCCCGGCCACTCCTGCACCTGCAATGGCAAATCTCAACGCGCAAGTGTCAGGACCGCAACTTTACTTATAATCCTTGTCGCCCTCTTCTTCTTCATAGCGCTCGGCCACCCGGTAGCGCACGTACTTGTCGTCTGGCGAATATTTCGGCGGGTGAGGATCGGCAGTCTGGGAATTGCACTTTGGGCACGTGTTTGCAAGGGTGTACGCTCCGCAGGCGGTGCACTTGCGGATTAGATGTCTCATATTCTACTATTCTCTATCCTTGGTGCGATTTTTTCGACTCTTCGCGGATAAAGTTGAATGCGCCGTGCTGTTTTTCAATCGCAGAGCGGATCTTTTCCACTGCGTTGTTCATCGATTTTTCAGCCACCTTGAAATTCTCTGCCGTTACCACTATGCGGTAGCGAGGGGCGCCTACGTACGTGACCTCTGTCGTGGCGTTTCCCTTGCTGCTTTCCACGCCTGCAAGCGTGCTTTTTATGATCTCGATGCCGTCGGGTTTTTTCGAGGATATCTCCATGACGCCCCTCACTTCAACATGGGGCACTTGAATCTTGTTGCTCTCCTCCTCCATCGCCTTTTTGATGTCGTCTGAAAAATCGAACTTTTGGAGTAGCTCAGGACCTCTTCTTGCAATGTCCTCGAAAATGTCATAAACATAGTCGTACTTTTGAAGGACCTTTTCTTCTATCTCCGCCACCTGCTGATCTGAAAGTTTCAGCTTGGCCTTTATGAAATCCATGAACGCATCGGCCTTTTCGCTCTTTTTTACCTCGATGAGCTTTGACTTGCGCTCCTCGCCAGAGACCTGCTTGAGAGAGCAATCCACCTCTCCCCTTGCCCTGTTGACGCGGATTACTTTCAGCACCGCCTTTTGCTTTGGCCGGACGTAGCGCTCGATGTTGCGTATCCAGCCGGTCGCAATCTCGGAAATGTGGAGAAAACCCGTCATGCCGTTGTACTCGTCAAGCGTGACATAGGCTCCGTGGCCAGTTACCTCCCTCACCGAGGCAATGACTATCTCGCCTTCGTCCGGGAGTTTGGAGGCCTCTTGAGCAGATGACAAATCATTTTACGCGGTGCGCAGACCATACTTTAAGGTTGCCCTGATGGTTAGATACCATTAGATTTTTTTGATGATACAAGAGATCTAAAAGTCGATGCCCTTTCTGGCCTTGATCCCCTTCTGAAAAGGATGCTTTACCTCCCTCATCTCGGTGACAAGGTCTGCCGCTTCTAGCACCTTTTCGTGTGCGTGGTTGCCTGTCAGAACAAGCGTGGTCTTGTCAGGCTTGGCCGCAATTATGCCAAGGACGTCGTCGACAGTAATCAGACCGAGTTTGACCGCATAGTTTACCTCGTCAAGTATCATCACGTCATAGGCTCCTGACGCAAGCTTGTCCCGGACAAGTCCCACTGCATCTTGCGAAGCCTTTTGGTGTTCTTCTATGGGATGGTCGTCGTCTATGATGCCCACAAAGCCCTTGCCGGCAGCAATCATCTCAAACTCTGGCTCTAGTCGCTTGGAGCTTGTCAGCTCGCCATAATACCACTCGCCCTTGATGAACTGGATCATCCCCACCTTGTGGCCGTGTCCCACCGCCCGCAAAACTATTCCAAGCGCCGCGGTAGTCTTGCCCTTGCCCTTGCCCGTATAGACTATGACCGGAGCCCTGTCCAAAGAAGGAGGAGGAGGCATATGCGTGTGTATTGTCACAAAAGAAACGGGTTGGGATAAAAACTAACCTGCCGGCCCTAGTAGAAACATCCAGAACCTCCTTACATCAGATATTTTAGGAAAAAGCGTAGAGGTTTCTGTCGGACATGATGCTTGAAAGGATGGACCCAGACATAGCTGGCCTGCTTATGCCCAAAGAAGAGATACTTCTTGTGGCTTCGCAGTCCAAGGTCGCCCCCGGCGGGTCCATCTCGGCACCTGACAAGATATACATCACCACGAGTCGCGTGCTTTTCAAGGATCCCAAGATGTTTGGCCTGCGGGCAAACATCATTGCCATAAAATACGAAGAGATTGCCACCGTCATGTTAAAGCGCGGCGTGTTTTCCACAGAGATACTCTTAAAACCCCTCGCATCTTTGCAGCATATTGACCTGCCGGCTGTCGACAAGCAGGTGGCGCTGCAGGTAAGCGCGTTCATCCAAAAGGGCATGAGGGGCGAATTATCAAGCCGCAAGACTGCCCAAAAGCAAGAACCAAAGCCCGAGATGAGACTCGAGCCGGAAAAACCCAAGATGGATGCGCTTGACAGGCTTGAAAGGCTGGCGCTTATGAAGCACCAGGGCATGATAACCGAGGAAGAGTTTGCCATCCTCAAGGAGGAACTGATGCTGGGGATCAGGCCCCAGATAAGTGGCGAAATGCTTGTTGTCTCCTCCGCCGTCCAGCCGTCACGGCAGCTAAAGGCCGAGCCTCCAAAGCAAGCAGCAACAATACAGGAGGTAGCAGAGCCAAAGAAGAAGAAGAAGAAAAGAAACGGTTGCGTGCCGCTACTGCTGCTTTGCAGCCGTGCCCCCTGCGTCCAAGTTCTGCCCAGACTGCGGCAAGGACCTCAAGGCAGAAACCAACGTCTGGAAGATGTGCCCTGCGTGCGATGCTCTGACAACCAATGATGCGGTGTTTTGCTCTGCGTGCAGACAAAAGTTCCCCGAGATCCTGAGCTAAGTAGTCATATTATATTATTAATACCACCATTCTGCAACACAATTGTGTTGCTGCATGGCGACGGTGGCAGTCCCTAGAATAGTGGTCGCAGGAGTCACAAGCGGAGTGGGCAAGACCACTGTCGCAGTTGCAATAATGCACACCCTGCGCAAAAAAAAGGGGCTTGCCGTACAGCCATTCAAGGTCGGGCCTGACTTTATCGACCCCTCTTACCACACCTTTGTGACGGGGCGCAAGTCGCGCAACCTCGATGTCTGGCTCATGGGAAGGCAGGGAGTCATTGACTGCTTTAACTCTGCGTGCGAGAGTGCCGACGTGGCAGTCATCGAGGGCGTAATGGGACTCTTTGACGGCATGTCAGGAAAAGACAACTTTGCAAGCACCGCTCACGTGGCAAAGATACTTGGCGCGCCGGTGGTGCTGGTAGTCGATGCAAGCAAGAGCGCGCGGTCCATTGCGGCCATAGCCCTTGGCTTTACTCACTTTGACAGGAGCGTCAGGATTGCAGGCATCATCCTGAACAACGTGGCAAGCGACAGACACGCAGGCTACCTTTCAGAAGCGCTTGCAGGAAAGGTCAGGAGGGTGCCGGTGCTTGGCGTCATCAGGCGCAACAGCGAGATAAAGATGGACGAGCGCCACCTCGGGCTCGTGCCTGCCCAGGAGTTACAAAAGAAAAAACGCGCCGCGATACTTGACGCCGCAAAATACGTCTCGGAGCAGATTGACATTGACTCTATTTTAAAGGCATGTGGGACAGGCCCGCTCCCTGCATCATCGTCTGCAATGAAAAAGGCACCAAAGAAAAAGGCCACAACAATAGCAGTCGCGCTTGACGAGTCGTTCAACTTTTACTATGCGGACAACCTTGACGCGCTAAGGAGGGCGGGTGCAAGGCTCGTCTTTTTCAGCCCGGTAAACGATGCCAGGCTGCCGGAGGGAATAGACGGCGTGATGCTTGGCGGAGGCTTTCCAGAAGTGCTTGCAGACAAGCTGGAGAAAAACAGGCCCATGATAAAGTCTGTCGCAAAAGCGGTAAACGCTGGCATGCCGGTGTACGGCGAATGCGGCGGGCTGATGTACCTGACACGCTCGATAAGCGGGTACAAGGGCGAGAAAAAAACTCGCAGGATGGCAGGGCTGATTGACGCCGACACGGTCATGACCTCCCGCCTCACGCTCAACTACACCGAGGCTGACTGCGACGGGCCGGTCTTTGGCAGGGCAAACCTGCGCGGCCACGAGTTCCACTATTCCGCAATAGAGGACATTTCCAGGGACAGCAGGTTTGCGTACGCCATGAAAAAGGGAAAAGGAGTCACGGATGGCAGGGACGGCTTTGTGATAGGCGAAACAGGTCTTGCGGCATACATGCACCTGCACTTTGCAAGCAAGAACAACGTGCTGGCAGAGAGGCTTGTACGCAGTTGCGCATCCTACTTGCGCCGCTGACTATTATTCTGGTACAGCAAAAGCAGCGCGTTGATTATTGACGACGCGGCTGGACTGCCGCCCTTTCTGCCGACGTTTGTTATGAACGGCACGCCATCGTCGTCGTCAGTCATTTTGGCAAGCGCTTCCTTTGACTCGGGCGCAGACACAAAGCCCACAGGGATGCCGACTATTAGCGCAGGCTTGGCCACGCCTTCTTTTACCATCGAAATGACTTCCAAGAGCGCGGTCGGCGCGTTGCCAACAACTACAATCCCGCCTTCTATTTCCTTTGCCGCGTGCCTCATGGCCATCTCCGACCGGGTCTTGCCAAGCCTCCTTGCTTGTTCTGCGACGCTCTTGTCAGAGATGTAGCAGGCCCCCTTGAGCCCAAGGTCGGAAAGCGATTTTTTGTTGATGGCGGCAAGCACCATGTCTACGTCCGTGACTATGGTGCACCTGTTTTTGATCGCAAAAAACGCAGACTCGATCGCGCGCTTGTGGAACAGCATCTTGCCCTTGCCGGCAAAGTCAAAGTCAGCCGTTGCGTGAATCACCCTGCGCACTATTGGCCACTGCATGGAGTCGTAGTCGTGCGGTCCGACTTCAGAGTCGATTATCTCAAAGCTCCTCTTTTCAATGTCAAAGGCCCTCTCCGTCATGCTCCTGCTTGCGGCAGTCCCAAAGCTTCTGTCGTCCGGCCCCTGGCGGTTTTCCACTTCCTTGGCGCGCTCGACTACGAGGTTGACCAGCTTGTCGTCAACTCCCAGGTGCCTTGCCATGTAAGCGTCTTGAAAGCGCGCTTTTTCAAGTGCGGCCGAAACATCGTTTACAACGTCGCGCTTGATGTGGGCTCCTTTATGCAGGAAATACGGCATCATGAGTAGCACTTTTGGCTGCCTGGCCACCGCCTGCATGACCCCCTGCTCGATGTTTGGTGTGTCAAGTTCTAAAAAGCAGTGGTGCACGTTTCGGTAGCGAGATTTTATCGCCTCTGCAGTGTGCACGAAGGCGTCGTGCGCATTTCTGTCGCTGCTGCCATGCCCTATCAAAAGCACGTCGCACTGGCTGTCGGAAAGGCTGATGCTTTTTTCTTTTTTTAGTTCGGCTATGCGCTCCGATACAAGCTCTGGCATCATGGGATGATAGCTGAGCGGCCTTGTTATTACCAGATTCAGGTTCTTGTCGCGGCCTATCCTTGCGCTCTGCTTTACCGTGTCTTTTAGCTTCATGCCGGGGTAGAGGAAATAGGGCATCACGGTTATCGCCTCGGCGCCGGCGTCGACGCACTTTTTGATGCCCTCTTCAATGAACGGGGGGAGCACCTCAAGGAAGCAATAGTCGGCAAAGTCGTATCCTGCCTTGCCCTTGGCAAGCGCGCATATCTCCTGCATCTCCTGCCGGACCTCTGGCTCCCTGCTGCCCCTGTCGACGATAAGAAGCGCCCTCTTCTTCAATTGCAAAAAATGTGTGCATATATTGGGATAAAATATCTTACTGAGAGAAGTCTGCGACCCTGCACACGGCCACGGTGAGGTTTGGCGGGAACTTTTGCTTTTGCACTATCAGCTCGCCCTTTGAGTCCAGGATGGCTGAAGCCTCTGACACGCTTGCCGTCCCCTCGAACTTTTGCACGGCCGGCGACGGGTTTGGCACCTCCACCTTGGCCAGGTCTTCTTTTTTGTAGATCTGAACAGGCATTCCATACTGCCCTGCAAACTCGTCGAGGCCCTTGACCCTTGCCCCGCGGTCGACGCTTGCGATGTTGCGCACGCTCTTGAGCGCAAGGCCTTTTTCCTTAAAGACAGCAGTTACTCCAGACTCTATGGTTTCCTTGTTCGTGTCCCAGTGCAGGCCAATCCCGACCACGAGCGTCTTTGGCCTGTACACCACGGACTTGGCCACGACGTCCTGATCCACCATCTTGTCGGTGATGACAAGGGCCGCCTTGAAATCAGGCGACTTGACTTTTTCGATATTATCGACAACGGTGACGTTTTTTGGAAGCTGCTGGCCCTGCCACCAGTTGCGCTCGCCGGCATCCTGGTAGATGGCGATCCTTTCCTCGTTTACCATGAGCGCGCTTGTCTTTGTCACGTTGTCAAAATTCTCGATTGTCCAGCCAAACTCCCTGCCCACAAGGTCCACGGCGATGGTTTCGTTGACGTCTGCGGCCGTGGTTATGACGGGCTTGGCGCCAAGGAAAGAGGCCACGAGCCGTGCAAGCGCGTTTGCGCCGCCAAGGTGGCCTGAAAGCGCGCTGATGACATAGTTTGCCCTGTCGTCTATTACAATCACTGCAGGGTCGCTTTTCTTGTCCACAAGGTATGGCGCGACCATGCGTATGACTGCGCCAAGCGAAAACACGCATATCAGCGCGTCGTGCGACTTGAACAAGCTGGCGACAAGCTGCGTGCTCTGCTCTGAAAACCAGTTGATATCTGCGCCGCCGTCGCTGTGCTTTGCAGGGACGTAAACCTCCACCTCGGGCATCTTGCCCTTTATCTTTCGGGCAATCTCGATCCCGTGTTTTGTAATTGCAACGACGGCGGTTTTGCTCGCCAAGGCAAAATTATGCAGATTGCAGTGGAAATTAATCTTTTACTTCTCCTTATTTCAAGGCCATGATCTTGTAGTATTCGTTTTCGTATACCGTGTTGTAATGTGTCGCAAGCTCGTCCTGCCGGTCAAGCCAGTATTTTGTCGTGTTTAGGGCGTCAGAGCCGGGATGGCTGGTGATAACCAGCCACCTGTCATAGGACCACGGCTCCTTGAACGATGCCTTCCACGTGCTTGGTTCTATAATCTCATCAAAATTCCGCAGCGCGATCCCGCTTGTAACCATTATCCTCTGCTCCAGTCCGGATCCCGTCAGCACCATGATTTTGCCGTTGCCGTCATACAGAGACTTTAGCGCCTCGCCTGTTTTTATGGCAAGCTGGTTTTCCTTGACAGAGTAGCCACCTTTTGCATCGTCCACCGTGATGACGGCAGCAAACGCAGGAATAGCTAATTGATAGATAAACAGGGCGCCAACTATGGCAGCGATGGTGATGGCGCGCCTTCTTTTTACTATCCTGCCATCATCACCAACCTTGGCAAGGAATATGCATGTCATTACTATGATCAGAGGCGACAGGAGCACCATAAACCGCGAGTTGAACCAGTAGGACATTTCGCCAATTCCAATCAACAGCGAGACGATGGTAAACAGCGGCGGAAGCGCCAGAAACAGAAGCACAATCTTTTTGCCATCTATGCGGGCTTTGCGAAAGACATAGTACCCTGCCACCCCTGCGCCAAGCAGAATGGGCCCGTACATTGCAAGCGCGGTAACGCCATAAACCGACAGGACGTTTGCAGGCTGCAGGAACAAGAGCTCGCGAAACGGCCTGTTTTGCGCGTACCAGGACGCAGAATAGTACTGCGCATTGCTAAACTCAAACGGATCTCCATAGTGGTACTGGTTCCAGGCAAGCCAGAACACTATGCTTGACAGGGAGAGAATGGAAGCAAGTATGGCAAGTGCTTTTCTATTGTTGGACTGTTGATCCTTGCCCTCCTTTTTCTTTATTGCAAACACGCCTACAACAATTATCAAAAAGACCGGAAGGAACCAGCTTTCATACCTGCACAAGGTGGCAAACGACAGGAAAACCGAGCACAGTATCAGGTCTCTCAGCTTGTTGCCCTTCTGATACCACATCTGGAAATAATATGCAGAAGCCACGAAAAAGAGCATGAAAGGAGCTTCAGTCATCGAGGTTATCCCAAGATACAGGATGTTCGGGTTTGTCGCATACAGCAGCGCCCCTGCAAAAGCAGCGTATGCCGGAATGACGGCGATGCCGGGGATTTGCAGTCCTTTTGCAATTTTGTACAGGTATACCGAAGTCAGAGCCAGGCACGGCAAGCTCAGGGCCGTGCCTGCAAACCCCGTTGAAAAAAGCAGGTCTACCAGAACGAATGGAATCAGCAGGAAATGCGGAAGCGGCATCCACACCGTTCCAATCTGGCCCAAGCCGGGGTTTTCGCCCCAGTCTACCAGCTTTCTGGCTGCAACTGAATGCGAGACGGCGTCCCAATAATAAAGAAGAGAATACTTGTCAACTACAAAGTACAGGTAAAATGCTGCGGCAAGTCCAATAGCTATGACAGCCAGAAATATTATTACAGGCTCTTTTCCTCCTCTGCTTACTGCTATCTGTAGCATATGCGGGCTACACGCGTCCTGAAAAGGACATTAGAATAAAAGCCTTGTCAAGGGACCCTCTGCCTTACGTCGATAAAGTCTCCCTGGTTGTTTAGCGCCATGCTGGTATACGGATACAAACCTACATCATAGTTTCTAGAGTTGCCGTAAAAAGTTCTGACGCTGGCGGTGCTGTCATATGCTTGTCTAATCTGCGGCTCGCCGATGCTGCCCTGCAGGTGTGGCTCTGACACAAGCACAACCTTGTCTGTGTTGATTTCAGAGTACAGGACATCTCTGTAGTCGTTCATCGCATACGGCATGTGAAACACAAACTTGTAAGGCCAGGCGTAGACGGGGTTTGCAATTATCGTCGTGTCCTTGTCTGCTATGGACAGGGCAAATGCCGTAGCCTCAAACTGCGCAGATGTCACATTGGTTGTTATCAGCAAGGTGGTGCTCACCAGTCCAAAAAGTACCACGGACGCTACTATGCCATAGCCTGCCAGATTGTGTTTTCTTGATTTTATCTTGTCAACCAGGTCATTTAACCACAAGGCACCTGCGATGCAAAACACAGGCAGCACCGGGAGGATGTGGAAATACTGCACGTATCCAATGAGCCACAGAAATGCCAAGAAAGGCCCAAGCCACAGCAGAATAAACAGGTCTTTTCTTGGGATGGCGTACATTAATCCAACGACGCCTAGCGCCAGCAGGACGGGGTCGACGGTGAGAAAAGTCTCAAAAATGCCTGCGACTCCGTAGCTGTGCCTCTGGGTCTGTGCCAGAACGCCTTTAACCCAGTTATCAAAGGAATTGGTCGATATGCTTTGAAGAGGCCATAATAGAGGAATCAGGATTACAGGGATGAGCCATATGCCAATGTTTCTCAGCCTGCTCTTTCTGTCCTTGCTGCTGCCAGTGTAGATCATAAAGCCGACAAGGGGGATCATGGCAAAAACAGGGATCTTTGTGAAAATTGCCAGGCCAAGGCATACGCCCGAAAGCAGCGCCGGCAGATACTGCTTCTGGCTTGAGCGCGCCAGCTGGAGCGCGAACAATATTGAGGACAGCAGAAAAGGCAGCAGCAGCGACTCTAACAGTATCCTTCGAAAAAGCCAGCTCATGGGCATCACTGCAAACAGGAGGGAGGCAAGAAATGCAACGCGAGAATTGTATTTGTACTCGGCAATCTTGTAAATCAGAAACGTATCAAGCACGGCTAGGAGCCCCATCCATATCTTTGGGACAAGGTAAAGCTCTTCGACCGACTGGACCGAAGCGGAAGGATGCAGCGAATCAGGAAAGCCGGTGACGGCGAGCAGCCCTGCCAGAAACATCTGGCCAAACAACGGGTGATCGTAATAATAGGGGTTCTCTTGGGGCATTTGGTACACTAGCACGTTCATTGCCCTGCGCATGTAGATGCCTTCGTCGTAGAATATGTCAGGAAAGCCGGTGGCATTCCAAAGATGCGTAAACGAGGATAATATTATCGGAATAAAGATTATCAGCGAATACTTTTTCTTGCTGATGGTAATAGAGAGCAAGAACATGTATGCAAAAAAACACCGATTATAAAAAAGCTATCGAAGGTTAGGGCATAGTCAAGGTTAAAAGAACAGTTTCGCTGTAATGTACACGCTATACAACATTGCCAGTCCAACTCGATGACACGGACGTTGCGATACTAAAGTCTCTGATGGAAGACGGGCGCAAGTCTTTTCGTGCAATATCCCGCGAAATCAAGGTCAGCACGCCCACCGTCAAGGCAAGGTACGAGCGCCTCGTCAATATCGGCCTCATCAAGGCAGTCAGGCCAGAAATTGACATGTCCAAGATAGACAAAAAGAGTGACGAGATTGGCGATGCGCTGCAAGAGCTAAAGAAGCAAAAAAAGCACTTTCATGTGTATGTCGAAGGTCTGAAGGTAAAGCTGAAATGCGACTTTTGCGGGGGGCCGGTGCACGACAAGCCAAAGGTGCTCAGGTTTGCAAGGTTTGAGCGGTTCTTTTGCTGTGTGCAGTGCAGGGCGTCGTACAAGGAAAAGTACGGCGGAAGGATAGAGGCGCTAAAACGCAATCAAGAGGAAGAATAGCGCGCAAGGATTTTGCCGTCAAAGTCGAACATGACTATTTCAAGCGCAAGCTGGCCCTTTGAATGATCGCGCATCTGCTCGTACACCTTTTTGCACAGCAGGTCAAAAAAGCCGTGGACGTTGTTTTTTGCCACTATCTCGCCTGCGTGCCGGGCGGTGTTTGCCTGTCTTATCTCTGCGACAACAGAAGCAGGTGCGCCGCACTGCTCTGCAAGGCCGGCCATGAAGTCAAGGCTGACATGATGGCCGCGCACGTGCGTCTGCTTTATCCCCATCGCCATCTTTGTCAGTTTCCCGATAAAGCCGGCGATGATTGCTTTTTTGATGTGCTTTGTGGCGCACTGCGTGACGGAATATCCTGCAAAGTCGCCCATCTGTATGAAACTGTGCTCAGGAAGATCCGGAAACAGCGTCTTGGCAAAATCCTCGCTCCTGCCGCCAGTTGTTAGGACCGCAGTGTCTGCGCCCATCGCAATGGCCACATCAAGGCTCTGTCGTATCGCCGCTGCAAATGACGCGGTAGAATATGGCAGTACAATGCCGGTCGTTCCAAGTATCGAGATGCCGCCAACGATGCCAAGGCGCGGGTTGTCAGTCTTTGTTGCAAGCTCTTTTCCCATCGGGACCCAGATAACGACCTTGACCCCTTTTGTTTTCAATTGCTCGTGAGCTACTTCATCCACTGCCTGCAGGAGCATTTTCATCGGAGTGGGGTTTATTGCGGCTTTGCCCATCTCCAGCCCGAGGCCAGGCTTGGTCACCCTGCCGACTCCTATGCCGCCATCGATGTCTATCATGCCGGGATTATCATCAATCAACGAAACAGTCGAGCAGATTTCCGCGCCGTGTGTGACGTCAGGGTCGTCGCCCCCGTCCTTTATTGCAGCACATGTTGTTTTGTCGCCTTCAATTTTTGTCCATGCGATCTCGAGCGTCGCAGTCCTGCCCTTTGGAAGCGACACCGTAACCTGCTCTACAGGCTTGCCATTTACAAGCGCCAGGAGCGCGGCTTTGGTCGCCGCCGTAGCAGTGGTTCCTGTCGTGTAGCCGGTGCGCAGAATACCTTTTTTCTTTTTCTCCTCCACTTCTGCGGGCAGTTCCTGTTCCTGTTCTGCCAGCTCTAGGTCGTCGTCATTTTCCTTGTGAGCATTATCATTATCGTCAACAGTCACAGGAGCACCGCCCCGCCGTCGATTACAAAGGTGTTGCCGGTTGCAAAGGAAAAGTCGTCGCTTGCAAGGCTTGCCGCTACCCTTGCAACCTCTTCTGGTTTTCCCCACCGCTTCATGGCGTTTTCCTGCGCTGCCTGCCTCCGTGCCGTTTCGTCCATCGAGCCAAAGGTGGCGTCGGTGGCAATGTTGCCAAGGGCAAGCGAGTAGGCCCGGACTCCCCTGTTTCCATATTCAAGCGCGATGTGCTTGGTCATGGCGATGATTCCGGCCTTGGCAAGAGTGTAGGGCGCGCCCTCGACGTGGCCTGCCACCGCAGGAGTTGACGAGATGCTGATGATGACTCCGCCGCCATTCTTTTTTTCCACCATCACAGAGAGCACTGCGCGCGTCAGGCGGAACGTGCCCTTTAGGTCGACTTCAAGCACGCGGTCAAACTCTTCGTCGGTGACCTCGTGCATCTCCTTGTACCACATCTTTTTGTCAAAGGGATAGCCGGCATTGTTGACAAGGATGTCTATTCTGCCGTGCTCTGCAATTGCATCCTTTACAAAGGCCTTGACGCTGGCAGGGTTTGAAACGTCAAGTGAAAAAGGGTGCGCGTTTTTTCCGACCTTCTTTGCGGCGTCGCCGGCGCTTTTGATGTCGCGGGAACACACGAGGACTGTGGCGCCCCTCCTTGCAAACTCTTTGGCCATTTCAAGACCAATGCCCCGCGTGGCGCCCGTGATCGCCGCAATTTTGCCCTTCAATGACAGAGGATAGATGGCAGACATTATTATTTTTTAGACTGTTTTTTTTTGCATCAGCCGGTTAGTTCAGCAGGGAAGCCTTGTCGGTCTTTTCCCACGTAAAGCCCGGCTCGCTCCTTCCAAAGTGGCCGTATGCCGCAGTCTTGCGGTAGACAGGGCGTTTTAGGTCAAGCGTCTTGATGATGCCTGCCGGCTTCATGTCAAAGACCTTGCGCACGCGAGCCTCTATCTCCTCTTCAGGAGCCTTGCCGGTGCCAAACGTGTCTACCATTACGGATACGGGCTCGGCTACTCCGATTGCGTATGCGACCTGCACCTCGCACTTGTCTGCAAGGCCGGCAGCCACTACGTTCTTGGCAACGTACCTTGCCATGTAGCAGGCAGACCTGTCCACCTTGGACGGGTCCTTGCCAGAGAACGCGCCTCCGCCGTGCCTTCCCATGCCGCCGTACGTGTCGGCTATTATCTTGCGGCCCGTAAGGCCGGTGTCGCCCGGCGGGCCACCTATCACGAACCTGCCGGTCGGGTTGACAAGGTATTTTGTCTTGCTGTCCACCCATTCGCCGCACACCGGCTTGATTATCTTGCCTATCACTTCCTCGCGCAGCTGGTCCATGCTAATGTCTGGCGCGTGCTGCGTCGATATGACGACGGTGTCGATGCGCTTTGGGATGCCCTCCTCGTAGACGACGGACACCTGCGACTTGCCGTCTGGCCTTAGCCATCCAAGCTCCTTGCTCTTTCTTGACTGCGAGAGTTTCATGGAGAGCTGGTGGGCCATGGTTATCGGAAGGGGCATCAGCTGCGGAGTTTCGTTGGTGGCATAGCCAAACATGAGGCCCTGGTCGCCGGCGCCCTGCTCCTTCTTTTCAGTGGCAGTCACGCCCATCGAGATGTCGGGGCTCTGCTCGTGAAGTGCCGCAAGGACAGAGCACGAGTCGCAGTCAAAGCCGTAATCGGGCTTGTCGTAGCCAATCTCGCGGATGGTGTCGCGGACTATTTTCTGCACGTCAACCCTGCCCTTTGACGTCACCTCGCCGGCCACAAAGACGATGCCAGTCGTAGTCATCGACTCTGCGGCAACGCGAGAGTCAGGGTCCTGCCTGAGAAACTCGTCGAGAAGCGCGTCAGAGATCTGGTCGCAAACCTTGTCAGGATGGCCCTCTGTAACGCTTTCAGAAGTAAACAGCCAGCGCTTTACCATTTGCCACCACGCTAGAGGTCTTTCTCAAGCCTGATGAACAGAACGTTGTTGCCGCGGATGACTACCTTGCCGTAGTTGGCCATCACGTCGGCGCCGTTGAACTCTTCTGCGTCGGTAAGTATCAGGTTCATGTAAGAATCGACATTGTTCATCCTCCCCTTGTACTCTATCTCGCTCTTCAGGCGCACGGCGACCTTGCGGTTAAGCGATCTCTGGAGAATCGACAGGGGACGTTTTGGTTGTTGAGATGACGGAGAAGACACGCTAGTTAATCACTTTGGTGGTCGTAGGTTTGCGCCGCAAATAAAAAGGTTCCCTTGCCCTCCCTTAATTCATAAAAAGGCCGCGTCCTAGAGAATGACAAGATATAATGTTCATCCAGACCGGCTCGCAGTCGCTTGACGCGCTCTTGGGAGGCGGCATCAGAACAGGAATGGTCACCGACATATACGGCGAGAGCGGTTCCGGCAAGTCCCAGCTATGCTTCTCGCTGTGCGCCAGCTGCACAAAAGCAGGATTCCGAGCATTTTTCGTGGACACGGCCGGCACGTTCCGGCCAGAACGCGTCTCTGAAATGGCAGGGACAAAAGAAGCGCTGGACAGGATCACGTTTGTACGGGCGCTCAATACTCGGGACCAGATAAACGTAGTTGAGAGAGTGCGGGATGCAGATGCCCGGCTTCTCGTAATCGACACGCTGACGTCCCTTTTTTCAGCAGAGTATTCCGCCGGCCCGGCGAGGCACCTTGCAGTCATGTCGCACCTCCACGACCTTGCAACCTTTGCAATAAGCACGGACTGCGCGGTCGTCGTGACAAACATGGTAAGAAACGCGCCAACCGAGACGGGCAAGTATATCCAGCGCGAATACCTTGGAAGCTCGGTTTCAATATACTCGCACATCAGGATGAAACTTGCCCTAGAGGACCCTTCAAGAGGATGGTTCCACGCGGCGTTACTGCAGCCGTCCACCGGCACTGCGCAGTTTGCAATCATCCCGCGGGGCCTGTCAGACATAGGAGACTAACCGTTTTATAGAACGGCAGTCTAAAACAGCTGTGGACGCTTTGCCGCAAGAGCTTGTCGTCAAGCAGGACAAGATGCCGCTTTCGGTTATCCTGCCCACGTACAACGAGTCGCAAAACATCACCAAGATGATCGACTCGATTGCAGAGGCGCTGCCGCGCAACACGCCTGCAGAAATCATAGTAGTCGACGACAACTCGCCCGACGGGACTGCAGACATTGCGGCCAACCACGCCGCAAGCCTTGCCAAGCAGGACAAGCGCTTCCGCATACGCGTCGTGCGCAGGGCAGGCAAGCAGGGCCTCAGCTCTGCAATACTTGCAGGAGTGCACGAAGCGACAGGCGAGATAGTCGTGGTCATGGACAGCGACCTTTCCCACCCGGCCCACACCATACCCAAGATGCTTGAGGAGATAAAGCAGTCAAAATGCGACATCGTTGTCGCTTCAAGGTACATCAAGGGGGGCGCGATATCAGGGTGGCCCTTCAAGCGCAAGCTCATGAGCAAGGGCGCGACCAAGATAGCCAAGTACAGCCTTGGAATAAAGGTAAAGGACCCGATGTCCGGCTTTTTCGCGTTTCGCAGGCATATCATCCACGGAATCAAGTTCGACTCTATCGGTTACAAGATGCTCCTTGAGATGCTCGTCAAGGTCAAAGGAGCAAGGATAAAAGAAATACCCTACACGTTTACAAACAGGTGTGCCGGCGCAAGCAAGCTCGATTCGGAGGTGGTATTTGACTACATACGCGCGGTGTGGCGCCTGTACCGCTACGGCAGGGCGGCGCCAAGTGAGCGCAGGACATCGGTGCGCTTTTTCTCAAAGGCAGGCAGGTTCTACACGGTCGGGGCAAGCGGCCTCTTGATCAACTACCTCGTCTCGTTCATACTCACGACGCTTTTCCAGGAGATCTGGTACCTGCACGCAGCTATAGTCGGAATCACGTTCTCCATAACGTCCAACTTTATCCTCAACAAGATCTGGACGTTTGAGGACATGGACTTTGTAGCCAGAAAGACACTGCTGCAGTACGGCATGTTCGCCGGCTTTTCATCGTTTGGCGCGCTGGTGCAGCTGGGCATGATGTACGCGCTTGTAGAATACCAGGGCGTGGGCAAAGAGATCGCGCTCGTACTAGCTGTCGGCGCCGCATCGATAGGCAACTTTCTTTTGAACAAAAAGTGGACGTTCAAGGAAAAAGTCTGGAGCTAGTTCGACAAGTGTCTATCTACATCGACTTATAATGTAAATTATGATTTTGACAAAGATAAATTGTGTAAAAATTATGCTATAATTCTGGTACATTAGCATAGTTCTAAAATTTTATGTTGGAAAGACTTAATAATTTATCACCGTTACTCCAAGCAACGAAATAAACTAACTAGATAGGGACCCCCCGTATCACAAATGTGCGGTATTGGCCGCCTTTCGATAGGGGGACGACCCTATCTAACCGGCTTTGTTGCACTGCAACTTTGTAAAAATTTCAATTGGACCTGCGCTTTCTGGGCTCTATCAGGCCCATCAGCTGATAGCCGTACTCCAGATTGTGCTTGACGTGGTTGATGCCGTGCGTCCCATGCGGGACAAACTTGCCGTCAAGCACGTTTTCGATGTATGTCTTGGCCTTGCGTATCGAGTTGGCGGCATGCTGCAGCTGGTTGTCGGTGAGCTTGCGGCCAAGATCCTTTTCCACCTCCATCTTCAGGTGTTCCGGCTTTGACAGCTTGCTGTACTTTTGCAGGCGCTTGTAGTTGACTGAAAGGTCGGTTATCTTTTTAATGTCTGCAGCAGGCAGGCTTGCAAGCGACGCCTCAAGTTCCTTCTTTGGCCTACCGGTTATGATTGCAAGGTTGTCGACTAGGTCGTCATTGAACGTTATCGCTGGCAGGTTTGGCTGGCTATTGTTGGCAGAAGAAGAAGGCGATGAGGAGGATCTTTTTCCGCCGGTCAAGGGCCTTGCAGCAACAGCAGCAGTGTAGCTGGCGACAGGGTCTTCCAAAGGCGCGCTGGCCTTTCGCTCCTGATAGTAGCGCTCGATTCCGTAAACGCCGACTGCTTCACCACGCGTGTCTACTCCCTTGTCAAGTATCGATATGACATCGACGATTATTCTGGGAAAATGCAGTTTCAGTTGTGCAGGTGCCTTTTGGTGGTTTTCCATGATGTCCATGTAGATGTAAAACGTGGCGTCGTTTACGGCCTTTGTCCCTGCCCTTTTAGAGTCCATGCCCTTTGCGGCCACGGTCAAAAAGTCGCACAGTTCTGACTGCGAAAAAGCGTGGCCTGACACTGTGCAGGCGTCAGCCACTGCCTTAATGGATGCGATCCACTTGCCGTATGCGTTGACGGTTGCAAGCGACACGTTGCCCACAAACTCGACTGCCTTTTTGCGGATCTCGGCATCCTCTATCTTCAGCATGTCAAGCGATGACGAAAGAACGTTTCCAAGCGACGCAGAATCTTCGGGCATTGAGGAATTGGGGGTGGTAGTAGCAGCAGGTTGCCTGCCAGAAGCCATAGCGAGCTGTACTATCACCACATGCCTTAAAGCTTTCGCAACAGCTCGACACTAGTCGGACAACAATCATCATCAGCAGCAACTATTTACCTGTCTATCCAAAACAGACATCCTGATGATGGACACGCTAGAGACGATATTTTCCATGCAGAAAGAGCTTGCAAATATGATGGACCTGTCAAGATATCCTGCAACAACAGAGGGCAAGGTCTCGGCGCTTTCCACGGCAATAATCCACGAGGCAGTGGAGCTTCAGCGCCTGACAAACTGGAAGTGGTGGAAAAAGCCCTCTGGCTTTGACGAGGCAGCCGCAAGGGAAGAGCTGATAGACATATGGCACTTTGTGGTGCAGGCGTCGCTGGAACTTGGCATGACGCCGGCAGACATTCTTGACGAATACAAGAAAAAGAACCAGGTAAACCGCGACAGGCAAAAGTCAGGCTACTAGCAGTGTTATTTTTTCAAGGGCAATAACTCCAATCATGTCAGTTATTGTTACCTGCCGCCGGAATACCTCGACCTTTTCCTGCGAAGACAAAAGCACGGGGTACGGGCCTGCCGCGCCGATTATCCTGCCCTGCCCGTCGATGCCGTTTTTGTAAAGCGCCAGCAATGCCTGGCCTGCCATGTGACCCTTGACCTCCCTGCCGCACACTATGATTCGCTTCAAGTCAGGGTGTGCAGAAACGTAATCGATGATGGCATCGATGCCCTTGTTCTCTGACAAGAGCCGGCCGGCTATTGCCACCTTGCCCATGATTGTTTCAGATTCAGAGATCTTTTCAAGCAGGTCGATGCTGCCGAGGGTGCACACCGCCACTTCCTTGCCTTCACCCTCAAAACTCTCGTGCTTGACAGGTATCAACGCCTCGCACACCTTGCCCGCCGCGTCGTCAAACTTTTTCTTGAATGTCATATGCCCCAGCTGACCTTGGTTGTTGGAACTACTCGTACAAAGGGCGCCTCGCCTTCCTTCCACGGTTCGCGCCTGACCCATTCAAACTTTTCATGGAAAATCCTGTAGAGGCGCGCAAATTCCTTGCCTCTTTCGATTATCTCTGCTTTGCCCTGAACACACACCGCCTTGTTGCCAACCGAACTATTGTAAACATCGACTACAAGCGCGACTTTATCGTTTTTCTTCAAGTTCTCCAGTTTCCGGGTTTCAAGGTCTGTGGCAAAGTAGAACGCGCCATCCTCAAACACGTACGACACCGGGACTACGTGCGGCGTGTTGTCGTGGCAGGTCGCAAGCCTGCACGCCTCGTTTGCAAGCAGGAATTCTTTTTCGGCCTTGGTAAACGAGATCAACTACATGAATTTTTTGCGGTTTCTCGTATTTATAATAGCCGGCGGGCCATCTAGCCCGGTGCAGCCGCCTTGGACTCGCGCCAGCGGCTGTACCGGATCATCAGTATGCCCGCTGCGATCACGATGAGCGACAGCGCAAAGAACCCTTGGCTGAATATCGGCTGCAGCTGCTCTGACGCAGATGACGTGTATTCGCACTTTTTGCCCTCCTGCTCGCATGTCTTGGCCACCGGAAACACAAGGAGCACGGCCACAA
Source organism: Candidatus Nitrososphaera evergladensis SR1 (assembly GCF_000730285.1). Taxonomy (NCBI): domain Archaea; kingdom Thermoproteati; phylum Nitrososphaerota; class Nitrososphaeria; order Nitrososphaerales; family Nitrososphaeraceae; genus Nitrososphaera; species Candidatus Nitrososphaera evergladensis. The sequence goes on along the minus strand of NZ_CP007174.1, from coordinate 1,431,542 downwards.
ACGTCACGAGCAGCGCCACGCCTGCCGCAGACACTATTGCGCCCGACTTGGCAAGGATTTCAAGGCCTGATGCTGGCAACGCAAACTGGTGCATCCAAGGAGCACATAAAACTATTTCCTGCCAGGTCCACCTCACAGGCCGGTCGCATCGATGGTTGAATACTTGCAGCCGTCGCTTGTGGTGCGCTTGAACTGGCTGTCATAATAGAGAAACGGCTTGCCTTTTTCCTTGTGCTGCCTCCACAGGTCATGGACGTTTTCAAAATACTCTTTCTTTTTGCGCCCTTGCATACGCAGGATCTCGTGCGACAGCACGTGGGAGATGCGCGGGCAGTTCTCTTCCGCAAACATGGCGTTTCGCTTTGCCTCCGACCCTTCCTTTGGCCGGTTCCAGAATGCGAGGCCAAAGTTGTCGGTGGTGTAGCCTTCGGTCTTGCAGTCCGTGAAAAACGGCTTGAACGGCGCCAGGTAAAAGTGGTAGATGTCCTGGCCCCTGCTTTCGTGGTCGCGTAGGAAAAGCGCAAGCGACATCCTGTCAAACAGTTTGCCGGGTATCACGGGCAGGATGTCTGCTTCCACGGCTATTTCAAAGTCATAATAGCGCCTTATCCACCACTTGAAAAAGCGCGCCATTGCCGAGACATAGCCCCAGTCTTCTGACTGCAGGCGCACCCACTCGTCGTTTCGGGCAACATAAATGAAGAACAGTTTCTCTGCTTTCAAGGCCATGTTGTTTTACTCATGATGATGATTGTGCATGTGTCCGCCGCCGCAGCTGCAGTTGTGCTCGTCTTCGCTTCCCATCCAGCCGGTCTTTTCCGGTTGCGGGTGGCTCTTGCTCACGTGCTTCATCAGCTTGTAGTCAGAGTCAAAAGTCTCGCCGCAGACGTTGCAGGTCACGAGCACGCGGAACTCTTTCATCGGCAGGTTATGATTAATTAAAGGAAGACATTAAAACCTTGTGACACGCTTGGCCTACGACCCAACGAAGTACAAGCAAGAGTCGATTGTCAGCTGGAACAGCAGGGCACGTGACTATCACGATGGCTGGGCAGGCGCGGGGCGCGGGCCGTTCCGGTCGACAAAAGAGCTGGTAGACGCGGCAGGCATTTTGGAAAGTGATTTCGTGCTTGACGTTGCGTGCGGCACGGGTGCTGTCTCTAAAGAGGCGTTTTTGCGCCTTGGGCCGTCAGGGATGCTTGCAGGGATTGACTTTGCAAGAGGCGCGCTAAGGATAGCAAAAGAGAACGTGCCGGCAGGCCACTTTGTAGAGATGGATGCAGAGAACATTGGCCTGCGTGCGAGGTTCGACAAGGTCCTGTGCCAGTACGCGCTGATGTTCTTTCCAGAGCCTGTACGCGTCCTTGGGGAGCTGCGCAGGCTTTTGAAAAAAGGCGGCAGGATTGCAGTCGCAGTACACGGTACAGCGCAAGGCGTGCCGTATTTCAGCACCATAATGGAGCCGGTGCTAAAGCGCATACCGGACATCAGGCCGGAAGGCGCACCCACGGTGCACCGCTTTGGCAACCCAAAGGACCTTGAAAACGCGCTGGCCAGCGCAGGTTTTGCAAACGTGGCTGTCAGAAAATTTGTATTTGATTATGAAGCAGGGCCTTTTTCAGAGTACTGGTCCGACTACATGGCCACAACCGCCGCTGCCATACGGTCAAAGATAGAGGCAAGAGGCTCGCAGGTGGTGGCCGACATAAAAAAGGAAGCAGAGGAAAAGGCGCAGCGCTTTGTCAAAGATGGCAAGATAAGATTCCCGTGGGACGTCCTTGTGGCGACTGCGACATCATCAACAACAACATAAGCCAATAGTGGCAGAGAGGCACACCATTCTTTTATAGCGACTTTTGCATCAGCAATAGTGCGTTGGCTAGGATTTGCTGTCCACCACTTTTTCAACGACATCGAAATTGAATGCAATAGTGCTCCCCTGTTCGTAGGGCGTGTAAAATACCACCTGTGTCATTCCTTTAGATATTGGAATTTCCACGTCCTTGACGTCTCCGTCATAGTAGCTCCACGGGGCATCTTTAGAATAAACAGATATCGAGGTGCACATGTCCACTCCGGGACATCTTCCATGCGAATCCGTGATTTTGATCCGTACCCCGCCTCCCTCTACAGTAGCGTTGCCAACAATGTAAGCGCCTGATTCAGCGGTACTAATACCAGTAAAATTGACAACCCGCTCTTCTCCCGAACGCAGGGTAAAGGTGTCGTCTGACAGATGCACCCGAGAGTAGCCCGCAAACCTGTCCAGCTCACCGGCGCCCCTTGTAACCTGCTCTTCAGCCAATACTTTTGATAATGGCAGTAGCAAAATAGACATGACGATAATTGCAGCAGCCGCAGCACATGCAAAGTTTGCAAAAATCCCGAAGTTCATGTTGTCCGAATTAGTTTATTAGAAAAATTTATTTAAGAATGCGGTAGGACAAATTTATTAGATTTTTTTATAAGACTGTGCACGTCAGGAGCGGAAAGTTCTTAATTTACCTCCGCAGCATTTCCCACAGGTAGAGACTGATTTTGGCATTCAAAAAAGTCGGCGCAGTGATTCTGCTCGTCTCAAGCATGGACAAGTCGGTAAAGTTTTACAGAGATACGCTTGGACTCCAGCTGAAGAGCAAGTCCAAGGACTGGACCGAATTCTTCAAGGACGGCACCGTTCTTGCGCTCACTCCTGCCAAGAGAAAGAGCATGGTAAGCTCTGGCACAGGAATGCTTGTCGGTTTCATGGTAGGCGACATGGACGCAACCGTGAAGGAGCTAAAGGCCAAAAAGGTCAAGTTCTTCAAAAAGCCCAAGGATGAGCCGTTTGGCAAGCACGCAGTAATTGAGGACCCTGACGGCCACCTGATATCCATCGCAGAGATAAAGACAAAGTCGGATGAAGGCTTTGACATGCTCGGCATGTTTGGAACGGACTAGATCTAGCTCTTCCATGCAGTAACCAGGTACAGCGAGCCCCCGAAATCCTCAAAGGCAGTCTTGGAAAAGCCGGCCGTCTTCAGGAGTGTCCCTATCTCATTTCTCGTCATAAAGCGATAGCCCTGCAATGAAAAATCAACCTGCATGCCCATTATCAGCCGGTTTTCATCATCATCGTTGCTGCTGGTTTTGTGGTCGTTGTCATCATCATCGGGCAAGAGTCCTTCTACTATTGCAATCACGCCGCCTTTTTTCAGCGCGCGATAGCAGTTTGACACTATGGCCTGCTTGTCAGATGCGGCATAGAGCGACTCGCCGAGGTAGACAAGGTCAAACTCGCTTTCAAAGTTCATCGCCTCGCCCGTCTCTCGCAGTACCTCTATTGCAGGCTTGCCTGCGGCCATCTCCATTGCCTTGTGCGCAGCGACCTCTGACGGCTCGACTCCCACAAAGGACGAGCGCGGATAGTGTTGCAGCAGTTTTTCGATAAACGTGCCTGTGCCGCAGCCGACGTCAAGCACCCTGCATCCCCTGACAAGCATTGTATGCAGTTTGTGGCTCTTGCCGCCGCGGTTTTTTATTGCGGACAAAAAGGCGTTGTGGTCCCAGTCGGTCGCCTCCACGATGGCTTCAAACGTTAAAGAGGTCGTTTCACGCTTTCTGCCTGTTCTTATCAGGTCTTCAAGTCCGCCGTACTCTAGGCTGCGCAAGGCAATGTACGAGAACTGGCCGCCAAGGTAATCTGGGCTCTTTTTGTCAAGAAGGATCTCTTTTGTTTTTGCCGGCAGGTACAATTTCTTGCCTTTCATTCTCAAAAAGCCAAGCGCAAGGGCGGCAGAGCACCACGCTTTGACTGCGTCAGGATTGAAACTGGTCTGCGCCGCCAGCTCTTCAAAAGTGGCAGGACTTTTGGCAATTGCCTCAAACAGCCCTGTCCTGCGCCCGACGTGCGCGACCCATACGCCGTACAAGCCGACCGAGTACCCCCACAGTTTCTTGAATTCCGCGCTCCTTGTCTTCCAGGCAGCAGGCATGTTTTTGTATACGGCCAGCTACACATTGCGCCTGCTCTTAAACGGTACTTTTTTGCCAGGGTTTAGCAGGTAGTCCGGGTCAAACAGTTCCTTGACCGTCTTGAAAAGTGCGGTCATTTTCTTGCCGTACATCTGCTCTATGTATCCTACCCTTGCAAGGCCGTCGCCGTGCTCGCCAGTTATCGTCCCGCCGTTTGCTATCACCTGCGCAAAGACGCGAGCAGCCAACGCCCTTATCATCTCGGATTCGGCCTTTGAGCCAGTGTCGACCAAGGGACGCGTGTGTATGTTGCCGTCTCCAACATGGCCGTACATGACATAGCAAAGGTTGTTGTCCCGGTATGCGGCAAGCAGGTTTTCCGTGTGCGCGGCCAGCATTTCGGGGCGGACAACCGTGTCTTCTACAAGCCCTACTGGTTTTCTGCTTCCAACAGTCAACTTCATGATGTTGCCAAGGGCCCCCTTTCTTGCCGCCCAGATCCTGGTCAAGCTCTGCTCGTCAGTCGCGTATTCCACGATCCGGGTACCTGCAGCTGTCATCATCCTTTGCTGGCACCTTGCCATCTGTGCTTCAACCTGGGTACGGTTGTCGCCGGCAAACTCGACGTACAAGAGGCACCCGGTCTCTGCGTTTTTCTCCAGCGCAAGGACTGTTGCGTCCAGCATTTCAAGGGCGACCGGCGACGATTCCAGTATCGCAGGGACGGCCCTTACTGCGGCAAGCAGGTCCTCAAAGCCAAGCACCAGCAAAAAACGATGGAGCGGCAGATCCAGTATCCTGAACCTTGCAGACGTGACGAGTGCGAGCGTTCCCTCTGACGCCGAAATGACCTTGTGCGGCTCAAAGCCGTGCCTTATTGCCGCATCGAGCCTGTAGCCGCACGAGTTCTTGCTCACCCTTGGGTAGCTGCTGTTTATCATCTCGGCGCTTTGCCCAAGCAGCCCTCTTAATTTCTCCATGCGAGCGTCAAAACTATTCTTGTCGGCATGGCCGGCCGAGCCGTTTGCGTACACAAGGTCAAGCGCCTCGATAAAGTCGATGGTATTGCCATATCCAAGGCAGTGCACGCCGCTTGAATTGTCTGCTATCATGCCCCCAATCGTGCAATAGTTGCTGCTTGCGGGGTCCGGCGGCAGGAACTTGTTCCTCTTTTTCAGCTCCTTGTCAAGGATGCCCTTTACTATCCCGGGCTCGACTACGACATAATCGTCGCCCACTTCAAGCACCCTGTTCATGTGCTTTGCAAAGTCAAGCACGAGGCCGCCGTCTGAAAGCGACTGGCCAAGCAGGCCGGTTCCCGCGCCCCTTCCCGTCAGGGGAACCTTTTTTGAAAACGCATAATGGCAGATTGCCTGCACGTCGCCGGCGTCCTTTGGGCAGGCTGCCAGCGCTGGCTTGATTTCATAGTGGCTTGCGTCCATCGAGTAGACCTGCCGGCTCCACTCGTCAGAGAGCACCTCCCCCTTGGCAATGCGAGCAAGCCCGTCGCCTATCGTCGTCAATATGCCTAGCCTTGGCGGTGCCAGTATAACAAACTTCACGAATCTAAACTGATATGATTAAATAGCACTGGTTATGCTGTAGCGGTTATGATGCAGGCGGAACACTGCCCCGTATGTGCAGGCAAGGGGGTTATCGAAATCACAGACTCGCAGTGTCCCTTCTGTAACGGTACTGGCGAACCAAGCAGGGCGGCAGAAAGTTACATGAAGGTCCACATTTGCCAGTGCATATTCCTTGACAGGAAGAACTGCCCTATCTGCGGCAAGAAATGCCATCACAATACTCCAAATCGTCCAAAGATACTGATCGCGCCGATGTAAGATTCATCCGTACTCTTTTTATCGTAGCTCGTTCCTGATGCCACCAGTTGCTACTAAAAGCCGCAGGCTCGATAGCAATTGCAGTTATTCTGGCAGCCGTCCTGGCGACATCTTCTTTGACAAACAGGGCATATGCCGCAACAATATCCGGTTACAGCGAAACCAAAGTGATTGTCAAGGGCGACCAGCAGCACTGTTTGCAGGTTGATGCAACCAAGGTAGCAGGGCTGCAATTCAGGGATTTCAGCGGCAATGGAATAAAACAAGTGGCAGCAGGATCGCAGGTATCAGTGCAAGCCATCATCAACAGCGGTTGTGACGTTGCAGACTATCCTGCCACAGTACTGCTTGAAGTCAGGGATTCAGATGGCATAACCAAGTATTTGGCATTTCAGCAAATCGCGCTGGAACCAAGCCAGTGGTCTAGGATTAGTTTCTCTTGGGTGCCAGACAAGCCAGGAAATTATGACGTAAGGACATTTGTCATGACCTGCATCGCCTGCAGTGGTTTAAATCCTGTCACTATGCACAGGATTTCAGTTTACTAGATATCCGCGTCGATAATAGACACAAGATTTAAAAATCAACTACGCGCTTTTGTAACTGTTGAAGCAACAGATAGGCGGGATGGTCTGCACGTTTTGCAATGCCAAGATCGACTATGGCAAGAGCGTATGCGATGCTTGTGCCAAGAAATTCAACATTGGCAAGTATGACATGAGCAAGGACGGCTGCGGCTGCGACAGCTGAGTTTTTTGTTGTGTGGGGTCAGCAAGTGGTATATACAATCATCTATCTGGGATATCTTCCAGCCACCACATCATCATACCCCGCCATGTTTTTCGACGCCGATTCTGTCCATTAAGTCTTTAGCCTGCTTCCTTTTTGCAGGCGTTATCTTGACAGCGACCATCCCCTCAAGGGGCTGGCCGTACAGGACGACAGAGTTCTCCAGCGCCATCGCAAATACTGGAAGTGCAAGCAGGTCCTCTTCGCCTTCCACGACTACCAACACCGGCTTTTTTTCGACAAGTGCTTTTTTCAAGAGGTCAACCGCAGCCTGCGAAATCGTGCCGGCAGGGTTTGTACAGCGCATCTCCTTTGCGTCGTGCCTTGGATACTCTCGTAAGAGACGCCGTTCCTTGCCGTCTACTACTGCAAGGTCGGGCGTTATGCCAAAACCAAGCAGCCGCTCTGTTGTGGCGTCACCCACTGCGACTATCTTTTTGGCGCCCTTGACCAGAGCAGAGATCTTTTCCTTTGTCACCTGCGCGTCCGGTACGAGTGTGCCAAACGGCTTTTTGAGTTCTTCAAGGTCTTCCTGGCGCAAGCGGATCTACTGCTGTTGCAGGCGTCCGGCTATTAAGCTCACGGCTTGTTTTCTGGGTCCTTGGTGCCTTCCTGCGGGTCCTTGCCCTCTGCCTCTTCCTGCGCGCGCATTTCTGCCGCGATGATGCTTATCCTTCCGGCGATCATCTTGGCTGCCTTTTCAAACGACTGCGCCTGGAAAGACTGGGGCTCTGAAAGCACGGTAGGTTTTCCGGTGTCGCTTCCTTGGCTGATGTGCTGATGCAGAGGGATCTCGCCTATGAACGGGATGTTAAAGTCGTCGCTTATCCTTTTGCCACCACCCTTGCCAAAGAGGTAGATCTGCTCGTTGCAGTGCGGACAGTTGAGAAAAGACATATTTTCCACGACGCCAATAATAGGGACGTTGAGCTTGTGGAACATCCCCACAGCCTTGACGGCCACGTTCATGGCAACGTCTTGCGGCGTAGTGACTATGAGTATGCCTGTGATTGGAATCGTCTGTGCTATTGTAAGCGGAGCGTCGCCTGTTCCCGGCGGCAGGTCTATGATGAGATAGTCAAGCTCGCCCCAGTTGACGTCGGTCAGGAACTGCTTGACTATTCCCGAGACAATCGGGCCGCGATATATGCCGGCCTGCTGCGACTGCTCGTAGAAAAAGCCCATCGAGATGACCTTTACGCCTGCGACCTCTGGCGGCTGAATCTTGTTGTTCTCGACTTCTGGCTGCGCTTTTAACCCAAGCATCAGAGGAACGCTCGGGCCATAAATGTCGGCGTCAAGAAGCCCGACCTTGGCACCGGTCTTTGCCAGCGACAATGCAAGGTTTACAGACACAGTAGTCTTGCCGACTCCGCCCTTGCCAGACGCAACTGCCACGATGTTTTTTACTCCCGGCAGCAGTTCATCGAGGTTTAGCGCCCTTCCTTCCATGACGCGTGCAGTAACGCGCATTTGCAGGTCCTTGACGCCGATGCCTGCTATGGCGGCGCGCACGTCGCGCTCGATGTCGCTGTTAAAAGGGCATGCAGGAGTAGTGAGCTCGAGAGTGAAAGACACCTTGCCGTCGTTTATCGAAAGATCCTTTATCATTCCCATTGAAACAATGTCCTTGTGGAGTTCGGGGTCAACCACCTTTTTCAGGGAGCCTAGGACTTGATCTACCGTCACCATTTAAGAAAAATTTTGCCTACACTGTATTTAAATCATCGTATCTAGGGGAGTTAGGCAGTACAAATTGCATTACATATAATATGCAAGCCTATTTTTCTAGCATTTTCCGCAAAACCTGCACCATTTCGTCGGCGACTCTTGGCTGTGTCCGGCGAGATTATCTTACTAAATGCATCAAACCATTCCAAAAGTTCATAAAGTTGCGTTTATCACATTCTCGCGTACAATATTATGTTTGCCATAGTGCACATGAGCGACGTCGTCAGGATTCCTCCAAGTAGGCTGACAAACTCTCTCAAAGATGCCGCTATCCAGATCCTCAAGGAAAAATATGAAAGCATGCTCTCTCCGGATGTTGGATACGTTGTCATGATCACCGACGCAGAGGTGAGCTCGACGGGCAAGCTGGTGGCCGGAGATGGCGCCACATACCACAAAGTCACGTTCAAGGCGCTCACGTTCTACCCCAAGTTGCAGGAAATTGTAGAAGGCGAGGTCGTTGAAATCACCGACTTTGGCGCGTTTGTCAGGATCGGCCCGACTGATGCGCTTTTGCACCTTTCGCAGATTACCGACGACTATTTGAAAAGCGACGTCAAGCAAGGCGTCATCGTTGCCAACCAGTCTTCCCGCGCGCTAAAGATAGGCTCCAAAATCCGCGCAAGGATAACCGCAGTCAGCCTCGGCAAGGGGGCAGGCATGGGCAAAATAGGCATCACGTGCCGCCAGCCGTTCCTTGGCGCCCTTGAATGGATACAGGAAGAGATCAAAAAGGGCAAGAGCGGAGAAGCTACGGCGCCAGCTGCTCCAAAGGAGAAGAAGGGAGGCAAGTAGTAGGAGAGATGGCCAAGGAAAAAGCCTGCAGAAGGTGCAAGGCCCTCACCAGCGGCAAAGTGTGCCCCGTGTGCAAGTCAACGGACCTGAGCCCCGACTGGTCAGGCATCATTCTGGTATTTGACCCTGCCAAGTCCCTCGTGGCAAACACGCTTGAAATAACCACCCCAAGCAGGTATGCGCTAAAGGTCCAGTAAGGTTGTCATTGCCGGCAAGTCTCGATACAGTTCTTGACATCAGGCAAGCGCTTGCTTCTTTTATTCAGGAAGACGTCGGGACGGGCGACATTACAAGCAATACTACAGTCCCCGCGGACAGAAACGCCAAGGCAGAGATAGTCTGCAAGACTGGCAATGCAGTCGTCTGCGGGCTTGAGGAGGCAGGCATCATCTTTGAAATGTGCGGCTGCTCGGCAAGGGCGCTTGTCAGGGATGGCTCAAGGGCAAGCAAGGGCAAGCGCGTCATGATAATTGAAGGCAATGCAAGGGCAATTCTAAAGGCCGAGCGTGTCGCCCTGAACTTGATAATGAGGATGAGTGGCATTGCTACGGAGACAAGGGCGCTTGCTGACAAGGCCAAGCCGGTCAAGATAGCTGCTACGCGCAAGACAGCTCCGGGCCTGCGCTACTTTGACAAAAAAGCGGTAGTGATTGGGAGAGGATTGGCGCACAGGATGCGCCTTGACGACATGGTGCTGATAAAGGACAACCACATTGCCCTTGCAGGCGGCGAGCCGGACAAGTGCGTCAGGCTTGCAAGGGAAGGTGCAGGCACCGCCATCAAGGTCGAGTGCGAGGCCAAGAGCGAAAAGGAGGCGATAGTGGCAATCAGGGCCGGCGCAGACATTGTCATGCTGGACAATTTCACCCCGGCGCAGGCCGCCAAGACAATTAGAAACCTCGCAAAACTAGGCTTGCGCAAAAAAACCATCATTGAAATTTCAGGTGGCGTAAACCACAAGAACATAAAGCAGTACGCAAAAGCCAAGCCGGACTATGTCTCTATGGGCTACATCACCCACTCGCCAAAGGCAGTCGATTTCAGTCTGGAAATAATGACGGCAAAAACAAAAAGTTAAGAGATGGCCAGCATCCTGTCTATGGCCAGCCGCGCCTTGTCTGCAACCTGCTTTGGCACCTTTACTTCATAGACGTTGTGTGCCAGCGAATTGTAGACCTTTTCCAGCGTTATCTTTTTCATGTAGCGGCAGGTGGCGTCTTCCTTGACAGGTATGAACTCTTTGTCAGGGTTTTCCTTCCTCATCCTGTAAAGGATGCCCGTTTCAGTGGCGACTACAAACTGCTTGGCGCCAGACGTGCGGGCGTGCTTCATCATGCCCTCTGTTGACAGTATGTGACCCTTTTGCGCAAGGTCGCCCTTGGCCATGTGGTACATCGTAGACGACGTGCAGCTGCACTCCGGGTGAACGAGAAAGTCCGCGTTCTTGAGCGTCGCAAGCATCTTGTTGATGTCTTCTGCTTTTATGCCTGCGTGCACGTGGCATTCGCCAGGCCATATGTACATGTTCTTGCGCTTTGTAACTTCTGCGACGTACGAGCCAAGGAACATGTCTGGCAAAAACAGTACCTTCCTGTCGGCAGGTATGCTGTTGACAACCTTGACAGCGTTTGAAGACGTGCAGCAATAGTCCGACAGCGCCTTGACCTCTGCGGTAGTGTTGACATAACTTACCACCACTGCATCGGGATGCTCCTGCTTCCAAGCGGCAAGCTCGTCTGCGTTTATGGTGGACGCAAGCGAGCATCCAGCCTCAAGGTCGGGAATGAGCACCTTTTTGTTGGGGCACAGTATCGACGCGGTCTCGGCCATAAAGTGGACGCCACAGAATACAATCACGTCAGCATCTGTCGCAGCCGCGTTCTTGGACAGGGCTAGCGAATCACCGATAAAGTCGGCGACGTCCTGCACCTCTGGAAGCTGGTAGTTGTGCGCCAAAATAATGGCGTTCCTTTCCTTCTTCAGCCGCAGGACCTGCTCCTTAAAGTCGATTGCAAGCATGGTCATGTCTGTCTATATACAGACAATGATTCATGTGGTCTACATTTAAACCAGTATAATTGAGGATATGCGTGCCCAGACTTGCAAGAATACAGGCAATACTTGCCACATTTGACGCACAATAGTGTGCAAAAGACCAATCCGGCTAGAAGAGTGTTGGATAAAACTTAAGAAATATTCCCAGTATTTCACAGGCAAAAAATGCCCAGTACCGTTGACGATTTTTGTCAAAGGATACTCGAGATAGACAGGGGCATAAGGTTTGCAGGCATTGCAAGCAGCAGCGGAAGACTCATTGGCTTTGCGTACAGAAAGGGCCTAAAGCCCCTCTTGACAAAGGAGGAAAGCGAAACCGCGGTCCTGCAGTCGCTGATGAGGATGAACATGCGCGCAACCCTTGAGCCAAAACTCGGCCGGACTATATACGCTTACACACTGTACGGCAAGGTCAAGAGGGCGACGATACCCATCAGGGAGTCGTCAAGAATCACTCACATTTTCATGATTTCGTTTGACTTGGGCATCAAGCACGAGCCCATAATACGTGACAGGATAATACCACGGCTTGACGAGCTTTTTTCATGATATGCATCGCGATGAAACGCATCAGTCTTATCGACCAGAATCATAAAATCTTTAAGGATGTGAGACAGATTTTGTATCCACCTATTTTGGATAATAATAATGATGTCGTCGATGCAGAAAGCAGAATCAAGGCAGCCATAGAGGAATTGGAATCTGCAAAAAGGCCAGAGCTGGGCGGAATCTATAACGAGCACATAGATAGACGGATCAAGCTGTTGCAGAATTTTCCGAAAGACTTGAATCTGATAGAAAACGAATCGCAAAAGCTTACAAACGAACTGATTGAAAATGGCAGAAAAAACCTTAGCGATCCTGCTATTTCTTTGGAAAGAATAGGATTATGGGAGCGCTTGGGAGATCTGGAATTCCTCAAGAGTATCTTGGACTCGCCCAACAACTAACTAATTCTTTTTCAAGTTGAAACTGTATCTATACATCTCAACCAGCACACGACCGAATCTACACATGCAGACAGGATAGAAAAACCAGTCACAGAATGATATCAAAACAGCAAATGATGATGAATACAAATATAAATTTCAGTTCCATAATGCTTCTGGAGATAATAATACATGCCAACACACGGATCGCTTACAAAGGCGGGCAAGGTCAGAGGCCAGACTCCAAAGATTCAGGCCAAGCCACGCTCAAGCAAGATTGCAAGAATGCGCAATAAGGACAACTTTGTCAAGCGCTTTGAGAAAAAGAGGCTGCCAGGCCAGAAAAAGCCAGAGCGCCGCGGCGGAAGAAGGTAAGCAGCAGAGAAGGGTAAAAATCCCCCACTTGCCTACCTGCTAGTACATGCCTGCAAGAAAAGTCGGCATAATAGGCTGCGGCACCATTGGTAGCCAGCTTGCCATTGCAGTCGATACTGGCGCAGTACGAAATGCTTCTCTTGTCTCACTTTTTGATGTCGTTCAGAATAGCGCGCAGGTGCTAAAGCAAAAACTGAATACGGGCCCTTCCGCCTATTCCAGTTTTGACGATTTTATAAAGAAAACAGACTGTGACATTGTGGTAGAGGCCGCTTCGCAGGAAGCGGTAAAAAGATTTGCAGTGCAGGTATTGCGTGCTGAAAAGGACCTGATGGTGATGAGCGTCGGCGCCCTTGCCGACAAAACATTCCTTTCAGAACTTTTAAGGGAAGCAGAAAAGGCCGGCCGCAGGCTGTACGTCCCAACGGGCGCCATAGCAGGGATTGACGCAATAAGGGCTGTCAAGCACCTCTTGGATTCTGTCACGCTTGCTACGACAAAGAGCCCCAAGGCCCTTGCAGGCGCACCGTTCTTTGAGACAAGCAAGGTCAAGCTGGACGAGATAAAAGAGCGAACGGTCATCTACGAAGGAACTGCCGCAGACGCAGTCAGGGCATTTCCGGCAAACGTAAACGTCGCGGCAGTCCTGAGCCTTGCAGGCATTGGGGTTGACAGGACCAAGGTGCGCATCATCGCAGACCCTGCCTTTACCACGAACCAGCACGAGATAACCGCAAAGGGAAGCTTTGGCGAATTTCGCTTTACGGTCAACAACGTGCCTTCGCCGGGCAACCCCAAGACCAGCTACCTTGCGGTGCTTTCGGCGATAGAATGCCTCCGCTCCATATGCGATGACGGCATGAGAGTAGGCTCATGAACAACTTTTACAGTTTATATAGGGAGCAGTGTTTGCGCTCCATACGTATGAGTTACGGAAGAAGAGATAACTTCGGTCCCAAGCCTGTGGAAATGGGCAAGGAATACGATGTTCAAATCACGGAAATCAGCCGCAAGGGAGACGGAATCGCAAGGATACAAGGTTTTGTCATCTTTGTGAAGGACGGTAAGGTAGGTCAGAACGCCAAGATCCGAGTCACGCAAATCGGACCAAGGTTCGCGACTGCCGAAGTCGTCAACGGCGCAGCAGCCACGACAACCGACAACCCGACAAGCTAGACTGCGTTCTACGAATGCAGATCGTTTCTTTTTTTGTTTTTCCACACATACACATTCTGCCAAACAAACGAATTTAGGTCAATTGCGTCAAGCAATGCCGCAAGAAGAAGATGTCCGTGCGCAACAACGTCATTGCCATCGTGGCAATTTCATGCATCGTGGTCGGCGGCCTGTGGGCCGTAGGCAACCTCACAAAAGAGACAAAGGAGGCAGACGTCTCGCACGTTGAGGGCATACTGCTATTGGCAGAGAGAAGCACTTTCAACAGCACAAACCCGGACATCTCTGTGCAGGTAGATGTCCCAAAGAAGCTGGTCGTCTTGAACAAGGACATAGTGATACACGACTTGCAGATTAAAGACAACTCTGGAGGCATCCTGAACTTTGAAACTGCGCCGCTAAAGACAGAGCAGCACTTTAACGCGGCAATAGTTGCGTATAAACCGGGCACGTACGAGTACTTTTGCTCCTACCACCCGACGATGCGAGGCAAGATAATAGCAACGCCGGCACCAGCATCAGCAAGCTAGAGGGCGCCGGGGTTCTTTACAATCGTCAGCACGTCTTCGTCGTACATCACATGGTCAAGTCCCACCTTTTGGCCCGCGAATTTTGCAGACTTGCCCCACACCATGCCGTACTTGAAGTTGCGAGTCATGCTGCGGTGAATCTTGTTGCAGATGTCCTGGACTGTCGAGCCGTTCTGTACAATCATTGGCTCCTTGTAGTCAGTCTCGCCGCCCTTGGGACGCATGTATATCCGTATAAAATCGAGCTTGTTGTATATCGCCTCCTTGACGGCGTCGATATTGACGTTGGCGTCTGCAGAAACCGGGATGAAATTATTGCCTATCTGCGACTGGACTTCCTTGATGAATCCCTGATTGACAAGGTCTATCTTGTTCAGGAGTACGAGCGACTTTGTGTATACGCGGTTTTCAGACAACACGTCGATGAGCTGGTCGTCGGTGAGGCCCGGCTCTCGGATTATTATCCTGCCGTTGTGGATGCCATATACCCGGGCTATCTCCTTGACCATCCTTTCCTCCATTTTGATAGGCACCTGGCAGTTTATTGAGAGGCCGCCCGTTGAAGTCTTTTCAATGACTACATCTGGCGGCCGCTCGTCCAGTTTTATTCCTGCTTCTGCCAATTCCCTCTTTAGCAGGCCGATGTGCTGCGGCTGAAAGACGTCAAGGATGAGAAGCACAAGGTCCGCACCCCTTGCGACAGAGATGACGCGCCGGCCAAAGCCCTTGCCGGCCGCTGCTCCTTCGATGATCCCAGGCAGGTCGAGCACCTGGATTTTTGCGCCCCTGTAGTCCATCATGCCCGGTATTGCCGTAAGCGTCGTGAATTGGTACGAAGCGACGCGAGACTTGGCGTTTGTCAGCCTGTTCAGCAGGGTCGACTTGCCGACGCTCGGCAGGCCTATCAAGACGACGGTAGCGTCGCCGGCCTTTCGCACATCAAAGCCGGCGTTTTCGCCTCCCGTGTGCACGGTCCGGCCATGGATGTTTTGCTCCTGCTCCCGCTTTAGCTTGGCTATCTTGGCCTTCAGGAGGCCAACGTGGAACTCGGTGGCCTTGTTTATCTGGGTCTTGTGGATCTCGTCCTGTATGGCCTTGATCTTTTCAGGGATGCCCATCGGCTACTGGAATAAGGATGACATAGAGACGATAAAAATATTGTCAATGCAGCGTGAAGCCACACTTGGCACAAAAGTTAGAACCGGGCAGGTTTTGCGCATTGCACTTTGGACAGGCCTCGGCATTCTGTTGCGCAGATGGGCTTTTGCCGGCAGGCTGCCACTGTTGTGGTTTTAGCCTAAAGGTGAACTTTGAGTTGGCGATGGCTTCACGCGCAAGCGTGGCGAGTCCATCTGGATCTTCTACATCTACAAAGGTTATACGCGGGGCGCCGTTGTACATAAAGGCCACGTCTCCGACGGTGACAGTAGTGGTGTCTCTAGCGCTTTGAAAATGGCCTGTTGTATATGATCCCCTTTCACGCTGATCTATTGTCCCGGAGGATCTTGAAACAGATTCTTTTCTCTTGTTAATCACAGTTACGTCCTGCACCATAGAGAGTGCCATTGCGTCGACTGCGCGGCTCTCGAAATTGTAATAAAACACCCGGATGTTGGTCAAGGCCTTTATCCACTTGTAGTGTTTAGAGAATACGCCGGCAGTGTCTTGCTTGAGCCAGACCAGCTTTTCACACTTGGCAAGAAACAGCGTGGCAGGGTAGAGCCGGTCAGGCAACCACTGCCCGTTTTCAAGGTATTCAAAATCATAATAGATGTCCTGCTCTTTTTGGATTTTCTCAAACCTGTTCACTTTGTCGACTATTTCGCCTCCTTTTTCGTCATCCACATTCACGCGAACAGAGTGCACACCACCGCTGCCGTCGTTGTAGAGAATGTCAAGTGATAGATCTCCCTTTTTGCCAAGGAGGCCTTTCTTTTCTGCCATGACAGGCATCATTTTTTCTATCGAGCTAATCGCAATGCCAAGAACCAGAGATGCACCCTTGTACAGGCTCAGGACGTTTCCGCATTCGGGCGGCATTATGATGAGTTTGTCTGCACCATGCACGCTCCCATCATCTCCTGTTGCGCCTTGGAGGCTGTATTCAAACGTCGGGATCATGCGTGCATCTGCCATGAGCTGCCCCTTGCTGACAATGGCAATTGGCGCGGCGGTGTTTTTTGCTGGGACTACAGGAGCGTCGCCCGGCTGTTCTACACAGTCAAGGTTGTATTCGAGCTTGCCTCCCGGAATCTTGTCAACCACCTTTTTCAGCAATTTTTCAATAAAGCGTTTGTCAGGAGGAGAAGGGGCAAAGTCATAGACTTCCAGCCGCACGCCCTGACTGCCGCCGCCATTATCATCACCTACAAGCCGCGCATGAAAGCGGAATGAAAAGCGATTTTGGAGCCACATCGTGCCGGACTTGCCGTCTATTCTGTACGTCGTCCTGTCTGCGCTCTTGATGTCTGCACCTGCTTGTTTGCAGGACAGCAAGAAAGCATCAAATACAGCGTCTTTTGTCGTCGACTGAAAGGTGATAGAACCTCGGGTTATCAATTGGGCAGCCTCCAGCAGTGACACATCTTCCGGATTGATTGTATATATGCTGTAGATTATTTCCTTTGCGGATCTACATCGCAAAGTTACATTTTTATGAAGAGCGAAATGCAGTGTGGCTAAGCTCCGGTGGTGTAGTCCGGTTAAGCATTTCGCCCTCTCAAGGCGGAGATCCCGGGTTCAAACGGCGTGGGTCCGTCATCCCTGCCGGAACAAATCCCGGCCGGAGCACTTTTCTCATCTTCCTTTCGCTTTTCATTGAAAGCGTCTGCATATATGGTAGAGCAGGCAGTTGTTGATGCCACGCTGCTTTAATTACATGCTGCTTTGACAGGATGTAAAATAATGCAAGTAGCAGATTCTTTTGCCATTGAAGAAATTTCAGTCAAGAATTATAATAACAAGACAAGGGAAGGCCAGTCATGCAGGACCTTTATCCCGCATGACCCAATAACCGCACCTTTTGCGATTACCTTTTCGGCCTACCCCTTGACATTCTGTACAAGCGCATAGTATTTACGTTTTTCCCAAAAAATGGAACTTTTTGCTGCCTCTATTTTCCACCGCCATGCAGAGCCGAGTCAGGCACGCATACACACAATGCTTGCCTAGGACCCTTGAAAATCTCTTGCCAGCTTGCCAAGCCTAGAGTATGCGGCATCGTCGAGATGACCCGCTTTGTGCAACTTGGAGATAGTCTCATTCAGACCGGCAAGAAAGCGCTCGACCTTGTTTTCATATTCCTTAAAGACGTCGCTTTCGCCGCTTTTTGAAATCCATTCTCTTTCGCCACCATTATCATCATCTCTGTCGTTCATAACCAAATCTGTGCCTCTAAATCGTATAAAGATGCTGGATTGAGTTATCAGATGCAGAGACACAGCCAGCCAAAGAAGTTAGACGGCAGGAAGAAACACAACCGCTATTTTCCTTTTCTATTAATTATAGATAATTTTGCTGCCACAGCTACTTTGATATGCTATTCTGTGGTCAAATATACACATACATGGAACGTGCAGGAAGGGCCGTCAGTTTGAAGGCAGGCAAGGTTGCAGACAAGGCCTTCGTCAGCATGGATGAAAATACTCTTGTTGCAGATGCTGCAAAAACAATGTACGAAAGAAAAGAGTGCACCATCATTGTCACCCGAAATGATCCAAATACTCGCTCGCGCATACCAGCTGGCATAATTACGGAAAGGGACATCATCTATCGCATAGTGGCGCAAAACCGCGGCCCATTCAAGGTAACGTTAAAGGACATAATGAGCGCGCCATTGATAACAGTTGATTCTGAAGCAACTGCAGAGCAAGCGCTATCCATCATGAAAGAAAATGACATCGGCCGACTGCCTGTCATAAGTAGAAAGGGCGTTATCATGGGTTTGCTGACCATGAAAATGCTCGTAAAAAGAGTTTCAATTGGAAATGCGGCACAAGCTGAATAGGATGATGATTCTGCAGGGCAGCCAATCGTTGCGCCAAGAGATTAAACAAAAAGGCCCTACTCGCCCTCATCGGGCTTTCGGGACCTAATGAACGCATAGATGCAATCTCGCAGCGTTCCGGATGGTTGTCAGGTTTCCAGACGACGAGGTAACTGGTGGTAAGTCTATACTGGACGTCCCTCATTATAGGTATTATTCACATATGATTCCGCATTTATGATAATATAAAGAAATTCTTGTTCTAGAGAGCCAAGTAACGCTGCAAAAAAGAACGTATATGTGTGTGCATATATCTATGCAACTAGATCATTACATCTGCGTGCACTTTTCTTCTGTGCTCTTCGGCAGCCTCGTAGGTATCAAATCTCTGTCTGCATATGTCGCATCGCTTTCTTTCCTTGTTTCTTCGCTGGGCTAGGCGGTCGGCCAAAGCCGTGAGAATAATTCCAAATCCAAACATACACTTGTCTGTACAAGAATTACCCTTTACTTTCTAAAATGACTTTGGTCCCCATCAGCAAGAGAAAGAGCAAGATAGAGACGAAATGGCAAGGCCAGAGATGTAAAAATTACATTGCAAAATGCAAATTTTTATCCCAAGGAAGCGGAACTTTTCACAAAGTCTAAGTGCAAATGCGCCTGCCACAGCAAACCATTGCGGCTACTGTTCACGGTTCATAGAGCACACATAGTTAGCCCCTCAGGTGGCGTTTAGCAATTCAGAGCTTTTTAGAGACGGCACCAATACCGATTCACTTTAAATTGTTTGCTGCGCACTTGATTCTGGAAAATGTCATACGGCGGAAGAAGTAATTACGGTGGAAGTAGAGGTTACGGCGGAGGAAGGGGTTTTGGAGGCGACCGTGGATTCGGCGGCCCAAAACCAGTTGAAACCGGCAAGGAATACGACGTGCAAATCTCTGAGATCAGCAGGCAAGGCGACGGGATTGCCAGGATCCAGGGCTTTGTAATCTTTGTCAAGGGTGGCAAAGTCGGACAGAAGGCCAAGGTGAGAATCACAAACGTCGGCGCGAGATTTGCCACGGCAGAGATCGTGAGCGAAGGACAGCAACAGACACCACCATCACCGACATCGTCGTCATCATCATCAGCAACAACCGAGGAAAAACCAAAAGACGTTGCCCCGCAAGTAGGCGAGGAAGAAAAACCAACTCTTCAAGACTACAAGGGCGGCAGTGAATCACAAAGCTAGAACGTAAGGAGGAGGATCAGGTCAGCAGCAATAATCCTGCTGGCTTTTTCAGCCTTAAAAACACCAGAGGACCGTTTAAGATAAAGAGTCGGCACGACGCGGTAGGCGGAGTAGACCGGGGCCAAACAATCAGTGCACGCTAGCACGGAGATATATGGAGTATAAAGGCGTGCTTGGCCTACCCCGCAATTTAACTTCTACAATAGCCGAATATTTGTCTATCCCGCAGGAACCATGCTGCAAAGGATTCTTGCGCAACAGGTCCTACACACATACACACCAAGCTATTGTGCAAGACTCGGCTTGCGTGGCCTGTTGACGCAGAGCAGACAGAATTTTGGAGTTGGACACTTTTTCTCAAGCCACCTATCGCACTCTGGACAGTAGAAAGTGTCAAACTGCCTGCTGTACTTGCCTCTGCCGTGTTTTGGGCATCTTTTCACGCAACATAGAATGCAATTCCGCAATTTAGCTGTAAGGACGCGTATTGACATGTGCCAACACATCATCACATATTGCAGTTTTCAAGGTCTTGTCTTTGTACAGTGCAATTATTATGGCGCAAAGACGGACCCTATTTTCTTGCGCACCTTTTCAACTACGTCTGCCTGATCGTACGGCTGTACCAAGCCGACCAGAACCGTGGTGTCGTTGCCTGCGGGAAAGAATATCCCATCTACAAACTCGTGATGCACAAGCAAAAAGCCTACCTTGCCAAACAGCCTTTCGTTTGTGCGCGTTATTCCCATCACTGTGGCAGTCTGCTCTGCAAGCAGGCGGGTGTCCTCTTCTTTTATTTTTGGCACGTTCATCTTGACATGCATTCCCGTGACCTTGTTTGAAAGCACAAAGGTTGCCACTATGCTATTGTCAAGGCCTGCAAGCTCGGCGCACAGCTGGTCGTATTTCACTACAGAAACGGCTACGGGCTGGTGAATTAAAAATGTTAAAGCTCTTTTCTTGGCGAACACAGATCTCTTGGCGTCAGGCACCTCTCCGGAACCTCAGTTCCACGTTGCCGTTTCCAGTAATGTTTACATGGTAAAACTCGCTTTCTGAAATCGGAATAGAATCGATAACAACGCTCCTGCAGACAGGGCATTCCGGGAACTTGTCGTCAACAGTTGCAAAGTATGTCGCGCACCAGTAGCACGACGGGCACAACACAAAGCTGGCCTTTCGGACCTTCTGCTCGTACTCTCGAAACTGCTGTGACATTACAATTGCGCCACCCCTTCCTGTGGCGGCTCAGGTCAGCAGGTCCATCGCCATGCGCAGCTCGGCAATTTCCTTTTCCACGACCTTCTTGTCAGGATCATCGGAAGCATATTTTAGCAAGGTCTCGCAGGCTTCCAGCTGTGCAAGTATGATGTCCTTCTTGTCAAGGCACAGGGCGTGGTAAGGGTCAGCAAAATTGTATGTGACTTTTCTTCTTCCAAGTTCATTGCAGCCGCATGTTCGAGCTATGATTAACTGCGCAACCTCAGAATCTGCAATATTCATGGTTTAAAAAATGGCCTTTATTGGATAAATGTCATTCTGAAAGAATTTTAGCAATACTAAATCTATTATATGCTTCTTCTAAAATAACGCTGCAAGGCTCGGCAGTCCGGTAAATTCTCTTCATTTTTCTGCCGACGCAGGCAGATAATAGGGGGACTGTACACTTCGTCATCACCCTGCAACGCTAACCAAAGCGCAAGAGCCGTGTAAAAATCTTTTATTCGACAACGTGGACGCTGTGGAAGCTGGACTTGCATTTTGGGCAGTGCGCGTGCACGCTCATGCACTCGATGCAAAAGTCGGCTGCTGCGAGAAACTCTGATTCGGCACCGCGGTAAAAGCAGTGCTCACAAAAGCGCTTGGCCAACCTTGCCTCGGAGGAGGCTACCATGCATTTAACCTTTTAGTCATTGCATTATTAAACCTTCTTGCTGCCCCTTGGCTTGTTTCCCTTCAAAAGAGCCGCCACTTTGTTCCTGATTTTTGCCGAGTCTGCCTTTGGAGAGGCAGAGACGCACAGGATGCCGTCACCTAGCGGGAAGGTAAGAAGCGTGACTTTGTCGTGTTCGGTTATGCTGTAGCGAAAGTCGCCGAGCATGTCTGCGTACTGCTTGAGCGTCACGACGTTGGAGAGTGACTGTATGTACATTTGCTGCTCGGCAGGGCCATTGAGAAGCGGCTGGATCCCCTGCTGGAAGCCACCCTCGATGACTTCGCCGTTTGCGTTGACTATGCCTGCGAAGCGTATGTTCTTGTCTAGCTTGATAACCCTCTCGCAGAGGTTACGTTGCATGGGCAAGTGAAGCCTGCAGGGCTATAAATCGTTTACATGGCAAGGCGGGTTTCTATGGCGTGCCCTTCCTTGATGTGCGCCGAGTAATGGACGTGCACAAGCTCGTTGATGTCCGTGTCCGTAAAATACTTGATAGAGTACCTTGCAAGTACCATCTTGCAGTCAGCGCAATACACCTCCTTGAACTTGGGCTCATCCGTTGACGTTTTTACTGTCACCATCACCGGACCAGAAAAGTATCGTGCTTGTTCTGCATAAAGCGCATCTTGGATGCCTTGTAATAGATGACCTCGCCGCGCCTTTCAATGACTGCCACCACTGCCTCCTTGCCCATCTTTTCGATCTGCTCAATGGCGCTTGCAAAGCCCTTTGCAGTCACGTTTGCGCCTTCGTTAATCCCAAAGACCACATACTTTGCCGGTTTTTTCTCGTACTCGCCCCTTTCATAGACTCGAAAATCGTCGCCAAAGCCAAAGCCCTCCTTTGCCACGTAGCCCCGGCTCCGAAGGTCGCGGTAGACCAAGAACTTGGTCATGATGTTTTTGTCGTGCTTTAACAGATGTTCAAAGAGGGAGTCAAAGGTGACATCCTTCTTGCCGGCAAACGTCAGGCGCTTTGCCTGCAAGAGGTATAGCGCCTCGTACGGCTTTAACACGTATTCTTGCCCTTCGCGCTCTCCAAAGCCCCGGGTGCGCAGCTCGTCCTGCGACCTTGTTTCTTCTATCAGCACCTTGCCAGCGCCTGCAAGCCTCGCTTCTACTACTGCCGCTGGCTGCACCTCCTCTCCCGCCTGTTGCTGCTGTTTTTCTGCAAATGGCTGTTGCTGCTGAGGAGATGACATAACGATTAAATCACAGCAGACTTCCACATTTAAGCATTCAAATTTAGTGCATAGAGTATGAAGGGAGTAAATTATCGCGAGACGCGCGGAATGCCTTATGTAAGGCGCGAATACATTGCCGGCAAGCCACAGTTAAAGATAGCAAGGTTTGCGTCCGGCCAGGCAAGCCAGGATTATGATTACAAGCTGGAACTCGTTGTCACGGAAAAGATCCAGATTAGGCACAACGCCCTTGAGGCGGCCAGGCTGGCGGCGAACAAGAGGATGGCAACGGCAGGCGAGATGAGCTTTTTTTCGATGCTCAGGGTCTATCCACACGTCATACTCCGGGAGAACAAGATGATCGCAACGGCAGGTGCAGACCGTCTTCAGGAGGGAATGCGCCGCGCCTTTGGCAAGGCAACCGGCCTTGCAGCAAGGGTAAAGCCTGACCAAGTCATATTCGAGGCGTACGTCACTGCGGCAAACCTCCCGCTGGCAAAGGAAGGCTTCAAGGTTGCGTCAAGCAAGCTTGGGTGCCCGACCTACACGCGCGTCACTGCGCTAAAGCCGCAGGTCGCAAAGGTAGAAGAATAAAGAAAAATTCTTTTTTCTTCTTACAGTTTTGCAGTCAGCGCCTTGACGCTGTCAGAGTTACAGGCGCTCCCCTTTCCGCCTGTTGCCTTGCATATCAACGCGGTAATGTTGTCGATTTCTGCGTTGATGGCCTTGCCTATTGCAGAGTTCGGGTTGCCAAGTTCTGCCTTGACCTTGTCGTGGGTCATGTTCTGGATAAGCTCCGGGCTATAGCCAGCTCCAACCTGCATGTACTGGCCGTCTATCAGCAAGAAGGGGATCATCTGGTCAGGGTTGTACATGTCTAGAATCTCATAATCCTTGTCGTCAAGCTCCTGCAGCGGCTCAAAGTTGCGGTCGGCAGTCTCTTTTCCGGCAAACTCGACTGCGTCGCTTGCATATTTTGCCCTTGCCAGATTAAACGTCGGTACGTTGAGGTACTTTTCGTCGTGGCCGGCGCTCTTGTCCTCCACAAGGCCCTCCCATTTCCCAAAGCGCTCAAGCGCCTTGACGATGGCCCAGCGCTCTGCCGCGCAGAACGGGCAAAAGCCTGCGCCCATGAAATATACCAGTGATTTTCCGCCAGGCCTCTTTAGCGGCTGGTCCGTAACGTGCATGAACTTGCCAAGAACCCTTTTTGGGACGAAACTCACGTAGCTTGGCGGCGCCATTATTTTATTAAGTGTTTTGAGGATTTTCGTTCTAGCATTTCTTTTCGGAAAAGTAAATAATCTCCTGCCTTTTAGCTGTCCCATCCATTGGCGCTCAGAACCCTTACCGATCTCGACGACAAAAAGTTTAACGGAAAACGCGTGTTTGTCAGAGTTGATTTCAACGTCAGCGTGAGCAACGGGACCGTGGGTGAGGACTATCGCATCCGCATGACAATACCCACGATAGAATACCTGACAAAGAGGGGCGCAAAGGTCATACTTGCGTCGCACCTTGGCAGGCCCGACGGCCGCGACGATGACTACACGCTTGCGCCGGTGGCAAAGCGCCTGTCAGAGATAGTCGGAAGCAGGCCTGGCATAAAGGTGAGGTTTGCGCACGACTGCGTCGGCCAGCCGGTTGAAGACGAGATCGGCCGCATGAACAACGGGGACATACTGCTCCTTGAGAACCTGCGCTTTTACAAGGAAGAGGAAGCCAACGACCTGAAATTCTGCAAGAAACTGGCAAGCCTTGCAGACATCTACGTAAACGACGCGTTCAGCACGTCGCACAGAAAGCACGCCTCCACGTACGGCATGGCCAAGCTCGTCGACGCGCGGCTTGCCGGCTTTAACATGAGAAAGGAAGTCGAGTACCTGTCGATGATGAAGGACAACCCGATAAAGCCTTTCAAGGTGGTTGTCGGAGGCGTCAAGATAAAGGACAAGATAGGCGCGCTGGAGCACCTGCTACTAAAGGCTGACAAGGTGATAATCGGGGGAGCGGCGGCATACACTTTCCTGAAGGCCAAGGGCTTCAAGACAGGCAAGTCGCTCATCGACAACGAGCACCTGCCGTGGGTCTCAAAGGCCCTTGCATCATACGGCGACAAGATAATGCTTCCCACGGACCACGTTGCGGCCATATCGCCGGCAGACACGTCGATAACAATGGTCAAGGGCGACATACCCGATGGCATGGCCGGCTTTGACATCGGCAGCGAGACGATAGAGCGCTATTCCACAGAGGTAAGCGGCACAAACGGCGCAGGCATGATATTCTGGAACGGCCCGATGGGCATGTTTGAGGTCAGGGCATTTGCAAACGGCACGGTCAACATCGCCAAGAGCATGGCGCTTGCCTACTGGCGTGGCGCCAAGACGCTCATTGGCGGAGGCGACACGCTTGAGGCCATGAAGAAATCCGGCGTCGCCGAAAACGAGGTTAGCCACGTCTCTACGGGAGGAGGAGCGACATTGCGCTACCTTGCAGGAGACGAGATGCCCGGCGTATCTGTGTTGAACGGCCAGTGAAAAAAGCAGTACACAAGTTAATTATGCAGGCCTGCCAATACCGGCCGTTGCCGGCATCTCTGCAGAGGGTCGTCATGCACGTGGACTTTGATTATTTTTTCGCTCAGTGCGAAGAGATCCGCAGGCCAGAGATAAAGGAAAGGCCCGTGCTGGTGTGCGTCTTTTCCGGCAGGACAGAGGACAGCGGAGTGGTAAGCACCGCCAACTATGTCGCAAGAAAGTACGGCGTAAAATCAGGCATCCCGATCAGGGTTGCAAAGGCAAAACTTGCCCAGGTGGACAATGCGCTGTTTCTGCCGCTTGACGCTGACTATTACAGGCAGGTGTCTGAAAGCGCGATGGCAGTCATCAAAGAGCACGCCGATGTTTTTGAGCACGTAGGAATTGACGAGTGCTTTATCGACGTGTCACAACGAGTCAAGGGCAGTTTTGATGCCGCCGGAGCACTTGCGCGCACAATAAAACAGCAAGTGCAGGAGCGCATTGGACTTACATGCTCTGTCGGCGTTGCGCCAAACAAGATGCTTGCCAAGGTAGCGTCTGACTACAACAAGCCTGACGGCCTGACAGCCGTCGGGCCGGAAAACGCCGTACAATTCATTTCTGCGCTTGACGTTGACAAGATACCTGGGATTGGCCCCAAGACCCGCGACAGGCTTGCAGAACTTGGAGTAAAGACCGCCGGCGACCTTGCGTCGTTTGACCTTTTCAAGTTGATGCAAGAGTTTGGCAAAAAGACTGCGACGTACATCCACAATGCTGCAAAGGGAATCGACGACGAGCCTGTCACAGAGTCAGCAGATGGCGATCGCAAGCAGCAGATAATGCGCATCGTCACGCTGAAAAAAGACGCGCAGAGCGCAGAAGAGATGTATGCCGACCTTGAAGAAATATGCAAACAAGTCTATGAAAGCGCGACTGAAAAAAAGGCGGCGTTTGGATCGGTCGGCATAATCCTCATCCTGGATGACCTGGAAAACGTCACAAGGTCAAGGGCGCTCAAGGCTCACGCGTCAAGTCTTGATCTTTTGCGCGCAACGGCAAGATCACTTTTGGACGAGGCGATGGGCGAGAAAAAGAGAAGCGTGCGCAGGCTTGGGGTGCGGATATCAGACCTGCAGGACAGCTCTGGCCAGAACACGCTGTTTGACTATTTTTCTACGGCGAAGTAGAAGAAGGAGTGGTACTTGCCTGCTGTTGCCGCATCCTGCGCAAGCGCCTGCCCTCCGTGTACATCACGATTCCAAGGTAGATGCCAAGCCAGGGCAGAAACATTATCTCGCCGGCCACAGAGTGAAATGCCTCCCATTCCCTTGGGTTGGCAGTCACAATGAGCGCGTACATTGTCAGCGATATTATGCGGACGACGTTCACGGCGACAGTGCCAAGCGTGCCTATCGCAAAATAGATGAGCTTGCGCTTTAGCGGTATCTCCATCTTTAGCAAGAAAGCAAGCATCACAAGTGTGTAGATTATCATGCTGTGGACGCCTGCAGACGGCCAGAATACCTGCAACGCAAAAGGCCCGTGCAGGCCGTTTAGCACGAGCAGGTTGCCCCTGGCAGTGGCGACCACTCCCTTGCCGATGTCCATGATGTTCGTGTCGATGAACCTGATGACTGCTTGGTCTATCTGCAGATACGCCGGCACGATTATCTGGAGCGGTCCAAGCGTGTCGTACGGGAAAAAGGCGTCAAGCGACAGGATGACAGCGCTTCCTGCAAGGTATATCGCCCCCGCAGGCGCTATCTTGTACCACTTTTTCCCAAACAGCACTACCAATGACGCGCCGACAAACAGTGCCATCACCACAAAGTCCCACATAAACATCCAGCTTCCGATAACCTCGCTGCGGATGCCGTACGACAGCCCCGTATCACGGATTGAGTCGTGCAGGCCGTACGGAAGGGCCGCAAAATAACCTATTGTCAGTGCGGCAAGTCCGGCCACCACCAAGAATTTTCTCTTGCTTACCGGCTGCCTGACGCCGACAAGCTCTGCCGCGATAAAGGCCATTGCAAAGATGAATCCTCCCCTGCCCTCGTTCCACGAGAGATTGAACGAGTCAGGGTACACTACAAGCGTGAATATTATAGGCGAGATAAGGACAAGCGTAACAGCAACGCTAGAGTTTATGCCAAATATCGTGGGCGCTGCTGCCTGCTGGCTTGGTGACGGAGCGGCCCTGTCGCCGGACAAACCGCTATTTTTGAGCCGCTACAACATAAAAACGTTCTAGGTATTCTTTACTGCTTCCATAAACCACTTTGGCACCATGTCCTGCGCATTCTTTAGCAGAAACGAGATGCTGGAGTCAAGGATGTAGGTGGTGGCAAAGTCGTCGGCGCTCCTTATCGACCGCCCGTACGACTGCGCCAGCCGGAGCACCGTGTACCACGTGTACCAGCGCTGGTCCCGGTCTTTCATCGCAGAGACCTTTCTGTCCGTCAGATCGGGATAGGGAACCTTGGTTATCACCTGGAACCTCGACAGGTCGTCCTTTAGGTCTACGCCCAGATGCAGGGAAGGTGATATGAGCACTGTCGGCCTGGCGCTCTTGTAGTGCTTTTCAAGCACCTCTTCTCTGCCAAGCGCCGAGCCCGTTTCAATAAGCCGCGACGCGTTTTCCCGGCTGATGTTGTCGCGGATGTACTGCAGCTGCGAGTACGACGTTGTGTGGATTATGCCCTTTTCGTTTTTGTGTATCGTCATGATGTTGTCTACGGCCTTGGCGATTTTTGGCATGCTTTCCTGCATAGATCGGGCGTTGAGCCACGCCACGTTCATCAGGTGTATCGGCCTGTTTTTCACTGGAAAGTCCGAGTCGCGCACCTGGATGAACTTGACCTGGTCCGGCTTTAGCCCGGAGACCTTGCACAGATAATCTTTTGACAGTATGGTAGCGCTCATGAACAAATTGATTGTTCCCTTGTCAAGTATGTCGCCAAAGTAGCCAGAGGTTTCAAGAGGGGTCAACGTGGCGCGCACAAGCTGCTGGTTCTGCGCGTCGCGCTGGATGCTTGACACTATCCAGTTCTTTTTGTTTGAGCGCATATCGTACAGCACCGCTTCAAGGTTCTTTTCCTTTGATATCGCCTCTATCAGGTTGCGCTCTGTGTACGGCTCGGCCACCCTGCCACGCTCAATGGCGTCCGTCGCCTGCTCGATGAATTTTATCATCTTGTCCCTAAGAGACGAGCAGAACTCCATCCACGGCTCGACATCTTCGACGTTTTTCTCCGGCATCTGCACCCGTGGAAGAAAGCGCAGCGTGTTCTTGTGGACGGTAAAGCTGCGAAAGTCCCCCACCTCTGATTCTATCTGGTGCGCCTCGTCCATCACCAAGAGCTTGCGCTTTTGGGTGGTGCCGGTGTAGAAAATGTCGGACAAAAAGTAGCGGTAGTTGTAGACCGTGTGGCTTGCCTTTGCGCCAATCCACCTCTGGTGAAAGTAGTGGCATGGCCGCCATTCCAGTTCCACAATCTTGGACTGCTTTTTCAGCTTGTCAACGTACGTTTTTTCGGCAAGAGGGTCCAGCCTGACCTGCTCGGCAAGCGTCCCTTCTCCTACAACCTTGTAGTCTAAAAGCCGCGTCTTGTACATGCAGTCGTACGAGTCATCCTGAACGCATGGGCCAAAGTCGCAGTTTTCTGCAAGGCCCATGTCCTCCTTGACTATGCAGGGAAAGTTGGCCCGCCCCTTTACCTCAAAGACGAAGGGAAAGTCGCGCTGGTACTGCGCCTGCAGATCCTTTGTCGCAGTGCAAATGTGCGAGCTTCCAAGGTACCTTGCAAGGGTGATTGCCACTGGCGTCTTGCCAAAGCCGGTGGGCGCTTCAAGAAAGATGTTTCTGTAGCCGGACTTTAGGGCGGACTCTATCTCTAACAACACAGAGCGCTGCTTTTCGCGCATCTGGCCTAATGGAAAGTATGACAGGATTGTTGTTGACGACACGGTATGTGGGCACCTGTGCTCTCAGCGCGACGTACTTTTTAAGGTTGGGTCGTACAGCCAGCACCTGACGTACCCGGTGTCGGTAGCAAACTCGGGAGGGTCCTGCTTGCACACATCCATTGCGTGCGGGCAGCGGGGGTAGAATCTGCAGCCGGCCGGCGGGTCAAGCAGGCTTGGAGGGCTGCCGGGTATAAAGCGGATCTTTTTCTCGTCCGAATGCAGCCTTGGCACTGCGGCTATCAGCGCCTGCGTGTACGGGTGCTTGGGGTTTTTGTAAATGTCTTGCGTCGAGCCGGCTTCGACCAGCTGGCCGGCGTACATTATCCCTATCTTGTCGGCAATCTGCGACACGAGCGCAAGGTCGTGGCTAATCAGGATCACTGTGACTCCTTTTTCCCGGTGCAGCTTTTTCAAAAGCGCAATGATCTGCGACTGTACGAGCACGTCAAGCGCGGTGGTCGGCTCGTCTGCGACCAAGAGGTCAGGCTCTAACAAGAGCGCCATTGCAATCACCACGCGCTGCTTCATGCCGCCAGACAGCTCGTGCGGGTAGCGCGACGCCACCGCCGGCGCCAGACCCACCTGCTTTAGCGACTCTGAAATCTTGGCGTCGACATCGCCTTCAAAGCCATGCTCTTGCAGCAGCTCCCGGAGCTGGCTTTCAACCGTGTAGACGGGGTCAAGCGCGTTCATGGCGCCCTGAAAGACCATCGCTATTTTCTTCCACCGGACGTTTTTTCCAAAGTCGCGGTCTGACATTCTGGCAATGTCTTCGCCCGCAAGGACGATTGCGCCTCCCACAATCCTGCCGGGAGACTGCATCGAGCGCATTAGCGCCGACCCAAGCGTGCTCTTGCCACATGCAGACTCGCCCACTATGCCAAGCGACTCGCTTTCTGAAAGCGCAAAGTTGACTGCGTCAACTGCCTTGACAGGGCCCCTCTCCGTCAAATAGTACGCTGAAAGGCCTTTGACGGCGAGTTTCTTGTTATTTGATTCCCCGGCAGCGGAGGAGGAATGGGAAGGCATATGTAATATGATTTGAAAGCGTCTCAAACGGTATAAGAGGGTATTGAAGTTGAAAAATGCTATATCAATTTTATCCTAGGAATTGGAGCACGTGAACGGCAACGGTGGAAAGCGCAAGGGCCCGGAGAAGTCTTTGAGGAACTTTGATGAATACGTGGTAGGAAGGTCAACTATTTAAAAGGGGTATCAAGTCGCCAAAGACGGTAGTTTTTGACTGAAAAGCCTGCTTCTGACTGACCATTTTGCTCCTGCTTCCACAGAATGGCCTTGAGAGGTGAAAGGGATTTCATATTGTACGCATAGGAAAAGGAAGGAAGACAAGCAGACAATCAGACAAAAGTATGGTTTTGTCTTAAGACAGTATTATTCTGTCATGTCTGAATCCCGTTCAAAATTCCATCAAGACGATAATCTAGATAGAAGGAAAGAAGGGCAAAATGAATTTGTATGATATTGCTGACTCTTGCTATGGAGTCGAGAAAGCCTACGCAAAGATCCTCTAATGACCCCGTTTCATATATCGTTCCAAGTCAGTTATTGGAGCTTTCAGGCGAACTTCTGCACCATCAAAGCCCTTGACCTCATCCTTCGGTATTTCATATGCCATTCTTGATCCTTGGCTCTCTACATGTATCGTATCAGGATATAGCGCTACAACATTACCTACTGGCTCGCCATCCATCGAACGAACATTTTTGTGAATGATCTTTTCCCAATCAACTACCACAGGTTGTTCTTCCGTTTGGATTCCCGTATCAACCATAGTTTCGCTCTCGACTACGACTGCATCTTCCTTAACTGGAATCTCTGTAACTACCGCAATCTTGTCCTCAATGTCTGTCGGCGAATTGGTGGTCCTATATTTTGCATATTCTTCATCACTTGGCGGGTTGTCTCGCCTGAACTCTGATTTCATTCCCTCCGATACATTGAACCACACCTCTTTTCCATCATACCTTTCAGCCAAAGCCTTTGGAATGTAGAACTTATCCTTATCTACTACTCCCTTTTTTGTCACGACGTATGTTCTCCCGACTCCCTGGATTTCTCCAAGGTCAACGCTCTTATCTACGCCGCGGGCTTCTTTTCCCTTGAGCTCATTCCACTCCACATAATCGAGCTTATTCTTGGACATGATATCTCTTCGCAGTTGCAATTATAATGAGATACGTCAAATGCCTAATGTCTCTCTCGCTATTGATGGCTACGATAATTTCTTCTTGTCTGCATGGGAAAACGCCTTTTCAATCCTC
The DNA here is from genome assembly GCF_000730285.1 of Candidatus Nitrososphaera evergladensis SR1. Classification (NCBI taxonomy): domain Archaea; kingdom Thermoproteati; phylum Nitrososphaerota; class Nitrososphaeria; order Nitrososphaerales; family Nitrososphaeraceae; genus Nitrososphaera; species Candidatus Nitrososphaera evergladensis. The sequence goes on along the minus strand of NZ_CP007174.1, from coordinate 1,400,250 downwards.
TAAAGGTGCCCGAGAGAGGCGAGAAGAGGTTTCAAGTACTATGTACAAGAGTTGGAGGAAAATCAAATGGACGGACAAAAGTAGTGTTTTGTCAGCGGACAAGATTTTGTCCGTGTCCGCACTTCAGTTCAAAAATGGCGTATGGACGGCTTTAGACTCTTGTCTGGCCCCTTGTCCGCGCTTCATGGACTGAAGTATAAGGCAAACCTGAAAGTAGGATTGCGGCACATGGTCACAGATCAATATTACCTCTCGATCGATAATTACTTTGATAGGTAAACTATAGTCAAAACTCTATTAATCAATTATTACGAAAAATTTTGTGATGGCGTCAAGAAAGGACGACAAGAAAGAGAGCACGCCGGCCAAACCTGAGAGTGGAGGAGAGGCCCCTAGGTCTTTCGAAGACATGGAGCGACAGCAAAGAGAAGCCATTTCAAGATCCCTCGACGAAAGTAAAGAAAATCTTAGAAAAACTCTGAATGAGGCCGAACAGGAGATACCGAAATACACCCAAGTATTAAGGGATTATCAGACAAAGAGTATTGATGCGTCACGCGATATTGCAGAGAGTTACCTGGATTCCCAGAAGCAGGCCATTAATTCAATGCAATCGACGTGGAGTCAGAACGTAAGGCAAATGGAATCGTGGTGGGGTTTCCCGATGTCTCCGCAAGCAGCGGCAGAACTATTCTCGAGAATGGCGACCACTATTGCAGATGCCACGATCGCGGCATCCAAGACTGCGAACAAGATGATGTTTGCAAATATGGAAGCAGCCGCAATTACTATGAACCAAATTAGGGAGAGCGCCAAGGAGATGGCAAGGATTAACGCCAACCTTTTCGCCACCATGGGCCGAACATCAAGAGAGACTGCAGAAAGGTCTAGGATGACATACTAGTCAAAATAATTGGCGATTCGGAAAATCGCATAGTTTAGTGATGATGCTATCAGGATTCTGGCTCAGCCTTTCGTCTTTTATTATATTTCACCATCGCAAAGCTGCCCTTAAAGGTGCACACCAAGATAGCTCTGAGTACTCCCCTACGAGCTTTCCATAAAAAATGGCAAGGGCTTCAGCGTCCGTTTTGCAAGAACGTCTGGCAGTTTATCCGCCTTTCTTAACAGTAAAGGTTGCTGATGCGCTCTTGCCTTTGTCGTCACTAGCTTTTATCTCATGGCCGCCGTCTGATGCATCGCTTGGAATATTTGCCATCACAGTAAAGCCGCCATTAGCGGTTGTAGTTATGTTGCCTACATTGAGCATCTTGCCGTCAAATTCGACTTTCACAGGGCTGTTCATGCTAAAGTTATTTCCTGTGATGGTGACATTACCGCCGGGAGCACCCGAAGTGGGTTCCAACTTGAGCATAGGTTGTTGTTGCTGTTGCGCTGTGACAGCAGTGTTGTTGTTGCTAGGTTCTACCAATCCCCGTATTGCGATCGCACTCAAAAATGCGACAGCAACCATGGCTGCTAGCGTTGCAATTCTTCTTCCATCGAGTTTCATAGTTTTGCTCTAAGCGATTCTAGCACTCAACGAGATTAAACAGTTATGCAAAAAGACAAAAATTATGTATGTTATATATCATTGATCGCATATTATTGATAATTATAAAGCATTCTTATTTGATATAAGCAAAAAATGATATGTAATATCAATTGCTAAAAAATGCTCACCAACTACCTTATTATCAGCACAAGTGTGCTTTTTATTGGCTAATCGCCAAGGTTCAAACTGGAAACTCTCGCTCTTTCTCTCGGCCTGTCATTTTTTTCTTTTTTATTATGATCACAAAATGTCACAGTCGCAATTCAAAACGATCCAGGTAAGGATGACATCTACAAGGAGCTGTCTTCTCTTTTCTTTCTTCATGTAATTTTGAAATGATATAGACTTTAACGGCTCACTTACAATTACCCTAAAGTCAGAAGAGGATATCATTTTGATGGGGCAGTTCCTGCAGCAAAGAGGACTCAAAATTCACATTTGGATAAAGGTCAACCAATCATGCGCGAAGAAAAGGAACCCGTCAGACGTCAAGAATCGATCGCAAACAATACAGAAATCGAAGTAACAGATAGACTGAGGAATACGTTTCCCAATGGTCCTTCACAAGAAGTCAAGCCATTGGGGTAATCAGTAAAAGTATGAGTATTAACGCCTAGACAGTCGAGCATATTCTAGGGAAAGCCGTCGAAAGGAAAACACTTCGACGCCTGAGAAAGGGCGAATTTACCTTTGATAAAGTCGAGGAACCAACGACAAACTCTGGCGATACAAGCAATCTACCTTTGGCAGAGAACAAGCAGAAAAGAAGCCTTTCTGAGAAGCGTCGCTCTGTCTTGAAGACACCAAGAAATCCTTTGTTGTTCTTCAACTTTGTGAGGAAATTGAACGAGCTTAACCCCGAGCCTATAGATGAAGAGTTAATCGACCGCGATTTGGAGCCACAGGAAGCGTTGAACGAATTGAAGAAAAGGCACCCTGACCTTGCAGTACGACTCTAGACCCTCTGTTATCCAGATCCATTCGAGTCCCCAGCTTGCAAGCACATGGCATGAGCGATGGCTTGAGGGATTTATGCTGAAACGGTATTCCCGTCTGGCCTTGCGCGCAACTTTGAAGTTGGGTTAGGATGTTTTGGCTTGCTCATATATTACATTTTAAAATTACAAATTAGATGTTACACATGCTGTGTTACATCTGCCCGGTTTTCACGCTCAATCTTGCAAATTTTGTAGACGGATAACTTTTTTATGTAACTTAATACCTGCCATAAGAGGGTATTGAAGTTGGAGAAATAGCAGATATCTTCTGACGAATATATCTAGTCCCTGAATATTCCTGTTTACTTTCTGAGCTTACTTATCGAGTCGATTATTTTCGAATGATCGGCATCTACTTCTGTAGTCATGTAGAGCAAATGATTATCGTCAAGTGGCATTGTAATGCGCTTGATTTTTTCGTATTCTGCCAGCACGTATTTTCCCTTTCCTATTTTTGGTGCAAGCTCGCTGCGCGTTTTCCATGCGTTGATGGCTAAATCAAGCGACTTTCTGCTCTCCTCTGGCGTAAGAAGATTCTTTACACCGGGCCTATGGTCAGAGAACAAAATCTTGCCGTTCATGTCACAAATCGTGACTAGTCTGATTTTTGAGTCAAGGCTCATAACATCATGATGTACCTTCTGGTATGACATATACCAATAATTACAATCTCATCTTAATAACATTTTAGTATTTTGAAAATTAGTTATTTGGTATCGATAATTCCCCAAAATACACCTAAATATCTCCATAATATCTAATCAGGTAGATATCGCCCTTGCGCCTTCAATTTGAAATAGGAATCAACTTTCAGCAATCCATATCCAGTTACATCTTTAAAATCATGGATGGGTAACTTGGCACCTTAATGACTGCCAATAGAAGGGCATTGCGTGGCCGAGCGGTTATATAACGGGCGCTCGCCATTATGCAAGTTCCGCCTCATTGAAGACTCCCATATGTTCCTTTGATGCAAAAAGTGGCGTGTTATGTGCCAAGTGCGATGAAAAACTGCACGCCGGCAACATCACGCAGGATGACGTGGACGCTGCAGTAAGGCTGACAAGGGTAGCGAACAAGAGCCAAGACGTCGACAGGTTTACGCTGTCTAGAGGGGCGAGGGTGGATGACGATTACATCCTTGTCCTGAGAGGGCCCGACGTGATGTCGATAAGGGCCAACCCATCGCTTGCAGAAAGGATAGAAAGAGAGTTTGGGCACAAGGTGCACTATGTAGAGTCAGAGGCGTCAGAGCGCGGGCTTGTAGAGAGCCTGTTCCACCCCGCAAGGGTGCTTTCGATAAACCATTTCTATCTCCCAGACGGCAACAAGGTGACCAAGGCCGTGGTGGCCGGCAAAAGCAGCAGCCAAAAGATCAACGTTGAAAAGGTCCAAAGGATAGCCAAAGCCGTCAGAAACATTGAACTTTTAGTAGAGTTTGAGCAGCGATAGAGACAATATGGTAATTGTTGACATACACAGGACGCATTACGCACGCCAGCTTGGCGAGGGCCTTGTAGGCAGCCAGGTTAGGATAGGCGGCTGGATTGAAGACGTGCGCGACATTGGCAAGCTGGCGTTTATGACAATCCGCGACGTCACCGGCGCCTGCCAGGCCATAGTGACGGGCGACAACGTGCAGGCAGCCGTGCAGGCGCCAAGGCAGAGTGCAGTAATCGTTGCAGGCACTGTCCAAAAGAGCAAGGCCAAGGATTTCCCGGTTGAAGTCAAGGTAACAGAGTTTACGATACTTACAAAGGCGGTCCACCCGCTTCCCATCGACCCGACGGGCAGGGTCGAGTCGGCTCCAGACAAGAGGCTTGACGCAAGGGCGCTTGACCTGAGAAACCCCAAGGTCGCGGCGATATTCCACCTGCGTTCTGCCGGCCTCAAGGTGGTAAGGGACACCCTGAGAGGCGAGGGCTTTGTCGAGGTCAACACCCCCAAGATAATAGGGAGTGCAAGCGAGGGCGGCGCAAACCTCTTTGGGTTTGACTATTTCAAGCGCAAGGCGTACCTGGCGCAGAGCCCGCAGCTTTACAAGGAACAGCTGACGCTGGGCTTGGACAGGGTGTTTGAAATCGGCCCCTATTTCAGGGCGGAAAACTCGCACACAGTCAGGCACCTGACAGAGTTTACGAGCATCGACGTCGAGGCGGCATTTCTGGATTACGAGGACGTGATGGACCTCGTGGAAAAGGTGGTGGGAAACGTTATCCGCGACTTTAATGAAAACCACAAGGCAGAACTTGCAGCGGCAGGTGCTCAAGAGATCCCGTTCAGCGGCAAAATAGACAGGCTCACGTACGAGCAGTGCCTTGACGAGCTAGCCAAAGAGGGCGAAAAGCTCTCGTTTGGCGAAGACCTGTCTGACGCCGCACTGCGCAAGCTGGGCGAGATTCACAGGGGATTCTACTTTATCATGGACTGGCCGCTGAAACTAAAGCCGTTTTACATCCATGAAAAGGAAGGCGACGAAAGGCTGTCCAAGTCGTTTGACCTGCAGCACGGCTATCTCGAACTGGTGTCAGGCGGCCGCAGGCTGCATGACCCAGAGCGTTTGAGAAGCAGGCTTGCCGAGCAGGGACTGAACCCGGCAAGCTTTTCAGAGCACCTCAAGGCGTTTGACTGGGGCATGCCTCCGCATTCAGGGTGGGGACTTGGCTACGACAGGCTGATGATGGTCCTGACAGGCTCGCAGAACGTGCGCGACGTCGTCCTATACCCCAGAGACACTGACAGGCTGACGCCCTAGCCTCTCTTTGTCATGTCTACTTGTCGCACGTTTTCCTCATCAAATATCCATGCGGCAAACCTGTTCTCTGTAGTCGAGTAGATGACCCACACGACAGGGTTTATCTCCATAAAGCGCACGTCGGTCCGAGAAGGAGAGGGAGGCGATGGGTGCGAGTGGAATATGCCGGCAACCTGCATCTCTTTGCGCTCGGCATAGTCGTAAGCCTTTAGCAGCTCTTCCGGCGGTATTTCAAACGACGCGTATGACGCGTGCGCATTTTTCACCGGCAGTATCTCTGCAATTGATATCTTGCCCTGCCCGCTGCCAAGGAGAAAGGCGCATGACTCGTTTGGCATCGATGCTCTTGCAAGCTGCTCAAGCTCTTGAAGCTGGACTGCTGAAAGAGCTATGCTTTGCGTACTTGTGTCGCCAGTCAGCTGACCGTTACCTTGCCCGTCATGTACGGGTGTAGCATGCAGTAATAGTCGTACTCGCCAGCTTTTTCAAACACGTACGAATAGCTGGCGCCAGCTTTCATAAGACCAGAATCAAACACCTTGTCAGGGGCAGGCGTGTTGTTTACTACCTTGCCGGATGTCACGGTGTGCAACGTAGTGTCATGGTTAGTCCAAGTCACCATGCTTCCGACCGCAGACTTGGCTTCTGCAGGCGAGAAGAACTGGCCGTTGGTTGGAGTGGAAGCACCAAGCACTATTGAAACTGATGTAACTGTTGCCGCCGTCTTTGCTCCTCCAGAGGCAGTACTTGGCGCAGATGTGGCGTTTCCGCTTGGCGCCGTGGCGTTGGTATTGTTATTAGCAGTAGCAGCACTACTACCAGTAGTAGCGTTACCTCCACTTGATTGAGTGGCGGCATTCCCACCTGTAGCATTGCCGCTGGAAGAAGTAGCGTTTCCACCTGCAGCGCTTGAAGCCCCGGCTCCGCCAACCTTTAGCATACCGTCCATGAACGGATGTAGCTGGCAATAGTATTCATAGTCACCTTCCTTCAGGGTGGCAGTGTTGAGCAGGAAGGTCTTGCCGGCAGCCATGACTTTAGAGTCAAACGTTTTGCCGCTGTCTGCCTTGCTGGTCACGGTGTGCGGCACGTTGTCGTTGTTCGTCCACTCTACGCCATCTCCCTTGGCAACGGTCAGCGGGTTTGGATCATATGAGGGGTTGCCCTGCGCAGAGGCGCCTGCCGGGATGCTTGCCTTGATAACGTTTGCAGGCGGAGTCGCTGGCGCCGCAGGAGCGGCTGGCTGTTGCTGCTCTTCCTCAGCAGGCTGGGGAGGCTTGGGCGTCACGAGGCCAAATGCATAGAAAGTTATGCCGCCTACCGCGGCTCCGGCGATAAATATCACACCCATTGCCTTGACATACTGCGGCTTTCTAAACGACGTGACGGCAAGCACCGCGCCGGGTATCCCGATCATGGCCATGAGGCCAATGTATGCAAAGATGCTTGGCACCTGGACGCTTACCGTGACTGCGGCAGCGACACCAAACGTTACGAGGAAACCAAGCGTGATAAACGTGGCAGACTTGGCCCTGCCAGTCGACGGAAAGCCGTCCTTGAAAAGACCGGAGGCGAGAAATATCATCCCGATGAACATGGTAAGGAGAGAAACTGCGTGCATGCCGTCGATGAAGGTCTTGGCAATGCCAGCAAGCGATATGCCTACGCCAACAATGCCGATGGACGTAAGACCAATACCGGGTGTCAGCAGGTCCCAGTCAGTCATGCTTGGCTATGATGGGCTTTTCTGGCATAAATAATCCTTTCTGCACCTCTAAAATTGTTGACCACCCGCCTTATGGTGCGCGTTTTGCAGGACTTGCTGCTGATAACACCACCTTGTCCATAGCAGACGTTTTTGACGTGGGCGAAGGCGACACCGTCGCAGACGCGTGGCTCACGACCGTGAACCTTCTGGACATGCTAGAGCACACCCACAGGATTGAGGGCCTGTACGACTTTGCGCAGGCAAGGGACAAGATAGCCAAGGTGTACGCAGTAGCCGAGGCGCACAGCATGGACAGCAAGAACAAGTGCGCGTGCGGCCTTTCAGACGCCGAGCACGCCATACTAAAGCGCAAGGTGCTCACATTCTTTAGGCTGCAGGTGTCAAACCTAAAGCGTTTCATCGTCTGACAGCAACATCCGAATCAATTAAATGCAAGCCAGCGCTACTGATTTTGAGAGGCTCATAGCGTGACTGCACGCGACTTTGTCGAGGTTTCAAAACCAAGAATAGTAGTCGTCTTGGTGATTACGGCAGTCACCTCGTATCTTGCCGCTACTCGCTTTGACGCTACTCCCAGCGTAGCATGGGATGTCGACTGGTTCAAGCTTGGCTTTCTCACGCTTGCCGGCGCACTTGCCTCAATGGGTGCAAGCGCCCTGAACCACTATTACGACCGCGACATCGACAAGGTGATGGAAAGGACCGCCAAGAGGCCGATTCCTGCAGGCAGGCTGTCACCAAAGAGCGTCCTTGCGTACGGCCTTGGCGTGAGCGTGCTGTCTGTGGTCATTGCGTGGTTTACCCTCAACCCGATGGCGACAGGAATGATAGCCCTTGGAATATTCTTTTACGTCATAATATACACTGCATGGCTAAAGCGCAACAACGCCTGGAACATCGTGATAGGCGGCTTTGCCGGAAGCGCCGCATCAATGGCAGGATGGGCCACGGTGACAGGCTCGATGGACCTGCTTGGCTTTCTAGTCGGGTGGCTTGTGTTCATGTGGACCCCGCCCCATTTCTGGTGCCTGGCGATACGGGCACGCGAAGAATACGCGTCAGTCCGCGTCCCGATGCTTCCAGTCCTCATTGGCAACCAGAAAACTGCAAGCTACATCCTTGCCAACACGGCGATACTGCTCCCATATTCGGTTGGCCTTTACTTTTTGAACCCCGGCCCGGGGCTCCTTTACACGATAATCGCGGCAATATCCGGCTCGCTCATGCTTATCTACCACTACAAGCTAACCAAGAACCCTACACCAGAGTTTGCGTGGAAGGCGTACAAGGTTACGGCCCCGTACCTGGTAGTGATATTTGTAGCGCTTGCGGTTGATGCGCTCTTTTACTACAAGATACCCATCTAGCTTGTGGTTCCCGAATCGGCGACTAGTTCTATCCTGCGCTTTTCCTTTGTGATCCAGGCGACACGGATGAGGCCGTATATTTCCAAGTCCAGCAGGATCTTGTTGAACTCGGCGTCGGCTATTGTGATGCCCTCCTTTGACAGCGCGTTCATCAGGTCGGCGTCCGTCATGTTTCCGGCCTGCCTGACCTTTTCATAAATGAGGTTTCTCAATGGATACTTCATAATGCAATCATCATCAACCGTAATAGTAGCTCTTTGTTGTGGTGGTAGCAGGCAATAATAACCATGAGATAGACAGGTAATAATGACCTTCCACAGCGGCCAAATTGAGACGCGTTAATTCGCTCATAGCCAAGCGGCTTGAGAAATACAAAGATAAGGACATTAAATACTGAAAGCCAGCCGCATGATAAAAAGCTATGTCAGCAAAGAGGCAGCGACATGCATAGAGTCAGGCTTGAAAATTTTGTCACGACGCGAAAGGCAGGGATATCAAACACGCTAAGGATTTACGGTTGATTTTGCTTCTTCTTCATATTCGTGACCTCTGTCGCTATACGCCATCCTGTAATCCTGCAACAACGCTTGTTTGAGGTTTTCTGCCAATTCAGCCAACTCGTTTTTATCATTAAATTCTGTTTTTCTTCTCGGATTGATGCCTAATGAGAGCAAGTCTTCGATCTCGCGCTCTTCTTCCTCATTATTTTGCACACATACTCGTCCCCTGACGATATAGAGTCGAGGTAGCTGATAAGAGTTGTTGCGCGATTGATGCAGGATATTATAATATTTCCAGTAAACGCGCCCCCTGAACCACTTGCCAAACACGGAAACTGCTTTAATCTTAATCTGCCATTAAATGTCAGGGTTAGCGCTGCACCGTAAAATGTACCTGTTCAGAGCGTGTGTGTAGTGCCAACCCTCTTTTTGCTGACTGCAAGCCCTCGTAGCGTTAAAAGCAACCAGATCTTTTTTTAGCTATGTTTTTACTGGTTTAATCAGCCGTAAAAGCTCTTGTCTATTGGCTTTGGCATGGCGTAGGTGAGGCTCTTTTTCATCGACTCGTACCATTCCTCCACCTCCTTGGTTATGGACGGCCTTGCCGCCCTGAGGGCCTGAGCAAAGTCGGTATTTGATATTGTGGGCGATTTTCTCTGCATGGCACTTACCGCCGCCTCGCGGCAGAGCGCAAAGAGGTCCGCCCCGCTGAAATTCCGGGTTGTCTGCGCAATGCTTGCCAGATCTACGTCACTTTCAAGAGGCATCGGCTGCGTTATTATCTTTAATATCTCAAACCTTGCCTTTTCGTCTGGCTGGCCAATGTAGACGATGAGGTCCAGCCTGCCGGGCCGAAGGAGCGACGGGTCAATGAGGTCAGGCCTGTTGGTGATTCCGACGATTATCACGCCCGAGTTGCCTGCGTCGTCCATCTCTGTCAGTATCTGGCTGACCACGCGCTCGTTTCCGGCGCCGTCCTCGCTCTGGCCGCGCGGCCTTGCAAGCGAGTCCAGCTCGTCAAACACCACGATGCAGGGCGAAGACGTCTTGGCTTTTCGGAATATCTCGCGTATTGCCTTTTCCGACTCGCCGACCCACTTTGAAAGGACTTCAGGTCCCCTGACTATTATGATGTTGGCGTTGCTCTCCGTGGCAAGCGCCTTGGCGATGAGCGTCTTGCCAGTGCCGGACGGGCCGTAGAGCAGTGCGCCCTTTGGCGGTTTTATTCCCATCTTGGAAAAGCTCTCTGGCTCTTTTATCGAGGTGATGAGGTTGTCATGCAGCACCCTCTTGGCGTCGTACAGGCCGCCCACCTCGGTCCACTTGACCCTTGCCACTTCGACGTAAAACTCTCTCATGGCAGTGGGCACGATCTCCTTGATGCCGTCGCGAAAGTCCTTTGTGGTTATCACCATCTGCTCAAGCACCTCCGGCGATATCTTGTCGCCTTCAAGGTCTATCTCTGGAAGGTAGCGCCTGAGAGCCTTCATTGCGGCTTCCCTGCAGAGCGCCTTGATGTCGGCGCCCGTGTAGCCGTGCAATTCTGACGCAAGCTCTTGCAGGTTGATGTCGTCGTCAAGCGGCATCCCCCTTGTATGTATCTGCAATATCTCTAGGCGGCCTTCTGCGTTTGGCACGCCTATCTCTATCTCCCTGTCGAACCTGCCGGGGCGCCTCAGCGCGGGGTCAAGGCTTTCTGGGCGGTTTGTGGCTCCAAGGACTATGACCTGGCCGCGCTCTTGCATGCCGTCCATGAGCGCAAGGAGCTGCGCGACGACGCGCTTTTCCACGTCGCCAAACGCCTCTTCCCTCTTAGGCGCGATTGCGTCAATCTCGTCGATGAATATGATGGAAGGCGAGGATTCCTTGGCTTCCTTGAATATGTCGCGCAGGCGCGCTTCTGTCTCGCCATAGTACTTGTTCATGATCTCCGGGCCGTTTATTATGAAAAAGTTGGCCTCTGACTCTGACGCCAGCGCCTTGGCGATGAGTGTCTTGCCAGTTCCTGGCGGCCCGTACATGAGGATGCCGCTATGCGGCTCTATGCCGAGCCGGGCAAAGACCTCTGGGTGGCGCATCGGCAGTTCAACAATCTCGCGCAGGCGCTTTATCTGCTCCTTCATGCCGCCAATCTCCTCGTAGGTGACGCGGGGCTTGCGGTCCTGCGCAGTCTCGGCCATTATGGCAAGCTTTGTCGAGCGCTCGACGCGGACTATGGCCTTTGGCGATATCTTTTGTACCTTAAAGTCCATCGAGTTGCCGAGAATGACGACTGAAATCTCGTCGCCCTCGCTCATCGGAAAGCCCTTGAGCCGGCCCTTTACAAACTCGCAGAACTCTTTGTCTACCGTAATGTTGCTGTCGCCTATAGGCATCAGCGTTATGCTCTTTGCAGCCTTGCTCTCTGCCTTTCGTACATTCAAAAGATCGTTCAAGCCGACGCCGGCGTTTTTCCGGGTCTGCCCGTCGATGCGGATAATGTCGGTGTCCTGTTCTTCATCGTCTGCAGGCCACGCGGTGACAGCAGTCGCACGCTTGCCGGTTATCTCTATCACCTCGCCGGGCTGGACGCCAATCTGCTCCATGTAGTGCGGGTCCAATCTGGCCCTGCACTTGCCCACGTCGCGGTGCTTGGCCTCAGCTACGCGCAGCTGCACCTGTGGAGATTCATCGCTACCTGCCTTGGCCTTCTTCAACCTGTACAAGCCTCCGGCGTTTTTGAGAATAACATCATCATTACTTTTACTACTTCATCTTGACCGACGCACGGCTGATGTTCATCACTTCAATCTCGCCGACGCCCTGCACGCTGCGGATGGCTTCTTCGAGCTTGTCCATCTGCCCCTCCGCGTCATCCAGCATAAAGTCGCCGACGACTGCGTTCAGGCCAAACGCTATCGGTTCCTTGGCGTGGCCTTTGAGTTCCATCCCCTGCGGGATGTTGCCTTTGAGCCCCTCCACGATTTTGTCTATGCTGATGTCAGCGTCAGCTGGAAGGACCTTTATCCTTGCCACTAGGCGCGCCATGTCTATGGACCCTCAAAACCGCAGCCCACGCACTTGTAGGGCCTTGCAAACTCGCGGCAGGATTCGCAGCGCCACATAAGGACATAGCCACAGTTTGGGCAGTAGAATTTTACGCATTCATCGTTAGGCATTATTGGCCTGCTGCATGAGGTGCAGACCGGCAACGACAGTTGCTTTGACATGACGGTCAAGTGAGCGAATCCGAATTTATATCTATCTAGCCGTCGACCAGCCGGCGGATTTCGTTGCCAAGGAGCGCTTTTGCCATCCTGCCTGCGCTTTTTACGTCCAGCATCTTGGCAAGGGCGGCCGTGTGAAAGTCAAAGTCGCCCGTTGACGATGCGTCTTCCAGCTTGTCCTTTGGTATTGCAGAAAACAGTTCATCAAGCGCCTTGTTGTCAAGCCTTTCCAGCAGGCGCCTTGCAACGAGCATCTTGGAAAATTCCTCACCAAACATCGCAGACCACCCCTTCTGGTACTCATCCAATATGCTGTCATCTTTTTTCCCGGCAGCAATCGCTTTTGCGATGCTTCTTCCTGCCAAGAGCCCGCCCGTGCCGCAGGTGTATATTCCGCCGGCGGTGGTAGGCTTGGTCTGCCCTGCCGCGTCTCCCACGACAACAGTGCGGCCAGACACAAAGCTTGCAATCGGGCCCATGACCCATATCGGCGCGTACACCTTGCGCACGACAGAATACGGGCCTTTTGCATCCATGTACGACTTTAATGCGCTTGCAGCGTTTATGCCCTTGCCGGCGACGCCCACCTTGCCCCTGCCGTCGCCTGTTGGTATCACCCACGCAAAAAAGCCGGGATATCTCTCGCTGTCAAACGCGACTTCAATTGCGTCGCGCTTTATCCAGGGCGCAAACACCTCGTACTGCGCCGACGAGAGCACGCCGTCGCGGTTTTTGTTTATTATCGAGGCGACGCCCCTTGCGTCAACGAAATAGTCACACGTAAAGTCACCCTCTGACGTTTTTACAATATATCGTGTGCCATCTTTATTAAAAGAGCGCACCGAGCACTTTACCCGGATGTCTGCGCTGGCCCTCTGCGCCTGAAGCGCCACCTGCTTGTCAAGGGCGCGCCTGTCAAGCACCACCACCTTTTGCTTCTCTGCAGACAGCTCAAAGCCGTTAGAGGGTGAAAGGATCCTGGCGCGCCTTATCCTGCTGTTTTCGACTGCGCTTGCATCAGGCACTATCCCGAGGTTTTTCATGCCCTCCATGCTTACAAGCCCGCCACAGTGTTCCGGTGTGCCTATCTCGGCGTCCTCTTCAAGAACTGCGACGGTGGCACAGGCCTTTGCCGCCTCCCTTGCGGCCATCAGTCCGGAAATGCTCCCGCCGGCTACAATTACGTCAAAGTGAGACAACGGCCAGCAAGGTATTTCTCGCTCTCTTAATTAAACTATGGAGTCTTGGATTTCAAGCAGGTGATGGTGATAAGAAGGGACCTTGGCATGGGCACGGGCAAGATAGCCGCGCAGGTGGCGCACGCCGCGGTGATGGCTGCCGAGCGCACCAAGCAGAAAAAGCCGGACTGGTTCGACTCTTGGTTTGAGGGAGGGCAGGCCAAGGTGGTCGTAAAGGTGCAGAGCTTTGAGGAGCTCATAGACGTCAAAAACCACGCCGAAAGCCTGAAACTTCCAGTGGTGCTCGTGCAGGACAGCGGCCTCACGCAGGTGCCGCCGGGCACGGCAACGTGCGTCGGGATTGGCCCTGCGCCGGCGGACCTTGTCGACAAGGTCACAGAGCGATTGAAACTGCTCTAGCGCCTGCTGACTATGAGGATTCCAATGATTATCAGACCGGTGGCGATGGCCTGAAACACGCTTATTGACTCGCCAAGCGCGGCTGCCGCTATCACTATTCCAAATATCGGAGTCATCGAAAACACGGCCATTGTCTTTATCGTGCCTATCCTTTTGATGCCGGCAAGGAAGAACAAGAGGGCGCCTCCAAAGCCTGATGCAGACAGCGTGATTATTATGAGCCACAGCTGCGCGCTAATGTTTCCAAGCGCGCCCCACTTGCCCGCAGCGGCAGTCACGCCAAGGAGCACCAGCCCACCTGCAAGCGACTTTATCATGGCCATCTTGGCAGGGCTGATGTCAGAAAACGTCGTCAGCTTTCTGCTGAAATTGTTGTCAATGGCCCAGAAGAACATGGACGCAAGGATCATCAGGTTGCCGGCGTTGAGTTCGATTATCGTGCCGGAGGAGAACTTCATGTCAGTTGTGGCCATGAACAACCCCACAATGACAAGCGCGACTGCGGCAAGTCCAAGCTTGCCATGCGGCCTTTCCCCAAAGAACAGCGACGACAGGATTACGGTAAACAGCACCTCGCCGTTTGCCAGGATTGAGGCGTCGGATGCCTCGGTCATCTGAAGACCGTGCAAAAGAAGGACGGGTGCAGCTACCGCCCCAAACGCGGTAATGGCAATCATGTAGCGCGCCTCTCGCCTTTGCAGGCGGAATGATGCCTTGGCAAAGGGCACAAGCGTCAGCCCTGCGATCACATAGATAACCGCGGAAAGCGCAAGCGGGTCGATGCTTGCAAGCGGCACCTTGGTGACTGCAAACACAGAGCCAAAGAGCGCCGAGGCTATCAATACCGACAGGTAGCCCAGGTATCCTTGCTGTTTCTTCTGTGTCCCTGCCGGAGAAGCCTGTTCGGGCGCAGTCAAGGGTTCAAGATACGCACGCCTCATATTTTAGCCCTACCTGCGTGGGCGCAGACAAGAGATATATTGGGACAAGCGTGTTTTTTCCGCGTTGTCAGGCAAGAGGTCTTCCCCTCCTCCGTCATCAAACAAGAAGATCATTATCTACGCCATCATTGGCATAGTGGCCGTTGCAGGTGTTTCTGCAACCTTTCTTGCAGGCGGGACCCCATCGGGAGGGCAGCAGTCGATGTCTTCGTCGCAGGCGGACTCGATAGCAAAATTCAAAGCACAATTTTGCGGCCCGGACCCCAAGGCCAATTCCAATACCTACGTAGCAGAAAAGGTGCTCCCATCGGAATGCCAGATGCCGCTTTCACTTTCTGTCGACAACGATGGTCGCGTGTGGTACGTCTCTACAAAGCAGGGCATACTTGGCAGTTATAGCCTTGCTGACAACAAATTCGCACAGTACCAGGTGCCCCAGTGGCCGGTGCGCGACAATCCAATCGAATTTAACATGTCATGGGCGACCAAGACCGACTCAAAGGGCAACGTCTGGTTTACAGACAATAACGAGCTTTTATGGCGCTTTAACACAACTTCAGGCACGTTTGACATGTTCAAAACGCCGGCTACAGACCCGATTTCGTTTGACTTTGACTCTGATGGTAATATTTACCTCGTAGGCGTAAGGTCAAAGTCCCTGTTTTTTGGTGACCTTTCCAAGATGAAGCCCGGAACGGCAGAAGGATTTACAGAGATCAAGCTTCCGCTTGACGCCTTTGCGGGCATTGATAATTTCCGCATCAGCTCGGGCTCCGTGACGGTTGACAGGGAACGCAACGTCGTGTGGACGTCGGTCCTTGCATTCCAGCTAAAAGGCGTAATCTACAAGTACGATGTTGAAAAGAACCAGACATCCTTGTACAACCTACCACAAGAGCTCACGTCGCCAGTAGGCATGACCGTTGACAAGGACGGCAACCTGTGGGGCACAGACCACGGCACCAGCATATTCTTTATGCTAGATCCGAGTGACGGCAAGGTGACAGAATATACAACTTCTGTCGCATCGCCAAAGATCTTTGGCGGCACGATGCCTCCAAGCGCATATACGCTTCCATACTGGATCGCGACTGCGCCTGACGGCAGAATATGGTTCAACCAGCACGAAGGCAACAAGATTAGCGTATTTGACAAAAACACAAAGATGCTCACAGAATACTGGATCCCAAGCCAGAACAAGCTGTGGGCCAACTGTCCCGACAACGCCAGCTCATGCGGGATTGCAAACGCGCTCCAAATGTCAGTGGGCCCACAGGGCCAGGTATGGTTCACAGAATGGAGCGAGAACAAGATAGGCACCGTAAAGACGGATGCTCAAGTCCCGTTCACGGTGTCCATACCCAACGACGAGGTAACCGTAAAGAGAGGCGACAGCGCAGAAATCAAAGTCAACGTCAACGCGCAGGGCGCATTCAACGGCAGCGCAGTTGCATCTGGCACGTTCACCCTCAACGGTGCTCTTGGCAACTCCACGGGCATTTTCAGCGAGCAGAACATATCCATTCCGGCAAATAGCTCAAAGCAGGTGTCGTTCGTGTTCACCCCTGCAGGCGACCTTGCCCCCGGACAATATACTCTGATGCTTGGCGCGCAAAATGACGAAGTGTCCGTGCTCAAAGCAGTCAGGGTAGACGTCGTGTAATTGAATAAATACGGCTTGTCCCAACTGACACTTGTCGTGCCAGACAACAACAGTAGTGATGATGACTACCCAGTTGTCATTAACGAAGACGGCATCAAGATCAAGACGGAGAGGATGGAGCAGGAAAAGCTCTATCACTGTGTCTTTGAAGACAAGGTCTACCTGTTTTACAAAGACGAGCTTGGGCTTTTGCACTGCTACGAAGTAGAGAACCCAGAAGCGGTGAAAGAAATAACCAAGAATCCAGGCGACATTGAAAACATCCTCAAGAAACACGCAGGGATCTGAGCAGATCATTGCTCGACAAACATTATATTCTACCTTGCCCAATATTGTGCACCTTGTCTACCAGCACCAATACAACCAGACCGCCAAAGGCATCTAACGAGATTTTTATCGGCAAAAAGCCATTGATGACCTACGTTACCGCCACGCTGGTGCAGCTGGCCAACGAACCGACGGTTGTCATAAAGGCCAGGGGCAAGAGCATCACCCGGGCTGTAGACGTGGCGCAGATAATTGTCAAGAGGATGGACACCATCGGCTACAAGATTGGCCCAATAAAGCTCGGCTCTGAGCAGGTGACGTCTGAGGACGGCAAGATGAGAAACGTGTCCACGATAGACGTGCCCATCTCGCGTACAAAGTAATAAAATAATATTTTATTATTAATTATTTTACTACTTTATTATTATCATCATTACCCCGTTTATCAAAAACTGGACGCCATAATACAGCAAAAGGCCGGCCAGCACAAGCATCAAGACCCGGTAGTATTTTGACTTTAGAACGGAACTTCCTTTTGACGCAAGGTACGCAGTAGCGGCAAGCCACACATAGTCCATCCACACGTGCATACCAAACAATAGCGCAGGGCCCGCCACAGCTCCAAAGGCAGCCGAATCAGATACCAGTTTCAGGCCGACTGTGAGCCACCAGACAAGAAAGAATGGATTGAGGGCGGAAAACATGACGCCGGCGGCAAACGGCCCATTCTTCCTTCTTACAGTCTCGGTCTTTCTTTCCTGTTTACTTTTTCTTGCAGTAGTTATGATGCCGACTATTTGCAGGATGGCAAAGCCAATTATTGACACGCCACCGATTATTGCTATCACGCTTGCATAGTCTGCGATAAAAGCCGAGGCGGAAAAGAGCCCTGCCGCAATTACGGCGATCACCACGATTTCGACAACCGCGTGTCCGTGCGCGACCTTGATTCCAGAAAGCGCGCCCTGTCTTGTCCCGTACATCATGTTTGCAACAAACAGCGGTCCGGGTGCAAGCACTCCCGAGGCCGATACTGCGACTACCTCTGCGCCAAAGGCAAGGACATCCATGTGCCATATGCGTAGCACATGCCCTCTCTGTTAGCCTTTGCGTACGGCATAACAAGGCAGAAATACTCCGGGCATTTTACAAAAAATATCACAATGGGAGGAGTAGACACCATAAGGACGCTAAAGCTGCTTGGCAAGTGGTCCGCAAACAGGGCAGTCGGCAGGAGGCGCCCTCTGATCGCAGTATTCAGCATGACCCATTACTGCAACTTTTACTGCCCCATGTGCCCCTTTGGAGACGCAGACAAGGAAGGCCAAATAGCGACTGCAAAGCGCAGGGACCTGACTACCGAGCAATGGAAGGCGGTCTTTGACAAGGTGTCAAAATACTGCGTATGGGCCATAGTGGAGGGAGGCGAGCCCACGAGCAGGCCGGACTTTATGGAGCTTGTGAAATACCTGCACGGACTGAAAATGCCCATTACGCTCATCTCCAACTGCTCGCTTTTGCACACAATCGACCTTGACGAGCTGAAAAAGCACATCCAGTTTGTCACGTGCAGCATTGATTCTACTTATGAGGAACCGTACTGCAAGGTGCGCGGCGTCAACCCGCACATGTACCGCAGGGTGATGGACAACCTGCGCCTTTTGACGGAGCACAAGGTCCCGCACTACCTCAACAGCGTCATCACGAAATACAACACAGAAGAGTTCATTGACCAGACGTATTTTGACAGGGCAAAGGAGCTTGGCGCAAGCGCAGTCTCGTTCACGTTTGTCGAGGACAGGTCAGACGTAGACTATTCGCTTTTGCCGGACAGACAGACAATGAACAAGGTGTGCGAAAGCATACTCGACTACATGGGCAAGCAGCAAAAAGCAGGAGGTTTGCCAGTCATGATCCCGCAGGAGTATTTCCAGCAGATACTTGAGCACGGCCGCGGGCTGTTTGACGAATGCGGCGTATGGAAGAGCATCTTTGTAAACGGCGACGGAACGGTGATGGTCCCATGCTGGAAGTTCAACAGCCCAGAAAACACGTACAGTCTCCTTGAGCACTCGGTGGACGAGATATGGAGCGCGCCGCAGTGGGACATTGCAAGGACGTGCCACGACTGCGAGGTGCTCGGCTGCATCTGGTATTCCTCGCAACCCGTGTCGACGTTTGCAAGAAACTATATGCGCGGCCTTGGCAAGATAATAAGCCAGGAGCGCCCAGAGCTTGCAGAGGCCGTCTAAGAGCCCTTTTGGCAGGCGCTACCGGACACTTGAAAGTCTATGACACGCTGGCGGCAAAAAAGAAGGACTTTGTTCCAGGAAGCGCTGCCGCCGCAGCAAGAATATTTCTCTGCGGGCCGACCGTGTACGACTATTCGCACGTGGGCCACGCAAGGATGCTCTTGTTTTACGACGCTGTCACGCGCTATCTGCGCTTTTTAGGTGCAGAAACCAGAGTCATCGTAAACATCACGGATATCGATCCCAAGATTTTTGCAAGGGCCAAGGCAGAAGGCATGGCGCCAAAAGAGCTTGCCACATATTACATTAGCGAGCTCTTGTACGACGCCGCGGCGCTTGGCATCGACGGCTTTGCTTTTGCGCGGGTGTCAGACCACGTGCACACCGCGCAGGCGCTTGCAAGGCGATTGCTTGACGAGGGCAAGGCGTACATCGCAAGCGGAAACGTCTACCTTGATGCCAAGAGCGCAGGCTTTGGCAGGCTGTCAAAGATGACGGACAAAGAGCTTGCAGACTGCCGGCTTGACATTGCGCCGGGCAAAAAGTCGCCGCTTGACATCCTGCTGTGGAGTACAAACGATGATTTTGGGATCAGCTTTTCCGACAGGGTGCTTGGAAGTGGCATACCGTGGTGGCACATGCAAGACACGTCGGTCGCGGTGGCCAGCTTTGGCGGCGCATACGACATGCACGGTGGCGCTGACGAGCTGGTGTACCCGCACCACGAATCGCACCTTGCGCAAATGAGCGCGATAACGTCCGAAAAAGAGCCGGTAAAGTTATGGACGCACGTCGGCCTTGTGTACGTCAAGGGAAAAAAGATGAGCAAGTCGCTTGGCAACGCCGTTGCCATCAAAAGGCTGCTGCAAGACCACAGTGCAAATGCAGTGCGGCTTTACCTCTATTCTACACATTATAGAGAGCGGCTTGACTTTGCAGAAAACAGGCTAGCCAAATATGCAGAGCTTGATGACATTATATCAAGTGCAGCAGACAAGAAATGCAAGCCGGCGCACATGAAGAAATTCATGCAAAAGATGGATGACGATTTTGACACGCAGGGCGCGATGAGGGTGATGCTTGAAGCCGCGCGTGCAGGCGCAGGCACCAGGGAGATGGCAGAGATCCTTGGCCTCAGATACTGATTACAGGTTAATGGAGGAAAACGAATGGGCGTTCTGTTCGCTGTGGTCAAAGAAAATAGAGATCAAGTGCGCCACTGCACTTGTCAACCCAAAGCTTGAAGGCGACTATTTTTTCAACAGGGCAACAGTCGAAAATTGTAATGTCCCGTACGAGCAGGTGGCACAGGTGTTCTGGGACGCAGGCATCGACTGCCACCTTTATTTCAGGTCGCAGCCACCACCAAGGCTGCGTATGGTAGACACTATGTACGTGTTAAGAGCGGCAAAAAAGAAGGCAGGGGAGCCCCGCGATAGCAGGAGAATAAAGATAACAGCAGCATGCAAGCCATCAGAAGTTGCGATATGGATAGACGTCTTTTGCAGGTCGTTTTCAGTTCCAGAATGGAAAGACGAAGTTGCGCGCATTATAACATCCAATGCAAAGAAACTAGAGCTCTTGCGGGCATACAATAATGAAAATAACATGCCAGCAGGGTGTGGGGCGCTCTTTACAACAAAAAACAACAGCATGACTGGCCTATACTGCCTTGGCACCGTTCCAGCGCAGAGGAGCAAGGGCGTCGCCAAGTCGATTCTGAATTTTGCCAGGGCACTTGCTGAAAAGCAAGGCACGCTCTTGTTCTTGCAGACGCTTGGAAGCGAAAACCTGCTTGGCTTGTACAAAAGCTCAGGGTTTGAAACAGCCTACACAAAGACGATTTGCGCTGTCCCGAGAATAACTTGAAGATATATTAAGCAGATTCTAATGCAGATAGAGACAAGATGCGTAGAAAGGTCAAGGTCGCCGTTGCCGGGATCGGCAATTGCGCTTCTGCTCTAGTCCAAGGCACCCGCTATTACCGCGAAAACCCAGACGCCAAGAAACAAGAGAGCGACTGGATAGGCCTGACAGCTTATAACCTTGGAGGGCTGGAGCCGTCAGACATCGAGTTTGTCGCGGCCTTTGACGTCAACGCAAGCAAGGTAGGAAAGGACCTTTCCGAGGCGATATTTGCCAAGCCGAACAACACCATCCGCATCATAAAAGAGATGGACAAGATGGACGTCAAGGTGCAAAAGGGCGAGGTCCACGACGGCATCGGCAGGCACCTTGCGCAAAAGATCAAAGTAGCAGACGGCCCGGCGGCAAACGTGGTGCAGGTGTTAAAGGACACGGGCGCAGAGATGCTGCTCAACTATCTGCCTGTCGGAAGCAGGCGCGGCACGCAATACTATGCAGAAGCGTGCCTTGACGCAGGGTGCGCATTTGTAAACGCAATACCGGTGTTTATAGCGTCTACGCCCAAGTGGCAGGACGCCTTTGCAGGGCGAGGCCTTGCGTGCGCCGGCGACGACGTCATGAGCCAGCTTGGCGCAACAGTGGTCCACAAGACGCTTGTCAAGCTGTTTGTTGACAGGGGTGTCAAAGTAAATGAAACTTATCAATTGAACATCGGAGGCGACATGGACTTTTACAACATGCTTGACGAAGAGCGCCTCGAAGACAAGAGGATAAGCAAGACGTCAGCAGTGGCAGCGATGGCCCCGTACGAGGTCCCCATGCGAATCGGCCCGTCTGACTTTGTGGGGTTCCTGGAAAACGACAAGATATGCTACATCTCGATAAAGGGCCAGTACTTTGGCGGGATCCCGGTGGAACTTGACCTGAAGCTGAAGGTGGTAGACGCCTACAACTCGGCCGGCGTCATGATAGATGCGGCAAGGTGCGCCAAGATAGCAATAGACCGGGGGATATCCGGCCCGCTTGACAGCATCTCGGCCTACTGCTTCAAGCACCCACCTGTCCAGATGCCGTACTCTGTAGCAAAGGCCAATTTCCTCGAATTCGTCGAGGGCAAGCGGGAACGCTAACTAGCTCTGATTAAAAATACTTGACTAAAAGGAAGCGCAAATGAGCGCCAGCACAGATAATTAGCCCTGCGTAAAATCTCATCCCAGAACCCACTTGGTCCACATCAAAAAGCTCGAGGTGTACGGGTTCAAGTCGTTTGGATTTCGCAACACTATCGTGCAGTTTGAGAAGGGGCTGGTCGCCATCACGGGCCCAAATGGCTCTGGCAAGAGCAACATCCTTGACGCAATCATGTTTGCCATAGGCGAGAACAGCCCCAAGGCCATGAGGGTCGACAAATTCCAGTCGCTGTTCCACGACGCCAACAACCCCGGCCACAGGCTGATACGCGTCAGTGTCACGTTTGACAACACGGACAGGGGCATCCCGATGGACGAGGACACGGTCACTCTGACTAGAGAGATGGAAGGCCAGAGCGGCGAATCGCAATACCTGCTCAACGGAAAAAAGGTGTCCAAGACTGCTATAATGGAACTGCTTGAAGTGGTGCTTTCGGCGCCAAACAAGCTCAACATCGTCCAGCAAGGCATGATAACTAGGATTTCTGAACTGAACTCTGAAGAGAGACGCAAGATAATCGAGGACATTGTCGGTCTATCGTATTTTGACGAGAAAAAAGCAGAGGCGCTAAAGCAGCTTGACGAGGCCGACAGGCGCCTTGAAGTCGCGTTTGCAAGGATGGGAGAGATCCGAAAGCGCATAGACGAGCTAGAGGCAGAGCGCAACGACCAGCTGCGCTACGAGCAGATAGGCTCTGAATTAAAGCGGTTCAAGGCGGTGCAGCTCTCAAACAACATCAGGGTCGTCAGGAGCAAGCTTGCCACCAGCACCCAGATACTGGACGGCAACAACCAGCGCTCGGCGCAGCTGACAAAGCATCTGGATGAATTAAGGCAGGAAATTGAAGGGCTTGAGACTGAAAAGGCCAAGTTCATGGAAGAGGTGGACGCGGCAAACAAGGCCAAGGCGCAGCTTGCCAGCAAGACAGCTTCCATAGTCCACGACTCGGAGCGCACCAAGGCAATGCTTGGCGAGTCGCAGCGCAGGATTTCCGACATTGAGAGGAGGCTGCCTCAGATAGAAGGAGGCAAGCAGGCAATTGTCCAGCGGGCAGAGGGTATGAAGGCAGACGCAGATAGGCTGCAGGCTTCGGTAGCCCAGAAAAAGGAAGCACTTGCCGCCCTGCGCGCAAGGCTGGACCAGATAAACGCGCAAGTCGAAGAAGTCTCGGCAGTGATTTCGCGCTATACAGGCTTGCGGCAAAAGCTGGAAGGCAGACTAAAGCGCATTT
The DNA here is from genome assembly GCF_000730285.1 of Candidatus Nitrososphaera evergladensis SR1. NCBI lineage: Archaea > Thermoproteati > Nitrososphaerota > Nitrososphaeria > Nitrososphaerales > Nitrososphaeraceae > Nitrososphaera > Candidatus Nitrososphaera evergladensis. The sequence continues at coordinate 1,377,131 of NZ_CP007174.1, read as the reverse complement.
CGTCGCTCAAAAATTCAATCGAGGTGTCGGCGACAAGGGTCGAGGAAAAGCTCAAGACCAACGCGTACAAAAAAGACGCCGGCGACTCTGCCCTTGCGTCGCTTGCATCAGAAGTTGATTCTGCAAAAGCAAGGATAGCAGAGCTGCAAAAGTCGCTGGAATCTGACAAATCGCGCCTTCAAGAAACGATAAACACCATTAGTACGCTTGCAGAAACCAAGATTGCGCTAGAGCGCGAGCTTGCCGGCTCTGCCGCCATACTCTCAAAGGCAGACACGATGGCGACCAAGTTTGAGGAGCGGGCAAGCGTGGCCAAGCACGCCATGAACGAGGACTTTGCGATCGCAGAGCTTTCCAAGTACAGCGAGAAATTTGGCATCAAGGGAATCGTCCACGACCTGATAAGGTGGGACAAGGGCTACGAGCGGGCGGTCCTTGCGGCAGGCACGGAGTGGATGAAGGCGTTTGTAGTAGAGGATGTCAAGTCCATGATAGCAATAGCCGCGTACGCAAAGGAGAAAAAGCTTCCACGCCTTCGCATAATCCCACTTGACGTCGTCGCCCGTTACAAGTCCAAGCGTACGGAGGAATTCCGAGGCGACACGAACGTGGTCGGGCGCGTATCAGACTTTGTGTATTGCGAGTATGAAGCACTGCCAGAGTTTTTGTTTTCAGATTCTATCGTGGTCAAGAACTCGTCTGCGGCGTACATGCTTGCAAGGCAGGGCTTTAGGGCCGTGTCGGTAGAAGGCGAGTTGTTCGAGCCGGCAGGGGGCTCGATGGCGCTTGACTTTGGATCAAAGATCTCTGACCTGACAAAAGCCATCATACTCGGCGATTCGGTCGAGTCGCTTCGGGACATGCTTGGCAAGCTGTCAAAGGTTGTAGAGAAAAAGAACGCGCAGCTGCGCGAGGCTGCAGAGCGCATTGCATCGGCCGAGTCAGAGAAGATAAGGCTAGAGATCCAGATCTCAAGCAACGAAACCCGTCTTGCCCAAGAATCGGCGTCAATTGCAGGCAAGGAAAAAACGATGCAGGAGATGCAGGTGCAGGGACAGACGCTTGCGCACGAAGCACAAATACTGGAAGCAGAGCTTGAAAAATACAGGCGCAGGCTGACGCTAATTTTGCCCGCCGTTGACAGGCTGTCTGTGCGCCTGCAGGGAATCGACGAGTCAAACGCAAAGGCGCAGCTTGCAGAGATAAACGTCGAGCGCAACCAGATAGTGAAGCAGGCCGACAGCGCAAACATTGAGCTGAGCCAGATCTCAAGCTCGCTTGGCGGGATTGAAAGCAGGCTGGAATTTGACCAGCGCGAGCTTGTACAGATGGACGAGGAAAAGGAGCGACTGACTGCAGAGCTTGACCAGCGCAAAAAGCAGGTGGAGGAGATGCAAAGCAAGGCGCAGGCGCTAGAGACAGAACTAAAGGCCCTCAGAGACCAAGAACAGCAGATAATCGATTCTTCCGGCAACGCCTATTCTGTCCTGCAGGAGTACGAGCGCAAGATAAAGGGGCTCTCAGAAGAAGAGCGCAAGGTGTCAAAAGAGCACAACATCATCGAGCGAGAGTCCGCGCTCTTGCGCAAGGACGTTTCCGACCTGACAGCGCAGGAATCTCGCCTCGTAAACGACCTTGTGTGGCTAGGCTACAAGAACCTGCTTGACCCGATGGACGTAGAGGGCGGAATAAAAGAGCTGTCAGACGAGTACGAGCAGGTAAAATCTAGGATAAACCTGCGCGCCGACGAGTCGTACGTGCAGGTGATGGAAGGCTACAGGGGCATGTCCACCCGGCGCAACCAGCTTGAAAGCGAGCGCAACTCTATTGTCTCGTTCATAGAACAGATAGTGAAGGAGAAGAAAGAGATGTTCATGGATGCGTTTGGCAAGGTTGACGGCGACATACGCACAACATTTTCAAAATTAACGGGTGGAAACGCAAGGCTGGAGCTTGAAAACCCGGAAGATGTGTTTGCCGGCGGCGTGATGCTCCTGGTGGCGTTTCCAGGCAAGATCGCAAGGGAGTCGACCGCGCTTTCCGGCGGCGAGAAAACAATCGCCGCGACAGTGTTCCTGCTTGCGCTCCAGTCGTTAAAGCCGTCGCCGTTCTATCTTATGGACGAGGTTGACGCGCACCTTGACGCGCAGAACACTGACAGGCTGTCAAAGATCCTAGTAGAGCGCTCAAAGGACAACCAGATAATCATGGTGACTCTCAAAGACTCGACGGTGGCAAAGGCGACACTCATCTATGGCGTCTATCCAAGGCAGGGCGTGTCGCAGGTAGTGAAATACAGAAACCCCGGACAGGTGCCGCTTGCCCAGATCAACAGCAGCACCGCTGAGGGCAACTAGGAAAAAACGTGTGTTGCGATTCTACGAGAACTAGAGCTCATCTATTGAGAACTTGGACATGCATGACGTGCACTCGTAGATTTCCTTGCCCACGTCGCCGGAAACCTTGAACTTGACGATCGTTGTGCACTTGGGGCACTTGCCGTCTGTCATGCGGGCCCTGCTCATCGGCCGGGCTGCGGCCTTTCTTCTTCGGCTACCCATGTTTTATTACACCGGCAAGTAGAGCCACCGTTTTATAAACCAAATTTCTTCCCGCGAACGGATTTTATATCCAGTTAGCCCCACAAATTGCGTGCTCCTCCCAGAGTCTTGCTCCGTCAAGGTCGACGGGACCGAATGCCGCCTGCCGCCATCCTACGTTGTTTCCATAAAGTCCCACGACGGCGAGTACATGGTCGCAGTGGTGTGCGACGACCACAAGGACGGCCTTGAGCACAAGCTTGCGTCCATGCAAAAGGCAGGCAAGGCACCCGCAGGCAAGATTCACTTCCAGACAGTCAAGGCGGTAGTCACTGACTGCGTCGCAGGCATGGAAGAAGACTATGTGGAAATTGAGCTAAAGCGCGGCGTCAGTTCCGACAGAAAAAACCTGGCTGGCTAGTCCTTCTTCTTTTCAGCGCCATCTTTGGTCTTTTCCTTTTCTTCTTCATCATCTTCCTTGACGGCCCAGGGGAACCACCTGCCGATGAGTTTTCCCCAGTCTATCTTGAGCGAGTAGTAGATTATCAGGCCCATGGCCGCAATGCTTGCCACCGTGATTATTGCAAGCGTCGTGTTGTCCGTGCCTGACACGACATCCTGCACAAGCGGCCGGCCAAGAAAGACCGTGCTCCACACTATTGCTTCGTTCATCACCACCTTGCCCGCAAACGTAGAAAGCGCAAACTTCCACGGGCTGTACCGCGCAAGGCCAAGGGGTATGTAGACGATGTCATCAGGTACAGGAGTTGCGGCAGCTACAAAGGCTCCCGGCCACCCGTACTTGCTTACAAGCCTCTGCAAGGGAAGCATACGCTTTTGCGTCTGCTGGCTGAGCATTTTACGGCCGTAATAGCTGGCAAAAAATATGATGGTCTTGGCTATGACAGTGCCAAGCGCGCTCACTATGGCTATCATGTGAGGGTCAAACTTGTCGCTGAGCGCGGCCGCAAGGATTATCGGAAAGTATGGAACAGGCACGAACACGATGATGCTCCCGACAAAGCTTACCAGAAAGATACCGAGGTATCCCAGTTCGCCATCGAGCGGGAACAATAGGTCTGTGATGTCGACCAAGCGTAACTAGCTCTCGCGCTCTATCCCTTAATAATTAGTATGCCCTTCCAAACATGGCGACCTTCTTGGCAGCCTGCCCGCAGTAGATGCATTTTTCAGGCATGCCGTCCTGGTCAAATGGGATGACGCGAATGTCGGCCCCTGTCTCCTCTTTTACGGCCAGCTCGCATTTTTGGTCTCCGCACCAGCCTGCACGAGCAAAGCCACCCTTGCCCTCGATTATTGACCGAAATTCAGGGTAGCTTGCCGGGCTTGAAATGTAGCCGTCAAGGAGTGCTTTTGCCTTGGAAAAGAGGCTCTTTTGCACCTCTTCTAAAAGCTCGTTTGTCTTGTCGACAAGGCTCGTACGCGGCGACTGGATTTTGTTGTCACGAATATCGCGCCTGGCAAACTCGACCTGCCCCTTTTCAATGTCTCTAGCACCAATGTTGATGCGGAGCGGCACGCCCTTTAGCTCCCACTCGTTGAACTTCCAGCCGGACGTGTACTCGTCGCGGTCGTCAACGTGCACGCGGATTCCAGCATTCTTCAGCTCTTGCGCTATTTCGTTTGCCTTTTCCTTGACTGCCTGCGCGTCCTTGTCCTTGTGTATAGGCACGATAACAACCTGTATTGGCGCAATCTTGGGCGGCAGTATCAGGCCTTTGTCGTCGCCGTGCACCATGATTATCGCCCCGATGAGGCGCCACGAGACTCCCCACGAAGTTTGCCATGCAAGGTGCTCCTTTGTGTCCTTGCCGAGGTACTTTATCTCAAACGGTTTTGAAAAGTTCTGGGCGAGGTGGTGCGACGTTCCCATCTGGAGCGCCTTGCCGTCGGCCATCATGCCTTCAAGCGTTGTCGTGTATTTTGCGCCGACAAACTTTTCCTTGTCGCTTTTAAAGCCACGGACCGCAGGAACGGCAAGATGATCCTCGATAAGCTCGCGATAGATGGAAAGTATCGACATCACTTCCTGCTCGGCGTCGTCCTCGGTTGCGTGCACGGTGTGGCCTTCCTGCCAGAGAAACTCTGACGTGCGTATGAACGGCTTGGTCGCCTTTATTTCGGCGCGAAGGGCAGTGTTCCAGAAATTGATCTTTAGTGGAAGATCGCGGTAGCTTGTTATCCACTTTGCAAATATCGAGTACGCCAGTGTTTCAGAGGTGGGGCGCAGGGCAAGCCTTTCTCCAAGGTCGTTGTTGCCGGCTTGCGTTACCCAGAACACTTCGGGGGTAAAGCCTGCAAAGTGGTCCTCCTCCTTTGAAAGCAGGCCTTCAGGTATCAGCACGGGAAGAAAGCCGTTCTGGTGGCCGGTTTCTTTGAATCGCCTGTCAAGAATGTCGCGTATTGACTCCCAGACGGCATAGCCATAAGGCCGAAGAACGATAAAGCCCTTGACTGGCGCATAGTCGGCAAGGCCAGCCTTCATCACCACCTGCGTGTACCATTCGCTGAAATCGTCGCTCTTTTTGGCCGTGATGCCCACTGCTTCCTTTGGCGGCTGGGAACTCAATATGAATGTGCATCAGTTGTGGCAGGGTTTATGAAAGTTTCCTAGAGAGGCTCGCCCTTGCAGTACACCTGCCCGGAGATCCTGCTATGGAAGTTGCGGCAGACATAACACTGCACAAAGGCGATATCCTGCTTTAGCACTGGACAGGCGACCTGCTCCTGCTTCATGCGCTTTAACATCTTGGGGCTGACGCCTTTGATCTTTAGTTTACCCTTTTCGTCCATCATGCCCACGCTCTTTAGCTCCTCCTTTGCCTGCTCGGTAATTTTCGGGGCCTTTTCAACTGGCACGATTGGGACGAGGTGCTTTACGCCTTCTGGAAGAGCGTCACTCATATACGCCGAGACTTCGTGGTGGCAGTATATGACCCTTTGCGTTGTTGTTTATTAAAAATCGGTAATCCTTGTCTGCGACCTGAAATTGCGGTACAGCTGGCTGTGCCTCAGGATCTCTGCCCTTGATTGCGACATTGTCGAGCACGCAAACGCCAGCGCGCCATCAAAACCTTCAAACGCCTTTGCAGGTGTTTTGAGCGCCTCCCGCACGCCTTCCCGTATCTGCCACACTCCCACAGGCATCACGTACTCTGGATGGATCTCCCGCAGTACGAGTGCCGCCGCCTTTCTGCGCCTTTTCGACAGATGTTCGGCGACTGCAAGCCGCGCTGCAAAGTATGCGCCGGCGATTGAAGGGTAGTGGTCAAGGCCCCTCGCATCCTCGTAATCGGCGCCGGTAGCCATCTTGCCGTCGCCGGCGTACCACGATTCTATCATCTCAAAGCTCCATATGCTGTCGGGTATCAGTATGACAGAGTAATAGTTGCCAAGGTGCGAATACTGCCTCACTTCAAAGAGGTCAATGCTTTCGTTTGCCTCGTTCTGCCTGACGACGTTTGCAGAGATGATGTCGTCAGTCGCAGTTATGCTCCACCTTGTCGGCACCAGCTTGCGGTTCTTTTTCAGCCCAAGCATCCCGACGCTTAGGACCCTGTGGATCCTGCTTGTCTCTATTCCCTTTTTGTAAAGCTCCATCACCGCGTCTTTTGCGCGCAGGTCGCCGTCGTAGAACGCCGACTCGATTTTCTGGTCGGCTGAAAGCGACGACGCCTTGAACGTCTTGATAGGCGCGGCAGGCCCAAAGGGCGCCGCTTCCGTGTTCAGCCGAAGCTCGCGGTCAAGCTCCATGTCCGCAAGCGGCTTTTTCTCAAATGTTGCCTCGCTTTCCGCAGGCCTCTCTGACATGGCAAGCTCTTGCAGGTTTTCGATGTAGCGGCCTGACGTGTCGCCGACGTTTACGCTCATCACCCCGCGCACAAGGGACAGGCGCAAATTGGCAATCTCTTCAAGCGTCTTGCCCACCCACATCTCGGTTTTGTCATAGACCGTCGTGTCGCCATGCACGGGCGGTATCATCGGCCCGATTCGCACCTTCGGATAGCCATACCTTCCCACAAACATGGACGGCGGGCTGGCGCCATCAAGCGTGTCCATCGAAAGCCGGGCAGAGTTGGCAGTAAGGAACTGGATCCAGTTCTGCTCCAGTCTGCGCTTTATCTCTGCCGGCGATAACGACATGTGTATTATTGTTCAGAAAAAGATGACGCAGCGCTTGCTTATTTGCGTAGAGCTTGGTTAACTTTTTTTGCAAGTACGAACACACATATCATATACGCACGAAAATGAGCAAAGAAGAGAACGAAAATAATGATTTTGGCGGCAGGTTCTTGCAGATCCTAAACGACGGCATGTTGTGCCTTATGACAAGCGTGGGCCACAAGACAGGGCTCTTTGATGCGATGGCGCGCCTTTCGCCCTCCACAAGCATCGAGATCGCAAAAGCTGCAAAACTGAACGAGAGGTACGTCAGGGAATGGCTTGGTGCAATGGTCACTGGCAGGATAATCGACTATGAACCTTCAACGGGCAGGTACAGCCTGCCGGCCGCTCACGCGTCGTGCCTTACGCGCGATGCAGGCATTGACAACCTTGCCATGTTTACGCAGTACATTGCCCTCATGGGAAACGTCGAGGACGACATTGTAAAGTGCTTTAAAAAGGGAGGAGGCGTCCCGTATTCGGCGTTTCCAAAATTCCAGGAAATCCAGGCAGAAGAGACTGCCCGCGTCTTTGATGCAAGGCTGGTAGGCGACATCCTCCCGCTTGCTCAGGGGCTGACAGGCAGGCTCAAATCAGGAATAGACGTCCTTGACGTAGGCTGCGGCACGGGCCACGCCATCAACCTTATGGCAAAGGCTTTTCCAAAGAGCAGGTTCTGGGGCTATGACATTTCAAGGGAAGGCATAGGTGCGGCAAGGGCAGAAGCAAAAAAGATGAAACTCAAAAATGCCAAGTTCAAAATAGTCGACGCATCCAAGATAGGCGACCGGGAAAAGTTTGACCTAGTAACCGCTTTTGACACGATACACGACCAGGCAAGGCCCGCCAAGGTGCTAAAGTGCATCCACAGGGCCCTTCGCAAGGGAGGCACTTTTTTGATGCAAGACATTGCCGCTTCAAGCCGCCTGCATGAAAACATGGAAAACCCGCTTGCGCCGTCGCTCTACACGATTTCCACCATGCACTGCATGACAGTGTCGCTTGCGTATGGCGGAGAGGGACTTGGCACCGTGTGGGGCGAGCAAAAAGCAAAAGAAAAGCTGGCAGAGGCGGGCTTTGAAAGTATAGACGTCAGGCAGGTGGAAGGGGACATACTGAACTACTATTACGTCACGACAAAAATGTCGAAGGATTTATAGAGTTAACAGACCCACACCCTGCTGTCGCTTTCGGAGAACATGTACAGATATGGAGCCTGAAGACAAGTCAATACTTGCTGCAATTTACGCAAGCACGCTTGACCCTTCCGTGCAGGCGTACGACAGGCTCCGGGCAAAGCTGCCCGTGGGGAAAAAGTTCTTTGAAGAGAGGATAAAGCGCCTGGCAGAGATAGGCATGGTGGAAAAGAACAGCAGCCCGCCAAAATTGACGTTTATCGGCCGCGACGCGCTCAAGGTGGTGCTCGTAGGCGGGGTATTTGACCTGATACACCCCGGACACATCCATACGCTAAAGGCGGCAAAGGAAGTGGGCGACGTGCTTGTGGTAGTCATCGCAAGGACCGCCACTGCGCTAAAGATAAAAAAAGACCGCAAGATTTACCACGATGAAAACCTGCGTAAAGAGCTCGTAGAGTCGCTCAACTTTGTAGACCTTGCGCTCATTGGCAGGGAGGGCACTCTCTACGACACAGTCGAGTTTGTCAGGCCGGACGTGATTGCGCTTGGCTACGACCAGGCGCACAGCGAAAAGGATGTTGCAGAAAACTGCAAAAAGCGCAACCTCAACGTACAGGTGATCAGGCTGTCGACTCCGATACCGGGGTCAAAGTCGTCCAAGATAAAGGAAGAGCTTGGCGACACCATCTACGGCATCTGATGAGGACTGTTATTATTGTCTATCCTAACCTGCACCTTTATCCTGTCGCCGTTCTTTATCCCGACTGCGTCCTTTATTGAAACCGGCGCAATGACTTCAAGCATACTGTCGTCATAGTGTGTGCGCTCCAGGACAAGGACGGCGGCGTTTTCCATTGCGCCGTCGTTTATGGAAGCCCGGTAGCACTTTACCCATCCGTACGTGCGCGTCCCGTCGGAGAAGCCTTCGAGAAATATCGACGGGTGGCGCCCAAGCTCCCGCCTTGCATTCATGTACACTGGGTCTGTAAGGCGCACGTTGAGCGTGCCAGGATACGGCTCGTAGCCAAGTTTTTCAAGGAACTGCTTTTTGTAGCCTTCAAGCGACATGTAGTAGGCGCCCTCGCCCATGCCCGAAACAACGCTTCCTTCAAAGTCGATTGCGGCAGGCGCAGACTCTAGCGCCGATTTTAGAGATGCAAACAAGCTCTGGATCTCGGTGTTGCCCTTGTCAGTCACGCGCACGGCGAATTTCTGGCCGCGCCTTACCCGCTCTATATAGCCGGCCATCTCTAGATCCAAAAGATGCTTTGAAGCGGCCTGCTGGGACCGTCCGATATTCCTGCCAAGATCCGCGGTGGTCACTTCGACAAAATTGTGGCGAGCCCCTTTTGACAGGAGCTGCACCATAGTCAGTATGTGCTGCAGCTTTATTTCCGGCATTTAGTTCGTGATGCCCACGTCGCCAAAGGTCCGCACCTTGATGTCGCTTGGCTTGACTCCTGTTGTCCTGTGACCCACGACGTACTCGATGCCTGCCTTGTCGGCAGCCTCGACGAGCCTCTGGGTCACAATGCCGTCGATGACAAGGTACTTGGCACCTTCGGCAGAATCCAGCCTCTTGATTACCTCAGATACTGGAACCTTTAGCAGCTGCTTCATCGAGCCATCGAGTATCACTGCCTCCAGCGTCTCGTTTATCTGCGGATACACATCGCGGATTGCAGTCAAGAGCTCTGGCGCATCGTTTGCCGCTGCTGCAGATGGCTGTCCTGGCGTTACTGGGGCTTGTGCAGGCTCTTCCTGCTGTGAAGGGCCGTGGGAGTAGGACTCTTCTCGGTCCTGATAGTCGTCCCTCCTTCCACCATAGCCGCCGCCACGATCGTCGCGGTCTCGGTAGCCACCTCTATCTCTGTCGCGGTAGCCGCCGCGGTCGCGGTCCCTCCTTCCACCATAGCCGCCGCGGTCGCGGTCCCTCCTTCCACCATAGCCGCCGCCACGATCGTCGCGGTCGCGGCGCTCGTGCCTGCGCTCTTCTTGCTGCACAGGCGGCAGCTCTTGCTGATGAGGTGCTGCAGAAACGTCAACAGAGTAAGCGTCCTTTAGTATCTCGGAAACCTCAAGAGGCGTGCATTCTTCCACTTCTCTTCCAGTAGGTGCCCGGAGGACTTTGTCGATCTTGACTACGCCTGCCAGCTCTTTGAGTATGAGGTCGCCAGCCCTGTCGCCGTCAAGGAAGGCAATCACCTTCTTGCCTTCCGTCAGTTTTACGACAGTCTCGTCAATCTTGGCGCCCTCGATGGCAATCGCGTTGTCATAGCCAGCGCGAAGCAGGTTGATGACGTCTGCGCGCCCTTCCACGAGTATTATCCACTCTGAATCAAAAACTCCTGTTCCGCACGCAAGCTGCGCCTTGCCGTAGGCGGTGAGCTTGCCGGGCTTGCTTGCATCATAGACGTCCTTGAGCATCTCCTCGCCCTCCGATATGGTCTTGGTCGCCCAGTCCTGGACTATTTTCTTGGCCCTGTCGACAATGACCTTTTTCTTGATGGCGCGGATGTCGTCGATGCCCATCAGCTGGAACTTGGCCTGGAACGGGCCGACCTTGTCGATGCTCTCTATGGCCGCAGCGATAAGCGCGGCGGTAGAGATGTCGGTGCTCATGGGTATCAGCGCGTCGCCCTTGGCCACGTTGCCCTTTGTCTCGACGTTTACTTCAATTCGTCCAACCTTTGATACTTTTTGCAGTTCGTTGAGGTTCATCTCAGGTCCAAGGAGACCTTCGGTCTGTCCAAAAATAGCACCGATAATGTCGGCCTTCTCGACCAAACCATCAACTTCAAACTTTAGCTTAACATGATACTTTACGATTCCTGTGCTAGGCAATTTTTCTTCATAACCTCGTTTACTGGTTTGTCCGTAACTAATTGAAATTCGCTGTCGCTTGAATATAAGTGCTTTCGTGTATCGCGAGATACGTCTCAGGTGTAAAAGTAAAGGTCCTTGCGGGCGCCAGTTACGCCGGCCATCTGCTGGGCGTACGTAGACAGGTCCTCAACGTGCCTCACCTTGCCGTTTGTTATCTTGGCAAGCGCGTGTTTGTAAAAGAGGCTGACATGGTTCCTGCGTGACTGGAGGTTTGAGAAGAGCCTGCTTGTGAGGTACTTGCCCGTCCTGTCCATGTCAAGGAGCAGGATTATCTTGTTTTTTCCATGGCCGTGGCAATCGACAAAGTCGGCAATGCCCTTGAAATTGTGGAACACGGCCGGGCTCCCCGTAAAGCCGATGCTTGAGAGCGCCTCGGCGTCGCGCCTGCCCTCCACGACAATTACAGAACCCCGTTCAGACTCTTCGTTTAGCATACCAACAAAATGCCTCAGCTTCTCAAGGACTTGCTCATCGTTTGCCTGATAGCCCATCGGCAGTTGTAGTTTAGCGCTGGTGCGATTTAATATTTGTGCCAAGCCAGCGACACAATAAATAGTATCTCTCGGCATAACACAGAGAGACCCTTGAAGAAGAAGGTCCTTTCCATCCAGAACGTTGCGTGCGAGACGCTAGGCACGCTTGAGGGCATGTTCAGAAAGGACGGCTTGGCGGTCGAAAACATCAGTGCGCAAGAAGACGGCGTGCCTGCCAGGTCATCCGGTTATTCTGCAATCGTCGTTCTTGGAGGCCCGATGGCAGTCTACGACAATCTTCCGTATCTGCAAAAAGAGCAGGACCTGATAAGGGACGCAATCAAGAACGATGTGCCGGTTCTTGGGGTATGCCTTGGGTCGCAGCTGATAGCGCAGGCAGCCGGCGGGCGGGTGTTCAAGGGCAGAAAAAAAGAGATAGGATGGCACGATGTCCTCCTGTCGCCTCAGGGAAAGGCAAGTCTGTTCTCTGGCATCAGCGAGAAAAAGATGAGAGTATTCCAGTGGCACGGCGACACGTACGAACTACCCAGAGATGCGACGGTTCTGGCATACACCGACCTCTATCCGCAGGCGTTCAAGGTAGGAAGCGCCATAGGCGTCCAGTTCCACCTAGAAGTTGACGAGCGCCTCATAAGGACATGGATGAAGGAATACGACGCAGAGGTAAGGGCTGAAAAAATAGACGCAAAAAGAAGCATCCTTCCGGCCGCAGGTGACCTGTCGGAACTTGAAAAAAAGTGCCAGGTTGTGTATAGAAACTTTACAGCGATGCTTAGGTAACTATAAAAGAAGCTTGAGAAGCTTTTCCTCAGATTCAATATGGCGAATCAAAAGGTCCAAAAGATCTTTGATGATGTTTTTGCAACCAAAGAAAAAGTAATCACAGAAGAATTGGCTAAACAGGTTTTGACAGAGTACGGCGTCAAGGTGCCGCCGTACGCGCTTGTCACAAGCGAGGCAGACGCCGCGGCAAAGGCCAAGGCAATGGGCTTTCCGCTTGTCGCCAAGATAGTGTCGCCCGAGATCCTGCACAAGACAGACGTCAAGGGCGTCAAGGTCGGCCTACAGAACGAGGCGCAGGTCAAGGATGCCTTTAGCGACATGCACGGCAGGCTGTCAGAGCAGTACAACACGGTCAAGGGCGTGCTCCTTGAAAAGATGGTGCCGCAAGGCGCGGAGCTCATTGTCGGCCTGCAGAATGACCCTCAGTTTGGCCCGATTATAATGGTAGGAATCGGAGGCATCTACACCGAGGTTTTCAAGGACGTCGCGTTCAGGGTCCTGCCGATTACAAAGCAGGACGCGCTGGACATGATAAACGACCTCAAGGGCAAAAAGATCCTTGAAGGATTCCGTGGCGCGGCCCCGGTCGACAAGGACATGATCGCAAGCGCCCTTGTGAGCATCGGCAACCTTGGCACAGAGATGGCCCCGTACTATGAGAGCATCGATTTTAACCCCGTGATATTCTACGAGAAGGACTATTACGTAGTCGACGCCAAGATAATACTGAGGCAGGCAGTCGACGCAAACGCAGTGTCCAAGGTTCAGCCCGACTCTTCGTACATGGACCTGTTCTTCAACGCCAAGTCAATCGCACTCATTGGCGCGTCGCCGGAGGCAGGCAAGGTGGGCAACTCGGTCCTAGAGAGCATGGTCAAGCACGACTACAAGGGCAAGGTGTTCCCGGTAAACGCCAAGGGCTACCCCGAAATCATGGGCATCAAGGCGTACAAGAGCCTTGACGACATACAGGAAAACGTCGAGCTTGTAGTTGTAACAGTAGACCTGAAATTCGTGCCGGACTTAATGAGGTCGGCGGCAAAGAAGAACATCCACAACTTTGTAGTCATCTCCGGCGGAGGCAAGGAACTTGGAGGCGAGCGCGCCGCCATAGAGGCAGAGGTAAAGAAGCTGTCGCAGGAGCTGAAGATCAGGATCATCGGCCCCAACTGCATCGGCATGTTCAATGGCGCAAACCGCCTCGACTGCGCGTTCCAAGGCCACGCAAGGATGCTTCGTCCAAAGAACGGCAACGTTGCGTTCCTCTCCCAGAGCGGGACGGTTGGAATCGCGTTCATGGAAAGTTCCGATGTCTTTGGCATGAGCAAGATGATCTCGTACGGCAACAGGTCCGACGTGGACGAAGCCGACATGATCTGGTACCTCTCTGAAGATCCAAACACCAAGGTAATCGGCCTGTACGTCGAGGGCCTCGGCGACGGCCGCAAGTTCATGAACACAGCCAAAAAAGTCATCACAGAGCGCAAAAAGCCAATCGTGGTATTCAAGAACGGCAGGAGCGCAAGGGGCGCCAAGCAGGCAGCGTCACACACGGGATCGCTTGGAGGCTCGTACGGCGTCGTGAAAGGCGCGCTGGACCAGGCAGGAATCATCAGCGTCGACGGCTATGAAGAGCTGACCGCGGCGCTCAAGGCGCTCAACTGGCAGCCGGTGCCAAAGGGAAGCCGCGTGGCAATGGTCACAAACGGCGCAGGTCCAATCATCGCAGCGATTGACAACTTTGAGCGCCTCGGCCTGCAGGTTGCAGAACTGTCAGAGCAGACAAAGAAGGCGTTCAAGGAACACTATCCTCCGACATACGTCATCGGCAACCCGTGCGACATCACAGGCTCTGCCAACGCCGACGACTACCGCTTTGCGATACAGGCGTTCATGGACGACCCCAACGTCGACATCATCATGCCGTGGTTTGTCTTCCAGGACGACCCGCTTGAAGAAACAATCGTAGACGTGCTTGCGTCGTTCCAGAAGCAAAAGAAAAAGCCCATACTCATCGGCGCGATGGGAGGACCATTCACCAAGAACATCTCAAAGCGCATCGAGGATGCCAACGTGCCAGTCTACCACTCTGTAATCGAGTGGGTCACGGCGGCAGGCGCAGTGGCCAAGTGGGCCAAGGTGTCCGACGCGACAAAGTAAGGGCTCCTGTCCCTCCCTCTCTTTTTCCCCTTTTACAATTTGCTTTAAATTAGATATCGTACCCATACCGGATGTTGGAAAACTCGGCGCTCCAGACCAGGCGGGCGTTTGGCGTTCTTTTCGTGGCAGTGTCAGCAGCAGTTGGCGCCGGCTCGGTTCTTTCAGAGCTTGCCGCAATCAACAACATGCCAGTTTACTGGTACGCTGTAATATGGATAGGCAGTTTCGGCGCGGTGCTTGCCGGCGCAGGCCCGCGCTTTCGCAAGGCAATCCCGGCCATCAGGGGGCGCATGAAAAACAGCATCAAATGGTCAACGGGTGCAAAAGCGATAAATGGCGTATCGTGGGCAGGACCGTTTGCAGCCATTGGCGCGTTTCCCCACCTTTACCAGTATTTCATACTTTTAGGCATTGGCCTTGGCAACCTCTCCACCTACATCCTGATGAAAAAATACAGCGGCCAGAACAACCCGGAGCAGCTTCTGGTAGGCGCGATTTCACTTGTTGCTCTGCCGGTAGCACTTGTGATAGACGGCTCGCTCTTTGCGACTCACCAAGACATTGCAGTCATGGTTTCAAGGATACTGATAGCCATAGCGTACGCGGTTGGCGGCGCATACGCCCTCTTGTCAAGAAAGTAAGAAAAAACAGTAGCAAAAAGAAGAAGCGGGCCCGGTGGGCTTCGATCCCACGACTTCCGGCTGTCTTCAGAAACAGAGGATGTGTGTTTAGAAGGCAGGCGCTCTATCCATGCTGAGCTACGAGCCCGCGTTTTGGAATGCGGACAGTTCCTTTATAAAATGTTTTTTAAGAGCGTGTGCAGTTACGCTACACTTGTCAGCTTGTTCTTTCCCTCTTTGCGCGCCATAACCGCGAAATAAATCGCGATGATAGAGTTTGCGATCATGGCAAGAAATAATGCAGAACCATCCACGAGGAAATGCAGCTCTTTGTAGTAAGGATACAACCAGCCTTCGCCAAACAGCAGCGCAAAGCAAAATGCCGCGCTGACGGCAGATGTCATGATAGCAAACGCCAGATGACGGGCATTTTGTTTTGCAGCTGCAGAGACATACCCTCCAATGACAATGGCTGCCAGTACCGCAGATGCGGACAATGCAAAAGCATACCTTGATTCAATCGCAGGAAAGTAAGGCGCAGCCGTTGCAAGCCAGAACAGTACGCCGGCAAGCCACATGGTTTCAAGCGACGACTTGGCCGCAAAATACACTCTGGCTATCCTTTCTCTAGCCAGATGCGCATTCTCTCTTGAGATTTGCATTATCCGGATAATCAGGATGACAAAGGATGTCAGCCCCAGAACAAGCGGCAGGTACAGTTGCGTGATTTCGCCAGTTGTTGGCGCACTAGAGCCTGTCACCAGTATTGTCTGGCCAAGACCAGAACGTGCAAAATTCTCGGACAGAAAGAAGGAGTGAACGTGATACGCGCCTGCCTTGAGTGGATATATCTGGATTTCATAATCTACCTTTTCTCCGGGCTCAAGCACTATCGAGCTTGGCAGGTTGTTCAGCTCTACCCGAAAGTACCAGTTCGACTGGTCGCGGTAAGGTGGATAGATAAAGGCAAGGAGGTCGTAATACGGAAGAGTCCCGTGGCGTACGCCGTTTGCACCAACCCATTCCGAGGGAGTTACAAAGATGTACGGAGACACTTTTATCCGCTCAGTGGCGAGGCTTGTAAGAGTGCCTGTCACAGCGATAAAGCCGCCATCAGTGTTTGCCCTGTTGCTTGAGAACTGCTCGTTGTCTATTCTTACAGGCAGGCTCCTTACACCGGGTGATATGTTGTGGGCGTACGCATTATTTTCCAAAGTATATGCAAAAGATAGCAACAAAACGCCAGTTGCGATGAACAAAACACAGGCTTGCGGCGGTTTTTGCAACTATATGTTCTTTAAGCTGGTTGACATAATAAACATCTACATCTCAGCTATCAAGTGCTATTTCTGCAATTGTAGAAGCACTAAAACCTGTACTATATAGTAGAAATTTTACATAATATTCTATAGAATAGTATAATTTCTGGACAGACAAACTATAATAGTTGGCGGGTGAACTCTACCTTAGTCAATAATAGAAGAAGTGGTTTAATGACCGATGACAGTAAAAATAACAACTTTACGCCCGGGATGACCCCGGAGCAGGCAAGCAAGATGTTTGACATGTGGTCCGAGGTGCTAAAACTGCCGACCATAGGCCCCATGTACGCATTTACAAAAGACTTTAACACGTACGCAAACGAGTTTGTCAGCCTTGGCAAGATAATGGCGGACATGAAGACCCATACGGACCAGTACTGGTCGATGATAAACGCGGCCTACGTCAAGGCGTCAAAGGAAACTGCCGAAAAGGCGCCAAAGCAGTTTGTCACCAAGGACGACTATGACAGTTACCGCAAGACCATGATAGAGGCGTTTGAGGACGCTTTCACCGGCCTGTATGCGTCGTCCGAGTTTTCGCAGGTCTATGGCAAGCTGTTCAGCAGCCAGTTGGACATGTCAAGGGCCATGCAGACCATAACCGAGCGCAACTTCAAGGTGCTCAACTTGCCAACAAGGGGCGAGATCGACGAGATCCTCAAAGACATCCACGAGCTAAAGAGGTCTGTCCGCGACCTGAAAAGGAGTGTTGAAAAACAATGACACAGCAAGAAACGCTTCCAAACAAGTCAGAGCAACAACAACAGCCGCAACAACCGCAATCGCCTGTTGCTACAACACAGCCGCCAGCGAAAATAAAGCCAGCCGAAGACCTGACAAGAGAGGTCCAAGAAAACTTTCGCAAGATTGAAAAGACAAGGGAAATTCTGTATACTGCAGGAAAGGTTCAAGTCGGCCAGACGCCGCATGAAATACTGGCAGAGACGAGGGCCTACCGGCTTTTGCACTACCAGCCGCTTGTGAACAAGACCTTCAAGACCCCGATACTTGCGGTATACGCGCTCATCAACAGGTCGTACGTACTTGACCTCCAGCCTGACAAGAGCTGGATAAGGAGCCTGCTGACGCAGGGCTTTGACGTTTATCTAATCGACTGGAAGGACCCGTCGACCGTTGACAAGTACCTTACCTTTGATGACTATGTCAACGGCTACATTGACGACTGCGTCAACATCGTGCTCAAAAAGAGCAAGACGGACAAGCTGACGCTGCACGGCTACTGCATGGGCGCGTCGATGTCCATAATGTACACGGCTCTGCACCAGGAAAAGGTGCGCAACCTAGCAGTAATCGCGCCGGTGATTGACACCGAGAAAGACTCGACGGTCATTGGCAACATGGC
The DNA here is from genome assembly GCF_000730285.1 of Candidatus Nitrososphaera evergladensis SR1. Taxonomy (NCBI): domain Archaea; kingdom Thermoproteati; phylum Nitrososphaerota; class Nitrososphaeria; order Nitrososphaerales; family Nitrososphaeraceae; genus Nitrososphaera; species Candidatus Nitrososphaera evergladensis. Next base: position 1,359,639 of record NZ_CP007174.1, on the reverse strand, counting down.
CAAGCACATGGACGTTGCCAAGATGGTCGACACCATAGGCAACCTGCCGCCAGAGCAGCTGTTTGCGTGTTATTCTGCGCTCAAGCCGTTCAAGCAAGGAGTTGCCAAGTACTTTAACCTGGTGCAGAACATCGACAACGAGCCGTTTGTGGGCAATTTCCTGCGCATCGAAAAGTGGCTGTACGACACACCCCCGATTGCGGGCGAAACGTTCAGAGAATGGATATCTGACATTTACCAAGACAACCTGCTTGCCAAGAACGAGTTCTACCTTGGCGACCTAGTCATCGACCTGTCAAAGATAACCGTGCCCCTGCTCAACCTCGTTGCCGACGAGGACCACCTGGTATCGCCGGAATGCAGCGTGCCGCTCAACGACATGGTGTCAAGTGCGGACAAGCGCCTGATGCGCTTCCACACGGGCCACGTAGGGCTCATCGCAAGCTCGTACTCGCAGAACAACGTGCTTCCCAAAGTGGGACAGTGGCTCAAGGCAAGGTCACAATAATAGAGGCAAGAAAAAAGAAAGCTTGGGCATCGGGAATACGATCTCTTTTTAGAAAGCTAGATAATTCCTACACTGTTCCATGTTTCCTACGCATTTCTTTTGATAGTTTAGAATGTAGACTGAATCATAAATCGACAATGATGACTATTTAGTAAAGTTTGCACAAATAGACTCTCAATAAGATTTGGGAATCCTTGGTACAGTAGGCGTCTGCCTGACCTTTCTGGCAATTGGCTTATTCGTGGTAGGTTTTATCTTGGGAATGCCACTCTTTGCCAATCCGCATCCTGATCCTGAAAGGCACTCGATTGGTTGGGCCATGACCACAGCGGGTTTGTTGCTTGGCATATCGCTCTTCCTTATCGCTAGATGGCAGACGAATAGAGATTACGACCGAGAATATAGGCATGGAGTTAATGAGGAGAAATAAGGAGATACGTTCAGTGATGAATAATGCCAAGCGAGCTTCGATAGAATTCTAGGCAAGTATCAATCGGCAAGATAGTTATTAACTTTGATTCGTATCGCACACTAACTAACGCGCCTTTCTTCAGGAACCCGGTGAAGCAGCCACGCGACCAAGAAGGGAATCCCGGCAGACGGAATTTGCAAGAGGGTACTAACGAAATAGCCTTGATGCGTGCCTCCCGCTATTCCCAATAGCAGACGATGCACGAACACAAATGTAATGAGTATTACGAGAATCTCCCAACTCCAGGCAGGGCTCTTGAACATTTCTATTCTGCGGATTTTCCTCAATGAGAAAACCATAGTTGCAAAGGCCACAACGGCTAGCGCATACCATACATACCAATTCTCTGGCTCAAAATAATTTATCGCGAGGGCTGGAAGGTTTAAGATGGCTAGGACGGTCAAGACTTCGGCGTACCAGAATTTTTGTTTGAACAAGTCGCCGGCCTTGTTACTCCGCTGCAGTGAAGATTTGTCTATAAGTAAGTATAACTCCTATGTGGTTATTGCAGGTTCTATCGATGGGCTTTTCTATCATCTCATATACTCCCTCATGCGTACTAACGTCTTTTTTGTACTGGACTAAAAAACGGCACAAATTCACGCGCACTGAGGGGATTCCCTTTATCCACTTCATTCTACTCTTTTTCAAGCCATTGTAAAAACGCCTTGTAATACTTGTCCCCGACAAAGCCCGCTAGAGACCGCACAAAATACTTCACTCAAGGATATCTTTAAGCGTATTCTCAAGGAACAAGTACCTCGCAGCAGACATACCTTCGACGCTTTACTACTCATAGCCAGACAGATGCCGCAGTGACGTTATTCGTTTACTGCGCTTCTGCTCCTACTGTAAATCTTAAAGCTGAACACGGATTGCCCTTGATGTCCGTATAGTTTACTTCAATGTCTACCTTTTCGCCGGTCTTGAGGTCCTGGACATTCCATTCCGACACCTCCCATGCTTCATTTTTTCCAGGAGTGCGGGGATCTACTGTAAGCTGTCTGCCGTCACTTGATGATGTCGCCTTGATCTGTAGATTTTTTGCACTTCCGTCACCCACGTTCTTGAGGGAGAACGTGCAAATCTGCGTTCCATCGCTGGAACGGCTGATATCATCATCTCCGTAATGCCTGAGTATTGGCATTATCATTATCGGTTCATACGACTGTTTGGCTTCGTTGCGTTTTGCCAGACTAAAGATGTATACACTGAATAGGAAAATCAACACGCCTACGAAAAGAGAGTATCTTCCTATTTGACCCAGCTCATCATTGCAAGGCGAAAAGAAGTATTTCGTCATACAGATTAGGCCATAAAGAACCCCACCAGCCCCCAAAAATAAGAAGGAAATGAAAAGAAAAATAACTGCATGGTCGTACGTCCACTTCTTCAAGGGACTAGATCTCTTGATAGGCCAAGCAGGATAAAAAAAGTAGCGGTGCTCGCAGATTATTGAGGCATTATGCGGGCTAGAGGCTGCCAACTGCTTTGACAGAAACCTTGGGAAAAGCGCTGACTCTGGATAGACTGGATGCTGCTATATGCTTTGCTGGAAGAAATTAAGTGACTATGAAGCACCACCAAAGATTAACAGCATTCCAAAGGAGCCAGCCCCGGTGAACACCATCCCAACAATCAGAATCATTGCACCAAGAACATAATCTGGTTCATAATTTGGCTCTCCTACATGCTCCCACATTGTAAATCCTTGCCTAACAATCAGAGCTCCCACCGCTAAAAACGCAAATGGTATAGGACTTAATGCAAAGTTAATCACAGGTGGAAGAGGTTGTCCTTGGATTTGATTTACAATTAATACAGGAACCAGACCTGCCAGTCCAACTATTCCTATCACAACTAGGGTTGAACGCTTTACCCTTTTCATTAGATGTTCTACACTGGAATTAGCTTAAGCATCATGACAAATAATCATGATGTATTGAAAAAATAGAAGGAGAGGAGGCTAGTCGAAATGAGCTTTCAATATTCCATTCTTCAAGTGGAAGCAGCAAAAGTCCTTCTGTGCTTGCTGGTCTTGGAGGAACTGGATTGCTTGCTCTAGATTCAATGATTCCATTGTTGCTCATTCACCTCCAACCAGATTGTGCTGTCTGTTTGTGTTGATGCCTGTTCTGCGGGGGGAAGGGATGGCGAAGAACCATTTACAGTCTGTAGATTTTTGCTGTGTTCTGGGTATTGTTCTTGCTCACTTCCCAGTGCAACTACACGAATAGAGCGCTGAGGGTGGGACTCGAACCCACGAGTCCCGAAGGACATCAGCTAGCACGTCAAGTTGCATTATATGATCTCGAGGCTGACCCCGTTCAGGGTCTAGGACGACTTACCTAGCTTGGGTACCTCAGCATTCCTTCCTGCAATGGCGTTGCAATTTATGCCTTTGTAAGGTTAGAAAGGAAAATTAAAATTATATAGTCAGGCGCATTTGATAACAGGCGTGTTGGCGACATCCATCAGGCTACCTTCTACAGAAGAGGTCAGGAAACTGGATATTTCTGACCTTGCAATCGCTTCAGCTCTTTCAGACGCGCTGCGTGACAGAATGAGGGAGTACGTCGCCATTGACCCGTTCACAGTTGTCGATCCGTTTGACGGCGACCACACATACTCTGCAGTAATCGACAAGGAGAACCCAAACCGCGTAGTTGCCATCATAGTGAACAAGCGCGATTCGCTTCCGCAGCTTCCCTGGTCCACAATCATGGGCGAACGCCTGGCCAAGATACAGATGACAAAGGAGGAGGCAAAGGCGCTAAAGCACGAGATGATGCCAAAAGAGTGGGGCAACTTTTACCCGTACCGCAGAAACGGCAGGGTGGCAGGCTACTTTATGTTTGCATTCCAGGTCTGCGGTCAGCGCTAGGTGGTATCCCCGTTTCCTTCATCTCGACCACGGATATCTTGTGGAACTGCTTGACCATCTTTTCCAGAGACTTGCGCACGTCATCTTCGTCGCCGGAAGAAATGCGGAGGACTTCGAGGTAAAGGTCCTCAAAAGTGATGCCGTTGCACATGTTCCACAAGGAAACAGCAGTGTCGTTTACGCGGTAGGCCTCGCCCCGGCCGTTTATCAAAAGCGGAGTCCCGTCTTGGTCGTTGCCAACCATGCCGCGCCGTATGATTATCTTGTCGTCATCTTCTCTTTTCAGCAGCGTATCCCCACGTCACCGTTCAGCTCTCCTATGCATGTTCTGGTTATTATCCATTCTGCCTTGTTGCAATCAATCTTAAAATAAGCACGGCGACAAAAGAAGAATAATCATCATCATGTTCAAAAAGGCCGAGCAAGAGAAGAAGGAGGAAAAAATAGTCCTGCTCACGCGCCAGGCCGCAGACGGCATCATCACGTTTTCCAAGACGTACCATCCAAACGAGGCGATACTCATCCTGCAGGGAAAAAAGAAGGGAAACGAGATAACGATAAACGGCCTAGTCATCCCGCCGTTTTCGTCAAACGGCCCGTTCTACTCTGGTTTTTCGCTGTACGACCTGCCGTTTGACGACTCGTACATTGGCACGGCGCACTCGCACCCCGGCCCGTCAAACAGGCCGTCGCTTGAGGACCTGAACCACTTTTTCGGCTATGTGTCAGTCATCATACACTTTCCGTACGAGTACGGTACCATAGCAGCGTACGAAAGGACCGGCAAAAAGATGGAAATCAAGATCGTCGATTAGACGGGGAGGGGCGTGCTTCCAGTGGAAAATAACAGTACGTGGTTAGTTCTTTTATACACACGTGATCTGGCGACTGGGCCATCCTGATGTGTTTATATCAAACAAAATCCTAGTACATACATCAAGACATTCAAGTGCAAGGTTTGCAGCGCAGAACTTGCCAGCGAGCAGCGCCTTGAAAACCACAAAAAGGTCCACAGCCGTGGCAAAAAGAAAATCTATGCGTACGGCGACCCGTACCTGACGTGGCTTGCGTACCAGGAAATCCAGTCAGGCTTTAGGTGACGCGCGCCTGAAAAAGTCAAGTTCCACCCCGCGTTTTTCGTCGTAGCTAAAAGTGAACGCTTCGTCCGGCATTATCGGAAAGCTGGAAAGCAACGAGCCGGAGCAGGTGGCGCACCTGTCGCCTGCCCTTGACTTGTCGGTGTACGTGGCGCACCAGCGGCAGGTCTCGCACAGCATAAAAACCGACGGTTGCGCCTTTGGCATGTCAGTGATTATCCAGCCGTGCTTTTAAGCTCTGTTGTCTACTGGCATTATTATTATCATCCTGTAACTTTTCACTAGGCTGCAAATCTCACTCAGTTGCACCTACAGCAATCACGAGCTGGGAAAACTTAATAAAACAAACTGTTCAAGTAATGACATCTTATGAACTGGATGGCCCAGACGATGATGTGGATAATGGTGTCCCTTGGCATCAGCATCGCGCTTAACTTTTTGCTGGGCCCGTACCTCGGCTGGCTCACGATAATCCCGATAATCGGCGTTTTCCTTGCCATGTCATACGTTATCCGCAGGCGCCAGATGGCCCGCATGGGCATGGGAGGCCAGGGCGGAGGCTTTGGAGGTATGCTTGGAGGCGGCGGAGGGATAAACTATGTCTGCATCGCCTGCGGGCACAAGTTCAAGGGCGGGGCGTGCCCGCGCTGCGGCTCCAAGATGAGAAGGGCCGACTTTTAATTACTAGAGAAATATGACACTTGAAGAGCTGCGCAACAAGGCATTTTTCCAGAACACCATAGACGTCTGGATAGCGTACTGCGAAGAGCAAAAGCGCGACTGGTACGACACGGACGCTTACCGCAGGTTCATCCAGCACTTGAATGCCAACGGCATCAAGATGCAAAAGTTCCCCCTGTGCATCAAGGAATCCGGCGGCATGTACGAGCGAGGCAGGGACAAGACGCAGTTTTTGGAAGAATTGTCAAAAATGTCCTCAGACGACGCAGCAGCGTATACCATCAAGCTGAGCGAAAACGTGCTTGCGGCAATCCGCTCGTTTACGACAGCAGCGGCCTGATTATTTTACCAAGGTCTAGAAATTTAGAGCAGACACGCACCTAACTTTAGCAGGTACGGCTAATACCGATTCTGTCAAACTCATCTCTTAGAGTGTCTGAGGATCTGCCCGTCGGCGTCAGCGAAGAAGAAGGAGAGTTTTCCGAGCACAGGGTCGTAAAGACAGCGGACTTGCAGCAGCAAGGTTTGCCTGTCTCTTTTGACAGCATCGTAGGCTATGACGACGTCAAGCGCCTGTTCCAGATGTCGCTTTCGTCAGACAAGCCGGTGCACATGCTTCTTGTGGGCCCGCCGGCGTCTGCCAAGACGCTTTTCATGCTAGAGTGCATGAAGCTAGAGCGTTCTTACTTTACGCTTGGGAGCCACAGCACCAAGTCGGGCATGATCGACTATTTGTTTGAGAAAAGGCCGCGCTACCTCATCGTCGACGAGATAGAGCACATGCCCATGAAGGACCAGACCGCGCTCTTGAGCCTGATGGAAACAGGGATTGTGGCGGAGACAAAGTTCCAGAAAACGCGCAACACGCAGCTGAAAACGTGGGTGTTTGCGACAAGCAACGGCACAGAGCGCATGTTAACGCCGCTGCTGTCAAGGTTTATCGTGCTCCATTTCAAGCAATACTCCCTTGGCAGTTTCACTGAAATCTGCACGCACCTGCTTGCCAGAGAGGGCATAGCGCCTGACATTGCAGCCACAGTGGCAGACGCGGTGTGGAACAAGCTAAAGTCAAAGGACATACGCGACTGCGTAAAACTGGGACGCCTTGCCAAGACCAAGGAAGACGTCGACTGGATCGCCCAGACCATGCGCAACTACAAAAAGCAATAATTAGTAGTTTAGGGAGGTACTCACATTGAGATCGCCATCGTACAACTCGGTTGGCTTAATGCCAAACGTATCAGCCGCCTGAGCGAATCTGGTCACCTTTCGGTTCCGATTCACTTTATCCAAGATACCATTTACCTTGTTGCCAGCCATTACAGCCTCTTTGATTGCGTAGTTGGTGCCCAGTTTCACCTTTTCATTGGCACTTTTCATCTTGTACTTGCTGTCTTTTGCAGCCCCCTTACTATTACCCTCTTTCTGCTGCTCAAGGAACTTTTTTCTTTTCAACTGCTCGTGCCGGTGTTCTCGCTCTACGTAGTCCTAGTTGCCCTTTGGACTGTCGCCAAATCCAAGAGACACCACCACGATGATGATTTAGAGCGGCAGATCCCCGAATGCATAATTCCGACCTTTTCGTTTGTCGTCCTTGTGTGGCGCCCTCATGCCGAGTATGTCAGCATTCTTAAATTCTCCCCCGCCAGGGGAGTCAAGCGCTCCCTTTCCATTCGGTTGCTATGCAAAAGGCGGATGGCGCGAAAATTTGTCCCATTTATAACACACGCAGTTGCGGGAAAAAATGGACCAGCTGACGGCAGGTCAAGGAAGCCGCGTAAAAAAAGCATTAAATTCTTATAATTTCACGCACAAGAAAACACAGTATATGGGGCTTGACCTAAAGCCGCTCATAACCACGGTGCCTATCAAACTTGCTGAACTGTCAGGCAAGGTAGTGGCCATTGACGCTTTCAACACCATCTATCAATTCCTCTCCACCATCCGCGGGCCCACGGGCGAGCTCCTGATGAACGGCAGAGGAGAGGTGACGAGCCACCTCAGCGGCCTCTTTTATAGAAACATCAACCTGCTTGTAGAGAATATCAAGCCGGTGTACGTCTTTGACGGCAAGATGCACGCGCTCAAGGCGCAAGAGATAGAGCGCAGGTTCAAGCTAAAGCAGGAGGCAGTTGTCCAGTACAACCACGCGCTGGAAGAAGGCAGGATGGAAGACGCCGTGAAATACGGCAAGCGCACGTCCGTCCTGACAGACAGCATGGTCGAAGAATCAAAGACATTGCTGACCGCATTAGGCATACCGTACGTGCAGGCACCTGCCGACGGCGAGGCTGCGGCTGCTCACCTGACAAAGACGGGCGCGGCGTACGCGTCTGCAAGCCAGGATTATGATTCAATATTGTTTGGCGCAAAGAGGCTGGTGCGCAACCTTGCCGCATCAGGCAGGCGCAAGGTGCCGGGCAAGAGCACGTACATCGACGTCGAGCCCGAGATGGTAGAGCACGACAACGTGCTGAAAGAGACGGGCCTGACGCACGAGCAGCTGGTAGACGTTGGCATTCTTATTGGCACCGACTTTAACCCAAGCGGCTTTTCCGGCATCGGTCCCAAGACGGCTATAAAACTGATAAAGGAAAACGGCAGGCTGGAAAACGTCGACAAGATAAAGGGCCAGCTTGCAGAGGTGCCGTACCAGGAAATACGCGACATTTTCCTAAAGCCTGAAGTGCCAAAGGCAGACGGCGTCAGGTTTGGCGAGGTCAACCGCGAAAGGGTGCTTGACTTTCTCTGCGTGCAAAAGAGTTTTTCAACCGACAGGGTCGCCGGCACTCTTGACAAACTGCAAAAGGCGCAGGAAAGCAGGAGCCAGTCGCTTGAAAAGTGGTTTGGTTAGGATTTTGCAGAATTAGCTGGCTACTGCCAGTTTGTTCGTGGCTTTTTTCATGGCCTGCTTGGCCAGCTCGGCATCAAGAGCCATGAACTTTTTTATCACGGGATTGCTTTCGTCCAGCGTGTACAATTGTGCCATGCCGTACTTTCTTGTTTCTTTTACGATGCCAAACTGCACCAGATCATCCCATACCTTGTAGAATGTCGTTTTGGAAATTCCGGTGTTTTCTATGATCTCTTTTTTAGAGTAGTCGCTCCGGTTTTCCAGAAAAAAGTCTATTATCCTGAGCTTGGGCGTGTCTCCCAGATATTGAATTAGCAGTGATTTTTCCATTTTTCTTCTCTCACCTTAGGTTACTTTAGGTTATCTTAGGTTACTTTAACCTATAAGGTATTTATAGTTGACTACTAAAGGTATCATAAGCGGACTAATGTTCACCGACGAGGAGATCAGAGCCAGAATCGTTTTGAAACTGTACAGGCATGGCAAGTGGGGAGCAAGCCACACCTCGTTTGAAAACCTAAAGAAGGGCTTTAACCTCCGCGACCTTGGAAAAGACGGAACCAAGCGAGTAGACAAGATTGGCAAAGAGATGATAAAGGCGGGCCTGATAATGTCACACCCGACCGGCTATGGCTTGGAAATAAGCCTCAACCCTCGGTTCTCGCAGGAGCTGATGACGCTAATAAAAAGCCATTTTTCCGATGTCGAATGACTAGAAAGGTCGATGCTTTTATATAGACACTTGGAAGGTTATTGAGCCGTGGTAAACCCAAGAGCATGGCTTGCAGAAGCCATTGGAACTTATGCGCTGGTCTTCTTTGGACCGCTTGCAATCACTATAGCGATAGCGATGTTTGGCCTCAGCATGGGCCCTGACGCGCTGTTGATAATATCGTTTGCGCACGGCGCGGTCATCGGCCTGATGGTGTACGTCTTTGGCCACGTGTCAGGCACGCACATCAACCCTGCCGTGACGATAGCGATGATGGCGACGCGCAGGATAAACGTCAAGGACGGAGCCGCCTATATCGCGTTCCAGCTCATTGGCGCAGTCGCCGCGTCTGCGACGCTTGCCGCAATAATCCCGACGTACGCAAGCCAGGTCAACTATGGCGTACAGGGCGGGCCAAGCGAGTTCCTTAACAACAGCGCGGCATCAGGCTTTGCAGTCGAAGCGATACTGACCTTCTTTTTGCTGACGACGATATTCATGGTCGCAGTGCACAAAAAGGCGGCAGCCGGCTTTGCAGGGATTGCAATCGGCGGCATGATATTTCTGCTCCACCTGGTAGGCGTTCCGCTGACAGGCGCAAGCATGAATCCGGCAAGGACCTTTGGGCCGGCATTGGTGTCAGGCCACTGGGACTTTCACTGGATCTACTGGGCGGGACCAATCGTTGGCGCACTGGTTGCAGCCTTTATCATGAACTACATATTCGTGAAAAAGGCAGAAAAAGAAGAAACGGAAGCTCCTAGAGCTGAGAAAGCGCTCTAGAGTGCTTGTGCGTGTGCGGTCGCTCGCCGGCATATTTTCGGCGCATGTGGCCTGACGGCCTGCCGTAGATGAGCTCGAGGAACCACGCCTCGTGCTCTATCTCTTCTTTTAGAATGTCCTTGGCTATTTCGTAGGTGGCAGGATCCTTTCCTATTGTAAGGTTGCACAGCTTGTTCCAGTTGACGATTGCGCCCTGCTCGGCTGCAAGGCACTTTTTCAGGATTTCCTGGATGTTTGTTGTTGGCGTTGGCAGCTGCAGGAATTCGCACCCGGACATCCTTACGAATTCCATCGCGTCGTTTGGCAGCGTGCCTCCCAGCTCATAGATGCGCTGGATGCACGACTCGAAATGGCTCAGGTCTTCAAGGCGCGCGTCTTCGATGACGCCCTTTAGCCCTTCGCCGTCAAGGCCGGTGCAGTGCGCGCGCAGGTTCGTAAAGTAATAGTACGCGGTGAACTCGACTGACGCATTGTACACCAAGAGCCTTACTATCTCGTCCACGTTTGCCCCGTTCTGCTTTAGCACGTTTATCCCTACTACGTTTATCTTGTCATTGTTGTGGTGGTTGTCTTCGCTCATTCTTTGTCACGTGTCACTTGTGACAGGGCGGGCGTACAGGATCTAATAAGGTTTGATGTTTCCCGAAATTATTAGTATGTTCTACGACTATGAAATAGCGAATCAAATAACTTATTGTTATCTAATCATCAGATTAATCGTCAATAACTATAGAGGTTCAGTAAAAAGAGAATGCGCACGTTTCACGCTCAGAAATATTCCACTACTTTGGCCAGAATCGGTCAACTATGAGCAAAAGTGACTAGGAGGAGGGTGCGAACACATTTTGAGCGTGAAAACACACCAAAGATATAATTGCTAAAGCTAGACGGTTTCTGCGATTTACATGCGAGATGAAATATTAGAATGACACTTCCTTAATGCGTGATTCATTCTGTTTTAGATAGCTCAAGAAGCTTTCTTGACTGTTCCAATCCCACTATGGGCAGTACACCTGCGTCAAGCAGGCCAATCTGGGCAAGAACAGATGCTTGATCCCAATAGATGTGCTCGTGTGCAATCTTGCCATCCTCATCAAATTTCATAACTACTACAACAGGAATCTGCAGATACTTTCCTGTAGGTTTTACGCTTGGGAGAAGAAAATCAATTTCTCTATCATGTGTAAGACTAATAACAAGCTCGTCCACTACATGATCTTTTCCTACCGTACGAGAGATGCGCTCCATCTTTGTGTCTGCAGGCATTTTTCCTATGAAATGGTCTTTATAGAAATTATGGACGCCCTCGTATCCAATACCACTCGTCATAACGGGAACATGGTGTACGTATGGCTCTTTCGTCATTGTCTGCATTGTAGCATCTACATCTTTATTTTCAAATTCGTATTGGATATGCTTGTCAAAGACTTTGCCCAAGTCTAGCCGCGCGTCAAACCGCTCATTATCATGTTTCTTAAATGAACTTTCATCATTCTTCATAGAGATATTATCATTCTTGACATTAATCTGAATTTCGAATTAACTGAAATACAAGTGATGCGATAGGAGTTCCAGAACCCGAGGGTATGAAATTCGTAATGGAGAAATGTTGAATTATTCGGTCTCCAATTTTCAATTCGAGTAGAATCCCATGAACACTCATTCTCTAACAGAAGATATACATAGATAAAAGCTCTACTATGGTGTCTGTCAATTCAGTTTCCAGTTAAGATCCTTCAGCTGGAGGCATTTCATCTTCATAATTGTAATCTCTTCCATTCTTTGATATCCGTCTGTTCTTCTGATGTGTATGCTAGCTAGTTTTCTATCTAAAATAACGACTTATCGCATATTGTTCTTGACCTTGACATACTCAGATAGTGTTGGTTGTAAAACTACAGCCTGTTCGCCCAAGACAAAGATCTTGTCATAAACCATTTCGACTTTGCCCCAAAGTTTGCTAATTATCCCACGTTGCATCATTGATTCCATGTAATCCTTTGCCCTACCTTTAGCAGCTTTTTCGTCATAGATTATTTCAAGAGCAGGCCTGCGTAGCTTGGATACATCTCCTCCAAATATATTGACAAACCTTGCTTCATCATTCTTGTTTAACTTCACCTGACGCATTTCCACCCCTGTAATTGAAGTCAGAGGTAATTCGTAAAATGTTCCTCCCGCACCTGCCAAAAGGTTAGAGTCCTGACCTAGTTCAGATGCAGATAGTTCAAAAAGTTTCAGAAATATCAGTCTCTGATTTGTCAGATAAAACATCGAGCCAGATATCGAGATTGGGACCTCTTTTCTTTCTTGACCGAGAACCTTCTTGATGAATGCCTCCTTTACAAAGATCACTTCCGTCTGAGTGATACTCTGCGTTACAACTTTTTCATCATTTTCTAATTCCTTAATGATGCCAATCAGCTTTGGAGACGCAACTTGACTTTCAGTAGGCTTGACTGTCTGTTGTTGAACAATTTGAGGCCCGGAGATTGAGGAGCCGCAACCTGAACAGAACTTTGCTGCATTCGATGGTACTTGTGCTCCGCAATTTGGACAGAAGTTCATATTTAAAGCACATTCGCGATATAGATAAATCTTATCTTTGAATGTTCCATAAGATCATAAATCTAACATTCTTTCCGCTAGAATCCCGAATCTCAAACATGCTTTGTATTGCATTTCATGGCATTCAAAGCTCTCAAATAATTTGGCGACGTAATAACACCGTATGAGCTCCAAAGGAGAAAGAGAGCCTAAAAGAGAGGAAGAAAACAGCAGTACCGCCATTGCGCCGAGGAGGTTTGAAAACATGTTTGACAACTTTAGGCGCGACATGGAACGCATGATGAGGCCCTGGCCTCTGGCAACAATGAGCTGGCCAGACATGCCGTCGCTGTTTGAGGCAAGGGACATGAGGATGGCGCTGTACGACCTGGTAGACAAGGGCGACAGGTACGAGCTTCAGGTAGAAGTGCCGGGAATAGAAAAGGAAAAGATTGATGTCAAGGCCACAAGGTACACTGTCGAGATATCAGGCAAGCACTCGGAGAAAACAGAGGAAAAGGGCAAGCGCTACCTCTACACCGAAAGGCTGTACAGGTCGTTTTACCGAAACGTCCCGGTCCCGGAAGAAATAGTCCCTTCAAAAGTAAATGCCAAGGTGGACAACGGCATACTGAAACTGGAACTGCCAAAAAAAGTCCCGACAAAAGGTGAAGAGGAAACCAAGGTAGACGTCAAGTAATATCCTCTTTTTCTTTCAGAGGTCCATCAGGAACCTTATCGTCACTCTGTCGTTTTCCTGCCGTACAAGCATCTCGTGGTACGTTATCGCCTTTATCTCTACCTTGTAGTGGTGCCGGGCAAGGTCTATTTTCTCGCCTTTGGCGGTTCCGGTTAGCGAGTAACTGTCATCATCTTGCTTTTGTATCTTTACTGAAAATTCCGACATGGCAACGCCGTCTGATACCATCAAGAGCATCACCTTGTCAAGCCAGTCAAACAGCAGGGATTCAAGGTCGTGACCTTCTGCCTCTATCTTTATTTCCGTAACAGGCCGTACAGCAGAAATGTCTACCATCGTGTCCACAAGCCCGCGTGCGCCCTGTACGAACGCTTCCTCTAGCGTATTGCCGTACGCCTCTATCACGGCGTCTGTCATGTGGTCCAAAAACCGGTAGCCGCCTGCCACGACCACTTTTGCTGGCAGATATTATAACAACCTAACGCAAAATCTAAATGCCAACAGCCTCGTGCTACTGGTGTGAAGCTTGAACTTCCCCGCGGCATGAGGGACATTGAAAGCGACGACCTTGCAGGCATCAACTTCGTCCGGGAGAAATTCTTTGAAACCGCGCGGCTGTTCAACTTTCGCATGATGGAGCCCTCGCCACTTGAGATGCTCTCCACGCTTGAGGCCAAGAGCGGCGCTTCCATTTCAAACGAGATCTATGCGTTCAAGGACAAGGGCGACCGCGACGTTGCCCTGCGCTTTGACCTGACGATTGGCCTTACGCGCCATGTCGCTTCACGGCGCGACCTGAAGATGCCGGCCAAGATAGCGGCTTTTGCCGGCGTATGGCGCTACGACGAGCCGCAGGCAGGGCGCTACAGGTATTTCCACCAGTGGGATATTGAAGTGTACGGGCCCTTTTCGCAAGAATCCGACGCAGAGGTCATTGAATTCGTGTCGGCGTTTTTCAAAAAACTCGGGCTTGACGTCACAATCCAGGTAAACGACCGGCAATTGGTTGAAGAGTACATCAGAAAAGTGCTTGGCATAACCGAAGAAGAAAAGTTGCTCGAAATGTTTCGCGCCGTCGACAAGGTGCCAAAAAAGGGCGCGCAGGGCGTGCTGGCAGAATACAAGGACGCAATAGAGCCGGCAAAACTGCAGTCGCTGATTGACTTTTCAAAGGTGACAGGCTTGGCAAGTGAAGTCATGGCAAAGGCTGACGTGAAAGGCTTGCAGGCGTGGCAGAAACTGTCAGGCCTTATGGACTCGCTTGCTTCAAGGGGCGTGGCAAACGCAACGATAAACCTCGGGATAGTAAGGGGCCTTGATTATTACTCGGGCATTGTCTTTGAGGTGTTTGACGCCTCTGGCGAGGGAGGTGCGCTTGTGGGCGGCGGCAGGTACGACAGGCTCACGGACGCGTTTGGAAGAAAGGACATTGGCGCAACCGGCGCGGCTGGCGGAATAGAGCGCATCGTCCTTGCGCTGCAAAAACACAAGTCTCAGACAGCGACTGCAAAGGCACTTGCGTACGTCGCGTACGCGAATAGCGACGCAAAAGCAAGGGCGCTTGAAATCGCGTCTACATTAAGGAATGCAGGCATTGCAACCGACTATGACATGCTTGGAAGGGCATTACGTAAGCAATTAGACGACGCGTCCACCAAGGGCGCTGCGGTGACAGTCATCGTCGCGCCGGCAGAGCTTGCAGAAAACAAGGTGACTGTAAAATCCATGAAGGACGGCTCCGAAACCAAGCAGGATATTTCAAGCATTGCAGAAGCAGTTTCAAAGATGCTATAAGCAGAGTTTAAAATTTAAATGCATGATAAGTGCACTATATACAATGCCAAGCATCACCATAACGATCTCCGAGGAGGCGTACAAGGTGCTCAAGGCTGCAAAGAAAGAGAACGAGTCGTTCTCCGACGTAATCCTCCGCATTTTCCCACGCGGCGACCCACGCCGAATACTGGCCTACCTCCAGGATCACAGGCCGCTGGACGACGAGACGGCAGAAAGCATAAGACAGGCCAATAAAGAGTTACGGCGTAATTTCAAAGCCTCAGTACCGGAGATCTAGCGTGGCCTGCCTGGACACTGATTGCCTCATAGACTTGGCCAGAAACGACGAGAAGGCCATCGCCAAGGTCGCCGAGCTTTCAGACAGCGGCGAACTTTTGTTCACCACGATCATCAATGTCGCAGAATACTATGCAGGCACATTCAGGTCGAAAACCAGGGGAGCCGTTGAAAGCGCTCGCGACTACCTCCGACAGTTTTCAATACTGGTGCTCGACGAAGATTCGGTGCTGCTGTGGGGCAGGCTTTATAGCGAGCTCAAATCAAGCGCCATTGGAGACCGCGACCTCTTTATCGCCTGCATCGCCCTGGCAAACAAGCAGACATTATTGACCAGGAACAAGAAGCACTTTGAAAGGGTGCCTGGACTGCAGGTAGAAGGGTGGTAGTACGCTGACGTCGCCAAACATTGAAGTGCGCATGTAACCTATCGATTCCTTGGAAAATATTCAGAGCTTTATCATAGCCACGCTCTTCATCTTGACGATTCCGCTAGGCTTTTTGTCATACACCGCTCGCACCACTAGGTCTGGCGGGTCGTAGCTTACGTTCAGGTCGCCCACGTCAAGCTGCTGCATGTCATAGTTTACCTGTATCAGGTCCTCGCGCAGGCCGTTCTGCACAAGCAGCTTTTTTGCCTTTTCCACCACTTCCTGGTCGGAAGTGTTTGGCGCAAGGAACACCTTTGGGTTCAACGTATTTGTCAAATACTGCGACAGGTCAACAGTCATGTCCAGTTAAAGGTCACCAGCAAGACAGCGACTATTAACGTTTCCAGTTTGCACAAAGGTATTGGCATTGCCACATTAAGGCGCGGTCGTTTTGACTTTTTTACTTGCATAGCCTGCGGCCCATCCCTGTAGGTCACTAGGATGGCGCGTCGGCAAGAATCCAGGCAGGGATGGACCAAGGCTGTCTTGCAGGACGTGTTGTTTTACGTAGAGTAACAGTCTATTCAAGCAGCTTTCATTAAAGAAGTTCTGTTAAGCGGTATTGTAACCCTAAACAGCCAAGCAAGCAAATACGCATCAGGCGTGCGTCAGTTTGCATCGACTGCTTGCTCCTTGCCGCAACAAAAAAGTAGTTTGTATGGGACAAAGAAGAGTGAGAGCATGTCTGAAGAACGTCCCGAGAATGGAAGCGACAGCCGCCGAGAGCTAATAACCAAGGCACCAGAAACGCCTGCTGAAGAAATAGAAGAGGAGAGGGCAAAGAAGGAGAAACAAACCCTTTCCAGAGAATAGAGGACAAGGACGTACACTACGCCAAGGCAGAGATGCCGTTTATCCAGTAGTAGTTTTGCATCGCACTAACCAGCGCATCGTCATAGAACAGGCGAAACATTTGCAGCATTATTCGCGCGCTTGTATTGTTGTGGGAAGGAGTAGAAGCAGTCGAGGTGGCATACATGTACGCCAGTCATCATAGGATGGACACCACCTTTTGGAGACTTGGCCCCGACGGGATGCCTGCCTTCTTCACAAGCAAGCAAACTGCTACTTTTTCTTTACCTGCGCTCCCCCTTTTACGTACCTTTCAGTCCACTTTAGCTTCCTTGCGTCCCGGCGAAGTACAAACAGGTTCTTCTTGCATTTATCCGAGCATGTCCACAGTATCCTACCGTCATTTCTGACATGCATCAGGCCTGTCCCAGCAGGAATCGGACTTCCACAAAATGAGCAATTCCTAAAAGTCCGCGTGGAGATAACGTCGCTGGCACTTGTTCTTCTTCTTATCATTGTGCTAGATCATCCTTGGTACCCGCAGTGATTTTTTTAAAAAGTTTTGACGAGACTTCGGAAAGCTTGGTAATACGCCTCGTTTGTCTTGCATTCACGATGCAGACAGCGACAGCAACCAGCCAAGGCAGGCTCTGCTTCTCAGGCATTAACCTTTTGGCTGCCGACTACCTTGAAGCGGTACTGTGAAAAGTTCTGCCTGTACATGCGAGCATAGCTTTCGGCGGCGTCGTACGTCGCAAAAGTCTGCCTGACGCCGTCTATTGACACCTTGTCGCCATAGACGTCGATTATCTCTACCACGTACGATTTTGGGAGCTTCTTCTTTGCCTCCCGGAGCATTATGAACATGCTTGCCATGATAAAGATGATGGTTATCGTGCATATTGCCGCAAACTGGAAATCCTTTGCAAATGCCGCAAAGGGCTCGCCAAGGTTGTGCGCGAGCCACGAGTAGGCTACCGCAAGGGCTATTGCTGGAGCGCTTATCCAGTCCTCAAACATATGTGTGGGCGAGATGGATCCGGTTGCAACAAATAATAAGGGTTGTGGTTAGTGTTTCGCCTTGCCGATCTTTTTTGCGCCGTGCGCGGCCTTGAATCCGGACTTTGCCATCTTCAATCCCTTGACCAGCTTTATCGAGAATTTTGCAGCTTTAAAGCCTGCAAAGAGGGGCATCAGGCACAGCATGAGGATATCAAGCCAGTGCTTTTTGACAAACAGTTTTGGGTCACGAACCTGCCTGTATTTCAGAGCGATGTCAAAGGCAAGCACGCCAAAGACGGCCCACGAAAAGAGGTCCCAGAACTCCTCCACCTCTTTTGTGACAGGTATCGGGGGCTCGTGCAGGCCGATGAGGTCTGAATGTATGTTCAGGTAGCCGGCGAAAAAGAACATCACCAGCGCCGAAACAAAGATGTCAAAGGCCTTCTTCCCCAATACGCCCTCCTGTACGCAACAGTGGCCTATTAATGCCGCTTCAAGACCGTGTGTGATTGCTCATAATCAGGCGTTAAGTCACTTGTCGACGTTCTCTTGTTGGTTAGAATAAACGCGGCTGCTTATTATTGCTCACAGAAATATAGTCACAAAGATATTTAAGAGAATGTAAATCCCGGTAAGAAGGGCTGCCCGGAATTTGGTTGACACGATATCGCACGATGTCCTCATAATCGGCTCGGGGCTTGCGGGCCTGCGCGCTGCAATTGCAGCCGCCGCCACTGACAAGAATCTGAGCATCGGAGTCATTTCCAAGGTGCAGGTCATGCGCTCCCACTCTGTCTCCGCAGAAGGCGGGACTGCGGCCGTCCTGTACGAAGAGGAAGGCGACAACCAAGAATCCCACATATATGACACGGTAAAGGGAAGCGACTTTCTTGCAGACCAGGACGTGGCAGAGCGCCTCGTCCGCAACATGCCGTTTGAGGTTTATCAATTAGACCACTGGGGGATGCCGTGGTCAAGGCGCAAGGACGGCAGGATCGCGCAACGCAAGTTCGGCGGATACTCGTTTCCACGCGCGACTTTTGCGCAGGACAAGGTCGGCTTTTACGAGATGCAGACGCTGTATGATACCTGTCTAAAGCACGGCAACATCCACTTTTACAACGAGTGGTTCTGCACGTCGATACTGCGCGACTCGGCTTTCCAAGGAATCACTGCCATTGAAATAAAGACGGGCAACTTTACAATCTTCAAGGCGCCGGCAGGCATCATATGCACGGGCGGAGCAGGCAGGATATATAGCTTTTCCACGTATGCGTTTTCGTCAACCCCTGACGGCATCGACATGGCGTTTCGCGCCGGCCTTGCCATGAAGGACATGGAGTTTGTGCAGTTCCACCCGACGGGCATCATGCCGTCAGGCATCCTCATCACGGAAGGGGCAAGGGGCGAGGGTGGCTATCTGATAAATAGCAAGGGCGAGCGATTCATGACCAAGTACGCGCCCGGCAAGATGGAGCTGGCTCCCCGTGACGTGGTGTCGCGCTCCATGATAAGGGAGATACAGGAGGGCAGGGGATTCAAGCACGAGACAGGATTTGACTGCCTGAAACTTGACCTGACCCACCTTGGCGACGAGCGCATCAAGGAGGTCCTGGCAGGCATCCGCGAAATAGGGATAAAGTTCTCCGGAGTCGACATCATCGACGAGCCTATAGAGGTAAGGCCGGTGTGCCACTACATGATGGGAGGCATCCACGCCAACATTGACGGCGCAACGGAACTGCCGGGATTATGGACCGCCGGCGAGGCAGCATGCAACAGCACGCACGGCGCAAACCGCCTTGGCGCCAATTCCACTTCAGAGTGCATAGTGTGGGGCAGGATAACGGGCGAGCTTGCCGCGCAGTACGCATCTGCGCGCAAGTCAAAGTCAATTGAAATTTCGCAGGCGCAGGTAGCAGACGAGGAAAAGCGCATCTACGACGGCCTGTTCCGCGGGTCTGGAAGCGTAAACCCGTACCAGGTGCGCAAAGAATTGACGGACACGATGGACGACAAGGCGTACGTCTTTAGGAACGAGGAGGGGCTGTCGTCTGCCCTGAAAAAGGTGCGCGAGCTAAAGGCGGCGATGTGGAAGCACGTCGACGACAAGGCCAAGGAATACAACACCAACTTTGTAAACGTCATGGAGACGGACTCGATGCTCCGCACAGCGGAGGTGGTACTCGTAGGGGCGCTCAACCGCAAAGAATCCCGCGGGGCGCACGCAAGGACGGACTATCCAAACCGCGACGACACCAACTTCTTAAACCACACTCTTGCTTATCATACGCCGGATGGCCCCAGGATGGCTTGGCACCCGGTGACCTTTACGCGCTATGCGCCAGTGGAGAGGAAATACTGATATGGAGACTTCATCATCACCGGCCGACCGCGACAACCGCGAAGGGATTGCGGGATGGCTCAACCCGTCAAGGTACGGGTGGGAGCGCGTCTCGTACTGGCTGCAGAGGCTGACAGGCGTCGGCCTGCTTGCGTACTTCATAGGCCACATCTACGAGACCAGCAACCTCACAGGAGGCATTGACGCGTGGAACGCGATGTTGGACCTCACACAGACTCCTCTTGGCCACATGATACTGATACTTGTAATAGGCATGAGCACTTTCCATTCCGCTAACGGGATACGGCTGATATTCACGCACGGAGGCAAGGGCCTCGGCAAGCCGGGGAGGCCGGACTACCCATACGACGCAGTGTCGCTCAACTACAGGCAGAAATCCGGAATATGGATAGCGCTGATACTGGCGGCAGTGGCAATGCTGTACGGCGCATCGGTGCTGTTTGGAGGCGAATGATAAAAATTGCTCAAAGAAAGCGAGATAATGAAAATCCACTACATCACGGGCATTGCCGCAATATTCGTAGTCGCAGTGCACATCATGATGCGCCTCGTGATGCCCTACGGGCTCAGCCTAGAGTACGCAAACGTGATAGCAAACTACCACAACGTCCCGTACATCATGCTTTTGGAATCTATACTGGTGTTGATAGCGATCCACGGCTTTAACGGCCTGCGAATCATCCTGCTTGAAATGAGGCAGAGCAAGAACTGGGAAGGCATGGTTACTGCGGTCACGATAGCAGCGATGATTGGGATAGTGGCGTACGGGACCAGGACCATAATTGTGGTAAACGGGTTTTCACTAGGATGATGACAATAAATGGAGACAATAGAAAAAATCGAACGCCTTGACAAAAAGCGCGCAGAAGGACACCACAAGCACAGAGAGATCCAGAGGACGTCTATTACGTTAAAGGTGCTCAGGGGTAACAGGGCCGCCGGCGAGCGCACGAAGTACGACCTCTTTGAGGTGCCCGTGCAAAGATCCACAACCGTCCTTGACGCACTTTTGTACGCCAAGCAGTACCAGGACCACAGCATAGGCATCCGCTACTCGTGCAGGATGGCCTCCTGCGGCTCGTGCGGCATGAAGATAAACGGCATCCCAAGGCTTGCCTGCTACACCAAGGTGTCAGAGCTTGAAGGCGGCGTGATAACAGTCGAGCCCCTTGCCAACTTTCCGCACATACGCGACCTTGTCACCGACTTTGAGCAGTTCTTTGCGCACCACAAGAACATGCAGCCCTACATCCACAACGACGAAGCAGACATGGACACGAAGCAGGTAAACAGGATGTCAGAGTTTATGCAGAGCCCAGACGACGTGGACAAGTTCCTGCAGTTCTCGTACTGCATCAAGTGCGGACTGTGCTATTCTGCCTGCCCGACGGTGGCGACAGACACTAGGTTTCCCGGCCCGCAGGCGCTTGCGCAGGCATACCGCTATTTCATAGACAACCGCGACAACGCCTCAAAGGAGCGCCTTGACAAGGTGGACGATAGGCACGGGATATTCAGGTGCCACTTTGCCGGCTCGTGCAGCACCGTCTGCCCAAAGGGAGTCGACCCTGCGCTTGGCATACAGCTCTTGCGCGGGCACCTGCTTGGCTTTTCAAGCAACGAGAAAAAGAAAGCCGAGCTGAAGGACAGAAGCAAGCAATAGCAGGCCTGCCAAAGACTTCAAAAGTAGCCTTTGCGTACTTGCCTAGTTGGACTTTGGCGAAATTATCGGCATCAGCAATGATAGCAGCTTTTACGCCACATCGCCTTTTGTGGCGTTCTCCTACAAGAGCAACTCACTCTATGTAATATGGCAAAAGACCAGGGGAATATATGGCAATGTAGAACACATCAAAGGACAGAAAAATAGCGCCAGCATTGTCTACAGGATAAGCAAAGATAATGGCAGGACTTTTGGCGGTGTCATAACTTTACATGACTTTAAGGAACCCAGAAGCTTTCCCCCTCAGGTAGCATTTTCACCCTTGAACGAAAACAGGGTCTTTTTGGCATGGGTTGACAAAAGCTCTCCGAAAAAACTTGATGTTTACTTTACAAGAAATTCAGAGAGCAGTGACAGATTTGAAGAACCGATTATAGTTAGCGACGAAATGACGGGAGTTTGTAGCAGCGAGGGCAGTAATGATTTGAGGAACTTTGGCCCCAGCCGGCCTTCTGAAACGTACGATACAGTAACTCCGTACATTGCTGCCGGAAATGACAATAACGTCTATGTAATGTGGGTCGAATCGACCACAAGGAAAAAAATATTGGAAATAGCGCGTCTGGAACCACAAGATGAAGAAACCTCAACGAGTATTTCTTTTGGCGAAGGTGAGATTGACAAAGCTGCCAAATACATGGAAGAAAAAATGAGAAAGAGCCTTGAAAGAGCCCCAAAATACAGATTTTCAATCAGAGTATTTCTCAGGGCAAGTAACGATGGTGGAAGGACATTTGGAAAGAAAATCAGCCTTCTAGACACCAGTATTGACGGTCAGGGTGGTCCGTACGTAATTTCGCCAACCGAGCTGCACGCCATTGGTGAGAATGTATATGTTATTGTCAACCCTTTAGGAAGAGATCCAGACAATGCCAGAGTCCGCATCTTTGCAAGCACAGACAAGGGCCAGACTTTTCAGGAAAGAACCGGTCTGAGCAAAACTGTATCTGGCATAGGCAGCAAGATAATTTCCGCAAGAGCCAAAGTAGCCGCTAAACAGCACGATTCTCTATACCTTCTATTAGAGGTAGTGAGTCATGGCGATGAAGAGAAGATGTTACTTCTGACTCCATTTTCATCTCCCCATGTGCCACTGATTTTCGTGAAAAGCATAGATGCAGGAAGAACATTTAGCGATCCCATCCATGTTGGCGTCAACGGCCCAATCAGATCGCATTCTTCATTTGCGGTCTCGCCGACGGCAACAGCATGCATCTAGCATATGTCAACATGGACAACCTGGCGGAAGGCTTGTTTGATATGATGAAAAAAGGAACACTAAAAGACGCCCGGCAGATACACCAACTGTTCGAAGAAAGTGACAGCGGTTCTGTTTTTGTTAGATCTAGCAGTAACGGAGGCATTAGTTTTGATGAACAGACAAAACTTGAGGATAGCAAGAATATAGGACTAATTTCTTCCTTCGCAACCTACATCCTATTGCTTCCCTCGGATAGAGGACTATATGCTTTGAAAGCCAAGCATATTGCACATCCAGAAGATGAACAAAAGCCTAGATTTCCGGACGCAGACGTACTTTCATGGCACAAAAATACAGGAGATGAATCAGCTGCAGGACCATTCAAAATTAGCGGAGATTCTGGAGGAGTGTCAGAGGGACCCCGCGGAATAATAGTCGAGAAGGACAACAATAACTCTGAAATCTATTTGGTATGGGAGACTGATTGGCATACAGATCATGCTGACGTATTCTTTAGAAGGCTGCAAATAGGATAGGGTAGTAGCGTCAGGCTGCCGGCTTTGCAGGGTACTTGCTCTCGTTGACCTGCTTGTTTATGGCGTCGGCCATAAAGTGGTTGCTCACCTGCACCTTCACGTCGTTGATGCCGGATAGCTTGTAGATATTGTCCCGCACGTCCTGCGCTATCTTGAAGCCAAACACGGCAGGGCAGAACGGGCTTGTCAGATGCAAGTCGATGGCAACCTTGCCAGAGTTGATGTCGACCTTGTCGACAAGTTCCAGCTCCATTATCGACACTCCTATTTCAGGGTCGACTATCTTGGTCAACTCGTCGAAAATCTTCCTGCGGGTCTGCTGCAGGTCATCATTGCCCTTCTGAGGGGCTGAATTAGCGTCACTCTTGGCGTCGGTACTCATTTTTCTCTATTAAATAGATGGAAAACTACCGTATTTAATCATTAACACAAAAATCAGAGAAAGAATACCTGTGTGTCGGCGTATTCCTGTGCAAGCGACCTTGCCAGCACTTCCTTTATTGCGGCCCTGCTCCAGTCGTCCACCGGCTCTATCAGGTCCTTTGTGACAAAGTCTTCCTTCTGGCCTGCGTAATAGCCAAGGACAATCACAAAGTGCTTGCTGATATTGCTGTTTGAGCACATGTACAGCAGGCGCTTGCTTCCAATCTCGACAGAGTCGCATCCAGAGAGGTCGTTTGGGTATTCTATTAGGCGCGTTGGTGGTGCTAACGCTGATTCCATGCAGAACTGATTGCTAAAATGTATAGAAGCGCTCAAGCTAGCTTCTGTTAACAAGCCGATGTATGCCAGCTAGCTGGTTGTAGACAGGGCGTTATGGAAGAACCACATCATCATGGTTGTTGCTTGAGCGGGAGCCCGGCTTTGATTTCCTGATGTGCCTGACTTTTTTCACAAGGTTCCCGCCAATCTGGCTGCTTGCCGTGAGGACAAACCCGGAAATGGCCACTGCGGACCAGGTATGGCTCAGAGTCGGAGTCATCAGGTTTGCGACGTTGAAGGCGTGCATGGTTGTCCCTATCACCAGAAAAGACATCCCCGTGCCCTGAACTATTCTCTTGTTCTTTACGATCAGCGCCAGCATTTCTGTAAGAGATTGTTCTTCTTTTGAAAATTCATTTAATGGTTACTATCAACAGTTGTTGAGGCCTAAGCATAGTTGATTGAATAGGCAGTTTTGTGATGTATTTGCTCTTTTGCGCAAGACACAAGTAAAGACATAGAAAAATATGCATTCAAGATGCACGGTCAGAAAAACTGACCTGTACCGAGAGGATTTATTCAAAGTATTAAAATAAAGCGCGGAACGATGCACCTACACATGTACCGCTCAAGGCCAAAGGGCAGGATGGACGACGACGTGCTTGCGTTCCTCTCGTCGACGAAGCACGACCAGTCCATACTCTACTACGACATTGTAGGAAGCGAGGCACACTCGGTCATGCTCCACGAAATTGGCATCATCAGCCGTCAGGAGCTGAAAAAGATCCTCGCGGCCTTGGAGGCGGCAAAAAAGAACCCCGGCCTCATTGACACAGAGGGCGCGGAGGACATCCACGAGGCATTGGAGGCGTTTGTGATAAAACAGGCAGGAATCGACGCCGGTGGCAAGATGCACACCGCCCGCTCGCGAAACGACCAGGTGGTGCTTGACATCAGGATGAAGGTGCGCGACGACATTAACGAACTTTGTACAGCCCTTGCAGACCTCATCGATAGCCTCGTGAAAAAAGCAGAAAAGAACAAGGACGCAATAATGCCCCTGTACACCCATTTGCAGCAGGGCCAGCTGGGCACGTTTTCCCACGTTATGCTTGCTTATGCGGACGCGCTTTGCCGCGACTTTGAGCGCATCTACAACACTTTTGGCAGGATAAACCAGTCGCCGCTTGGCTCGTGTGCCATTGCAGGCACAAGCATCGGCATCGACCGCAAGCGCACGGCGACACTCCTCGGTTTTGACGGCTTGATGCTCAATTCGCTTGACGCCACGACTTCCCGCGACTCGTTTGTAGAGTACGTTGCGGCCCTCGCGATACTTGCCTCCACGCTTGCGAGGATGGCAGAAGACCTCATAATATGGTCAACGCAAGAGTTTGGCTTTGTCGAGCTTGACGACCGCTACAGCTCGACTTCAAGCGCAATGCCGCAGAAAAAGAACCCCGACCCGCTAGAGCTGACCAGAGCCAAGGCCGCCATAATCGCAGGCAGGCTTGCGTCGATGCTTGGGATGGTCAAGGGCCTGCCGTCAGGATACAGCCGCGACTTGCAGGACATCAAGCCGCAGCTGCTTGAGGCGTCTGCCACTGCGACAAGCACTGTAAAGGTGACGAACGGTGTGATAAGCACGCTGACAGTGAAAAAGAAAAAGATGCTTGACACGTCGGCCAAGAGTTACGCGATTTCCCTTGACATTGCCGAGCAGCTTGTAGCAAAAGGTGTCCCATTTCGCAGCGCGCACAAAGTCGTTGGCGCGCTTGTTTCACGCGCGGCAGAAAAGGACATCCCACTTGCAGCTCTTGAAACAAAGGAAATCTCTTTTGCGCTAGAGCAGGCCAAGCAAAATGGAATCAAGCCGGACGAGTTGGCAAAAATAGTAAAAGAGATGACGCCGGAAAAGTCAATAGAGTCCCGCAGGTCTGCCGGCTCGCCCAACCCGAAGGAGCAGGACGAGATGATCAAGACAGCAAAGTCAAGGCTGGCAGGCTACCGCGAAGGGACGCAGAAAAGGACGAAATACGTCAAGGACTCCCTTGACATTCTTGCGAAAACCGTCGCCAGGTACGTACAGGCCTAGCCGGACGCCTGTTAGCGCACTTTATCCTCTTTTTGAGACTGGTTTTCGTGGTTTTCAAGCTCGCAATTAGCGATTTTCTTCAAAACTAGGTGTGGAATTCGCTGTTTTAGTTGCGATAAGGTTTATATCAACTACGAATATAGTTACACGGTAGCAGAAATGTCGCTAAAATCAGACGATCCGAACTACTACGCGCACATGTACAACAGGATGGGAGGCCCGGATGCCGCAACTTCGGGCCGCAGGATAAGGATTCTCGACAGCACGCTCCGCGAAGGCGAGCAGCACCCGGGAGTCAACTTTACCACAAAGCAGAGGATCCAGATAGCATGGATGCTCGACTCTTTTGGCGTCGACCAGATAGAGATAAGCCCCGTCGTCTCGCCGGACCACGTCGAGGCAACCAAGACCATTATCAAGCAGGGCCTGCGCGCTGACATTGTCGCGCATGTGCGCGCAATCAAATCGGACGTCGACATTGCGATAGGCTGCGGAGCAACGTGGGTTGCGACCTACATGGGCATCTCTGACATCCACCTTGCTGCAAAACTAAAGATAAGCAGGGAAGAGGCCAAGACACGCGCCCTTGAGGTGGCAGATTACATCAAGTCGCACGGGCTAAAGTCGCGCTTTACGATGGAGGACGCAAGCAGGACCGAGCCAGAGTTCCTCATCGACATGTGCAAGGAGATGAACAGGCGCGGCATCGAAAGGATAAGCATACCCGATACGGTTGGAATCATGCGCCCGCGTGGCATGTTCAGCCTGGTAAAGATGGTGTACGACAACATCGACAGGTCCAAGACGTCTCTCGACGTGCACTGCCACAATGACGTGGGGCTTGCTCTGGCAAACGCGCTTGCCGGCTGCGAGGCGGGGGCAGACCAGATACACACCACGATAGACGGCTTTGGCGAGCGCACAGGAATCCCGGCGCTTGCCGAGACTGCGGTCGCCCTTTCGCTCATCTACAAGGCCAACAGCGACCTGCGCCTCCACATGACAAAGGACCTGTCAAGGACAATGTCAGAGTACGTTGACCTTGGGATACCAGAGTCAAAGCCCATTGTCGGCGACAGCGCGTACAAGCACAAGGCCGGCACGCACCTTGCGGCAATCCTGCGCAACCCTGCGGCGTACGAGATACTGGAGCCAAAGGCGGTCGGCAACAGGCGCAAGATAGTCTTTGGCGAGCTTGCAGGCAAGAACGGCGCGGCATACCTGCTGTCGCTCCTTGGCCTTGAGACCAGCAAGCACGAGGCAGAGCAGCTGGCAAAGGGCTTAAAGGAGCTCCGCATGGGCGACATACTGGAGCTGTACCTGGACGACAGGCTTGAGAGAAAGATACTTAATGACGCGCCCATGAAAGTAGGGCAGAAGGAGTAGTAAACTAGATGGTCAACTGTCCAGAATGCGACGCAGAGATCAAGATTCCCGCCGACTCGATAGAGGGCGAAATAGTCACGTGCCCTGACTGCGGCGCCAGCTACGAGCTGGTAAAGGCAGCGTCAGGGGGCTTTGACATAAAACCAGCTCAGGTTGTCGGCGAGGACTGGGGTCAGTGAGCGCAGGCAACGGCAATAGCAATACCCTTACCATACTGTACGACACGATACGCTGGGAAGAAAAGTCCCTGATCGAGGCGGCCAAGAAAAAGGGCGTCGAGACAGAGAACATTGACGTCAAGAACCTCACGATCCGACTTGACGAGGAGAGCAAGAAGAAATACGCCGGCAGGACGGTGCTCCAGCGGTCAGTGTCTTATTTCAAGAGCCTGCACGCAACTGCCGCGCTTGAGGGCCTCGGCGCAAGCGTGATAAACCCGCTCAGGGTCGCAAGCATCACCGGCAACAAGCTGTTCGCCCACATGGAATTCCAGAAGGCGGGGGTCAACACGCCAAAGGCAATTGCTGCATTTTCAGAGGAATCTGCAGCGGCTGCGCTTGAAGAATTCGGCTATCCTGCGGTGATAAAGCCGACGGTTGGAAGCTGGGGCAGGATGATAGGGCTTTTGCGCGACAGGGACGCGGCGCGGGCGGTAATTGAAGACAGGGAGCACATGTTCCCACTTTACCACATCTACTATTTTGAAGAGTTTGTCAAGCGCCCGCCCCGCGACATTCGCGCAATCGTGGTTGGCGACCACGTGGTTGCGGCAATCTACCGCTACTCTGGCGACGGCGAGTGGAAGACCAACATGGCCCTTGGCGGTCGCGCCGAGGTCTGCCCGGTGACAAAGGAGCTTGAAGACATTTGCATGAAAGCAACACGCGCAGTAGGCGGCCAGATAGTCGGAGTCGACCTGATGGAAAGCGACAGCGACGGACTGATGGTCCACGAAGTGAACAACACGACAGAGTTCAAGAACACCGTGCGCGTGACAGGTGTGGACATTCCGGGCCAAATGGTTGATTACGCCCTTGCATTGAACAAAAAAGGGTAGCAAGCAGAATTGGTGTCACCAAGCTACGCTGTCGAGCTTTTGCAAAAGGCGCTAGAGCTGTACACGCCTTCAAGGTCTGAAGCTGCACTTGCCAACATGATAAAGGACAAGTGCACAAACGAGCTTGGATTTGAGCAGGTGAGCATTGACAGCGTCGGAAACGTCATCGCTTCAAAGGGCACCGGCGAGCCACGCATACTGCTGTGCGGCCACATGGACACGGTGCCAGGGCAGGTGCCCGTGCGGATTGAAGACGGCTACCTCTACGGCAGGGGAGCGTCAGACGCAAAGGCGCCCCTGATAGCGATGCTCCTTGCCGCATCGCAGTTTCCAAAGCAGAGCGGCACCGTGATTTTTGCAGGAGTGGTTGACGAGGAGGGAAACGCCACAGGAGTGAAAAACCTGGTCAAGAGCAAGATTGGGCTGGACTATGCGATGTTTGGCGAGCCTTCAGGGATTGACAACATCACCATTGCGTACAAGGGCAGGCTTGCCATACGCCTCACGTGCGACGTCGGAGACAGCGCGCACGCAAGCGCGCCGTGGCTTGCGCGAAACTCGATTGAAGAGATGCACGACTTTTGGCGGGCAATCAAGGCAGAGATTGAAAAAGTCGGAACGGCAGACACCAAGGCCAACTCTATCAGCTGCACGCTGACAGAGATAAGCGGAGGCTCAAGCCACAACGTGACCCCGCAAAAGTGCAAGATAACCATAGACATGCGCATACCCACGATAACGACCTGCCAGAACGTGCTTGACACAGTCGACAATGTCATCACAAGGGTCGCAAAGGAAAAGGGCGTCAAGGCTACGTACAGGATAGAGGACAGGACTGATCCGTTTGAGGCGGACCATTCTTCGGCGCTTGTCAGGGCGCTGTCGCTTGGCATACTGGACGTCCGCAAAAAAAGGCCGGTGCTCCTGCGCAAGACGGGAACCGGCGACATGAACGTCCTTGGCAACACCTTCAAGATACCGGTCGTCACGTACGGCCCCGGCGACCCGCACGCTTCGCACACGGCAGACGAGCGCGTCAACGTTGAAGAGTACGTCAACAGCATAGAGGTGTTCAGCAGGGCGCTCTTTCACATGTCGCGCATACACCACATCCGCAAGCAGCAAAACGGCGACGGCAAAAAAGGCAAGTAACAAATCATATAGGCGCCGCCACGCTCTACCCCTCATATGCTCTGGTTGGTAGGCGCAGGCATAAGCGGCCACAGGGGGCTGAGCCTCGAAGCGGTACAGGTATTGAAAAAATGCGACATTGTTTTTGTAGAGAGGTTCACAAGCGCCCTTTCAGACAGCGACCTTGAAGGAATCAATGCGGCAATCGGCAAGAGCGCAAAACCGGTCCAGCGCTGGTTTGTCGAAGACGGGAGGGAGATGCTTGATGCCGCAAAGGAAAAGCAGGTTGCGCTTGTAGCCTACGGCGACCCGCTCCTTGCCACCACGCATACGGAGCTTCGCGCAAGGGCTGCAAAAGCGTCCATAGAGACGGGCGTACTGCATGCGGCATCTGGAATAACGGCAATCATGGGCGAATGCGGCCTGCACATGTACAAGTTTGGCAGGACGGTCACGATGATGTCTGAACCAAAGTCCGCGGTAAGCGTCTACAACACGGTGTTTGACAACCTGCTTTTAGGGAGCCACACGCTCATCCTGACGGAATACAGCCATGACGAAAAGACAGGCGAGCCGTTCTTTTTGGACCCCACAGCCGTGTTAAAGATGCTCCTTGACTGCGAACGCGACCTGCGCCACCACGTCTTTTCAGAAGAGACGTTTGTAGTCGTTGCGTCAAGGCTTGGTTCTAGCGACTCGCGCATCGTGTCAGGCAGGATAAAGTCGC
The DNA here is from genome assembly GCF_000730285.1 of Candidatus Nitrososphaera evergladensis SR1. Classification (NCBI taxonomy): domain Archaea; kingdom Thermoproteati; phylum Nitrososphaerota; class Nitrososphaeria; order Nitrososphaerales; family Nitrososphaeraceae; genus Nitrososphaera; species Candidatus Nitrososphaera evergladensis. The sequence goes on along the minus strand of NZ_CP007174.1, from coordinate 1,329,180 downwards.
TTGCAGGGGTCGGCTTTGGCGCCGGCCCGCACTCTGTCATCGTACCGGCAGGATTGCATTTCACAGAGGAGGAGGCCCTTGAAGCGCTCACGGTCTGCCTTGACAGCCCGGCCGACAATGCGGCATCTGTAAAGCGCATTTCTTCTCAAATGATAGAGCGCTATGCGCCAAAGGCCAAAGAAGCTGTACGGCACATGCGTGACATCCTGCGAAAGGAAGGCGCAAAAGAAAAAGAGAACAACAAGGGCATGCACGAAGTCCTAGACAACGCCGAATACTATATCGACGATGCCGAGCGCTTTTTAAGGCAGGGCAAGCACGAGCTTGCAGTCCTGAGCATCGGCTACGCAGAGGGCCTCCTTGACGCCCTACGGTTCCAGAAGGGAATCAATCCGTGGAACCCCTAAGTAATTCTATATATGTGGCAGAAAAGCTGCATAAAGCACATCATGTCAACCGAGGCCCGGAGCCTGCTCCTTGAAGGCAAGGTACAAGAGTTCAACGCGTGGAGAATGAAGAACCTGACGGCAAAGCTGGACCTTACCGGCGAAGATTTCTCAGGCAAGAACATCGCCGGCGCGTATCTCAACGGCGTGGTAGCGAAAAACGCCAACTTTTCCAGGGCAAACTTGACGGGAACAAACTTTGTACAGGCCGAGCTGAGCGGCGCAAACTTGGAGGGTGCAAACTGCAAAGAAACGCTTTTCATGTACGCAGAGATGAAGGACGCCAAACTAGCCGGCGCTGACGCCACAAAGGCCAATTTCATGTGGGCAAACCTTTCCGGCGCGGACATGAGCGCAGTCAGGATGTCGCAGACCGTGTTTGTAGAGGCAAACATGCAGAACGTAAACGTGGCCGGCTCTGACAGGATGGGCGCCTACCTGAAATACGCAAAGCTGGACGGCACCCCTTGGAACGAGAAGCACTGATTGTTAGGACAAAGGTTTATTAATAAAACCGAAACCAAGTTTTTGTATATGGCGCAGACTCCTCCACCACCGATAGGAGGTAAGGTGTCGAGGCGTGACTTTTTGAAACTCATGGCAGCCGCTGGCACCGTCATGACATTTACGCCGTTTGTAGATTGGGGCAAGTTCCTTCCAAACCCTACAGGGAACCTGAGCGAAAGACAGCCTGTGGAGCTTCCAAGCGGAGAGCAGGCCAACGTTAAAGATTTTCCAGTTAACCACTCTGAGGCAATAATCTATCCCAAGACCAAGGACGAAGTCCTCAACAAGGAGGCCTTCCGCACCTGGCAGTTCATCAGGCTGCCGGAAGAACTGGGCGGCGCAAAGAACGACGCTTCTGCTTTTCGCGTTTACAGCATGGTATGCCTCCACCTCTGGTGCCTCTGGAAATATTTTCCAGATACCGGTCGCAAGAGGGGAGAGTGTCCCTGTCACGGCAGCATGTACGATCCGATGACAGGCAAGGCATTTGCAGGGCCGGCTTCACTCCAGGGTCCGCCCTCAAACGTGCTCCCAAGGCTTGACGTAGAGGTCGACAAGGACGGCAAGGTATGGATACTGCCTCCGACATGGAGTCCAGATAAAAACGGGATTGTTGGTTATGGGCGCTTCCTTAACGTATGAGAACAGTCTGACAAGATTCTTCCGGTGGGTGTACGCCGGCGTAGAGCGAACTATATTCATGGGAATGAAGTTCACGTTCCCGGGAAGGTTCGTCAGCCCGCTGGGCTTTCTCGGAATGCTGACGTTCGTGGTATTCATCATTCTCGGCATCACCGGCGCGCTCCTCATGCTCTGGTACGAGCCAATCCTCGACAGGGCGTGGAACAGCGTCAAGAACATTAACGACACCATCCCCTACGGCTTCCACATTCGCAACATACACTACCACGCCTCAAACGGCATGGTCATGCTCGCCCTGCTCCACATGTACTACCAGTACTTTAGCGGCAGGTACAAGATCAGAAACGAGATCCTGTGGGTGACAGGCATCATACTGGGCGTGCTCACCATTCTGGAGGCATTCACGGGCTATGACATCATATTCTCAGAGCGCGCGGAGCTGGCAATCTCTATCGCGGCGTCGCTTACCAACTCGATACCCATCATGGGGCCGCAGATGCGCGAAGCGTTCTTTGGCGCAGGGTTCCACGACTTTATCCTGCGCTTTTACACCTTCCACGTGTTCATGCTGCCAATCGCGCTGCTTGGCCTCATGGTAGTCCACTTCCCAAGGTTTCTGGTGTTTGACGTGCCAATGGTCATGGCCATCGCAGGCGCAATCATGCTCACGGGAGGAGTGTTTCCGGTGGGCCTTGGGCTCCCGTTCGACCCTCACGTGCCTCCGGGCATCACCGTGCCAGAGTGGTACCTCACAGGCCTGTACGCGTTCCTCAGGACGATGTACGACAAGTTCGTCACAGGCGTCGCGTGGCCGGGCTTGTTCATAGGCGCACTATTACTCATACCGTTTGTAGACAGGTACAAAAAGTTCTCTTGGAAGGACAGACCGATTATCACCGCGGTAGGCATCACGAGCCTTGCCCAGATACTGGTCACCACATACTGGGGATTCTACATCGACCCGGACACGCACAAGGCGCTTCTTGAGAGGCTCGTCATCGACCCGATATTCTTCTACCTGGTCATGGTAGTGCTAGTCCCGCTGTCGTTTGGCTTTACGTACATGATGATAAAGCTTGCCAAGCACGCAGAGGCCAACGCCAAGGCGCAGCCAAAGAAGGCGGGCAAGTCTTCGATAGAGCTTTCGCAAAAGTGGCTGTACGCCCTGTTCGTGGTCCTCATCGGCTTCCAGGTGTACCTCAACATCGCGGCATACTATGCAATGCTTGACGGCATGAAGAACTACTCGCTATTCATAGTAGGCATCATGATGCTGGTCTTTGCAGGCATGTTCCACCTCTACAGGTATGGCAAGGCGCAGGCAAAGGCGCCACCGCCAAGGCCGACTCCGCCGGCACCCAAGCCAGCGGTAGCACCGCCAAGGCCGTCGCCTGCAACGCCAACTCCGCAGGAAAAGCCGCTTGCCGCACCTCCAGCCGCGCAACCGGCGGCTAAACCTGCAGAAAAACCAGCGCAGCTTCCGCCGCAAAAGACCGCAACTGGCGGACAAACAACACAGACAGCACCAGGAACCAAAGCAGCAGCTGCTGCTCCCACCACTACAGGCAAGGCAGAAAACAATCCAACAACTGATGTCAAGGGTCCAAAAGGTCCATGACTCAAACAAACTTTATATGTGAAAATAAATTCACGGTGATCATCAGATGACCAACCACGCCGGCGGCATTAGCATCATCGCATTCATTGTCGCAGTAGGCATTAGCATAGGCTACTACCAGTACATGTATGTCCCGGCGGTCAATGCCAAGCCGATTCTGCCAAAGGCTGTGTTGGAGCCGGCAGAATCTGTAACAGTAAAGATATCCCCGGGCTCATCCAATCAAGGAAATGGCAAGTTCTTTGTTCCCAAAGACACACGCGCCGGATTGGGCGTAAGCAATCATATCATATGGGAAAATACTGATGACGTTCCGCACAGCGTGACTAGCGATGATGGATACACAGACAAGATAAACGGCAAGTTTGACACTCTTGCCACAATCGGCCTCATCCCCGGCGGACAAAAGTTCGAGTTCACGTTCACCGCAACAGGAACGTATCACTATCACTGCGAGCCGCACCCGTGGATGCAGGGCTCTGTCGAAGTAACAGAAAGCTTTGCCTAGCTGTAGCTAGCTGGGCAATAATTTGCCTGCTACTACTTTTATGTAGGCAATGTCGGAAAAGATTTCCTTGTGCTCCTGTATCAAGCTCACCCGGAACTTGACGTTCGTATGGTCCTTTCCAGCGGCAGGCACGTGGTTCGTTGACGAAACAAATTCCACCACGGTCCTGCCCTTCAATTCATCCTTGAATATCGACAGCCGGGCGTAAGGGTGCTTGATCTTTTTGCCGTTTAGCAGACTGTACGAAAAGACGTCGCCAGAGTTTTCAATCTGCGAGTTGATTACCACGCTGTCCCACCTGCCAGCATAGTTTATCGTGACAGTGCCATGCAGCTCCTGGCCGGCGACCACCTCTTTTTCTGCAAGCGAGATTGTGACTTCGTTTGTCAAGACAAAAGTACCGGCACCGAAACGACGATTTAAACTAACTAATTCTAGCGGTTTATCTAAAATCGTTGAGCAGCGAAGTAGAAAAGCAATCCTGCGATGAATGTCGATGTTAGCAGTATTTGCTGCCTGCCCGACGTGTGGAAACTCGGTATACGAGTACCGCGATGGCCGCTGGACAGAGTGGATATGCTGGCGCTGCGGCCACTACCAAGCAGATACGCCGGCCTTTACGGCGCAACCTGACCTCTATCGCGACATCGTCCGCAAAAACGGCAGATACTTTATGCAGAAATACGCGCAATATGCGGCTAGGGATGCGCGCAGCTCAGGCAGCAGGGTTCCACACGGTTGAGCGGTCTTTTGTACGGCCTACACAGTCAACGCATTCCGGCGCTGGCTATCTTTGTTATCTTGCTCTCTTTTGGGTACAACGCTTGGCCTACTTCCTTGTAGGTCTTTAGAAAACGCCTTCCGCTTTCCGTAGTGCGGTATACCCCCTCTTTTGGGGCGTATTCCAACATGCCCCTGTCCACCAGAATCTCCAGGTATTCCTTCAGTTGTGGAAATGAAATAAAGGCGCTATACATTATCCGGGTCTTTATTGCCCCGTCCTGCGCTATCTCGAGCATGGCCGAAGCGATGTCCATCCTGCTTCTATTTTTCATAAAAGACCTACGAAATTATATTTTAAAAGAGTGTTGTACTGACCGACGGTAAAATATGACAGGTAAAGGATTCTGCAACAAGAAAACAGACTGGCCGATTCTGCGTAATTTTTAGCTGCACAGCATAATATACACTATCACTGAGAATGACAGAGGTCAAAAAGGCGGTTTCCTAAAAAAGAAAAAAGGTTAGCTGGTCAAAGGCTTGTGTTACCTTCTCTATCTTCTTGTATTTAGTATCCAAATCACGGCCACCAGCACCTTTGGCTTTGTTTGCGACTGCTTTGGCAGCTACTGTCACATTGTTGGCGGCCTTCTCTGAATCATCCAAGTCGCCAAACGCGGCGTCCTTGGCATCTTCCTTTAGCTTTGCGATATTTGGACTTGTCATTAGAAGCGTCTGAAGCTTTGCGCCTGCCTTTATCTTGTCTTCAGTGTTAGCCCCATATCGATATACCCGTCTCTGCCTCGGTTTTCTCTTTCATTATTATTATGATGAATTATCATCATCAGGAGGCAAGCAAAAAGACGTCTTGTGGCCGGCTCTTGTAAGGAACACATGGGTAATGTACTCAAAGAAAGCCCAAAAGCTGGGCAGGTGCACGCTATTTTGCACCTCTTCCATGATTACTGGCTCCACTATAGTGGTCGGTCGGAACCATTATTGCGTCATTTTTCGGCAGAATAACTATATTAACTGACTTGAGATAGGATTATAGACAAAATCTGTTGCAGGAACAAGCGATGCCGCAGCGGATGACAAAGGTCAACGGGCATACCACCAGGTACCTAGACTATGGATCTCCGGTCAAGGGCGCCAAAGACCTAGTCCTCTTGCACGGCCTAGGTGCCTCGTCAGAGCGCTGGCTCCTCGTGGCACCCACTCTGTCGAAATATTTCCGAGTGATAGTTCCGGACGTTGTCGGCTTTGGGTACAGCGACAAGCCCACGGTGGAATACACCATGGATTTTTTCATCGATTTTTTCGACGGCTTTTTGCAAAACCTTGGCATTGAAAAGCCTCACCTAGTCGGCTCGTCCTTTGGCGGCCACCTGGCCGCAGAGTATGCTATTCGCAACAAGCGCAGAATCGACAAGATGGCGCTTGTTTCGCCGGCAGGCGCCATGCGCACGTCAACTCCCATCCTTGACCAGTACATAATGGCTGCACTGTACCCCACGTTTGAAAATGCGCTAAAGGCATTCAGCGACATGGCGCACGACCCATCCATCGTCACCGAAGAGATGGTGGTAGATTTCGTCAAGAGGATGAACCTGCCAAACGCGAAATACGCGTTCATGTCGACGCTCCTTGGCATGAGGTACTCCCTGCCTCTCAGGGGCAGGCTGTCGTCGGTAATCGCGCCGACCCTGATAATGTGGGGCGATGAGGACAGGATGATCCCCGTCCAGTACGCAAAAGATTTTCGTGAAGTGCCAAACAGCGAGCTTGTCGTGATAAAGGACTGCGGGCACACGCCCTACGTGGAAAAGCCGATGACCTTTAACAGAATAATACTAAAGTTCCTTGCAGGAAAGGAAGAGCTGGTCCCCTAGCTAGCCATCAGTTGCCTTTTTTCTGCGGCGCTCTATAGGGATTACTATTACCTGCACCAGGTCGCCGTCGTCGATGTCAAGGGCCTGCCTCTCGGCCTCTGGTATAGAGATCCTGCCCCCGCTCTGGACCGTGGTCTTGAACATGGCATTGTAAAAGCTCAGGCCGCGCAGCATGGCAAGGTAGTTCTGCATTGCGTCTGCCTGCATTGCGGAAAACTGGCGGGCAAAGTCTTTCTGGACTTCGCCTCCCTTCTCTAGCGCCTTCTTGAAAGCATCGACGGGATCGGTCGGGTTGTCGTTACTGCTGCTCATTTGCAGGCATGAGGGGTCGGGTCATTTATTTAACGTTAGCCTTTTTTGTACGGGCTCGCCCCTAGGCGGTAGACACTCGGGCAATCCTTCTCTCTTTATGCCGAAATGCGACCAGCTCCTACTTCTTTGCGCCCAGCGTCCGGTTTTTGGCCCGCATGTGATGGCTGTGGCACTTCCTGCATCTTACCGCATCGATATGGTTCTTGCTACCGCACCTGAAGCATATCTTGAAGTACAGCCTGCGCTGCTGGGCAATCTGTTTTTTAGTTGCGTCCGTGATTGGCATCTTGTTATTATTATTGGAGCGTTTTTTACTTTAATGAGTTATAACGCCAGTTCACCCAGAAGCGGCAAATTTGCTCACGGGTAAAAAGATCCGCCGCACTTCATGTTTCCGGCAGTCTCATCGATACGGCTCTGTGTGACGTGCATCAAAGAATAGATGGCGCGTGAAATTGCAAGGTGTCGCTTTTGCAGTTATTATTATATCAAAGCTGTCTTATTTTTGCCAGAATTTCGTGCCTTTCCGATCTTAATATTTTACCCGTAAACGGATCTCTTTCAACAAGTTCGCAGATTACTATGGTCCCTTTGCCAGATTTCTGCTGTCCGCTTTCCTCTCTTCTGTACGCCCCTTTCCGCATCCCCATGCTCTGCAAAAGTCGATTTGGTGAAATAAATCAGGTGCTTAATCTTTTTTCATTCCCAGTTAGTTTTCTTTGGGATTACCCTTCTTTACAGTGCTTTCTTCCGGTTACCTTTGTGCAGGTATGAAAGTCGTTTAGATTTTCAAGCCCTGTCCATTCAAACAGCAGGGCCAGTCTGCCTGACTTTTTCTAAAGAGCAAGGATGATGATGGTGCAAAAAAGTTCATAAGCCATGCCTCAGGAAGCAGAGCACATACATTGAGGCAGCCGCCGCTCCTTGCGCATTTTGACCCGGAGACAAGCGTCAACAGCGGCCAGGTCTTTCTCTGGGAAAAGTCAGGGCAGGCGTGGTACGGAATACACGCAGACAGGGTTGTCAAGTTTTACCGACAGGACGGCGCGCTGGTGTTTGAGTCGTTTCCGGAGGAGCGGCAAATAGAGCGCAGCATGTTCCGGCTTGACGACGATACCGACTCTATATTTGCAGAGATTGCCAAGGACCCGATTGTGAAGAAACTGATCGCATCGTATCCGGGGCTCAGGCTCATGAGGCAGGACCCCGCACAGTGCACCATTTCATTCGTATGCGCAAGCAACACCAACATACCCATGATAAGGAGGATGCTTGGCACGCTTGCAAAAAAATACGGCCAGAGAATAGTTGCGGATGGCAAAGAGTTCCACACTTTTCCTTCTGTGCAGGCGCTCCACAAGGCTTCTGAAGGCGAACTTCGCGCGTGCGGCCTGGGCTACAGGGCAAAGGCGATAAAAGCTGCAGTAGGGGCGATGGCAGACGGCTCACTTGACATAGAATACCTGAAAAAAGCCGGCTACGACGAAGCCAGGGCTGAACTGCTAAAGGTGTACGGCATCGGCCCCAAGATCGCAGACTGCATACTGCTGTTCTCGCTTGAAAAGCTGGACGCCTTTCCAATAGACGTCTGGATAGCGCGGGCCCTTGCAAGCCACTATGGCTGGCTTGCCGGCAAGAAAATGAGCGAGAAATTGACCGGGCATCAATATATCGAGGCATCAAAAGCCGCGCGCACGTACTTTGGCAAGTATGCAGGTTATGCGCAGCAGTTCCTTTACTACCACATGAGGCAGGACGCGGGCAAAAAGTGGTAGTAGTTGTTATTGCGTCAGGTCGATTATGGTCCTCTTTATGACCATCTTGGCCTGCGGCGAAACGTTGTACATTTCAAGCACGGCCGCAGGATCGCGTATCAGGCTGTTTCGGAATTCAGGCTCGCTGGCTGCCTTGAGCAGGATCTCGCTTATTATCTCTGCTTCCTTTTCTTTGGGCTCCAAGCATTTACGGCAAAGCGGCAGAAGTATTTAATTCTAGTGCACAATTTATGCATCAAAAAAATGGTTGTTGTTTGAAAAGTATTGTTGACTTGCCGCCATAAAGCGATTTGAAGATTTTTCTTGGTAGAAAAAAGCGTTGGCAGTAGGCATCGAGCTCGTAGGAGACCTAGGGTTTCTGCTTCTGGTGTGCTCCGGCATAGGCGCGCTGGCGTACATCTTCAAGCAGCCGATGATCCTGGGTTTTCTTGTCGCCGGCATCCTCATCGGCCCCTTTGGGCCGCTAAAGCTGGTCCAGAACACAGAGATGCTGAATAATTTTTCAGACATTGCCATCGTGCTGCTTCTCTTTGGAGTCGGCCTTTCGTTCCCGCTCAGGCAGCTGCGCGCAATAGGCAAGCTTGGTACAGGCATTGCAGTCATTGAGGTGCTTGCCATGCTTGGCATCGGCTTTGCAGTCGGCGCCGGCTTTGGGTGGTCGTTCTATGATTCTATGTTCCTGGCGGCCGCCCTTTCCATCAGCTCCACCGCGATAATCGTCAAGGTGCTTGAGGACATGGGCAAGATGGAGGCAACGTCTTCGATACTGATGATAGGCGTGCTTGTCATCGAGGACCTGGTTGCGGTAGTCATGATAAGCGCCATGCACGCCGGCGTGGTCAGCGGCTCGTTTGACTTTATGCAGATCCTTGTGACAATCGGCCAGATAGGGCTCTTTATCGGAGGGACTATTGCCGCCGGCGTGATTCTCATGCCCAAGATCTTTGCGCTCATTGCAAGGCTGGAGCGCTACGAGATAACGGTCATGTTTGCGCTTGGCACCGCCTTTGGTCTTGCGTTCCTGTCGCACGAGCTTGGCTTTTCTGCCGCCACCGGCGCTTTCCTTGCCGGCGTCATCATTGCCGGCACGAGGTTTTCAGAGCAGGTGTCAAACCTCATCACGCCCACCCGAGAGATATTTACCGCGATATTTTTCGTCACGATTGGCGCGCTCATGGATTTGTCAACCATCTCGCTTTTCTGGGTGCCGGTCGCCATCATCACCGCAGTAACGGTGCTTGGCAAGATGGGCGCAGTCTATGCCGGAGTCAGAGTGTTTGGCTTTGAAAAGACGTTTGCAATCGGGATCGGCTTGAGCATGGCCCAGCTGGGCGAGTTTTCGTTTATCGTGCTCAAGACTGGCCAGGATCTCGGCGTGGTAAGCCCGTTTCTATTCCCCATAGTGGGCATGGTAGTCGCGCTGACCACTTTTATCGGGCCCATGCTGGTAAAGCTCGGCACAAGGGCAGTAGCTGTCTATGAATAGCCGGTAAGTAAGTCACATTCCAAGTTCTGGAAATGATGCCTGCTTTACCCCAAGCTCGCCCTGCAGGGTGCGTATCTTGGTCGCGTACTCTTTCATCTTGCCGCTGTCGCCCTGCACCTTGGCTATCTTGTACCCTCTCCACGCCTTTTTCAAGGCCCCCCACGTCTGGCCTTTTGTAAAGTTGCCGCGAGAACTCATCTATCCCAAGCGTCAGGTGAGCATAGATATAAGATTTGTTAATGAATGTTAACCGGGATAGTGATTAGAGAGAGAAAAAAGGAAAAAGTGGAAAAAGGAGGCAAAAAAGCCTCCAGACTTCGTTGTAGCCTACTCTGTCACATAAGCCCTCTCGCCGTGCTGGGAAAGGTCGAGGCCGACTTCCTCTTCCTTTGGCGTTACACGGATTCCGCCGGGCCAGACCACGTCCATTATCTTGATGATGACAGCCGTCAGGCCCATAGCCCACGCAAGGGCGGCAAACGCTCCGACCGCGTTCTCGTACAGCTGTGCAGGATTGCCAAACGCAAGGCCGTTGTCTCCCCAAGGCGTGAACCTTTTCTCGGCAAATATGCCTGTCAGGATTGCTCCTGCAAGACCGCCGACACCGTGCACGCCCCATGCGTCGAGTGCGTCGTCCCACTTGCGCTTGTTCTTGAACGACACCGCAGAGTAGCAGATAATCGAGGCCAGTATGCCTATGATTATCGAAGACATTGGCGACACAAAGCCGGATGCTGGCGTGATTGCCACCAAGCCTGCCACTGCGCCAGAGGCTGCGCCTATCGTTGATGGCCTGCCCGTGTGAGCCCACGATATCAATGCCCAAGTGACTGCGGCCATCCCTGTAGCAATCTGCGTAGCAACAAATGCGCTTGTTGCGTTTGTAGCGGCAGCCGCTGCAGAGCCAGCGTTAAAGCCAAACCAGCCTGTCCAGAGGAGTGCTGCTCCAAGCACCACCAAGGAGACGTTGTGCGGCTCCATCGGTACCTTGCCGTAGCCCAGCCTGCGGCCAAGCATCAACGCTATGACAAGCCCGGACCACCCAGACGTGATGTGTATGACTGTTCCGCCTGCAAAGTCAAGTGCACCAAGGCATCCGCCCCATCCAAAGTTGCAGTATCCGGGGTTTCGGCCATAGTTGTCAGGCGCAGTAATTTCCCACGTCCAGTGCGCGGCAAAGTCATAGACAAACGTTGCCCAGATGACAATGAATATTATAAACGCGCTGAACTTCATGCGCTCTGCCACCGACGCCACGATAAGCGCTGGCGTGATGATGGCGAACATCATCTGGAATATCATGTAGGTCTGGTGTGGAATTGTGAAACCTGTAATGCCGCCATACGCGTTTGACGGCACATCGTGCAAGACGTTCTGCAGGCCCACCCAGTCAAGCGTCCCTATAAAGCCGTAGCCTCCAGCGTCAGGTCCAAACGCAAGGCTGTATCCCCACAGGGCAAACTGTACGCCAATGACGCCTGTGGTGATGAACACCATGTGCAAGACATTGACAGCGTTCTTTTGCCTTGCAAGGCCACCATAGAACATTGCCAAGCCTGCGGGAGTCATCATGAGCACGAGCGCCGAAGACGTCAGCATCCATGCGTTGTCTCCTGCGTTGACTTCGCATGGAACCAGGCTTTGGCTACCATCCTCGCCTGTCACGATCTTCTTGGTGCCGTCCTCGTTTGTCTGCCAGCAGTGAAATGGCACGGCCGGGTCGTCGGGCGCGTATGCAAAAGCGCTGCCGGTATAACCAACTGCCACCAGCGCCATCACAACTGCAGCCAGACTCGCTAGGCCAAGCCTAGAACTGAGTAGTAAAGACTTTGCTTTACTGTCGTCTGCATTCATGGAGGTCAGAGCAATGAGGTTTGAATAAAAGCATTTAGTTGAATTTTTCAATGCTTGCGAGTATTTTGGTTTATCTTGAAATGCAAGCAATTATCAGAAAGCTAATTTCTTCGCTATTTATCGTAGTTTTTTAATTTTATGACATATTTCCTTATATCAGGATAGCAAGGCGCGGGCTTGCTCCCTTGAACATAAATATATGCGCGAGCGGTGTGTAGTGAGCAAGTGGCCGGCCTAAACATTGATTCCGTGGTACGGGACTGGCAAGACTGCGTGGTAAAGCATGTGGTGTCGAGGGACGACCCGACCAGGCTTGCCGAGCACGCGCTCAACCTTGCTAGGATACTGGCGTATCCGGACCTTGACGTAAACGCAGCGCTGGCCAGCATCGACGGGATGGGCGCCAAGATTGCGCACACGCTGAAAAGCAAAGGGATATCCAGGCCGACTCTGATAATCGAGCAGATAAACGAGTATTTGTTTAACGACCAAAAGTTCAAGCCAAACACGGACGACTATTACAACCCGCTCAACAGCTACCTCAACGTGGTCCTTGAACGCAAGACCGGCATCCCAATAACGCTTTCAATCCTTTACATGCGCGTTGCGCAGGGCGCAGGGTTTCCAATGCTCCCCGTGAACTTTCCGGCGCATTTTCTGGCAAAGCACGTGATGGAAGGCGACAACGGTGAGATAATCGTCGACCCGTTCAACGGCGGCAGGATAATGGACGACTACGCGCTAAAAGCTCTCCTTGAGCGCTCTTTTCCACACCAGAACATCGCCATGACGCACGCGTTCGTGGAAAGGGCGACGAGCGCGCAAGTGATGACAAGGATGCTCAACAACCTGAAAAGCAGCTATTACGAGGCGCAGGACATGGAGCGCTACGAAGTAGCAAACGAGATGGTGCTTGCCATCGACCAGTACAACCCGGAGGCAATACGGGACAAGGGTGTCGTGCTCTTGAAGAAGGGCAGTACAGAGGGGGCGCTTGACGCGCTGAACGCGTACCTTGAGGTCAACCCCGAGGCTGAGGACGCAGACGATGTGCTGGACGTCATCAGGCAGATAAGGGAAGGCACGTACGGGAAGAAAAAAGAAAAAGAAGAGAATTGAGAACTTTGCAGGCCAAGTATCTTGTGACAGGCATCGCTCTTGTCGCGGTGGGAGGCGGCCTTGCGCTTTTCCTCAATTTCCAGGGCTATTCGTGCCTTTCGCAGCTTGCAAGGATAGACCGCTCGACGTACCCGCCGGCCGCGCTTGACGAACTAGAGCGCAACTGCTTTATCGTCACAAACTCGTACGTTTATTCGCTGTTTGCAGTCGTGGCGGGAGCTATAGTGCTTGCCGTCGGGTACAAGAAAAGCAAGAGCGATAACCCATAAAAGCTCCGGTCTCTTGCAGGTACATGTACACGCATAGAGACATGTCGTCATCATCACAAAAGCTGCCAGTTACAGACTCGCTTGAGAAGGTTGCAGCAGAAGTCAGAGGCTGCCCAAAGTGCAAGCTGTCAAGAACTAGAAAGAACGCGGTCCCGGGAGAAGGCCAGCTTTCTGCAAAGGTGATGTTCGTAGGCGAGGCGCCGGGAAGAAGCGAAGACGAAAAAGGCAGGCCGTTTGTTGGCGCCGCAGGAAGGATACTTGACGAGATGCTTGCCAAGGCGGGCATATCGCGCTCCCAGGTCTTTATCACAAACGTGGTAAAGTGCAGGCCTCCAAACAACCGCGTGCCAGAAGACGACGAGGTGCAGGCGTGCATACCCTACCTTGAGCGGCAGATCGCCCTCATAAGGCCAAGAATCATTTGCATACTTGGCCGGACCGCGTACTCGTCTATCCTTGGAGGCGGGTCGATAACGGCAAACAGGGGCAAGATAATCGAAAAAGCTGGCCAAAAGTACTTTTTGACCATACACCCCGCAGCTGCGATATACAACAAGAGTATGCTTTCACTTCTCGAAGCAGACCTGAAAAAGCTGGCCAAAGAGATTGGCGCAGGTAGCAAGGCAGGCGGGAAAAGGAGCGAGTCGCTGGAGGACTTCATGTAATTAATGCTGACACTTGCAAGGTCGTTCTACCAGAGGCCCACCACGGAGGTGGCAAGGGACCTGATAGGCAAGGTCTTGGTACGGAGACTGGATGATGACGGCGGCCGCAGTAACAGGCTGTCAGGCATCATAGTGGAGACAGAGGCGTACGGACACGCAGAAGACCCCGCAAGCCATGCCTGCAGGGGCATGACCGAGAGAAACAGGGTGATGTTTGGAGAAGCAGGCATGGCGTACGTGTATTTCACGTACGGCAATCACCACTGCATAAACGTCTCTGCAAGAAACGGCGCGCCGGCAGGCGCGGTGCTTATCCGGAGCATCGAGCCGGTGGATGGCATAAAAGAAATGAGGAGGCGGCGCGGACTTGACGACCCCTATTTGCTTACGACAGGCCCGGGCAGGCTTGCGCAGGCAATGAACATAACCCGCAGGCAGAACGGCGTCGACATGACCGATCCTGAGTCTGAAATTACAATCGAAGACGGCCCCGCAAGAGAGACGGTAATGGCCACTGCAAGAATCGGGATAAGCAAGGCCACGGACGTGCAATGGCGCTTTGTCGACCCGGCAAGCGCGTTTCTCTCAAGAAAAAGGGCAAGGCCAGCTAGCTTGCAGGTAAAATAGAGCTCCTCGACCTGTTTTTTACCGCATTTTTTGAGCAAGGTCATGCAACAACAAGGACCAACATCAGCAGCTACATACCACATTACAATGGACGACGAAAAGCTAGGCGTAAAGCCAGAGATTCTGTTCCGGATTTACGGCCAGATAGAGGCGCAGGCCAAGGACTCTGCGCCCGTGCAAGTCAGAAACGAGCTGCGCATATCACAGGACGCAAGGATAAAGACGAGGTTCTACATCGCAGTGTCTGACAGGATGGCGCAGTACCTAATAACGGCCGTGCAAAAACAGACCAGCGGAGACGCAATCGGCCTAAAGTCTTACTTTTACAAGCTGCAGGAGCAGCTCATGGGCCAGATGTTTGCCGGCGCCAAGGACACCATAAACATCTCGCTCAGGTAAGACTCTTCTTTTCTATCGAGCGCTCGTACACGCGCTCGATGGCGGCAAGCATTTTTTTCCCACTTGCATTTGTTTTCAGCATGGCGGCTATTGACGAGCCGCCTGCGCCCACGCCTTCCTTTACAAATCCCCGGGCAAACGCCTGCAGGCCCGGCTTGCTTGATTTTTCAAGCTGCAGGTCGCAGGCAAGAACCGGAACCTCTGGCGACACCTGCTTTATGAGGCCGGCAAGGTCAGCAGAACTGTCTTTTGCGACATAGACGGTTGTGCCCATGCACAAATTGGCAAGCGGGATTGAAAGCCCCTTCATGACGGCAAGCACCGCCGCCATTTGCGTGCCGCCGGCAAGCATGACTTTGGCTCCTCCTGCCTCAAGCGCGCCGGCGGTAATGCCGGCGACTGTCGGCATCATCGGGTCGCCAACAAGCGACACTGCTTCAAGCGCCGGCGTTCCATCAGCGGTAGAAATGCGGGCGCGAGCAAACGCCGACTGGACAACCTTGTTCTTCAATTCGTGTGGGTTTTCCGGCATGCTGCTACTGACCTTGAACTGCGCGTCAACGCCGAGGGCGCTTAGGACCGCAAGCGCGGTCGTGGTCCCTCCAGGTATGCTCTCCCCTATCACGACAAGGTCTGACGAGCGCGCAAGCTGCCTGCCAAGCGCGTGTCCATATTCAAGCGCCCTTTTTGTGTCTGACACGTCCATCGCGTTTTCCTGTGCAATGTTGCCGCCCGGCTTTACCCCAAGCGATACGCAGGGGATGTCGGGCTTGACCTTTGTCCCGGCATCGACCACAAGAAACGGGATCTCTGCTAGTTCTAGCGCGGCTTTTGTTATCACGGCAGGTGTTGGCTTGCCGTCAGGCGTTGCCGGGACACCCGGAATGCACCGGCAGTAGCCATAGTGCAGAAACTCGGCGTCTGCCGGTGACGTGTATTTCACAAGGTCAGGGTTTGCACCGGCCACTGTGAGCCCGGGCACCTCGCTTGTAGCAGTGTGCGAGATCACGCAGCAAAAGAAGGGGTTTTTTGCGGAAAACTTGGTTTTGGCTTGCTTGGCCCCGATGATATTATCCTGATCCTGCACCACCGGTCAGTCACCGGAGCCCATGAATTCAAGGAACTCTTGTTTTGTCCGCGGCGACAGGACATAGTTGAATTTTTTCTCGTGCCCTATGGTGGACGTCGGCTTGCTTCCATAATCGTGGCCGGGATACATCAGGAGGCTTTCGTCAAGCTTGGCCACCTTGCCAAACAGGCTGTCGTACATTTCGGCAGGGTCGCTTCCCGGCAGGTCTGTCCGGCCGCAGTTTCCCACAAAGAGCGTGTCGCCTGTAAAGACCAGCTTGCCGTCAAGCACCAGGCAGATGCTGTCCTTAGAGTGGCCCGGCGTGTGAACCACTCGCAAGGATATGCTGTTGCCCACCTTTATCGTGTCGCCATCCTGCACTTCGATGTCGCGCTCTAGCGCGGACGCCTTGTGCTGCACTATCTTTGCCCCTGTAACCTTGGCTACCTGCTCGTTGCCAAGCACGTGGTCAAAGTGCGAGTGCGTGTTTATGACGTACTTGGCAGTCCAGCCGTTCTTTTTCAGCGCGTCAAATACCTTTTCAAGGTTCCACGAAGGGTCGATGACTGCAGCCTCGTCTGTTTCCTCGTCGTCGGCGATAATGTATGTAAAGTTGGCCATCTGGCCGACAGGTATCTGGAGCACCTTCAAATGACGCCACGCTCCGCCTCGGGCGGTATGCCTATCTGCTCGACGTATACAGGCCCGGTGTATTTCCTGGCACCTTTTGCCACAAGCCCCTTTTTCATGCGATGAAACGTTATCGTGGCGTCGGCCCTGACGGCCTTGTCGTTGTAGACAGAGCCGGTGTTTGGGTCAAGGCCGGAAGGGATATCGATGGCAAGGACGTACGCCTGTTTCTTTGAATTATTAATAGCGTCTATCGCTGACGCATGGGGCTCTTTGATCTCGCGCTTTATGCCGGTGCCAAATATGCCGTCGAGGATGATGTCGGCAGACATGATCTTTTTTCGCACCGCGTCGCTAACTTCTTTTCCAAATATGATTTCAACAGAGTCCATCTTTTCAACTATGCCCCAATTGAGCCGGGCCTCCTCGCTCTTGATGTCAGACGGGCTTCCAAGCAGGACCACCGACGCCTTGGCCCCATAGCCGGCAAGGTGGCGCACTGCGACAAGGCCGTCGCCTCCGTTGTTGCCAGTGCCGCACACCGCGACTATTTTCTTGTTTTTTAGATTATAATTCTTGAACTTGCCTGCGATAAAGTCAGAGATACCGTGGCCGGCGTTTTCCATCATCAAAAACCGGCGCATTCCAATTTCGCTGTGGCCATTTTCCTCTATGCTGTACATCTGGTCCGAAGTGATGGCTGTTGCAGCAGTCGTTTTTGTTGTTGCCCTGCCTTTCTTCTTCATCTCTCGGGCATTCAATCCCTCACGGCAACATAAAAACTAACTAACTTTGCCCTTCTTCTTCCTCTTCTGCCTCCCCTTCTTCTTGCTTTTTCTCTTCCAGGAATTTCTTTAGGTCGTCGCTGATGTCTGCCACGTCGCCAAGGGTCAGCTGGTCCGGCGCATCTTTTCTTGTCCAGACGATATAGCCGTCATTGTCCACGATTATGGCCTTTGACCGCTCCAGGTACCTCAGGATCACGTTAATCTTGTACAGGTCCATCGATGGAATGAGAGTCCGCAGGTCGCGAAGCTTGGGGTAGTGGCCATTCTCAAAACCGCGGATCGCAGAAAGGAACGTCTCTACTTCCTGTCCCGTTATCTCGTTTCGCGGGCGGACCTTTCTGTCCGGCTTTATTTTTCTGCGCTTCAAGTCTTTTAGAGCGGGAATTCAAGCGTCGACTTTACAAGCTTTAGCACGGGGACGTAAAGCGACTGGGCGTCGGTGCCTATGCCTTCAACGTAGGCATAGTCGCCAGAGAGCCTCTTGAGCTGGATGAATTTTTTTGGAGGCTTTTCATTTTGCACGAAGTAGTGGATGGTGGCGTTTCCAATGGTTCCCGTCTGGATAAAGAGCACGTGCTTGTCTGCGTGGTTGATGTGGTAGAGCATCGGGATCACTCCCAGCATCGACTGCGCCGAGTAGATTATCACCTTGAGCATGTCGTCAAGGTCTTCGTATTTCAGGTAGACCAGTTCTGGCACGCCATGGGTATGTCTAGGATGCAATATTTCCTTTTTGTTGCATGAATGTTCGCAGCCTTGCCTGCGCGGCCTGCACGTACTCTTGGCTCGTGTCATACCCCACAAAGTGCCGGCCTGCCTTTAGCGCGGCTATGCAGGAGGAGCCGACGCCGCAGAACGGGTCCAGGACAACGTCGCCGGCAAACGTGTACAGCTGGATGCACCTGTACGGAAGCTCAACCGGAAAGGGCGCGGGATGCCCCACCTTCTTGGCAGACTCGGCCTGAAACTCCCACACGCTTTTCGTGTACTCTAGAAACTCTTCCTTTGATATCGTGCTCTTGTTGTTGCTTACGCCTGATGGCTTTTTGTCCCTTGAAAACGACCCTTTGGAAAACACCAGCACGTATTCATGCACGTCGCGAAGAGTGGGGTTTGACGCGGACTGCCAGCTGCCCCACGCAGTAGATGTGCCGGCGCTGGAGCCCTTGTTCCATATCACTTCGCCGCGCATCAGAAACCCGCACGCAAGCATGTCCTGGATGACGTAGCTGTGGAGCGGTATGTACGGCTTGCGGCCAAGGTTTGCCACGTTTATGCACGCCCTCCCGCCGTCCACAAGCACGCGGTAAAGCTCGGAAAAGACGCTCCTCAAGAGGCCGCGGTACTGCTCCATCGTAAGGTCGCCGTCGTACTCTTTTCCCACGTTGTACGGAGGCGACGTGACTGCAAGGTGCACACTCTTGTCAGGCAGTTCGTCCATGCTTTCGCTGCTCTTGCAGAATATCCTGTCAAGTGCTTTTGCAGGCACGTTGTTTTCTTTTTCTTCAGGTTTGCTGTCGCTTCCGTTATCATTGCCATCAGAGTACAGCCGGCGCGAGTAGAACTGCGACGAGTCGTGGCTTTCCCGCCGCGACACTCCAAAGCCACTTGTGCTTGTTGGCGCACGCCTTGCCTTTTTTGTGCCTGCCACCATCAGGCGCCTTTGACGCGCGTCCGCGCTATAAAGATAATGCTTGATCAAGATTATTTCGTATGTAGGATGTCTCTATGCCGGGGTTTCACGAGACTTTTATCCAGTGGATTGAGAAATTCCTCTGGGAACCGGGGAGCCCGATGACGATACCACTACCACCACCATCATCGCCGTTAGCAGCAAAGGCTGCACTTGCAATTGCAATCCTCCTTTCATGGGCACTGCTATTGCAGACTGCACATGCACAGCAGCCTGGCAGCGGCAACAACAAAAAATTCACCGTCGCTCTATCTGAAACCCTGGCCATCACGGATGCGGCGTCCAAGGAATTATCCATGAAAAAGAGCATCACAGACAAAACAACAATCAAGGATGCGACTGCCAAGAGCGTGGAAAAGCCTACCCACAGGTCGATTGCCACAAAAGTGACAATCAAGGATTCCATACGCAAGAACCTCGTGCCGGCGGTCCATAAATTATCCAGGTCCATCTCTGAGCAAATCTTGGTGACAGAGAAGGCAAGGGGCCCAAGCGTGGTTGCCGTAAAAGAATCAGTCGGCATCCGCGACCGCGCCCTTTTGTCCGGGGCAATACTGCCCCCAACTCCGCCGCAGCTTACTATTCTTGAAGCAGGGCAAAAGACGTTCCGTTCGGACAGGGACGACTCGGTTGCAATAGAGTTTCACTCGTCTTCGGCAGGCACGTACAAGGTCGACATAGAGAACGCGGCAGGCGGCACGGTGGCGACCCTCGCAGGCGCAATGGCGGCAGGGGAGAACCAGATAAAGTGGACCGGCACAGACTCGCAGGGCAAGGCCGCGCCGTCAGGCACGTACACCTACTATATCACTGCAAGGAACGACCAAGGGACAAGAAATGCGCCGAGCGGAGGAGACGGCAAGATAGTAGTTGCCGGCGACGAAGTGGCAGGCTCGTCAGTCTTTCCCGGCAGGCAGGACCTTGAAAAAATCCCCTTTATGGAATCGTTGCCCATAGTAGTCTTGCCAATAGCCGCAGCAGCGGCAGGTGCAGCGGCGTTTCTCATCAGTAAAAGGAAGAAAAGGCTGGTGCTGTACCTGCCTCCAGACGCCGCGCCTGTCATCGACGACATCAAGCAAAAGTACCCCCAGGCGACAGTCGAGGATTACATGGGCCCCGGCGAACAAGGTTCAAGCAGGTACATGGGCGTCGTCATTTCCAACTCTATAGAGTCTGACGACGAATGGATATCAGGCATCATTGCCAAGGCCAAAGAGCTTGCCGGCGTCGACTCGATAAACCTGAGCTACAGGGGCAAGATAAAGTCCGTGTAGATTATATTTTGCGCAGGCGTGCCTGCAGGCGTGGCTGAAAACTCGACCAGGCACATCGACACGCTGCGCGAAATGGAAGCGTACA
Organism: Candidatus Nitrososphaera evergladensis SR1; assembly: GCF_000730285.1. Classification (NCBI taxonomy): domain Archaea; kingdom Thermoproteati; phylum Nitrososphaerota; class Nitrososphaeria; order Nitrososphaerales; family Nitrososphaeraceae; genus Nitrososphaera; species Candidatus Nitrososphaera evergladensis. The sequence continues at coordinate 1,308,802 of NZ_CP007174.1, read as the reverse complement.
AGCGGCAGTACCAGGTGCGCTGCAGCCACCACGAGCTGGAATACTCGGCAAAGGAAAAGCGCATAACGTGCGTCGTGTGCGGCAAGACCTGGACGTTTGTGCAAGAACGCGGATACTCCGAGGTAAAGCAGGTCTTTGCAGCCGAGCGAGACGACTATATCCCGATGCGTTGAAAGAAAAAATAGTGTTTTTATTCAACAGGGCAATGCTTTCATCATGTCATGATAACAGCATTTCAGCTGCGGCTTGAGGAGCTCAAAAGGGCAGGCAACAGCAGGGAAGACAGGATGAACCTCTACCGCAGGTACTTTGCTTCAAGCAGGTACAACCGCCTTCTAATCCAGCAGGTGCTGATAAGGTCGGCAGGCAACCCCGCACTTGCAAAAGAGGTTGCCGCAATGGAAAAGGAGCACAACAGTGACTATGCAAAGACGGTCGAGCGTGTGAAAAAATGGGGCTATTACGAAGAGTTTCTTGCAGCAGTAAAGGAAGAGGACGACGCGCTGACGCGCATAATAGAGGCGTACGACAAGCGCATGAAGACAGCAGAAGGCGGTGGTAGCTAGCCCCGCACCGTCTCGACCACTATCTCGCGCTTGAAAACTGCCCGGCAATAATCGTGGACGTGGGTATAGTCGTCTATCCTGCCGCACTGGCCGCATTCCCAGCTTACGTGCTCGCGGCATCCCATGCAGAATGAATGGGGAACCAAATAAGCGCCGCACTCGCGGCATGATTGCTTGTTGTACATTTATCCTTCTTTGGAAAGGGTATGCCGGCAGGTTATATCAGCCCAAGTGTGAGCTGTTGTATATTTGCAAGTAAAATTGTGGAATCTTTAGTATTCATGTGGATTTTGCAAGAAACCTAGTATCTCAAATATACAATTCGTCAGATGCCTAATGCACAAAATAATATAATACCGCGCCGACAACAGCCTTGGCGTGGCAATTAAAAAGATCAAGTGCGACTGCGGCAAGTTCATCGAGTACACTGACCGCGTCGTCGGCGGCCAGAACGCCCAGAGCGGCACGCTTGTGTGCGCCAAGTGCGGCAAGGAGCACCAGATAACTTTTCTTGGCTTTCTGAGCGAGATAAAAAACGCCAGCCTAAAGCGGTAGCTTTTTAGACATCCTTTCCCGAGATGGCCTAATGAACAGGTACTTCATTATTGCGCTTGCCATAGCTGCCAGCGCGGTGCTTGCAATAAGCACCGTCACGGCAACGACAATGGCGGCAAACGACCAAAGTGTTGCACATTCGGTAGGAGCTAGCATGAAGTTCATGGACTACAAGGACGGCGTGTTCAAGGTGATGGCGGGAGGAGGAGGACCTACTGCGCCACTGACAAAGTTCTTCCCGGCCAAGGCCACCATAAAGGTAGGTGAAAGCGTCACGTGGGTCAACCCGACAAGGGTGGGCGAGCCGCACACCGTGACGTTTGTCCTGAACCAGACGCAAGGTGCAAACCTCGACGTTCCGTTTGTCGTCAACAACTCGACTGGCATCGCCCCGCTTGCGCCGGGCAACTCGGCGCCAATAACGCTCCCCGGACCCAACGGCACCACAGCGATGATAGGAGCAAACGCAATGGCATATTTGCCTGTCACGATTGCATCCGACGGCACCGTGACGCCGATGCCGCCAAATGCCAACTACACCATGAACGGCACCGAGCAGTACATCAACTCTGGCTTTATCTGGCCAAAGGGCATGGCTCCAGAAGGACTCCCACCGATTGACACATTCACGGTCAAGTTCGAGAAGGCAGGGACGTACGACTATCTCTGCATCCTGCACCCGTGGATGACCGGCCAGGTACAGGTCAAATAACTAACCAATTAGGGCCAACGCCCTTTTTCCTATTTTTCTTGAGAAAAAAAGATAGATAAAGAAAAATACATCAGTTCTTGGGCCTGCAGTTTTTGTGCGGCTGTAGTTGACGGCGGCCTTCTCTTCTAGCGCCTTTTTGGCTTGGCCTTGGCTTTGGCCGCCTTCTTTTTCCGGGCAGGTTTTGCCGCTGGAGCGCTCTTGATCTTGGCAACGCGCTTTTGCAGCTGCGCTATCTGCGACGCGAGTTTTTTGTTCTGCGACGCCACCTGCCTTGCGTGGCCTGCGCTTTCTTTTTCGGCCCTTTTGAGAGAGTCAAGCACTTGGCCGAGCATCTTGTTGGTCTTTTCAAGAACCTTGGCGTTCTTTTTTATCCTCGAAAGCGCCTGAGCTATCATGACCTCCTCATTGGTCACGGTGCGCTCTGGCAGAGGCATCGACGGCTGCTGTTGTTGTTGCTGCTGTTCCCGTGTTTCAGTCACTTCCTCTAAAGCGCCGGCGGCTTCTGTCATCGTGGCCGGCGTCATTTCCGAGTCCCCTTCTGTAATGGACATATACGGGCTGTGGTAGAATGTGCTATCTAAAATCATTTACTGCGACAATGCATTATTACAATTTTCCAGCCAGCACGAGGACTATTTCGATTGCTATCAGGACGACGATTATTGCTTCCAGCATCAACATCGTCCTGTCCATCCTTATGAACCGGGTGTTCTGCATGGAATCGTAAACCATCGTATAGATTTCCCCCAGCCTGTCAAGTTTTCTCGTCACGGAATCGACCAGGTCTTGCAATTCAAACACCTCGCCCAGAGTCTCGCACAATGAAGAGAATATTCTGGCCCGTGGGCTCCCTCTTGCGACCTTCATGGCCGAGACTATCTCTAAAAGCTCAAGCCTCATCAGATGGATGTCGTTTATCCTCTCGCCCAGCTCGCGGTCGGCCTTGAACTCGGCCTTCGCAAGTATGTCGTAGGACTTGCCAAGCATGTCGTCAAGGAGCGAGTCGTAGACCCGAAGCTGGAGCTTTTGGAGGAGATAAAGCTCTGCCGCCCTTGACACAGGAAAGGCATCCATGTTTTTCACAAAACCAAACGCCCCCCTGATGTCTGCGATAAACAGGTTGTCCCTGTACGCGTAACGGTTGTTGTCAAATATCTCGTCCACCTCTTCCATGCAGAGCTTGTCAAAGGGCTCTTTTTTTATCAGGCCGACTAGCTCCTTCTTGCTTTTCTCTATGACGTCCCTGTCGCCCTCTCTGACTAGGATAACCCTGTATCTTTCTTCATAGTCTACGCTGGCGTACGGGCTTGTTATGAAGGGCTTGATGTCTTCTCTTACCCTCTCGGCAAGGTTTCTCGCATAGTCTGCCATTGTGGTAGCAGCAGAGGAGGAGGAGGAGGAGGAGGATGAAGGAGAGGAGGATTGGGCGCCCTCCGTTGTCACTGCCACTACAGCCCTGCCACGGACATCATCTTCTGCCCTTGAAATAATCTCCAGCATCTGGGCAAAATCCTTGTTCTTTACTGGCACGTTTATCCTGACGAGGATTCCTCCTATGGAAAAGACCTTGATCTCCACGCAGGACTTTACTCCAAAAATCTCTATTGCGTCCTTGGCCACAATCCTGATGCCATCCTCTATCCAAGAGGATCCCGGAACCTTTTCCCGGCATGTTTTCCCGTATTCTCCTAGCCTGTTCTCAAGATCCTTTGGCTGGATCTCGCCTCCAATGTCAGAGACATAGAGAAAGGCCAGCTCGCCTTCCTGGATTATCATAAAAAGCCTCTCTGTACAGATACCGCTTGATCGTATAAAAGAAATTTTGATGTTTTTTGAATGTGTCTCTGACTATATAATAGAAATCATCGTAGAGAGAAAAAAGAGAGGTCTGGCAGGCTTGATAAATAAAAAATAATTGCCAGCGCGATGTCACTTTGGTTGCGCGTCAAGGGGCACGGGGTACTTGATCACGTCGCCCGTGCTCCCTATCTGCAGCTGCCCAAGGTCCGCAAGGTTGTTGTTGATGTCATTCATCTTGATCAGGTTGCCTGCTGACACGGTGTATAGCACGTTGCCAATGTAGAACGACCTGCTTACCTGAGCGCCACCATAGTAATAGTACGAGTCGGTCACGTTGCTAGAGTGCTCCACGGTTCCTTTTAGCATGATTCCCGAATCAGGGCTTGTGCCAAAGACGTAGAACCCGCGCCACACCTTTGGAGGGATGTAGCGCCCGTCAGGCGCGTACTGGTTCTCTGCATCGTATTTCGTAACAGGTATCGAAAGCACGTTTGGTTTTTCCTTGCTGAACAGCAGCGCCTTGTGTTCAAACAGCACTTCCGAGTCGGTGCCCTGCCCCGGTATCGTGTATTCGCCGGCCAGCTTGGGGTTTGCAACATCAGACACGTCAAAGAGGGCCAGCTTTACTCCAGTCGGCACGACGCCGCCGTAGCCGTTGTCCTTTGTGTCCTTGCCTATGCCTATTACGTGGTCCTCGTCGTACGGGTGCAGGTACGTCGAGTATCCGGGCAGCTTTAGCGCGCCAAGGACCTTTGGCGTGTCCTGCGAAAGGTCGATCACAAAGAACGGGTCCACCCTCTGGAACGTCACGAGGTACAGCCTGTCGCCAATAAAGCGCGTCGAGTACATTGTCTCGCCCGGCTGTATCTTTTCAAGCTTGCCCACCGTCTGCATGTCTTCTTTGTCAAGCACGTAGACGTTGCTGTAAAGGCCCTGCGCATAGGGTGAGTAGTACTCGACCGTGGTTGCAACCCTGAACCTGTTCCCGCTCTCGTCCATCGAGAACTGGTTCAGCAGCCTGCCGGGGACCTCGCCCCTTGCCTTGTAGTCTATTTCGCCGTTTGGCCCGATTGCTATCCTGTGTATCACTGTCTTTGTCGCGTCCTTTTGCGCCTGCGAGTCATAGTCGGCAAGCGACTTTTGGATTTTTTCAAACAATTGCTTCTTTTCAGACTCGCCCATGCCGTTGTACGTGTCTTCAAGGATTGTAGCAATCCTGTCCCACTTGTCAGATGCAGGTATCGACACATCCGAGTCCACCGCCTTTATCTTGTCCTGCGCGTCCTGCGGCAGGAGCGGGACCACCGCTGCAAAGAACCTGTCGCGGCTTGACTGCTCGTAATAGTTGTACGGCAGGTATTTCTGGTAGGCGATGTAGATGTTGTCCTGCGACACGTACAGGGTCGACGAGGGGTTCATCATGAACGTCTTGGAATCGATGATGTCGTCATCCTTGTTTGCGAGATCAATCGATGTCACTGTGTTAAAGTTGTAGTACGGCTCAGGGTTCTGGAAGTAATAGATGTCAGGCGCAACAACGGTCCTTGACGATTCTGTTATCTTTGGCACAAGCGGCTGGCGGTAGCTGTACAGGTCGCTTGTCGTGACAAGGTACACGCGGTCGCCTATCATCCTGGCGTCGTCGTACGAGCCGCTTACGACATAGTCGTGGACCGTCTTGGGGTTTGCCCTGTCAGATACGTCAAGCAAGAGGGCGTGTGTCTTGGGCGCAGATATTGGCTGCGGCGCAAACTCGTACTGCGGGATGACATAATCCTGCGCGTATTCGGTGTAAAACACAACAAGCGTGTCGTTGTTCAGGATCATCTCTTGCAGGTACTGGCCGCCCTTGATGTCAAGACCTATCTTGGAAACTATGGTGGCATTCTCCGGAGGGTACACGTCAGATATCGTCAGCTTATCGCCCGACAAGACATATGCGTACTTGCCGTCGTTTTTTACAAAGTCAGGCTCGTCGACGCCGGCCACTTGGTTGTTGGTGCTAGAGAACACATTGGCATTCTGGCTGTTTTCATTTGTTGTGAGAGCCTTGCCAGACATGGAAGGTGCAGAGGTCGTACCTCCCTCAAGAGTTGAAGGAGGTGTAGGGCGCACGTCAGAATCGGTTACGCCAAGGCGAACTTGATAAGCTTCAAAACTACCTGGTATCCCAGTTAGGGCAGTCGAAAACGCGTTGCGGCCGGCTTCGACGTTTGCCAGAAACGCCCGCAACTCATCAAGAGAGGAGAACTTGGCGATGTTCTGGCTCGATGCCATGGTAAGGACGGCAGGAGCGCCGCCACCAGTAGTAGTGCCGTTTCCACCCATAAAAGCCGGCGAGCCGGGCCCCTTGGCGGCAATGTTGCCTCCGATAGACCCCAGTATAAGCACAAAGCCGATGGCGGCAGCGATTCCAATGCCAGCCATCCCATACATCGAGTAACGTGCCATTTTCTATTTTCTGAACCTCTCTACCATCATTATTAACCAACCGATCCATCTTAATTCTACACTTTAGAACACCCCTTTTGGCGCCCGCGTTCCACATTTTATGGTTAACTTCGACAGATGACGTATCCTTTTGTCAAGATAGGTATTTTTTATAATTTGCAATATAATATTTACAAAAAACTGCCTGCTAGATAGCTCGTCAACTGACTATAAAATGGCCGTTCTGAAACGCAGAACAGGCACTTGAAACGCGTTCTGAAACCTAGGCTTAGTTATCAAGCCCCTGCAATATAGAACGTCATGTCATATCAGAACATGAAGAATAACCGCAATCTTGTGCTGATTGCAGGCATACTTGCAATCGGCCTTGTGGCAGCCAGCATACTTGGCGGCCAGTCAATGACAACGGCAGCTGCGCAACAGCAGCCAACGCAGAACAATGGCAACGGCAATAACAACAACAGCAAGCCGACCGTGAGCACTACGGGCACCGCAAGCACCAATGTCACTCCTGACAAAGTCAGCGTGACCATAGGCGTCGAGACAAACAGCACGACTGCTGCAGAAGCAGCGGCCGCAAACGCCAAGCTGATGCAGAAGGTGATTGACGCACTCAAGGCGCTGGGCATCACCGACAGCCAGATTGCCACAAGCTACTACAGCATCTTCCCGGTGTACGACACGGTAAGCCCTGTATGCATTGAAATCTACCCGCAGCCCCCAGAATGCAAGCCAAAGAGCGAGATCACCGGCTACAGGGCAGTCAACTCTGTCACAGTGACGGTTGACGCAAGCTCTGACGTCGGCAAGATAATCGACACAGCAGTAGGCGCAGGTGCGAACAACGTGAACGGCGCATACTTCTTTATCTCTGACGCAAAGCAACAAGAGATCCGCGACAGCCTCATCGAGAAGGCAATCGACAACGCAAGGAACCGTGCGGACAAGGCCGCAAGCGCAGTAGACACGAACGTTACAGGCGTCCAGTCGATAAGCCTCAACGACATCTACTTCCCGGTCATCTACAAGGACTTTGCCAATGCAGCCGTGGGCGGAGCGCCGACAACCCCGATAGTTCCGGGCCAGCAGCAGGTCACGCTGAACGTCCAAGTCGTCTTCACGATGGGTTAAGGCAGAAAGGGACAGCAGTCCCCTCCTTCTTTTTTTCTTTTCTTGTCATTTCAACGTCTTGTAAAGCGCAAGCCTTTTCTTGAGAAGTCCTATTTCCTCATCTTTTGCCTTTAGTTTTTCCTTCAGCCTCGCTATCTCTTCTATCAGCTCTTGCCTGCTCTTGTCAGTATGCCGGTAGCCGGAGACGGCCATCGGCAATAGTCGCATGATGCAAAGAAAAGGTATCGACAGATGCCAAGTTTACCTCTAGCTATATTATATTTCACAACAAAGTTACAGAAAAGCGCACCAGTCTCTGGTCATATTGAATTGGCTTGTCATAACTTGAAATTGATTATGGCGGAATACCTGAGCATATTAAGGATCAGATGCAAAATCAATTCACATCAAGTTTGATACTCTTATCCTCAATGCTACGGTAACAAATGCAGGAAAACATTTCTAACACTGACAACAGGGAAAAAAACGGAAATCCCCTGTTTACTCACAGAAACACGATGTTATCGTAAACTGTAGAGCTATGTAGGTTATGAAGATTACATAGATGACTCTGAGGGGAAGAAGAACCACTACAACATGAAACTGCCGAGGAGTACCGTCGTTCCGTCAGGCGTGTTGGAGTAGCTCTGTTCGATACTTTGGAGCAAGTGCAGCGGCCTTTGCTCTGAATTCTGCTTGCGCCGCTTCGTCAAGCATAGGTGGAGGCGTTGTGCGGGTTGCGACCGGTACGCCAACCTCCATGAAGAAATCCTCCTGACCAGGCGGTGAACAGATGCAAAGCATTCTTACGGGCTGAGAGGATGAGTTGCGAAACTGATGCGGCGCGTTTGCCGGGATGTTGATCGTCTCACCCGCGCGCACGGCGCGTTTCGTGCCGCGGAAGGTAGCCTCAAGTTCGCCTTCAAGCATGATGAAAGTTTCTTCAAAGTCGTGACGGTGTGGAGGTGGCCCGCCACCCGGGGGTATATGCATGTCAATAAGGCAAAAGCGGCCTCCCGTGTCTTTACCAGTGAGAAGGATGGTGTACGTATCTCCAACCACTCCAATGTGAGGAAGTTTCTGATTGGTGTTTGGTTGTGCAACGGCAAGATTGCGTTCCAGATTGTCGGCCGGCAGGGTTGCGGAAGCCGGCTGCTCCGGTACGTTTGTTTTTTTGGACATTCTGCAATTGGACAAATTAGCATCTCCAATTAATAATGTATGGAAACGCGATTCTATCAAAGTTGTACGTTGCGGATTCCATTGACTATCGATAGAAATAAGGATGGTCTACCTGATCGCTTTGACCTTACCTTGAATATTGCCAAGTTTGCAGAACCAAAAGTTTATGCAACAAAATTACAGTTTAATTCGTTGCTTGTTCCGGACACGACGCAGCCAGAGTTTGTTTGTTCTTTTCAAGCTTGTTTGGTAGTTTTCAGACGAGATTATGTCGTGAAAAACCAATATTCTGAATGCTGTGCATTTTTTCTGCAATAAAAAGGGTACATTGTACACGCAATGGTTTTAATGAATAATAAGAAAGACTAGGGCAGAAGGTACGCAATTCCACAACCTTCACCTCCAGAAGTCTAATCGGGGTCAGAAGCGGGCTGGCGGTATTGTTCTGGGATCGCCAGTTCCCCCTGATCTCTTTCGTACCGCCGTCTTCTCCCCTAGCAAAATGAAGGAGATCGGCGGTCGTCATTCTCCTTGGCAGTCAGAAAATCATTTGAACCACACATGCAAAACTGATACCGGCGCATACGTGGTTTCTGACATCACGAGTGGAGGGCCACATGCAATGAGGGTCGACGAAATGAGACTAGACGTGGCGGTCAAGCCTCGTTAGACAAAAACAGCATATCTTTTGAGAGCTCTGCAATGTTCGTTTCTGTCTTGACTTGGCTGATACTTACAGAACCTTTTTCCTGAATTCTTAATACCGTTTTTGTGCATTTTCAGTATATGGGACTATTGACATGGATAGTAGTGGGAATAGTAGTCCTTGCAATTATCGGCCTTGGGTGGCAGACCTTCTTTTCAGGCATAATCCAAGGCGCCAAAAAGATAGGCGACAACCCTGTCATAGAAAACGTGACAAACGCCGCCAAGGATAGGCTCGACGACTTGACCGGCGATATAGTGATAATTAGGCCTGCGTAACAACATATGCGAGCAATGCCCGTGAGCAAGACTACTACTACAGATAATATTGTCATCGAGGTGCATTTTGACGGCCTTTGCCTGCCCAAAAACCCGGGCGGCATCGCGTGCTATGCTTACATCATCAAGGAAAAGGGCAGCGGCAGGCTCTTGCACAGCGATTCTGGAATTGCAGCGGAGCCGTCTGCACAGTCCACAAACAACGTTGCCGAATACACCGCCTTGATAAGGGCGCTGGAATGGCTTGACGAAAACGGCCACGCTTCTCGCAAGGTGGAGGTAAAGGGCGATTCGCAGCTGGTGGTCAAGCAGATGAGCGGCGAGTTTCGTGTAAAACACAAGCAGATAATCCCCCTCTTTCAAAGAGCCGCGTTGTTGAGAAAAAAGTTTGCCGACATCTCTATAACGTGGGTCCCCCGCGAGCAAAACAGCGAGGCCGACAAACTGAGCGAGAGGGCGTACAACAACGCGCTGCTGGAAAATCCCGGCCTTCTTGACATGATAAAATAAGAGGAGCGTTGCTCTCTGAACTGGCAAGCCGCGCTCCAAAGCAGAGAACTACTGGCACCAAAAGACGGCCGCTGCGACTCTCATAGTTATTGTTAAAACCATCCTTCCAGATATCGTCCAGACTTTTCGCATCTTTTAGCAAAAAAATGACTGGCCAGTCAGTATGCTTATTAGCCCCCGCCGGCAACAACTACTGGGAACGTCTGGGAGGGAGCTTGAGAGAGAATGCCCAAGGTGACAAGCGCTCACAAGGCAGAAGTGCGCGACAGAATAGTCCAGGCAGCGATTGAGAGCTTTTCGCAGACCGGCTATGACAAGACCAAGATGGACGACATTTCACGCCGGCTGGGCCTGAGCAAGGGCACTCTGTACCTGTACTTCAAGAGCAAGGAGGACCTTTTTCTTGGAGTCTGCGAGATGAGCCTGAAGGCAGGCGACAAGCATGACGCACACCTGTTCACAAAGAAGGAAAATGCCGCCTCTGACGCCGAGGAAATCTTTGACAACATACGCCGGCGCGAGCGCGGAAACGACAGGGTGATGCTAGAGATGGTAGTAGAGTCCACCCGGAACCCCCGGCTCAAAAAAGCAATGTACGAATACCACCTCAAGGTTCACGAGCATGTCCTAGAAGGTCTCAAAAAGAAGGTTGAGGAAGGATTCATCAGAAAGGACGTAGATGTTGCCGGCATCGCAATAGCGCTCGTCGCGCTTTATGACGGCCTTGCCGTGAACAGGATGTTAGGCTTGAACGATTCTGTGAACAAAAAAGCATGGGTGGCGATGCTCAAGGCAGTCATCGCCGGCTCCAGCTAGTCACTGTACGTGACTTTTGTCATCCTTGCCTGCTCGGGGTCTGCCGGAGCGTCGTTTGCGTCTGTCTTCAGGGCGGCAATCTTGTCGACAACGTCCATCCCCGATGTCACCTTGCCAAAGACGGTGTACTGGCCGTCAAGAAAGTTCGAGTCTTTCAGGACGATAAAGAACTGCGAGCCGGCGCTGTTTGGATCCATTGCCCGGGCCATCGACAGCACTCCCCGCGAGTGCTTGGTCTTGTTGAACTCGGCTTTTACGTTCCATCCGGGGCCGCCGGTTCCCCACCGGCCCTTGTTTGTCGCATTCTTTGTCAGCGGGTCGCCCCCCTGGATTACAAACCCTGGCACTATCCTGTGGAACAGCGTGCCGTCAAAAAAGCCGCTTGAGGCAAGCTTTTTGAAATTCTCGACGTGCTTTGGCGCAACGTCCGGAAAGAACTCGATAGCGATGTCGCCGTGTTTTGTCTGAATCTTGGCAGTTGGCATGATATTATTACGGCAGTGGTTGCCACTGGCAGGTATTTGAATCTGCATGAGAGTAAAGGTCATGTACCTGAATCGACAATCATCTAACGTACATAGATGCACGAGTACCTCTCGCCGTTAAAGCCAAGGTATAGCGAATGCAAGTGGTGCGGCAAACGCACAGCATACTCGTGCATCCGGTGCAGCTACTGCTACTCGTGCCACCCTGCAATCGAGTATGCAGAGAAGGCAGCAAAAGCAGGCGCTGCTTGAGAAGCACCTCTCCCCCTCTCCCGGAAGTGTCTCCCACGTTATAAGGGCCGGAGCAAGCTCCTCTGCACTTGAGGCATTTCGTAGGGTGCGCGGGATGGAGGTTTGGCAACTTTTACCCGCAGGCGCTTGCGCCAAAGGAGTACCTTTCTCATTATTCCCGGGTGTTTGACGTCGTCGAGGTGGGCGTACCGGCCACCTACGAGCACTCGTTCTGGAGGTGGGCGCGCGAGACGCCGGAAGGCTTTCGCTTTGTGGTCAGGATACCAGAGCAGGCCACCACTACTATAGTAGAAGAGGGTAGCGCGCTTTCAAACCTGCTTGAAGCTTTTAGGCCGATAGAGGAAAAGACGCTTGCAGTAGTAATTAGGGCGCCACGGGGTCTTGCGCTTCAGGACGGACAGAAATGGCTGGAAAGAGTGCTTGCCACATGCACATACCACGGCTATTCGGCAATCCTTGACTTTGCCCACCCTTCGTGGTTTCAGGATACCACGTACAACATCCTGAGAAAGCACGGCGCTTCCATGTACTGGAGGAGCGGCATGAATGCACGGGCGGCCATCACGTCAGATTTCATCTTTCTGAGGCTTGCCGGCGACGGCGGCAACTGGAAGGCCGAGCTTGAAATCGCCCTCAAAGAAGCAGGGCAAGAAGAAAGCCAGGTCGACATGTCGATAATAATCGCAGACAGCCCGCAGGGCGCAAACGCCGCGCTCAGGCACCTCGGCCTGCCGGAGCGCAAGTATGCAGGCCCCATGCCTGCGCCTGCCCTGCCCGTGCCTGCACCAAGATGGTCAGCCGGCAGCAGGATGGTGCTCTGCGTCGACCTCAACGCCTTTTACCCTTCCTGCGAGGAGTTACGCGAGCCGGCCCTCAAGGGCAGGCCGCACGCCGTGATAATGACCGACCAGCCCGCTGGCAAGATAACGCGGGGAGTGGTATCGTCCTGCTCGTACGAGGCGCGCAGGTTTGGCGTCAGGTCGGCCATGCCGCTTGCAAGGGCAATAGCTCTGTGCCCCGACATGGAGCTTCGGCCAGTGGACATTGCGTACTACAAGCAGGTATCCGAGAAGGTGATGGAGGTCCTTTCAGGGTTTGCAGACGTGATAGAGCAGGCGAGCATCGACGAGGCGTTTTTGGACTGCACTTCAAAGGCCGCCGGCGACGCAAGCCCTTACGAGTATGCATCGTCCGTCAAGAGGGCGATAAGGGAAAGGTGCGGCCTGTCAGTCTCAATAGGGGTCGCGCCGTCCAAGTCGGCGGCCAAGATAGCATCAGATTTCAAAAAGCCTGACGGGGTCACCGTGGTCTACCCAGACAGGCTGCAGGATTTCCTTGCGCCCCTTGAGGTTGGCAGGATCTCCGGCATCGGCCCCAAGACCCAGCAGGAGCTGAAAAAGATAGGGATTGCCACCATAGGCCAGCTTGCGGCGTGCGACGTGCAAAAGCTGACGTCGCGCTTTGGCAGAAACGGCCTGTGGATGTGGCAGGTGGCAACGGGCGCAGACAGCGATCCTGTAGTGCCAAGGGAGGACCATGTCTCGATAAGCACCGAGCACAGCCTGGAGGTGTATGCGAAGGACAGAAAGCAAGTCCTTGCCGAGCTGACCGCCCTCTGTGACGAGCTGTACGACAGGGTGGCAGGCAGAGGCTACCTGTTCCGTACGGTGGGGGTAAAAATAGTAAAGTCCGACTTTTCCGTCGAGACGAGGGAGATGTCGTACCAGGGCCCGCAGCAAAGGCGCGAGAGCATCCTTGCGGCAATTCCGCAGCTGGTCGACAGGTTCGACCTTGACGCGCCGGTAAGAAAGGTCGGCCTGCGCGTCACCAACCTGGCCCACCCCGGAAGGCATGAGGCGCAGCGGACGCTCCTTGACTTTGTGGAGGAGGAAGAAGAACAGTAAGTAGGGTGAACGCATTTTCCGCGGCGCGTCTACAATGTCAACCCACAGCGTTTATAGCTACAATCCTGCGACACACCACTGTCATTATTATGGAACAGGATTCCGGAACACTGCTTCAGGACAGGCTGTTTTACTGCGAGCGCTGCAGCACAGTTTTCCTGTCAGACGAGGACGCGCACATGCATGAAAAGCTCCTCGGTCACATCATGTGCCACCTTGCTCCGGAAGGCTAAGCCATAAAACCTGGCTCGCAGAATATATGTAGCAGGTGCGAGTATCTATATAGACAAGTATGGACGCAAGCGCAAAGCGGTTCCTGTACCAGCAGATCCTCTGGCTTGGAATCTACTTTGCAATAAGCATCGTAATCACCATGTTCATCGACTTTCCATACTCGCTCATGGTGCTACTGCCAGTCATCTTTGGCATTGCGTACTACCGCAGATACCGCTTTATGAAGCAGATTGGACGGCAGCAGGGCTCGCTGTTTAGAAACCCCTTTGACCAAAAGAATGAGGGCGGCGTCCACTATTACTGCATAAACTGCGGCACCAAGCACAACAAGGTGTCGTGCCCAAACTGCGGATCCAAGATGAAAAAGGCGGGATTCTAGGGCTGAATAATCTCCTTCCGCCCAGCAGCAAACGGGATGGATTGCTGCTGCAGCATAGTCCTCGAGTTATAGTCGCCGGACAAAACAATGTTCCAGTACATCCCGGATCCGCTGATGAACCTGTATGTGTGCATCACCCCAGCAGGAATGTACACCGTTGCAGGGCTTTGAACCGTAAATGTTTCATCATCCAGCATCACCTCGCAGGTCAACCCTTCAAAATTGGGCGAATCGCCAAGAAAGATGAAAGCACTGTCGCAATCATGCTTGTGAATGTCTACGTGGCTAATCTTGTCTTCTTTAACATTCTTGACGACCCGTACAATAGTGTAAAAGTTTGCGGCAGGCACCAGCTTGCTATCCACAAACACATATCTTGTTCCCTGACCGTCTTTGTGCCCTTTGAGCTCAGAGGCAGGCCGGATTGACGGCTTGAAGATGTATTTTCGCGCACTGCGTTGCTCTTCTTCTTCTCTTAATGCCGTTATTTCTGGAGCTCTAATCATTTTATATTCTCAAATCCTCCAAGTCATACTCTTTGTCCGCGATTTTGCGATAAACGCGTCTTGCTGCCTCCTCATTTAATCCGCCAAATCTTGCCAGCTGGAAAAATTTGGCAGGAACATCTTTGGGACTGCAGCCTAGAGCCTTGTCCACTTTGCCGCTGTATTTCTCGCCACCTGCCAGTACCAGCTCAATTTCTCCTGCAATCAAGTCGTCTGTTCCTTTCCGCTCGCTTGGAACTATCTCGACGGAATCGGCAATCCGCTGGACGTCCTTGTCTTTCAAGACATCTTTAGTAAACGTCTCGATGCCTGCATGATGCGTCTTTGCAAGTATTGCGACTGAATAAGGCAGGCTGGTCTGTGCCCCATATACGGAGCGTGCAGTATGGCCAGAATAATAATCGCTTGGTATTTTATGATAGCCAACCTTGATCTTGGCAATGTCGGCGGCATCTATCTGGTTTTTAGCAAGCAGGTCATGCAACGGTTCCAGAATCGCATGGAAGGCGCAAACAACCGGCATCGACTTGAAAAAGAGCTCCAAGATGTCGTATCTTGTCCAGTCTATGCTCTGAGAATTGTTGTTGCCGTCTCTGAACGTGCCCACAAAATCATCAACGCTTGTTCTTTTCAATTCCGCACCGCAATTCTTCTGCTGCTCTTGCGTAGCTGCAGATACTCCTGCTACAGAGGCAATTCCGGGATTTGCTACTTTTATTACGGGGTATTTCTTGTCCAGCCTGTAAAAATCAGAGCTTGCCAGGCCGGCAGCCAGTTGAAACGCATTGGCTGTCTCTTCTTTTGTTTTCTGCAGCAGTTTGCAGGCGACTGCCGCAGCTCCGAAAATGCCGCATACGCCCGTGGAATGCCAGCCCTTGTAATACAATGACGGATTCAAAAGTATGCCTATCTTGGCCATGACTTCTGTTCCTGCCACCAGGGCTTCAACGATGGCTTCCCTGCTGCTCTCTTTCTGGCCCATGTTCAACAGGACCGGGACTACCACGGAATCCGGGTGGTTGATTCCCGCAAGGCACACCGTCGTAAGTTCTGTTGAAAATGTCCCTGAAGCGTCGCGGTACATCTTGTATTGTTCAGGCGTGGGCTTGACGGTTTCTACCCAGCGCTTTTCCTTGCCAGTCAGCGATTCGTCGAAATTTATCCCTCTCCCTATTTCAGTCGCCCTTCCTGCAACCAAACACCCAAGGCCGTTGAGCAGAAACAGCTCTGCTTTGCTCACCACTTCCGCAGGCAATTTGCCGAATCTTATGTCGTCGACAACAATGCCTGCAAGCTTGAAAGCAACGTTGTCGTCTTCTTTTTCTAGCGTATTATCTACCATCATCATCATTAAAACAGCGCACCTCCTCCAAACAGAAAGAGTTGCAGCAAAAAGTGGAGAGGAACGAAATTCTTGTGCTGGCGACGCAGGAAATCAACGTCATTGACGCCCTTGCGTAAGTTTGCGATCCTCGCTCCTATCAGTGCCGAGAACAAGGTCGTCAGTACGGCCGTAACCAGCCCTGAACCTCCACTCAGCCAGTACGTGAGCCACGATATCGCAAACAGGCCTGCCGCCAGCGCGATTGCCATCTTTATCGTGCCCTGTTCGCCCATGACAATCGGTATTGTCCGCCTCCCTGCTTGCCTGTCTCCTTCAATGTCTCCAAGGTCATTCAAAATCGAGGAGATAAAGACCATGATCCCAAGAGCCGCAGCGGCACGAATCGCCACAAACGGATTGTCGACAGCAAGACCCAGGGTATAGCCCGAGGTCATCCCAAGCAGCGCGCAGAGCATGTAAAAAACCGCGATTGACACGTTCTTGACGACAAACTTGTTCTCAAATGCCGCCTTGCGGGAAGAGTAGAGGATGCCAATGACCAGCATTGGTACGACCATCACCATTGTAACGACGTTTAGCGTGACCAGAGAAAGGATGACGGCAATCCCGTTGGTCATCATGACAAATTCCAGGGCCTGCCTCTTTGAGACCAGCCCAGAAGGTATCGGCCTCTTTTTCCCATTGGCCTTGTCGAGATCTGAATCAGCAAGGTCATTGAGAACATACATGCCGATGGTTATCAAAAGCGAAATGAAGGGAAGCGGCGCACTTTTTTGCACCACGTCAAGAATCGGCAAGGTTTGTTGTTGCTGTCCAAAAACACCCAATGCGCCGGGCAAGCAGAACAAGCCCACCACCGTCGCAAGAGAGTAAACCAACCCCCATTTCTGCCGTGACTGAAAAAGAATTAGCTGGGAACGTAGAAAAGAGACATTATTCGCACTTGCGTTTCTGTTCTCTTCTTGTCGTTGCTGTTTTCTGCCAAGCTCCGGATAAGAGGAAGAATGCACTGCAGTGTTGATGAAATTTTTTCTTATAACTTTGGCTTACAAGCTGTACGTACGAAAAGTAAGCATGTAAGGAGCACAGGTTAGCGCGTAACTATAATAGATGTTATCGGAAGTACAAGCGACACGAATTGCTTGAAATAGTCCAGTCCTCTTTCGGTCACGATCACTTCTTTTTTCCTCCCATCGCTTACCAGCCTCACATAGCCACACCTTTCCATCAGCAGGACGATAGACAGACATCTCTTGTGGTTCATCCGGGCGGCCATGGCCAAGTTAGTTATTCCCATCCTGTTTTCATTTGCCAATACAGCGGCAACGCGTGAAAAATAGGTAATACTAGTCGCAGTAGTCAACGTGTTGCCTCCAAATGAAACAACAATAAAAGTAATACTTGCCAAGGAGAATTCAGAATCTGCATAATTACTCTGCGCCAGATACTTTTGAAAAATAATGACGCTTCCTCGAAACCGTTCAAAACTTAGGTCTGGTTCCGGATATGCAAACAATGCAGAGCCGTCTAGGAACAATTCAGGTGTCTGCTTCTTTTTATATGATGTACAGCGTAAATAACCCTAAAGAACGTGCCAAAAGAACGGTCTGATCCGATTAAAGATAACTAGAGATGCAACGCCAGTAAACAGCAGCATCAGAAAATATTTTTTTGTTTTCAACGCCATTTGACAAATTACCATTCCTCTTCTGTTGCTGCCCCACCACGCGTATATGATAATTCGATGCCACAGCAGCAACAATAGCAATTTTTGTCCCTAGTGAAGTGTCGTCATGTTGCCTATTGCCAGCGAGCCCATCCCCAATTGAGTGAGATAGTACAACCTCCTCATTGTAACCACGCTATTTAAGAAGGTCTTTTTGTCCTCAAGGCCGTTGCTCCCCAATCGTGACAGCGCTTTGATCCCAATTACGCTTACTGCGGCTAGGATGCCCAGAGTTATTGGCCCAACGCGCTCCCCAAGCAGCGTTGCAGTTATTATGGCTGCAAGCACTGGAACTGCCAGATTGCAGTACATCATCTTGCGGCTTGCATCCACGCCCAGCACGATTGGGAAGGTCCCGACGTTGTGAAGCCTGTCCCCTTTCAGGTCCCTCAAGTCGAACAGTATTGACATTACAAAGATAACCGCCGATGTCGATAATGCGGACAGCAGCGTCGATGGAGTAAAGTCCGTGCTTGAAATGGCCCATCCGACCAAACTTGCCAGGCCCGCGCCTGACGCTATAGATACAGACTTGAAGGGAAATCTTTTCTTCAGGTATATTCGCGGGTGCGAATAGATTATGCCCAGAAACACGGAGGCCGAGACTGTAACTGATATTGTCAGGTAGTTTTGTAGCCCTCTGGCGGGGCCAAAGTAGCTGCTGGCAAGAAAAGTCAAAAGCGCGGCTATGACGAAAAGAAATCCCACCATCTTTTTTGCCTGTCTTGGCGTTGTCTTGCCGGAAGCAACTAGTCTGTCCTTTGAATTGATTTTGTCAATATTCAGATCAACGATGTCGTTATAGAGGTAAATTGCAGAATACATGGCATAGAGCACGCCAAAAACCAGCGCATTCAGAAACGGAGAAAACGAGCCTGCCAGGATTGAAGAAAACATGTACGTCACGGCGCCGGCGGTGGCGTACCCAAGCGGCTGCTTCTTTGAATGGAGAAGGAGAAGCCCTTGCTTAAGGGTTAGCTTGTTAGTAGTATGCGTGTTGCACTCTCCTGCAAGCGTCATCCTTGGATTATCTTGTACCCTTATTGATGTCCTTTTTGCTGTTCTTGCAATACAAAAAGAGAGCGCCCCTTTTTGGGGCAGCTAGTTCCTTTTTATGATGGAAGAAGGAGCATGGGAAGAAGAAGAGAGGTAGCTGGCAGCTGATTCATAGGGCATCATAGACCGCTTCCACATGGACTCAAATATTGCGCCGAGCCGTTCGCTGATTGCTCTGGAATTGAACTTGAGCGCAAGCAGGAACTGCTGGTCAAAGGGGCTCAGGACCTCGATGATTGAAACAAGGTTGTCCACGACCAAGAACGTGTAATAGACTTCAGAGTAGCGGTACTTTATGCCGGATGTAATGGCAGGAAATAGCAACTGGGCGTTTGCATTCAGCTTTTCCTCGCTGTCCACCTTCAAGTCTGCAATCCTCTTTGCAAGTATGGATTGCTCGATTATCGAGCGAACCTCGATGTTGTTGTAGCTTGCGGCGCGCACCATCTCCTTTACCGCGTCAGGATGCACGTACCTTGACGCGACTAGCACCCGGGACTTGGCTTTGGAAATCAGGTCGCACGAAGTGGAGATGGCTGTTTCATAATCGGAAAGGACGTCAAGGTCGTGTTTGTTGCCCATGCTCGCAAAGACGTCTCGCAGGACGCTCGTGTTGTCCAGAAGGATTGTAGAGATCTTGGCGATTTTGTCGTTTCCGATGTGCTGGTAGTCTGTCTTGATTCTTTCGATCAGGTTGACGTTTTCAATGTTCTCTGACAGCTCTTCTATCATCCTTACCTGGGTTCGAAAGATCATCTTGCCAAGAGTCGTGGCCACGTACATGCTTTTGTTCCGGCGGCCGGTGTCGCTGCTGGCTACCTTTTCAATGAACTGCAGCTTGATCAGCGGCTTTAGGCGCGAGTAATATTGCTTTCTCGTTATGCCCATGCTCTTGTATGCAAAGTTCTTTGCGAGAAACCCTTCGTGTGCCATGTAAAGAAGTCGGACTGCAATGTCGTCTGCCAAGATTTTCCTTATTTGCTTGCTGAGCCTCGGGTTCCTATAAGAATCTGGATTAGCAAATTTGCTATGGGAAATTGGCATGTATAGGGTCCATAAGGGAATGATTAAAAGGTAACGGAATTGCTACTCGGCCTTTTGCAGAATGCTGAGCACCTCTTTTCTAAGAGCAGACCCGCGCAATAGTGTATCTATTATTTCTTCCACATGGCTATTCGTAAATTCTTTGTCTGTCATCAACTTGTCTATAGAGTCTATTTTCCACCTGCTCTCTATTATTTCCCTCATCATCGGGAGAAGGTTGTTAACCACGAGCAGCCCTTGCAAGGTAGGAACGTAGTTTTCCCCCATCTTTTTGATCAGTTTCAGTTTTTTGAGGCGGGCCAGTCTTGAATAGAACTGCTTTCTTGTCAATGCCATCTTTTTCATTGCGGCTATAGGATGAACGCCGGTATCGCTTGCAGATGCCACCAAAAGATTGCACGCCATTTTGTCCCCCAGGACTTTGAAAGTGCTTGCGATAAGAAGTTCTGAATCTTGCATCGCCAGTTGAGCATATGACCAATTTTTAACTTTTAGTGACCAAGAAAGGGAATCTTCCCTGCGCATGGAAAAGCCCGTGGGCTTTTTTGTAAAAGCAACGACTACTACTGCCATGGCAAGAATGTGTTTCGAAATCTAGTCCCAATTCAGAGAGAGAGAGAGAGAGAGAGAGAGAGAGCGTATATGCACACATATGCTCCAGAAGAAAGAAAAAAGAGATGGAAGGTAAGAGAGAGAAATGCTTCTCTCTCTTATGGTGTAGGCTCTCAGCAGCCGCAGTCGTCGTAATTCCAGTTGTCCTCGTCTTCGTCGTCGCTGCTGCCTCCGTCGCCACCGTTCCCGCCATTGCCGCCATTACCGCCGTTGCCTGCATCGCCTGAACCGAAACTATCGCCGCCATTTCCACCGTTTCCTCCGTCGCCACCGTTCCCGCCGTTTCCAGCGCCAACGGCATCGCCGCCATTACCGCCGTTTCCACCGTTTCCTCCATCGCCGGCATTGCCGGAACCATGGCTATCGCCGCCATTTCCACCATTGCCGCCATTACCACCGTTCCCACCGTCTCCGGCGGCAAACGCGCTGGCAGGCGTGCCAAGGGTGTATGATGCTATTGCGACACCCACTATCAGCAGTGATAGGAATGCCACTTTGTTTTTGATGATGCTATTCGACATCTCGCGTAATCTTGCGGCCAATGTTTTAAAGCGTTGAGAAGAGTAACTTGAGAATTTTTAAACAGAGTCTGGGATAATTGGTTTTCAATAGATCTTGCAATGACTAAGGTTTTCACTCGACATTTGTGGAAGAAATGGTTAGCCGTGTAATCCATGCAAGCCGGGTTGAACAATTAATCAAACAATTGAGCCAATAATTTGCAATATTTGAGTGCCAAGCCTCATGGCTCCGCCGCATGGACCCATGATTACTTTTTTGCTGCTCAAAGATCATTGACATGCAAGAAAGGAGCATGTTTTTTGTGGATGTTTTTTGGACTCTCAAAAGGCAGGACGTGCAATCAAAAGAAGAATATTTGCAACACCTTTCCGCATAATTAAGCCTCAACCATAAAAGAACTAAAACCTACTACAACTACGCTTGTATTTGTAGTCCACTGGAAACGCGCACATGTACATGGCACACGGCTTGCGTGTTTTAGCAAAGCTAGATCTTTATCCGGTACAGGTTGCCCTTCGACACGACTACGGTTTTCCCGAAGCGGCTTATTTCATAGTCAACCCGCAATATCCCATAGCCGTTCTTTTCCTCCTTTTTTGATGCCACCCTGTACTTGACGTCAAGCGTGTCGCCGGCGTACACTTCGCCTAAAAAACGCGTCTGGCGCCCTGCCCACTCGGGGTCGCCGTCCATCCCGTACAGGAGCATGATGCAGTCAGAAAACGCAGGCAGGCGCGTCATCTCGCCTTCAGCCCTTGCGATGATTGCCCTGCCCGGCACGAGCGTGCCTTTGATGCCTTCCTTTGCGGCAAGCTCGCGGTTTTCGTGCAGGATGTTTCTTGTGCGGGCAAAAGAAATGTAGGCGTGAAAATCAGCCTCTGTTATCGTCACGGACGTGGAAAATTCCTGGCCGATGGCAAACTCGCCAAACTTCATCTGCTGAAAGTCGCGCAGCCTCGCTTTTATACCTACGCCGCGAATTTCAAGCAGGCGTGTCTTATCATTATTCTGACATTTCCGAGATGAACTTTAACGTATCAAAAAAACAGCAGGAATTTCTTGGCAGTGTCGATGCGGCGTGCAGGGAGATAAGGCCGTACGAAGACGAGGCATACCTTGCAGAAAAGCTCAACGAAATGGTCGTGCCCGTGTTTGGCAGGATAGGGATGACGGGCTGCCCGATATCAAAAAAATACGGCGGCCTTGGCCTTGACATGCTCACCTACGCGCTTGCCATCGAAAGGATAGGGCAGGAGGGGAGCTCGCTTCGAACCTTCTTTTCTGCGCACACCTCTATCGGGCAGCTGGTGCTGCAGGGGTGGGGCAGCGAGGAACAGAAAAAAGAGTACCTCCCGGACACGACTTCTGGCAAAAAGGCGATGGCGTTTGCCCTCACAGAGCCGGCGGCCGGAAGCGACCCTGCGGCAATGACCACGACGTTTGAGGAAACGTCCGAGGGGTTTGTGCTGAAGGGCAAAAAGCACTGGATTGGAAATGGCACGTTTGCCGGCGTCATGACGACGTACGCCAAGGACCCTTCCACCGGCAGGGTGTCGGCCTTTATAGTCGACGGCGACGCAAAAGGGCTCTCGACAAAAGAGATGAAAAACAAGATGGGCCTTCTCACGGTCAAAAACGCCGAGATCAATTTTGACAGGTGCATGGTTCCAAAAAAGAACCTGCTTGGCAAAAAGGGCCAGGGCCTGAGCATCGCATATAGCGCGCTCATCGACGGCAGGCTCAGCGTGGCCGCCGGCGCAGCAGGCGTAATGGAGGACTGCCTTGCAGAAGCTGCTGCATATGCAAAATCGCGCCACCAGCACGGTGGGCCGCTTGCAAAAAAGCAGCTTATACAGGAGCACATCGCAAGGATTGCAGTCGACATTGAAAGCTCGCACTGGCTAGTCTACAGGGCGGCCGCTGCAAGGCAGAGGCTCCACGAATACGTCGAAGGCTTGAAAAAAGAAAACGGCGCAAAATGGCTCGACAGACTTGGCAGGCAGAACGGGGAATACACGATGCTCAGGGCAGAGACAGACAGGCTTGCCGCCATTGCAAAATTCCATGCAAGCAACCGCTCGTTTGAGTGCGCCAACAGGTCGGTGCAGGTGTTTGGCTCTGCAGGATACAAGAAGACTGCGCGTGTGGCGCGCCACTTCCTCGACTCGCGCGCAACAATGATCTACGAGGGTGCAAACGAAGTGCTCGAACTAAAGATAGCGTCAGAGGTCCTTGGAGACGAGTACGCGGCGTACTAGAGGCTTGCAGCGGCTGCTGTCGCCATCAGTTCAAGCCCCTCGTCGACCTCCTCAGCAGTGATAACAAGCGGGGGTATCACGCGCATGGCCTTCTGGCCGGCGGGAAGCAAGAGTAGCCCGCGCCGGAACGCCTGCATGAGGACAGCATCCCGGTTTTCCTTTGTGTCAAACTCTATCCCTATCATGAGGCCAAGCCCCCGCACGTCGATTATGCCCTTTTTGCCTGCAGCAAGGTCTGCAAGCCCTTTTTTCAGCCGCTCGCCCATCACAAGCACATTGGCAAGGAGCCTGTCGCGCTTTATCACCTCAATCACGGTTGCGCCCACTGCAAGGTCTATCCTGCTTCCGCCGCCCCACGTGCTTGAAAGGACGCCGTGCTGGTCGGGGTCATACTCGCTTTTGTACGCCGTGGCGCCTACCTGCAGGGCCTTTGCCGCACTCATGATGTCCGGCAAGACGCCATAGTGCTCAAACGCCCACCACTTGCCCGTCCGGCCCATCCCTGACTGAACCTCGTCAAGTATCAGGGGCACGCCGTGCTTTTTTGTTGCGTCGCGCAGGTTCTGCACAAACCGCTGGCTTGCGATGTTGTAGCCGCCCTCTCCCTGCACTATCTCGGTCAACACAAAAGCCACTTTGTTGCCGGCAAGTGCCTTTTCAATAGCGTCGATCTCTTGGTCGCCATCTGACGTGCAGAACTTTATCCTCAGCACTGCAAGCTCGGGAAAGCCTGCCTTTTGCACAGGCTTGCTGTACGTAAACGACAGCGCGCCAAGCGTCCTTCCGTGGAAGGCGCCGGTACATGAAACGCCCGGGAGGACAGGCTGGCCTTCTGCGAACCCCTTTCTGTAGGCTATTTTGATCGCGTTTTCGACCGCCTCTGCGCCAGAGTTGATGAAAAACGCCTTGAAGCCGTCCGGGAGCACAGAGACAAACTGCTCTGCAAGGTCGGCGTGCTCCTTGCAGTAAAAGTCCTGGCCGGCTATTTTGTGCGCGCCGTTCCGGCTCATTTCGGCAATCACTCCGATGACGTCGGGATGCGAGTAGCCAAGCGGGCAGGCGCCTATGTTTGACGTAAAGTCAAGAAACGAGTTGCCGTCGACGTCCTTTACCACGCAGCCGCTGCCGCTGGCGATGACAAGCGGGTACGTAAACGTCGAGTCGTAGCAGTTCTTTTTCATGGTTGCAATAACGTCGGATGCTATAGGCCCGGGAAGCTCGCCTGATATCTTGGCGTATTTCACGAAAATGTCTTGACCAAAGGTGCTATTAAGGGGTTGGACCTGGAACCTAGGTAGCGGGGCTTTCTTCAAGGACTACAGGAATCTGCATTGTGACGCTGCCCCTGACTACTGTAAAGCGCATGGTGTCGCCCACGTGCTTTTGCTGAAAGTGCTGCTGGATATCTGTAAAGCCTGTCACTGGCTGGCCGTCAACCTCTATGATAATGTCTCCGCCTACGAGCACTTGCCTGCCGTCCACAGTGACTGCCCTATCGCCGCCCTTTATGCCCGCCTTTTCTGCAGGACTGTTGGGCGCGACCTCTACTACGAGAAAGCCCGATTGCTCGTTGGTCCCCATTGCCTTTGCTATTGCAGGAGTCAAGTTTGATCCGCTTATTCCAGTCCACGGCCTTTGCTCGGTCTGCGGGTTGTTTTGGACGGTCACGGGGTTTGCGCTCACGTACGCAAAGGAAATCCCCACTATGACAAAGAGTATTGCAAACGCCGCGACGGTGCTTGCCAGGCTGTGTGCCACGAAATATTTCCACACAGGCGCAGATAACAACTTTTCTCTATGTCAGATGCTGCCGTATTTTGCAAGCGGGGTTTTGCAGACCTTGCAGCCAAACATTGCCACCTTGGCGCCTTCCCGGACTTGCGTTATGTCGCCAATTATCAGCCGCCCTTGCGCTTCTGCGGCCTTCATGCGCTCCATGTCGCCTTCCTGCACTCCGTAGATTATCGGGATGATGCCAACTATCCTATTACAAGCGTCGCAGAATCCCTCCGACACGCGCCGGGGGTTTTTCTTGTGGTATTCTGCGTGGTAGTTCTCTGCTTCCTCTCTAGTGAGGGAAAATGCGTCTGCAAGCCGGTAGTTTATCCGGTAGAAAATCGGGTCGCCCTCATCGTATTCGTTTGCTTTCAAGTATGACGCGTGCAGCTCACGGAGCATCTTTTCTATTTCGTCATCCTGCTCTTGGGCCATTGCGGCTATGCCTGATTCTTTCTTATCTCGGCGTCGTAGCTTTTGACCAGCTGCTCATAGTGGCTCCGGGTTTTGCCAAGCGACTGCAGTTTTGCTTCTTCCGTCTTGGCAAGCTCTTGGTTTACCTGCGCGGCTTTTCCCTGAAGCATCATGTCGGCCATCGCAAACAAGCGGAAATTCTCCTTTGTCAAATGCTGCGAGACGTGGTCGGTGTAGCTGCGAATATCTGCGACAAGCTGGCCGGCGTTGCCGGTCTGTACGTACGCCTTGGCAGATACGTCCATCTTTTCTGCAAGCTGTTTTGTCATCTCATGCTCAAGGAGCATCCTTGCTATCGGCCCGCCCTGCCTTGGCATGCCGCCCCTTTCCAGCGTAGGAAACAGCGTGTCTTCCTCCTTGCCGTGGTGGCAGACGTTGGTAAAGTTCTTTGTAAAGTCCAGCGCCTGCTCAAGGAACGGCGCGGGAATGGACTTGCCGGCTTGCAGCAGGTCCGCGGTTACGTTGAGCGCCCTCATCATCTTTTCAATGAGGAAATGGTCGTTGCGCAGCGATTCTGTAGACGACGACATGGCACTTTTTGGATGGGAGCCAGCATATCAACATTATTAGCACATTATACCGACAGACTTATTGGCGCCGGCAGCAATTATTGGGCAATATGCTGTTTCTTGTCATCGACACAGTAAAGCTAGAGTTTGTCGGACCCGAAGTCGCAGTCGCGCAGATGAAGATGCTCCAGCAGACCTTTGCCACGTACCAAGAGTTGAAAGAACAGGGCAAGATCAAGTTTGCATACGCGTTTGCAGACTCGCCCGGCGGGATAATCGTCCTTGACGTGGCGTCAAACGACGAGCTGCAGCAAGTATTGTTCCTGCTGCCGTCTATGCCTCTGGTGCAGAGGACGGTCCGGCCGCTGACAGAGATAAAGTCAGTCGAAGGCATTGTTTCAGAACTTCAGACAATAGTAAGTTCTATGCCAAACCCGGAAAAGAAAGGGTAGCCAGCTAGAACGCCGAGTGGTTTTCTCGCAAGAAGGCAAGCACCCTGTCGATGACGTGCACATAGTCCGAGTCGACGTCAAGCGACATTAACAGGTAGTACTTGTCATAGTCGTCTGATACTATCGGGATGGTTGCCCTCACGAGGTTCTCGAACTTGCCCACCACGTACTGCATCTTGCCCACCTTGGACATGAACTTGCCTCCCGAGACGGCGCCGGTGAGGAGCACGAGCTGGCCGGCGTACTTGGCGGTCTCATCCTTGGTCGCAAGAGGAACCAAGCCCTTTCGGTACACAGTCGCTATCAGCAGGCCCAGATGATCTGCAAGTGCCACAAAGCGGATAGAGCTTTCAAGCTCCAGTATGCGGTTGCACAGTTCGTCGTACTGCACATGCACTGGTGACCCTACGGGCTTTGTTAAGGTTCTGGTACATTTTGATGATGTTTTTGTTCTAGTTGCCATTGCAGGATATTTAGTATGCGTGCAAGGCGATTAGCAGCGTTTACCATGCATATCATCGACATTGGCAGATTGATGCCAAACCTAGAGCATGAAAATATACATAATTCATAAAATGCAAAGAAACTATATCTAAAATGTTATTCATTACCAAAATCATAAGATAAATACAGTTCACGGTAATTTTTTATAGTAGAACTGCATAATGTAGCTGGATGATAGTGCCGACACCCGATACTTGAGGTTGGCGCTTGGCGGCATACGCACGCACGAAAAAAACAAAACTGCGTCAAAAGGTGAAAACCGCGACTTTAACGGCATGGGCTGTAACAGGTCGTTGATGCAGGATCGCCAAGCGCCGTTTACCTTCTTCCTCTTCTCATTCTTCAATCTTTTACCGCAGTCCAAAGAACCGTTTCTTTTTCTCCGGTACTGCAGGAAAAATTTCGCGCACCCTGTCCTTGACATCCTGCGGCATGTTCCTGTCTTTTAGAATCATGTGCAAGTCCTGTTCGTTTATCGCAAGGCCAGACGGGCTTATGCGGTAAAACCACTCGATATCAACAGTACTTACCGCGTCAGCTGAATTTTCGCAGCCCTTCATGCCGCAGTGCAAAAGAGGCTCCTTTGCAAAGCTGATGTGTCCGTCAGAACACCGATAGATCACAGCTCGTCCATCCCAAAAACGTGGTAGCACTGGTTGCACTTGAACTTCTCTTTGCCTGGCGTGCCGGACATAACGACGAGGTCGCCCCGGGCCTTGCACTTGGGGCACTTGCCATAGACTGTCTTTCTTGCCATCTATACACTACGTGTAGCACAAGCCCCTTTTTGAATATACGTATATACGGGATTTCAGCTGCAGGCAGGGGAAATATAATATCTAGCAAAACCACATGGCCGGCCGGCTATGCCTGTGCTTTTTCCCATGGAAAAACTATCCATCGCTTGTGGTTTAGCAGTTTCCCATAAATTCCAAATTCCTGATGATAGCGGCTCATGCAGAATGCAAACGTGCAGTCAAAGCCCTGCATGACTCTTGCAACTTTTTGGTAAATGTCGCCGGTGTCATAGATGTCATCGACTACGAGGTACTTTTTCCCCTTTTGCAAGGACGGCATTTCTGCTTCAATTATCTGCTTGTTCCTGATGGGAATCAACATTATCTGGTCGATGCCAAGCTCCTCCGCCAAGAGTTTGGCAGGAATTATCCCGCCGTTTGCTATTGCCAGTATGCAGTCGTGTTTTGCGGCTTTGTCATGCAAGGATGTGGCAATTTTGCGCGTCAGCTCCTGAATCTCTTGCCAGCTGCAGTATTCGACATCGCCAGCTGCGTTTCCAGTCTGCTGCATATATGTGCGCATATGCTCCATCAACCACCCCTCATTTAAGCAAATTTTTTTCACAGTATCAGCCCAGCTCAAGAGTGGTCACGCCATAGGTTCGCAAAATGTCAAGGTCGGGCTTGGAAACGTTGTACATCCTCGCAGTTTCAAACACTTTGTTCATCCCTGCCTCTTTTGCCAAGTCAACGGCCATCCCGTTTGCTTCTGGGACATCGATGTATACAGGTTCCCCGGCGGCATGTCCCGCCAATCCAATGAGCAGATCCCTTGCTGCGTCGTGCGTGTCCGCAAACAAGGGGCCTATTTTATATCCGCGCACGCACCTGCGAATGACGCCGTATCCGGCAAGCCTGCCGCTTTTGTCATCCACATAGCCTAGGGCGGCTCCCTGTGGAGGATTCAGCCACCTGTCCAGAAACCTGGCGCGCTGTGCAGGAAAGAGCCTCTTTTCATATTCCGCAACGTCATCTATGCTGTATTTTTTTCGCAGGTCAACCACATTGCGCGGCATCGTACGTGCTGCTATCGTACCGGCTGACTCATAGCGGATGTTTCTGTGCGCAAGCACAAAGCCTTCGCGTTCATAGTCGCGCTGGCGCCCAACTACACCGTCAAGGCCGATGTTGCGGTCCCCAAGGCGCCGCAGAGCATGGCGCCACAGCTTCATCCCAAAGCCCCTGCCTCGGTGCTTAGGTTTGACGATATAGAGCCCAAGGAACCCAAAAGTGTCGTCGTAGGCCACGGCAGAGATGCAGCCTACAGGGACGCCAGAAAGCAGCCCGACGAAGTACCCCTTGGAATCAAAATCATAGAATGCGCAGGCGTCATGCAAGCCAGGATTCCACCCCTCGCTTGCAGCCCAGCCAAGCGCAAGGTCAAGCTCCTGCCGCTTCATCGGCCTGACGACAAAACTATCAGAGCTGTCCAACTATATTCAGATAATGCAAGAGCATAGACAAATAAAATCTCTCATCAGCCTTCTGGCTGCATCGACACTACCGCCCACGTGTGTGGTTGTGCCTTTACAGGAGCATAGCTTACCCTCATGCTCTTGCCGTCAATGACCTCTACGATGGAACCACTCTTGCCCGCAAGCGCGGCCTTGACGCTTTCAAGGTTTGAAAAGCTTCTCAGGTCGGTCCTTGCAGCTGAAGGGTCCCTTGCCGAGTCGGCAATTTCAGTCCCGTTGTGATCCACGAATATTATCCGCGAGCTACCTTCAAGCTGCTTCAAGCCCTTTTCAATCCCGTCAAGGTTGATGATTGCCACCCAGTAGCCGATAATATTGTTGTCCTTTTCTTCTGCGCCTGCTGCCGTCTGCCCGTAGACTGGCACGGCCACTGCGACTGCAGGCTCGTGTATGGCTGCGGACATGAAGACAGAGCTGACGTATGCTTCTT
Source organism: Candidatus Nitrososphaera evergladensis SR1 (assembly GCF_000730285.1). Lineage (NCBI taxonomy): Archaea > Thermoproteati > Nitrososphaerota > Nitrososphaeria > Nitrososphaerales > Nitrososphaeraceae > Nitrososphaera > Candidatus Nitrososphaera evergladensis. The sequence goes on along the minus strand of NZ_CP007174.1, from coordinate 1,279,376 downwards.
TGGTGGAAGAAACCCCCTGGTACCAGTCCCGATCAGAATAGTTCAGTCTCGGCAGCTGCTTTTGCTGCTCAAAGGGCTCGCCGATGTAGATGTTTCCCTCCGGCGTGAGGAAAAAGATGCTTGCAACGTTGTCGTCGCCGTACGTGGCAATGATGTTCTTTGCGACTTGTCTCTTGGCCACGTCCGCGTCCTGAGGGATGCCCATCTGGGCGGTACTTACAAGCGAGAGCGAATCGGTGCTTCTCACTTCAGGCATCATTCCTGTCAATTCCATCACTTTGACATAGCCTGCGATCCTTTCTTCAAGGTTGGAGGCAAGGAGACGCAGGTCTGGCGAGCGGTCCACGGGTTTAGGGTTTGCCGCCTGAAGCGGGTATGCAACGATAATGCCTGCCGCAGCCACGATGGCTGCCGCAACAATAACTGCTGCAGCTATTACCACTATTCTCTGCAAGCTATACCCTATCAGCAAGGACACCCGCTTGAATATAATAACTGTACGAACATTGTTCTATTTTTTTCTCCCACTTGCACCTGCATCAAATCGAGCGGCTTAAGCTGCGCATTGGCAAATTTTACACACATCCAAAAAAATATCGTGTGCCGGCATCCGAGGAAAATTCTATAAAAAGATTATATCCTGCACGTAGCAGGATGGTACAAGATGACGTTATTGTTGTCAGGCAAGGCCAGAAATCTTGCAGCATATTCTGTTGCGGTCGCACTAGCCATCATAATACTTGCAGCTGTTGGCACGGCCAGCATCAACGCGCTTGAGCAAGAGATAAGAAAAAAAGAAGCAAGCGACGTTCGCGCGCTGGCCATTGCCACTGAGGGCAAGCTTTCCACCATAGCGTCCCTCATGGAAGCAACAGGCAGCCTGCCGCAGGTGACAGCTGGCGCGCCGTATGTTGCGCAGATGACCAAAGAGCTCCACGGAGTGCCGCAGAACGTCGATGCAGAAAAGAGGCAGGTAGCACAGTCGGTCTTGTCAAAGAGCCAAGACATCGAGGCCATAGCGTTCATACTTCCAAACGGCGAGATGTACATGGAAGAGCCGTACTATAGGCAGATGAACCTGACAAGCACCAACTTTGCATTCCGCGACTACTTCAAGGGCGCAGTGAACAGCGGCTCGACGTACCTTGGCGAAGTGTACATTTCTGCGTCAAGCGGCGCAAGCGCGTCAGCAGTGGCAGTTCCGGTTACTTCTGGCGACGAGCTGAAAGGCGTCTGGATAGGAATTGTCCACCTTCAAAACTTGGACAAGTTTGCAAAGGACATGTTTGACAACGATGACGGCAGGCGTTTTACCTATGCTGACCAGCATGGTCATGAAGTAGTCTATTCGAACAAAATAGTACCCTCGCTTGAAGAGGCCAGCAAGCCTCTTGCAGAAATGGACGTATACAAAAAGGCCATCTCCGGCGAATCAGGCGTGGCAGTCGAGTCAATAGGAGGCAAGGAGATGCTTGTCGCGTATCATCCTGTCAGGGTGCCGGGCGCTACCTGGGCAGTGTTTTCAATCCAGCCTTACGACTCGGTCATAAAGCCGGTGCAGGACCTGAGGATGCAGACGTACTATGCAATCGCAATTGCAGCGGCAGCCGGCGCGGCGCTTGCCATCGTGATTGCGAAAAGAAGACCATAAAAAAGAGTAAGGAGGTTAGGCGCGTGGCCGGCTCTCGCATCTCATTGCGTCAGGGTTTTTGCAACCGCGTCAATCGTGTAGGTCACGGTAAAGGGCTCGCCGCTTCTCTTGTGGAAGACAAGGGCGCTCCCCGTAAAGTCAAAGGTGCCTGACGAGATTGGCGAGTCTCCTGAAAGGATTGGCGTGTCGACGATTCCTGTCATGTGCGAGTAGGTTATCGTGGTGCCGTTGATGACGGCGACCGGCGGCTGGCCGTACTCGGCGGTGGGCGCCACGGCAGGGTTGTACCTGTGCATCACCTCTATCTCTATTGGCTTGCTTGCAGTGAAAGTGACCGTGCCGGACCAGATCCTGCCGTCGTCTCTTAGCGGGAGGGCAAAGACGACCTGGTGGGTCGGGTGCCCTTGAGCGGTGACTGGCGCAGGGGCGGACATGACGGTTTTCTGGACTCGCACGATGGTGCTATTGCTGCCTTGCTGCTGCGCAGAAGCATAACCCGCCTGAAGGGCAATTGCAATTGCGACTGCCGCTACGATGGCTATTGCCAGAATGCTGAACTTTGTCTTTTTCTTGCTGTTGTTGTTGCTTGCAGACATGTGTGTATAACATTATACTGGAAAGGACGTCTTGATATATGCTTTCAAACTCGATATACTAGACAAGAAAAGAAATGAGGGCGTGCCAGGAGGGATTGCACGGAGCCTGATTTACTTTGCGTACGTGGTACGCCTGTGCGCAGGCGAGCAATACCCACAATAGTCGGTATTTGGCCTGCTGTGGCAGATGCATTCGCACTTGCCACTGGTTGTCTTGTTAAATTTTCTCACTAGAGATTACGCGCGTTCTTATGTTATTTAAGTTAGCCTGCTGCTGTTGTCGCAGGAACGCAAGCATCAAGTACTGCATCATTGCACTATAGCATGTGCGGCGATGAAGAGTCTAGACGGACCTGAAAACAAGATGATGTGTTTTGCACTCGGAGCCAAACGTCAACCTACATACAGGGTTTTTTAGCTTCCACGCAAGCTATACATCGCACAATAGGAAATGAACCGTAACGATAGCGGCGTTAGCCTGCTTGCTGAAAAGTGCGCTGGGATAGCGACAGAGGAGGCTGAAAAAGCAGCTGCAAGGGGCACGTTTGGAGTAGGCGGCCTCTTGATTGAAAACAGCACCGGAAAAGTGCTGAAAAAGGTGCCAAACAGGGTAATAGTGCGAGACACAGTGGTCGACCCTACTGCGCATGTTGAAAAACAGCTTGTGGACTGGTATTACCTTTCCAAATCATCGTTGCCTTTGGCTGCAGACATGACCATAATATGCTCCCTTGACCCGTGCATAATGTGCACAGGAGCAATCCTGAGGTCTGGTCTGAACGTCATCCGGATCTCTGACGACTCTGAATGTGGCGTCAGCTGCTGGGGCCAGAACGACTTGACCACGCTGCCGGCAGAACTGCGGCAAGAAAAGGCGGCAAGATTCTCCGCATTTGGCCTGCGAGGTAACAAGAGGGCATTTGCAGGATCGCAAGGTTCCATCTTTTCCGGAATCGAGATCGACCCGCTGTTTGAAAAGCGCTCCACCAAGGCTTTCAGGTCCAGCCTGGACAAGATCAGAAAAAGCATAAACAAAGACTGGATTTTTTCGCCAGATAGCCTTGAAAACCCCAGATCGCTTGCCAAGAGCAAGCCTTTGTCGCGTGTTGTGAAAACAATCAAGCGGTACAACCCCGACGCATTCTCTGAGAAGCACACTTTGGATCGGGGCGCGTCATGCACTGCGCTTGGGCATGTCCTGGTGGACAAGGCAAGAGAATCCCACAGATACACGGGATTGTTCAATTCCGCCTGCATCATCGACCCTTTTGGGAACATCCTGCTGGCAGGAGGCGCAAACCCTGTAGAGCAGACACCCTTGCTTGACATAATGCGCAAGTATCATTCGCTAGTAAATGACGCTGGAAAAAACGGCAAGCGATACCTGGCCCATCCAAAATATTGCAAGGTAGCAATCTTCTTTGGCCCAGCAAGAGATCCAACAGGCATGATGGAGGTCGGATCTCTGGGCTCGTTTTTTGAGGGCAAGCTCCCAAAGGAAAGCAGGGGCCAGCTGGAATACGTTCTCCCAAGGCAGGACGCCTCTGAGCTGGCAGACATGCTGCGCAACCTGCCCCCGTTTTATTCAGAAACCGTGAACCTGAAAAACGTGATACAACAGACGCAGGATGACGCGCTAAAGGAATTCTGCAAAGCCAGAATCCCTTAGAACAAGAGATCTTGATGTTTTTCACCACAGTCATCAGAGAAAATGGTGGACGACAAACGCAAGGGCAAATCCTGCAAGTGTCGCCAGCCCGATCTGGCTTCCCCCTTCTCTGAATGCTTCAGGTATCATGGACTCGATAAGCATGACAAGTATTGCGCCGGATGCAAAGGAAAGGAAAAAAGAGATGACTGCAGGGTTTGAGCCGGCAAGCAGGGCAAAGCCTATTGCAGAGGCTACCGTCCCAACCGCCACCACGACTGACCAGCTGACAAGTATGAATTTCTTGCTCATTCCGTCTGATTTCATCCCCTCCACAGATGAAAGGGCCTCTGGATAGTTGGAAAGAAAGATGGCGACGGCAAGGACGGGGTTCGCTGTCCCGGCCGCCACGATAGAGATCCCAAGGGCAATGTTTTCCGGTATGTTGTCCATGACAGAGCCCACCAGAAGCGCAAGTCCGGGAGGCGCAGCAGCGTCCGTGCTCTTCTTTTCTCCGTCTGGGCGCCTCCTGCGCGGAACCCCGGTGACCTTGCCAAGAAGAAGATTGGCAAAATTATACGCAAACCCCCCCGCCACAAACCCTGCCATCAAAGGCAGGATGTCCTGAGAAGACCGGAAAGCCTCGCCCAAGAGCGAGAACGTCAATGCGACTACCAAGACGCCGCTTCCAAACGCCATTATGCTTGCAATGACCTTTCTTGGAAGACGGAAAGTAAGTCCGGTCACCGCCCCAAGCAGCAAAGAGAGGCTGGAAACAAATCCCCACAGCAGAGATTGAAGCAGCGCGTTTTCTGCCATCTAGTTTGATATCATGTTATCATCATGCATCGCTACTACTTAGGTGTGTATACATCATGACGTCGTGAGACGGCTCGCACGCTGTTTTACTTTGTACGGCTTGTCACTGCTTGGATTTTTGGAGTCCTTGCAAAGTAAATAGTCAAGCCTATCCACGATACAAGTTGCAGGGCAGTCAGAAAGAGGTCGGTTGCGCCGGACGCGTAGAGCGGCGTAAAGAATCCTTCGAGGATCAGCTTGGCTGCCTGATCAACGGCATAGGCAAGGCCGACGACTAGCACTGCAGGATGCCTTTTTGCAGCAGCCCAGAACCCGATTATTGCGGCGCTTCCCATCAATCCAAACAGCCCGCCCATAGCGCCGTACGCAACTGAATTACTTGGCGTGTGGGCACAGACCATGTGGCCGCCCGTGCCGTCTATCCACAGCGAATAGTCAAAGCCGCTTGCAGAGCACACAAGGGCATGTCCTGTCTCGTGCAACAGGCTGACAGGGATTACAAGCGCGATGTACAGTATGACGGACCACTGTATCACACTACGGTTGAGGCGCATTGATTTCAAGGATGCCACTTTTTTTTATTGTTATTGTTGTTGTACTGCCTTTTCGGGCCGACCCGCCGACTGCATTGCAAAGCCGCTGAAAACAAGGCCGGCCGTCAGCGCCATAGACACGACTATCTGCAAGAGAGGAACATGCAGGACTAGACCTCCTGCCAGAGATATGCCAGCGCCTATTCCGGCGTATTGCAGCCACTTTGCATAAGCTCTTTTCAACCCTGTCACCGACGTATAATATCCACAATACGCGCTCTTATACCACGTGTAACATTGTTACTCAAAAAAGCCAAGGCGATAAATAAGCCGTCATACAACAGGATGCAGAGAGAAAGAAAGGAAATGAAGGCAAAGCTTGTCGCACTGGGCGGAGGCATAATAGCAGCAGGGGTTTTGCTGTTTTTGTACGTGAGTTTGCAACCCACCACTCCAGACTGCCTTGACAATTGCGGCCTGACAAGCGGCGGCGATCTATACCTGACGTCGATGCTCCCAATCGTGATTTTTACGCTGGGAGGATGGATGCTGGCGCTAGGCATAAGACGAAAGTAAAAAAATTCATGCCCGTCCCATATGCGAGAAGATACGGCGGGCCCTTTTTGCTGTTTGCGTTAGTCGGTATATATGTATGTGCGCAACAATCATGCAGGAAAAAGTCATTTGAGGTCAAGGAGTCCTTTGGGAGACTCGTGTTCAGCCTGTGATGCAGCAACGCGCTCGTACGATATCAGGAACCTAGACCCCTTTTCAGTTATCACAAGGGTTTTACCGTCAGAAACAGCGTAACCGACAAGGCCGTCTTTTATAAATTCTTTCAGGTACCGGCTCAATTGCTTGCTTGAAATGCCGGCCGCAGATTCCAGCTGATTTTCCTCAGAACCCCCGTTGATCGCAGAGAGTAGTTTCAGCACCATATCGCTGTCAAAGCCTTTTTCTCCATAATCTTCTTTTTTCAAATCCCATATGATAGGTAGCACTTGCAGAATAAAAGAATGATTTAACTCAGTTACGGGAATTTTGCGCACCTTGCATATGTATTTGCCGGAATATTATGCAGTATGCAGCTATAAGCAATTCATACTATATGGTACATCTAAACGTTTTGATAATTCGGCACGTGTACTACAATGCTTTAATCTAATCGGCAGAGAATTCTTCACATGAAGACAATCTTGATGGCTTTGGCCATTTTTGCTTCTGTGATCCTCCTTGGATCGGCCATTGCCCTAGGCCCGGTTAACAGGGCGTACGCGCACACATTTCAAGGCAGCGAAAACGTAGAATTCCTTACAATGGTGCAGCAGATAAAGGTAGAGACCTCTCTTGCCGGCAACAATACTTCAGACAAGGAAGTAGCAAACCACCACATGGAGCATGCAGCCGAAGCGCTGACCAATTCCACCTTGAAGGAAATAGCAGAAAAGAACAAAAGGATAGCTACCGACCTCCCATCATCAATCGAGCAGCTGAAAACCGCCATAGACTCAGGTGCAAGCGCTGACGAAGTAAAGCAAGACGTACAGGCAGTCAGCGACCTGCTGGATGAGGCAGTGCAGATCCGAATTGAGAAGTCGCAGGTAGACAATTCAACCATCCAGGCTGCAGTAGTAGCAAACCTGGTAAACGAAGCGCTTGAGCATTACGGTGAAGCGGTAGGCTTTGAAGGCAACATGACCGACATGTCGGCTATGCAGTCTGAGAATAGCAGCATGCAAGGCAATACTACTACAACATCAACCGTTGTAAGCGTCCCCAACTACCAGAGCTCTCTGGCTTTTGCAGAAAAGGCGCAAGAGTTGTACCAGCAGATCAAATCAAAAGCCCTCTCTGGGACAGACAACGCAGTGACAGGACTTGACGGGGCGTTTCCATCGTTTGTCAATGCGATTAAAGGCAAGGCTTCTCCGATGGACATCATGGAGATAGCACATACCAAGATTCATCCCAACCTAATAACAGCCTATAACCTGCAGGTTGCGTCGTAACTACTGCCCAGATGATACGACATCGCGGCCTCTACATAGGCAGCCACGCGTGCCGCTGTTTGGAAAAGCTCCAGACAAAAAGAGGGTCTATCGCCCTCTTGCACTTTTTTCTTTTTGCCAAAACATACCGACGCACTGGTCAGAATCTCATTCAAAGTTGCCGCTGAACTTTTTCCGGCGTACATCCACTTTATCTTGAGGCTTTAGATTCTTTACACGTCGTGCCGGTACAGGTTCTTGTTCTCCCTGAATCGGGTTTTCTTTACGTGTTCTTGTCTGACGTGGTGGAGCCTGTCCTTTTCATGTATGAATTCCTTGCCGCAATCTTGGCAGCGGACAATCGCATGATGATGCACTTCCCGGGCGTGTTTTATGAGGTCGTCGTAATTTTCAAATCTGGCAGGGCACTGGTCGCAAGAGAACTTTTTTCCCAAAAGCACACAAAAATTATTGCACATCTACGATAAAATTTTATTGTTTAACAATGGCCTGACAGGCGTAGGGCATTTATTCAAAAAGCTTGACCCAGGCATCTAGTACCGTGCACCGATTGAGTTCTCCAAGACATAAGAGCAAGAAGCGGCATTATCATTTCGGTGTAAAAAGATCACATGGGACTGAAGGAAGACGCAATCAACCTTCACAGGATGCTTAGGGGCAAGATAGAGATACACAACAGGGTGTCTGTTGACAGTATATTTGAAGAAGAAAAAGGCACTCTGGGCTTGATTTACACGCCAGGGGTAGCCTATGTGTCCAGAGAGATAAGCGGAAACAAAGAGCTGGCCTACGAGTACACCTCAAAATGGAACAACGTGGCCATAATCTGCGACGGCACGAGGGTTCTGGGGCTAGGAAACGTCGGGCCGGAAGCCGCAATCCCCGTCATGGAAGGCAAGTCGGTTTTGTTCAAGTCGCTTGCTGACATTAACGCGATACCTCTGTGCATAGCTACTCAGGACAAGCAAGAGATAATCAGGATTGCAAAGGCAATCCAGCCAGGATTTGGAGCGGTCAACATCGAAGACATAGAGTCCCCAAAAGTGCTTGAAATTGTGGAGGCGCTAAAAGAAGAGCTTGACATCCCGGTGTTTCATGACGACCAGCACGGTACTGCCGTGATCACCCTGGCCGCGCTGGTAAACGCACTTGACTTGACTGGAAAAAAAATGGATAGAATCAAGGTTATCATTGCAGGGGCAGGCTCTGCAGGGTACGGCATATACAGGATACTAGAGCAGGCAGGCTGCAGAGACATCATAGTTGCAGACAGCAAAGGCGCAATATACGAAGGAAGGGCAGATATTGTCAGTAGCAGTAATGATGAGGGCAGCAAGAACAAGTACCGCCAGGAAATAGCCAAGAGGACCAATGCCGATAAAGTCAGCGGCAGCATCAAAGAAGTCATCAAGGGAGCAGATCTGTTCATAGGAGTTTCAGGCAGGGGAAACATCGTAAGCCGCGACATGGTCAGGACGATGAACAAAGATGCCATAGTATTTGCATTGAGCAACCCGGATCCGGAGGTACTTCCCCCTGACGCGCTAGCCGCAGGAGCCAGAATAGCCGCAACTGGCAGGTCGGATTTTGCCAACCAGATCAATAACGCAGTGGTGTTCCCGTCTGTTCTACGAGCCTTGCTGGATCTGCACGCCAGATACCTAGACGAAGACATGCTCGTCGCAGTGGCTTTTGCCATTGCGAGCCTTGTTGACCGCAAGCATCTGACAGAGAGTTTCATAATCCCAAAGGTAAACGACCCCAGAATACTCCCGGTTGTTACGCAGACGCTGCGGGACGCAGTAATGAAGCACATTGATGCCAAGGGGCAAGTCATGTCGCAACAATAATAGTAGCAGCGGCTGGAGCCACGGCCACAACAACATTTGCGTTGCGCCTCATCCTATTGCTTTTCTATTTTTTTTGTTTCCCATGGCTTGCCATGGCAAGAGGAACGATGAGCTGCTGCATTGATACGACAAGCACTCCAGAGGCTTGATAGAACAGAGGGTTAATGCCAATACTAAATAGCAAGCATTGCCCATACATAGTCACAGGTACAGAGATGGGCTACAGAGTAATTTGCGAGCGGCATAACCTCAAACAGTTCTGCAACACGATAATGGAAGCAAAGGCTGTCCAAAGTCAGCATAAACGCGAAGGATGCCTAGAGTCAGAAATCAAAAAACCCGGCCAAAGGTAATAATCGTTACAGTAACAGAAGACGAGAAAAAGCGTCTTGACAGCTTTATGAGTCACGGTTTCCTATAATGAATCAGATCTAGTTATGGCAGACACATCAGAAAGAAGGGACGAAAATAATAATGATGCCGCCAACAACAACAGCAGCAAGAATGTCAGAGTAGATGAAGAATCATCTTCAGCCATTCCAGATTCTAGGCAAAGTTTTCACGGCATCGAAAAAGTGACTGCAGATTTCCAGTGTTTTGTTTGTGGAGCGGTGTTCAATACAGACGAGGATAGAAAGCAACACCTGGAAAAAGAAGCGCACGGAACGCTGCATGAAGAATCTACAGAAGAAGACATGGAAATTGCCAAGGAGCAAGAGGAACTAAACGAGAGCCACGCTCATCACGTTTAGGCCATCGTACAAGGGCAGCCTACGGCTCGTGATTCTTTTGTATGGCGGCGCACAAAGTAAGCATATGCTTTATTCAGCATGAACCTTCAAGATTAATTAGATGCAACGCGATTTTATATGACATGGTTGCAAGGAAAGCAAGCAGGAACTCCAGCGCCAAAGAACAGCTAAAGAAAGTTTCGCCAAGAACAAGGTCAGCGGCTCAGATTATCAAAGACCAACTGCGCTCAGTTACAACTGCAATTGAGGACAGGGTGGCAATAGACGATCACGTCAACAACATATCTCACGAGATGGAATACCTGCTTGACAGCATAGACAGCATTCCAAAGGTCAGTCAGAAAAAAATCCTAATTGCGTACAAGAATTTCTTGAAAGAAAATCTGGACGCCGTTGAAAGCCGGCTTGGAAAGGCAGGCCGGTAGTAGATAGATATGTTCTTGTACTGTTGAATCCAACTTTTGAATAGACGGTGATGATGTGACTAGGCAGTATTATTATCATCATCAGGTATGCTAAAGAAAAAGGCCGCACCCTTTCCGTTGGCGTTGTTCTCGGCCCACATCTTGCCGCCATGCGCTTCTATGATCCCCTTTGAAATAAACAACCCAAGTCCGGTGCCTTTTTTCGACTTTGTAACGAACTTTGTAAACAGTCTGGGAAATACCTCGGCGTCTATGCCGTCGCCCGTGTCTCTCACTGTAACAATTGTCTGGCCGTCCTTTCGCTGAATGCTTGTCCATATCGTTCCTTCCCGGGTAAATTCCAGGGCGTTGTGCAAAAGATTGGAAATCACTTGGACTATCCTTTCCTTGTCCGCGTTTACAATTACATCTCCCTCTCTGCCTTCATACGGGACGGCTACAAGCTCTACCTTCTTGTCGCCGCTGGCAAATGAATTTCCAAGATCTTCAACAGTACGCGCCACCACATCAGCCAGATTAAATCTCACCTTGTTCAGCTTTAATGATTGCGATTCGATTCTTGAAACGTCAAGCAGGTCTTCGCTGAGCCCCTGCAATCTTCTGGCGTTTCTAATTATGATCTCAAGAAGGTGTTTCTCCTGCGAGCTGGCAACAATTGTAGAGCTAGAATTATTATCATTGCTATTGCTGCTGCCGCTGTTGTCAGTATCGTAAAGCACTTCTGCAAGGCCCAGTATCGGCTGTATTGGGGTTCGAAGCTCGTGTGCCGCAATGTTGAGAAATTCTCTCTGCGTTTTGATGTTGGCTTGCAGCCGCTCGTTTGCTTCTCCTAGTTCGCGTGTCCTGATTTTCACTTCCTTGTTCAAGATGTTATTCCACTTGATGAGAAGTATGACCAGTATCGTTATCGCAGAGATTGTGCCGGTTAGGAGCAATCCCAGTTTGGTTCTTTCTGCAAAAAGGGCATCATTAACTTCTGAATAAATCTGGGTAGTGGGCGTTACTAGTTGAATAAAGTATGTGGGCTTGCCCTGGACAAATACCGGATATTGCGTGGTAATCCTTTCGCCATCCCCATAGTCATACACGCCATAGCCTGAATGCCCCTGCAAGAGGCTTTTGGTCAGGTTGTTCAGGACGGGGTTGTGATTTATAGAAGCCTGCGCCTCTTTTCCAAAAAAGTTTTTCCCTACCAAGCTCGCGCTTGCACCGTTGGCCAGCATGACTCCGTCGTGATCATAGGCTATCAGAAACTGCGAATTGATATCCTCAACGTTTGCGTAATGCGCAAAAAAAGAGACCGTGGGTATCGATACGCCTATTATCCCGATGTACTCGTGAGTGCTTTTGTTTATTATCGGATAGGAAATGAAAACCCGGTACATGCCTTGTCTTTCAAATCCATTAGAAAATACCGGCTGATGATTCGCTCTTGTTTCTATCACCCAATCCCTGAGCGAAAAATCTGCGCTGAGAAAGGTTTCTGAACTGGGCGGGGCCAGGCTTATCGTCACGATATCATTCTTGTCCAGCACGAACAGACCCTTAACTGTGGGGTCAAGCTGGGCATATTTTTCTTCTACGAGGCTCCTTGCATCTTGACTATGCAAATCGCCTTCCTGCAAGTAGTACGAATTTGCTAGCCCGTCAAGCGTGCTTAAAACAAGGTTGAGATCTGATCCGATGTGTTCTGAAATCTTGGTTGCTGCTTCAACCTGACGCTCTTTTTGTTGATCAAACAGGCTTGCCTTGATGCTGCTTTCTGTCACGTTCAGGGTATAAATGAACAATCCAACTGAAAGCACGATGACAAATATCACGGAAATGACGCCAGTTGTCCTTGCCTTGGGTCCAAGCGAGTATTCCACGAGTTTTCGCTTGATAAAATTCAAAGGCAATACAAGTCAACAAATATGTACAGAATCTAATAAAATTAGCTGGCGATTTGCTTCTAATAATAGCAGATCTATAAAATTGCCAGCGATATATAACGAATTTCATTATATTGAAATTCAATAATAGAAAATATACAACATCTCCGGACCAGAAACCGTTGTCAGGTTTGCATTTTGATTTTTTTCTGGCGACTGGCCGACCCAGTATTATTTTAATAATAAAGTAACACGAGCCAGAGTACTAATTACAGAACTCTATTATGAGTTCTACATGCTCTAACCAAAACGCGAAGTGCTAATTAGTTTATCTTCGCATACATACAATTAAACATGAATTCATTAGAGCATTCTATTTTCAGAATAATAACAGTAGGAATTATTCTTTTCAACATAGTTGTTATAGGAGCCTCAAGCGCACTTGCGGCAGCGGCAGGCAACAACAACAATAACAATAGTAGCAGTTCCGCCGGTGTAATTGGGACCAGTACAAGAGGGGAAAAAGAGAGGGATTATTACGTAAATGCCACAGCAGAGCAAAGACACAAAGAACACCTTGCAATGGGAGCTGCAATCACGGAACCATATACGGCCAACCTGAACTATACGCTGGTTGCGGTCGGCTCTGCGAGCCAAGGTCAAGTCAAGTCGTCCCTCCGGGAGGACGCACGGATAACCCTGAATCTTTCAGTGTGGAAATCTACGAAAGCAGTAGTATCGATGGACATAATGAATGGCACGGTAAAGATTGGCAACAATAAAGAATTGCAGGTTCATTCAGGTCACGCATACTACCTGATAAATTCTCATTTGATGAGAATCATTGGATACATCATCATAGCGCGCGAAAGCGCAGGCAGCGAGCATCAGCCTTCTTCTTCTCAGGTCCAGACCCTCAAGCTGATAGGCAAGGCGACAACTGCAGATGATGCCAGATTGCCGGCAGGCACTGGCTCAAACCAACAACCTCCTTTGAAAATACAGATACTTGCCGCCCAGAGCAAGCTGGCGCCGGGATGGTCTCTGGACATGAACGCAGAGGTCAGGTTGGAGAGGGGCGATTCATCTTCTTTGCCGCCACAGACAACAGGGCAAGAAGGGCAGAAGGCGGCAGCACAGAAAAAACAAGTCACGCTCACGGCCATACTTGACAACCTGGGCGACGAAGAACGGTTCCACGCCCTTATCGATAGCGCGCTCCAGAAACTGAGGGAAAGGCATCCGGACCTTGACATCCAGGTGGTCGAAAAGCAGTTTGCATATCCAGAAGAGCGGAACCAGCTCATCAAGTCGGTTGCCAACGGGACCGAAGTCGATCTGATGTCGGTGGACCAGATATGGCTTGGAGAGCTGGCCGAAAAAGGACTCTTGACGGACCTTGGCAATTATACAAAAAGCTGGGGAAGGGCTTTGGACTGGTACCAGTCAAACTGGGACGGAGGGGCGTACAAGGGCAAGACGTACGGCATCTGGGTATGGACCGACGTGAGAGGGATGTATTACTGGAAAGACCTGCTTGAAGCTGCAAGCGTTGACCCGGACTCGCTAAAGACATGGGACGGATACATCGAGTCCGCAAAGAAACTAGACGCCTCGCTAAGGCCCAAGGGAATAGAAGGGGTCCACCTGACTGGCGCAAGCCATTCTCCGGACTTGTGGTATCCGTATTTGTGGATGCTTGGAGGAGACATCCTGGAGCAGAAAAGCGGGCATCCGACAAAGGGCGTCTACTGGTTTCCCGCATACAACAGTTCCAAAGGGGTGGAAGCGCTGACGTTTCTCAAGCACCAGGTGGACGCAGGGATAGTGCCGCAAAAGAGTCACTTCTGGGGAAAAGAGTTTGCAGACAAAAAGTTTGCAGTGATGATTGAAGCGTCTCACGTCCCAGGAGAATTCAGTCCAGACCAGAAACAAGACCTGGACAAGAAGGTAGGCTTTATCCCAATGCTCCCAGTCCCCAACCAGAATACCCAGACAACAACCTTGATGGGAGGATGGGAGCTGAGCATTCCCGTAACCTCTCGGCACAAGGAACTTGCATGGGAATTGATCTCGCTGATGGTAGAGCCAGAGATACTTGCGCCGTGGCTGGCAAAATACAACTACCTTCCGACACAGCTACCCATAGGTGAAGGTCCTTATTCGCAACAGCTCCGGCAGACAAATCCGTTCTTTGACGACATGGTCTCGATGATTCAGCATGGCCGCAGCCGACCCAGCATACCAGAGTATCCGCAGATTGCTGAACACATCAGAGAAGCCATTGACGACGTTTACTATGGCAAAAAGGAGCCAAAACAGGCACTTGACGATGCCGCGGCAAAGTCTGCGCAGGCGCTGGGATGGAAGTGATAGAGATAGACCAAGATGCCTGTGCCACATTGAAGGAAAAATATCATCAGGGGCTAAACTTTGAACATTAAAGAACAGATATGCTAAACTCTTGTTCGGATAACCATAAATGCATTGGACGGCCGGAGATATCCCTATGAGTTGGTGATAGTAGTATGGCATCGGGAACAGAAGACATCACAGGGTCGTTCTCTTTTGACGTCACAAAGAGGATACTTGAGGCTTTGGAAACAAGCGGACCGATGAAAAAGACCAACCTCGCCACAAAAACAGGATTGAACTATAACGTTTGCTTGAGATACATCAAGATGCTAAAGTTACTAGAGTGGATAGAGGTGAGCTCTGACAAATGGGATTATGTTTCCATTACCGAAGTCGGGAGGCAGGTCAATGGCAAGTTGCTGAGCCCCTCTGCAGTGGTAAATGCCTCTGTGCCCGATGCAAAGAACAAACAGGCAGAAGAAGAAGGAAGAGGTGGTTTTCAGTTCCAACAAAGACCACCACAATCATCGGGTAGATCCTTGTCTGAAAAAGCGGCAGTGAGATCCGACGACAGGGCAGATACAGCTCACGAGTTTCGCAGCATCATGCTGGTAGACGATGAACCCGACATACTGGTAACCTATCAGTCGTTTCTGTCCCTGGAAGGCTATAGCGTAGGGGCGTTCTTGGATGCATATAGCGCCTTACGCGATTTTGCCGCAAGGCCCACCTATTACGACCTGGTGATCCTCGACATAAGAATGCCCGATCTCAACGGGCTCCAGATATACCAGAGCCTCAAGGCCATGAATCCTTCGTGCAAGGTCATTTTCATAACTGCCCTTGATGCGGCAAAAGAAATGATCAGCATCCTGCCGGGCGTCACTTCCGAAGATATTATGAAAAAACCCATCGACAAAGAAGTCTTTTTGAAGAAAGTCAGGCATATTTTGTCCAAGAACAGCGTTGGTACGAGAGCAGAATAGAATAGATTTTTCTTCTGTAGTATTTGGCAATTACTGGCAGGTCAGTTACTGGCCGGTGAGCGACGTTTAATTCGAATGCGCAGCATCTCCATGCGTGGGCAGCATGTTTTATCTTCCTCTTCCAGAGAAAGCGGGTAGTATCCTTCAGCGGCGATGGCAGATATTTAGAGTTGGAAAGCAAACGCTCGCATCATCATCGTTCTCATCCTCTTTACGCACTGTCAGGGGAGAAGCGAATGCTTGCAGATAGCATCGACGCATTTACATTTAGAACAAACACCGCGAAATTGAACAGAGACAGCAACATATTTGATGGTAATGACTTCGGACAGCGAAAAATGCAAGATGCAGAAAGCGAGTTGCGCTCTTCTTTTGGAGACGATGAGATATCATTTCTTTTTTCATGCAACTATTGCGTTTGCTTTGTAGACATAATTGGCTCAACCAGAATCACGGCAGGGATAGACGATCCAAACAGAATCAGGCAGTACTATTCGATGTTTTTTAGCAAGATAGGCCAGATAGCGAGAAGATTCGATGCAAGAATAATCAAAATCGCAGGCGATTGTCTGATATGTTATTTTCCAAAAACTGCCGATCCGGCAAATAATTCTGCTTTCAAAGATGTTCTTGAATGCGGTTGCGCGATGATTGCCGCTCATGACGGCATCAACTTTGAGCTAAACGTCATGAACCTGCCGTCTCTGGAATACCGCATTAGCGCTGATTATGGAAGGGTGGAGATAGCCAAATCAGCAACATCTCGAACAGAAGACCTGTTCGGCTCCACGATGAATTTGTGCGCCAAGATAAACCGCATGGCGGCTCAAAACGGCATGGTGATTGGAGGCGACCTTTACCAGATTGTAAAGGCTTTTTCCTTCAACGACTTTTCCTTTGAGGACATTGGAGGATACGACATTGGCCTCAAGCATTTTTATCCCGTTTATTCAGTGATAGCGAAAAAAAGGGACAACATTAGCGGCAGTGGCAGGGATTCGATCATCCCTCCATCTCCAAGGCAGACCATGCACGGATCGGAAATTCTTCGCAGGCTGCATTTTGCCAAGAATAACAACAATAACAATAGCCCTTCAAAACCCATTATTGCTGCCGCCGGCCATACGAGCAATAGTACTAACGTAATGGTTGTTGACGATGAACAAGACATGCTCTTGACTTTCAAGGAATTCCTCAGACTCGAAGGGCATCGCGCCGAGGTATTTGTAAATCCGCAGGAAGCGCTGAAGCGGTACAGGGAAGTGAATCCTTCCTATTATGGACTCATCATTCTGGACATAAGGATGCCGGGCATGAACGGGTTGCAACTGTACCAGCGGCTAAAGGCTATCAATTCCAACATCAATGTCCTTTTCATATCCGCCCTTGATGCGGCAGACGAACTTTGCAGCATATTTTCTGGCATCCTGCCACACAACGTGATAAGAAAACCGGTCCTTCGAGAGCAGTTCATCCACAGGGTAGAATTATGCCTGGCAGGACACGAGCAGCATTGAAAAAGGTAACATGAGACATCTTGAATGCACGCGCAGATGCCGTCAAAATCGACCCGGCCCAAACTCTGCGCCGATGATAACGATAAGGAGCGATGATGAGCCAACAATTGTCTGATGAATCATCAACAGAGCGACATGAGGCAGGGACTACCAGGGTTCTGTACGGCGCCGAAAAGGCGGTCGGAATGGGGATAAAGTTCATGTCAAACGTAAAGAAAAGGATGGACATTTCTTTTGATTCCAGAGGTGCATCCATAGTAGTTGAAGTTCCAGCATACTGGAACGGTTATTTGGACATCAAAAGCAGGGGCGGCCAGATAAGGGTTGTCACAGAGATCACCAAAGCAAACCTGCACTACTGCAAGCGACTTGCGAAGATTGCACAAGTGCGCCATTTGAACGGAATGACAGGGGGCATTGCGGTCAATGAAACAGAATACATGGCCACTACTACTCTAGAAGAAGCCAAACCTCTGACGCAGGTCATCTATAGCAATGTTGAAGAGGTTGTCAGGCAGGGCCATTGCCTGTTTGAAATCCTCTGGGAGAATTCGATTCCCGCGCAGGACCGGTTCAGGGAAATTGAGGAGGGGGTAGAGCCTGAAAGGACCCGGGTGTTGTACGGCGCTGATCGTATCCTCAACCAAGTCGTGGAATGTTTTTCCAGCATAAAATACACATTTGACAATTGCACCGACTCTGCAGGGCCATCAATATTTCTGGGCAACGAGCCTCTCAAAACTGAATATTCCAAGCTCAAGGATAGAGGCGTAAAGTTAAGATTCATCACGGAAATTACAAGAGACAACGTATCTTATTGCAAGCAACTGATGAGAGTTGCTGACGTGCGCCATTTGAACAAAGTAAGGGGCAACTTTGGAATAGTCGACAAGAGGCTTTATGCGGCCAGCGGAGTCGAACACCAAGGAAAGATACCAAGCAGACTCGTAACCAGCACGATAAGGGCCTTTGTGGAGCAGCAACAGTATTTCTTTGAGACCCTGTGGAAAAAAGCGATGCCGGCCGAGCAAAAAATCAGAGAAATTGAAGAAGGAGTAAAGCCTGAATACATAGTGACAATAAACGACCCAGACAAGGTGCAAAAAATTGCCTTTGACCTTGCCAATTCAGCAAAAAGCGAGATACTAGTGATGTTTTCAACGGCCAATGCGTTTCACCGCCAAGAGCGCGCCGGAGGGGTGCAACTCTTGATGGACGCGGCAAGAAAACGCAATGTAAAAGTCAGGATCCTGACGCCGTTTGATGACAGGATAGGAGAAGTATCCAGAAATGTGCGCGAAGAACTGGTAATGCGGCGGCATGACCTGGAAAAGACTGCTGCTGGTGACATCGACATCAAATACACCGAACCTACATTGCAGACCAAAATTTCTCTCTTGATAGTTGACTCAAGATTCTCTTTGGCCGTTGAATTGGAAGATGACGCAAAAGAGACCACTAGCGAAGCCATAGGTCTGGCAACTTTATCAAACAGCAAGGCCACGGTGTCGTCGTACGTTTCGATGTTTGAGAGCATGTGGCGGCAAAACGAGTTGCTTGAAAAATTAAAGGCGCACAGCAAGATGCAGCAAGAGTTCATCAACATAGCCGCCCACGAGCTAAGATCCCCTATTCAACCAATAATGGGGCTATCAGAGCTTCTTTACTTCAAGGCAACAAACGATCAGCAGCGGGAGCTTGCTGACATAATAAGGAGAAATGCCGAGAGGCTGCACAGACTCGCAGAGAACATCCTGGACGTAACTAGAATCGAGAGCCAATCACTGAGGCTGGACAAAGAGCAGTTTAGCCTAAAAGAGTTGCTAGAAGACACCATACGGGATTACAAAAAATCTCCCGACTATAACAATAATAATAACAATAACAGCATACAGTTAATCTATCCGTCTGAAAAAATCGATGATGACATTTTCGTACAGGCAGACAAAGAAAGGATAAAGCAGGTGATTTCTAATCTCCTAAGCAACGCTTTTGGGTTCACCAGGGGAGAAGGAACTGTTTTAGTTACGGTTGAAAGAGAAAAGAGAGACGACGGCAGCGGTCAATTTGTTATCGTATCAGTCAGAGATAGCGGCTCTGGAATAGCGCCAGAGATACTTCCCATAATGTTTGAAAAGTTTACCACCAAATCTGAAAAAGGCACCGGACTTGGGTTGTTTATTTCAAAGGGGATCATAGAAGCGCATGGCGGCAGAATATGGGGCAAGAATAATGATGACGATGACAGGAAAAAGGGCGCGACGTTTACATTTACTTTGCCCACCACCATCATAGTCACTGACCAGCAGCAAGACCCAGTGCCGGGGTGCAAGCAGGGATAGACAAGACCGTCAAAAAAATGACGCAACAGGACAGCAATAGAAAAAGGATCATGGTGGTAGATGACGAGCCGGATGTTGTTTTTACTATCAAGAAAGTCCTGGAATCAGACGGCTTTGAAGTCGATGCGTTTTATGACTCGGACCTGGCGTTAAAGAGATTCAAAGGAGGATTATATGATCTTTTGATCCTCGACGTCAGGATGCCAGTGATGAACGGTTTTGAGCTTTACGCAAAATTACAAGATATCGATGACAAGATCAAGGTCATTTTCATGTCTGCCCTCTCTGACCTGGAGGAGTACGAGATGGCAGGAAAAGAAGAGGATCCCAGGCGGAGAAAAAGACACTTTATCCAAAAGCCAGTTGGAAACAAGGATCTCATCGAAAGGGTAAACACGTTGCTGTCATTCTAGAGAATATGCATACGTCGGCCTAGGAAAAATTGTACATTACTTGCTACTGAATACCTATTCTTGTCATTAGCGAATAGGCCATAGCCACCAGTCATCTAAAATATATCGACTTTGAATAAAAAGTGAGAGTACACACATGCAACCAGAAAGCCAGAGTAAAACGCTACGAGGGAACGCAGGTTACGTCCCCAAAAAGCAGAGGGCTCTGATTCTTCAGGGCGGAGGAGCGCTTGGTGCATACGAGGCAGGCGTTTTCAAGGCGCTGTCAGAAAGACTGTCGCCGCTGGAGGATGACAGACAGGAAGGAGGCAAAAGGCAGCATGGAAACCTGTTTGATATCGTTGCTGGCGCTTCGGCCGGGGCTATCAATGCAGCTCTCATCGTGGATCACGTGGTCAGAAACAAGAAATGGGAAGGAGCTTCAGACGTACTCTGGAATTTTTGGCAGGAAATTTCAACTCCAGTATTTTGGCCGGACAATAAATGGTTCAGCAACGGTTGGCAATTCTGGGAAAACGCCAGGAAATGGCAGTCTGATTTTTTTGGCAAGTTTGTACTGCCGAACCTGCCAGCGGGAAACCTGAGGGAGGAAAACCTGTTTCTGCCGTACTATTTCCTGTGGCCAGATAACCTTGGTCCTTTGGCTTCAGAGGAGGCTGCACGGCGTTACTGGTCATGGTATCAATTTGCATTCATGTCCGGGGGAACGCCGCATGTCCTGTCTCCGGGAATAGTGCAGCCGGATTTTAGATTCAACAATCCGTACAACTACCTTGTTCGCTACAGCAATGCGCCGCTGTTAATGGCGATAAAAAAACACTGGGACTATGAAAAGCATTCGATAAAAACCAGCTACGACAAAAACGAGCCGAGGCTTCTTTTTGTAAGCGTGGATGTAAAAGACGCCATCACGGCGACGTTTGACAGCTATGAAAAGGAAAACGGCGTATGGAAGACAGAGTATGCGCACGAAACGGCAGGAGACAGTAGTGATGACGATAATGACGGACGAAAAGACACGCACGTAATCGAGTACGAGCAGGGCCTCGGGATTGGCCACCTGCTGACGAGCATATCGTCGCACCTGAGGTACAGGCCGCCAGACCTTGAGGCGACCACGATAACTGAAGAAGGGCGGGATCGAAAAAGTACTACTTTAAAGAAGAAGGGAGTCAGATACTTTTGGGACGGCTTCTACCTTAGCAATACTCCATTAAGGGAAGTATTGCAGTCTCACCGGGATTATTGGCACAAAATAAGAAATCATGCAAATACATTGTCTGCAACTACGGCCGCCGCGATATCAAGAGCAAAAGAAACAGATGCAGCTACGGTCCCAAACCTAGAAGTGTATATAGTTGATTTGTACCCGACGGTGGAAAGAGACGACTTTCCAAGGGATCCAGACGGCGTACAGAATAGAGTGGGCGACATCCTGTATCATGACAAGACAAA
The DNA here is from genome assembly GCF_000730285.1 of Candidatus Nitrososphaera evergladensis SR1. Classification (NCBI taxonomy): domain Archaea; kingdom Thermoproteati; phylum Nitrososphaerota; class Nitrososphaeria; order Nitrososphaerales; family Nitrososphaeraceae; genus Nitrososphaera; species Candidatus Nitrososphaera evergladensis. The sequence continues at coordinate 1,258,154 of NZ_CP007174.1, read as the reverse complement.
GTATGACCAAAAGATTGCTTACCTTGTGACTGATTACATTGACTTGGCCAACAAATTGATCAGGATAGCAATCGAGCAAGCAAAAGACAGAAACACAGCCGAGTCTGAAATTCGCGACTTTCTGGAGACGGCAGACCCAAAAAGCAAGAAGCGGAACGGCAAGGAAAGAAAATACGGCGACTTGCTGGGAGGCCGGTTTGACGTGGAAAAGGTGGTAAGGATAGAACTTGCAGCGGACGATAAAAACGACATATATGGGAAAGCCTTTGATTTTTCATCAGGCACTATCAAGCAACTGCTGGACAAGGGGTATTCGGATGCGCTGCGGTACGTATGACAACACAATGTACGCAGGAGTTCCGTCTTTTTCTATCGAGGTAGCAGACTACATCCCGCAGTATTTGTGTATTGGGGAGGGGAGGGAAGAGTCATCTTTTTAATTCTGGCAGAATTTTTGCAACCTAGCGTGTGTATTTTGAAATTAATATCGCTAGTGATATGCTTATAGGCATCCTTTACGTTAAAGTTACTATTGAGAAGAACGCACGACAGAAGAGTAGAGACATCCCGGCTGGACAAGAGGGTGGAGATTCCATTTAGACTGAGAGCGGCTTCTGCGCTTGGAATTTCAATCGCTGCAGACATACTGGATTATGTCGCAGCACCCATCTTTGCCATGCCATTGATAGGCGACGCCGCTGATGCCTTTATCAGCGTAGTGCTGTATTCAATAACAAGGAGCAAAAAAGCCGCCGCAATTAACGCGCTAGAGTTTATTCCTGTGATAGGAGACTTTGTCCCGGTTTATACATTGTCTACCCTGATATGGATTTACGAGGAATCGGCAAAAAGAAAAAGGCCGCAAGTAGCTGTCGCGGCAGGAGAGAAAGTGCCAGCTCGAGACGCCTACGCCATTCAACCGGCAACAGCAATGTCCAAAGGAGAAGTGGATTTGAAGGCTTTGACGTCAAGAAGGTATGCTAGGTGGAAAAGGGAATTAAAACAGAACGTGCAGACGTGTTGACCAGTACACGCCGGCCAAACGCGAGAGATGCTCTTTTTGCAGAAAGGCCGTCTAACAACAGAGCGTGCTGCAACGTAAACACACATGTACGCGCACATATACATGATGATAAAAATAAGAGACTGGAAGCTGCACACATGGATTCATGCACAGTAAAAAGAATGCGTTTTCCCGTACTATTGTTATTCTCGTAATGACCTACGCTAATGAAACGCCCGAATATCCGGGTTTGTGAAACTTCTAGTTGCAACCATTAGTCGAAGCGTACTAACGCTTTTTCTCTAGAGCAAGACATTTTTTGCGCGTGCATGTTGCACGGCAGGATAGATGGAAACATCTATCCATAGCGTCCCTTAACTTGCACTGATACAAAATTTAATTGAACGCATATGTTCGAAACATCAAGACATACGGTACTGGCTGTACTAGTTGGCCTAGCAATTCTAAGCGCGGTTGCAGCGCCGGGGTTGATAGTAAGCAACGCGGCAGCACAGACCACACAAGGTAACGAAACGACGATAACGCCGCCAGGTAACGAAACCTCTACAATTCCGTCAGGTAACGAGACATCTACTACTACCGCGCCGGCGGGCAATGAAACTTCGGCTGGAACAACAACAATCACTTTGACACCAAACTCTGGCGGGGCAGGCACTAACGTTACTATCGCGGGGACAGGATTTTCACCAGGGCAGACATTTAGATTTACATTCGATAACGGATACTTGCTCACAGGCAACATGATACAATTTGCCACGGGCGAGTTCAATACTACAGCGCTTGTACCAGATAACGCAACAAGTGGAGACCACGAAGTAACGGTTGCAGGCAGTATGGGAGAAAATGCAACTGCCACGTTCAGCGTCGTGGAAGGGCCAGCCAACACAACGTCATCATCATCAGCAGCAGCGGGCGCTCCATCAGGCAACGAGACTTCAATTCCATCTCCCGGCAACGAAACTGCAACTACACCGGGCAATGCAACGTCATTGCCACCGCCGAATCCCGGAATTGGCATTGCAACCCTTGTCCTGACGCCAACGTCTGTCAGTACAGGGAGCGAACTGAACATCGCCGGCACTGGCTTTAGCAATGATCAAAACGTAACGCTGGCTATAGACGACAATACTGTAGATACAAATTCTACCATAACGACTGATGCCAACGGTGCATTTACAGTCGCTGTGACCATTCCCGAGAACGTAACAGCTGGCGACCACCAGGTTACTGCAACGGACGGCAGCGGCGTCAAAGCTTCAGCCACCCTCAGCATAACAGCCGCGGCTTCGACAAACATGCCCCCATCGCCACCTCCATAAAAAAGCGACAGGACTGGCTGTTACAGCGCACGTACACATAGATCGTGTGCGCGTATATAGCAGCCTGTGACTGCCACTGCCCCCTCCTCCTTTTTTCTTCTCCACCTTGTTTGCCCACTAGGACGTATGCTTGCCAAGCTGCGGGTCATGAATTAACCATAATAATAGCAGTAGTAGCAATAGCCAATTGCGCCAAATATTCGGCTTGTGGCATCTGCAAAAAATGACACAAGAGGCAGCCAGGCCACTTCTTTAGAATGGTATTCTATGGAAATATCAGGTTATAGTGACCTATTTTATTCATCTAGAACTATATTAATGAATTTAAATCTCCATGTATAACTCAACTATGATAATCTTGAGTATATACCTGGTACAAAACTCTAGATTGTGAAACGAGACACGACATCTGTTTCAGGTAGTACAGGTTATAGCGCACTGCGATACTCCTTGGCACTTTTTTCAGTTGTACTTCTCATTTTCAATGTTGTTGCAATTCCTAACAGGTCAGAAGCGGCACTTGCAGGTTCCTGCAACTGCGTCATCTTTAGAATAGACGACATTCAGGATTACTGGATCAACTCTGTCCAGGTAGCGTTGATGGACCAGTTCATCAATAGAAACGTGAACGCCACGTTTGGCATCATCATGAATTTTGTTGGCAACGACCCCTTGGTCGTAAGTAAGGTAAGGGAGGGCCACTCGTCCAACTTGTTCGAGCTTGACCTCCACGGATGGAACCATGTGGACTATAGCCAGCTAAGTCTCCAGGACCAAAAGAACACCCTTGAAATGGCCAACCAGAAATTGCAAGACATTTGGGGAAGAAAGTCCAACATATTCATACCGCCGTACAACGCATACAATGTAAATACACTCAATGCGACAAGCCAGCTGGGACTAAAGATCATAAGCTCCGAGTTTGACCAAGAGCTTCCAAGCATATATGACCCTGACAATCCAAACAGCCCAAATAACAAGATATACAAAGCAGCAACCGGCTTTGACATAAAAGACCAGTTTGGCGTGTACCACCTTCCGCAGGAAGTGGGCTTTTACACTTATGATTCAGAACCACCAACAAAGACCCCGCTTTCTTTGATCGAAAGCCGGATTGACGATGCCATTGCCAGCTATGGCTATGTAGTGATAACGCTCCACCCCCAGGACTTTGCAGTCAAGAATGCACAGGGCGTGCCCTCAAATGCGGCCGACCAGAACGAGCTGAATGATTTGAACACCCTGATAGACTACGCTCAGGGCAAACAATACAAAATAACGACGTTCTCTTCGGTGACAAAAATACCCCTGCCGCCTATAATTGACAACGTTCCGCCAAAGGTCACTCCTCCTGCAGATATTGCTCTGGTGACGCCGGACAACCCTGCCACGGTCAATTCGCTTGGAACGGCCACTGCCACTGACAACATCGATCTCAATCCCACCATCACCAATAATGCTACTTCAAACCTCTTTCCAAGAGGGACTACGGCAGTCAAGTGGTCTGCCACTGACGACAACAACAACGTCGGAACGGCCATACAGTACGTCACCATCTCTCCAACCAACGACGCGATAAGACCTGCAGTCAAGACAACCTCTCCTTCCGCTGGCGCTGCAATTTCAGGACCTGCAGCAGGAGTAAACATTCTGGTCACGGGCACTGCGTCGGACGGCCAATCAGGAGTCAAGGTGGTCGAAGTGCGAACATCCACCACTGCATACCAGAAGGCAACCCAAACTAATGGCAGCAGCTGGGCTAATTGGTATTACATACTCAACATCAAAACGCAGGGCAGCACAACGGTAGTCAGCAGGGCAACGGATTTCTTTGCAAACCAGCAATGGGATTCTACCCCCATTAGCGTCAGCCTTGCAGGCCCGGATATAACTGCGCCCACCATCACGGCGCCGCCGTCAATGACCATAGAGGCGACAGGAGAGCTTACGCCTGTAAGCCTTGGCAAGCCCTTTGTGTTTGACAACAGCGACCCGTCGCCCAACGTGACGAACGATTCCCCGGGGGCGTCGGAAGCCACAGGATTTCCACTTGGAACGACGACCGTGACTTGGACCGCTACGGACGTATCAGGAAACTCGGCCTCGTCGAACCAGGCCATAAACGTGGTTGACACCACGGCGCCGCCAGCGCCCCAGCTTCTTGCACCAGCCAATGGAACTGTAACAAACAGCCCGTCAACGCTATCACTGGACTGGTCCAACGAGACAGACATTGTATCATCTTCCGTAACTTATGACCTGCTGGTAGACGACAATCTTGACTTTAGCTCCCCCGTAGTGAACCAGCAAGGATTGACTGAATCATCCTATGCTGTTTCAGAGGCGCTTGGAGACGCCACATACTACTGGAAGGTAAGGTCCTCAGACGCGTCAAGCAACAAGAGCCCGTACAGCAGCGTCAGAAGCTTTATCGTTGACGGCCTTGGCCCGACAGTAACGGCGTCGCCGCCAGGAGGCACATACACCGTCGCCCAGTCTGTAACGCTGACAGCAAGCGAGCCCTCTTCCTCCACGATATACTACACCACGGACGGCTCTACTCCGTCGACAAACAGCACGGTCTATACGGGCCCAATAGCAATCTCTTCAAGCACGACACTCAAGTTCTTTGCAAGGGACACTGCAGGCAACAACGGCGCGACTGGAACCGAGGTATATGTCATAGATGCCGCGGCGCCTACAGTGACTGCCACGCCACAGGGAGGTCTCTATAATTCTGCCCAGTCCGTGACCCTTGCCGCTTCTGAACCGGGCTTTACAATCTACTACACCACGGACGGCACGACGCCGAACGAAAACAGCACGGTCTATGCCGGCCCCATCCTGATATCGTCCAACACTGACTTGAAGTTCTTTGGCAAGGACGGCATTGGAAGGACGACTCCCATAGTTTCAGAGACGTACACTTTTGACACCACTCCGCCTACAGTCACCGCCTCGCCGCCAGGAGGCCTGTACAACACGGCGCAGTCAGTCACTTTGACAGCAAGCGAATCATCGACAATATACTACACAACTGACGGCCAGACCCCCACTACATTCAGCCCCGTGTACAGTAGCCCAATACAGATATCGTCCAACACTGACTTGAAGTTCTTTGCAAAGGACACTGCAGGAAACGAAGGCCTTGTCGTAGTTGAGACGTACGTCATTGATACGGTGCCCCCATCCGTCACCGCTTCGCCGCCAGGCGGGGTGTACAATGCCAGCCAGTCAGTCACCCTGACGGCGTCCAAGCCGGGCTCTACAATATACTACACCACGGACGGCTCTACTCCGTCGACAAACAGCACGGTCTACTCTGCGCCAATACCAATCATAGGGCAGGGCACGACTACTGTTCTAAAGTTCTTTGCAAAAGACAGCATAGGCAATGTTGGCGTGGTAACGACTGAAACCTACACCATTTCGGCATCGTCGTTCCCGATAACCCACATGTCTGACACCACTGCAACTTCGGGCCTAAGCCTCTATGCCGGACAGCAGGCACATGCCGAGTTTGTCTCGCCGGCGTCGCAGCTTGTAGGCAAGAGCATTGACCAGATAACGCTAAAGCTGAGAAAGACAAACTCTCCAACAGGAACTGCAGAGGTAGGCGTTTTCAATCCTGACCTTACAGTGAAAAAGCTGTTTGGTACAAAAGATGCTGCCACCCTGACTTCTACATATACAGACTATACCTTCTCGCTATCCGGCCTTGACCTGTACACCATCCAGTCCGGCGACAGGATAGGCATCAAGTATGCTGGCGGCAATTCAAACAACTACATGGCAGTGATGCTTGACCGCGATGCGGCAGACCCGTTTGACGGCACAAACACGTACAGGCAGCAGTACACGACATCGTGGCTCAGCTTTACGTCTGATGACATGTACATGATATTGAAGCAGACGCACGATGCAACAGACACCATTGCTCCGACGGTAACTGCCACGCCTGTCGGCGGCACGTACACGGCAGCTGTATCAGTCACGCTTGCTGCCAACGAACCTGCCACGATATACTACACCCTTGATGGCTCTACGCCAACAACTTCAAGCAGCGTCTACACATCGCCGATACAAATCGCCTCCAGCACTGTCCTAAAGTTCTTTGGAAGGGACACGGCAGGAAACGACAGCGCCCCCAGCACTGAAACCTACACCATCAACATCCCGTCCTTCCCGGTAACGCAGATGTCGGATACTACCGCGACATCCGGCCTGAGCACGTACTCTGCACAGCAGGCACATGCCGAGTTTGTCTCGCCGACGTCGCAGCTAGCAGGCAAGAGCATAGACGAAATAACGTTAAAGCTTAGGAAAACAGGCACTCCAACAGGTACCGCAGAAATTGGCATCTTTAATCCTGACCTGACAGTGAAAAAGCTGTTTGGTACAAAGGACGCCACAACCATCACGACGACGTACACAGATTATACCTTCTCGCTGTCAAACGGCGAGCTGTACACCCTGCAATCCGGAGACAGAATAGGCATAAAGTACACAAGCGGAAGCTCGACCAATTTCATCGCAGTGATGCTTGACCGCGATGCGGCAGACCCGTTTGACGGCACAAACACGTACAGGCAGCAGTACACGACATCTTGGACAAGCAATACCGCCGACGACATGTACATGATATTGAAGCAGACGCACGGGTAAGGCGGGTGCAAAAAGAGTCCAGGCTATTTTTCTTTTTTTTCTTTTGTTTCCTACGCCAGAGTCTTTTTCTTTCGGATCCCTGCCGGGAGTATCGCCTGTCCTACCTCCTTGTACATTTTTAAAAAGCGTTTTCCACGCTCTGTGGCATGGTACTCTTTTTCCTCGGCCACATAGTCAAGCAGCCCACCGTCCTGCAAAAGCTCAAGATACTCCTTCAGCTGCGGGAACGAGAGGAAGGCCTTGTACATTATCCTGGTCTTTATTGCGCCGCCCTGTGCAACCTCAAGTACGTCAGCAGCGATATCCATTCTGCTTCTGTATTTCACGAGTATTATAGGAATTAGTCATTTAAATGAGTACTCATATCTGAAAATCAGAGAAATATTCTATTACAATTTTGTGTGTTCTGCGTCTTAATATGGCCGGTCCTGGACGAAATCTCTAGATTCTGCTTCGGGCAGGCATTCAAAAGATTTTTGGTGCCGCAGTACACTATTTCCACTAGGACTTTTAAGCAGAGGCGCTCTCTTTAGCAAAGTTGCGCTAACTTTTGCGATTTATATCATCTGAATAATAAAACTCATTATGACCGCGATTATAGTTATATAGAAAATCTACGAGCATTGCAAATTGGTCGTTTTTGACATATAGTTAATTATGCATACGGTTAGCGGTGAATACACACTTTTCCTTCCGTGCAACAAAGCTATCGAAGCATCTTGTTTCTTTTGTAATGATGACGTCAATTCTGTCGCTGGTCGTCGCTGGCAATATTATGCTGCCGACAAAGGCGCACGCCGCGCCTGGTGCCTGCAATTGCGTGATATTTCGCCTGGACGACATCCAGGACGAGTGGATCACTCATGTCCAGACTGCCATCATCGACAAATTCATTGAAAGAAACGAGAACCTTGACCTGCCGATAATAATGAACAGCATCGGAAACGATCCTGTCATAGTCAACAAAGTGAAGGAAGGCATCGCAACGGGCCTGATTGAGACGTCCCTGCACGGATGGAATCACATAGACTACAGGACGCTTTCCTTGCAACAGCAGCAGAAGACTCTGGAAATGGCCAACCAAAAGATGGAAGAGCTGTTTGGAAGCAAGACCAGCATATTCGTAGCCCCATACAACGCGTACAACGAAGACACGCTAAAGGCGATAAATCAGGCCGGCCTGAAAATCCTGAGTTCTGAATTTGACCAAGAGATAGAGAGCATCTACGATCCTGACAACCCAGACAGCCCAGACAACAAGGTGTACAAGGCAATAGCCGGCGGCTCTGACACCATCATCAAGGACCAGTTTGGCGTGTACCACCTTCCGCAGGTGATTGGCTTTTACACGTACGATTCAGACCCCCCGACAAAGACGCCGCTTTCCAAAATTGAAAGCCAGATAGACAGCGCAATTGCCAGCTACGGCTATGCGGTGGTGACTCTGCACCCGCAGGACTTTACGGTAAAGGATGCAGGCAACAACCCAACAGAGGAACTCTCGCAGGATGAGATGAAAGACCTTGACACATTGCTGACATGGATAAACGACCAGAATTACCACACAGGGACGTTCTCTGGCGCGGTCAGCAACAACAATTCTCAAACATCATCCGCTCCGGCAACGGGCAGTGATGATGACAACAATGATAACAACAACGACGATGCGGCCACCGTAGACCTCGTAGCGCCCCTGATCAACACCATAATCTCCTCGCTCCGGCCAAGCCTCGGCGGAGCGTAGAGAAGCCGACTTGGAGAGGAGCACACACATGAGCCAAAATGAAGAGTTGCCTCGAAAAGTTTTTTTTGCATCACCGGCAAAACAATCGAGTACAGTTGGCTTTCGTTTTACGGAGGCCGTCCATAATCGGGAAAAATGACTGTCTGTAACTTTGACGTCAGGTAATAACCTGAAAGAATATACCGGATTTTGCGACAGCGTTACATCATTGGCCGCTTGCTCTGATCATTTTTGACAAACACGCTTAACACAGATAGTCATGCAGATACTAATGCAGATGTTACAGCGACGCCTATACTATGACAATGCAATGATTAGCGCGATGCAAAACTATTACAAGATAAACGACGTTCACGCGTTGACCAGCTTCTTTCAGGCGGCCGGCCTTGTCGTAAATGATGATGACGACGGCGGCTGATCCCAAAACCTCTCCTGCCCGCATCGCATTCCTCTATTTTTCTTCCTTATACATTATAGGCATCATCAATTTACATAGCATGATCGAATCTTTTGCGACATAGTTTTTCGCGCTCAGACGCACAATAATGTGTGACATGATGATGGCAGCCCGGAGCTTTTTTATTTCAACTTAAAGCTCATTCGATTAACCTGAAAGTCTATTCCTTGATCGTAGAGTCCCTTGGTCAGAGCCTTGCTCAATCCCTTTGTAACGTCATCCAGTCTTTCTTCATCTTCGACAATATCCGTTGGCACGTCAATTAGAATTTCAGCTTCAAGAAGCAACTTTTTCGTTTCTACCATGATCCTAATTGGATATCCCGTCTAATAGAGATGACCGCGTTTTTGCGCATAGCAGGTTTACGGTAATGGTAGCGAACGAATCGGCAGGATCGTATGTCGCAGTGCCGGTACTCCGATCAAAATAGGGTATTGAAACCAAGTTTTAACCAAAAAGAGAAAATATAATCGCGCAGAATAACGACAACTGCAGAATATTTTTATAATGCTATCTTCTATTAGCGAATTCCCTATGGTCAATCTAGAACAGCAGCTGTCAATGACAGAGGGACAAAGACCCCCAAGAAAGGGCGGCGCTGTTAGTTTCTTGCTGTGCAATTCTTGCTACTGGTGTGCATCATCAATTACGGAACTTACAGGCGATGACTTGCATTGCCCTTCATGCGGGCAGGTTGTAGAGTCCATTCCATTAGGAACCGGTGAAGTATTTTCACTTGGCATAGACGCCAAGAGAGGCGTCGTTTTGGAATTCAAAAAAGCGCTGAGAAATGCAGCATAGAAAGGAAATGGACTGGGCGGGATTTGAACCCGCGACCTCTCGCTTGCGAAGCGAGCATTACTACCCCTGAACTACCAGCCCGCAAGCCACATGCAACAATAGCCCGAATATAAAACATCAGTAGCAAAAGAAAGAACGATAAAATCATAAGAGCACATGTCCGCAAGTGTTACCGGACACAGGGCACAGGGAATGGAAAACTCTTGCGACATACTAATCACAAACGCGTCGGCCGTCATCCCCAAGGTCGGAGTCGTCGAGTGCGACATCGCGATTGAAGACGGCAGGATAAAGACGCTAAAGCCGTCGCAGAACGCAAGCGCGTCAAGGAGGATAAATGCGGCCGGCAGATACGTTTTGCCGGGCGCAATAGACCCTCACGTCCACTATGGCGTCTATACCCCTATTGACGAGGCGGCTCTGACAGAGTCACGCTCTGCGGCAGTCGGAGGCGTCACGACCATGATGCGCATGCTGCGCTTATACGACACCGACTACCGCGCAGTGGAAAAGCAGCTGCAGGCAAGCAAGGGCGCCCACTATATCGATTATGCGATCCATGCCTCGATACTGAGAAAGGAGCAGGTCAAGGACATACCCTACCTAAAGAAAAAGGGTATCAATTCCCTGAAAATATACATGAACCTGGGAGCAGATCTCAACCACATCTACATGGACCTAGAGCCCGGCGAGCACGGCGTCAAGGACGGCGAGGTCAACATGGACGACTCGCTCCTCTCTTCAATAGTCGAGGTCGGCGCAAAGGAGCACTCTACCATACTTGTGCACGCAGAAAACCCGGCAGTGTGCGCAGAGCACATCAGGCGCGGCAAGGAAATGGGCATGTCGGGCCTGAAGGCGTGGTCGGACTGCAGGCCGCCGCAGTCAGAGGCCGAAAGCGTCGCCAAGATATCGACACTAGGCAGAAAGTTTGGTGCAAACCTCTACTTTGTGCACATTGGCTCAAACGCAGCCCTTGACGCGATTCTTGCCGAGAGGCAAAAGGGAAACGCCAACTATTACATCGAGACCTGCCCGCAGTACCTCACCCACACGTACGATTTTGCAAGCGTCACGGGAAAGGTGGTGCCCCCCATACGCTCAAAGAGCGACGTGCAGAGCGTCTGGTCGGCGCTCAGAAACGGCATAATCGATACCGTGGGTACGGACCACGTGGCAAACAGGCTGGACATAAAGATGGGAAACGGCGACCTGTGGTCGGCACTTGCCGGCTTTCCAGGCATTGCCACCATGCTCCCCGTGCTCCTCGACCAGGGAGTCAACGGCGACAGGATAAGCATAGAGAGGGTTGCAGAGGTCACAAGTTACAACACTGCAAGGATATTTGGCATGTACCCAAGTAAGGGCACGATACAGCAGGGCTCTGACGCAGACCTTGTGATGATAGACATGGACCTTGAGCAAAAGGCGACGCCAGAGCTTTTGCAGTCGTACTCTGACTATACGATATACGACGGATGGAAATTGAGGGGGTGGCCGGTGCTCACGATGGTTCGCGGCAAGGTAGTGATGGAGGCAGGCCATGTGGCGCAGGATGCGCTTGGACACGGCCAGTTTGTTGCAAGACCCTGATCTTGCATCATTTTGGAGGTGCAGGCTTTGTCTTGTCCTCCACCCCGAACACCTTGTACCGGGAGAGGAGCTTGTACATCAGGAAGACTATGAAGGCGATGATGAGAAAGTCGATGATGTTTGATATCAGGTCCCCGTACGAGAATGTCGTCGTTGCGCCGGTGACGCTGTTTGTAACATTATAAGCCATAGTCTTCAAGTCGCCGGACGGAAGCGCAAGGCCGACTATGGGAGTTACGATGTCGTTTACAAACGCCGTCACGAGCTTTGATGCGGCAGCGCCTATGACAAATGCGATCGCAAGGCCGATTACGCCAAATGTCCTCAGAAAGATGATAAACTCTGTCATCAGGGATTTTTTCTCTGGCGGAGGGGCTGCGCTGCTATTACTGTCCGACATAAGGCAGAGCTCGGTCAGGGTGAGATAAAAAGATGATGCACGTACTTTACTGATTATGTATCACGAGTTGACCAGCTCAAACGTGCCGTCACTCTTTGCCCTGTAATAATAGACGTTTGTCTTTCTCGTAAACATCCCCACTTCCATCACGCCGGGGATCCCTTTCAGTTCCAGCTCGGCTCTTTCAGGGTCAGAAATCGACGGAAACACAGTGTCCAGTATTATGTTGCCGTTCTCTGTAATGAACGGGTAGCCCTTGTCAAGCGTGCGCATGGCAGGCTTGGCTCCTATTTTCTCAAGTCTCTTTGCAACCGATGTCCGGGCCATCGGGTGGACTTCAATTGGCACGGACCTTGAAAACGACTTGACAAACTTGGCCTCGTCGGCTACGATGACGACGGTCTTGGCAGACGATATCAGGATCTTTTCGCGCAACAGCGCGCCGCCTCCGCCTTTTATCATGTTAAACCTGCCGTCAATTTGGTCGGCGCCGTCGAACACAACGTCAATGTCAGGTATGCGGCTTTCGTCGGCAAAGCGCAGGCCGGATTTCTCTGCCTCGACCTTTATCTGCAATGACGTTGGGATGCAAAGGAGCGTGTCCTTGGCTTTCAGGCTTGCCATCTCCCGGACAATGTAGGCAGCCGTGCTCCCGCTGCCGAGGCCCACCACCTGGTTTGGCTTGACAAATTTGCTTACTGTGTCCTTGGCTAGCTTTTGTATTGCATCCTGCAGCATGGAAGACGACAAACTGTATGTATGTGTGCACTGTGCAGAGGATATAAAAAGTTAGGTTGTCAGAACTTGCGCATCCTTCTCAGGTCAAAGCGCGCCGGACCGTTTATGCCGGGGTTGAGGTAGCGGCTCGACAGGTATTTCGAGATGCCTTGGGCAGGGTTTGCCTGCTGCTGCCTGTTCATGCGCTCTATTCCTGCCCTCAAGTCTACAAGGCCTCCCTGCGCGTCATCTTGACCCAGTACATCGCAGAACATGCTTGTTGGCGGGCACACTGCCTGGATGTTGGTGCCCTTTTTAGTCCATTTTAGCATACCCAGATCAGAGTCGATTGATTTTTCCCATGACGGGTCGCTTTCAACAAGCCACCTCGGAACGCGGTTGCCTTGCATATGACTTTCCGTCGTGCATCATTCCATTTATGTTTTTGCTGTTATGACGCACGACGAATGATAGAATATATAGCGCGTCAGTTGCAAGTGCAGGCATGGCAAGACACGAGAACAACAAGACGCACGCCTACAGCGCCCAGAGGTCTGGCAGCAAAAAATATGCCAAGGCAGAAAGGCGCAAGCGCCACAAGCCAAGGTAGGCGCGCAAGTTTTCCACAATTTGCAACCTTTGCGCCTGTATGCAGCTTTTCTTGCAACGTGCAAGCTGAGCAGGCGCTTTTTGCAGGCGTATTGTTGCGGTATCCGCGACTACAGAATGTTTATATATTAGAATAAAATATAAATATAGGCCGTAAAAGGGAAACAAAAAAAGAGTTTTGGTGAATAGAAATTGGTAAAAGATATCTCTATGTTTGGCGACCGCTGCCCCCGTTGCGGCAGAGGGTCAATGGTCACGGACAACTCCAGCGGAGAACTGTTTTGCGGTAACTGCGGTTTCGTGGTAAGCGAAAGGATAGAGGAAATGGGCCCGGAGTGGCGCGCCTTTTCCAAAGAAGAGCACGAGGACAGGAGCAGGGCAGGCATCCCGACGTCGCTTGCCATGCACGACATGGGCCTTGCCACGATCATCGGCCCAGTCGACAAGGACGCCTCTGGCAAGCCTCTTTCCGCGTCCATGAAGAGTACAATTGAAAGGCTCAGGACGTGGGACAGCAGAAGCCAAGTGCACGAGCCGGTAGACCGCAACTTCCGCCAGGCGTTCTCTGAGCTTGACCGCTTGAAGGACAAGCTTGCAGTGGGCGACGCGGTAATCGAAAAAGCTGCCTATGTTTACAGAAAGGCACTTGAAAAAGGCCTGGTACGCGGGCGCTCCATATCCGCACTTGTCGCAGCGGCGCTTTATGCGGCGTGCCGCGACACCGAGACGCCAAGGACGCTCAAGGACATCGCAAACGCAAGCAACATCAAGAAAAAGGATGTTGCAAGGTGCTACCGCCTCCTCATCCGCGAACTGGACCTGAAGATGCCAGTCGTCGACCCGGTGAAATGTGTTGCCAGGATTGCAAGCAAGGCAGGCCTTTCAGAAAAGACAAAGAGGAAGGCACTTGAAATCCTGAAAAAGGCAGAAGAAGGCAAGATCTCTGCAGGCAAGGACCCGATGGGCCTGGCAGCAGCTGCGCTGTACGTGGCGTGTGTCATGAACGGCGAGAACAAGACGCAAAAAGACGTGGCAGAGGCGGCAGGCGTGACAGAAGTGACCATCCGCAACCGCTACAAGGGCCTAAAGACGCACCTCAAGCTTTGAGGGCGGCCACAAACTTTTTCCTTTCTTCAACAAGCCCCATCAGGACGTCTTCTGCTTCCTTTTGCCGGTCTTTGGCAATTATGCCAAGGCACGTGACAATGTCAGAGTCAAGCGACAGCAGCGTGTCAAGCCTGTCGTCCCTGATTATGCCGTTTGGCGTAAGCACGTCGGCATAGCCTTCTGACATGCCGGTTGCAACGTCCTTTAGCAACGCGTTCAGGCCATCATCCTTTCCCAGGCCGGCCTGAATCTTGTGCACCTTTGCCCGGACGTTCTGGCTCGTCAGCCTGGCAAGCGCCCTCATCTCGACGTAGCTGGACCGGCCGCTTTCCACGCCCTTTTGCACTATGGATGCTATGCGCACGGTCTCTGCAAGGTTGCTTTCAAGCTTGCCTCGTCGCCTGACGTTGTTCTTGTGCACTGGCGAAAAGACTTGTTCGGCCGGCTTAAATGCCTTATTATCAGCGACTCTGGAGGCTCTTTCTGGGGAGCGAAAAGCGGATGGCCGCCCCGCCCTTGTATTCCCTGTCTACCCAGATCCTGCCCCCGTGCGCCTCCACTATGCCCTTTGAGATAGGCAGGCCAAGGCCGCTTCCGCCAAACTTTCTTTTTGCAGTGGTGTCTATCTGGTAGAACTTTTCAAACAGCTTGTCCACCTTGTCAGCACGTATGCCCACCCCGTTGTCCTCTACGGAAAATACAACTTCCTTGTTTCCCGTGTCCTCCGCCCTGACCGTTATCCTGCCCCCGCTTTCCGGCACGAAATCAACAGAGTTTTTCACGAGGTTTGCGATCACCTGGTCGATTCGCTTTCTGTCGCACGTGATCGTGCCGGACGCCTTTGTGTCGGCCTCTAGCTTTATCGCCTTGTCCTTGGCATAGGGCGCAAGGTCTGCGACGCACTGGGAGACCATCTGCCCGATGTCGTTTTCGGTCATGACAAACGTCAGCTTGTCAATGTCGAGCTTGTACGAGTCCATCAGGTCGTTTATCAGGTTCTCCATCTTGGTCGCGTTGCGCATGACCATCCTTGCGTATCCCCTCTGCTCCTCTGTCAGGTTGCCGGTGCTTTCTGGGTCCAAAAGCGAGTCAGCGCCAAACTTTATCGGGGTTAGGGGCGACTTTAGCTCGTGGCTCACCATCGACGAGAACTCCTCCTTCATCTTGTCGATGCGCACCAGATCCTCGTTCATCTTTTTCAGGTCGTCCGTTCCGGCCTTGACGCTTTTTCGCATCTCGTCAAAGACGCGTGCAAGGTTGCCTATCCTGTCCTGCGACGCAAGAAGATTGTCGTCGAGCCGGATGTCAAGGTTGCCCCTTGCTATCTCTTCTGCGGCCCAGACAAGCTCTGCAGTCTCTTCGCGCTGCCTGCTTGCAGAATACATGACATAAAACAGCACTCCGCTGAGCGTAAAGCCGACGACAAGCACGATGTACGGTATGAAAATGTCAAATCCAGAGTGTATGGACCGGAGCGCGGCAAACTCGAGCGTCCACTGCCTGCCTCCTATGTCCATTATGACGGTTTTTTCAAGCGACCTGTCAATGTCGCCGCCTCTGGTCCCGGCGACTGAGGAAAGGTCAAACATCAGGTTTTCATTCGTGGTCTGATTCTGGCCGTCGTGTATCGAAAACGTGATGTCGCGGGCAGCCAGGCCCGTTATGCCTTTCATCAGATCGTCCATGCGAAACGGCGCATAGACAAAGCCCCTGATGTTTTCACGGCGCTCGTCTGGCGTGCCGGCAGGCATACCGTTTTCGTACACGGGAACCAGCATCAGAAACCCGCTCTGCATGTCGGATTGGGTTTCCGTGACAAGTGTTATCTTGCCCGTTATGGTCGTCTGGCCGCTTTCCAGCGCACGGGATATTGCCGCGTTTCTCACCTGCTCTGACGATATGTCAAAGCCAAGCGCCTGACGGTTTTTCGCGTCAAACGGCTCGATGAACACTACAGGATAATACACTTCTTTTTGGACATCTGGCCTTACAACATAACCTGCAAACCCTTCGTTGCGCACGCTTGCTACGTGCGACGCAAGTTCGCCGGCGGTGACGCGCTCGACAAAGCCAACGCCCTGCACTCCGGGGAACCTGTTCTGGATCATCTGGTTGTCGACAAAAGCCTTCCACTCTGCTCGCTCTACCTGCTGCGACGAGGCAAAGAGGCCCTTTCCGCCAAATAGCACCTGCTCGTACTCTTGCATACGATTGTTTATGGAAAAGACGGTTGCAAGGACTTCATCCTCAAAGCGCGCCTGTTCTATGCCATTGACAAAGACTGTCACGGTGTACCAGGCAAATATGGTTAGCGCGACTGCCACGGCAAGCGCCGCAAAGGGAATCAAGAGACCGTCCCGTTGCAATTCTCTTGACGCTAATTACAGAAGCAAGTAAAATAACTTATCTCTATTTGCTGCTACTGGACTTCGATTGCTTCCTCGCTAAAGCCCTTCTTTACGAGGTAGCCCTTGACATCGTCGCGGTGGTCGCCCTGAAGCATGATAAAGCCGTCCTTGGCGGTTCCCCCGCAGGCAAAGCTGCTCTTTAGATCCTTGACTATTTTCTGCATGTCAGAGAGCTTGGGGTTGATGCCCTCTATAAGGGTGGTAGTCTTGGACCATCGCCGCGTCTCTAGGCGGATGACAATTCGTGCATCTTCCTTGTCGAGCTCCCCGCACGCGCAAAGGTCATCAGGGAGGCCGCATTTCTTGCAGATAACCGCCATCGAGTAACACGATTTCACGATGCCTATTATTAAGCCTTGTTATGCGTGAGAGAGGAAACAACAGAAAAGAAGAGGACCGAAGGCGTGCAGGGGAGAGAGAAAAGTCATTCCCGCTGCTACCCAGGGCCATGCTGGTGGTATTGATGGTTAGTGACTGATGATGCCAGTAGTCCCAGTGCTCCAGCTTCACCGAGTAAAAGTCCTTAGGCCAGCCTAATATTTAAACGACTTTGGCTTTTTCAATTAAGAGACTGATTACGCCTCCACAGGAGCAAGGAACGACGACGACAAGATATTTGTGCAGGTGCCCCCAATCTGTTTTCGTATGTCTTCTTCTGCCACTGCTGATGCGGGCGGCGTAAGAATAAAGAGCGCCGCATCCGCCCTTCTCAAGGGAGGCACGCTTGTAAGCGAGCCCTGCCCAAAGTGTGGAGGAGTGCAGGTGAGGCTTGCAGGCAGGACCAGCTGCATCAACTGCGGAAATGAGAGCGTGCCCCAGGAGGAGCAGCAAAAAGTAGCAGTCGTTCCTTCTGCCCAGGCAGCAACAACAGGCCTTGGCCCCTCGGCGGCCATTGTCGAGGGCAAGATAGCAGAGCTTGCTTCTGAACTTCGTGACGAAAAGGACACAGCCATCCAGAGACAAAAGGCCGAGCTGCTGGAAGCATACCTGCGCATACTCGAAAAGATGAGGGCGCTTTCTGCAAAGTAGCATCGGAATGTATTTAAAAGAAGAGAGTATGACTAGAACCGTAAATGAGCAGCAAGAAAAAGAATGCCCCGCTGCCGGCTTCAAGCGCAGGCCTTCTTAGGTTCTTTGAAGACGAAACGAAGGGGATAAAGGTCAAGCCCGAGATAGTCATGGCTATCGCTGGCGCAATGATTGGAATCTCGGTCGCTATCAGAATCATTTTCCCAGCCGGATGAGCGCAGTGGGAAATGCTTGCGGCAAAGCAGGACGACGATGTTTCCAACATCCATAGACGATGGTCTTTTACAAGGATAACGCCCGGCTCGCTCCGGTCGTCGTATGCGATGATGCTCGCCTGCGCCGCAGTGGTCATCATAGTATCGCACATTTTCCACCTCCAGACAGACCTGCTTGCCCTTGCAGTGCACCTGCCACTTGGACTCGCAGTGCTTGTCGGGCTCACGTACCTCGACTTTATCATGCTCAAGGGGACGCCGGTCAACAAGATGTCCAAGGTGGTGCACGTTGCGTCGTTTGCGAACCTGCTTTGGGCGATCACCGTCATCGTAGGCGTTTTGGCAAGCGCGGTTTTTGCAAAACCTCCAGAGACTACTGGCTATATCGTGGCAGGGATGCTCCTTGCCGCCGGCCTGCGCATCGGGATCTTTGTGTCGGTGTTTGGCGCAGGCATGGGCAGGGCAGTCGCAATATGCCTCGTCCAGCCGCTCGTATTCTTTCTGGCGTTTGTGCCGGCGCAGTCCTATGACATCATTTACGATCCGGTCGGCCTTGGGTTTGGGGCGGTATTTGTGGCGCTTGCAATCTCGTGGGCCACCATAGTCGACAGGGCAGGAAGGCCGGAAATCTCTAGCACTTTTCGCGTCCTGCAGGCGTTCCTTTCTGCGTGGACAGAAAACAAGCCGGGAGGCCTGGAAGAATACTTTGAGTCAAGGGCGCACGACGAGTCAGTGTCAACAAAGGTCATCAGCTTTATTTCCCAAGGAGGACCGGCGGGTAGTAGGTCGCCATCGTCGATAATCCTTCCTGATATCCATCCAGGGCCGTTTGGAAGCGTGGGCGGAAGCAACCTTCCGTACGTGCTTTACGAGAGGTTTGGCAGGAGCGCGCTTGTCATGCACAGCGTGTCAGACCACTCGCTCAACATCCCCTCAAAGGCAGAGGTCGAAAGATACGTCGGCAGCCTTTCAAGAGCAGTCATCGAAAGCAGAGGCAAAACTTGCTCGCTCCCGGTGCAGCACCGCCAGGGAAATGCGACTGTCACTGCGATTGCGTTTGGCAGGAGCGCGCTTGTCATGCTCTCGCTTGCGCCAAAGGGAATGGAAGACGTGCCCCAGAGCGTGAGAAAAGAGCTTGAATCGTACGCGGCAGGGCTCGGCATGGACCACCTGCTGCTTGTAGACTGCCACAACGCAATGGGAGCGCAGCTCGACGGGCAGGACACCTCCGACATCATATCTGCGGCAAAAAAATGCCTCGACGAAGCAGGCAAGAGCGCGCAGGCCGAGTTTTCAGTGGGCTTTGCAAGCCTTGCAGACGCAAGGCACCACCACGGCAACAGCCTTCAAGGCGCACACGACCTCGGGCAGTCAGGCCTTGCAGTCATGGCAATTTCCACACAGGGCATGACGTACGCCATAGGATGGGCCGACTCGAACAACATGGACAATGCCCTTCGGGACAAGGTGGTGGCAAGGGCAAAGGAGGGCACCACCATTATGCTTGAGGTGTGCTCGTCTGACACCCATTCTACTTCAGGCAAGAGAACAAGCGAGGGCTATTTCCCCCTTGGAGGCGCAAGCAGCCAGGACGCGATAGCGGACGCCTACGCAGAGATGTGCAATATAGCGCAGGAAAGAGCAGGCCCCTGTACGTACGAGGTTGCATCCGCCCGGTCCGAGGTCAAGGTGATGGGCGAAAAGCAGTTTCAGGACTATTCCGGGGCGCTGGACCGGGCCATGAACATAACAAAGGTGTTTGTCGGAACCACGGTTGCAGTCTTTATCGCGATGCAGGTTCTCGCGTAAATACCAAGACCTCGTCGAGAAACCCGCTCACGTCCATTGCAAACGAGTGGAATTTTGCCACAGGGACTACGGGCATCCCGCCCACAAGGCGCACATTTGCCGCATGCAGGGTCATGACGACGGGCACGGCCATTGATATTTCGCTTTCCCTTCTTAGCAGTTCTTCCGTCCTTTTCGCCTGCTTGGCGCAATGCTGCGATATTGACGATAGGCCGCCCTTCTTCCAGTGCTTGCAGTCAACAGCAAGCGCAAGGCCGGCGGCGCTTGTGCCCACAACGTCAAGTTCCATGCGCGGCTTTGTAAAGCGCACGTTGGTCCTTGTCCTGTAGCCAAGCGAGGCAAGCACGCCGGCGGCAAGCTGCTCAAAGTCCTTCCAGGTCAGATGCTGCGACACGCGCTCTGGATCGCACCCCGCATCCAGCGCAAGTGCGGCCGTAGCCAGCCTGTCGCCAGGGGAAAAAGACATGATGGCGCTTGCAGAACCCCTGCCGATGCCCCGGGCAAGAAGACCCTCCGCAAGGCTCCTTGCCACAGACCTGCTTGCAATGCCGGCTTTATGGCAGAACTGGTCAAGCGTCGTCGTGTCCTGCGACATGGCGGCAAGCGCCTTCACCAGGAGCTCGGGGTGCATCGTAATACTGTTACCTGCGTTATTCCACCGTCTCCGTTATTTATAAGAAGAAGAACAGACATAAGCCGGGCAAAAATATCCTCGCACCTGTGCCGGACTGGAAGGACTTGACCGTCGTGTTGTGCGCCGGCCTCATCGTGCTTGGCGCAGTTGCACTTGCAACCTCGGCACAGAGCTCCGCGATAGTAAAGGGCCAGATTGTTGAAAAGGGCATTGGCGTGCTCAGGTTCGGAGAAAAGAGGAACCTCACAAACACCATTTCTGTCCTGATAGAGGACGATGACAGGGTCTTTGACATAAAGCGCGGCACCGTGGTAAAGTACCCCGTGTCAGAGCGCGACGCAAAGGACCTCCAGATAGGGTCAAGGGTAGAGATGCTCATTTCGTCGTACAGCCCCACTGTGCGCATCTTGTCGTCAAAATGATGACAGCAGCGCTTTTTCCTTCAGAAATAAGGCCACGTTCTTGGCCACAACCAGGCGCGGATCCATCTGCGCAAGCTGCCTTGCATCCTCTTGGGTGTCGATGTCAAACATAAGGTGCTCCTGCTCGATAACGCGAACAGCCGCATGCTGCGCCCTTGCAGACACGATGTGCGATTCGTAGCTGTTGTTGTCGTACGACGTGGAAATGACATCGGCCGGCATGCGCAAGAGCAGGTTTGTGCCGTCGTAGCGAAGCGACGGGCAGATAACTATGCAGCGCCCGGCGGCGGCTGAGCAGATGCCGTCAACGTCGCCCGCGCCAAGTAGCGGCAGATCCTGCGGGATGACGATGGTTGCGCCAGCGTTCTTTTTTTGCACCGCGTACCTGTCTGCAACTGCCACTGCAGAGTTGACCCCGGCATCCTGCGCCTGGAAAAGAACGGTTGCGCCGTATTTCCTGGCTATCTCACCTGCCCTTTCGTCTGATGACACTACCACAATTTCTGCAAGCAACTTGCACCTGTCAAGCGTGGCAAGCGTGTCTTGCAGCATGAGCCCGGCAAGCCGCACACGATCTTGGACGCTCAAGACGGCCGACAGGCGACTCTTTGAGTTTTCAAACTTTTTGACAGGGATTATGGCAATTATTGTTGTTTTTGTTTTTGTTGTTGTCAATTCATCGAGACTTCCGCAGCAGTAGCAGCAGATACCTGCCGAGCCGGACTTCGTCTTGTCTTCCTTGCATGGTTATGTTTGTTTCGTATACGTCCATGTCAAGCCGCTTTATTGTCTTGCTTGCCACTTCCCGGTCCCTGCCGTCTATGACTATAGAGCCGGCGACTTCTTTGTAAAATTCTGCGACGCCTGCTGCGGAGGCTTGTACGCCTACGGCACTCAGGTACTTGGCCGCCGGCCCGGACACTGCGGCGTTGCCTATCATCGGCGACACTGCAACCACGTCTGCGCGCCTTTTTGCAAGCGCCGCTTTGATGTCTTTGAGGGCCAACGTGGGCCCGATGCTGGACACGGGATTTCCAGGCGCAATGATTATCCTGTCCGCATTCTTTATGGCGGCAAGTGCTTGTTTTGTGGCTTGCGCTTGTTCGATTCCCCGATAGCGCACACCCCGCACTTTTGGCCTGCCGGCGTTTTTAACCCAGAATTCCTGCAGGTGCATTTCGCCAGCAGCAACAGCAGCATCACCATCATTATCGTCATAGGTCATTATCATTGTCTCCACTTCGCTGTCGGTTGCAGGTAACACCTTGCTGTCTGCTGCCACTCTGAATTTTTCGGCAAAATAGGCTGTGACTTCAGTCAGGCTCTTTCCACCCCTCTTCATCATCTCTGTACGCAAGACGTGTGTGGCAAGGTCCCGGTCTCCAAGCCCAAACCACGCATCCACGCCGGACCTTTTCATCTGGTCAAGGAAGGAAAACGTGTCGCCCCTGATGCCCCAGCCGCGTTTTTCATCAAGTATTCCGGCAAGCCCGTAGACTAGTGTATCGATATCAGGACAGATGTACAGCCCATAGAGCCAGATATTGTCGCCCACGTTTGCGATTACGCTCATGCCTTCTTCCTTTGGTCTTTTCCCCTCCAGCAGCAGGGCAAGACCTCTTACCAGCTTGACAGAGCCGGTGCCGCCTGCAATTACTGCAATCAAACGCGGACAGAATATGCAAAATCCGTTTTATTATATCTGCCGGGCGCAACGAAATTCGCAACATCCCATCGTACAGTACAACAAAGATTATAAAACAGCCAAAGGAACTTTTCTCTCGTGAAGTCGTTATCCGTAGTTGTTGCGATGTTGTTTGCCACGCTTTTGGCGTTCAGTGTTGCCCCAGCCGCTTTTGCTAATGACATGAACGCGGTTTTGGTCCCACAGACTGACAAGGCAGAAGGACATTATGTCGCCGTCAAGAACATCACGCTCCGCTACCCGTCAGGCAGCCCGATTTCGCAGGAGCTTAACGGCAAGCAGGACCGCATCCAATTCACGGTGAAAGGCAATACAAGCAGCACAGACAACGGCGTAGCAAATGCCATTGCAGCATTTAACAAGGCGTTGCTGCAGGCCCGGAGCCCGGCGGTGGTCACCAATATGACGATCACCTATACAGGAGTACTGAAAGGCGCCCCGGACAACGCTGCCATAACTCTCAAGATCGAGGCAGTACCCCAGATGGAAAAAATCGTGATAAGCGGCGGCGGTAATGGTAGTGGTGGTGGAAACCAATCCGCGTCATCATCTGCAAGCCAGGCAGTCGACCTTGAATGGAGAAGAATAACTGTCACAGACCCGATACTACTCAAGGCACCAGACGTGGGCGAGATAGAGATTACCAAGCCAATCAACTTCCTTGACAAGACGCATAAAGACCTTGCCAAGCAGATATTCGATTCGCAGCTTTCGAGCATGTTCAATACTTCCATCTTGAACTTTGACAGGTTCAAGCAACCGATGAGCACATGGCACTTCCTCTTCGACCCATCAGGAAGCCTGGTCGAGTCGTCGTCATTCTTCAAAGAGTCGAGCGGCGCAAAGGTCGTGTCGATCTACTCACTTGGCGAGAGCAGCTTTAGAGAAGGAACCTTCCAGCCAGAGGAGGAGGACGCAACGGCCACAATCGGCGGAGCCCAGGTACAGGCCCACTCACAGGTGCCAGCCCCAAGCGGACAGATCCAGATTTCAGGATTTTCCAGTCTTGACCAGGCTGCAGGTGGCAACTTTGCGGTTGTTACAGCGGAAGCACCGGCAGGTGCACAGCAGGCAACTGGCAACTTCCCAATACAGGTGCTCCTCGTGCTCGGCGGAATGATGGGCGCAATAGCAGTGTTCATCCTGTTCAAGGCCAGAAAGTAGCGCACAAAAGAGCTGCGCCTCCCCACCGCTTTAATTTATTTTACAAGCTTGTACATAGTTTATAGATCAATACCCGTATTATTCAAACGGCCGATTCCCAGCTTGGTAGCTATATATGAGAACAGAAGAAGAGGCCAAGTACGACCTCGACGAGCGCATCTTTGAGCTGTACGACAGCGGGATGTCGATCCAGTCCATAACGGAGGAGCTAGGCACCACGGCGGATTATATCGCATCTGTCCTCCAGAATGTGTCCGTAGAGACGGGCTAGATATAGCTGGTAAAAGCCCTTTTTGGCGGTTGCCGGCGGGACGACGCAGCCGTCGTCTTCGTCATCTTTGCCTGTCGCTCTTCTTCGTCATTGCTGCCGTCTTCGTCGCGCAAATAACTTCCCGCGTCGGCAAGGGTAGTTATGGTTACCCTCCCCTTTTGCAGGATAGACTTGCCGGAAAAGCGCGTCCGGCCAATCCCTATTGCCTCGCCTCCGGCATTCAGTATTATCACAAGATCGTTCTCGTCAAGCTCGGGCGACGCTTCGATAACAGAATCTCCCATCACGTCCCGGCCGTACAGCACCAGCTTTTCCGCATTATCCCCCACCCTGACATAGTATTTTTTCTTCTCCCTGTCACACAGGCGCGCAAAAAGGCTTGCCCCGGCAAGGGCGGGCGTAAACTGCTTCTTCTTTTTGCCGATGCTGCCAACGACAAGGCCGGCCGTGTCCGGCTGTACAATCTTTACCATGTTTGCAAGCTCGCTTGACACCAAGCAGACCTTGCCACTCTCGTCATGCATGAGAAACGTTTGCCCTTCAAGCGCTTCAAATACGCCCCACCGGTCAAGCGCCCTGTTGACAAGCGTCTGCTCTTGCCGCGTCAACTCTCTAAACGCCATCTTTCTTAGGGCACCACCCTCATCCTTGCCACGAAAAAGCCGGTGGTGTCATGTATGTGAGGATAAAAGCGCCTTGCGTTTCTGACGCTTTTGTCAAATTCCATGTTTCCAAAGTGGGCAAGCCCCTCGCTTCCATGCAGCATGGGCTCGACTGACACTCCAAACTTGCGCACCATCCTGTCAACTATTACTTCATTTTCCTCCGGCGCAAAAGAGCATGTCGAATAAACTATAATGCCTCCGCGCTTGCAGGCGCCGACTGCAGCCTCAAGCATCTTTTCCTGCCGGCCTGCGCAATAGTCCACGTCTTGCGGGCTGTGGCTTGTCTTTCTTGTCTTGTCCTTTGCTATAACGCCTTCGCAACTGCAGGGCGCGTCAAGGAGCACCCTGTCAAACTTTTCCTTGCCAAGGCCCGCCGTGGCGCAAAGAGCGTCTGCACAGAGTATGCACGTGTTTGCCACGCCAAGGCGGTCCAGGTTAAACGACATTGACCTTGCCCTCTTTGTGTTCGGTTCCAGCGCAACTATAGAGCCGGTGTTTTGCATCCTCTGCGCAATGTGCGTCGTCTTGCCGCCTGGCGCGGCCGCCATGTCCAGCGCCGACTGGCTTTTCTGCGCGTCCAGCGCCTCTACTGCCATGCAGGAGCTCAGGTCCTGTATGTAATAGTGGCCAAGGAGGTATTCGTTGGTGGCGCCTGTCGCCATAGGCGCCTTGGTTACCTTGAGCACTTCTGAGAGGGCGGTCGGTTCAAGCTCAAACCCCTTTGCGGCAAGCCTGCTTTCAAGGTCGTCCCGGGTAGTCTTGAGCGTGTTGACGCGTATGTACTGCGATGGAGGCTGCTCCATCTTTTCCATAAAGCGCTCGACTTCGGGCACGTGCTGCAAAAACCGCCCCACGAGCCATTCGCCATAGCCGTACTTGTCCGCAAGCGCAGTCGACCGGGCAGACCGGTCAAAGAGGAGCGTCAAACGCCAGAAAATGGGCGCTCGTGTCCATTTATACTATATCTCTCCACATTAGCGTCCGCCGCCCGGCAATCCAAGCACCTTTGTAGGCGTACGGTAGTCGGTCACGACCTTGATTCCCTCGTCAGACGTGACCTTGATGGTCGGCGCAAGCGTGTCAGGGTTTGGGTAGAAGTAGTAGGTCTGGCCCGGGTCCAAAAAGTCCTTGGTCTGGACATCGCCGGCTCCCATCTCCGCCGAGACGTTTGTCAGGCGCGCAAGACCCACGTTTGCCACCCTGATGCGGTACAGCGTGCCGGAAATGTCAGTCGTGTCCCTCGTTGCGTCTACTTCGAGCGCGTACTGCGGCCTTGACAGCCAGGTGTATGCGAAATACCCTGCAAACGCAACGCCGATTGCGACAGCGACTGCCACTGCAATAATGACGCGCACAGTGTATAGAGCAAAGATGCGCAAGGATATATTGTTATTATTATCTAAGAGTCGCCTTCAACAAGACCGCGGCGCTTTATGTAGCGCAAGAGCGATTCATAGTTCTCGCCAAGGTTGTAGTAGCGCATCATGTTTTCTAGCGTCTTGTCATCGTACTGCCGGTGCTTGACGGCAGGTTTTCTTGTTCTTTCGTCCTCGGAGCCTTTTTGCGCCACTGGTATAAGTTAGAGCTATCTAATTGATAAACTTTAACGGGCAAGACTAGGGAATCTGCTTCCACAGCCTACAGGACTTTGATAGAATGCCATGTTATCAGGACAGTTTCCTGGCAGAGTTCGTTCCTTATTTTTTCCTTGAACTTTTTCAGGTCGGCTTTGAACGGCTTGTCGTATCCCGTGATTATTGACAGCAAGTAGCTTTCCGTCACTTCGTCCTTGCCCGACTTGGCCCGGTAGTATCCAGTGCCTGTCAGTTTTGTGGCTCCGCGGTATCGAGGCCAGATCTGGTTTATTATGTCGTCCACCTTTTTTGGGTCGATGTCTCTGCCGTCCTTTGTCTTTGTAGGCACGTAAAAATCGATTTTTATCATCCGCAGGCCGCCGGCCATTTATTGCTGATGTTCTGGCGTACTGGTGCGTAATAATGCTTGTCTATGGTTGTTTGTGAAAAAAAGATGTGTGCGTGCCAGCCGTAACCCTCCTTCTGTTCTAGGCGGGATTCCGCTGAGCAGCCAACCTGAGCAGGTGCAGGACCCTTGAGCTCTGTTTGGCCTTGCTCCACCCGGGTCGGCAGTTTCATTCCGGTATCGGAAACCTCAGGCTTGCGCCATCATGGTATTGTCCCGACCGGATCTCTTTTCTGTTCCGTCGCCAGCCGTCTCCGGCTAATTGTCGCCAATTCGGGTGCCTGCAGCGAGGGAGGAGTTTCCTCTCTTTCGAGTCGCCCGCCCGCTGGCTCGCAAACCATATTGGCACTGCTTGTTATTTTAGGTTTGGAAAATACTCTAGCTCTGTCTGCATCATCTGCTCTTGCGTCTCGGCGCTTGAATAATCTTCAAGCAAGTTGGCATTCAGCTCCAAAAACGTGTGTCCCCACTTGAACTTGTTCATTATTTCTGCCGCCGTCTGCCTGTCGCCAAGGATGTACAGCGCGCCCGCAAGGGCCTCTGCGCTTGACAGCTTGCCAAGTTTTGCATAATTCGTAGGGTTTGCCGCAAGCATGGCAGGCAGCCTGCGGCCGATGCCGGCAGAAAACACTCGCTGGTGCTTTGCGACGTCGTCGGCCCGCTCCCACGAGCAATCCACCGCGCACACAGAGCTTGCAATGCCTGCGTCGTTTTTCGTGAGCAGCGTCTCGGAAAACGGGTTTAGCACGATTGCGTCCTTGCGTATGAATTTCACGGGCTCGGCAATTTTGAATTTTGCAAGCTTTGCCGCAGTGCACTTGAACGGGTCGTCCTGGCGCATCATGTAGACCTGCGGCTTCACATGCTGCATGGACCTGCAACACCATTAAAGTTTTTAGTGGTGCAGGCTTGACCAAGTCAATAGTGTGTTGCCGGCCATAGCAAGCCTCCAGTTCCCCTTTGAGCTCAAGAGAGACCAGACAGAGGCGGCAGAGGCGTGGATGCAGAACGGCCGCAGAGGCTCGGTGATATTTAGCACCGGCACTGGCAAGACAGAGATTGCGTGGGAGTGCGCAAGGCAGGCGGCCATCCAGTCGGGCAAAAAGAGATATGCCATCTTGTTTATCGTGCCAAGGATTGTGCTCATCAGCCAGAACGTCAGGCGCCTCCTCAGCTACGGCATCGACGAGGGCGCGATCGGCACCTATTACGGCGAGCGCAAGGACGCCAGCAGGGAGATAACGATAAGCACTTACCAGAGCGTCATCAACAACTTTGACCTTGTCAGGCAGGCAGACATGGTGGTGCTTGACGAGGTCCACCTGGTTAGCGAGACTGCTGTAGAATTTGACAGGATATTTGACGTAATCGTTGAAGACCCGGGCAAGGCAATACTTGGGCTGACTGCAACCATAGACGAGCGCGACCCGCGCTACGGTACGATACTTGTGGTCGCCCCGCCCGTGAAAAAATACATGATAAAAGACGCCGTGTCAGATGGCAGGCTTGCAAGGCCAGTCGTAAAGGAAGTCGAGGTGAAATTTACAGACGAGGAGCAAAAGATCTACGACGAGGCAACCGGCGCGATAAAGGAAATCTCAAGGAAACTGCAGGTGTACGACCCGGCAAGGATGACAAAGGTGCTTATGCGCGGAGGAGCCCGGGCGTCCTTGGCAAAGCAGTGGTTTGCGATGGTGCGCAAGCGAAAAGAGCTTCTCAGCTCCACAAAGCAAAAGCTGTACGCCACGGTAGACATTGTCAAGCAGCATCCAAAGGAGCGCATAATGATATTTAGCGAGACTGTCGACTCGATACAGCAGCTGCGCGACATGCTCGAGTCGTCGGGAATCCCGGCAAGGACAATACACAACGGCGTGCCGAGGTACGAGCGCGAGGAGATCCTTGGCAGCTGGGGCAAGGACTATTACCCACTCTTGTCGGTGCACACGCTTGAGATAGGCTACGACGTGCCGCAGGTCGGCATCGCCATAATCCTTGCAAGTGCCGCAAACGCAAACCGCGTGGCGCAGAGGATAGGCAGGGTGGTGAGAAAGGCAGAAGGCAAGGACCATGCGCTTGTCTACGTCGTGCACGTCAGGGACACGAAGGACAAGAATATTGTCAAGATGGTAAATGCCGCAATTGAAAAATCATCATTAAGTGAAGAGAGCAGGTCAGCAAGGACGCCCCGGGACAGCGGCAAAAGGCCTGCGCGCGGGCAAAGGACGATACTCTAGCTGCTAGATATGCCGGCCATCCCCTTTGCCAGCATCTCGCCCACTTTTTCCAGGTACAAGTCTATGTCCATCTCTACCACCCGGCCGGCGTCGATGTTGATGATGTAGACCATGTGGAGGTGCGCGTTAAGGATCTCTTCTTCGCCGATTGGAGGGTTTGAATAGTACCTGTCGCACAGCGCCTTGACCTCCTTTACCTCCTCGGCAGTCCTGTCCCGGGGCGGCCGCCTGAACAGGTTTGGTATCGGCAGTATGCTGACGGGAGGGGTCGCAAGGACGAACTTGTTTGAGTGCTTGCTGTACCGTGCAATCTTGCTTGCAATCCTTGCAGCGTAATATGACAAGGGGTCAAGCGCGTGCTCTGGCGGGATAAAGCCGGTCTCTATCTCTACGAGGGCCACGCCATCGCCCTTGGTCGCATAGACGTCGCAGACCAGGATGTCGGTCAGCTGCTTTTCGACGTCCACAGAGTAGCCGTCGCGGATAAGGTGCTTGGCGCACACCAGCTCCATCGCCGAGTGGTTTATCTTGACCAGGTTTCTCTGATAGAGCCCTATCAGCCTGCTCCTGACAAAGTCGAGTCGCTGGATGTTTTCTTGTGGCTCGCCGGCGGCCATTCTGTCTGCAAGGGACGTGACGTCGGCTACAAAGCTCTCTAGGTCCAACCTTCACTAGCAAGTTGGTGTGCTGCACCTTAAAGATTATGCGGGTGGCTATCATGGCGCGCGCAGGTGCAGGAAAATAGGTTTAAAAAGCCGAGGTTTTGAACTACGGATGGCCATGTGCGCTCATCACGAAAAACCCGAGGGAGGATACCACATGACAGCGGTAGCGGCGTGCATACTTGTAATGGGCATTTCTCTTGCAATAGTCATTCTCCTGTGGGCATGGTTTGGCCATATCGGTCCCAAGTTTTCTGACGAGGTGATGCGCCAGCAGCAGGAAACCCTGAGAGCGCAGTACGGTTTTGAGCCGCTGCCCAAGATTACGGAGGAAGACGCAAAAATCCCGCCGTCCCTTAGAAACCTCAATAGCAACTAGAGCAGATCTTCGTCTATAGTCTCTATCTTGTCCACGTACTGCGTGCAGTCGCATCCGGGCACCAGGCATTTGCCGACCCGCAGTATAGAGCTGGCCCTCGGAGAGTTCTTTTCGTGGGCCTGGTACGTATGGTGGCACTGCAGACAGTTCATCATCATCTTATTCTTCATTGTCAGGACACGGCCGGGCAAAATAAACGATCTGCTTGCAAAAAGATTATACATGATCTAGCCCGCACGCAGTTACGTTCACCACATGAACAACGACCACTACTACTATTATGAGAGTTACATAAGGCGCTACAAGGCAAAGACAGGCAAGTCAAGGCGCCTTTACTCAAGGTCAGAAAAGCTGTTTCCGGGAGGCATCAGCCACAACATCCGCTATTTCGAGCCGTACCCGTTCTTTGTGAACGCGGCAAGGGGCAAGACCCTCTTTGACGTCGACGGCAACAAGTACACTGACTATTGGATGGGCCACTGGGCCCTCATCCTTGGCCACTCGCCGCCGCCCGTTGCCTCTGCGCTTGCAAAGCAGGCAAAAAACGGCACCCTGTACGGCGTTGTAAACGACGTGTCCGTGGAGCTGGCAGAGGCCATCCAAAAGCTGATGCCAAGGGCGGAGATGATGCGCTTTAGCAGCACCGGCTCTGAAGCCACGATGTACGCAGTCAGGCTTGCCCGCGCAAAGACTGGAAGGCGCGTAATCGCCAAGGCGATAGGAGGCTGGCACGGCTTTAACACCACCCTGATGCAGACTGTCAACTTTCCCTTTGAAGCAGAAGAGGGACCGGGGCTCGTACAGGACGAGGGCCAGTACGTCGAGTCCGTGCCGTTTAATGACCTTGAAGCGTCGCTCAAGGTTCTGGAGACTATAAAGGACGACCTTGCGTGCGTCATAATAGAGCCGGTCCTTGGAGGAGCAGGCTGCATACCGCCGGCAAAAGGCTACCTTGAAGGGTTGCAGGAATTTTGCAAGAAAAACGGCGCACTTTTCATCCTGGACGAGATAGTGACTGGATTCAGGCTTTCGCTGCACGGCGCGCAGGGCACGTACGGGCTTGAGCCGGACCTGTTCACGCTGGGCAAGATCTGCGGAGGCGGAATGCCAATCGGGGTCGTGTGCGGAGACAAGGACATCATGTCGCTTGCCGACCCTGTTTCAATAAGGGAAAAGGAGGCGCGCTGCGCAATCGGCGGGGGAACGTTCTCGGCAAACCCTGCCACGATGGCCGCCGGCCTTGCCACGCTTGATTTCTTGAAGAAAAACGAGCGCAAGGTATATGGCAAGGTAGACAGGCTGGGCGAGATGGCAAGAAAGGGCCTTGCCAAGATATTTGCAGATGCTGGCGTCCCGTGCAGGGTTACTGGCACCAATTCAATTTTCCTGACGCATTTTGTAAAGGAGGGGACAGCAGACGTCGAAAACGCGACAGACGTTGCAACGTCTGACAAGGGCAAGCTGGTGAAATACCACACGGCACTCATGGCAGAGCACGGCGTATTCTTTTTGCCGACCAAGATGGGAGCCATCTCGTACGCGCACGACGAAGCAGACGTAAAGAAGCTCTTGGAAGCGACAGAGAAAATCGCCAGCTCAGGCCTTTTGAAATAGCAGCAGGCTCTTTAGCAGCAGGTTCCTTGGCGGATGCAGGAACCATCCTTTTTTGTTGTCGTTGTTGTCGTCGTCTTCTTTTATTGCGTTGGCAGTGCAGGAAAACACGACAAAGTTTGCCCGCAGCGACTGCTGCTTGCCGGACTTTAGCATCATGCGCTCAATTCCAGCGATTCCCTCAATTTGCGCTTGCACGCCTATTGACTTCAGGTGCAGGGAAACCGCTTTTTTATAGTCCGTGCCCCTTTCGGGCACGACTGCGGGCAGCATCCATGACGAAGAGCTTTCCATTCTTACAAACAGCGTCTTTCTACCATCTCTGACAACTGCAACTGCCGCCTTTAGCACAAACTGCCCGCCGGACATGCGCTTGAACTCGG
This sequence comes from Candidatus Nitrososphaera evergladensis SR1, assembly GCF_000730285.1. Lineage (NCBI taxonomy): Archaea > Thermoproteati > Nitrososphaerota > Nitrososphaeria > Nitrososphaerales > Nitrososphaeraceae > Nitrososphaera > Candidatus Nitrososphaera evergladensis. The sequence goes on along the minus strand of NZ_CP007174.1, from coordinate 1,226,144 downwards.
CAAACGCCTTTGGAGACAGGCGCACTGTTTTTCTGCCCGACGCAAGCTTGCCCCCAATCTTGCGGTAGTTTCCCCGCGTGTATATCAGAGGGGATTTCTTTTCGTCAAACGTTGCAGAAATGGCCTCTCCAACTACCATCACGTGGTCGCCCATTTCCTGCACCGACATAACCTTGCACTCGCAAGCAAGCGCGCACCCCTTTATCATGGGGACGCCCTTGCCGGCGTATGTCTGAAAAGTCTGCGGTATTGCAAGCTTGGCTATTTCTGTCCCGGAATAGCCGCCGGCGATGTTGACAATCTCTGCCTGGTCGTCTGCGGCAATGTTGACCCCAAACATGCCGTTTTCTTTTATGTTCCACAATGTCGGAGAGTCATGGATAAATATTGCAATAAGCATCGGCTCGTACGAGACCTGCATGGCCCACTCTGCCGCCATCACATTCTTGCCCGACTTGCCGTCGGTGGTCACGAGGGCGACTGAGGTTGCAAAGTAGCGATGTGCATTATCCTGTATGTCAGGCATCCCAGTATTATTGCATTGGATCTGGGCGACATAATTAATCCTTTAAAGAAAGACTTCATCTGCTGCCGGAAAACTTTAGCAAGGCCAGTGCGTACACCGCGCAGGCAAAGATGGTGACGCCCACCTTGGTGGCAAACACGATGTTTACCTGATAGAGCTGCGAGGGAAAGCCGTTTGCCACGTTGTCAGGGTCGAGCGCGGCCTCGGGCTGCTTGGACAGAATAGCGCCCCAGTACATAAAGTTGTAGAGGATTTCGTAAAAAGAAATAGCCACTATTATGAACAGGACCATTGCGTAAAAATAGCGCCAGTTGTCATCGAGGAGCTTGATCTGGTTTTTCATCAGTTCCATAAAAGAGAACCAGCCGGCAAAAACCACTATCATCAGCCAGGTAATCGGCTTTAGAAAGTACGGAAACGTTCCAGGAGGCGGGAGCTCCTCGTTTACAAATGCTTCGCCAACCGGCCCTTCGCCGGTGCCGTTTGCCGCTACATAAGCCACCAAAAACGCGATTGCTGCGATCGAGCCCAGCAGCACGTACAAAGGCAGTTTCTTTTTAGCAGCTATCTGCAGCATTCCGTACTTGTGTGTGTTTCAAGACTCATTTTATTTATGTGTCTTGCTCATCTTTGTTCAGTAAAGTTACTTGGCATTATGGCTGCCTGCAAATATAATACATAGAATAAGACATGACTTACAAAGGGCGATTCATTGCTGGTGCAAAAAAACATTTTGGCGCTAGAAGAATTTAACATATGCAGCAATTAACTGACGCTAAAACAAATTCAGAGAAAATAAAACTGTCACATCGTCAACTGTTTTAAATTATGAATGGGGCAGCATTATAGCGAACTCTCTTCAAGTGGGGAGATTTGCTGAAGAGGCATGTCCAATGGTCCTAGAAGCAAAACAACCTCGCCCCATGTGGGAAATTCTCTTTTCTACTCATCACACTGACATTGGGCTTCTCTACATAGTTTTCTCCATCACTGCTGTTATGATCGGAGGGGCGCTTGCTATGGGCATACGCACCGAGCTGTTCCTGCCAGGCCAGCAGGTCTTTCCAGATTCGACTACCTTCCACAGGGTGTTTACCACGCACGGAATAACGATGCTCTTTTTGTGGGTACTGCCTTTTGGAGCAGGGGTGGGGAACTACCTGGTACCAATCATGGTCAGGTACAAAGACATGGCATGGCCAAAGCTCAATGCAATCGCGTTCTGGATGATACCGGTGGCGGCGGGCCTGATATGGCTCGGGTTTGCAGACACTACGTGGAATCTCTACCCGCCTTATTCTACGACCAAAGCGCCAGCACCAGCTGCAGACATGTTGATATTTGGACTAAAGATACTTGGGCTTTCGTCAATCCTCGGCTCGATAAATTTCATAGTCACGATACTAAAGATGAAGCACCCGGACCTGCCGTTGATGAAGACATCGCTGTTTGTCTGGTCCATCTTTACTGCATCTTTGATATTACTGGTCTCGCTCCCGACGTTCACCACAGCGCTCATCATGCTGTACACGGACAGGCTTGGGGTAACGGGCTTTTTTGACCCGACAAGGGGCGGAGACCCGATAGCGTACCAGCACCTGTTCTGGTTCACGTTCCACCCTGAAGTGTACGTCTTTGTGATACCCGCCATAGGCATGATGTATGAGATCATTCCCAGATTTTCAAGAAAGCCCATATTCAGCTACCAGTCGGGAGTAACCGCATTTGTACTGCTGGCCATTGTAAGCTTTGCATCGTGGGGGCACCACATGTTCTCGACAGGCGAGAGCTTTACCGAAAAGACCGTGTTCATGGTAGGAACGCTTGCAGCGGTTCCTGCGTCTGCCATGCACGTGTTCAACTGGATAGCTACGATGTGGGGAGGCAGGGTAAGTTTCAAATCCCCGATGGCATACGTGGTCGGCGGGATAGTAACGTTCTACTTGGCCGGAGCCGGAGGCGTTGTAAACACCGCCATGCCGCTTGACTTTATCACGCACGACACCTACTGGGTAGTTGGGCACATGCACCTCTTTTTGATGGGGATCATCACTTTTGCCTTCATTGCGTTCATCTACTACCTGTTCCCCATGATGACCGGCAGGATGTATAACGAAAAGGCGGCAATGATACAGTTCTGGCTCCTGTTTGTCGGGGTGTCGCTTACTTTTATAACGCAACACCTCATGGGCCTGTACGGGCAGCCAAGGCGCGTGTTTGACTACGTGCCGACGGAGCCGCTCATCTTGATGAACCAGATCTCGACGATAGGCGCGTGGACAATCGGCACTTCGATGGTGCTGTTTATCGCAAACCTGATACACAGCGCAATGAAAGGCAGGTACGCGGACATGAACGATCCATTCCAGCTTGGAGAAGTATATTACGACTATAAAAGAAAAGAGCCGCACATTGAGCACTAATAGCAAGTTGTAAAAGCAAAAAAACCAAGGCACCAGAGGGAAAATAGAAAACGAAGAAAAGCGCGCCGGAAAAACCGGCGTGGGATGTGTTTATTTTACTGCTGCTGGATTACCTGATTCAGCCAGGCCGCGTCGTGGCCTTCTTCGTTGTTGTTGTTGCTGCTTGCAGTGACCGTTATCGGCTTTTCTTCTGCAGGCGTAGCGGTTACTGGCTCTCCGTGAGAGTCTGCCGTGGTACTAGAGTGCGAAGCTGGCTCGGCAGTCGTGGCGGTGGCTGGCACCGAATCCACTGTAGGAGCTGTCGGTGTTGTTGTTGCCGCTGAATCGGTCGTTATGTTGTCGATTGTCAGCCCTGACAGCTTGGCCCTCACGTTTCCAATCTCGGTCCTTTCGTTGTTGATGTGCTCGACCAGCTCGTCGGTGTTTATCTTGACCTGCTGGTACGTCTCTTCCTTCATCTCGTTGCTCCTGAACTGGAGCTTGGCGTCAAAGAGCACTGCCTTGACCTGCTTGGCCTCTGCGTCAAGCTCTGCAAGACGCGCCGCCAGCTTGTCGCCGACTGCCTTTTCGGCCTCATTGAGCTCGTTCAGCTTTTTCTCGTATTTTATCGACACAAGCTCTGCATCCTCCTTCATGCCGTCGTTTTCTGCGACAATCTCATGAAGTGCCTTTATCCTCTTGAGCGTGAGCGACTTTTGCCTGATGAGTTTCTGCGCTTCAAGCCTCCACTTTGGAATAAAGAACACGAAATCGCCCTGGACCACCAGCTGCTCGTACGGGAGCTGCTTGATGCCTGCAGAGCCGCAGTCCACGCCGACGCTTTCGATCTCGCCGTCGATTTCTGTGATTATGCCTACTACTTTTCCGATGAATGTCCCATAGATGTCCTTGACTTGCTTGCCTACGAATGCGAGCTTTTCTTCGCTCATGCGCAATTGTTTGTAAGTAGGTATAATGATGACGGTGTCAAAATTGTTGCATTATTTTGTCAGCAGGCGTTTTACCGGACTTTACGGAATTGCGCTTGAATTTGACATTATACAAAAAAGGAGAAAAAGGAGAAAAAGGAGAGAAGGCCAAAAGGCCTTTCTGGAGTATGCGACGTACTTAGCGTGTGAACTGCTGCTGTGACTGTGTGTAGAATGCGGTCCACGCCTTGGCTACGTTGGTGCCAAAGTCGGTGACTGCGTCTATTGACCTGTTGTAGATCTTTAGGTTCTCCCTTGCGGCGTCCAGCGCGTTGATGGTCAGCTGGTTGTTGATGCCTACCGCCCTGATCGTGTTATTGGTTATCTCGTTTGCCTGCTTCACAAAGAGGTCTGCATACGGAGTTGCCGGGATATTCACGTTGCTTGCCACCTGCTTTTGTACAGAGAATGCTGTCTGAATCACGTTCTTGGTTGTCTGGATGTAGTCCAGCTGGAGGTTAGAGATTGATTGTAAATACTGCGGCTGAACCTTTGCGATCTCGTCTACTGTGCGTATATAGTTGTCCTTTACTGCTTCTATCACTTCTGCTCTGCTTGTCGCCGTTGTTGCGTCTTCCTTGGATGACTTGCTTGTATCGACCATTTCGATTACCGTATAATGGTATTACATGGTAATATATAAAGATTGGTCAGCAATGGTAGTTATTGGCATATATTACCATACAAAGCCATTCACTGTCTTTCAGATTCCTGCCTCTTTTTCTCGGTGCGCTTTTCGGCGTCAAAGCGCTCCAGCTGGTATGAATTCATGTCTGCAAACTTGATCCCCTCCGCAAGGACGGGGTGGGCTTTTTGCAGCTGCCTGTACATTTCCTGGCAGACCTGTCGATAGTCAGGGTGGCCCTGCGGCACTGTACGAAGCTCGACCATGTGGCAGGCCTCGCGCAGGTTCATCTTCATAAAGTAGGGATAGCGGTACGCGAAATTGACGACGTACTGCGCCTCCTCCGGCATCTCTTTTGCAATCGCCTCGTAGGCATCTTTTGACGCAGACATGCACTCTTGAAACTCTTTGCCAAGGCCGGCTTCTTTGATTTCCCCGGGCATGTCATAGCCGTGCCTCGTAGACAGCAATTGCCGCTCAAGCGTGAGCACACGGTGGCGGTGCAGGTCGCGGAACATGCCAAAGTTGGTGAACAGTTCAAAGATACAGTCAACCATCTCAAAGGCCCGGCCGGGCCTCTGCCGGCGATTCTCTCGGTATCGAGTATATGCGCGGATTATGCCGTGCCTGTCCTGCGACGGCATGGACTTGACGTACCTCATTACTTTTTCAAGGGGCCTGCCGTCAGCCTGCTCGTACAGGATGGCAGAGGCCACCTTGACTTCGGCGGCAAAGTTGTCCTCCGGCTCTAGCAGCCGGACCTTTTCAGGGCTTGACTCTGAGTTCATTCCGGACAGGTGCTTTTTTGCAAGGTCCCGCACCGCGTTCTCCGTCTTTGCAAAATAAGCCTGCATGGCCTGGCCGTACTTGTCGTTTGCGCGCCGGACAAACGATGGTATTACGCCGTTAAGTTCAGAGAACAGCTGCTCGCCAAGTGAGCGCAGCTCTGAAAGGCGCGAGCCGTGCATTATCGTGAGAAGGTATTCAAACGCCCTGCCGTTGCCGGTTATGCCGACGTTTGTCAGGGTGGAGGCAGGCAGGAGGCCGCGCAAAAGGTCAAGCGCCTTGGCCCTTATCGTAGCCCGGTATATGCGCTGCGCGGCGTCGATGTCCTTTTGCTCCCGTAGGCCGCCAAACTGCCTTTCCTTTTGCAACGAAGAATCAAAGAACGAGAACTTGTCTATCGGCTCTTGCTCTTCGAGGAAATTTGTCATGGCTAGCAGGCTCTTGCTATAAGTATCGAAGGCAAGGTCGCATGCCGCAAGGTAGTGGTCCGCATGTCTTGACGACATTATGCGGCCTTCCCGCAGATAGCGATACATGCCGCCGGCGACCTTTTTGTCAAACGGGACATAGCGAGACGATTTTTCCAGGTACGAAAGCCCGATCCTGCGGTCCTCTATCTTTTTTGCGGCAATGTTTGATATGCCTTCAAGGGCCACTTGCGCCTCGCCAAGCTCGGCGACCGAGTCGTCGCCGTATTCAAGCAAGACCTTGCGGTAAAACTCTTCGCCCCGGTTTGGGTTCTTGGCAAACTCGTCAAGAAAGACCCGGCGCATACTCTTGTCAGTCCGGGAATACCGGGACATCAGCGCGCCCCTGTCCACCTGCCTTGGGGTAGTTACCGCAAACACCGCCCTGTCGGCGTTTGAAAAGTGGCCCGCAAGCACTGCTTTTTCTTCATCAGTAAAAGAGTCTAAAAACGCACCATGGTCATCAGCCGCCACGCCACATCACCATCTTCTCACTCATCAAGCCAAGGTCAGGCCCATTATTAAAAACCAACGTGTGCCATATCTCAAGTACCAGCCACTTTTGCTGTGATTGCCACTCGGGTAGCATAATGTTTTTAAAATCAAAGGGGAATTCATTCAGTACGCCAAACATAGAAACTGATTATACTAGCCGCTGCAAGACCATTCTTGCAGAAAACAAGCAGCTAGACCTTGTTATGGTCACGGATAAGTATGCAAACATCATGGCCAAGGCCGCGCGCCAGCTGCCGCAGAGTTCCATCCGCCAGCTCTCGCCTGAAGACATTGTCAAGACGGCGCTCCGCACAAACATTGCCAAGGGCGCCTTTAACGTCAACAGCCCGACGACAGGGATAACGTCAAACATCCACGTGCAGTACAACGCGATGGACATCATCATGTACCCGCTGGAAAACGACCTCACGCTGATTGCAATAGGCATAGTCGATCCCGGCGCAATTGCCGACATCTATTCGTCGGTTGGAAGGCATTTTCCGACTAAACTGAAAAAGGCCATAATTGTAGACGACGAAGAAGACATACGCAGCTCCATACGAGAGGTGCTCAAAAAACGCGGGTTTGACGTCGAGACTGCTGAAAGCGGCCCTGCGTGCGTCAAGGCCATAGAGAACGCCACAAGCAACGGCGCCGAGTACGGAATGGCAATCATGGACATCAGGATGCCTGGGATGGACGGCTTTGAAGCCTACAAGAAAATCCACCCGATCTCGCCTAATACCAAGGTCATATTCATCACGGCGTTTGAGTACACGCAGGAAGAGATAGCCAAAAAGGTGCAGAACAACAACGTGAAGGTTCTAAGAAAGCCGTTTACGAGGGCCGACTTACTGCAGCTCATCACCGACGAGACAAACCCGACTCCAAAAGAATAACTATATCCAGAAGACGACTTGTTTGATATCGCCAGTTCGTCGGATGTGAATTTTGAAAGACAAAACATATGATCCGGCGATAATATTTGACAGTATCCGCAGGTATAGCACACTTTACTGGTGCTTTTCTACCGCGGTCGACCTTACGCCCCTTCCGTGATGGGTCGTCTTTTCCCAAAAGACGGACTTGAAAAGCTCCTGATAAAAAGCCCGCAAAGATGCAATGGGCATCATGACATTCATGTAAAAGAACATGTGCGGCAGATACTTGAGGGTCTTCACTTCTATGCCTTCCAGCCTGGCCCCCTTTATCCAGATGTAGTAGTAAAGGCCGTTGAATCCAAGCGGTATTATAGTCCAGAAAGGGACGGTATCCGCGGTAATCAGCCGCGGGACCAATCCCGACCCTCCAAGCAGCCATAACGCGGTGATCGCGTACGCGACCAAGTTGAGCACCACTATGAGCGGGCTGACCAGCATCACAAGCGTCGAAAATATCCCTAGAAAACCCATCCTCTTTGCAACAGTCGGCTGGAGCAACAATATGCCAGAGTATTTCCAAAAGCTCTGCATCCATCCGCGGAACCACCGGGTTCTCTGCTTGAGCCATGCGTCAAACTTGACTGGCGCCTCCTCCCAGTGCCGGGCGTCAAGTGTCGAGACATTCCACCTGGCAATCCTGAGCCGTATTGCAAGTTCAGCGTCCTCTGCCAGGTTCGTCGGCTCGTACCCGCCCACGTAGCGCAACGCGGCCCTGCTAAAGTAGTTCCCCGTGCCGCCGAGGGGTGCAAACATTCCCAGGTTCGACCTGCCGTTGAGCATTATGCGAAACCATCCTGCGTACTCCATGGCAAATATCTTGGATATCCACGAGTCCTCGGTGTTGCCTATGCGCAGCATGACCTGCACCGCCTGCTTACCTCCTCCCTGTATGGCTGCGGCGGCCTTTTTGAATACGTCCCTGTCGGGAATATCCTCCACGTCCATTATCACCACGATTTCTCCGCTGCAAAGCAGCATGGCGTCGTTTAGCGCAGACGGCTTGGTGGGGAAAAACTGGCGCCGCGCAAGTACCTTGACCGCCTCTGGATGCTTTTGCTGGTACCAGAAGGCAATGCGCTCGCCTCCCTCGTCGTCTACGACTACAATTATCTCCTTTTTGTCTAAGGGGTAGTCTACATGGTAAAGGCAGGACTCGATAGTCCTCCCAAGTATCGGCTCGTTTCTTGCCGGGATTATTACGGAGATCTTTGGGTATGCTTCAAGCCTCGTGTCGAAGCTCATGGGAGGCTTTATGCCCGACATCGCAACTACGAGATGGTAGACGCCCCACGCAGTATAGATCGCAGTAATTCCCACGGCCAGCGAAAACAGAAACGCCGACGGCGCTAGCGCGGCAAAAGCTGCTAGCGCGGCCATGCACGCGATAAAGATGGCAACGCGCCTAGCCTGCAGCTTTGATTACCTCTTCAGCGACCTCGGCCGGATCCTCTCTCTTGCTGCCGGAAGAAAGAGGCACGAGTTTTATCTTCTCCGGGTTGACGATTGGCGCAAGCCTGCTGACCAAGCCTTCCGGCACGAACAAGAGCATGACGTACTTGCTGAGATCCGCCCCCCTCAGTATCTTTTGCAGTATCTTGGCATCAAACCCGGATTCATCCAAAATAAAATCCACGATGACAGGAGCCTTTGCCGTCCTTACTACAAGCGGTATTATGTGGGTGACGCCGCTACCTCCCCTTATCTTGCAGAGGACCTGGGCTTCGAGGCCCCTGCCCGTGAGCGCCTGTTGAACCGAGGTGAAGTACTCTGTCACCTCTGCAAAGTTTCGTATTTCGTCATTGATCCTGTATATAGGAAAATGCTGGAGGTCGATTTCGTCTACCTTCAGCTCGTGGCCGTTGTGACACACTGCGATCACAAGAGGGTACTGGAAAACCCTTCCACAGTCACGGCACTTGAATCCTATGCCGGGCTTGCCGTACTCTATTCCTACGCGTTTCATCTGCTTTGAACACTTGGGGCATACGTACTCGCTGTCCTTTTGAGAGACAAACTCTTCCACAGGCCCGGAGTATTCGCAGCTATAGTGTATCATTATCTCTGATCTTGCGAGAGAGGGCCTCTTGCAGTCGGGGCAAGAGAGCCTCAGCGACAGAAGCAGACTCTTGCATCTGGGACATGCAGAGTAGGACTTGGAACCTGTCACAGACAGCAATTTTTCTTGTTCATAGTTCCTTATCCTTTCAAAGGAAAGGTCAGCGTTCTCTATTTCGTAGATTATGCCTATGCCGTGTCTGAACTGGGGCGGGATGTCCTCCCTGTGCTTCTTTGCATAAGATGCCAGAAACGCAAGCGTGCTGTCATCCTTGAGATCTATTATGCTTCTACTATTATTATTATTATTATCAAGTTCCATGCCGCTCATTTAGCCCTCCTCTCGATGGACTTTAGCACATCCACAAGGCCCTGTTTCGCAGCGGTGTCTGAATTCGAGGCTTTTATTTCTGATATGATGGCGCTCTCTATAAGGGCGGCCCCGTTGCCAAAAATGTCATGGAGTGCATCAACGAATTCCTCTGGCTTGTCTAGTATTTCGTCACGTCTTACGCCTACGTTTTCAAGATGGTAGTAGAAAACTTCGGTTTCGGTAAACAAGAATTCCCGCAACTTCTCTTGGATCCTGGATACAACTTGATTCCTGTCATCGTACGCTGACAATTAATCAAAATCTCCTCCCTCGTTTTCTTTCTGTACTATCATCGTTACATGGCGAGAAGAAGCAAGACCTATGCGCTCTAGCGCGTACAACTAGTGTTTCTTGTAGGTAATACCATTATTTAAGAATGTACTAAAACGGTTTCTCGAGTTCTGCCGCATACACTCAGGCAGCGTTTCACCTCTCATAGTCCCATCAACCGACGCAAAAACGCTACAATACCACCTAAAATAAAACCACTCAATTAATTCATGGGGAGAGTGAGCGAAAAGGTCGCTCCCGTGCCGGCGGCATTGTTCTCGCCGGATATCGTTCCCCCGTGCGACTCGACTATTGCCTTGCACAGGTAGAGCCCAAGGCCCGTTCCCTTTGCCCTGTCGGATTTTGACACGAACTTGCCAAACAGCTTGGGCTTGACTGAAGGATCGATTCCTTTGCCATTGTCGGTAATGCTCACCTTTACTCGCCCCGCTTCGCCGTCCGGCTCTAGCACGATGTGTATTGTTCCCGACTCGGTAAAGTTGATTGCGTTGTCCAGCAGGTTTACCAGCACCTGGCTTATCCTGTCCCGGTCGATCATGAGGTCCTCCATTGCGGAAGGCACTTTTGCCTCGAAAACAATCTCGACATCCTGCCCCTTTGGTATCTTTAGCTGCGCGTCCTGAATTACCTCCTCAATCAACTTTTTGATGCTGGTCTTTTGCTTCTGGAGCTTGAACGTGTTGCTCTCTATCCTGCTTGCGTCAAGGATGTCGTTTGTCAGCTTTGTGATGCGGTTTGCGTTGCGCAGGATTATCCTGACGTTGTCGTTATCGGGCATACTGTCGGCAAGGTTCTCGGCGCTAAGGACTATGGGGAGCACGGGGGTTCGCAGCTCGTGCGCGGCTATGTTGATAAACTCGTCTTTAATGACGTCCTGCTCCTTCAGCCGCTCATAGGCAGCCGTGAGCTCGGACAGCTGGTTGGAGATCTTTTCGTCCTGCTTGCTGACGGTGGTAAAGAGGCGCCTGTTGAGCACGAGTATGAACGCTATGAATATCGCGGAAATGGCGGCTATCAGGACCGTGGCAAGGAGGTTAAAGTTCTGGCTCTCAACAAAGACATCCACAAAGGGCTTTTGCACCACGGATGTGGTCTCTGATACCGCGACAGACAACACGTATGTTCCGTTGACAAGCACCGGCTCGTACGCCATCAGAGTCTCGTTTCCGTCCCGATCCTTGTATTGCAGTACGCCGGATTTGCCCTGCGACATGAGCTGCAGGCTCTGTTGCACCATCTCCTTTGTATCTTCAGACACCAGACCGAGGAGGGTGCCGTTTGTGATGCTCTTGCCCACCAGCCCGTCTGACGGGTGAACCAGAATTGTCCCGTCATTTGAAACCAGCATCAGCGACTTGTCAGTAGACGCGTATGGCGCAAGGAAAATGTTCTTGGCCGAACTGATAGGCACGAGGGCTGCAAGTACTCCATTAAAAGAGCCGTTTGTGGCAGATTGAGGGACAGGGACCGCTACGGCAAAACGCGGAACGCTCCCCAAGTCTGAGAGCAGCGGGCTAACGTACGGGCTGTTGGTGGCAAGTGGCAGCTCGTAAACTCGCCTATTTGAGAGATCCGAGCCTATCGGGAGGGACGTGCTCGGGCTTGCGATATAGAGGAGCTTGCCTTCGACAGATATCAAGGCAATATTGTCTGCGTACGGGCCAAGTGCAGATTTTGTCAGCAGCAGTGTATCCCGGACAGAGTCGCTACCAGCATCCTTGCCTGCAATCGCAAGAGCGGAGGCGGCGAGGAGGCGCTCTGCATTGCCAAGGGTGATAGATACCCTGCTTGACACTGCCTGGGCGTCCCCTGCCAGGTTGTTCCTGAGCGTCTGCGACGCCGCCAGTGCTATTTTTGACTCGGCGGTCTGCTGCGCCGTGTACACGAGAAAGGAGGACACCGCAGTCATGCTGGCGAGCGCAACCGTTATTATTATGACAAGGGGGCGTCCAATGTTGCCCCAGCTGTTCATTTGACTCTTTTGTGTTGCTGTTTGTTATATAAGGATATTCAGGTAGGAACGTCAGCCGCGTCTCTTCCTCGCATAAAAGAGCCATGCAAGGAGCGCCACGCCGGCGGCCGCGATTCCCATGCCCGCGGGAAGTGCCATGGCTGTAATGGGATCAAGGGCGGTTACAGAGTCGAGGGGCACGTCAGGCTGGGTATTGAGCGCAAGGTCATCAGGGCTTGTGGCATCGCCTCCTCTATTGATTCCAACATAGAGTGCATACTCGCCGGCGTCATGCAGTTTGAATGGCCCAAGGTGCAGCTGTGCGCTTGCACCTGGTGCAAGCAATGGCACTTCAAACTTGGCACTTGACCCTTCATGCCCGCCACGCATGGGCACAAAGTCCACCCAGAGCGACCTTCCTTCTATGGCCGACGGTCCTGTGTTCCTGATAGTAACATCGTAGCGGACATAATCGCCTGCTGCAGGAAACAGCCCTTGCGATTGCACTTGGCGCTCTAGCGACAGCTCGGCGGCTTGCCCGCTTTCTTCCTGGGCAAAGGCAGGGACACATACCAGCAGAATCATCGTCGTCATTATTGTCATTGCAAAGAAAATAACAAGCGCAGCCGCAAGGAGCGCGGGTGTATTTGCGGCACCCTTTCCATGTTGTATCGCACAGTTATGCCTTTCACAGAGCGCACTGCGGCAGGCCAGAATAACAATAACAACAAGACGGGCGCTCAAGCAGTCCTCACGCTGACACGGTCGCTGCTAAGGACTTCGCCCTTTGCGGTCCTTGCCTCTACGTGGAGCACATAGGCTCCTGCAAGGAGCTCGATCTTGGCTTTGCGCAACTGGATCTTGCGCTTGCCTATCTTTATCTCGGCTGCCGACTCGGGCATCGTAGTTCCGGCCATGTCCACCAGGTGATAGGCCAGTACAAACTCTTGCTTTCTTCTTGACCTGTTGATTATCTCAAAGTCAAACAGCGCCATGCGCTCGCCTGGTGCTAGCCTGCCTTCAGAGCCGTTTGCAAGCTTGACGTTTACCAGCAGATCATAGTTGTCGTCATCATCATCGTCATTGTCTGCCAATTTCCTTTCTGCCACCCTCACGCGCGGCTTGCGTTTGCGTCCAAGCAATAGTATCAGTGCTCCGGCAGTCCCTGCGCCTGCTGCTGTAATCATCATGCCATTTCTTGCCATGTACAACGCTATTGCGATTGCCGAGCCTCCAAGTATGGCTATCGCCACCGTCATGAGCACGTACAGATACACAGAGAGCCACGGGACAACGACTGTCAGCTGCGTAGACTCGAGCAGGTCGTTTTCAGGCACGGATCTTGCCTCAGCTGTGACGCGGTATGTGCCCGGCTCTGTGAAAGGTATGGTCACCTGCAGCGTCTTGGACCCGTGCGCCTCTACCTCTACCTGCTGCGACAGGTCAAAGGCGCGCTTGCCCGTCTGGTCGTTGTACCAAAAGTTGAGCGTGAACTTTTCTGCCTGGTCGCCGGCGTTCGTGATGTCTGTCTGGAGCACCGCCGTCGCGCTAGGAGGCGCCACGTCTTTCTGCTTGACGTCAACCACCGTTATTGACACATCGACGTCCTTGAGTATCGTAAACGTGTTGTACGCCACTGGCCTGCTGGATATCTTGACAGAGTCAAGGAGCCTTGCAGAGAACTTTTCGTTCACAAACTCCTCTATCACGGCGACTGCCTTGTTGCTTGTCGACGTTGCAAGCGTCAGCGAGTCGGCCAGGTTCACTGCGAAGGTCTTTGGCACCACAGGTGGTGGTGGCACATGCGAAGAAGAAGTGCCTGTGCCAGAGCCCGCAGTCGCGCTCTTGACCGCGGTTATCACATAGTCAGAGAAGTGCGGCAGGGTTGCAGTAAAGGTGTATGTCCCGTTACCTGCAGATAGATTCTGTACCGTGTTTACCTCCTCCCACTGGTTGGTACCCTCGTTGAGCAGCCTGATCTTTATGAGTGGCACCCCGTTTGCGTCCCTTGCAGCGGATTCTGATCTTGCCCAGTCGTCGGTTACCGTGAAGGTGAAAGTGGGCGGATGCTGATAGTAGCTCTGGACGCTAGGGTCAGAGCCTCCGGGGACGTTGCCCCACCACCTGACGTCGATGTACAGCGGCCTTAGCTCCTCCGGCGGCAGGGTTGCTCCTGCAGGCGGGACATCCATAGGCGTCACGATAAGGCCAAAGTCGGTGGTGAGCATGGCAGGGGTGAACTGTACGTCCAGCGACTGGATGAAGCCAGAGTGCCCAGACAGGGCAGGAGTGTCCATAAAGTTGACGCGCACCTGCACAGGCACGCCTGCCGGGATGTTTGCGGCGCGGTCAGATATGAGCGTGTTGTTTGCCGGCAGGTCTGCAGTAGGCACTATGGTCACGTCCCTAAGCCGGAGCGTTATTATCTGGTTTGGCAGGTCGTCTCTGATTACAGTCGTGTTAAAGTAGAGCGGATCTAGCTCAATAGCGTCCCTCAGGTCCGCGGGAGTCCCATCCCAGGTGTAGGTGCCCGGAACGGACAAGTTCGGCGGCCTGCCGTGATTGTCGGCGTGATCGTTGACAAGGATTGGCAGGAGCGGCTTGATTGCCACAGACACTGCTGCCGAGTCGCCCAGTGTTATGAATGTCTGCGGCCTATTGACTGCTATGCTGTCTGTCACGGCGAGGGTGGTAGGCAGTATGCGTCCAGGCGGCGAGGTAAAGAAGTCGCCGTCTGCCAGGTTCAGGCCTTCGTCAAAGTGCAGCGACTGGTTGCACGAAAACGGCGTGCAGTCAGCCAGGTCTACTCCCTCTTCAAACACCCTGTTCCAGTGCACCGACACGTCGGTTATCTGCGAGTTGACGCCAAGCGAGTCGACGACGGATACGGCAGTACCGGCCTTTGCAGACACCTGGTCGGCTAGTACAAGCGCGTCGTTTATGGTGCGCGGGATTGGAAGCGCCACCGAGTCGGCCATCGGCATCGCGTCAGCAAGGAAGCGGCTGATGCCTATAGACACAGAGTCGGCGACGGCCACGGCATCGCTGAACGGCCCGGAGCCTGTCCTTGCTATCGCGTCGGACAATGCAAGCGAGTCAGAGACCGGCACGCTGATGGAGCTTCCACCAGAGACGCCGTCGGCGATAACCAGCGAATCAGAGATTTCCCTTGCAAAGGAGGTAGGCGCGCCCGTTGCATCCTCTATCACGAGCGCGTCGGCCACAAGCCTCGATGCTGCAAGCGCCCCTGTAACAGAGTCTGCCGCGGCCACAGAGTCAGAAACTGCCACGCGGTTGATGTTGTTGGTCGATATAGAGTCGGCCACTGCAAGCGAGTCTGAAACAGAGGCCAGTACCGAGGTGGAGGAAGAGGCGGCGTCTGTCACGCCGACTGCGTCAGATAGCGAGCGTGAGGTTGACGTGGCAATCGCATCTTCGACTGTCATCAGGTCGGATGGCGACCTCGGCGCGTTTGTTGCAGCCGTGTCTGTAACCGACAGCGTCTCCTGCATTGTGCGCGAGGCGGCGCTAGTGACAGAGTCTGTCATTGATACGGCATCGGAGAGCGAGTGGCTGACAGAGGTCGATATGGCGTCAGTGGCCGACAAGGTGTCCGATGTTGACCTGCTTGTCTTGCCGGTGATTGCATCGGTTATTGCTATCGAATCTGCAAGGGAGCGCGATGTTGTTGTGGCCAGGGCATCTGTTACATTGATGCTGTCAGATGTCGACCTTGAATCAGCAGCCGCCCTGGCAATCGCGTCCGTAACAGATACTGTGTCTGCAATGGAGCGGCTGACAGAGGTGGACACGCTGTCTGCAAGCGCGACACTGTCTGACAGTGAGCGCGAGACCGCGGTGGTTATGGCATCGGTTATTGGCACAGAGTCTGACATGGATCTGCTTGTCGTGCTGTTGATCGCAGGTGTAATTGACACCGAGTCAGACAGTGAGCGTGATACAGTAATTGATACGGCATCCGTTGTCGAGATCGAGTCTGAAAGTGAGCGGGAAGCAACATAGCTTGTCGAGTCTGTCATCGTGACAGAGTCTGCAAGTGAGCGCCTTGCGGTCGTGGCTATGGCATCGGCTATCGACACCGTCTCTGCAGCCGACGTAGACGCCCTTCTTGAAACAGAGTCTGCAGCTGACAGAGTGTCTGAAAGTGAGCGAGACGCCCTCTTTGCTATCGAGTCTGCCACTGCGACAGAGTCAGAGAGGGAGCGGGAGACTGAGTGGCTGATTGCGTCGGTTATGGTTATGGTGCTGGATAGCGGGCGCGTTGCAGTGGGCGAGATTGCGTCTGTGGCTGACAGTGTTTCAGATAGCGAACGCGTGGCTGACTTGATGATGACGTCCGCGATTGACACGGCGTCAGAGACAGAGCGAGAGATTGACTTGTTGATGGAATCTGATGCTGGCAGGGTGTCTGACAGGGACCTTGATGCAAGCAATGTCCTGCTGCTGATTGCATCAGACACTGTGATTGCGTCTGCAGCCGACCTTGCCGCGACGCTTTGCCTTGCGGCGGCGTCTGCCAAAGAAACGCTGTCTGCAATGGCCCTTGCAAACGCGCTGGTCCCTGCCACCGCGTCAGATACCGAAACCACCTCTGCCGCAGACCGGGATGCAAGGTACACTTTTGCTACCGCAGGCGACACCGTCACCGCGTCAGACATTGAACGCGACGGGGAATACGTCCTGCTGACTGAAGGCAGTACGGTCACCGCGTCAGAAAGGGATTTTGTAGTGCTCTTTGTTATCGCATCAGCTACAGAAAGCGTGACTGACACAGACCTAGTTGGGTGCAAGGTCGTAGATACGGCAGCGGACACTGACAGAGTGTCAGATGCAGAGCGCGACGCATGGTACATCCAGCTGACAGAGACTCCGATGGTTGCAGTATCAGACACGGACCTTGCGGCACCCTTGTGCCCTGCAACAGAGTCGGCGATTGACAGGGTTACCGACGGCCTAACGATTGTGATTGTTGTTATCGAGTCCTGTATCGTTATGGTGCTTGGAAGTGAGCGCGTGACTTTCTTTCTGACAGAGTCTGACACTGATATTGCAATAGGTATCGCGACTTTTGGATTCTTTGCAGCTACGGCGGATATGTTGATCGTGTCGCTTAGCGGCTTTCTGACTCCCTTTGACACGGCAGGCGCGATTGTCACAGTGTCTGAAAGGCTCTTGCCGATGCCCCTTGCAACTGATGGCACGATGGTTATCGTGTCGGCCGACGTACGCTTGACCTTCTTGGACTTTTGGAAATCGATGTGCATACTTTCGTACGTGTCGTTGCCAGATTCGCTTGTAAGCGAGGCGTCGCCTACAAGCGTGGTCTTGCCGGCCTTGGATTTTATCGCTCCAGTGTCAAAGTTCGAGTTTGACTTGAGGAACATCGAGTTGACCACGTCGGTGGTAGAGATTGCGGAGGCGCCAAGGACCCACTTGTGCGTGCCTGCGGCCGACAGCGTCGCGGCAGTTCCAAAGGCGGTGCCGTTAAACGCCCTGTAGTCCAGAGTCCCGCTTGCTCCCGACGACGATACAAGCAGACCGGTCGTGCCTGCAGGGTTGTACGCAAAGTCAAATGCCCTGCCGGCGGTGGTGCCCGTGTTGCCTGTTACCACGGTCCACGTTCCGGGGGTGCCGGCGTTAAACTGCGAGCAGGAAAGGGCGCTTCCATCGTCTGACTGGCAGGCCATTATCTTGTTCGACGACGAAAGCGGGTCGGATTTCAGGCTGACGAACTTGACGTCTTCGGTCGTCACGCCGGGGTTGGGGTTTGTCGCACCTGTCGTCCACGAGCTTCCGGTCCACCTTGCGTACGCCGCGCTGTTTTGTCCGTTGCCGGAGAGCACCAGGGAAGCGCCAGACTGGGCCTCGTACGCCACGTCGACCGAGTCGCCGTCGATGTTTTCCAGGCTGAGGGACGAAGAGACCGTCTGGACGTTGCCCCACGCCGAGCCGTTCCAGACCGCGCCGTACGTCTTTAGGTTCGTGGCATCAAGGACTGCCAGCGTCATCTCGTTTGTTGTCGAGTGGGCCGCAAGGTGCAGGTAGCGCAGTTCTTCTGCGTCGGCAGACCCGCCGGCAAGGTTGACGCCTGTCTCTGCGGAGAGCGTGGTTCCGTCAAACGTCCTGTAGTAAAAGTCTGCGTTCTCGGTCAGCTCCTTGTCGTACACTATGACCAGCCGCTCGCCAGTAGTCTCAAACAGCATGTCGTACGGCCTGTACGGCTTGCTTGGGTCAGGCGAGCCCGTGTCTGCAAAGTCGGCAGCCACCAATGTCCAGCTGCTGGCAGAGGCGCAGTTGTTGTCGCATGTGAACAGGTTGAGCGTGCCGTCGCTGCTGTGGCTTACGACCACCCGGAGCGACGAGTCGGAGCTGAAGCGTATTATGGCATCCCTTATCGCGCTTCCCGTGTTTGGAAGCTCTACCTCTGCGCTCCATGTCTGGGTGGCAGGATCCCACTCCCTGTACTTGGGCGAGTTAAAGGTCGCGCTTCCAGTGCCGGAGCGATAGACCGCGGCCGACCTTGCCGAGTCAAGCGGCGAGCCCTTTTCTGCCACGACAGAGACTACGATTGTCACGGACTCTGGGAACACCTTGGCCCTCATCTTTGCGGCAAGCGCGTCTGCCACCGTGAGCGTTATCGACGGGAACTTTTTCAGAACGGGCGACCTCCTGAAATCAACGTGGAAGGATTCCGGCGAAGTGTTGCCCACCGTGCTTGCGCCGTCGTCTGTCCATGCAAATACCGCGGTGGTGCCTCCGTCCCACCTGAGCTGGCTTATGTCGGCATCGCTGTCAATAGCGGCTCCAAGCACCGAGACTGCGTCCGCTGAGGTCGGGTTTGTGTGCTCGTTGAGCGAAACCCACGGGTGGGTCGAGCCATCGTCTGTGATGGTCAGGGCAGACGTCCAGGAAGAGGTTGCTGCAAACCTCTTGAAGGAGAGCTGGTTGCTCTTGCCCCATACCAAGATCCCTCTTAGCGAGTCGTCGGCGTTGTTCCAGGCAAAGTCAAACACGCGAGTCTCCGTGCTGTCGATAGAGTTGCTGGCAGTGGTGCCGGCGTGCAGGTTGTCGTCGCTGCCTACGGGCGCCCCGTCGCTGTCATAAACTGTCCATGCGCTTCCACTCCAGTATGCGCTGCTAAGTCCGTTGAAAGAACCATGCGGACCGCTGGCAACGAGTTGCATATCCATCCTGCCTGCGTTAGGATTGGGGACCAGCCGGACCCATTTTACGGTGTCCAGGTCCATCGATCCTACGGTTGATATGCTGCTCCACGAGCCCCCGCTGAATTGCGAGTATACAACGTCTGCGCCATCGGCAGCCACGGCGACTAGGTCGCCCGTGCTTGTTTCAAAGGCTACTCCAACTCCCTCGTAGTTAATGTCCGTCGAGGTGGATGTCGTAAGCGTGTTTATGTTGCCAAACGTCTGCGTCGCGCCGTTAAAGTACCAGGCAACTGCGCGGTGGTTTGTCTCTGATGCGGCCACAAGGCCGAGGTCGTTAGAGCCAGAGGTCTTTCTCGAATCGAGGCGGACAAAGCTGTACACGTTGTCGGGCGCGCCAGAGCCGGTGTCGTCAATGGCGTTTTCGCTGCCAAATGTGGTCGAAGAATCGGGCATTATGCGGTAGAACAAGTCCGTTGTAGAGTCGCCGCCGTCTTCCTTGTCGTAGACCAGCATCAAGTCGCCGCTTGTCTTTTCAAACTCGATGTCAAACGGGCGCTTTTGTATGGCAGGCGTGACGGCGTTCCACAGGTCCACGATGTCATGGGTGACTGCCCAGTTGCCGGGCGTGGTGCAGCCAAAGTCGCACACGTATGAATCAAGCGTGCCGTCGTCGCTCAGGACTATTATCACGCGCTTGGTCGATACTGGGCTGAACTCTATCCAGGCGTTGCGTATCGGGCTTCCGGCGCTTTCAAGCTCTACCTGAGAGCTCCATGTCTTTGTCGTCGGGTTCCATTCCCTGTATTTTGGAGAGCTGCTTCCGTTGGTGCCGTCGTCGGACCTGTACGCCATCCCTGCAACGTTGCTGTCAGGCGTTACGGTGACGGACCTTGCGATGGAATCAACTACAGTCAGAGTGTTTGGTAGCGGGTGCGTGACTTGCTTGATTATTGCAGGCGATATTGTAATGGTTTCAGATATTGTACGTAACTTTGACTTGGCTGCAGTAATACTGTCAGATACTGTAATAGTTTGGGAAATCGATCTGCTGCCTGGCGAATGACGAAAGTCCAGTCCAAACGCTTCGATTGTGTTGGTGCCACCTGCATTGTTTGTTATAGTCGTCTCGCCATTCAGTGTGAAGGCGCTTCCATCCCATTCAGCATCACCGATGGCGTCATTGGTAGCATCACCATATATTGCCCAGAGCGAGTCAACAGCGTTGGCATTGGTGTCATCGTCAGTGGCTGCTGCGACCCATCTTATGGCATTTGTTACTGATATGGCTGCGCTTTCGGCGTTGAATGCCCCCGAAGTATAGGTCCTGCGCTTTAGGTCTGCAGATCCGCTTTCATAGTATAGCGTCAGACCAGTGCTACCTGTAGCATCCCATGCAAAGTCCGCGGGCCTTCGTGTGCTTGTTGCAGTGTTGCTCTCAAGCTGGGTCAGCGAAGCAGGAATTGTAGATCCGTTAGTTGCTGCGCAATTCCAGTCGCTCTGGTCGTCTATGTCGCAGATCATGATCCTATTGGAACTGGCGCTAGGATCAGGCTTGAGCGAAACCCACTTTACATCCTCGAAAGTTGTACTTGTGTTAGGGTTCAAAGTGCCAGTGGTCCACGTACCGGTGTAGCGCCCGTAGGTCATGCTGTTGGCACCGTTGCCCGAGACTGCCAGTATGTTCCCGCTTGAAGTCTCATAGGCTATGCCGATGGCTTCACCTGTGATACTCGTGGTTCCTAGCGCGGAACTGATCGTCTGCTGGCTTGTAAAGCCGCTGCCAGTCCATCTGAACGCAATTGCATCCTGGGCTGTGGCATCTAACAGGATCATGGCGATTTCGTCACTTCCCGGTTTTGATGCCATCTTGAAGTAGCGTATGTCGTTGTCGCTCGTGCCATCACCTGTATTATAGTTAAAACCACTTTCACCTGAAAGTCCGGAAGCAGGGTTAAACGTCTTGTAGAAAAAGTCGTTTGTGTCAGTTGTTGTAACCTTGTCATATACTATGAGCAGGTCGCCGCTTGTTGACTCGAAAGCCATGTCAAAGTACTTGAAGCCTGCAGTAATCGTTGTTGTAGTAACATCTGCTACAAGCGTCGGCCCGGTCCAGTTAGATGCAGTAGTGCATGCAAATTCACAGTAGTAGATGTCTATCTCGCCGTTTGATTCAATGACGCCTATTACCTTCAGCTGGCTTACAGGGCTATAGAGGAACTTGACCGCGTATATATCACTGACAACACCAGTAGTCATTGCAACTTCGCTGCTCCAACTAGCCGTTGCCGGATCCCATTGCCGGTATCCTACTCCGCCTGTCGTTCCCTTCTTGTATGCGATCCCTGCCGCCTGATCGGCAAATGCCTCTCCCACCACAGGTCCCGCGGCCGATGCCATCGCAACTGCCGTCACAATCACTACGACGATGATCGTAACCCTTGCGTACATCGGCATTTCTGCATCGCGTGATTCGTCTTCTGACTTGACAGCATACAGCCCAACGATCCGCCTCCTCATACTTACGACGCGTGGCGACTTGCCGACCGAGATTGCAATAACTGCGATAGCATACGCTCCATAAAGCGAGTCAATATAGATGGTCGGAGGGACCTGCACGGGGATCGATTGCGGACTACTATTACTATCGTCCGGCTCGGAATCGTCAGATCCCAGCAGGTCCTGCATCAGGGTCGAAAGGACTGATTCCAGTTCTTGTGAGATAGAGCTTTGCGGCTGCTCCTGCACTGAACCGTTCTTCTGATCCTTGTTGTTTGTCAGGTCGCCCTTGCTTTCAGCAGGGTTGCGCGGGCCCAATTTTTCCTCTGCTCTTCCGGCTCCTTGCAATCCTGTCGATGGCCTTGGAGAAGTAGTAGAAGTGGCTGCGCTGCTGGGCGGAGGCGGCGTCGGCGAGGTCGCAATGTTGAGGCCGTCAGAGATTCCCACGTTAAACACACGCGGAACCCTTGCGCCAAGATTGTCAAAGGTGCTTGCCACCGCGACAGAGTCGCCGATGCTCCTGGAGAAGACGCGCGGCGAAGTTGTTGATTGGTCGGCAGCAGTATTTGCGGCTGCGTTTTGCGAGTGTGTTGGAGAGAGCTCTGCAAAAGCCTGACCAGGGTTTGCCACGAGCAGAAACAGCGCTGCAGCAGCTGCTAAGCCAAAGAGAAGTAGTAACGACCTGTCCCGCATCATGCCGGAGAGAGATCTAGGGGTTAGCATAGTATAGTAGCCTCCAAGGCTCTCTCCGACACGTTATAGGGTTAGACTGCCTTATTATTTAAATTTATGTTTAAATCTTGTTTGAAGCCTTTGCTCTAGGTATACAGTGTCCGAAAAAGGGAACAGAAAATGCTGATGGACAGGTCATCATGGAAACAGTTGCATAAAAAAGCTTGTTTGCAAGTCTAGTCAAATGGCGCTGAAGTTTCGCAGCTGATAGCCTTGTCAGCATCATTTCCGCCTCCGCCATAGCACCAGTCGTTTCCTGCGCCGCCGTTGATAGTATCGTTGCCAAGGCCGCCGTTTGCCTTGTCGTCCCCGGAACTGGCCTTGATGCTGTCGTTGCCAGCCATGCCATAAATCAAATCGTCTCCGGGCCCGCCGTTGATAGTGTCGCGGCCCTCACTTCCAAAGATAATATCGTCGCCTTCATTGCCAAACGCATAGTCGTCTCCGCCACCGGTGATAATGCAGTCATTCCCTGCCCTTCCAAGTATCACGTTTTGTGCGCCAGAGCCGATTATCAGGTCCGCGCCGCGTGTCCCAAATATCATCTTCTGGCCGGAGTCCCTCTTGTCGACAACGTTGTACTTGCCGCTTGCTATCAGCTCCTCAATAGTCATGCCGCCGCAGTACTTCTCTTCTGTCAGTGGTTTTTCTGCCGTGGGCTGCGCCGACTGGCTGTACGATGCTGCAACGTCAAGATGGACTGCATTACTGCTGCCGTAAAAAGCCCAGGGCGATGTCTGGTTTGTCGCGTCAACTGCCCTCACCTGTGGCGTAAAGTTTCCCTCCCTGTCAAAAGTGTAGGATGCTGTCGCGGTTGCAGATGCCGGCGCGCCCTCGACGGCGGTGATCAGGTCAATCCCGCCATCGCCATCAAAGTCCCACTCGAACTTTTGTACGCCGCCCTGTGCCGATGCACCTGCAGAAAATGTAAACGCCATTCCAGTTCTGCCGTCAGCGCCTTTTGCAGAGAAAGGAGACCATTGGTCCATGCTTGCAACTGGCGCTTCACCGAGCACGCCGATGTACGCCGGCCTGCCATTCAAGCCAACAGGCAGTACAAGTGCGCGCGTGCCAAACGCGTCATTTACCGTGACTGTCGGCAGAAACAGCCCGTATTTTCGGTAGGTGTGCTGCGTCGCCGGAGTGCTTGTAGTCGCATCCACCGTCCCATCGCCGTCAAAGTCCCATTCATAACCTGTCAGGTTTGCGCTTGAAGTCACGCTAAAAGCGTACGTTGCAGAAGGCGAGCCGTTTGCGCCAGTGCTTGTCGTTGGGCCCTCCTGCGAGAATGTCAGCGTGGCTGCAAGCTCGGGAATAGCCACGTCCAGCGTTATTGTTGTTTCTTGTTTTGCTGTCGCTCCGTTGACCGCATATGCGGCCCAGAGCGATGGCAGGTCGTTTACGTCGACTGCCCTTACTTTTGGGACCCACGAGCCCGGCGAGCCGTACACGTGATCAACCGTGGCAGAGATAGAGGACTTGCCAGAGACCTGCGACGTTGCGTCAACATTGCCGTCGCCGTCAAAGTCCCACTCTACTCTTGCAAGACCTTCGTCCGACGACGCGCTTGCAGAGAACGTAAATGAGGTGGCCGGCGAGCCGTCAGGCCCCGCCGCGGAATACGGGCTCCACCGGTTCATCGTCACCTTTGGAGGCGCAGAGCTTCCTATCACAAGTTGGATAGGCAAGCCGTTTACGTCATAAACGTCCCATGCAGAGACAAACCCTTCGCTGTTGACTGCCCTCACCGCAGGATAGGCAGTCGCAGGCGCAGAAAACGTGCGCACTATTGACCCGGAGGAAGACTTGCCCGGCGAGTCTGCAGCAGAATAGGCATCCGGCTCGCCGTTGCCGTCAAAGTCCCATTCAAACCCCTGCACGGCAAGGTCGTCGTCTGTGCCGGTTGCCCGGAATGTGACAGGGGTGCCCATGCTTATCACGCCGGGGCCCGGAGACCAGACTCTCATTGTCACGGCAGGGCCTGAAGCAGCCAGCACCAGAGACGGAATGGCAATAACAGAAAGGAGGAGAACAAGGGCGGTTGCGATGCCCGGCGCTGCCGATGTTTCACGCCGATAAGAGCCCCGTCGTTTCAACCGTGGATTATAGTTAGACATTACATAAAAAAATACTTTATGCAGGTTATAGAACAGGCATTTGCGCACGCCTGAATAGTTCAAGAAAATCATGCGCAAAAAGGGAAGGGGCTTGGGCCCATTCTGCCAGTGTCATTCTGCCGCATTCTAGTCATCGTCGTGGTCGTCGTCGCGGTGGTCGTTGCGATAGTTCCTTTCTATGTTGCGCATGTTGCTGCGGCCGCGGTCATCGTCGCATCCATCGTTTCCGTCGCTGCCGTCGATTGTGTTACTGCCATTTCCGCCGCTAATATCGTCGTTTCCCGCGCCGCCAACTATGACATCGTTGCCGTTGTCGCCATAGATGACGTCGTTTCCAGAGCCGCCATAGAGCTTGTCAGCGCCGTCGTCGCCAAAGATCCTGTCGTTGCCGCCGTTGCCGTAGATCTGGTCGTCGCCCTGGTGGCCGTGGATGATGTCGTCGCCTGCGCCGCCGATGACACAGTCGTTGCCCTTCTTGGCGTTTATTACGTCGCCGTACTTGCTTGCGAGTATCAGGTCGTTGCCGTTGGAGCCGTTGAGGGTCTTTCTCTGGCCGTTCCTGTTGTCTATCACGTGGTACTGGCCGCTTGCTATCAATTGCTTGATTGTCTTGCCGTCGCAGTAAAGATCACCTGACGATGGCAAAGACGTGTCGAGCTTGATTATCGTGCTTCCGGAATTGAACGCATCCCAGGCAGAAACTTGGTTGTAGATGTCGACTGCTCTCACTTTTGGAGTCCACGTGCCTGCCGCATTGTATGTGTAGGATGCTGTCGCAGTTGCAGACATCGGCGAGCCCGTTATGGGAGTAGTGGCGTCTACATTGCCGTCCCCGTTAAAGTCCCACTCGAACTTGGCAATTCCTGCGTTTGTAGCGGAAGTGGCGCTTGCAGAGAACGCAAATGCAGTGGTCGGAGTGCCGTCAGCTCCGGAGGCGCTATATGGATTCCACTGGTTCAAGGTTGCGACAGGTGGCTGGCCCAGTTCGCAGTTGATTATCGTGTCGTTGGTGCCCTGGCTGTCGGTGCACTTGTCGATGCCGGCGCCACCGTCAGACAGGTCATTTCCGTTTACATCTTCAATAGTGTCGTCGCCGGCTTCGCCATACAGCTTGTCGTTGCCGTACGAGCCCTGTATGTAGTCGTTGCCGTTTCCGCCATAGACGTAATCGTCTCCATTAAGGGCATACAGCTTGTCGTTGCCATCGCCTCCATAGAGCCAGTCTGTGCCGCCTGCGCTGCTGTCGCCGTTATAGTCGTAAACTGTGTCGTCGCCACCAAAGGCGATTATGCAGTCGTCACCTCCCCTGCCATCAATGTAGTTGGAGAGGTTGTTGCCAAGTATCAGGTCGTTGCCGCTTGTCCCGTAAATGTTAACGACACTCGTGTTCCTCTTGTCAATCACGTTGTACTGGTGCGACGCGATCAGCTGGTCGATTGTCTTGCCGTCGCAGTACAGATCGCTTGTCTGGGGTGTTACCACGTCAAGCTGGATTATCGTGGTTCCCGAATTGAAAGTGTCCCATGCAGATACGTTGTTGCCAGCATCCACCACGCGGACCTTCGGCGTGTATATGCCGTCAGCGCCATAGGTGAAAGTCTTTGTCACGCCGGTTACAGAAGTCGGCGAGCCAGTTACTATAGTAGTTGCGTCGACGCTGCCGTTTCCGTCAAAGTCCCATTCCAGGCGTACAATGCCTGCAGGGGCCGACGCGTCGGCAGAGAAGGTAAACACCGTGGTAGGGGTGCCATCAGGACCCGACGAAGAGTATGGGTTCCACTGGTTCATCGTGGCAATGGGCGCGTTGACCACCGTTATTACCACGGTGTCAGGCGTGCTCGTCGCCCCGAGCTGATCTTTTACGCGAAGTTCGATTGTATAGGTGCCTGCGGTTGATGCCACAAACGTCGGCTTGGCAGGGTTTGTTGAAGCGTTTATCACAAGCGTTACCGGGCCGGTATTCTGCGCCCACATGTACGTCAGTGTGGTGCCGGGATCGGCGTCGCTGCTTCCAGTGCCGTCAAGCGTCACAGTACTTCCAACGATCACTATCTGGTCAGGGCCCGCGTTTGCAACGGGCGTGCTGTTTGCCGGCGGGCTTGCAACGTCAAGAGTTGGAACGGTAGAGCCAGAGTTGAATGCGTCCCATGCGGAAGCCCTGCCGTCAACGTCGACTGCCTTGACTTTTGGAGTATAGTTGCCGTCAGAGCCATAGACATGCGTCGCAGTGATTGCAGAGACTAAAGTCGGGGCGCCAGAAATTGGTGTTGTCATGTCGACCGTGCCGTTCCCGTCAAAGTCCCATTCCAGGCGTGCAATGCCTGCAGGGGCCGACGCGTCGGCGGAGAAGGTGAAAGTGGTGTTCTCATTGCCGTCGGCTCCGGATGCACTGTACGGGTTCCACTGGTTCAAAGTGGCAGTTGGAGCTGCCGGTGACACGTCGACATCTTCCTGAGCATTTGAAGAGTTGACTGGAAATGCCAGCTCGGAAGTTCCCCATTCGTCCACCACAGTCACGGTCGGAAGATACGAGCCATAGACAGGGTAGGTGTGAGTTGTGGTAGGCTGGGTCGTTATTTCATCAATTACGCCGTTTCCGTTAAAGTCCCACTTGAAGCTCACGGGGTGTTGGAAATAGGTAACAGTGAACGTAAAGGCAGTTGCAGTGCTGCCGTCAAATCCAATGTCAGAAGGAGCGCGCGGAGAGAAGTTTAGCGTAGGTCCCATTTGCGGTGCCGCTGTGTCCAACTTGACGGGCGATCCGCCTGTCATGAAAGCGGCCCACGAGGATGGAAGACCGTTAACATCAACTACTCTTACCTTGGGCGTCCACATTCCAGCGGCGTTGTAGGTATGCGTAGTGGTGACGCTGCTGACAGAAGTCGGAGCTCCGCTTACCGAAGTTGTCGCGTCCACGTTGCCGTCGCCGTCAAAGTCCCACTCAAGGTGCGCAATGCCCGCGTCGGCAGTACCCGAGGCCGAGAACGTAAACGCGGTATCAGGGAGGCCGTCAGGGCCAGAGGCAGAGTAGGGATTCCACTGGTCCAAGGTTGCAGTTGGTACGGACGAACTGCCTATCACCAACTGTACAGGCTGGCCGTTGACATCGTACACATCCCAGTAAGACAAAAAGTCGTCATTATCAAGCGCCCTCACCTTAGGAAAAGATGCAATGGCGCCAGTATACGTGTGGACTATGGAACTTGAAGCATTCGGGGCACCAAACGGCGTGGCTGGAGAGGTCGCGTCAGGCTCCCCGTCGCCGTCAAAGTCCCATTCAAATAGCTGTACTCCTACAGGATTAAAAGCGGTGGCGGAAAATGTTATCGGTAGATTAACATCTGCCGCAAAGGGCGACCACTGAAGCATGGTTATGACAGGCGGAGGCCAGAACACGTCAAGGGGCGTGTTGCTCCCACCAACGCTATACCTGCTCCAGTCAGAGACAGAGCTGTTCACGTCAACTGCCCTCACCTGCGGCCAGTAGACGTTGTCGTCGCCATAGACATGGGTTATAGTTATGCCGTTGACATGATCCGGTGCGCCCGAAATCGGGGTTGTCGCGTCCACGTTGCCGTCGCCGTCAAAGTCCCACTCTATGCTTTGCAGGCCTGCGCTTGCAGTAGCGTCGGCAGAAAACGTGAAAGTATCATCAGGAGTGCCATCGTCGCCTGAATCAGAATGTGGTGACCAGAGGTTCATTGTTGCGGTAGGATCGGTTACAGCAAAAGCAGCACTTGGGATTATAGTGGTAAATACAGAAGTTGCAAGAATTGCAAATACTATCACAGATACTGTCCTGTTTCTAGCATAACTTTTGCCATCGCCCACGCTCTTGGCCATGAGCATCCTGTAGCCGCATCATTATTTAAATCTATGTTTAAATCTGTGCTTAAATTTAGTGATAAAGGAAAACCGGTATCCCAAAAAGGTGTAAAAATTCTATAACATAAACATCGATGACTCACCAGTAATGAGATACTAGAAGGCCAGCTTACTTTTGGCGGATGCTGGCTTGGCCTCCAATAAATAATACTGAAAATTGTCGCTCGCATTATTGTTGGCACATCAGAAAGTTTCGCGCAAGAAAAAACATCAGCAATGCGTTTGCGGACTAGGTTGAGCTTAAAGTAATAGTCCAGGTGACTGTCAGCGTGTCGCCGGCAGCTTTTTGAATGTCCGCAAAAGTCTGCCTTGCAAGCATGTTGCCGCCGGTCGCAGAGTTAAAGATCCCGCTTTCGCGCAGAGTGCCCGTGGCCTGCCCAGGCCCAAACGTCACTGAAAGGATGAGCTTGTTGCCTGACGCAGTGGAGTATAGCGCAGTCGTGTCCTGTATGCGCGCATAGTTTGCCCCGGTCGTGAGCTCTGCAGACAATACGGTTTGGCTTGCGTCGACAGGAGTGTTGCTTGTGCCGAGCGCGATATAGTTGTACGGCGCGCTAGGGTTTACAGAGCCGTCATGCGGCGCTATCCTGGAGGCTACGCCCTCTATCCCGGCGCTTACGATGAGGTTGTCGAGGTGACGCTCGTCCTTGACGTTTCCAGACTGGTCGTACAGGATCATGTCCACGTTGCCCCGGAGGCCCAAGCCCTCTGTTTGTCTGCCCTCATCAATAATCATGCTTGCAATCGCCGGCAGCGTAAAGCCTATCACAATCATTGAAATACCAGCAGCTGCTACAATAGGCACGAGTCTGCGGTCCACAGTTTGTAAACCAAGTCGGTATTATTTAAATCTATATTTAAATTCGATATATTAATTATAGACGATACGTAATAAGAAGAAAAATTAAGCTCAGGGAGCCAAAAGAAGATGCCGGGGACAAAAAAACAATATGCAATAGCAGCTGCTGCAGGAGGGGCTGCCGCAGTGTTTGCAATATTTGTCGCACTTGCGCAGACGAACGCGATTGCCGTGCCGTACTTTACTCCGGTCGCGTTGCAGGTTGACGGTCTGAAGGAAAAATATGCAGCAGGCGAAAATGCAAGCTTTGCAGTTACCGCAAACGGATATGGCTCCAACTGCCATTCGCTAGAAGTTGAAGCAACGCACAATGATAACGGGGAGCGCGCGTCGTACTACAATAAAGAGGATGATTGCAGGTTCATGACCATCACGCACGGCAAGTACAACTTTACGCAGTCGTTTGACTATGGAAGCAAAGTCATGGGAAAAGCTGGCATGTATACCGTCGACATCAAGTTCAAGGATCTTGTCGACAACAAGGAAGCCCGTGTTACAAAGACGTTTGAAGTAAAGTAATAGTAGAAGAGGAGTACATGGACTTTATAAGCATCTGTCCCCATATATGGATATCATAGTCTTTTATTCTATAATTTAAAAGTAGATTTAAATAATAGCAGGTTCTAAGGGGTGGTATGGCACAGCCAAATAAGAGCCTCCTTCTGGGTGCAGTACCTGGCATCGCATTGGCCGCACTGATGGTCTTTGTGATCCCTAGCTCTGCTCTTGTTGGAGCTCAAAACGTTACTACCGATGGCCTGACTCCTCGCGGTTACGTCGTTGTTAGCGTGACAAGAGACGGTCAGGAAATCTACCACAACGAACAGCACAACCTGATCACCAATGCAGGCAAGGACTTTATTTCTGCCCAGATTGGATCAGACAGCACAGGTTCGAACGGTGCAAACTACATAGCGCTGACAAACACGGCAATCACGCCGGTAGCCGGTGACACCACCCTTTCAGGTGAGATTACCAACAATGGCCTTTCAAGAGCACAGGGAACATACGCTCACACCAACGGCCAAAGCACTTTCACTGTCAGCAAGACGTTCACTGCAACAGGAGCGACAGCCGCTCAGGCAGCAGGCCTCTTTACTGCTTCATCCGGCGGAACAATGATGGCCGAGAACACATTTAATGCAGTGAGCCTGGCAGCCAACGACCAACTGACAATCACTTGGACAATAACTCTGTCGTAAAAGTTGGCGAGTTAAAGCCCGAGTCTCCTCTTTTTCCTTATTTTATTTTCTTTTTCAAAATTTCAACATATTCTTAAATAACAAGATGCACACAGCCTCTGCACATGCAAAAGGGCTTGATGATCGCGCTGATTGCTGCAGGCATAGTAATAACAGCAGCGGTTGCAATTGCAGGCGTGGCCGCTTTTGCACCGGGACAGCAAGGCAATAATAATAACAACAATGCGCCACCACCTACTGCTGCAAGCACAGGCAAGAACCTCACGCTGAACTTGAACGAAAACCTCGGCTTGAAGGGAAATGCACGATAGACAATGCCAGTTTGCAAGCTTGAGGCGGCACTAATGCTACTTTTGTGAGTAAATTTAAAGGCAAACTCTTAAAAAGGATTTAAATCTATATTTAATACGACAGCTGTGCAGAGTCCAGACGCAGAGAACGCCCAGTCCAGGCGGAGATGGCAGGATTACGGTTTCATCAAGGAAGAGGTAGCCAAGGTCCTTGACGGCCACCCAGAAGGGCTAACAGGGGCCAGGATTGCCGAGCTTGTAGGCATTACGCAGGGCGCCATGTCAAAGTACCTGTCCATGCTCAAGGTCGATGGCATCATAACCAGCCGCAAGGTCGGAGTGGCCAAGCTGTGGAAGCTTGTAAGCCAGTCAGACAGGGCAGGCATACTTGCAGACAAGATAGGCGAAGCGGACGAGGAAGCCACGTTCAAGGACTATGCGGTGTCGCTCCTTGAAGAGAACAACAGGCTTTTTGAAGCAGACGGCAAGCGAGTCATGGTCATGCCGACCAGCATGCTGTCAAACCTGTACAAATACACAAAGTCAGTGATCGGCACTGAAGTGCACGCGTTCTTTTACGAGTGGGGCAAAGACTATGCGAACGAGGTCAACAAGCTGGTCGACGACGTGGCAAAAAAAACAGAAAGCGACTTTATCGAATCGTTTCTGCTGCTGTGGAAGCTAAAAGGCTGGGGTAGGTTTGAAATAATAGCGATGGATGAAAACGCGATTGAAGTTGCCTGGTACGACTCTGTCCTGGCAGAAGAGATGAGAGGGACAGAAAAGGCGCCGGTAGACGACTTTGTGGCAGGCGCGCTGGCAGCCGCAGCCGCACACTCGATGGGCGGAAGCTGGCGGGTCACAGAGACATCGTGCAGGGCAACCGGCGCGCCTCATTGCCTGTTTGTAGGGACAAAGACATCTTAAGATTTAAAGATAGATTTAAATAATAAGCAATCTATTGTACAGGCGTGAAGGTAAACAAGCCTATAGCTTTTGTTGTGCTTGCT
Source organism: Candidatus Nitrososphaera evergladensis SR1 (assembly GCF_000730285.1). Taxonomy (NCBI): domain Archaea; kingdom Thermoproteati; phylum Nitrososphaerota; class Nitrososphaeria; order Nitrososphaerales; family Nitrososphaeraceae; genus Nitrososphaera; species Candidatus Nitrososphaera evergladensis. The sequence continues at coordinate 1,194,465 of NZ_CP007174.1, read as the reverse complement.
TTTGTCATAGGCGCAACCATATCACAGGGCTCGTTTGCCTTCGCCGACGATTCTTCCACCAACCCGTTCAGGGCGATCTGGGAGGCTATTGGAGAGCTCCAGACAAAGACGGACTCGCTGCAGGCGCAGATCGACGACATAAAGACGCAGCAACAGCAAGAGGGCGCATCTCCATCGGCAGCAGGCCAAGCAGTGACCAAGAATTCGGAAACCTCACTTTCAATAGATCTTTCTGGCGGCCAGCCAGGCCAGACGCTCATCAGCTTGGTGGCAAGGAACGCAGGGCCCGACAGCGCAGTAGGGGTAAAGCTGTCGACCTATTACCAGATGTCGTTGTTCCGCGTGAACCATATCGACGGTGCCCAGTGCACGGATCAGGCCAGGGGCATAATCGAGTGCTATCTTGGCACAATCGAATCAGGCGGCGAGGCGCGGATAACCATCGACGCGACGACTTTGCAGATAGGCCAGCAGGCAATAATCACGGCGGATGCTTCCTCGATAACAAAGGACGTCAACCCAGGCAACAACCATGCCGAAACAGTATTCGTAACAGCACCGCAGGTAGTAGAGATACCACCTTCGCAACAACAGCAACAACCGACAGTTGAGCAGCCGGCGCAAAGCATTGGCGAGCAACAAGAACAACAACAGCAGCCAGTTCAGAATCAGACAAGCACGCAACAAGAAAACCAGAGTGAGCAGCCGGCGGCAGAACAACAACCAAACGGTCAGAGTAGCAGCGGAGAGCAGCAGAATCCTGGCGAACAGACCTCGCAGCCCGGCAGTGAGCAACAAAACTCTGGAAGTGAAGGAGCAAGCGGCAGTTCGGGCGACAGTAGCAATCCTTCTTCAAGTGACAACAATTCTACTGCCGGCTCTGACTCGGGTTCAAGCGATTCGAGCAGTACAAGCTCGCCTGGCTCTTCTTCAAGTGACACAGGTTCTAGCGATGCAGGAAGTGGCTCTTCGGGCGATTCAGGTTCGACAGGCGACTCAAGCTCAGGCGATAGTAGTAGTGGAGAAGGAAGCTCATCTTCTGGCAGCAGTAGCGACTCTGGCACAACAACAGGGTAGACGCAAAATCTAACAGTTTTCGCTTCCAATTCTTGATTCAAGATAGAGCGCAGAGATTCCCTCTATCTCGCACAATCCAAGCTGGTTTACCACGTGGCCATCCTCAACTTCCATCAGAGGATACATCATGCTTTTAGGATCCGTCGAATGCGACAATCCAAGTGCATGGCCAAGCTCGTGCGCTACCACGTACTCCAGCATACCCTGCCCATAGAGCTTGTCAGCAGAATAGACGTATACTTCGGCCTGCACGATCTCGCCTGTGGCCTTGTCTGCAAGGAGGCGGGTCTTGCCCGGCTTGTTGTCTTGCTGCGCCGCGTCTGTCAGCACCACTTTGATGTTTGCGCTTGCGTCCTCATCTGCAAGCGACAAGCGCGGGACTGCCGCCTGCTGGAACACTGAAAGAAGGTCATTCCACTGCGAGTATGGGCCAGACAACATTGTTATGTTTTTGCCGGATATCATATCCTTGACGCTCTGGACGGCCGCGTCGCTTGCCCCGTCAGAAGAGGCGACAGCTACCGCAAGGCTTGGCTTGTCCAGCCAGAATGCCCTCGTGTCTATCGTGTAATGGCTCCCTCCGCCATCTTCCACGGCTGTGCGCTCTGCGACCCCTTCGAGGAACTCGACGCTCTCGTAGGTTTTTGGTGGTGTTGACACGGTAACAACGGCGGCAGCCGCTGCCGCTGGCAGCATGACCAAAAGTGGGATAATTACCACAAAAAGCCGCACGCAGGACAATGATACAGCCAACAACACAGTCAAGCAAGAGAAAACTAATATTGTCTAGTATGTTCAGTTTTGCGAACAGTCAATTGTTCACTTGTACGAACAACTTTATATTAATCCAAGGCCATTTACGGCCGTGACTGAAGACCCTCTTGTCGCAGACCTGAAAGCGTTTGGGCTTGAGGAAATGGAAGCCCAGGCGTACGTGAGGCTTGCAAGGCTGGGCAAGGCAAGGGCCAGCTCGCTCTCATCTGCACTAAAGATCAACAGGACCACGACGTACAGGATACTAGAGAGGCTAAAGCAGGCAGGGATAGTCGAGACCTCCATGAGCAGGCCAGTCAGCTTCATCGCCGTTGAGCCAAAAAAGGCGCTGCAACTGCTCATAGACAGGCGCAAGGACGAGCTCAGGGCTGCGGAGGGCAGGTACTCTTCGATACTGGAGCAGTTTACAAAATTTTATGTCCCTTCCGAAGAGGCGATCGGAGCCAAGTTCAACATCCTGCAGGGAAACGAGGAGATCCACCGCGCGGTAACAAGGCTTGCCAAGGACGCAAGCAAGAAAATGTCGATGATAACGTCGGTGCGCGACCTAGGCAAGATGTACTATTCTGGCGCGTACGAGGCAATTGCGGCTGCAGCAGCAAGGGGCGTCAAAGTGGAAATCTTGACAGAAGTGACAGACCTTCAGGCGCTTGACATAGTGGCAAAGCACGATGGGTTTGCAGAGGTACGCCACAGGGCGGAGTCCAAGATGAGGATGGTGCTCAAGGACGAAGAGGAGGCACTCATAACGGTGGCCGCAGGCGGGGCAGAAGAGGAAGTGGCGCTGTGGACGTACTCGCAGTCGTTTGCGTCGGCGATGCAGTCAATAGCAACCAACGAGTTCCACTCTGGAATAGAGCTTGGCGCGATTGCCACTGCGCTCAAGACGGGCAAGCCGGCCGAGTCGTTTAGGATAATCACGGACGAAAAGGAATACACAAGCAACATGATGGCGCTTTTGACCTCGGCCAAGTCAGAACTGTACATCGGCTTTAACCTCCATCCGACGTTTAGCACGCCGGCGGTGCTTGAAGTATTAAAGTCGCTTGCAAGCAGGGGAGTAAAGGTGCGCGTCCTTTCTGCGCCAAGCTCTGAAGAGGCAGACATTGTAAGAAAGCTGCACGGCACGATAGACTTTCGCATATCGGCGTTTCAGACAGACGTGCAGGTGATGATAGCCGACGGCAAGGAAATGCTTTTTTCAAACGCTGCAAGGGCGCAGGGCAGCAAGAGGCCGGACATAAACATACGCACCAACCTTGCAGGGATGGTGTCGTTCATGCACAACATCGTCGCAGACATCTGGCTTGACTCGCGCGAATACACACTGGAGCTTGAAACCCTGCAGCAATCAATATTGCTTAACAGGTGCGCCGGCGCCGTCAGGGCGATGATGCAGGACCACGGGATCGAGATCGTGCTTGGAAACAAGATACTGGGAAAATCCGGAGTGCTCCACAAGTTCGATATCATTTCGCCAAGCACAAAGGCAGAAGGAGGAGGCGGCAGGATAGCAGTGTCGTTTCTTGCGTACTCGGACCCGGAATCCACGGGCACAAGGCTCATGGAGTCCAAGATAAAGCTCCTTGACTGCGAGCCCATCGATCTCGTGATTGGCATGCTGCAGGCCAGCAATCAGGGAGGAGAGAACGATGGTCCGGTGGCAAAACTTGCAAGGGCAGTGGGACTGCACATAGTCCAGGCAGGCGACCCTGACAGGCTGGCAGAACTTGTGTTCCACGAGATAGAAAGGCGTTACTAATATGGCGTATGCGCTTTAAGCAGTTGCAGCCGCCGTCGTCATCATCCCCCCGCAGGAGGGACGCTTACAATTCCTGCCTTTGCCAGTTCCGCTCCAATTCCATAGCCGACAAGCGCGATGCCAGTGCCAAGCCCGGCCATCTCTATGCCGCCTTTTATCCAGCTTTTCTTTGCCATGCGCCCCTTTAGCGCGCCAACGATGAACGATGAAGCCACGCTTATGACTATGGCTATCACGATGGCGGCAATCGGGGACATCAAGCCGGCCTTGACCGCAAAGTAAGGAAGGATCGGGAGAATCCCGCCCAGCAGAAAAGAGCCAAACATCACCAGCGCGCCTTTCAGCGGGTTGCCCAGGATTTCCAGGTTGAGCCCAAGCTCTTCTGTAAGCATGGTCTTGAGCCAGACGTCCTTGTTTGAGGTTATCTTGCTGACAACCCTGTTCAGCTCCTCGCCCTCGAATCCTTTTTCGCGGTAAATGTCTTCTACCTCTTCTCTTTCCAGTTCAGGCACGGTCTCTATTTCGTGTTCTTCGCGTTTAATCTCTGACTCTAGTATCTCCCGCTGGGATTTTACGGCGAGGTAATTCTGGACCGCCATTGCCTTTGCGCCGGTGAACATCCCTATCAGCGCGGCAAGGATGACCACGTCTGCAGATATGATGGCACCTCCCACGCCGGCCACTATGCCCAGCGACGTGTTTACCCCGTCGCCAAACCCAAACACGAGGTCCCGTATGTAGTTGCTTTCCTTGATGTGAGGTTCAACGTGAGTGACTCGCTCAGCCATTTTTTCGCGTATACGGATTGTCGTTACCAGCCTATTAACTCCGTGTCGGAGATAGCCTGCTATTGTTGTGTTTTGTTGCTACTGCCGCCATCATCATTGTTGTTGTCATTATGCGAGTGCACTTTTCTTAGCGCCTCGTGCACCTGGTCGCGGAATATCGTCAGCCCAATCCTCCGGGCGTGCGGCTGGCCTCTTGCAAACGACTCGGCCATGTTGCTGACAAAGTCAAGGTCGACCTTTGGAGGCATCGGGGGCTCAAACGGGTCCACCAGCGCTTCGATTATCGCCGGCCCGTCCTGCGACATTGCTTCCTGAACGAGGGACCTTGCGTCGCGCGGGTCGGATATAGAGTATCCCTTGGCCCCGCACGCCTCGGCAAACTTGGCAAAGTCTATTGGCGCAAATTCCACTCCAAATTCCGGGTTTCCAAGGAAGGCCAGCTGCTCCCACCGGATCATGCCAAGCGAGTTGTTCTTTATTATCACCACCTTGATAGGCAGCTGGTATTTCACCGCTGTCGCAAACTCGCCCATCAGCATCGTAAAGCCGCCGTCGCCGACAAAGGCAACAGACTGACGCTCGGGGTACGCTATCTGCGCGGCTATTGCGTACGGGAGCGCGCACGCCATAGTCGCAAGGGTGCCGGAAAGCGAGAACTTCATCCCCTTTCTCAGGTCGATGTACTGCGCGGCCCAGATTGTGTTGGTCCCGCTGTCGACAGAAAGTATGGCGTTGTCCTGCAGCTCTTCAGAGATTATCCGGGCGATGAACTGCGGCTTCATCGGCATCTCTATGCGGCTGCTGCGCTCCCGCAAGAGGTTGTTCCACTCTTTCATCGCTGCCTGCTTTGAGCGGGCAAAGTCGTGGCTCTTTTCCTTCAAGAGCGGGAGCAGGGCCGACAGCGCAAGTCTAGAGTCCCCGACCAGTCCAACTTCGACGGGATAGCGCAGCCCTATTTTCTCTGCAAATAGGTCTATCTGCACTCCCCGGGCCTGCCCCGGCTTGGGCAAATAGTCGATGTACGGAAACGAGGTCCCCACCATCAGGAGCGTGTCTGCTTCTGCCATCGCATCAGACGATGGAGAGGTGCCAAGCAGGCCGATGCCGCCGGTGCAGAGCGGGTGGTCGTCAGGAACAACCGCTTTGCCAAGGAGCGCCTTGACTATGGGTGCGCCCAGCCTTTCTGCCACGGCTATAACCTCGTCGGTGGCGTCAAGTGCGCCCTGCCCCACCAGCATGACGACCCTGCGGCCGGCGTTCAGTATCTCTGCCGCTTTTTCTAGAAGCTTTGGATCGGGCATCGCATAGGCCACAAGCGCGTCAGAAGTGTGGCCGGCCACCTTGTGCCGGGAATACATGCCGCGCAGCTCCCTTTCCTGCACGTCTATCGGGATGGTAAGGTGGCTGACGCCTTTTTTGGCAAGTGCGGTCCTGCACGCAATGTCGACTGCCATCTCGGCATGCTCGGGGCTGTTTATCATGTTGTTGTAGACAGACACGTCTGAAAAAAGCGCAAGCAGGTCGACGTCCTGCTGGTAGTTTGACCCCATCATGTCAGAGTATGTCCTGCCAGTGATTGCGATGACCGGCGCGCCATCGGCCTTGGCATCGTAAAGCCCTGTCAGGAGGTGCACCGCCCCCGGGCCAGAAGTGGCCACGCAGGCGCCTAGCTTGCCCGTGTATTTTGCGTATGCGCAGGCCATGAAAGCGGCAGATTCTTCATGCCGGACAAGGACGAACCGGATCTTGCTGGCCCGCCTCCTCAAAGCCTCGATGAAACCGTTAATGCCGTCGCCCGGCAGCCCAAAGATGACATCTACGCCCCAGTCCATCAACGCTTCAGCGACAATGTCTGCAGTCTTCATGGAATTGTATTGCTTTTCTAGCCAATAAGGTTACACGTCGCGTTCTTTGGGTATTAACCAGTCAGATCTAGCCGGCCATCCAGCAAATAACCATTTAATTAATAAATGAGTTGCACCCCAGCTAGATCATCATATGTCTACTGCAGCAACAACAACAGTTGCCGAGTATGTATGCGCAGACTGTGGGACGCTTTTGACTCACTCTAACCCCAACACCCTCCAGAGCATGAAGGAGGTTCACGATCAACTCTGCGTCGTCAAGAGGCAGAAAACAAGGGTGGCGCAAATGGCTGCACCGGCAGCGCCCAAGCCGGCAGCTGCAGGTCCGGCGGCCGCAGCAGCTCCAAAGCCAAGCGCGGCTCCGCAGCCAGCAATGCCAGCCCCGGCGGCGCCTGCTGCAGGCGGTAGTGGTGATACCACCATTTCACTTACAGGCTCGGGCACAAGCTACTCCAAGGTGGAGGGCCCGATAGACACAGGCTTTAAGAGCAAGCGCCAGGTAGCAGGCCAGTTCAAAGGCATCAACGTCTGGGGCCCGCTCGACGCCCCCGGACAACTGGGAATATGGGGCACAAACGTCTGCGTCGACTTTGACATATGCGTAGCTGACGGCGCCTGCATCGAGGCCTGCCCAGTAAACGTGTACGAGTGGCTAGAGACTCCAGGCCACCCGGCGTCAGAGAAAAAGGCGTTCATGGCACGAGAAAAAGACTGCATATTCTGCCTTGCCTGCGAGAACGTGTGCCCTCCGCAGGCGATAAAGATATTCCAGAAAGGCCAGTAGCCTGACGGCGCGCGTTAATATTTATTTATAGTAATGCATACGCTTGGCGTTGAAAAGATTCCGCGTGGTTGCAACGGGCGGGACATTTGACGAGATCCACGCAGGGCACATCGCGCTCTTGTCCAAGGCGTTTGAGGTCGGCGACAAGGTGATAATCGGGGTCACAAGCGACGAGTTTGTAAAGGGCAAGAAAAAGATAAACCACGATTTTTCACGGCGCATCGCAAACCTGAAAGACATGATAAGAAAAGAGTTTGGCGACAATGCCAACTACGAGATTGCAAAACTTGACAGCGAGTTTGGCCCCGCAGTCACTACAGGCGACGTTGGCGCGCTGGTGGCAAGCGCCGAGACGCAGGAAAAAGGCGCAAGGCTCAACGAAATAAGGAGGAAAAACGGCCTTGCGCCGGCGCAGGTGATATCAGTTCCACTCATCAAGGCAGAAGACGGCAAGCCGATATCGTCCACCCGCATACGCGCAGGCGAGATTGACAAAAGCGGCAGGTTGTTAAAAGCCTGACAGGGCAGGCTCAAACTTGTTTGATTACCGGGATTTTATCTGCATCCGGCCGCAGTATAGCTGTGTCACAGGAACCTCCAATAGAATATGCGGCAAGCAAGATAAACAACACGGTCAAGAACCTGCGCGAAGGGCTTGACCCGGACATACTTGCCTACTGGTACAAGCGCGTTGAGGACAGGTCAAGAGAGCTCGTGCCGGAACACCTGAAGGACAAGGTGCACTTTGAGCAGGACAGGATATTGTGGATGAAGTTCAAGATGGACGTGTCAAAGAGGGCGGTGCCGACTGTCATGCAGGTAATCGAGGAATACATACCCATGATGCCTTACTCGACCGGCCTGTATTTTCGCAAGGTACAAGAGATACTGACAGAGGAAATGAACAAGGACCTGCGTTAATCCTGTTCTTCTTTTATTTTTATTTCCGCTACCGCGCCTTCAAAGTCGCTTGAGACGATGGTCGTTTTTCCCTTTGCAATATCGCACAGCAGCGCCTCAAGTTTTGTGACGTTTTCCCTGTCTTTCAGGACAACTGCATGCGAAGACTTGTCCTTTAGTTTTATCACTATTTCATTGCCGATTACCGCAGTGACGCCGTCGACATAGACGGTGCCGTCTTTTTGCACAGACACCAGGCCCGCAAGCTTCTCTGCCTCGTACCTGTCGTCGCAGGCAAATTTCAGGCTCTTCATGGCTCTATCGGCTTTTCGTCGTACATGAATTTTGCCACGACGTCTTTGGCTTTTTCGCGCCTTTTCTTGAACTCGACCACGAAGGGCTTGGCGCCCTTTGCCAAGTCGGCCTTGCACTCGCCGCACAGCAGGTTGCCGCTCTTGCATTTCAGCATCCTCTCATCAGACTGCTTTTCAGTGTCAAAAAAGTAGCGCAGGTACCAGAACACGGGGCAGCCTAGCGCGTTTGCTCCCAGCTGGCGCTGGAGCGCTATCGTGGGCTGGCCTCCCGTGAATGCAGACGACACTTTTTTCTCCACGACCTCCGGCTCGTCTGTAGTGAATATCGCCGTCTCTGGCTTGGACGACGACATCTTGCCCATCATGCCAAGGCCGGGCAGGAACTTGCTGTGCACCTGGGCAGGCTTGTAGTAGCCCATCCTGTCGGCAACGTCGCGGGTCATGCGCCAGTACGGGTCCTGGTCGATGGCGGCAGGGATGAGCACGGGCGTGTTTTTGCCCTCGATGATGGAAGGAAGGAAGCACGGCGCAGCCTGTATCGGCGGAAATCCTATCATGCCAATGTTTGTGGAATTGGTAAAGCCAAAGACTGCCTTGGCCGTGGAAAACGTGATGCGCTTGGCAACTTCTGTCGCTATCGGGTACAGGTGCTCAATGTGCTTTGTGTCGACGATTATCTTTGTTTTTTTAGGATCAAAGCCGATGGCGATGATGTCAAGTATGTTTTCGTACGTGTAGCGCTTGGTTTCTTCACGCGTCCGGTCCTGCCCGTACAGGAACTTTTCGTCGTCCGTTAATTGAAAGAGCAGTTTAGAGTCAAACTTGTCCTGCAGGTATTTCGTGAACATCCACGGCATCAGGTGTCCCATGTGGACCATTCCTGACGGGCCCCTGCCCGTGTACAAATAGAAATTCTCGCCCTTTTGCTTTTTGTCAAGTATCCAGTCAAAGTCGCGGTGCGAGAAAAAATAGCCCAGTTTCAGCATCGGATGCACTTCGCCGGTCATGCTCTTGATCTTTTGCAAGAGCTCTTGCGTTATCGGCTGCGTGCCGAATTTTTCGATGAGCCTGTTGTAGTCGACCTCGCCTTCGACTTCCCACGGGGTGACTGTAAAGTCATTGTTATTATTGTTGCTCTTTTCTGCTGCTCCATCGTCCGCGGGCGAAGACATACGATGATCAAAAAGACACCGCGCTAACGTTTAAAAACTCTTCCCACCTGACAACCCTGAACAATGAGTAGCGACGCTGCGGCGCTCCACCCGATTGAACGGGCGATATTAAAGGCGCTCTCTGGGAAAGAGGAGCTTTCGATTGAAAAACTTGCCGAGGCCGCGTCGCTTTCAATAGACCAGGCAAGGCGCGGAGTAGAATGGCTAAAGTTCAAGAACCTTGCTTCGGTAAACGAGCTTTCAACTTTTACAGTTGCGCTTGATGCAGCGGGAACAGCAGCGGCGCAATCGGGCCTGCCTGAGAGGAGACTTGTCCGAGCAGTCAAGGAGGGAAAAACAACAATGGCAGATGTCCTGACGTCAGGCGCGCTCAAGGGCGACGAAGTAAACGCGGCAGTGTCAGGCGCAAGGCGCAACCAGTGGATCCAGTTTGCAGAAGGCAACAGGATGTCTGCGACCGAAACGGCAGAAACCCAGTCTGCAGAAGAAGTATTGCTTGCACGCCTGCAGTCATCACCAGATAGCATCGATTCTTCTGCACTGTCAGAGCAGGAAAAGAAGGGTCTTGACCTTTTGAAAAAGCGCCCCAAATACGTCACGATCAAAGAACAAAAAGAATCGCGCGTTTCCATCACGGAAACAGGCAGGGCACTCTTGCCGGCCATTGAGAGCGAAAAAGCGCAAGAGCGCCGGCTAACATCAGAACTCATCACTTCTGGAAAATGGAAAGAGGTCGAGTTTAGCGCGCTTGACGTTGAAGCGCCTGCTCCGGCGGTGTACCCGGGAAGGAGCCACCCGCTCGTCGACATCATCGAAGAGGTAAAAGAGATCTTTGTAGGCCTTGGCTTTTCAGAGATTGACGGCCCGATGGTGCAGTCAGGATTCTGGAACTTTGACGCGCTCTTTACCCCGCAGGACCATCCTGCAAGGGAGATGCAGGACACGTTCTACATTTCCGGCGAGAGGCAGGAAATCCCGGCAAGCAAGGAACAGATTGCCAAAGTGTCAGGCGTCCACAAGCAGGGATGGAGCGGCTGGAACCCGGAGGAAGCCAAGCGCATGGTGCTCCGCACCCATACCACGCCAGTCACGCTCCAGCACCTTGCAGAGACAAAGCCAGAAGTTGCGCGGTTCTTTTCAGTCGGCAGGGTGTTCAGAAACGAAAAGGTGTCGTACAAACACCTTGTCGAGTTCCATCAGGTTGAAGGGGTTGCCACCGCGCCAAAGGCGTCGCTCCGGGACCTCATGGGACTGCAAAAAGAGTTCTACGCAAGGATGGGCATAAAGAAGGTCAAGTTCTGGCCGACGTTCTTTCCATACACCGAGCCGTCGCTCCAGAGCATGGTCTACAACGACAGGCTGGAAAAGTGGGTCGAGCTGTTTGGCATGGGTATATTCAGGCCAGAAGTGACAAGGCCGCTTGGAATCAAAAACCCGGTGCTTGCGTGGGGCGGCGGCCTTGAAAGAATAGCGATGCTGCGCTTTGGACTGGACGACGTGCGTGACCTTTACATCAACAGGGTTTCATGGCTCAGGAGCGTGCCAAGATGCCAGTTGTAAACGTCGCACTTGACAGGCTGAAAAAATTCCTGCCCGGCGTCAAGGTGGAAAAAGCGCTTGACATGCTGCCGTTTGTCGGCCTCGACATCGAAGGTATCGACGGCGACGTCGTAAGGGTGGAATACAACCCAAACAGGCCGGACTTTTCTTCCGACTATGGCATTGCAAGGGCGCTTGCTGGGCTTGTCGGCAAGGAGACAGGGATGCCAAAATTCAGGCTGTCAGGCAAGAGCGGCCTTGCCGTCAAGGTAGACAGGTCAGTAAAAAAGGTCAGGCCGTTTGTGGTCGCGCTTGCCGCAAAGAACGGCAAGCTAGACGACGAGACGATAAAGCAGTTGATATCGATGCAGGAGGACCTGCACAACGGGGTCGGCAGGCGCAGGAAAAAGGCGTCAATAGGAATGCACAACCTTGACGCAATAAAATTCCCGGTAAGGTATACGACTGCAAGCAGCGACTACTCGTTTGTCCCGCTTGCCGGCTCTAAAGAGCAGACTGTTGAGCAGATACTGCAAGAAACAGAGACAGGCAGGGTGTACGGCCACCTGCTTGCCGGCGCGGAAAAATATCCAGTGATAATCGACAGCGCAGGGACAACGCTTTCGCTTCCGCCGGTCATCAATGGCGAAGCGACCAAGGTAGATGAAAAATGCAAAAACCTGTTTGTAGAGGTTACGGCTACCGACAAAAAAGCTGCCGACGACGCGCTTGCAGTTATTGCAGTCACGCTCTTTGACGCAGGATTCCAGATAAAGACTGTCACTATAGACGACAATGGCAAAAAGCTAGAGACGCCAGACGCTGCAACTAGGAAAATGTCTGTCGGTGCAGGATACGTAAATGAGATCCTCGGCCTGAACCTGACTGCAAAGGAAATTGCAGAATGCCTGAAAAAGAGCAGGCTGGACGCCAAGGCGACTGGAAATAAAATAGCGTGTACGATCCCGCGCTACAGGACCGACATCACCCACGAAATAGACCTTGCAGAGGAAGTCGCAATAGGCTATGGAATCTATCGCATGGAGCCGAATTTCCCGGTGTCGCCGACTTCGGGCCAGCGCTCGGCTCTTTCTTCATACTTCTCCGCCATCAGGCAGACGATGACTGGCCTTGGAATGCTCGAATCATTCAACTTTTCGCTCACTAGCAGAGAAGTGCAGTATTCGCTTTGCGGAAGGCCGGAATACGACATTCTGGCAGTGGACGGGACAAAGAGCATAGAGCATGAGGTGCTGCGAAGTTCGCTTGTCCCGTCGCTTTTGCAGTCACTTTCCAGAAACGTGCACGAAGAATACCCGCAGAGGCTGTTTGAAATAGGCAAGACGTTCCACCGGCATGACGACGGCGGCAAGATAGTCGAAAGGTGGCAGGTTGCAGCAGTCGTTGCGCACGGCGAGGCAGGCTACACCGAAATCAAGTCGGCCATGCAGGCGCTGCTCTCCTCCGGGTTTGGCGTGTCTGCAATAACAACAAAGGCGTCTGATGACCCGCTGTACATCAAGGGCAGGTGCGCCAAGATAAGTATAGACAAAGGCGTTGTTGGCACAATAGGTGAAATCACGCCGCTTGCAATAGACAATTTCAAGCTGCGCGTGCCTGTGGCGGCGTTTGAGATAGACCTGTCCGCGCTATTGTCGCTTTAGGAAAGCCACAAATACCTACGAGCGCCAGTCTACTGTACACCCCGTTTAAAGAGCACGCAGAGGAGTCAAACGGCTAACCCATGAGCGCGTGTGAGTCAGAGACGGGGCACACACCTTTTTATAACGAAACTGACCACATCCAGCTGTATATTATAATGTCGCAGCAGGATGCCCAGAAAAAAGACGACGTCGAGACAAAAAAGCCAAAGGCAGTAGCGCTCCTTTCAGGAGGTCTGGACAGCAGCCTCGCAGTAAGGATGATGCTGGAGCAGGGAGTCGACGTCGAGGCAGTGGCGATAAAGACGCCATTCTGCGACTTTGACTGCGGCAAGGGCTGCGGCCACAGGGTAAAGGAGGTGGCCGACGAACTGGGAGTGAAACTAAAGACGGTGTATTTTGGCGAGGACTACCTCCGCATGCTCAAAAAACCAAAGCACGGCTACGGCTCGGGCATGAACCCGTGCATCGACTGTAGGGAGATGATGTACGGCGCGGCCAAGGAGCACATGGAAAAAATCGGCGCCGACTTTGTAGTGACGGGCGAAGTGTTGTTCCAGCGCCCCATGAGCCAGAATAATAAAGCATTGCACATAATTGAAAACGAGACGGGCCTTGAGGGCAAGGTGTTAAGGCCGCTGTCGGCAAAGCACCTTCCACCGACAGATGCCGAAAAGGAGGGCCTGATAAAGCGAGAGAACATGGGCGATATCAAAGGCAGGTCAAGAAAAGGCCAGCTGGCACTTGCCAAGCACTTTGGCGTCCAAGAGCCGCCAAACGCAGCCGGCGGCTGTCTGCTTACCGACCCGGCGTTTTCAAAGCGCATAGAGGATGCAATGGAGCACGCAGACGGCGACATCCCGACGATAAACGATATCGAGCTTTTAAAGGTCGGACGCCACTTTCGCCTCACGCCTGCAGAAAAACTGGTAGTGGGCAGGAACAAGGACGAAAACGAGGTGATAAAGGCGCTCGTAGTCGATGATACCGATATCGTTCTTGAAGCCAAGGATCACGTTGGACCGACCTGCATACTGCGCGGGAAAACCCACGACGAGGCCACCATTGCCAGAGCGGCAGCAATCGTCCTGCGCTACTCTGACGCACCCAAGGACGCAGCATCCAAGGTCAAAGTAACGATGGCAGACAAAAAAGAGGAACGAGAGCTCGAGGCAGTGCCGGCAGGCGTGCCCGAGACCGATGCCCTGCGCATCTAGCCCTCTTTACTTTTTGCCCAAAATCGGGCAGAACCTCCTCTTTCCCGCCTCACAAGTTAAAATCAACAATCCGGTGAATGACTTTTGACCAACTAGACTATTGAGAGCGGGCTCGAATTTTCTTCTGCAAGTCAAGTGACGGATAGGCCAACCACTACTCAAAAAGCGCCAGTCTACCTAAAAGCGCTGACCCTACGGGACATCACAGACGCCCAGGGAGTAAAGGAGGACATCAAAAAGCACATGATTGTCATCCTCAGGGTGACCCCTCTTGCACAAAAAGACGTAGAGGAGCTGCGCAAGGTGGTAGAAGAACTGTACTCTTATGCGCAGTCTGTTGGCGGCGACATTGCAAGGCTTGGCGAGGAGCGCATCGTCATAACGCCTCCGGGCGTCAAGATATGGCGCGGCGCGTACGACCTAAAGTAGCTTTATCGCTTCCTGTACCAGCGGATGCTGCGTCTGTATCTTGAATATCTTGTTTATCTGGCTTGCCAGGTTCTGCGCTTTTGGCCGCTCGCCGTGGTTTACGAGAACCCTGCGGAGCTTGGGCCTAAGCCTGCTGACGTAGGCCATAAGCTGGTTGTAGTCGCTGTGGCTAGCAAAGCCATCGATGCGGTCTATCTGGCAGCGCACGCTTAGCGCCTCGCCTTCTACGGTTATTTGGCGGCTGCCGTCCAATAGCAGCCTGCCGGGCGTGTCCGGCGCCTGGTACGACACCATTATCACCTTGCTCGTCGGGTCAGAGGCGATCTGCTTCAGGTAGCCCGCCGCCGGGCCTCCGGTAAGCATTGACGACGGCGCAAGTATCACCGCCGGCTCGCCCTGCTTTGTCTCAAACGACTCGACAGTCGAAAACTGCGAGCCAAAAGGGCTCTCCTCCGACTCGCTTATGCGCGGCCTAAGATCGCGTGACAGAAACTCGGGATACGCCTCGTAGATGGCAGTGGCGTCAGAGATTATCTTTTCAACCAGCACAGGCACGTTTGTTATCTTGCTGGCCTTGCTCAAAAGATCCAGCGTAAGCAATAGCTCTTGCGCAATTCCTGCCGCCGGGACCGGTATCAACACCCGCCCGCCGGCGTGTGCGGCAGACGTTATCATGCGGGCAAGGTTTGCCTCGGCCTCTTCGCGTGGGCACAGGATATCCTCCTTGCCCCCGTACGTGCTCTCGATTATCATCGTCTCGACGCGGGGAAAGTTCCAGTAGGCGTTGTCAAGCGCAAGCGTCTTGCCGAACTTCATGTCGCCGGTGTACACTAGGTTGTGGTCGCCGTTTCCGATGTGGAGGTGCGCCGAGACGGAGCCTAGCATGTGGCCCGAGTTTGACAATACGAGTTTGACATCAGGCGAGATGTCAGTAACGATGCCGTGCGTGAGGGGTATCGTGTGCACGAGGGCGCGCTCGATGTCCCTTTCCAGGTACAATGGGTTTTTGGACCTCTTGACATAGTCCTGCTGCAGAATCTCCATCAGGAGCATTGTCGGCTCGGTGCAGTACACCGGCCCGTCATAGCCGTACTTGAAGAGCGCAGGGACAAAGCCGGCGTGGTCCATGTGGGCGTGGCTGAGCACCACCGCGTCGATCTCGTCCATGCCGATTCCGGCGATGTCAAACCTTGGAAGGGCGGAAAGCGAGTCGCGTGCAGACTCGTTAATGCCGCAGTCAAGCAGGATCTTGCTCTCCTGCGTCGCAAGCAGCATGCACGACCTGCCGACTTCGGCAAAGCCGCCAAGAGTCATCAGGCTTGCCTCCGCTTCGCCAATCAGCTTGTCGCGAAATATCTTGTCGCCCACCTCTCTGTAAAAGCGCGTGCGCTCGGCGACCGTCTCGCCCATCAGCCGGTACATGTTTTCAATCGCGGCCATGCTGCGCGGTGCCTTTCTAATCCTGACGCGCCAGCCGGTCTTTTCTGCAAGGTCGATGTTGTCAAAATCCTCGCCGGTCTGCGCCAGCATCCAGGGCTTTTTTGCAAACACCACAGCCTCGCCAAGCACGGGGTCAAAAAACGTCCCAGCAACTCCCACCTCCGCGGGTATAGATTTTGATATTATCTCTGCAGACTGGGCCTGCGGCTTGCGGATCGACTCGTCGGTGCGCACCACGATGCGCTTTTTTATGGTGTTGACCATGTTGGAGACGACCTGGCTATTCTGCATCAGATAGGCCGGGTTCCTTGAGTAGAGCGCAATTTTTGGGCCTTCGTACTCTATTTTTGTGAGCGCGGCCTCTTGCGGCAGACTCTGCAGTATCACTGCCATTATGTTTTGGCTGCCTGGTTCGCTTTGTGGCCTACGCTGCATTAATGCAATCTCACACACTCACTAGTGTTCATCATGCGCGGTCATCAAAAAGATGCCGGCAGAATGTATGCGTACGTCTCTGTACTGCTCATAGTGTGTACAGCCCATATTAAATATTTGGCCAAGGTTGAAATATCAACCCGTCATACTCTAGTGGCTAGAGAGAAAAAGAGAGGCACATACATTTGGAAGAGAAAGGCAGTTCTTCTGGCTCCCGGGGTCCAAGGCGCTTTGGCGGCCCTCGGCCGTTCAGGCTTGCGCCTGTGAGCGCCGGCCAGGAATACGACGTGACGATAGAATCCATGAGCAGGAGGGGCGACAGCGGGGTTGCGAAAATCCAGGGACTGGTGGTGTTTGTGGCCGGCACCAAGGCTGGAGATTCAGTAAGGATAAGGATAACCAAGGTGGGAAGCGGTTTTGCGACTGCAGAGGTTGCCACTGATGATGACAGTAGCATCGAGTCGCTTTCCCCGGACGCCGAGGCCTCGGCCGACAGCGACGAGTGAGGGCACAGGCACATGGTAGCGTCCCCCCCTTCCCACCTCATGGAACTGCCAAGGAAGATACTGATAGGCGACCGCGTCATAGCAGAGGTCGGCCCGTTTGTCAGGTCGCTTGATGTCTCTGCAAGGAGCGTCGCAGTCATCACCGGCAGGGTGGTCAAAGAGCGCGCAGGCGTGTCGTGCAATTCTTCGCTGGAAGACGCCATGCTAAGGACAAAGTGGCACGTGGTGTCAGACGCTTCCATGGACACCGTCAACAGGCTGCACGACAAGATAAAGGACGACAGGCCCGATTTCGTCATAGGGTTTGGAGGCGGGCGGTCGGTCGACGTTGCAAAAATGACTGCATACAGGCTGTCAAAGCCGTTTCTGAGCGTGCCGACCTCGGCGTCCCACGACGGCATATCAAGCCCGTTCGTCTCTGTAAGGGGCATCGACAAGCCCCACTCGATAAAGGCCAACACGCCAATCGGCGTCCTTGCCGACACACACCTTTTGTCGCAGGCGCCCCCGCGCCTTTTGGCCGGTGGCTGCGGCGACCTGGTCGCCAAGATAACGGCGGTCAAGGACTGGGAGCTGGCAAGGGACGAAAAGGGCGAGTACTTTGGAACTTATGCTGCAAACCTTGCCTACATGAGCGCCCAGATAATACTTGAAGAGTCGGAAAAACTGAAAAAGAACGAGCGGCTTGGCATCAGGACTGTCGTTGAAGCTCTTATCAGCGCAGGAGTGGCGGCCTGCATCGCAGGAAGCAGCCGGCCCTGCTCTGGAGCGGAGCACCTGTTTAGCCACGCGCTGGAATACGTTGCGGGAGGGGCAGAATGCGGCCTGCACGGCGAGCGCGTCGGGATTGGCACGATAATGATGGCAAGGCTCCACGGCCTTGACTGGGAAAACGTCAGGCACACGCTTGAAGACATGGGCGCGCCCACGAAGGCAAAGCAGATAGGCCTGACGGAGGACAACGTGGTGCAGGCCCTTGTCAAGGCGCAGTCGCTCCGGCCAGACCGCTATACAATCCTGAGCAAGGTAAAGATGGACAAGAAAAAGGCCCGCGAGCTTGCTGCGGCTACAAAGGTCATCTGAGCGCTTTAATCGTCGCGTCCTTTCGGTGTGCAAATATTTTTGCCAGCCGCTTTTCAACGTAGCCTTCAAGCATCTTGCCAAGTGGGCCATAGTGCAGTTCAAAGTCTATCTCGTCAATGACTTTTGTTGTTATTTTGTCACCAACCGGCTCAAACGAATGCGTGTGCTTCCACACCCGGAACCGGCCCTCAAGCATCTCGTCAACGTACACATAGGGCTTCATGCGTGTTATCCTAGAGTGCCACCTGCTTTTTAGCACCAAGTTTCCTTCAAGCCACACTTCCGTCCCTTCTGCAAGCTGCCTGCCGGTGGTGCACTTTACCACTTTTAGGCCCATTTCAGGAGGCGTGATAACTTCAAGATGGCCGATGTCTGTGTAAAAGGCCCACACCCTGTCAATTGGGACGCCGTCAACTGCAAAGGCGTGCGAAAACCTGCGCAACAAGAGAGGGGGATCGGCAAACCAATTTGACTCTTGTGCTAAAGAGGTGGGGAGGGGATTCGAACCCCTATAGATTCGCTGGCTGCATTTGCACGATGCTGCAGGCGAACGCATGGCCGCTCTGCCACCCCACCAACCGGCCGGTATTATTCTCGGCAGTTCTAATTTATAGGTAAAGGTGTACGTGCAGAGCAGTTCACGCGGTCGGCACACTAGTGCGCCATCTTGACGTGCTGTTCAAAGTCGTCGGCTGTTGGAAACTCTTTGTCGCAGATGTCGCATTTGTAGATGAATTTTGTAGGCGCTGTTGCGCCAGAGTAGATTGGAGGCTCGTATTTTCTTGGGATTGTCAGAAATGGAGAGTAACCAGCCTCATAGTACGGATGGTCCTTGACATAGTACCTGTACGGGTCAGGGTATACGTTTCGCTCGTAGCTCCTCTTTACGTGGTCCTCGCTTATCCGGAGCCACAGGACGTCTCCGTCCCACCCTTCGACCTTGGAGATAGGGATGTAATAGCGGTGCACGTGCACAAACCCGCGCTTGACCACAATAAAATGCCGGCTTACGGCCTCGACATCGCCGATGTCTTGATCGTCGCTCGTGTGGACCGACTCGTTGATCATGTCAGTCCAGCCTGACTTGCAGGGCGTGCTCTCCACGTGTACTATCGTAAAAAATATAATTAAAGAGTTTGCAGCGCCTATTTCCTTTATTATAAGGAGAGGGCCGAGCGCGCAGATATCTTGGCGACCTTGATGGGCTCTGGCAGCGCCCCCTGCAAGGTAAAGGCATTCAGCACCGCAGTGGCGCGTTTTTGCGTAATGCCCCAGCATCTTGTATACAGCGCCTTGCCGGTCTTGAGCGTCACCCGCTCCCGCACCCCAAGCCTGCGATATTTTTCCACCTTTTCTTCCCACCCTTGCTGGAAATGGTGCCTGATCGCCCCTTCAAGCCCTTTTGAATCCTCAAACGTTATCGCAATCACCGGCAGGCCGGTGCCTTGCATGACTTGCTCGCCGTCAATGATGTTGTACATGCTTATGACAAGGCCGTCAAGCAGGATGCAGTTGACATCGTCGCGTCCAAGCGACGCGTACATTGAAACAATCGCGCCAGTGGCGTCGTCTCCGCCGACGGTTGCCCTGCCAAACGCCATGCCGTCTATGACAAGGTCGCGGCGCATGACCACGCCTGCAAGGACGGAGCTTTTTGCAGCCTTTCTGAAACTCTCGGCTATTGCAAAGACTCGCACGCCCTTTTTTTCGGAATGTACCCTGCGGATGGCAGTAATGCGGCGCGCCTGTCGATAAGCGTTTTCTTACTGAAAAATGCCCTTGCCTATTATCCTCGTGGTCTGGCTGTCAGGCTTTAAGAGCACGCACGCCTGCCCCGGCAGGTACACCATCGGCTTTTCCGGCGTTATCTCCAGAATCTCGCCAGCAGACAGCTTGACCTTCACCGGCCTAATCTGCATCCCTGCAGACAGCATGTACATCTGGTTGTCGGCAAGATCGCCCTTGAAAAAGGGGCTTTTCTGGAATTTTGCAGTCACGGGCCCGGAAGCCACTCTGACTGTCCCGGAAGCGCATATCACGTCGCCCCGCGAGATGTCGCCTGCAGAAGGCCCCTTTACCGCAAGGCCCACCCGCGCAGGGCTTGACGAACTTTCCACAGGGTCGTCGTGCATCTGTATCGATTTTACAAGCACGCCCTTGCCGGAGGGCTGGAGCGTCAGCTCGTCGTACGCCTTGATGCTTCCCTGCCTCACCACCCCAAGGACCACCGTCCCGACGCCCTTGACGTCAAACGCGTGGTCGACGGGTATCATCACCGGCCCTTCCTGCCCTTTTGGAACGAGTTTTGCCATTTCCTGTTTCAGCTGGTCGACGCCGTCTACGAACTGGTAGTTTGCAAGCGACGTGCCTTTCAGCAGCGCCTTTAGTTTTTCACGGTCGACCTCGTACGAATGCAGCACAAAGCCGTCCTTTATGCCCGAATAGTCAAGTGCAAGCACCTGCTCGCCAAGGAACCTGTCAAGTTTTGACACGTTCAGTATCGCGTACTCTGCAATGTTTACCGCCTGCATGAGCGGCTGGATCTTGTCAGGAAATGTGACTGGAACGGTCCAAGTGTAGACAATGTCCGCAGTCTTGCGGTCATATATCGTAATGTCGGTAGACGTGCCCTTTTTGCCAAGCTCGCCTGCTATTGCAGGGTTGCCGAGCACGACAAAGTTGACGCTGTTCAATACAGCGCTGTTTTCAGCCGTGCCCGTATAATTCTTTGCGGTCGGTTGTCATCATCAATAGTCAAGCAGGCGATCCTGCCGGGTAAAGTTGGCGTCCGGTGGATAGACGGTAACCGTGTTTGATATGCTAGTCACCGTCCCGGCGGCGTCTGTCACAGCCAGCGTAACCTTGTAGCTTCCCTCTTTTGTGTAAACGTGTGTGGTGTTCTGCAGCTGCGAAGTCCCGCCGTCGCCAAAGTTCCACGCATACCGGTAAGGCTCAACTCCGTCTCTGGCAACGCCAACAAACGGCGCTTTCTCGCCCACTTTAATCTTGAAAAAGTTGTCTGCATTTACGCGGAACGTCTTTGGCTTTTCTCCGGGGAGCTTTAGCGGGACAGTGTACACCACGACAAGCGCTATTGCGACGGCCCCGATTATGCCAAAAACAAGGGCGTTATTTTTGCTGCTCACGCGAGGCAAACAATGAACGCAATTCAAATCGAATTTATAAAGATAAGCATCCATCTTTTCTCAATCAGGAGGCATCACTTTATCCTCTTTGCCGGCAAGCATCCTGTCGTACGACCTTTCCTTGTAGTATTTTTCGTAAAATGACATGTGGTTGGCTTCCATATGCATCAGGTATTCATGGACCCTCTGCGCTCCGTCGCGCCCTTTTTCCATGGCTTTTACGATCAGGGTTTCGCCGCTGGTAACGTCCCCTGCGGCAAAGACTCTTTCCACAGATGTCTTGTGATCGTCGCCTACTGCGATCGCATTGCGCTTGCCCATTTCTATCCCTGCCTTTTTTTGCAGAAAGGAGTTTGGTCCTCTTCCGATTGCCACCAGCACGGTTGAGCAAGGCATCTTGAACTCTTTATCGGGTATAGGCTCTAGCTTTTGCTTTCCGGACTGGCCACCGGGTGCGCCTGCGCGCAAACTGTCTATTAGAGCCGCAGTGACATGGCCGTTGCTGTCGCCTTCAAAAGACCGGGCCTGTACGAGAAACCTGAATTTCACCCCCTCTTCCTTTGCCTCTTCAAGCATTATAGGGTCGGTGTGCAGTTCGGTCTCGGGCTGCCTGCACAGCACGGTGACGTTTCCCCTTCCTTTTGTAAGCCTCAACGCGGTCCTGGCGCAATCAAGAGACGTATCTCCACCCCCTATCACGATTATTTCGGTGCCGAGGTCGTACTTGGGATTCTTCAAATAGTTGCCCACGCCGTCTGAAAAGACGCTTTCAAGAAAGTCATACCCTGACAACACTCCCTTCAGGTCACTCCCGGGGGTATCAAGGTCCCGAGCATCCTTGCAGCCAGTGGTAATCAAAACCGCATCGTTCTCGTCTAAAAGCTGGGCAAGAGTAGCGTCCTTTCCCACGGTAACGCCGGTGCGGATGTCTACTCCCATGGCCTTGATCTTTTCGATTTCGTCAAGCAGGACATCTTTTGGAAGATGATAATCCGGAACCCCGTACCACGCCGTTCCGCCGGGCATGGCAGACGCTTCGTATACCGTGACTTTGTGGCCGTACCTCCGGAGAAGTTCCGAGCCTGCGAGGCCGGCAGGACCTGCACCTATGACTGCCACTTTTTTCCCGGTATCCGGCTCGATGGACACGGACGGCGATGGCAATTGTTGCTGTTGTCGGCGGTGCTTTCTTTCCCAGTCGGCGACATATCTTTGAATTAGGCCTATCCCGATTGGCTGTCCCGACCACTTTAGCACGCAGGCGTCTTCGCACAATCCTTGTAGCTGAGGGCAGCACCGGGCAGTCACACCCAGCAAGGGATTTGTTTCCCTGATCCGCTCGTAGGCCGTCTTAAAGTCGCCCCTTGCGGCGGCCTCGTTCATGCCCCTGACGTCCAAAAGGACAGGACATGCGTCAATGCACACGGGAGTGCCGCACAGAAGGCAGCGTTCCGCCTCTTGCATGACCTCCTCTTCTGAATAGGGTTGCTGAACCTCCGAAAAATTGGTTTTTCGCTCTCCCGCGTCCGCCTTGCGAAATGGAAATGCGCCGACGCGGTTCGGCTCAACCATCAAGAACCTCTATGGACTTTTTTGCTTAATAGAGTTACTTGCGGTTTGCAAATATCTGCAATAGTAAAATAAAAATGCCGCCGCATATATCCGCGTGACACAAAAATGTACATAAGCGGCTCTTGAACTGGGTGACTCAAGCGGACGCGTACATCAAGTAGGAAATCGCAGCGATAAATAGCCCCACGTCCGCCAGTTCGTCATCCAGCCGCACATGATGGCCTTTCTCTTCTATTCCCAAGCCGGATGCCTCACCCACCGCCGTACCACGCAGCCTCTTTATCTTGTCTCGCAGATCGCGGTGCTGGTAGTCGATCTGTGAAAGGTCGGTACTGCTATAATCATCAAAATCATCCAGCCTGCTGATGTATCTTGTTGCACCATGGATGTGTTCATCCCAGTGCTTGCCTGCAGGATGGCCAGCCAGCATGTAAAAGTTATTGTTGTGCTTGAACAGCTGTTCACGTACAACAAATACTTCGTCTTTCAATGATACATTGTCATCGCTTTTGCCATGCCGATTTGTTCTTGCCAATTTGCGCACAGAGAACGAAAAGGGCCGGGGCTCTCCATGCACATTATTGGTAAGCAGCCATTCCAGCCCGTCTCTGCGTCTTACGAGCCTGAAACCATCATTGTCCTTTTCTTTTTTTATTTCGGCGATCTCTTCCTCGCCGGAGAATATCGCAGCATCCGGTTGTTTTGATCTTCCTCTTCTTCTTTTCTTAACTACGAAATCCGAGGCAAATCTACCTTGACAAGATTATGTGCAAAAACATTTTTATGCTTTCTCTCAAACTGGCGTGCCCACAAAAACAATGAACGTCGATATAATGATCTCTGACTGGAAAAAATCGTACAGTATGTATGTCGCACTAACGTTCAAAAACGAAAAGATCCTTGACGTTGCTCAGACGATGGCAACTTGGACATTCAAACGTATCATTGTCAATCCGGTTCAAATCCGCAAGCACAAAGTCAAAAGCACATGAGGGACAGAGGGCATGCTTCATCTCGTACAGGTTGTTATTTGTCGACAAGGACTAATTAATTACACTAATAATAATGCAATATCTCATCCTGAACGGCACCGGCGCAACAAAAAATAACTTTCGTCAAATGCCGCGCCATTGAGAAAGTCCCTAGCTTACGAAAATGTCTAGCCGGGAATGCCAACTTCATCCATCGTGAACACAAAGCGCGACCCCGCGTACGTGTCCTCGGTGCCTTCGCGCTGCCAGTTTACCTTGTACTCCTTTGTCACCTGCTTGCCGATTATCTTTATTGTGGTCGGCAGGTCTGCAAACAACTTCTCGACCTTTTCAGGGTTCTTGGTCATGAGGACCGACCTGCGCCTCTTCATCAGGTACTTGACGGCGACGTTCCGGTGCACGTGCCCTTCTACAGGTATCTGTTCCTTGCCGGTGTCAATGGTAAACTGGCGCTTGGCCATCAGTTGCTAGAATCGAAGGAATCGATAGAAAAGCTTTGTGGTTTTTATAGAAAAAGAAAAGAGAAAGTAATGATGGAGGCTTTTCGCCTTCCATCATCATTGCTCTACAGGGACTCTTAACCCGAGGTGGTGTTGCCGCCAGATGATGTGGCGTTACCACCGCTCGATGTGGCGTTGCCAGAAGAGCCCTCCATCGCGGAGCCGCCCGTCATGGAACCTCCCATCGTTGGGTGTTCAGTCAGCCATGCCTTTGATGGAACCCACGCTTCTGGTGGCACGTCATCTGCGGTAGAGTTGTTTGTGGCCTGGACTACAAACGCTCCGCCCCTTACGACGTGAGCCATGTTGTGGTCGACGCCCACATAGATGCCTTCTTCAGGGAACGTAGACTCGATCACTGAAGCAGAGCCTACCGGCACCCACCAAGTTTCTTCATTCCTTTCCTGCGTCATACCCCTGCCCTTGAACGATCCGTCCTTTACGTCAATCTGGCCGGAGATGAAGTGGAACGAAACTCCCTCGTTTGGTCCTGGAGCCACGATGTACCATCTTGTGAGTTCGCCAGGCTTGACCTTAAAGAGCGTGGCGTTGGCATTCAGAGTAAGCTTGACTGCTTGGCCGACAGCTGGAGCGTACTTGTGCGCCATGCCGTTGGTCAGGATGAGGTCAGGCTGCTCTGTTGCAAACTTGGTAATGTCAAATGAGCCTGTCTTGTTTGCACCAACGAACAGACCGCCGTCTGCGCTGTTGTAGATTTCACCGAATACCACATAGAACTCCTTTGCTGGAGCCTCATTTGTCGGGTGCACTACGAATCCGCCGTACATGCCGTTTGCAATGTGCTCCCATACGCCGTTGAGGCCGTCAGCACCACAGTGGTACAGGAATGCGCCAGAGTTTGGTGTGTTGAACGTCCAAGTCTTGGATTCTCCCGGAGCAACGTTGCCAGAGAGCACCTGACTTGGGCCAATGGCCGCGTGGAAGTCGATGCTGTGGATCTGCTTGCCTTCATTCTTCAAGGTGATTTCCACGGTGTCGCCCACGTTTGACGCCATGACTGGACCGGGGATAGTGCCGTTGAAGACCATTGCGTTGTACATTATTCCGCCCGGATGCAGAGCGTCGTCAGGGGCCACCTGAACGACTTTCTCGTTTGCGATCAAGGTATAGTGTCTAGTGACACCAGTCGGAGCAGCCTGTGCCGCTGAAAGTGGGAATCCATTGAAAAGTGGACTGAAAATTAAACCCACTACCAGAACACCGGCAGCCAACCCTGCAATGATTGCCTTGTTCATTGCCTACCGATAATCAACGTGATCTATATAAGACTTGTCGAAAGTGCGTTTGCTTTCGAATACATTACTTGCATATGTAGTCAAGATACTATCGTTATCTTGTAGAATCTACATATTAACATAAATATTCACTGTTATGATCTAATAGTTATTTTTTCTATATGCCACTATATGGATACACGGTGATAACATAGCAGATACTAGTATAATTATATGATAATATTCAATATTGGATACATTCATAAGAATGTCACATTATTCAGGGTACGCCATGGCTCTCATACCATCACTCATACCGAAAGAAGTAGAGGTACAGCGGCTGAAAAAGATCTACATCATGGTCATAGTGCTGGCTCAGATAGCACTGTCCGTGGAGATAGACAACTACGTAGATGGTTCGCTGCACCAGACGTCCATCCGCGATTCTGCATTCACGCCGGCCCACTAGTGGCTGTACAGCCACTTTATCGCCCTGCCCGTTGGCTGGGGGCTCGTCGCAATGTATGACAGAAGGGTCCCTGTCCTCAGAGGTCCAAACAACTCGATGAACACAGGCCTAAAGATAACCATCATTGGCTATCTGGCGACCATGTTCACAGTCGGCGTAAACGAGATGTGGCACTTTTGGATGGTCGAGGAAATCTTCTCCGTCCCGAACCACTGGATGTTCAACATGGGTGTCGTAGTGGCATTCATGGGCGCCCTTGCGTACGTGGTAAGGGTGTACGCGAGGCTCGTCGAGCTGCAGCAGGAAACGCCGGCCAAGAACCCGTATGTAGCAGAGATGTACAAGCTCGCGCTTGAAGGCAAGCTGTACGGCAGGTCGATACCGTAAAAAGCACCGAAAAAATCCTTCCTTTTCTTTTTTTATTCCAGGACTTGTGTGTGTGTGTACTTTAGCTGTCTTTAAATTGCCAGAGAGGCTGGCTGTACGGCAGAGAGTAATAATATTGCCAGCATTTGGCGGCAAGAGGTTTCCAAGGGCGGCCCGCAGGGCAAGAAAGCCCATGCAGGACAAGTGGCCCAAAGTGCCCAAGGGCAAGTGGCTAAAGTGCACGTACGGCCGGTGCGGCCACGAATGGCAGTACTTTGGAGGCCACAGCTGGGCTGAATGCCCGCTCTGCCACACCACCAGCAAGGTGGCAATTGCCATCCGCAACTACAAGGAAAACAAGAGCAACAGAGGCTAGCTCACAAAAAGCGAGTTTTCGTCCTTTGCCAAAGACAATTCTACGCTGTTCTTGGCTTTGTCGTGCACGATGAGAAGCCCACCCGCAGTCTTGTACTTTGTCGCAAGCGTCTGAAGGTGGAAATTCAGGGTGTACAGGTCGGAAAACGACTCGGATTCAAGAAGTGCGAGGCTATTGCCATCGTACAGCTCCAGATTTGCTGTAGCTTCTCCCACGGACTTTGTCACCTTAAAGATATGCTGCACAGCCCAGAGGAAAAGGTCAGGAGATTTTAAATGCTGCCTTGAGCCTTGATGCCGCTATAACCGCTGCTACAAGAGTCGCAAGGCCGAGAACCGCAAACGGAAACTCGGGCATGTTGCGCACGCCCTGGATCTGCACTGCGTGGGTGCCAGGCGGCACGAAAAAGTCGATGTACACGGTCTTGCCGTCAGCCTTGACGGTGGCACCGTCGTAGGGCTTGCCGTCCATCATCACCGCAACGGTCTGGTTCTGCGTCAGTTGTGGGATCTTTATGCTTGCCGACCCGCCCTTTGGGTTATAGTGCGTGATGTCAAACGCGATGCTGTCAGTCGCATTGTCGTACCTCATGCTGCCCACCTTGGCAATGGAAGCAAAGTCGTACGCGATAAAACCTCCGTCGCCCGTGGGCAGGGTAGATATCGGGGCGTTGATGTCAAAGCCGGCGCAGCTATAGTAATACACCTTTGCCTTGACGGCTGGATCCGGCGACGCCGTAAACACGGCTTGTTCGCCGGGCCTTAGCAGAGGCACGACGTTGCTCCTGACGGAATCCAGGTCGGTCATGTTTTCATCATGGACTGACGCGTACACCACGACATTTCGAAGTTCGGTGTTGCCGGTGTTCTTCATCGTGCCGGTAAGGACGCGCTCGTCCCCCACTGCCATGTTGGTGTAGTTGAGCACCAATGTATCATAGAATGGCTGGTCGACCTGCTTGACATCAGCGACGTACGGCTTGCCCACTGCTTTGACGCCTTCTCCAAGCCTGAACTTGAACGGGGCGCCCTCTCCATGATATATCACCTTTCCGTACAGGTTTTCATGGAGGGTCGAGGCGCGCCCTGAGCTGTCAGAGACGTTGAGTGCCATAGTGACGCTTATCGGCGCTACGCCGTGGTTGTTGACGATCCCAACCACGTTTGTCATGCCCTGCGCATCCACAAAAGAATAATTGGAATTCTTTAGCTCGATTGTGTTATTATTATCGTCACTTGCCGCATTTGCATTTGCTACAACAGGATATGCAATGGTAGAAAGCACGAGCAGGGTCGCCAGCGCGGCCCATGCCATCAGGCGCATATACAGGGTGGTGAGCGCTCCGGCAATTTAAAGCCCTCTCTCCTTTCTTTAGCCGCCAGCGTTTTCACCAGAAAAGGCAAGGTGGTCATGGTAGACGTTTATCAGCTCGTTTATCGTCTCGCCAAAGTCGACGTCGCGCTTTTTTGCGTGGGACATCTCGCTCCTGATGGACGCAAGGCGCTTGTATGTCTGCTCGTCTATCATAAGCGTCTTCATCGTCATTATATTATACCCGCCTAGATGGAAAGGCCCGCTGGATATTTTTGCCTTTCATCATACCAGAAGTGATGTCAGGTACATGACCAACATGCCTATCGCTATGCCTGCCGCCACCGGCCCGCTCAGGAACTTGCTGCCGCCGGCGCTCTCTTGCCGCCCCGTGTACTTGAATATCGCATAGACCACCTGAAACACTGCGCCGGCGCCGACTGCAAGAAACACCACCGATGCAACCGGTGAGGAGACAAAGCCTCCAACCCAGGCGCCCAAGATCGCCGGCGCGCCGGCAATGAACCCGAGCGCGGCAAGCTGCGCCACCTTCGGCCTTTCCCTTGCAAGCGGCGCCACGATTGCAAGGCCCTCGGTGGTGTTGTGTATCGTAAAGCCCACGATGAGAAAGGCGCCCAGCGCTACTTCGCCGGCCACCATCGAGCCGCCTATGGCAAGGCCTTCTCCCATGTTGTGCAGTCCTATCCCTACAGATATCATCAGTGCGACGGCGATTGAGCCTGTTATCGTACGCGCCTTTGTTGTCGTTGTCGTCGTTGTTGTTGTTGTCTTGCCTCTTTCCACCAGTTTTTCAGACGCGTACAGCAGGGCTACAAACGACACCACTGTCACAGTTGCAATGAGCGCCTGTCCGTGAAACGCCCCTGCCACGCTTTTTGTGGCAAGCTCGTTTGCCTCCACTAGCGCGTCGATGCCAAGGAACAAGAGCAGGCCGGCGGTAAAGCTGAGAAAGAACAAGTACTTGCCGGCAGACAGCCTCTTGAGGAACGGGAGCCACAGGAGGCCTATCATCACCGGAATTATCCCGACGTAGGTGCCAAGGAGCGCAAGGAGCGATGCCTGCCCTGCGTCCGGCGCAGGGGTCAGAATTGCGGCCGGGACAGCCTTGGCAAAGCGCACGCCGTCTGATGTCGTCACGCCGACCTCGTAGGGCTTGCCTTCCACCCATTCAAACGGTATGACGACTCTGGCCTCTCCAAAGCGCGCTAGGTCCTTGGAAGGCTCGACTGCGGCTGGCACTATCCTGTCGTTTACGTCCACCTGCGCTATCTCGGCTGCCTGCGGCCCTGTGTTTCGCACGTGCGCGATTATCAGCTTGCTTGCAAACTCTATGCGCTCGACGGTGACGTCTGGAAGCGGCGCGCCAAAGTTGAGCACCGTGTTTCCGGGCCACAGCAAAAACGCGATCATCCCCGCAAGTATCACAATCGGTATCAGGGCGCTTGCGGCAAGTTTTGCATTCGTGATTGTAGTAGTCATTTGTGCCGCATGCTCACTCCTTTACCAGAAATACCCCTTGCCAGCCCTTCTCCGCAAACTCTGTCTTGTGGGCGTGGAACATGTACTGTCCAGGGTACTTGTATGTGAACTCTAGTATCGCGCGCTCGCCCTGGCTCATAGTCACCATGTCCGTGTACTCGTCAGGAGTAAGGCTTGTGCCAGTGCGGTACAGGTGGAACAGGTTTCCGTGCAGGTGGAAATTGTTTATCTGGTCAAATTCCAGTATGTTCACTAGATACACGCGCACCAGCCTGTCCTTTTCAATCTGTATCGGATGGTGCATGTAGTAGAACGGGATGCCGTTTACTGTGTAGAAATTGTTCTCGCCGTCAAAGTCGGTGTCGTATCCGTTCATCATCATAACCATTTCATCGGCTGGCGGCCTTGGTTCTTTTGGATCGACTATGTAGACGCCGTACAGGCCGTGGGAGATGTGCTCCTCAAGAGGCTGGATGTGGCAGTGGTACAGGTGCACGCCAAAGGGCTCGGCGGTAAACTCGTACGTGTACTGGCCTCCGGGCGCCACCTTTTCAAACACTCCGTCCATTTCGGCGGCATGGATGCCGTGGAAGTGCATCGTGTGCGGGCGGGTGCCGTTGTTGATAAAGTGGATGCGCACAAGGTCTCCTTCAGTGGCGCGGATCGTAGGACCGGGAACGGTGCCATTGAACGTCCACACGTTGAAAAAGACGCCCGGCGACACTTCCATCACTCGCTTGTCGTCTGCCACCATGGTAAACTCTCGAAGAGTAGTCCCGTCAGGCAGCTTTGATACGTGCCCGTAATTGAACTGGCGCAGGTACTTGTCAGGGTCGACCACAGCGTTTTTCAGAGGCATGTTGTCGTGTTCTGGGTCAATCACATCGCCTGTCGTGGTGTAGGAGGTAAGGCTGTGGCCCGTTACCTGCTTGTCCGTCACCTGCGCGTTTGCGCCAAAGCCAAGTGACGAAAAGGCAATCGCAGTGCCCGCTACGGCTGCTGCTACAACTACTATCAACAATAATTTGCTATTATTTAATGACAACAAGCGTGATACACGTTAAATTAAGTTAGCCTTGATAATAAATGTTAGCCTAATCTAACATTATTAGACTATACTACTTCGCGAAGTTTATCTTTGCATTTGCCAAATGCAGTGTATACACATTGCAAAGGTACTTTGTTCACCTCAAAAACAGCGCGTACACGCCCAAAGACGCCGCAGTGCTCCTTGCAAGGGCGCGCGAGCTGGCAGACGACGAAAAAGCAATAGTCCGCGACTCCCGCGTGTCAAAAAAATACATCGAGTTTGACACGAGCATCCCAGACGGCGTGGACATAAGCGGCCTCGTAGGCAGGCTTGAGAAAATCTCGCCCCTTGCCAGCTACGAGCACATCGTAGAAAGGCATGTGGAAAAAGGCGAGGCAATAAAGAGGGCGATAGAGCTTTTCAACGACGAAAAGTACTGGGGGACGCACGAGGCGCTGGAGGCCGTCTGGAAAGAGACCCCGTCAGGGCAGGAGCGCGACCTCCTAAACGGCGTGATACTCGTCGCGGCGGCGTTCGTGCACGACGAAAAGGACGAGCGAGAGATCTGCATGTCGATACTTCGGCGCGCCAGAAAAAAACTCGAAGGCGCAACGGGCAAGTACCATGGAATAGACATGGACAGGTTTGTGGAGCGGGTGCAGGAAATACTGAACACGGGCATCATAGAGCGGTTTACAATCTGAATCTAGCTACTCGCACTACCGCAAGGACGACCGTGCTTATCGCAGACAGCACCAAGAGCGCGGTGCCAAACATCAGGACTTCGGTTGAGGCTGCCGCTTCGCCTGCGGCAACTGCGGCAAGGCTAGCCGCCCATGCGATGACAAGCGCGTATTTTGCGTACTTCATGTCCCAGCGCTTTTTCCTGCCGGCGATTGCGAGGACTGCAGACAGCGGCGCAAAGTACAGCAGGCCGATGAGCGAGCTCGCAGTCAGGCCGGCGCCGACTATGGCGGCTTCGTTGTTGAACGAAAGCGCGTGAAAGACGGACGTGCTAAGGTCAAGTATTCCAAGCAATGGATATACAGACGTTCGAACTGTGCTCTTGAGCCAGTCCTGCTCCCGCTCATAGTCTGCAACATGGGGGCTGAAAGAGTAGTACCAGCCGTTAAAGACGTTCATGAAACTTGCGCCTGCCATGGTCTTGAGCGCAAGGCCGTCGCGGAAATTGCGAAGTTCCTGTACCTGCGGCGCAAGCTCGCTTTCAAATGCGGCAGTCGCTATCAGGCAGCCGCTCTGCGTGCCGTTTGCAGGAGTGCCAGAGTTTGCCCCGGGGCCGGCAGCCTTGTACTTGGCAACGTCAGAGACGTACTGGTCAGAATCGGCTACAAGCGCATAGCTTGCGGCCTTGTAGGTCTGCAGGCGCTCAGACACGACTATGCCGGAGCCGCCCCTGTCGCCGGGCGCCATGTCCTCGACTACCCTGCTCTCGCTCTCCGCGGGGGCCTCGCCTATCGCCACCACCTTGCCGGCGCTGTCGTACAGGGTCGCTATCGCTATCGGGTTTGTCACGGTCTGGTTGCCGTCGTTTCGAATACCCACGTTGATGTAGTACAGCCCAAGCACGTCAAGGCGCGAATTTGACGATGTTATGGTCAGGCTTGCGGGCTTTGTCTCTGTCGGCTGGCCCCTGGCTGAAAGGGAATAACTGGCGACCTTGCCTGCGTTTGCAGTGTCAAGGAAGACCATGTCAAATGGCGCAACGCTTCCGGGGTTTATCACGCGCAGTTTTGGCGCCTGCTGGGACTGCGAAAGGAGCGCGCCGGTTGCATCATAGAATGACGCTGTTATCAAGATGTTCTTCATGGCGGTAGTCGTCGATTCGTTCTTTATTTCGCCATAGATGTGCAATATCTTGCTCTCGTCCACGTACTTGGTTTCGTTGTGGAAGGTAAAGTTCCCTTCTTCGGCCGCCGCGGCATACTGCATTGCAATAACCAGTAATAGCATAGCAACGATTGCAGGGATCGCAAGCAGGCCGCGCATGTACACCTACAAGCCGGATCGTGATTTCAGGATATTTAAATCTGAAAATACGGACTGGCAACAACAATAATAACAATAGATATTAAAAGACGTGCAAGCCAACAGCTGGCGTACTTGGCGGCCGACATTTCCTCCATAGTTGCAGGTCCCTCCTCGCCCGAGCTTGCCGCCGGCATTGCAAAACACCTTGGCGCCAAGCTCGTATCGGCGGAACTGCGTGTTTTTTCCGACGGCGAGAGCAAGATCAGGCTTACAGCAAGCATTGGCAAAAAATGCGCCGTCGTGCAGTCGGCCTACCCGCCCACCGACACCCACCTTCTGCAGGCCATGATGATGATAAAAAAGTGCGCCGATGATGGCGCCGAGGTATGCGCCGTGATACCGTACCTTGCCTATGCAAGGCAGGACAGGGCTTTTTTGGAAGGCGAGTCAGTGAGCGTGGCGCTGGTCGCAAAGCTGCTTGCGGCTGCTGGAGCCAAGTCAGTAGTTACCGTCGACATCCATAGTGAAGCAGCCCTTGCCTTCTTTTCAAGCATCACCAACGTTTCTTCGATGCCACTTCTGGCGGCCCATGCGGCAAGCCTAAAGCTCAAAGACGCGCTCGTGGTGTCGCCGGACACAGGGGGCATTCCAAGGGCGCAGCAATTTGCAAGGCTGCTAAAAACAGACATGACCGCCCTGAAAAAATCCCGCGACAGGACCACGGGCGAAGTCACGGTGGAGCAAAGGATAGATATGGACGTTTCAGGCCGCGATGCGATACTTATTGACGACATGATAAGCAGCGGGGGAAGCATCGTCAAGGCGGCGGAGGTGCTGCGCAAAAACGGCGCAGGCAAGATATACGCCATGTGCGCGCACGCGCTGCTGATAGGCGACGCTGCCTCAAAGATAGCGGCGGCAGGCGTCCAGGAGATAATCGCCACCAACTCCATACCGGGCAGGCACGCCAAAGTCGACCTGAGCAAGGCGCTTGCAGAGGCCGTGCGGAAAGCCCTTCTTTTGTGACAAGGTTAAATCAGGCCCTGTGTGCACCGTATCATAGTAGCACGACAACATGGCAGCAAACATGCAGATGGTTTTCCTTGGCACTTCATCAGCCGCGCCAACTCCGGAGCGGGGGCTTTCATCCATCGCCATAATGCGCGACGGCGAGCTATTGCTGTTTGACGCCGGCGAGGGCATGCAGCGCAACTTCATCAAGGCCGGCCTTGGCATGAACCGCAAGATGAAGGTGTTTGTCACTCACATGCACGCAGACCACTGCGTTGGCCTGCTTGGGCTCTTGCAGACAATGTCTCTTCAGGGGCGCGAAAAGAGGCTTGACATCTACGGCCAGCCGCGCCTGAAGGAATTCCTGCTTGAGAACATGAGGATAATCAACTTTGGCCTGACCTTTGAGGTCGCAATCCACACTATCGAAGGCGAAGGCGTCGTCGTACAGGAAAGCGACTACAGGATAACGTGCTGCGAGGCCAGGCACTCTGTACCGGCCCTTTCGTACAGGCTGGACGAGTCTGACAGGCCGGGAGCCTTTAACGTGGAGCTCGTGAAAAAGATGGGCATACCGGAAGGCGAGCTGTACAGCAAGCTGCAGCACGGGCAGGACATTGAGTACAACGGCAAGACGGTCAGGTCGGCCGACGTACTCGGCCCTCCAAGGCCGGGCAGAAAGATAGGCATATCCGGCGACACAAGGCCGACTGACAAATTGACAAAATTTTTTTCAGGGTGCGACGTGCTGGTGTTCGAGTCGACGTACACCCACGACAAGCTTGCAAAGGCGCTTGAGACCTCGCACTCGACTGCCACAGAAGCAGCAACTGTCGCCAGGCAGGCTGGCGCAAAAAAGCTGTTTCTTACACACTTTAGCGCCCGCTACGACGAAACGTCTGCATTGGTAAAGGAAGCGTCTGCGATCCACGCAGACGTTGAAGCTGCCGAAGACCTAAAGCAAGTCGACATCCCGTATCTTTCGTCATGATTGCGGCAGCTTTTTCACGAATTTTGCCAGATCATCTGCGTCATTAACAGAGTCAAGATCGTTCTTGCCTGCCGAAATATACGCCGCGCCAAAGCCGGGATACGCTTGCCTGCACGAAAAAAGGGTCAGCATCATGCTGTGGTGGTCTATCCTGTAGCCGTGACACGGCTCGTGGCCGCGGACTACGACCTTGGTGTTTGTATCTGCAAGCCACCGCTTGGTGACTGCACTCCCAAAGTGCCTGCCTATTCCCCTCCACGAAGGCTCCCACTCTTCTCCAAGCGGGCGAGGATCGTTCCACAGCAGTTCTTCCATCACCCTGTTTTTCAGGTGGCTTTTCTGCGCGGTTG
Source organism: Candidatus Nitrososphaera evergladensis SR1 (assembly GCF_000730285.1). Lineage (NCBI taxonomy): Archaea > Thermoproteati > Nitrososphaerota > Nitrososphaeria > Nitrososphaerales > Nitrososphaeraceae > Nitrososphaera > Candidatus Nitrososphaera evergladensis. The sequence goes on along the minus strand of NZ_CP007174.1, from coordinate 1,159,881 downwards.
CTATTGCCTGCCTCCAGTCTCCCAGGGCATCGGTCGGCAGGCCGCCGTGCACCAGCAAGAGCCTGCCCTGCACTACGGTGGCAAGGGTTAGGAGCCCAAAGAGCGCAAGAATCCTGCCATAGATTGCCTTTGCGCCTGCGCCAAACCTGTCTTCTATGTCATAAGGCAGATCGTGGGACGGGAACGGAAACTCGGATGGCGCTTCGTGGTTTCCACGCATCAAGATCACAGAATCAGGGTGTGCGTGCTTTAGGTAGCATATGGCGTACAGCACGCCTATCGAGTCGCTTCCCCTGTCCACATAGTCGCCAAGAAAGACCATCTTGTTTTCAGGGCCTGACAGGAACTTTTCATAATTTACCGCATCAAGTATCTGAAAGAGCGCCTGAGAGTCGCCATGCAGGTCGCTTAATACGACAAGTTGATCGTAGTCTTTAATCTCGACAAGCCCGCCCGTGACTGTCCCGCCTGCGATTGCGCCGCGTTTTTGCTCTTCCTTCAACGCAGAGATGCCTTGCTCTAGCACCTGCGAAAACTCGGATGGCCCGGCGGTGGCAGAAAGGCGCACAATCTGCGACAACAGGTACTATGGTGTAAAACTTGCTAATAATTATCCCTCCTGCGCGGAAACGGCTATAATGCGCATTGACGCTGCGGACTGCATATACATATGCAGGAAGACATGTGGCTTGAAGTCAGAGCTTGCCAAGGAACGCCTGCAGCAAAAGACTTGGAACACGAAACGGTGCTTCGCATACCGGCCCTTTCAGAGGCATTAAAGGCGGTGGAAAAGGCCAGCCTCGACATGGCAAGAAAAGGAGGGAGTACAATGTGGGACTATTCCCGCAAGCTTGAACCCGGCGAGGCTGACGACGTCAGGGGCCTGTTTGCAGGGGCGCAAGAGAAGGACGACGGCAGGTCAAGGTCGCTATCTACCGACTACTCGTACTACGGCAGGTGCTATACCCTGACGCTATTTACGTTCAAGTAGTGTGTAAGAATAATTGCAGGATCAAAATGTACAGGCAAAACGTATTTATTTAAAACAGGTATTCATGCCTGCGTATCGCTATGGTGATTAACGGAGAGTTACTTGCCGCAAGGAAAAAGGTCGCCAGCAAGCGCCCCAAGTTCGTCCGGCAGGAGAGCTGGAGGTACGACAGGCTTGCAGAAAACTGGCGCAAACCAAAGGGCAAGGACAACAAGATGAGAAAGCAAAAGGGCGGATACCCGGCCCTGGTCAAGGTCGGCTACCGCGGCCCCAAGGCTGCAAGAGGCCTTCACCCGTCAGGCTACACCGATAACATCGTCTACAACGTCGCAGACCTTTCCGGTCTTGATGCCAAAAAGGACGCTGTCAGGCTCGCACACACTGTCGGAACCCGCAAGCGCAAAGAGATAATCGAGCAGGCGGCAAAGGCAGGCTTTAAGATCCTAAACGCAGGCAAGCTTGCTCCAAAGAAAGAGGAAGGAGAAGCAGTAGAAACAGGGGAGGAGAAGCAGTAGAAAATGGTCGTCAACATCCGCAAAAAACGCGAGCTTGTCGCAAGGATTCTCGGCGTGGGCGTAAACCGCGTGCGCTTTGAGCCGGACAAGCTTGAAGACGTCGCCGATTCTATCACCCGCGACAACATCCGCTCGCTGGTCAAGAGCGGCGCCATATGGACCGTCAAGCCAAAGGGCACTTCAAGGGGCAGGGCGGAAGAAAAGCGCTCTGTCTGGAAAAAGATGCACGGCAAGGGCCAGGGTTCCAAAAAGGGCAAAAAGACCGCAAGGATAGGCAAAAAAGAAGTGTACGTCGTGCGCGTCAGGTCGATGCGCTACCACCTTCGCGTCATGAAGGAGCGCAAGGACATCACAAACGAGATCTACTGGAACCTCTACAAGCAGGTAAACGGCGGTCACGTCAGGTCGCTTGCGCACCTGCGCGACCTCGTAAAGGAAGCCAAGACCCGCTAGACGGGCTCTCTACTTTTTCCTTTTTAATTTTAGCACTGCTCTTTTCTTTTCAAAATCCACAATCATGTCGCCGTCAAAAAGCAACCCTTCCTTTGTCAGGATTTCCTTCTTCATCTTTATGCCAAACCCATAGCCTCCTATGCCCCCGTCTGACGCCACTACCCGGTGGCACGGGACCACTATCGGGTCAGGGTTTGCATTCATTATCCTGCCGATTGCCCTTGCCGCCCTTGGAAACCCAAGCGCCTTTGCAAGATCCCCGTACGTCGTGACCTGCCCTTCCGGCACGGTCCTCAAGAGGTCGTAAACGTCCTTTGCGTCAAGCCGACGACCAGTTTTCATGCGACTAGAATATGCCAATGCACGTATTTCAAACTTTTAGGACTGCAAGGCCGGTGTTTTCAGCCAGCCGCATTATGCGGTCCTTGTGGCTCCCAAGGCCCTTTGCGTCAAGCACAATGTGCGTCACCTTCTCGACACTTTTTTCGATCATCTGCGCAAGCATTGCTTCGTCGATTGCATCCAGCGCGTGCTTGGACGCAACGGCCGCAAGCCCAAACTCGGACTCTAGCAACAGCTTGTTGAATTTTGTTGGATAGTGGGTGCCCCCGATTGCGACTGCCACCTTTTCGCACGGCTTGATCCCGTTTGCAAGCACGGCAAGAAGAGAGTCGCACATCGCCTTTGCGGCACCCCTGTCGGCCCACTGCTTTTCTGACGACCCAAGCTCCACAAAAAGCACGGGCTTTTTCAGCGACGTTGGCCCGTGGTGCGTTGCCTCGATAATCACGTCATAGCCGGGCACTTGAGCATTCGTTATCGCCTTTAGGTACGCCTTTTGCAGGCTCGGCAGGGCAACTGCCATCTCTTTTGGGTTGCCGCCGAAAGGCGCGTCCGCAAAGTTGCCCGTACAGTGGCAGGTAAGCGTCGGTATGCCGCTGTCCGACCTGTGCTTTGAGAGGAACACAAATGCCCTTGCATCAGGATACGTCGTGTCAAGCGTCTCCAGAGTCAGCAGGGATTCGTTTGCCACGTACAGCTTGGCACTGCTGTGCGCAGGCGAAGAAAACGACTGCCCCTCTTTTCTGTCGTGCAGGCCGTCCGGCGCAAATCCCTGCTTGGATCTTAGATAGTCAGACATGGTCACTCCGGCAAGATCCTGGCTTGAGGCAACAAGTATGAAATCTCTCAATGCAAACCAGTGGTTGTATGGATAATTTAAGTAAATTTATAAATTGTATCGACTTTTCGCTTTATGGCTTATGAGCGATCCGAGAGAGGACCAAGGGGAGGATCTAGACGAGATCTCTTTTGATAATGAAGATAATAATCAAAATTTAGAAGATACAGAGGCTCAACGACAGCAGCAGGGCAAAGGGGCAGGCGCGAAGGAAGAAAAGCCGGCTTCTACAGCAGCTGCCGCCGCAGCGCCACAGAGCGACAAGCCGGCAAGCGACAGCAGGTTCTTTGCCATACGCACCACAGGAGGGCAGGAGCGCATGGTCGCAGACATGCTCTATACCAAGGTCACGGCCAAAAAGATAGGCATACGCTCTGTCATGGTGCTTGACAGCTTTAAAGGCTACATCATTGTCGAAGCGCCGGACGCAAACGTTGCATATGAGGGCCTTGCAGGCATCAGGCACGTGCGCGGCCAGATCCGGGGCGACCTGCCGTTCAAAGACATTGAAGGCTACCTCGTAAAGAAGCCTACTGTCACGGAGCTTAGCATCGACGACACGGTAGAGGTCATCGCCGGCCCGTTCAAGGGCATGAAGGCCAAGATAACCCGCGTCGACTATGAAAAGCAGGAAGCAACAGTCGTGCTTTTAGACTCGCCTTACCAGATACCCGTCACGGTGGATGCCAACTATCTGAAGAAGGCAGGTCACTAGTATAGTAGTAGTAATTGAAATTGAAGAAGGATTAAATAAAGAAGAGGTCAAATCCACCGGTACGGCTTTACGGTGTTATTTGCTTGATAGTTGACCTGAACCTCAAGGACAAGCACGCCATAGTGATAGGCGGAGGCACAGAGGGAGTCAGAAAGGTCAACGCGCTTTTGGGACAGGGCTGCAGGATAACTGTGATCAGCAACCGATTTAACAAATACCTGCGCGACCAGGAAAAGGCAGGCAAGATCGAAACGGTCAAGGCAACGCTGAAGGACGCAAGCATTCTTGACGGCTATGACAGCCCGTTTTTGGTGCTTGCATCCACCGACGACAGGGAGCTGAACCGCAAGCTGTGCCAGAAAGGGCGGGAAAAGGGCGCGTTTGTGTATTCGGTCGATGACCCGCCGTACAGCGATTTCTCTTACGCTTCCGTCATCAACATCGAAGGCGTGATGCAGGTCGCCATTTCTACTTCTGGCAAGAGCCCCATAATGGCAAGGCAGGTGCGCATACGCGCCGAGCGCATACTGAGGCGCGTCATAAAAAAGTCAGACATTGAAAACGCCAGATTGCAAGAGTTTGCAAGGAATGCGGCAAAGCCTAAGCTGAAAACCGTGGAGCAGAGAAAGGAATTCCTCTATTCGATTCTTTATGATCGGCGCATCCAGAACCTTATTAAGGAAGACAAGATGGAGGGTGCTAAAAGCGCGACGCTTGAGCTATTGCAAGAGTGGGTGAAAAAGAGCAAATGACAGCGGCAATAAAGACGCACGACTCTTCCCACTTTGCGCTGCCTGTTCAGGTTGTCAACGCACGCGTCACGTACAAGAACGCGCCGATACACCTTTTGGAGAAATTCACGTTCAAAGACGTCGAGGCCGCGCACAGGGCGTTTGTGGACAAGGCAGGCGTCGACGAGTGCGTTATACTGCAGACTTGCAACCGCGTCGAGGTGTTTGTGGCGGCAAAGAATGCCGACGAGGCCAAGGTCATGGGACAGTGGGCAGAGGCAGCCGGCCTTGAGAAAAAAGACCTTGCAAGCGTGGAGGTCAGCACCGGCAAGGAAGCGGTGCTCCACCTGATGAAGCTGGCCTCCGGCCTTGACTCGCTCGTGGTGGGCGAAAACCAGATCCTGGGGCAGGTCAGGCGCGCATTTGAATATTCACGCGCAAACCGCTATGCAAACGCAAACCTTGCGGCGATATTTGACAGGGCGCTCAAGGTGGGAAGCAGGGTGAGGACGGCAACCGGCATCAACAAGGGCAACGTCTCGATTGCGTCAGTCGCCGTGAACCTTGCCGACGAGTACTTTGACGACTTGAAGACAAAAAGGGTGATGCTGATAGGCTCCGGCGAGGCGGCAAGCCTTGTGGCAAAGGTATTGAAAAACAGCGGAGTCGACTTTATGGTCACAAGCAGGACGTACGAGCGGGCAAGGTCGTTTTCAGAGACGGTTGCCGGCAAGCCCGTGCCGTTTGACACCGCTCTCAACATGCTTGGCCAGCTTGACCTGATATTCGTGGCGTCGACTGCCCCGTACTTTCTCATCACGTACGAGAGGCTGCAGGAAGCGGTAAAGGGCCGTAAGGACGCCGTGATGATATTTGACCTGTCAAACCCAAGGACGGTCGACGAAAAGGTAGCGACCATCCACGGCGTGAAGCTGATAAACATGGACCAGATAGCCGAGCTTGTGGAGAAGAACATGCGCTCCCGCATGAAGGAGGCGCACGCCGCCGAGAAAATGATCGAAGGTGAGATGAAGTCAGTCGATGGCATGATGAAGCGCATGAAGGCCGAGCCGGTGGTAGTGTCGGTTTTCAAGAGCGTCGACGCAATACGCGAGCGCGAGCTGAAAAAAGCGCTTTCTATGCTTGGCAAAAAGGCCGGTTCTGACGACAATGACGCCAAGGTCATCGAGCAGCTGTCGTACGCAATAGTCGAGGGCATACTCTCGACGCCGATGAACTATTTGCGCAAGGAGATAGAGGAAGGCGACATGGAAAGCGAAGAGCTGATGAAAATAGTAGCCAAGATGTTCAAGTATGAAGACGAGAAAAAACAGCAGCAACAATAACAGCGGCTTTCCGGACGTCAGGCTCAGGCGCCTCAGAAAGACGCCGGCAATCCGCGACTTGTTCCAGGAAACCCACCTTTCAGTCAAGGACCTTATAGCGCCAATTTTCGTCGAAGAAGGCCTGAAAAAGCCGCAGGACATTGGCTCGATGCCGGACATCAAGCGCCTGCCGCTGTCAAGCCTGTCAAAAGAAGTGGAGGAGCTGTCCGACCTTGGCGTCAGGGCGATAATCCTCTTTGGCCTGCCGGCAGAAAAGGACGACAAGGGCTCGCAGGCGTTTGCAGACAAGGGCATCGTCCAGAAATCAGTCGAGCAGGTGCGCAAGCACTTTGGCGACAAGATAGCAGTGATTACAGACGTCTGCCTTTGCCAGTACACGTCGCACGGCCACTGCGGCATCGTAATAGACGGTGGCAAGATAGACAACGATTCAAGCGCAAGCACGCTTGGCAGGGTGGCCGTGAGCCAGGCAAGGGCCGGCGCCGACATTGTCGCGCCTTCTGCAATGATGGACGGGCAGGTGCGCGCAATACGCAGCGCCCTTGACGACGCAGGGTTTTCAGACACGGCGATAATGAGCTATTCGTCAAAGCAGGCGTCGCCACTCTTTGCGCCGTTTCGTGATGCGGCTCACTCGGCTCCCGAGTTTGGCGACCGCAAGACGTACCAGATGCCCTTTACCAACCCACGCGAGTCGATGCGGGAAATCGAGCAGGACATTTCAGAAGGCGTGGATGCGATCATAATAAAGCCAGCCATACCGAACCTTGACCTGATCTACCAGGCAAGTGAGGCGACAAGCCTGCCGATATGCGCATACAGCGTGTCAGGCGAGTACGCGCTCATAAAGGCAGCTGCGATGGAAGGATGGATAGACGAAAACGCGGTGATGACAGAATTCTTGACAGGAATAAAGAGGGCCGGCGCCGACATGATAATAACGTACCAGGCCAAAAAGATGGCAAAACTCTTGTCAGAATAGTAGACACTTTTATTCCAGCCTGCCGCCAAAACATATAGAGAGAGAGATGTTTGCAGCCGACGCGGGGTCAGAGCGTGCCACCAACATCGAAGATTACCAGAACACCTGCACCGAGTTCATAATCGACATCAGCAGGGACTACAAGGACTGGGTAGACAGGTACCAGCTTGGCGAGCAAGAAACTGCAAGGCGCAAGGGCGTCATTGAAAATATCGTCAAGACCACAAACGACTGGATAAACCGCTTTGGGACCACGATAAAAAAAGTAGACATCATCATGAACGACGGCGTCAACAAGATGGCCGAAAACACCGCCGGCTACCCCTTTGGTTTTGAGGCGCTTGTGCTTGGAAAAAGCAGGTACGCGACGCACCCTGTTGGCGACGTGAGGATAAACGTCAAGGCGGTGCCAAGGCCCGGCAGGCTTGTCAGGATAGGCAACTACCAAAAAGACGAGCTATTGCTCCTCAGTGCCAGCGCGCAGGTCGGCTTTTCGCTGAGCCAGGAAAGCAGAAAGGGCGCCGATATCCTTGACGACTATATCATCATCGACGCAAAGAACTGCCAGCGCGGCGATGTCCTGTCGCTTACCGTAGTAGTGGAAGAAATGCAGGACGATTATGTCGCTGAAAGCCGCGGGTATTCCACGCTAGTGCTGCTCACGTGATGAAAAGCAAGGACATGTTTAAATTACCTAGACTTAACGAAAGTTATAGCGTGCGACGGTCGTCCAGTTTGGTCTAGGACATCAGATTGCCAATCTGGTAACCCGGGTTCAAATCCCGGCCGTCGCACCATTTTTACTCCAAAAAAGCACGCTAGTTTACGTCGTTTACGCGTATGGCAAAAGAGTTCCATAACTAGCCGGCGCTTCCGCACGCGCAGAACCCAAACTCGTCGATGCGCTTGCCGCACGTCGGGCACTTTTCGCCGTACTCCACTTCCCATGCGCGCTTGCCGTACAGTTTAAAGTGGTCGTCGTCTTCCTCTGCGAATTCTTCGACTTCTTTCTTTTTCTTCTTTTTTTCTTCTTCTCTAGCCATCCTGCATTCCCCTTACCACGCGGTTCTTGGCGTTTGTCTTTATGATTTCAAGCGCCTTTTCTGCCGCGTCCTTTTTTGGAAGCTGGATCATGAAGATATTCTGCGAGTTTGTGTACGTAGTCTCGCTTGGGCCCATCGCCATCATTCCGCTTTCCGCAAGCGCCTCAAACCACTCTAGCATGTCGTTTGCATACAGGAGGAAATTTCCTTCAAAGTCCGTATCTCTAAATTTGATGTTGACATCTACAAACACGTCGCGCCCGTCGTAAAAGATGTCCAATAGAGTATCAGCAGACACGCGCCTGCCATAGACCTTGCCCAGCATCTCTTCGTATTTCTTGGGACTTACCAGTATGCAGGGCACTTTGCCTCCAGAGAACTCGACGAGCGTAGCCCCTTCCTTGTGCAGGTTGGCCTTGAACTCGTCAAGAGTGCTAAAGTTGCGCTTGGGCACAGCGCAGTACCTTTGCAGGCATAAAATAAGAGCTTTGTTATGGCGATAAACGGCCAAATTATTTTCAGTTTTTACGTCATTGGACGATGATCCTCACTTATATTTCAGGTCATCCTAACGGATTGAGATAGACCGTAATTCTATCGATGTAAAGGTCTGTCCTGCGAGGATTGTCCGCGTCTGACAACATCACTGATACTGGAACCTCGCGGTTGACATAGTCAGAAGGCCAATCCTTTGGCAACGATATGGAAAGAAGGAGGGTTGCTGATTGGCCGGGCTTTAATGTGACCTTTTCAGGGGCAAATGACGCGTCTATACGTATACCTTGAGCTTCGAGAAACTGGCATCTAAGAAAGGTGCCATGATCCATGTTTGTGGGCGGAGTGAGATTTCCTGCATCTATCTGTGCGCTCTTTTCCATCAGGATCGCCACTCTCTGCTCAGATGTCATCTTGTTTGCAATTGATGCAGGGATAAAGTTGCCGCTATCACATGCACCCACTCCCTCCACCGTTACGAAGGGAATGAGGCCAGAATTGTTGCTGCTGCCGTTGACGCTGGGCTTGTAAGTCAGTATCAATGGCACCTGTACAGTTGTCTGACCTTTTGACAATGAAATGTTTGAAGATGGAATAATGGCGCCCTTTGTTACTGCGATTACTGACGTTTCGCCTTGTTTTTGAGAGTCATTGGCAGTCTTGCTGCTTTTGTCTGTCGCGGGAGGTGCAGGCGCAGCATTCAAGCCATGATTGGTAACAACTACAGTCTTGTTTCTTACATCATCTCCGTTAAAAGAGAGAATCGCTGTAGGCGTATCTTCGTCTGAAAATATAGCAGATGGTGCAAAGGCTCCAAATATTGTTACATGTAAAATGTACGAGCCAGTGGGACTTATCGAGGGTGTTCTGACTATGATGTATCCTCCCGGATCGGCCTTCCATGCGTTCAGAAAAGGCTCCCTATTGCCGGCTATTTGAGGGCCGGAGAGCACCGGATCATAAATTATTTTTAGCGTTAACTCGCCTTTCTCTGCTTGGAAGAAATCCTTCAAGAGCGAAGCGGGAGGAGAAAAAGTGCCGCGACTGCTGTTGATAGCCGTTCCTTCTCGTGCATCCGTCAAATCAAGAAGAAAGGTTGAGAAAGGGATGTTCTGGTTCGTACGATTGTCATATAGGCGCAGCGAAATCATCGTATAATTTTGTGAAGCAAAATGCGTTACATTCATTGCAAGAGTTGGATTGGTCTCTCGCCATCTAGCATAATCTGGCGGCAGGTTTTCCTGAGTAACGCTGCCAGCAAAGGCAGGTGGACTTGATAGTATTAGCATGATAACAATATTGCCTGTTGTGACTAGGAATACAATAGAACGAATAAGGCCAGAGTATGTGACAGCATTTTTCAAGTAGTAGAAATCATGATTATTATTACGGTGCTTGTAGGTCGACTGCCTTGTAAAACTGAAATCTCTTTGCAATCTACCTACTTTCTGATCTTTACTTCTCACTCAAGCGTTAAAGAAGCCATGCCCGATAAATAAGACAGGCGTCCAAGGACGCTATAAAGAAGAAGTGTACAGGATTTTTGCACTTGGCAAAAGCTGACGATTTTCTTATCTGTTTGCCTAGGCTACATTTACTTTGTCTGCAATGCATCCGCAAAAGGTAGCCGCAGGAATAGCCATCATAGTAGGAGTGATAGGCATCCCATTTCCGGTATGGCAGATGGTCGCCCATGGCTGTTCCCCTAGCCAAGTTTATTCTCATAGGGATTTTGCGCCTAACGAAGGACCGCCCGGAACTTGCGACATGGCGTTGCAGAACGCTTCGGGCTATTTTGTTGCCGTAGTAGCACTGGGAAGTTTGGGTTCTTTTTTGCTTGTGCTTGGAATGGAGGAAAGGTCATTTTTGACGCTAAAAAAGATTCCCAAAGAAAATGACAATGCCAAGGAATAGGCAGCAATACATTTCAGAAGTTTTACATTGTAATTGTTCTTCTTCCCCTTCAGGTCGACTTTGCCAAAAGAGTATCCTGACTTCCCTTATGGTGAGGGATTACTTGCCATGCTTACCTAGAATTTCTGCTCAATACTTTAACGCCACTTGCTCGTACTGTTAGGCGATGATGCTGAAGAGCATTGTCGTTGTTGTCGGAATTGTATTTTTACTGACACCATCTACTGTAGCGCTTGCTGTGCCTACCTTTGGCAACACCACATATACTACTAACGGTAAAGCCATCATCAGTACAAAACAGCAGTCGTCTGTCCAGTCTTTACGCACGATGATGACGACAATCTCAAACCAAACAGCTGCACAAATCATAGCTAATTCCCATTTGCCGGGCATCGGCAAGGATAGTATCATCCGTACAATTCAATTTCAGTACTGGAAGTATAATGGTACAATTCCTTGGGCTAACGATACAGTTTCGCAGTACGTAATCTACATAGCCAATCCTGCAACACTCGCGGTTAATTGGACTGATACACGGCCCTTCATAGGCAACTATGGCGACCATGCATTTTTTATATCAAAAAATGACACAAGCGACAAGTACATATGGGTTGTCACAGATAAAACGGACAAGGAAAAGTATGAGGCCCCTGCACCTAGGTATTTTTATCTATATTATGTCGATGCATTTAGCGGCAAGATATTAGCCTACGATTGCGCATGTTGTGGTGTCTGTACATAATAGAGAGAATCTCAGAGTTAGATCATGTGCAGTGCAGCGATAATACCAGGAGTAGCGCCTTGACGTTGTAATGGTTCTTTTGGCCAGCTACCGTCATAGCGGTGCTAATAATTCCCAAGCTTTAGCTTTTCGGTCCACCCTAAGCGAATTTCATGACAGCTTCATTTATCGTCATTGTCTGACCTGAAATCATCTCTGCCTGCATTAGCGGCAAGAGTATGCACGAGAAGTCTACCAGTAAGCCAGAATATTGTTCCAATTTGTGATGTACCCGTTAAGTATGAGAATAATTAATGGAATATGCAAATTTGGCAAGACGTAGAAAATGACGAACACTATGGCAAGCACTGTCATGACAAGGCCAAAGATGAGAAACTATTTTGGGTCTCCACGTATAAACGGGTCTTCTCCCACGGTAGTGATTATGTACTAGAGACTGCGCTAGTTAAGGGTTAAATAATCCGACGATTGCCAGCGGTTCAACAGGCTGCCTTTGCCATACTCCAAAAGCTCAAATTCAAACCAAATAGGCGCAGGCGGATGAATCACTTCAGAGTAGACTCTTGCTTTTATTGGATATGGGAAATCCTTGTTTACCCATATCTTGCTGTCGGAAGCAGCAGCACCCTTATGCCAAGTTATCACGGTCGTATTGAATGTACCTGCCGGCACCGTCAGAGTCTCCGTACTTTTTAGCCAAATCTCGATGCCGCCCAAACTTGCTGCTTTGCCCCAAGAAGGCTGCGATAAAGACCTTGGAGAAGATTTCGTGGCAAAATCACTCAGCCAGTCCAATGAATATCCATAAGCGTCTTTGTATTGAGCTAATTGCTGAGGAATGTCTGAGCCTTGTATTACTCTCATTGTCTCATCATTTAATAGAAATGTCCCGTTTACGAGATGGGGAAATCTACCTGCATCAATATTATTTTCCTTGTTAGGAGCATCAAAAATATACACAGGTGCTATCCAATACTTTCCAGTTACATTGTAATCTTTGAAGTATATAGTCATAATGAATGTCTGGTTGTTGTTAGTTCCAAGATTGTTGATTGCATACTTGACATAAGTATCTGGCTTGGTTCCTTTGCCGATATACCAAGTGTTATCGGCAGATGCACTATTGTTATTATCGCTTGCAGCGAGAGCTGACGGCAAGTTTCCAAAATATGCTGGAGATGATGTAACATCTATTTTTCCTTGAGCAAAGATTGACGCTGGCTTCAGTAACAATAACAACAATAGCGCCACGAAAAGGAATAGGGTCATTATGGGCTGCCGCATTATGCGAGCAAACAATTTTTGCACTTGGGTTATCAAGGTCATCATGATTAATCAAATTAAAGGAAGACGATTCTATCATGATGTTCAGGTATTGTTGTGGTTCTTCTTTCCTTTCAAGGTCATTCTTGAGCTGGCCATCCTTACCAGCTACCGAGCTTTACAGGTTACAAGACAGTACAGATTTTTGTGCTCAAAGAGGAGATTCCCTTTATCCACTTCCTTCCTACTCTTTTTCCGCTAGCTAGCGTTGCGAGCTACAAAAAAGAAGCGCTTTTTCGCGTCAAATAGGCTGCAAAAGCGGCACAAAAGTGAGCGTGGAAGGGTGCGTTCCCTTTTACTCTTTGTCGCTAAAAACACTCTCCCCCCTTTTTACGAGGGAATTTGTGCCGCTTTTTGTAATGATGTACAACAGTACGCATACCAGAAGTAACGACGGGCTTGGGGCACAAAGTTATAGACAAGAAGCCGATATCTAAGCAAATGGAATCATCGGAACTCGTCTATGAGGTTGCATTGCACATCACAGGCGTTGTTGAGTATGGTGCAAACTTGCAGGCAATAACCACAGGAAAGGCCGCTCCGCCTCCCGAGGGTGCGCGGTTCGATGTATCGCTTGAAGGTACTGTCGATGGCCCCAGGTTCAAAGGCTCATGGCACGGAGTGGATTATCTCAACATTCGTGCTGATGGTCTATCAGAGCTTCACATTCATGGACAATTCGATATGGCTGATGGGGGGAAGGTATCAATGTTCGCCGACGGAATAGGAACTATCGACGCTAAGGGCATCGTCCATTTGCGGGAGAATGTGACGTTGAAGTCTAACTACTCGGCGCACGCTTGGGTAAATTCTATAGTTGTATGGGGAGTCGGGACGGTAAACTTGGCAACTGGAGAAGTTCGCGTAAAAGGATACAAAGCCTAACCTGTCATTCCGTCGATAAGATGTTTCCTTCCGCCTTTTTGAGCGTGGATTTGTGCCGCGTGACTAAGTATTGTCGTACGTTATGATTTGTTGAACAGTATCTTTAGACCATAACATCAATCGTTGTCTGAACATGGACAAAAGGCCAGAAGAATCATTGCAGTAACAAGGCGAGTAAACAGACCGGACTCGCTGATTATTTCTTGCGCTTCTTTCTTGTTGTATTTTGCTTTCTAGACTTCTTTTCCAGTTCTCGGATTCTTTCCTCAACTTCCAAGAGTTCTTTCTCTGATCGCAGCCACCCTCTTAAGAGAAGACGATACATTTCGTTAACCTGCATAACAATACTTTCATCGGGGTTCCTTCCTTTTGCCATTTCGTCTTCTACATGCTTGTGATTTAGTTCTTCCATCTTATCTATCATGCCTTCGATACTTTTGATACTGTTTTGTCTAAGCTTCCGTGTCAGCAATCTGTTTCATACACCTTTTCACGTTGTATTCTATCGCTGTCTCGTATCTTAGGGCATAGTCCACTGACTCGCAATTTACTATTCATACATTTTCAAGTGCAGCGGTTACGGTTCCTAAGGATAGAAAACGCTCCTAGTTCCTCAATTAATTACGAGGGATTTTTGTAATGTTCTTTGTTGATGACCTTCATCGTCTTCAACCTCTTCATCGCCAAATTCAAATTGCGAACTTCCTGTAATTACGAGCTCAAGTGCGCGATTAAGGAAGTAGTTGATGTTTACGCCCGCTCGATTGCATCTATTTAGTACCTCCGAGTGGACTTCGTCGGGTATTCTAGCAGTTATTGTTTTTGTCACATGTTTACGCCTGTTTACAGCTGTAAACAACTGTCTACACGGTAATAAACACGGATTATGATGTCATCTCTTCTTGAGATGCAACTAACTCTCGATGCAGCTCAGCCTCCAGCCTTTCTAGGACTCCCAAGATAACTTGGACTGTCCACTTATCCGCATTTCCAATGTGAGTCAGATGAAACAATTTTCCTTTCAGTTCTTCTATCTTCTTGGAAAGAACCTTAGGTCTCTTATTTCTGCGAAATATTACTTTGAGAATCCATAGACGGTACTCGATGCTCGCTAGCTCCCTCATTGCCAAGGACAGTTGATATGCCTTATCGACTGTGCTTATTGCAGAGATATTCTTTTCCATTTGGGCATATTGTCTATCCATCTCCTCAAGTCGTTCCTGAATTTCGTTGAATAATGCACGCTCATTGTCCAGAATGCCCGGTTCCAGAGTATACCACACTTTCCCGCTGTCTTCCTTATCAGGTAAACGAGTCACGAGACCTGCTTCCACGAGGAGGCGCAGCCTCTCTCTAAAAGGCCGTTCAGACATTATTGGATTGGGGCCGGCAGTCATCACTCTTTTGAATTCATTAGATCCAAGCTTTCCCCTCTTTTCAAGGCTCGCCAACATCCTTCTACAATAATAATCATTTAGTTCCATCACTCAGTACGCTACTTTGTGTACCCTAGGGTACTTTGCGTACCGCTATAAACATTAGGGTTTGGAGACGTATGTTGTGAATTACGTAAGAAATAACGTGAAAGGAAGTACAAAAGAAAAAGTCGGTGGCGAACAAATAACCATCGACTTTGGAAATAGAAAAATCTGCAACCAGAATTTTTCAAAGTTGGTTGCATTGCCAAAAGGTGCTCTTGCAAACTGCGGAAAAAACGCGAGATACGTAAACGTCAAACTGGTGCAGATGGGCACAGAGCAGTTCCTCAAGCTGACGCCAGTACAGGAGGGCGAATAAAAAAATGGAAGAAACGGTATCCAATATTTCTTCCACCACCCCCGACAAAAGCCTTTCGGCTACTCCAGAAACACGGAAAAGGAAATTCATCCGCCTAGGGAGATTCGACAGCATGGACAAAGACAGTCCCAATGTACTCGAAGTCAAGCCTCAAACCAGGCAGATCTACGCCACGGAGTATAGCCAGTGCACTGATGTCTCATACAAAGACAATGGCATATGGATTGACGCCATCCTGCCATTAAGGTCAAACGGCTCTGCCAATGTTAGCCTGATCAATCAATGGTCGAGGGGATTGGACAGTGGCCGGATAAAGATTGGCAAGACTGTCAAGATACTAACATGGTTAGACAAAAGCAGAAACGACAGGATGATACGAAGATTCAGGCTGGTCTATTGACCGGCCGCTCCCAATCTTTCCAATACTTTCTTTTTCAGAGGTAGAAAAGAAAAAAATGACAACACTGGCGGAGCAAAGGAAAAAGATACAAGCACAACTTGATGCCTTAGAAATATTTCGAAATACATCAACTGTGAGGAAATTGAGGAATGAACTGAAAGAGGAATTGTCACGCGTTGAGACAAGAATAAGCGCAGTATCGCAGCGGAGTCAAAAACGCAAAGAGCAAGAGAGTAAAGAAAGTCGTCTGCAAAAAAGACAAGAGGCAAATGCGGAGCGTTCACAATGGATGAAGGGAGTTCATCGCTACGTTCGCCTTATCCATAGCAATATTCGCGGTACTCCTCATGAGCTCCCATATGGCGAAGTATTCAAGTTATTCTTTGAGCGCAGGCGTGGAAGAAAAGGGGAGATTCCGGATGTCATTTGGCAAAATCCTTCGCCATGACACCACCATCATTACTCTCATCGTTGTCTATACCAATGACAGATTACAAAGATTTGTCCAAGATCGATACGACAGTGGCACAGCACAGAAAGGCAACGGATGCGGGAATAAGGCCGGTCTATGGATTAGACACAGAGACGTATCAGGGAGACATATTTTTAATTGCAGACTCGGACGGCAGATACCTAGACAAAGACGTATCCGCAGACACTGTACTAGATTTTCTCTTTCACAAAAAGTACCAGAATGCTGTCAACGTATTCTATAACCTAAAGTTTGATGCCATTGTCATTTTAAAGCTGCTTGGCAAAGAGCTTGAAAGATACCTCCACACAAGAGAGCTTGCTTTTCAGCACGGAGACTTTCGCATAAAATACATCCCAAAAAAATGCTTGACCATAACCAAAGGACACAAATCAGTATCGTTTTATGACATTGC
The DNA here is from genome assembly GCF_000730285.1 of Candidatus Nitrososphaera evergladensis SR1. Classification (NCBI taxonomy): domain Archaea; kingdom Thermoproteati; phylum Nitrososphaerota; class Nitrososphaeria; order Nitrososphaerales; family Nitrososphaeraceae; genus Nitrososphaera; species Candidatus Nitrososphaera evergladensis. Next base: position 1,143,482 of record NZ_CP007174.1, on the reverse strand, counting down.
TCAGTTTTTCAAAACTAGCCTGCAGCAAGCCTACGAGAGAAACATAGGACCGATGCCTGAGCACTTTAAAGGACTAAAGTCTGCAAGAGGCGAATTTTCTGCAAGATTTCGCCGGCGCCACATCCGCCTTCTGCGTGAGTACTGCATCAATGATTGCATTATGACAAAAGCACTTGGAGAAAAGTGGCTTGAGCTCTACTACCAAGCCGCTGGCTTCTATCCAAAAAGACTCCTGTCATCGGCATATCTTGCATCTAGGGCAATGATATTCCGCGGAATAGCATTTCCTAGGTTTGCCGAGGTGCCATTACATACTCAAGTATTGGCTTACAGAGCATTTGTAGGCGGGAGGTTTGAACAGACAAAAAGAGGCGTTATCGGCGAAGCAAGAAATTATGACATCAACTCGGCGTATCCTGACAAGATTGCCAAGCTGCATGACTTGACAGACGGCCAATGGATGCAAGGAAATGCCATTGAAAGTGGCGCGACGATGGGCTTTTTCAAGGTGGTTGCGAATGTTCCTGATTGGAAGTATCTCGGCCCTTTTCCGTTTAAGGCCAATGCAAATCTCGTTTATCCAACGGGCAAGTTTGTCACTTATGTGAGCATAGAGGAATTGAAAGCTTGTGAAAGAAAAGAGTGGTATGAGATATTAGACTCGTGGCAGTTTGTTCCAAACGATCCTAACTATCACCCGTACGATGAATTCGTCCGCGAATACTATGCCAAAAAGACAGAGCTAAAGGAAAGAAATGATCCTCTTCATATCCCATTCAAGGAAATGCTAAACTCGATTTATGGCAAGACGGCAGAAACTATGCAATTAGAGAAAAAGAGAGTAATGGGAACCTTCTTCAATCCTGTTATTGCTTCGCACATTACAGGCAGCACACGAGCTCAGATTTACCGATACATAAGAAACAATGGAATCGAAAAGGACGTGGCATTCATAGCGACTGACGGGATATCCGTCACCAGAGACCTAGGCAAAGGTTCCAAGGCGCTAGGTAAATTTGCACTAAAAGACTATGCTCAAGATGTCTTTTGCATTCAAAACGGGATAAACAGATGGAATGGAAACTGGAAAGAGCGTGGCATAGGCTCAGAGAAAGGAAAGACTCTGGATAACTATGACATTTACCAGTCTGGAGAAGGTGTGTACATGAAGCTCAAGGTCGAGCGGGTCACTAACCTACGTTCTGCAATAAGACAGGGCAAGATAGCGCAGATAGGTGTCTTTAAAGAAGAAATCAGAAAGGTCGATTTTGATGGAGACCGCAAAAGGTTCTGGCTTGGAAAAATAAACTCTCTGAACGAGGACCAATTCAATGAATCTTCGCCCCTTTCTCTAAGTGTCTTTACGAGGGAGCAGATTTGATAAACATGGTCTTTGTATTGCGTAAATAGTTTAGACGCCCCCTGAGAGCTGGACGATGAAATAAAGTAGGCGGTTTCATTCTGCTTTCTAAAAATCAATGTATTTAAATTCATTGACTTCTGAGAACATCTCTTCTGCTGTGAAAGAGCTAGTCCTTCTAGGTATGATATTTATCGATTTTAGCCTATCTCGCTTATCAAATCGAATCTGTTTATTTTGCTTTTCAATTAGCTCCCTAATATCTTTGTCAAATCTCTTAAAATAATCTGCAGAATGCAAAATTACTCCCTCTGTTTTGGTATTTTCATCAACCGTTACACTGCCGATTTTTAGCCTTCCTAAGTAGGTGCCTCTAAGGTCTGCACCTCTAAGGTCCGCATCAGTAAGATCAACCTTATCAAGATGTGCGCCTAGAAGAACTGCATTCTTGAGATTACACCCTGACAGATTACTCTCGATTATAATGCTTGTTGAAAGATTTGAGTAGGATAAGTCTGTATTCGGACCTGAAAAAGTACACCAAACTATCTTACAATTTTGAAGATTACTTTTGAAAAGATTGACCTCCGTTAACCTAACGCGAACTATATCCGAACTCCTAAGGTCACATTGTGAGAGATTGGTGCCTTTTAACTCAATATTGCTTATGACCGTAGCTCTTATCTTTACGCCATTCAGAGTTGCATCTTGTAAGTTGACCACTCCATTATTCTCTGCAGCCTTTACCTTTCCATCCTCAATCACTAAAAGCGATCCAAAGTTAACTGAATCAAGAATAGCGTTTGATAGTTTGGCTCCTCTAAGATTTGCGTAGCTAAGATTTGCCCCCGTTAGATTAGCATCAGTCATATTACCTTTCTCGCAATCACTATGGTCCAATGACGTCCCAACCATTGTCGCTCCGAAGAAGCGAGTGCTTCTAAGGTTGGAATGGCTAAAGTTACAACCTGTTAAATGTGCACCGTAGAATATAGCGTTCTCAAAATTGCTTTTAGAAAAATTGGCATTTTCAAAATTAATCCTTGATAGTTTTGCATCCTTGAATTCTTTGATGTTGTTTGGCATCTGATGAGATGTAAACTTCACCAAACGCTCAAGCTCTTCTTTCTCTGGCAAATTGCAAAGTCTGTTTAAGATATAGGCCGCTATCCATCTATGAAGCCACAGTGATTCGTAATCCTTCATAGACTTGCCAACATATGAACCTCCATCTGTGACAGACCACAACTCGCTTTGTATCGCACCTTTTTCCCCAATTACTAAATCCCTATCTTCAAAGCATTTGGAAGCCATAATATTCAAAGAGTCCAATACGTTGCAAAACGAAGAATATGTAATTATGTTAGGGGGAGTTCCGTGACTAAGGGATTTTAGGAACATATCTGCAATCTCTCCCATCTGGTCTCGAACGGAGTCGTTCCTCAATAATTCAACTAATCCTTCGAGATAACTAAGAGTCTCTTTGCTTGGCATGTCAACATACAATCGTTCGTAATGTCCTTCAAGAATGCTTTCGATATAGTATTCTGCCACCAGGTATTCCTTGAAGCTTTCATGTATGAAATCGACCATCTTATACAAGCCATCTGTTCTTAAGGTGAAATATGATGTAAGAATTGGTTCAATATCCTGTGACCAATTAACCAAACCAAACTTTGCGAGATCTTGTTTCAAACCGACCTCCGTTAACTCTCCCTTTGTCATCTGTTTCAACGCTGCTATCTTGCGAAGTATTTTCTTCTCCTGTACATACAACGCGTGGAAACCATCTATTGATCTCTTGGCTTCCTCGCGATATTTTCCCCGTAGAAGAGAATGGATGAATTCCTGATAGATTAGGGCACGACGGGTGTTGGCAGTCAATGTTTTATTCATTCTTATTTCTGTAGATGTGCGGGAAGAGATTACAGCCATCATCCAACAGAAGAGAGGCTTCGCTTTCTCCTCATCTCTTAATCCAAAATCACTCAGGTCTCCATATGACAGGGAAACACCATACCTATCAAAAAATGAGTCTACTTCTTCTTTTGAAAACGGTAATAATCTTACAAATTTATCTACCTCTAATAACCGCGGGTAGCCAGCGTTCATCCTAGTGGTAATTATGACTTTCATCAGTGGATAGGACTGGTGCATAGAATCTAAGCGGAGCAACAAGTCCTCAATATCTTCGCCATATTCATCTAAACCGTCAAGAATAAGCAGGATGTGGGTCTTGTTAGAGAATTGTCTTGGTGCGACGATAGTAGAAATAACATAGTCAAGATTCTCTTTATAGTAAACATTCCTTAATTTATCTTTGAAAAAAGCTAATACTGGTATGAAGCCTTCCTTTTTCTTGAGGAATGCGGTCGCTAGCTTAGATGCCGCCATACGCATCATTGAAGTTTTTCCAATGCCGAACTCCGCACCGACAAGCAAATACCAGTCACCACTTTCAAGAAACTTATCGATGCGCCAATTATTACCACCATCTTCAACTGAACTCTCTTCCTCCCATTTACGGACATCTTGCACAACCGCCCTATTCTGCAAATAGTAATCTTTCAATGGTTTCTTATCTAGTTCATGGGTGTAATCCCTGAATCCCTCCACAAAGCGAAGATATTCCAGTAATCGCTTCCGATAACTTACAGTATCAAAAACTGCCTTATGGTCTGTTTGTATTATCCCGTATGGAATTTCTTGTCTAAGGCTTTCTAGAGTAAGCGTACCCGCACTCGCCGAATATTTGGCTGCAGTTTGAACAAGATGATTGAAGAGTAAGATCGATTCTTGGGGAGTGCCATCTTTCACTATTTGTCTTAGGTAATTGATCGACCATGTTCGATCTTTTCCTTCTGGTTTAACATCATAGTATAGAACCACTAGATTCTTCAAGAAGTCAAATAATTCGCTATCGTCAATGACATCGAGACCAGACGCTTTCTTTAGACCCTCTTCAAAGATCTTAACAAATCTTTTCTTTCCTTGTGAATCAAAAGCCTTTACCTTCTGAAAGAATTCTTGGCTATCACCAGAATCTCGCGCCCAGTTGAGGAGCTGCTGCAAATGAGAATCTATATTTTTTTGGTAGATTCCAAGCCCGATACCATACCATTCTTTTTTTGGATCGAAAGTATCTTTCTTAAAAGTACTCCAACAAGACTTGAGAACCTTGATGAATGTCTTATCGCCAGGTGAAAATTCAAGATTGTTCTTTATCTGGAGAACTAACTTCATTGATGGTTCCCTAGTATAGATGGCAAGGTCATCAAGAGAATCACCCGTCCAAGCTGTCTGAAATTGCACTTTTTCTATTGTTCCCTCTTTCAGTCCGTAGGGCATATCACCAAGCAGCAGTTCAACTAAATACACACTGGCAACTAGATGTTCGAAAGTTCCTCCCCAATTAGAGGTAGATAGAGGGCTAGCGATACGCGCTACTTCTTCAGCCAATTATGTTTCGACTAGTATGCCTTAAAATAAGGATTACCTTTTAACGAAGCTTATGTGTATGACAGAAGACACGACTTAGAGAGGAAAAGAGCGAGGTTCTATCAGAACTTACTTTCAATGCTCTAACCCTGTCAATTCAGGAAATATTTAGAAAGTAAAATAAGACATGTGAAATTATATCACAATGAACTTTTTTACACAGCTAAAGACCTGTCATTGATGAAAAGCACCTCAGCAAGACTGATCGTAAGAGGCTGAATGAGATGAGGTACTGGAGTGGCATTGTCAAGAAAACAGACGTTCCGTTTGTCATCATGCCTGCCAGTAATCATAACGCAAGCTTTGGACCAGGATTCGCCAGTGATATTAGAAACATGCTTAAAGTGGAAGAAATCCTCTGGAACAATAAGACCGAAACAAAATTACCGATCTAGCTGTAATTCGCTTCAACAGAGTTGCATTCTTCATATAAGATACTTCCTTTGGATGGATTCAAGCCTTGTCCCATTTGCCATAGATCGCGTTTTCAATCTTAGCACAATCACTCTCAACCTCGCTAATAAGACTTGATAGATTTTCTGCGTACAGAGGATAAAGGTCCAAAGAGCTCTTTTCGCCAATGGGAGTAGGATAGCGACCAATATCTTCATGAGGGTAGGTTTTCGTGATTGATGTGTAAAAGTCGTACGGATACACTAGCAAGTAGATCATCTTCCTTTCCAGCCAGACATCTGCTGTTTTGTAATAGCCGCCCTTTTTCAATCCGGCTTCCATGTATTCCATGAAGGCAATCATACATCGATTAGACTCCTCTGCACTAAATTCCGGTAACTTCCCCTCGATTAATTGAATCAGGGATTTGCTAAAATGACTACTCTCGGATGTGTACCTTTGCGCAGTGATTCTCTTATATTCAGTAGGAATCCTAGCTAGGTCATGTATGATCGCATTTTCAAAATTCTTTTTGAATCCGAGACCAACGGGTCCAAGGCTCTCCTTCAAGAGTTCTTTTTTGATTCTAAATCGCGACTCGTATGATTGGTCAACCGGTTGTTGTAGAGAATATTTCCAGAGTTGAGTTTTGGTCATTAGTCTATCTTCTTCGTTGACCTTCTGATTAGGTTGGAGTGCTTCTAGCAGATCATTCAGCTTCTTCTTGGCGTCCTGTAATATAACATCAGAAACAATCGGGGTAGTCCTGTGTTTATCCAAGAAAGCTTTTACCTTCTTGTCGATGATGTAGAATAATTTGGTCATGTCTGCATGGCTTATGTCCCTAGCTTTTTCAATTGCTTTGTGTTTCAAGAGGTAGGCTTTCAGATACTTCTCCAGTCCTTGCTGACAGGAATAGGCAGCGAATCCGTAATCTGCTTCCAGATGTAAGAGGCGCGCTCTATACATGTCCTTCTTTGCTTGGGTGAGAAAATCGTACCACAGCATACAGATACAGTGCATGAAGAAATCTTATAGTTAAACGTACCTTGCTTTCAGTCACGGCTCGATACTCGACTATCGCGCCTATCGGCCAGAAAACTACCTTTCAAACCTTTAGTCCTTATCAACCTTCACTAACACAGGCGAATTGTGGGGCGTTTTTCACCGCTCTGTCTATATCCCGGATACATCATGGAGGCCAACTGATTTTGAACTACTTTCTAATTCCACGACTAGTTAGCCACGCAATAATCCGCAAGTTGTTGGACGTTGATTTTTGTAATGGTAATTTCCTGGCACAGGGATAAGCCATCTCTTCTCTTTAATCCATGTCTGAATCTGTATGGCCTCTCGCTCTGTAACTTGCGCTCCAAGAGTTCCAAGAATCGTCTGATGAGAGCATCGTCAAGAATTATTCTACTCTCTCTTGTCCAAGCGTACTCGTCTTTTCTAATGGCTCTCCCATGCTGTGGCGCTTCTACAGCTAATTTGTAAACTGCATACTCGACCAGCCATCTAAAAGGCTCAATCAGGTCATAGATAAGAGCTTGAAATGAAGTGTCTGCTTTGTGAAAAAAGCCATAGTAAGGGTCAAGCCCGCAGCCATGCACGAACTTGGCAATCTCTGCAGCAAGAACAGAATAGCCATAGTTCAAAAGGGCATTAATAACGTCTGACGCGTATCTGTTGCCTGTCTTTATTCCTCCTCCATTTCTTGAATCAAAACCAAACTTAGAATCAAACAAGCCAGTGTAATAGCGGAAGTAAAGTTGTCCGGCGCCGGCTTCAATTCTCAGCAGGTCGCGCTTGTCCCTTTGCTTTTCGATTCTTGATTTGTACTTCTTCAGTCCATTGATGCAGTCTGTCAGTTCTGACTTCTGAAGTGACTGCAGAAAATCAATCTGACTCTGGAGTTTTGCGGTAAGATTCTTCTTTTGCAGGTACAGTACCTTGCCAGGACTTCGAAAAGTGTCGTACTGCCCCATCCTGTACCGTGTAGCCGTTTCACTGACCATTACTCGTGTCATGTTCGTAATCAAGTTTCCATAAGAATCAAGCAAGATGACATTCACGTTGTGCTGTGTCAAAAGCTGAATAGCATCGGTAGAAACGTAACCTCTGCCAGCCAAGACAATTTTCTCGTAAGGGATTTGGCTGACAAACCACTCTTCAATGTCTTGCTTGCCAGTAAATGCATCCCTACCTCCCTTCAAGCATACCTTCTTGTCCTTGAGTGAAATAGATGCTCCATAGCCTTTGAGCATCTTGATGTTGTAATGGTTCTTTCTGCCCTTGAGCGTCAATACTTTCGTTATGACGTGCGTTATGACTGAGCTTTAAGCACTTTCCAACAAATCATAACGTAAGACAATACCTAGTCAAGCGGCACAAATTCCCTCGTAAAAAGGGGGGAGAGTGTTTTTACTCTTTGTCGCTGAACTCGTTTGGATCCGACGATCAATCACTCTTTTTCCCTATCTCCTGATGACGAATAGATTTGAAAGAATTTAGAACCTACAAAAACAAGAGCTTGGCGCCACACGCAGGGCGCTTTTTTTAAAAAAGCAGAAAAGCTTAGCAGATGCGTATGGACTTGGCCAGCATCAGGGCGCGCTGCGAGTCGTCTTCCATCATCTCGTTGTTCTTGTATTTGTTGCTAAAGTAGATGAGGTCTATCATCTTGCAGCGGTCCATCGTGACTACGGCGTTCCCGTTCGTGCCGGCGGTGGTGTTGGCGTTTGTCAGTATGACAAGCTTGTCCACAAAGCCCGTAGTTTTCAGCGTGTTTGATATCTGCTCAAAGCTCTTGGCATGGTCGCGGTTTATCACGACTGTTATTGCCACCTTTGTGCCGTACGGGTCGGAGAACATGACGTCGACTCCGCTCCCGTTGCTCTTTTGCGGCTTTGCCACAGCGCCTACTTCGTGCGCATAGTTCACTAGGTTGCGCACGGCGTCCTTTACTCCTGATTCAAGCACGGAAACATCGTTTGTGCTCCTGCGGATCTTGATGAAATCGGAAATCGGCACGTCCATGACGCTCCCGCGTATGCGCAGGCCGGGGTAGACGTTCTTTATCGTCTCGTCGATTGCCTGCTCGTCTATTATCGATGCCTCGCGCTTGCCGGCGTTTTCCGTGGCGTGGTACATGATGTTCAGCATCGAGCGCACGTTGCGGAAGTCCGGAAACTCGTCATAGATCACCTTGACCTTTGCAGCAAGGTCGCGCTCTTCGTCTTCGGTAAAGCACTTGCTTGCGTCGTGGAAGCGTATGTACTCCATGATGATGTCAAGGATCTCTTCGTACGTGTTCGAGCCTGCAAGGTCGACCTTGTAGTTGGCTTTCTCCAGCCTGTCAAACACGGACGCGTTTGCCTTGCTGATGTCGTCGTACGATGACGGCGTGAATATCAGCATGAGAGCTGCCGCCGGCACGTGCGCGTTTATCACCGCCTTGACAAACTCTGTCGTCTCCCTGTCGGCGTCAAACTCGTCCAGCTGGAACACAGTCACGCGCCCAAGGAAACGCAGGTTCAGCGACGCAAGGGCGGCAAGGCTTGCGATAATGTCTTCAAGGGTAGAGACGTTTGCCGCGTCCGCCCTGAACTTGCCCTCCACCACCAATTTCAGTATCGCGACTTCGATGGGCGAAAACTCTTTTCCAAGTGTCGCTGAAAGCGCGGAATAGTTGGGTACAAGCTCGTTGCTTAGCAGCAACTCCGCCTTGTCCGACAGGCGCCTGCCGGTGATAGAGTCCATGAACCCATAGTTGAATATCTTGCGCGCAGTCGACGACTGCTCGGCCTTGGCAAGCAGGTATTTCACCACTGCCCTGCGCATATGTGTAATGTATTCGTCTGTGAAACCACCAAGCATCGCAGAGTAGAGGCTGTGCATGTTGCGCGGAGATATCTGCGTCAGGTCGACGTACGATATCACCGTGCTGTCCTCGACTTCCTTTAGCCCCTTTATGTGGAGCGCAAGGTGCGTCTTGCCAGAGCCTACGTCCTGGATTATCGTGAGCAGGCGAAAGTCCTTGTCGGTGGCCTTGCCTTCGACGACCTTGCCATGCAGGTCTGAAAAGCATGAAAGGACCGCCGCCTTGGCCTCCTTGTGGCGCTTGCCTCCAAGGATCTTGGCGTCAATCAAAGTAGGAGTCGGGCTGCTTGGATACGGGTTTTTGTCCAGCCGGTAAGGATACATGTCCCGCTAGATGCACCTCACAAAGCCGTGCAAGAGGCCCCGCACCATCACGCCTTCTCCCCCGCCGGTCGAAAGCTCGTACTTGTCCTGGTACTGGCCGGTAAGCTCGCTCACTAGGCGGTAGAAATCGTCACCGGTAATTCCGCACCTGCCGCAAACGTCGCTTCGCACCTTGGCAAGTTCTACCCAGCCAATCGAAGACGCCGAGCTTGCAAGCGCGCTGTCAAACTCTTTTTTGAAATCGCTGACGCTTATGCTCCTTGCAGGCGCGGCGGATGCTGGCACACTCCTATCATTAGCCCTTTCAGACACAAGCCTCGCCAGGTTGGATATGTTGTTTGCAAGCGCCTCCACCGCGCGGGAAACCTCGCGGTTTGATGCGCTCACGGTTTCTTCAAGGGACTTTATCATGTCGTACGTCAACCGGAACCTTGGGTCAGTGTTGAGAAGGCTCTGGACGTAATGGTCCTTGTGGAAGCAATAGTACGCGCTTGAACGCTTGTCCACGAAGACCTGCCCCTTGCTTACGAGGCTTTCCAGTGCGGCGTCGATCTCGCCAAACTCCTTGCGAAGATCGGCCTTTTTGGCACCGGCCGACCCCGCAGAAAGGATCTTTTTCTCCAGTCTTTCCTCTGCGGTCATGAGGTAGAAATTCAAAATTGTTATTTAAATCCGAAAGCGACAATTCGCTGCATTCTGGGTAAATAAAATTACACAAGTGACGAATAACGGTTAATATTTCGCTCTATCTGCATTTGAGGTGGGATGATGATCACTATTGCTGTATCATATGATGAAAGTACTAGGGTATCTGACCATTTTAACGGACAAGTACTCCGGCGCTCCGAATTTAAGTATGGAAAGTACTGGAGTGTCTAACCTTAATTAGTGGCAAATGCCGTCGGACTATCTTTAAGGTTGGCGGTGCCCACCTTTGCAAGCACGACGAGAATAAGGCACAAAATTTAAAGCTCGGCGCCTTAAAGCCTCGCTGAGCAAAACTCCCAAATGACCAAGAACTTTGGCTCGCATCGCCTAAGTCCATCTGAGTTACTTTTCAAGTCGGGCAGTGGGGCTTGCTCATTAGAATTGTTATATTAACGAGTTGTCATCTTGCTGTTTTGTTTTTTTAGAGAAATGGAAGAACAAAAAGGGGCGAATGAAGGCAACGAATAGTGCCCAAAATATATTGTGCCTTCATCCCTAGTGTTGTTTCAGCAACACATACACTACTTAGTCATCTTTGTTCTGTCCAGGCGGCTCCTTTCCTGCGGGGTTTTGGTTGCTCTCATCCTGACCTTGGCCTTGGCAATTCTCTTGCTGACCGGGCGCTTCATGTCCTCCCCTGTTCTCACAATGGGAAGTTATTTCTGCGGATGCACCTTGAAGAAAGGTCGGTGCAGCTGCAAGGACCAATGCCGCCATGATTGCTGTCACGGCTGCAATGGCACCCCACTTTTTGTTCTCACTTGGTTTTGCCTCTTCCCTGTCACGTGCAATCTTATCCGTCATTGCACAAGTCTCCTCAAGGCAAATGATTATAAAGATTTGGTCATTTATGAAGATAATTGGAAAGCAGTAAAATGATTTATCAAAACATAATAATAAATACTATTAGTTAATGAAATCTAATACTTTGCCCGCTAGACCAATCGCCTAGCATATATTCAGAACTCACTTATTGCATAAAATATGGGTTGAATAATCAATTCATCCTGTACAAGAATTATTTTGATTATTGTTTTTTACTTTAGATTTTCGCAGCAGATCCAATTTATTAAGCAATATATGCATATTTCTGCATGATTAGAAGAAAGATTTTCTTTGAATCCGTGGCACAGAAGTACAACCGTGCACTGGTTCCAGCATTCATCATTACGATAGTAATGGTGTCAATAGCATTTTTCGCATTTTCAAACCAAAGCGCTATTCAGGAGCAACTTACTACCTTTGCCAGCGCTGATGTAGTACAAGAGGCGGAAGCAAGAAGTATAGCCTCAGAAGGCGATACTGCTTCATCCATAACTTGTGTCAAGGGTGGTTTACCCAATAGAACATTAACCCCCGACGAGGTATGCGGGGAGCCGGGACCTGACGTGCGACCAACTTTAGGGCTTGGTTAAGAAATCCGCAAAAGAACCGAAAAAGTCATCCTGTGAGATAACTAACGCATGTACCTCCTTCGCTTTTATTTTTCCAGCGACGAACATCTACTGTCGCTGCTCATCACGATGATGCCAACCTGCGAGCCTCAATTCAGCCACAAACATGAAACCCACAGCGGGTCAGCACAAGATGCAATCACGCAGCGACAGTAAGAATATCGCCAACGCTGAACTATAAATCAATTATTTGGTCTTGGATGTAACCCAAACTCAGAGGGAAAACAAAAAGGAGCGAGGTGCGATGGACGATGCAATACTACGCCCACCATACCTCGTTTTGTTGGTTTTGCTAGGATGGCACTCTAGTCGTCGTCATCGTCATTTTGTCCCGGTGGAGCGTGTCCAGCAGGATTCTGGTTCTCGGTATTCTGCGTCAGACCCTCACCCTCGCATGAAGGCTGCTGACCACCTGGTTCATGGCCTCCCCTGTTCTCACAAGAGGTATCCTCTTCGGTTATCTTGGCTGACGCACTTTGAAGAAATGATGGCGCAGCCGCAAGGACCAATGCCGCCATGATTGCGGTCACGGCTGCAATAGATCCCCACTTTTTGTTCTCGCGTACTTTCGGTTTTACGTTACGTGCATTACTTGACATTGCACAAGTTCTCTCGGATTAAATTCTTTTAAATATTGCTTCAAGTTATAGGATAACTACAATACAGTCAAATAACTTGATGAAAAATAATAAGAAATAATGATAGATCATGAAAGATGATATTATATTAATTAACGAGACATCTTGGTAAAATATTAGAAATCGTTTACTTGACAAAATGCTAGAGCATATGAAGCGGTGCATCCAAGCCTAAAAAGAAAAAAAACACCATCATCAGATGTGGGTATCTGACCAAATAATATCAGCCACAGTAGAAAGTATTTGTGCGGCGGCAATTAAAATCTGTCATGTTATTTGCAGTGCAATGTACACCTAACGGTTTTAGTCTAGATTTGAAATGAAATTAATGCATAACCTGGGGAAAACGCGCCACGCGTGTTCAAGGTCAGAAGCGAGCCGGGGCAAAACCATTGGCCGCCGGCTCCTTCTGACTTTTGGCGATAGACAAACAATGAGCAGTTCCATTATCTTTTTTGTACTCTGCGATTATTTCCACAAAGAACCCCTACCCGCACCAAGGTTTGGCGATGACACGGGCAGGGAATCAGACCGACCGGTTAGTGTCCCAAACATGACACAACAGCCACAACCGGTCGCATATTACCTTCTAAACCATAATAAAAATGAGTTTTTCAAGAGACGCCAATGTTTCTGTGTTGCTGTACTGTACACGACCGTCAAAAAACTTGGCAAAAGCCGGGATTTGCCAAGCGGCTAGGCCAGAGGAGTTTCATACTCTGCAGTTGCCGCACACTTGTCGCAATACCTGTGAACTACAACAAAGCCTCGAACCCGAAATAACGCTTCCGCCGTAGCTTTTTCCTCGCATTCGGCGCAATACTGCGCTATGACATTCTTTTTAGGCGGTAATGGTCTAATTTGAAATGGTTTTGACATGTTGTAAGTGTGGTATGATATCTTAAAAGGAACGTGTGTACAACTGGCAATTACGATTGCGATGAATGAACCTTATTCTTTTGTACTACACGCAAAAGTTTGCGGCCGACTCGTCCAGATTAAGACAATGGCGTAAATTTATGTCGCGCGTAAAAAATCTGCCCAGGCTGTCGCGCTAAACCTCTTTTTAGAGATGAACCGGGCATGAAACAATATCCCCAGAGAATTCGCAGTTATCTCATGTTTGCACTGCCGACGCTGTCTCGGCTCTCTGGTGCCTTGTCCTTGCGCGCTTCATTGCCGCAAACACCGACAGTATGATTCCAATCCACGCAGCGCCAAGGGCGATGTTTTGCGGGCTGACATAGATGTACGGGATTGCCTCGTGCAGGCTTGCCTGCATTTCCAGCGCAGTTGAATGCATGTCGATGAGCGCGGCGTTGTAGCCCTCATCATGCGTCGACAGCGACGAAATTATCTCGGAACGCTCGACCATGCTGTCAAGCTGCATGTGCATTATTTCAAAATCAGTCCGGAATGTAGGAAAGAGCCAGACTGGATTGCCGCTTTCTGGGATGAACTTTTGCGCAAGCCTTGCATAGTCGGCCAGCTGCTGAGGGGTCTGGGCGGTCTGGGCCCGCGCAAGGAATCCCGAAGCTTCTTGCAGTGGGTAGATTGACGTGTGGTAGCCATAGTACGCGACGCCGGCTCCAAGGATCAGAAACGCAAGCACGCTTGGCAGTAGCAGGCGCTGTCCCAGAGTCCTGCCACTGTTTTGCACGGGAGCAAGAGCTTGTCCTGCTGCAATTGTTGCTGTTGTTGTCTTCTTTTTCCTTTTGCCAAGCTGCGAGTGCGCGATGCTCAGGTACGCCACGTAGATGAACCCTATGGTAGGCAGCGCAATGAGCGGCGTAAAGAGCGCGTTGTTTGAAAATATCGCCACGAATATCGAGATGCATCCGTACAGCGCAAAGAATATCTCCAGAAGGGTGGTCTTTGTGAACGGCAGCGCGTACTCTTTGTTGCGCCACTCTTCTCCCTTTTTGACGATGCCAAACTTGGGCGTGCGCAGGAACTCGCTCTTGCGGCCAAACAGCGCGTCAAACACCGCGACTGAATTGTTGACAGAGATGCCGGCGCCAAAAAAGTGCAGGAACATGAACTGCATGGCCTTGTGCTTCCAGCCCTTCTTCCACACCTTGTTTATCACTACCAGGTAGCCTCCGGGGCCAAGGGCTGCGTACATTGCAAGCACGAACAGCGGAGCCCAGTTGCTCTCGTAGAGCTTGTAGTCCATCGAAAGAAGCATCGGAAATATCAAAAACTGCGCAAGGAAAAACGGGTGTGCGACGTGGCGGGTCATGTGTATGAACGACTGGACCTTTGACTCTACCGGCACCTTTCTGTGCGCGATTACGTCTGTCAGGAGCTTTAGCGCGACCTGAATGGAGCCCTTGGCCCACCGGAACTGCTGCCTCTTGGCTGCGTTCATCTGCACCGGCAGTTCAGCGTTGACGACATAGTCGTCAAGGAACATGCACTTCCAGCCCTTCATCTGCGCACGGTAGCTCAGGTCCATGTCTTCCACAAGCGTGGTCGTCTGCCAGCCGCCTGCGTCGTTGATGCACGACGTCCTCCAGATGCCGGCGGTGCCGTTAAAGTTCAGAAATATCCTGCTGAGGCTCTTGGCCTTTTGCTCCACCAGAAAGTGCAGGTCAAGCGACACTGCCTGCGCCTGCGTCATGGAGGAGTAGTCCTCGTTTACGTGTCCCCACTTGCACTGCACAAAGCCCATCTTGGGGTCTGAAAAGTAGCGCAATAGGTGCTTCAGGAACGACGAGGGCGGGATGAAATCGGCGTCAAATATCGCGATAAACTCGCCCTTGGCAGTCTTCATGCCGGCCTTGAGTGCGCCGGCCTTGTAGCCGGACCTGTCTCCCCTGCGGACGTGCACTATGTCAAAGCCCTTGAAGCGGTATTCATCGACGATGGAGCGTATCAGGTCGACAGTGTCGTCGTCAGAGTCGTCAAGCACCTGTATCTGCATCTTGTTCTTTGGATAGTCCATCTTGCACACGGCGTCTATCAGGCGCCTTGCAACGTACTTTTCGTTGTACAGCGGCAGCTGTATTGTGACAGTTGGAAGCAGAGTCGCCGGAAGCTCGGGCACCTGGCGCTTGCGCCTTTCGTGGCTTTCATTGTGGCGCGACTGGATTGCAAGGTAGTAAAAGTTCAGGGAGTAAAACATCGTCACCCAGGTGATGACAAGAAAGATGACGTACAGAAAAGAACCTGGGCCATACATCACCATATCTTGGACTAGACCTCCTTATGCTGTATTTAGTATTTATAGCTACTCGGAGAAGCTTCTAGTATCAGCCACTCTTTTGGAATATCTTTATCGCCTGCGGAGGGCACACGTTCTCGCAGGCAAGGCAGAATATGCAGTCTTTTTCTCGTGCCATAAAGGCCTTCTTCTCAGAAGCCGGATGCCCCGGCGTTTCAAGCCACTCGTACACGTTTACTGGGCAGGCCTCGATGCAGGCGCCGTCAGCTACGCATATGTCAAAGTCGACGCAGACGTTTGTGCCCCATATTCCCAGTTGTCCGGGGGCGTCGAGTGGGCCCCAGACGGCTATACCCTGGAACTTGCCGACCTGCTGCCTCTTTTCCTTGAACTTGACGTCGATGGGCCCTTCCACCTTTGAATAATTGGTGCCAGTGCCTGCAAGCGATACCGTGGTATCGCCACTACCGCCTGCAGCAGGCGCCTGTGGCGCGGCCATTGCAGGAGTTGCCGCAGGCTTGGGTGCCGCCGAAGCTGCTGTTGGCGGAGGAGGCGCGGTGGCGCTTCTTGCCTTGGGGTTCTTGGCAAGCGGGGTGAGCTCTTCAAGTTTCTTTATCGCCTGCTCTAGCGTCAGCTTTTCGGCCTTTTGGTACTGGGCTATCATCTTGTCGCCTATCTTGGTATTGCGGATTATAGTGTCAATCACCATCTTGGCGTTCTTGTCTGCAGTGGCGCGGTAGTTCTTTATCCAGTACGGGTCGCCAAAGTACTCTATCTGCCTTATCTGGTAAATGAGGTCAACTACCTCGCCCGTTACAATTTCAACCGTAATGTTAAGGTCTGCCGAAAGATCTTCGCCGGTCACGGGGTCGACGCCCTTCTCTGTCCACTTGTAGGTGACGTAGATCCTGTCCGCGTGGGTCTGCATGGTAAAGCCTGCAGGGCGCAGGTCGTTCTGGATGCTGGCTATGTCGGCCTTGTCGGTTATCTCGACTGGAATCCTGTAGATACCAAGCTTGCTGCCATGGAGCGGGTAGACACCCCTCTTGGCAGTCTCTGACAGCATAGTCCATACTCGATCCTTGAGCAGAGCAGACATTGTGATTGTTCGTGGTACCTAGGCCTTTATATGGTCTAAAAGTATTTCGTTTTTTCTTCTTATAGCCTAATCTTCGTCGTCCGGGCAGGTCATCTCCCGGATCGCCAGGTAGCGCTTTTCCATTTCCTCCGCCTTTGCGACGACCTGCTCAAGCGCATGCTGCGATTTTGGAAAGTACCAGCGAATCCCGACCTTGTGACCTATTCCGTCCATGTCGTATATCATGCCACGGTCGGCCTCAACCCCGTACTTTTCGTCCAAGGTGTGCTCGCGCACTTCAAGGCCCCTCTTGGTCTTGTCCTCCATCACGAAATGCGGCGGCCTGTCGTAGATAAAGTAAAAACGTCCTCGCTTTACCGTGTCAGAAGGGTCTATCTGCTGCATGCCTTAACAAGAAAAAGAAAGAAGGAAAGGGCTTATTTCTCTATCGGATTGCCTATCATGTTGCCCCATTCAGTCCACGAGCCGTCGTAGTTGCGGACAGACGGGTAGCCAAGCAGGTATTTCAGCACGAACCAGCTGTGGGACGAGCGCTCGCCTATCCTGCAGTAGCACACCACCTCCTTGTCCGGCGTCACGCCCTTGCCCTCGTACAGCGCCTTTAGCTCTTCTGCGCTCTTGAAGGTGCCGTCTGCGTCCTTGACCGCCTGCGCCCACGGGATGTTCTTTGCGCCGGGGATGTGCCCTCCGCGCTGGGCGTGCTCCATCGGGTATTCCGGCGGCGCAGTTATCTCGCCTGTAAACTCTTTTGGCGACCTGACGTCTACAAGGACTATTTCCTGAGCCCTTTCCAGCGCTCTCCTGACGTCGGGCATGAAGGCGCGCACTCCCTCGTCGGCAGGGTTTGCGACGTACTTGCTTGGAGTGACTGACGGCTCGTCCTTTGCGTACTCGCGCTTTTCAAGCTCCCATTTTTTCCTGCCACCGTTCATTATCTTGATCTTTTTGTGGCCATAGTACTGGAACACCCAGAACGCAAATGCCGCAAACCAGTTGTTAAAATCGCCGTACAGCACAAGTTCCGTGTCAGAAGTTGCGCCGACCTTGCTCATCAACGCTTCAAACTGCTGCTTGCTTATGATGTCGCGCCTGACGGGGTCGTTGATGTCGCGCTTCCACCAAACAAGGTGGGCTCCCGGCACGTGACCCTGCCTGTAGGCGTTTTCCGGGTCATAGTCGACTTCAAGTATCTTGATGTTCTTGTTGTTCAGGTTGCTTGCAACCCAGTCGGTCTCGGTGAGAACCTCTGGATGAGAGTAACTTGCCATAGGGGAGATGTCTTGCAGACGTACTTAAAATCTTTGGAAGGTACGTAGCTATGCTGATTATGCGCAAAACGCATTTTAAGACGCCAGAATAGCAATAGAAGCAGAGAAGATGGAAAAGGTCCGCGCCGTGGCCATAATAACAAAGAGGAAAAACGCCGAAGCCAAGGCGGCTGCTGCAAAGATAGCCAAGATGCTTGATTCAAAGGGCATCTTGGCATATGCGATTTCCCCGCTCAGGATAAACGGCATCGACACCATTGAACCAGACGACGTAAAAGGCAAGGCGGACCTTGTTTTTGCAATAGGCGGTGACGGCACAACCCTGAAGGCGTTTCGCACGATACCCGGCGACTTGCCACTGCTTTCAATAAACGTCGGAGGCCACAGAGGCATACTCTCCGAAGTCGACACGGACAACATGCAGAGCGCCATAAACGACATACTTGACGGCAAGGGCTTTTACGATTCAAGGATAAGGATACAGGCGTTTTTGGGCAAGACGGCGTTTTCGCCGGCGCTCAACGAGATACTGATAACAAGGGCGGACCTTTCCCGCACGCCCACCATCTCGATAAAGCTGATGGGGGACGAAAAGAGCCACAGGATGGACGGCATCGTCATTTCGACGCCCACAGGCTCGACAGGTCACAACCTTTCAATCGGCGGGCCGGTCCTGCACGAAGGCATGAGCTGCCTTATCCTGAGTCCCATTGCGCCGGTGAACAAGATGCCGCAGCTTGTCATACCAATAGAGGAGATAGTGGTAAAGAGCAGCCACAAGTCGCACCTCGTTATTGACGGGCAGGAAAACCACATCATAAAAGCGGGGCAGGAGGTAAGGATTGCACGGTACCCGCACGACGTGCGTTTTCTGCGCCTCAACAAGAAGGGCATGAGGCAGCTTGCAAAACTTGGGTTCTAGAGAAGAGCTGGCACTGGACGCCAGCGCGTTCTACGCAGGGATTGCGTTTTTGTCAGGAGCAAAATGCGTCACTACAAGCGCCGTTTTTGACGAAATAAAGCACGTCAAGGCTGCGGCCCTCGACGCGCTCGTACACGCAGGGAACCTACAGGTGCTTGACCCGGACAGAAAAAGCATTGACGCAGTTGCCGCAGCCGCAAAAAAGACAGGCGACTTGGCGAAACTTTCTGCCGCCGACGTTTCGATACTTGCTCTTGCACTAGAACGCAAGGCCACTTTGGCGTCAGACGACTATGCGGTTGCAAATGTTGCCGCGACGCTTGAAATCAAAACGGTCGCATCGTCTGGCAAGGGCATCAGAGAGACACGGAGGTATATTGCGTACTGCAGCGCATGCGGCAAGGCGTTTTCACCAGAAAAGCTAGAGTGCCCGCTGTGCGGCAACAAGCTAAAAAGAAGGTACAAAAAAATTTCTACCGGATAGGGTTTCTGCGCATGGCCCAGTCGATTATCGAGCCGTCGTACAGCCGGACCTTTTCATAGCCGGCAAGGCGGAACTGCATGTACTTGTGCGACGCCCGCACGCCCGAGTGGCAGTAGCACACCACCTCCTTGTCCGGCGTTATTCCCTTGCTTTCAAACTCTTTTTTCAGTTCTTCCGGCGAAAGAAACGCCGAGCCGTTTGCGCCCACGCCCTGCTCCCAGTCGTGCAGGACGGAATTGGGTATTCTTGCCTGCATGTGCTCCTGCCGAGTCCTTGCGTCCACCACTACAAACGATGGGTCGCCGGCCTTTGCCTTGATGGCCTCGGCGTCGATCCTTATCTCAGGCTTTGGCTTTGACGTGAACTGCGCCGGCTTTGCTTGCGCCGCGTCTCTGGTGACTGGCAGGCCAAGGTGCTTCCAGACTGAAAAGCCGGTGTCCAAAAGCGCAACGTCAGGATGTCCATGGTACATTATGCTCCAGGCTACCCTTGCAGCGGCCGGGTCGTCCTGCTCGCCGTATACCACTACTTTTTTTGAATCGTCAATGCCATAACTGCCAAAGACCTTTTCTGCCTGCGCGCCCTCTATTACGAGGTTGGCGCCGTTTGGCGCGACTGTCACCACCATCTCCATCCCGAGGGAAAGCGCGTTTTTGATGTGGCCAAAGCGGTAGAGCATCTGGCCGCGAGTGTCAAGTATAACTACGTTTGGATTGTCAAGGTTGGCCGCAAGCCACTTGCTTTCAACGGTTATTAGCGTCATAAGCGAGGCATTGGTTTGCACCCTGATTTTATAATTCATTAGATTCAAAGAGCGTCTTTTGTATCACGCTGTCTGTCTTTGCCGCAGAGTCGAGTATCTTGCGCAGGCGCTGGGCGCGGGCAAGCCCAAAGCCCGGAATGGTCGCAAGCTCCGCCGCCGACGCGTTGAGCGCGCGCTGGGGCGTCTTGAACTTTTCAAGCATCCTTGCGGCAAGCTTGTCCCCTACTCCCGGAACCGACGACAGCACGTACAGCTGCTGCAAATAAACAGGGTTTTCCTTGCGGATCTTTTTCAAGAGCGGGCCTGACGTTATCCCGTTTTGCAGTCCCTTTGCGGCAAGCGTGCCCAAAAGGACGGCGGCGTGCTCGGCGTCTGGCGCATGCAGCACGGGTATTCGAAACTCCATCGCCACGGTGGCAAGCGCGTCAAAGGCAAGCGGCAGGCGCTCGGCCATCTTTTTCTTTTTCTCCTCATCTTCAATGTTGTCAGGGATTTCTGCAAGCCTTGTCAGGTCGCCCTGGATTATCACGATGGGTTTTTGGTAGTGCTTGACAAGCTGCGCGCACTGGACGTACAACCGGCCGTCGTATATAGAATGGACAAGGTCATGCACGGTCTTGCGCTCAACGGCAGTGTCTGGAGAAACGATATAGTCGCCGACTACAAGCTGCGCAAAGTCGACAACCACTCCTGACTTGCGCAGGATGTCAGGGATGCCGCTAGGGCGCTCCCTTTCATCGACTACGATGCGTGCCGGCACAAAAATGCAGAGTGCCCTTCTTGGCTATATTTTTTCTTTATTTATCTATTCGGCCTTTGGTTTTGGGCCTGCCGCGCCTGCGGCTCCCGGGCCACCCCCTCCGCCGCGTATCATCTCGTTTATCTTGGACTCGACCTCCTTGAGGTTGTCCTTGACGCGCCCTTCCTGCTTTTCAAGGACCTTGACGCGGGTGGCAGACAGCTCTTTCTTTTCCTCAAGCTCTTTTACCACGTCGTCTTTTTTTGCCTTGACCATCACAGAGCCGGCGGCCTTGTAGACGGCGTCTTCCGGCCCTGCCTTTTTCAGCTCTTCAAGGGCGCGGTCAGTCTCCACCGCCTCGACTTCCAGCTGCTGCTTTTGCATCATTATCGCCTGCAGGTTCTGCTGCAGTTGTTGTAAGCGTGATACTTGCTCTCTAAGCCACGGTGGAAGTTCCTGTTCACTCATGTTGCTATTCGAAAAACGTTAAGCACACCAACATAAAATCATAGCGTTAGGCACCGGTGTGCCGCGTCGACCAGACGCAGATACGAGTTTACGTTTGCTCGCAGGGACGCAAGGTCGTCCGTTTCGATTGAAAAACCAAGAGAAGAGCCGGAGACAGTCAGTCCCAGCCTTTCGTTTTTTCCTTGCAGTTTTTTCAGGTCTGGAGCCAGTGCGGAATAAATCGGCCTTGCCTTTGACGGCTCCTTGACCCTGATCCTTATTTCAGCTCTGCAGGCTTTCGAGGTCAATGTCGTACGCGCCCGACGCTATCTTGAAGCTGCACTTGGGGCATTCCCAGATGCCAGAGGCGATTCTGCCAAACCTCAGCGACCCGCAGGACGGGCAGCGGCGCTTTTTGTGGAGCGTGCGGTAGACCTTGCCATAGCGCTTGCGGACCGTGGCGCCGAACTTGACGCCTTGGCCCTTCAGGGCTGTCGAGCTCTTTTTACGTGCCATAATTCGTTATCTCCTTTATCTTGGCGCGGACTTCCTCTCCTTTAATTCTTGCTGTCTCGCCCGCCTTCTTTATCTGCTCTATCGTAAACGAGCCCGTGTAGCCTTTTTGCAGCGCGCAATAGCCCTCGTCCGACGTCGTTATGGTTATCCTCGCGTCCATCGCGCCCTCTTCTTCTGCAGTCGGGTCGACCAGTATGGCATCGCCTATTCTGACCTGCGTGATGGAGATGGGGACCGTTGTAACGGGCATCGGAATAGTCTTGCCCGTGTCTACCACCTTGCCCTCCTGCATTTCAAGGACGGGTATCTTGGCCGTCAGGATTGCTGCAACAGTCGCGTACGACGTTGCGTCAAAGAGGTTGCCGTCGGCGTTTAGCACGCTGCAGTCCACGAATATCGTGTAGACGACCTTGCCCTCTACAAGCACCAGCTTTTCAAGGTCGACCATCTCGGATTCCCGCACCCCCCTGTCAACCACGCGTGCAAGCTCTATCACCTCCTCGTCTGGAGGGCCCGGCTCCACGTGCGGCGACGCGGTCGGCAGGACCTCGGCTGACACGATGAGGGCGCCCTTGTTCTCAAGTCCCTCAAACGGCTCGCCAGTCTCCACCTTGACGCCTGCTATCACCTCAGAGTTGCCCAGCTTTACGCGGGCTGACCCGTTTGCCTTCTTTATCACGTCCGTCTCTATCTCTAGCGGCCTCTGCTCGTCAAACGCGCGGCCGTCAATCCTCTTGCCCTTTGCCATCATGTCAAGCATCTGCTGCTTGCGCAGGTGCTCCACTATTATCGAGGAACGTTTTGATGTGCTCATTGTTCTTCCTTGACCTCCGTTTCGTTGCCAAAGTATTTCTGCATCAGCGCCTGGCGCTGGATCTCGTAGACCATGTTGCAGCCAGTTATTGCCTTGTCGAGGCATTCGCTGAATTGTTCCTTTGTCAGCTTGCCGTCCAGCTGCATCAGAGTCACCTGGCCGAGCCTCGGCATGTACGCTACTGGCATGTCTGCTCCGCCTTCCTTGTCTTCGGTGTCGTTGATGTCAAGAACTATTTTCTCGTCGACCTTGCCTGCCGCGCACGCCGCGACGATGTCGCGCATGTTGATGCCGGCGTCTGCAAGTGCAACAGACGCGGCTGTGATGCCGGCGCACCGGGAGCCGCCGTCTGACTGGAGCACTTCAACAAACACGTCAATGGCAGCGCGCGGATAGTCTTCAAGCATCAACGCCGGCTCTAGCGCCTCGCGCATCACCTTTGAAATCTCGACTTCCCTCCTTGAAGGCGCAGGGTTTTTGCGCGTGTCTGTCGAGAACGGCGACATGTGGTACCTGCAACGCAGCACGCACCTGTCGGGCTGCGCGAGGTGCTTTGGGTGCACCTCTCGCGGCCCGTACACTGCCGCCACAATCTTGTTCTTGCCAAATTCAATGTAAGCCGAGCCGTCGGCGTTTTTCACGGTGCCGACGACTATTTTGACGTTGCGCAGCTCGTCAATCGTGCGCCCGTCTGTCCTCTTGCCGTTTTCATCTATCAAATTTCTTGTCTGTGTCATTTTTCATCTGGAACCTCCATTTCTTTTCCTTGTTGTGTTTCACTTGAAGAATCCGCGCGGGTTGCTTCCTGCTGCGGCGGCGGTATCGGAGCCCCCCCACCACTACTGCCACCGTTGCTACTTGCGGGCGGCGCCTCTTCTGCTGCTGCCGGCGTGTCCGGCACGTTGAGGAGGACCTTGATCCTCTGCGTCAGGTTGGCCGTGTGGGCTTCGTCTTCTACCATCCTTATAGCCTTTACCGCCTGCTCTATGCCTTCTGGGCTTCTTCCCGTCACGACCACGATGCCGTTCTGGCCGATGAGCACGCGAGTCTGCGTCGCCTGCTCTATCGTCTGGATCATCGAGCCCCGCTTGCCTATCAGGCGCGGGACCCTTGTCGCTGATATCTTTAGCAGCTCGCCCCTTGGTATCTTGCCAAGGTCGCGGTCCTGCAGGGTCAGCATCGGGTCGCGCGTCCTGTCAAAGGCCGCGACTCGGGCCGTTATCATGTCGCCTATCGCAAGGTGCTTTGTCATGTCGTCCCTTGCAGGCGAAAAGTCCCTGCCAAAGACGTCGGATGCAGGAAGGTTAGCCGAGAAGCATGAGTTGATGTCCACCTCCCATGAAAGCGAGGTGTGGTCTACTATCTTGCCTATCACAAGGTCGTTTACGCGGGGGATGTAGACTCCTGACAGCGGTATCACCTTGACGCCGTCGCGGCCCGCCTCTGCAATGCCAATGCGGGTTGCTATCAGCGCGTTTCCCGACCTTACAACGTTCATTATCGGCCTGTAATTGCCCTCGACTATCTTGTCGCCGGGGATAACATATCTTCTGCGCACGTCATTCATATACGCTAACTCACCACGGGGCAAAGCCCGTCACAAAACGACTGTTCCATTTCATTATTTCTTCTCCTTGTGGGCAATAATAATATCCGACTTATATAATAACCCATTTGCACAACTCACAAGAGGTTCCGGTTCTCGCCAAGATAAAATTTGCGTTATTCCTATACGACTTGCACACATTTTTGCACAAAAAATATTGTCATCGCTGCTGACGCCGTGCCACTGCTATCGCCTGCATCATTGAACAAGCGAAATTCTCAAGAAGGCTTGGCACAAAAAGCCGACGAGAAAAGACGGATCTTGATTTTTTCAAAATGAACGTGATTGGGGCGAAGGAAATTTCAGGCATCGGCACCCATGGATTTGAAAGCAAAAAGCCGTCAATAGTCTTAAATTCATTTTGCGGATAGTTGTAAGCAGAGAGCGTTATGAGCATGACACCGAAAAATGCGCAACTTGCGGCTGCAACGGAAGGTGATCCCCGTTGGGCGTCTGTCGTCGCCCGTGATACCGAGGCAGACGGCACATTCTATTACTCGGTCAAGACCACCGGCGTGTACTGCCGTCCTTCGTGCGCTGCTCGCCGGGCGCGGCCGGAGAATGTCCGCTTCCATATGACGCGTGAGGAAGCCGAGAAAGCCGGCCTCCGTCCATGCAAGCGTTGCAAGCCCAACCAGCCCTCGCTGACCGAGCAGCATGCGGCCAAAGTCACACAAGCCTGCCGACTCATCGAAGAATCAGAGAACGCGCCAAGCCTCAAAGAACTGGCAAAGCACGCGGGAATGAGCACGTATCACTTTCACCGCGTGTTCAAGAAGGTTGCTGGACTCACCCCAAGAGAGTACGCGCTGGCACACCGCGCAAAACGCATTCGGAGTGAACTCGGCCAGAGTGAAACGGTAACAGAGGCTATTTACGACGCAGGATACAGCTCGAACAGACGATTTTACGAGACATCAAACGAGGTATTGGGAATGACACCTTCGAACTACCGCGCCGGCGGCGCAAGTACAGAAATACATTTTGCCGTTGGAGAGTGTTCCCTTGGGTCTATCCTCGTCGCTCAAAGCGAGCATGGTGTTTGCGCCATTCTTCTGGGCGACGACCCCGACGAATTGGTGCGCGATCTGCAGGACAGGTTCCCGCGAGCCAACCTGATCGGCGGCGATGCCAAGTTCGAGCAACTCGTCTCAAAAGTGGTCGGCTTTGTCGAAGCGCCTGCGCTCGGGCTTGACCTGCCGCTTGATATCCGCGGAACTGCATTTCAGCAGCGCGTGTGGCAGGCGCTACGTGAAATCCCGGCCGGCTCTACGGCAAGTTACACGGACATTGCAAACCGCATCGGCTCCCCAAAATCGGTCAGGGCCGTGGCCCAGGCGTGCGCAGCCAACGCCCTTGCGGTGGCAATTCCGTGCCACCGCGTGGTGAGAAACGACGGCGCGCTGTCAGGTTATCGCTGGGGCGTAGAACGCAAGCGGGTGCTGTTGAAAAAAGAGGCGCGCGCCCAAACGCACGGATCATAAAAAACATCGTTCAAGCAGGCGCCATCATTATGCCTCTTTCACTTCTGCCGTTCCCTTGGTCACGGAGCCGAGCCGGTCGATAAAGTTCCCGCGCATGCCGGCGTTCATCTCTATCACCACTCTCAGAGAGCCGTCTGCCTGCCACTCCTCGCTCTTTAGGTCGCCGGCCGGCTTTATCACGCTGTAGGACTGGCCCGCGTACTGCGGAGGCACCCTCACTATCAGCTTCAGAGTCTCTGATTTTAATGGCAATATCGCACGAAGGGCATCTACCACGTCCTTGGCCTGGTCCTCTGCCTTTTTGTGCGGGTCGATGCTCACCCTTGCCTGCTCCATGGCGGCCTCTATCCTGGTTATCGGGTGCGGCAGGTGCGATTTTGGATCTACGAAACTCCGGTTGATGTATGCCACAATCTGCTTGCGCTTTTCCTCGACCATCTTGCGGCGCTGGTCGGTGGTGAGGTTCAATTCCCCGCGGGCAAGTATCTGCCGGGCCACCTCTGCAGAATCGGTGGTCTTGAAGTGCTTCATGAGCTTCTCGCTTGAAGCGCGGGAGCCCTTGTTTGCGTCAGAGTAGACTTCGTCGGAAACAAGCACGCTTGAAATGTCCGCCCTCTTGCCCAGCTTGTACTCGAGGGCAGGGTCGGGCTTGACCAGCAGCTCGAACTTGTCGCCTTCGACTGCGAGGCGAACTATGGTGAACTTGTTCTCCGTCATATCTCTTACTACAGCAGCTTTTTGAATCAAGATGTATTTATGCGTGTCAACTCCTTCTTCCTGCAAGCCGATAATTTTTGCAAGTTTCGGTAGATTTTTAAGGACGTTTTGGGAACTTCCGGAAGTATTGGCTTCTCCTTCGGTCGAAGTTGTTGAAAAATCAGATAACAGGATCGTTGTCAAGTTTAACAATATTCCAAGGCAGTACGTCAACGCGCTCAGGCGCCTTGCCATAAGCGAGGTCCCGACGCTTGCAATCGATGATGTCGTAATCCTTGAAAACTCGTCAGTCATGCACGACGAGGCAGTGGCCCACCGCCTCGGCCTCATACCGCTCAGGACGGACCCCGGCAGGTTCGTGATGCCCCACGAGTGCGACTGCGGAAGCACGCTTGGTTGCTCAAAGTGCAGGGTTCTCCTGGTGCTTGACGCAGAGGCCACCGACAAGACCAAGGTCGTCACTTCCGGCGAGATGGTTTCAGAAGACGAGATGGTCAAGCCGGTGAGCAAGGACATCCCAATAGTCGTGCTCGCCCCAAGCCAGAAACTAAAGTTTGAAGCGTACGCACGCCTTGGCGTAGGCAAGCAGCACGCCAAGTGGCAGCCCACGTCAGCAGCAGTAGTCAAGGACGGCAAGGACGAAAGCGAAATAGTGCTCATTATCGAAACAAACGGCGCCCTTACGGCAGAAGAGATACTGAAAGAATCCACGGAGCGCCTGCAGTCCAAGATCAAGAACTTCAAGCAGGTCATAGGCTCGCTCAAGGTACCCAAGAGCGCCTAGGTACGTTTATTTGGGGATTCTAGATTTAGGAGCGTGAAGAAGACGTACTATGTTCGCTAACACTCTAGTCGACAATACTGTTTGGACCCTCCGCAAGGCGGCCAAGAAAAACAAGGCGCCTATCTGGAAGGATCTTGAAAGCCGCGTTTCCGGCCCAAGGTCCAACAGGAGCGAGGTCAACCTGGGCAAGCTTGCGCAGGTCACAAAGGCAAGCGAGGTTATAGTGGTCCCTGGCAAGGTGCTTGGCACCGGCAATCTGGGCCACAAATTGACAGTCTGCGCGTTTTCAATCTCCGAGTCTGCCGCCAAAAAGATCGGCGACATGGGAGGCAAGGTGGTAAGCCTTGACGACCTGATAAAGAAATACCCGGACGGAAAAGGTGTGAGGATAATTGGCTGACAATAAAGCAAAGAAGCCGCAAACCATAGTCGTTGACGCGACAAACTGCATCGCAGGCAGGATGTGCTCGCATGTTTCGAAACTGCTGTTGCAGGGCAACAAGGTCGCAATCGTAAACGCCGAAAAGGCGATGCTTTCAGGCAACCGCTACAAAGTCATCGAGCAATACAAGGAGCACCTTGAAATCAACTCTGTCACAAACCCGATTCACGGCCCGTTCCACCCAAGGAGGCCGGACACCGTCCTGACAAAGATGGTGAGGGGAATGGTCCCAAAGCAAAAGACGTCGGGCATTGAAGCGCACCAGCGTCTCAGGGTATATATCGGGGTCCCTGAAGAAATGAAGGCTGCCAAGATGCAGTCGTTTGAGGATTCCAAGATTACAAGGCCAGAGGCGCACTATATCTCGATGGGCGACGTTGCCAAGCAGATAGGATGGAAGGGATTACCATAATAATGACAAGCAAAATAGACCTTTACCCGGGCCAGAGAAAGACAAGCAAGGCCGTGGCGACAATCGCCAAGGGCTCTGGCAAAGTCAGGATAAACAACATCCCGGCAGAACTCGTGCAGCCAGAGGTTGCAAAAGAGCTCTTGCTCACGCCGCTTACGCTCGTTGGCGAGCAGCGCAACAAGGTGGACATTAACGTGCAGGTTGCAGGCGGAGGCTTTATGGGCCAGGCGTTTGCAAGCGCAGTCGCGATTTCCCGTGCGCTTACCGGCGACGTCAAGGGCGACAAGGACCCCAAGGAGCACCCGTTCCCAAAGAGCATCAGGGAAGAGATCCGCAAGAAACTGACAGAGTACGACAGGCACTTCCTCGCAGGCGACCACAGGCAGTCTGAATCGAAAAAGTTCGGCGGTCCGGGCGCAAGGCGCAGAAAGCAGAAATCGTACCGTTAAGCCTTCTCTCTTTTTCCTCTTCTTTTACCTGTTTTCCATCAGAGAATAAACACGGTACACCTTGTCCGTCACGCGGTCACGGTACTTCCATTCTTCCGTACCAAGCTTCATCTCCTTGAACTTGGTTTTCTCTGACGGGTGGAGCAGGTCGTAGACGTCCTGCCCTATCGATATCCTGTTTGAACCCGTCAGCGATGTTATCTTGGCGGCCACGTTCATGCAATAGCCTAGGATGTCAATGGGCGAGCTCTTGTCGTGGCCATACTGTACGATGACGTTTTCGCCCACGTCCATTCCTATCTTTACGCCAAGTTCCGGGTAGTCGTACTGGTTGAGGATGGGGTTGATGCCGTTTTTTACCACGGTTATCATCGACCGGGCGCACTGGACTGCCCTGTCGCAGGCGCTCAGGCGGTTGTAGCTTGCTGGAAAGAACGCAATGACTGCGTCGCCCACGTACTTTAGCACATAGCCTTTGTGGCTTTCCACGACAGAGGACATTTCCTGCGTGAACGCGCGGATGATTGTCACAAGCTTGTCTACAGGGAGCGTCATGCTCATGTTTGTCGAGCCCACAAGGTCGGCGTACATTATGACAAGGGGGATCTTGCTGCTGACGTGCGATAGCAAATATTCCTGCCCGGGCTTGAGCGACGAGTCGTACTGGTAGCGGCGCTTCAGGGCGCGCCACAGCCTGTCCTGCGTCTGCGCAACGAGCGTTTCCGAGTCGACTACGACTGCCATCTTTTCCTTGTCAGAACTGCTATCTCCCCCCATCATCATCCCGACGAGGTTCTTGCTGGCGCTGCTGTTATTATTATTGTCATTGTCCTCGGACTTGTCCTTCTTGGCTTCCTTTTTGTCGTCCTTTGCTTCCGGGGCCACGCCTGCTTTGGGATATTGTAATTCGCGAGATTTAAAGTCATTGAGATTATATGTAAGGACTAGCACACACCACGCGCAAGAAAGATGAGGCTTCCGCTCAAGGGCACGGATTATTTCAGCAAAGAAGTAAATGCTGCATTTGAGAACATCCAGGCAGAGTTCCTTGAGGCAGTCAAGCCTGCAATTTCCATGCAAAAGTCGCACGCAATGCTTGGCGACGGCACCGTCACGCAGACAGACACTTTTGATCCGCAAAACGTGCAGACGTTCTACCAGAGGCTGACAAACAAGATGGAAGGCTGGCTTGCAGGCGGCATTTCAAAGTCAGTCACCGAAGACCTGCACAGGCTGTTCTGCCAGTTCAACAAGGACGTTGGCAACAAGTATTACATCTCTGGCTACTTTGGAATCCAGTTCCATGCGCTTCCGTACTACAAGGCTGACAGGCGCGTGATAGAGATCCAAAAAGAGCTTGCCAAGATAGCCGACGACGCGACCGCGCTGTACGGAGGCATCAGGGAAAGCGCGGACAAGGCCCTTGCGCAAGAGCTTGAAAGGCGCGGCATGGCAGGGATGGACTTTGAAGGCTTGTTTAGCAAAATGTTTGAGGACGAAAAGCTGGCAGAGGAGCTTGACAAAAAGGCAGCGTCGGTGAAAGGCCAGGCCGAGTTCCAAAAGATGGGCGAGAGAAAGAACGCGCTGTTTGCAGAGCTCAACGACTTGATGATAGAATTGTACCAGACATCGGCCGTGCCAATAGACTATAACAGGCTGATGCAGGGCGAGGAAGGCGCCTGCACGTATTTTGACATCGAGCTGATAAAGACTAGCGCCAAAAAGGCGATAAGGCGCGAGGCAATGTTTGAGACTGGAAAGATACCAAAGGCAGACGCCGACAAAGTGGCAGGCGAGCTTGCAAACGTGGCAAAGGCGCTGAAAAAGGCCAAGTAACTTTACTTTTTGATGATAATAAACGCCATCATGGCGGCCGCGGCAAGTGCAGACGTGATGATGCTGTAGGTCGCAGCTGCTGCAATCCCCGACGAGTCGAGCAGGAACCCAAAGACGACGTTTGCGGCAAGGAAGGAAAAGCCTGCCACCAGGTTGTAGAGCCCGTAGGCAGTTCCGCGGTGCTCGCTTGATACCACGTACCGGGGGACCACTGCGCGCTGGACGGTTTCTGCAATCCCGACGTAGGCCCCGTACACTATAGCCAGCATGTACGCCTGCGTTACGTTTGCACTTGCAAGCATCAAAAACGCGCTTGCCGCAAACATGCCGTACGCAAGTACGAGCATCTTTTCCTTGCCCGCCCTGTCTGCAAGCGCGCCGGCGGGATACCCGACTGCGGTGTGGGCCGCGTTTATCGCAAGGTAGACAAGCGCCACTGCGCTTTCTGGAACGCCAAGGTCCGACGCGCGGACAAGCACGAACGAAAAGTTGAATGCGCCGACGCCAAAGACGGCCATTATGGCAAGCAGGGCGACAAACCTCTTTTGCGAAAGGACCGCCCTGACGTTTGCAGACACTGACTGGGCTTTTGAAGAAGATGGCAAGGGTGCAAGGCGCTCCTTGACAAACAGCACAAGCACCGCTATGGCAAGCGCGCCGGGCAGAATTGACGCGTAAAACACGCCCTGAAACCCGATGTACGGAAACAGCGCAAACGCCAGCGCAGGCCCGACTATTGCGCCGGCCTGGTCCATCGAGCGGTGGATCCCAAACGCCCTGCCGACCTTGGCCTCCGGCGCCGATTCGCTTATCAGCGCGTCCCGGGGCGCGGTGCGGACGCCCTTGCCTATCCTGTCAAGCGAGCGCACTGCAAAAGCGTCTGCCCAGCCTGCGGCCGCGCCAAAGAAGGGCTTGCTTGCAGCCGAAAGCGAGTAGCCCAGTGTCACGAGGGGCTTGCGCCTTTGCGCCCTGTCAGAGAGCACGCCTGAGCCCATCCTGACGGTGTAGCCGAGCATCTCGCCCACGCCCTCTATGAGGCCCAAAAGGGTGCGCGACGCCCCAAGCGGCCCCGTGAGGAACAGCGGGAGCAGCGCAAAGACCATCTCCGACGAGACGTCGGTGAAAAAGCTGACAAAGCCAAGGGCATAGACGTTTTTGCGGCCTGCCTTTTCTTTTTCTCCTTCTTCAACCAATGTTATTGTATGCCCTACTATGTTTGCAGGCCGCGCTTGTATCCATTGCTGCGCTAGTCGTTCTTGTCGACTGCTTCTTCCAAGTTTACTCCGGCGCTAGAGCCGGGGCCGGGCTGCGCGGTGTTGCTTGGCACGTCTCTCCACGGGGCCTTTTTCCTCCTCCTTCCCTCCTCCCTAACATAAACGACCTGCTGCGGGAAGGGTATCTCTATTCCCTTTGAGTCAAGCTCCCTCTTTATCTGCTCGACAAGCTGCTTTTTCATGTCAAACCACACGACAAAGGGCACCCAGCACCAGACGTTGATGTTGACGGCCGATGCGCCAAGGTCGTTTACATACACGTCCGGCTCCGGCTCGACAAGCACCAGTGGCGTGTTCTTCAGGCTCTGCCTGATGATTTCCATCACCTTTTGCGTGTCCGAGTCGTACGAGACCCCTACCACAAACTCGATCCTGCGCGCGACGACTGTGGAAAGGTTGCGTATCTCTGACAAAAAGACGTCGCTGTTTGGCAGGCGCACGAGCGTCCCGTCAAACATGCGCAGGCGCGAAGAGAGCGCGGTTATCTCCACCACCACGCCGGTGACATCTGGAAGCTTGCCCGTTATGAGGACAGGATCGCCTATCTTCATCGGCTTGTCGATGTGCAGAAATATGCCGGATATCAGGTTCGAGAACAGCGACTGCGTGGCAAAGCCTATCACGATTCCGGCAAACCCGCCTGCAAGGAACAGGCCGGAGAGGTCAAGCCCCGAGACGCCAAGCGCCGAGAGGAGCGCTATCGCTATTATGCCGTAGTACATCGTCCTGCCGGTCGCCTTCCTTGCGTCGGGCGGAAGGCGCGTGCCAAGGTACTTTAGCGTGACAAGCCTGACTGCGTGCGCTATGGCAAAGCCGGCCACGATGATGGCAAGCGTAAGGATTATCGAAAATGGCGTCACCTGGACCCCAAACAGGTCGATGGTGCTTGGAAGCCCAAAGACAGATGTCGCCGAACTATTACCACTGGACAGAGCTCCTTCTTCTGCCGCCAAGACAGTTTTCACATTAGCCTTTCTTCTATATGTATATGTGTTTTCTTTCTTTAGATCCACCTAATCCGGCGGAAGTACACTATCATCGCCGCTGCAGAAGTGCTTGACGCAAGGACGATTATCGCAAAACTCGTGTACGACCCAAGGAACGTCCACGGCCCGCCCTCTATGCCGCCAGGTATCGGCACGTTCATCCCGTAGAACGAGCCCAGTATGGACGCCGGCATTGAAAGCGTGAATATTATCGTGAGCACAGCAAGTATCTTGTTGGACCTGTCGCTGCTGTGCATAAAGTCTGTGTCCTTGAATATCTCTATGGTGTCCTTGGACTCTTCGAGCGTCTCTATCACCTTGTCGATGTGGTCCTGCACGTCGTCATAGTACAGGGTGAGGTCTTCTTCTGAAAAACGCTGGATGTCTTTTGCCACAAGCTCTGCAAGCGTCCGCCTCATGGGAATCGCTATGCGCCTAAGCGACGTGACTTCTCTGCGCAGGTACGAGATCTCCCGGGCCACTGCCACCCGCTCGTCAAATACGGCGTCTTCAATGTCTTCCATGTTGCCCATTATCTTGCGCACATTGTTCAAAAGCTCGTCCACCAGCGCGTCGACCAGGCTGTGGTACAGGTAGCCGGCAGACCTGCCCATCAGCTCTTTGCGCACTTCTTGACTTCGCTGGCACGCGTCAAACGTGTCTGCCACCGTCTTTAGGTCTTCCTGGTGCACAGTCACGAGGTAGCCTGAGCCAAGGAACGCCGCAAACTGGCTTGGCTTTGGCACGCGCTCTTCTGTCATGGCTGGAAAGTGCAGTATGACAAAGACGTGGTTTTTGTAGCGGTCGATTTTCGGTATCTGGATCTTGGAGAGGCAGTCTGCCAGGTTCAGCTCGTGGAACGAAAAGCGCCGGCCAAGCTCGCGCATGTCGTTGCGTGTGGGCGCAGAAATGTCCACCCACAAAAAGCCCTCGTTTTCCACCTGCCTGAGCATGTCCAGTCATTATCACTATTGAAAAGAGCTATTTTACTGTGTATCGCTGCCGCAAACACACACACGCAGAGACGCAAAATAACAATGATGACGATAATAATGCCCGTGACTGCAGTAGCTGTGCACTCTACCTGTTAGTGGCGCATATTTTTCCGGGTGGAAAACATTTACAAATCATAGGTTCCGATGTCACAGGTGTTTGCAGGAACTGTTTGGGCGCCACAAGGTCCAGGCGGGGTCAGAGCCGCTTGAAATAACGTTTTGCGACCAGAAAATAGTCGTCGGAGAGGCCGCCGGCGCGTACTCGTACAAGCGCTATTCCGCCGGCGCCCTTGCCGCGGAGACCACCATAATCTCCGACAAGGACGGAGGCATCGTAGTGGGCATATTTCCAATAGCCCCGCTTCTTACCCCAAAGCGCGTGGCCAAGAACGTGTACATCAAGTTCAAGTCGCCAATCATCATGGACCAGAGGAGCGACGCAGTCGTGTACGCCAAGATACCCATAGAGATAGGCGTGTACCGCCAGTCGGAAGACGAAGAGCTATTGATAGACGCGTTCTCGCTTTCGCCCCAGAGGTACGCGCTGTACGGCTCGCCTGAAGCCGGCACCGTCTGCCGCCTCGCCGAGTCAGAGACGAGCACGACGGAGGAAGGCATCTCCGTGGAAAAGTACACAGAAGCCCTCATAAGGATCAGAATAAGCAACGGCATCGACAACGTGATCAAGATAAGCAAGGTAATAGTGCCCATGGACGGCATCGTGCTGGACCACGCGCAGGATGACACGTGGGTGCCCGGAGGGGTCGACGTCCGGCTCGACATGGCCTTTGGAAAAGACATCGTCAACGTTCGGGCCAACACGAAGGTCAAGCGCTCAGACAAGACCAGCATCGTCAGGAGGGAAGAGACGCTGGCGTTCATGATGGACGCCGGCTACTGAACCGTGTGTATGAGCTCCACCAGGTTGCGCTTTGGCTTTGGCTGCAGCATCTTTTGCGGGTAGCCTATGCACAGTATCGATGACGGGACGAGGTCGGTGCCAAGCGCGGACATGACCTTCTTTTCATCTATCATGCCTATCCAGACGGTGCTCAGGCCAAGCGCGTGCGCTGCCAGCTGCGCGTAAGCGGCGGCAAGCGTGGCGTCCTGCACTGAAAACTTGCGGATGATTTCTGGCGGAAAGTTCAGTTTCACCCGCTGCGGGTTCATGCAGAAAACAAGCACTTCTGGCGCGTTCACGTACGGCTGCTTGTTTGCAGCCTCGACCAGCTTTGCCTTTACGTCGGCTTTTTTGACGTTGAATATCTCAAACCCCTGGAACCCGCCGGCTGTGGGCGCAGTGTCAGCAGCTGCAAATATCATCTCCATCTTCGAGTCCTCCACCGGCCTGTCCTCGAACTTGCGCTGCGACCTGCGGTTCAGCATCACGTTGAATATGTTGGTCTGGAGCACGTCCTCGACGCCTTCCGGCGCCTGCTCGGCCGCCTCTTCCTTTGGGTACAGCTTGTCGCTTTCCTCGCCGGCGTACAGCCGGGAAAACACGTCGGATGGGTACGAAGATGACATCTCAGAGTCTAGCTGTGTGCGCAGTGCAGAAAAAGGTTTCCTGTTAGGTTTCTTTTATGGCAAGCGTCTTTAGCACCATCTTGTCAAGGTCAAACATCCTGACAAGGTGGTTGTTGGTGTCGGCTATGTACAGCGTGTTTCCCTGCTGCTTGACGTCGGAAGGCTCGAAAAGTCCAAGTGTGTCGCACGCAGGGTCGTCTATTTTGCACATGGTTTTTTCCCCTGCAGCCTTGCCCACCACAGTTGACACCTGCTGCGTGTCAAGGTCTATCAGGCGTACCGCGTGGTTGTACGTGTCTGCGACATAGATCTTGTTGCCGGCGCAGTGCACGCCAAGCGGGTGCTGCAGCCTTGCATCGGCAAGCGCGCCGTCTTTAAAGCCAAACTCAAAGAGCCCTTCTCCTACCACGGTCTGCACTGTCTTTTTGGAAAGATTGAGCAGTCGCACCGCAGACACTTCGCTGTCTGCGACCAGCAAAAAGTTGCTGTCATAGATGGAAAGGCCACTAGGCTGCGCAAACTGGGCCTCTGAAAAAGTGCCGTCGACAATGTTTTCATAGCCGCTGCCGGCAAACGGACCTATCTTGCCCGACTCGATATGGTAGGCCCATATCTGGTGCAGGCCGGCCATTGCGATGAACAAAAACCCGTCAGAGTATGCCAGGTCCCATGGCGAGCTCAACTGCGTCACCTTGCCGTCCTGCGCGCCGGAAATCCACGCGCCCTGCCTGCCGTTGCCGGCAAGCGTCCTGACTGTTTTTGCAGATATGTCGATTTCCCGGAGTGCGTGGTTCTCAGTGTCTGCAACGAATATTCTGTCTTCTTTGGCCCACGCAAGCCCCTGCGGGCGGAAAAAGCGCGCCTCTTCAAAACTGCCGTCGCGAAGGTCCCGCACCGTCCCTCCCACCTTGTGGATTATCTTGCCGCTTTGCGCGTCTGCGACAAGCACGCGGTTGTGGTTTGAATCGCTTATCGCAAGCATCCGGCCGTCCGGCGAAAATGCAAGCTTGCCGGGATATGACAGGACGCGCCCTTGTGCTCGCCTTGGATGCTCTATTGAGATTGGCTCTTGTGCAAGCGTCCCTGCGGCGCGATGACGCTCCAGCAGAACGCCAATCACGTCGTCAAGCTCATCGCGCTGGCCCTCGCCGGCCTGCTGGTACACGACGTTGCCTTTTGGATCGATGATGACAATCGTCGGCCACGCGCTAACATTGTACGAGCGCCAGATCTTCATTTCCTGGTCGACAACAACAGGGTGGCCAATCTCGTAGCGGCCTATTGCCTCCTGCACGTTTTGTGCCTGCTGCTCGTTTGAGAATTTTGCAGAATGAACGCCGATAAACACGACAGGCTGGCCGCGGTATTTTTTCTCAAGCCAGTCAAGCGTGGGAAGCGTGTGCATACAGTTTATGCAGCAGTACGTCCAGAAATCGAGCACAACGACATGGCCCTTCAGGCTTGCCATGGAAAGCGGCTTTTCTGTATTGAGCCATGCAAACCCTTCTGGGAATTCTTGCGCCTTGGTCATACTATTAGTGACGTTTCCGGCCATCCTGCGAAACATGCTGCAGCCACCATATCCCGGAGATCGGATTTAAACTATCTCGCACTGGTGCTTTTTGCACATTTCGGATATACTGACGCAAGAAAAAGGCATGAGCTGATGATCGACAAGTGGTAACAAGAGGACACATTCAGAAACATCGTAAATTTTGTTGTTGCCGTCATCATTAGCACTTGTCTGGCGCGCGCCAGCAGCGCGCCATGGCAAATTGTGCCTGATTCCAAGCAAACTTCACCCCCTTACTTTTTTGCTGGCCGTTCACGAAAATACAATCCATAATTATAAAGAGTATATATCGCTTGGAGCACCATCAAAGTTTTGGTCCAGTCTATTACTGCCCCCATGCCCAATTCTTGCAATAGTATTGTTTTCTGAATCACATTCTCTAGTATTTTGAGATAAATAGTTACCTTTGGAGTAGCACAAATCACAATTATTGATATTTGTGAATAAAAACTCATGACACGGCCTGAAACGAGCGAAAATGATCATTCTAATGGAAAAAAGTGAGTCAAACGGCATTACATTTAATAGCATTTAGATTCATAATCATCACGCGTGTGAAGCGGCTCTCAAAATTGGACAAGGATCTTTTAAAGATCCTTCTTACCCCAAATGGGAGAATATCCTCAAAAGCGATTGCAGACAAACTCGGCGTTCCAGCAACTACTGTACAAAGGCGCCGGCGAAAGCTGGAAGACGATCTTTTGACCATAACATACTCGCTGGATTTGAAAAGGTTTGGCTGGCACAGGGTAGATTTTCTTATTGCCACCGAGAAGGGCAGGACTATTGCGATTGCAAAACAACTTTCAAAACTTGACGAAGTTGTTTATGTTGGCAGGAGCATAGGCCAGCAAACCATAGATCTGCACGTTCAGGCGATTCTTGAGGGAAATGCAGACATTCTCCGGATCATGGAGCAATTGAAGTCCATGCCAGGCATCAAAGATGTAGTTTGGAGCGAGATAGTCCAGGTGGTTGGAAAAAAGCCCTCGGTTCCCCTACACATAATCGATAAACTCTGAAGAGAGATTTTCTTTCTCGTAGCCGAAAAAGTCCAAGACGGTACGACAGCTTTCTTCATACAAAGAATTCCAAAATGCATAAAACTGCAGCAAGAGCAAAACCATCATTTCACGTGATGCAGAATGACAAAAAATGCATCTTTGATTGTAAACATGGTTTTTTGTAACGCTGGCAGATTACTTCCATTCATATAATCCGTCATCGCTCAATATAACATGACGGAAGATATGGGGGAAGCAAACAACCTTGTCTGAGCCCATCGACCCCCAAGAAGGCATCAATGTGAATACGCAATCAGAATTGCGTCTAGACGAGGTTGACCTAAAGTTAATTGATCTCTTACTATCAGGTCACACAACTAGGCAAAGCGCTCAGATTCTAGAAAGGCCGCTGAGCACAATCCAGAGAAGAGCCCGACTGCTAATTCAGAATGGAGCGCTAAAGCCTACTTTTGAATTAGGATACTCAAGGCTCAGAGTCAAGAAAGGATTTCTCCACGTCTATCTGGACGATGGGAACGTTTCAGATGCTGTGGACAAGCTTCTCGCACGCGACGGCATTTACTCGGTCGGAGCGCATATCGGGAATTCAGATATCGTGGGATTTTTTGTGTTTCAGGATAGTCGTGAAGTGCTAGATTTGATAGCGTGGACAAAGCAAATGAATGGAGTAGAAAGAGTCGTATGGTCAGAAGAAGTGTATGCAATGTCTACGAGCCCCAAGTTGACAAAGATACTTGGAAAAAACAAACGCGAAAAGACAAGCAAGCGTGTCACAACAACGACGACGAAGAAATAACTGATTATTTTTTAGCATATATATACACACAGAGTGACAGATGTGACTAGACGTAATCAAGCAGATGATACGGAACTGCGGCCTTTTGCACGACACGCTGTATGGATTCTGACCAGATCGCGTCCCTTACGCCATCCATGCCCTTTATGGTCTCAAGCATGTTGAGTATTTCCTCGTTGTCCATCAGAATTGTTTCGACTTGCAGGTCGATTGTCGGCTGGCCTATGCTCCTTGTGACAGATACTACTTCTTTCATTTTTTCCAGTTTCTTTATCACCAGCATTGTCTTGCCGTTTTGTGTCGAAACTAGAAAATCAACATGCCGCAAGCCGAACCTCTTTAGGTTTAAACAGTAGGAGGCTGTCAGTATTTCCTCATCTTCTAGTTTTCTTCGATGTCTCTGAACGGTCGTGGCTGGAACCGAAAGCCTTTTGGCTATTTCCTTTGAGCTGATAATTTTGCCGTTGTGCGGCGCAAGAATTATTTTCAGTATCTCCCTGTCTAGTGCGCAAAGTTTCATTGACGATACACATAGACTCCATCATACTGTGACGTAGACATCATCAAGAATCGCCACACGAACGTGGGAAGGCTATGAGGTTATTTAAGATAATCCTTTTGGGCCGACAAAAAAGCCACCTTTCCCAAAATTGTTGTTTAAAATTCAACGACAGTAATTTTCTTGCTAACCTCTTTTGCTGCAGAGGAAAGAAGAATTCTTTTTACCATCAAAGAAAAGAGTTTATTGAGGATTTGCATATTCTGCGCTGGGCAGGCATTTATCACAATACCTTTGGACCACGACACAGTTCTCCAGCTCGTACAATACTTCTTTTGTTGCCACGTCTGGGCATAACATGCAATACGATGGCATCTGGTGCTTCTTTTTCTCAATGGGTCTCATTTTAGATGGTTTTAGCATGTTATTGTGTATAAAAAAACCACTATTAATGTGATTATGCATCTAATGTACAGATCTATTTAACTACTTCTATCTTCTTTTTGCAATACGGATTAATACCTGTCATGCGGTTCTACCCTCACTTTTGTGAAAAGAGTACTAATTGCTGAAAACAACAAGAGCGATCTGGCGTTTTACGAAAGCACTCTACTGAAATCCGGCTACCACGTCTTGATTGCCGCAGATGCCAAAGAGTGCCTAGAAAAATACAAGTCAGAATTAGAACAGGCTTGCGCTGTTGCGGCAAATGAAGACTCTTCTACCGTTCGCATCTTGCCTTTTGACGCAGTCATACTAAACCACACGGTTTCGTACAGAGAAGACGGCCTGCAGGCAGCCAAAGAAATCCTACTAGCCAACCTCCATCAGAGGATTGTGTTTGTCTCTGACTCTGTGCAATACACCGTGGAACTGCAAAACGAGTTGTACGACAGAGTAGAGATAATTCAAAAGCCCTTTGAGCCAGAAGCTTTGGTAGAGCTGCTGGAGAGCACAGAAGTGTACAGGGCCCTTGGCAGTCTTGGACTAAACGTGCAAAAGCTCAAGGAATGCAACCTCAACCATTCCCAGCTTTTAGAATTGCTCGACGCGTGCATGACCCTGCTGGAAGAGAAAACCGGAAACTAGAAGCTGCTATTCCTTGTCCTCAGCAAGCCACTTCTTCATCAGGTCGTTTGTCACAAACCCATACAGCCAGTCATCTGATGAATTGACGCGAATTATGTTCTGATAGTCCGGTGGCTTGGGCGGCCAGTCCTCGGTCATGTACTTGAAAAAGGCATCCTTGTCAGAAGCCTTTAGCGCGCCGTTGTTTTCCCGCTCGGCGCCGATGGTTGATGACATCTTGGCGTTGGCAAGGTGGTGGGCAGCCCCAACGTGCGTCGGGTACACCTCCACTCCGTCTGCAAGCTTCATCAGCTTTCCATGCAGGCTGTCAAACAGTTTGTCGGACTTGTCGCGGGCGTCGCCGCCAAGGTCGATTCGCCCCACGTCTCCGATAAAGAGCGTGTCGCCCGTCAGCACCTTTTCGTTGTTGACAAGAACGCACACGTGGTCGTATGTGTGGCCCGGCGTATAGACAAACTTTAGTTCGACGTCCTGTCCAAGTTTTATCGCCTGCCCGTCTCTGACTGGGATTATCGTCTTGAACTTGCCCTGCGACTTTTCAGACATGTGGACGCCGGGAAGGCGGGACTTTTTGGCGATGGCTCGTGCGCCGGAGATGTGGTCGGCGTGCGTGTGCGTGTCAATCACGTACGCTATCTTTAGGCCGGCCTTTTTTGCCTCCTCCATCACATAATCGGCGTCAAGGAGCGGGTCGACGATAGCGCACTCTTTTGTTTCAGTCGACCCTACCAGGTACGTGACGCAGCCAGAATCCATTCTTCTTATCTGCTGGAAAATCAGGGCCAAGTGGCGAAACGAGGAGGAGCCGGGTATAATAACATTAGAACCATCTCTTGTGCTGCTACTACTACCTTTTTCACAAGGTGAAAAGCGGGTTCATAGATTAAATACCGTCTTTTAGGACTTTTTCCGTATGGAATGCGCAGTTTACGACACCTACGTGCAAAAGAAGGACGGCAAGATAATGCACTTTGACGTCGTAGTAGAAGCAAACACCCCCCATGAAAAGGCCATCCAGTACGGCCAAGAGTGGCTCTCAACCGTGGGCCAGGCAGGACAAAAGATGACATCTGAAGAGTGTCAGTTCTGCCACATCCAAGAAGCTCCGCCGTTTGTAGAGAAATCAATCAAGCAGCAGGGCTACTGGATACAGAAAATGGAAGGCTGCCCTAACTAACTAACTAGGGCCCTTTTTTCTTTCTTCTTTATCATAACACACGCTCTCGTTTCTGCGACTTTGCCGTTTGCCTTTGAGGTTTTTTGCAGAAAGAGAGAGAGAGACACAAATTATAATTAAGGCGCTTGGCTGTTGCTCTGCGTCTACAGCAATATGAACGACGACAGCGTGTGGAAGGCAGACAGGAAGCACAAGGTCCCTACCTATGACGACATCGTAAGGGCAAGGCGCCTGCTAGAGGGCACCGTCAGAAAGACCCCGCTCCAGCGTTCCAACACGTTTTCAAAACTTGCAGGCACCAACGTGTTTTTAAAACTCGAATGCCTGCAACTGACCGGCTCGTTCAAGGTGCGTGGCGCACTTGCCAAGGTTGGCAGCCTCACTGAAAAGCAGGCAGGCTATGGCGTGATTGCGGCATCTGCAGGCAACCACGCGCAGGGGGTGGCCTATGCAAGCGCAAGGAAAAATGTGCCCTG
The DNA here is from genome assembly GCF_000730285.1 of Candidatus Nitrososphaera evergladensis SR1. Classification (NCBI taxonomy): domain Archaea; kingdom Thermoproteati; phylum Nitrososphaerota; class Nitrososphaeria; order Nitrososphaerales; family Nitrososphaeraceae; genus Nitrososphaera; species Candidatus Nitrososphaera evergladensis. The sequence continues at coordinate 1,101,860 of NZ_CP007174.1, read as the reverse complement.
CACCATCGTCATGCCGCAGAACGCGTCGCCGGCCAAGGTCGCGGCCACAAGGTCGTACGGCGCTGAAGTCATCCAAAAGGGCTTTAACTATGACGAGGCATGGGAGGCCACGCAGGAAATTGCAAAACAAGAGGGCAAGACTATAATCCACGCGTTTGACGACCCGGACGTGATAGCAGGGCAGGGGACAATCGGCTTGGAACTGCTGGAAGACATTGCAGACGCCGACAGGATATACCTGCCGGTCGGAGGCGGAGGGCTTGCCGCAGGCGTCTCTATTGCAATCAAGGCAAAAAAGCCGGACATCAAGATAATCGGAGTCGAGTCCAGAGCTTTTCCGGCGATGAAAGAGTCGATGGCAAAGGGCTCGCTCCAGTCTGTAAAGGCAGGATACACAATAGCAGACGGCATCTCGGTAAAGAGCCCTGGAAAGCTCACGTACGAAATAGTCAGCAAGCACCTTGACGACATTGTGCTTGTGGACGACTCTGCGATCGTAAAGACGATGTTCCTGCTCATGGAACGCGCAAAACTTGTGGTAGAGCCGGCGGGCGCGGCAAGCCTTGCGTACCTGCTCTCAAACGGCCATCCTGCAGGCAAGAACGAGAAGGTGGTGTCGCTTTTGTCAGGCGGAAACGTCGACATGTACCTTCTTGGACAGGTGGTGGCAAAGGGCCTGATGCAGATGGGCAGGCTGGTCAAGATATTCATCCTGCTCCCTGACAAGCCGGGCGCCCTAAAGGAGGTGGTTGACGACATTGCAGAACTGTCAGTCAACATCGTCGAGGTAGAACACGACAGGCTCTCGGCCAACATACCTGCCGGGACTGCAGGCGTCTACCTGAGCCTGGAGCTGGAGAACGAGAAACGCTCGCAAAAGCTGCTGGACTATATGAAAAGAAAAGGAATAGAGTTCAAGGTAGTAAGCTAACTTACATAGTCGTATTCCCGGAAGCCGGCCTTGTCCGCGGTGCTGCCACCAAGTTTTACAAGCACGAACTCTTTGTGCGCCTTTGTCACTGCAGAGTTAAAGTCGATCTCTTTTCTGTGGAGGCGCTCGTACTCGTCTATTGACAGTTTCACGCGGTCGCCAATGTCGTTCTCAAGGTCGAGGCTCTTGACGATCTCTTTGTACGTGGGCTGCATAATGCCAGAGAAGACCATGGCGCTGCTTCCGCTCCCGTACGAGCCAAAGCCGACGCGCTTGCCCTCAAGGTCCGTGCCCTTCTTGAACTCGAATTCAAGCAGGCTCCTCAGTCCCATGTACATCGAGGCAGTGTAGAGGTTGCCAATCTGCGCAGAGGCTTCAAGGGAGCTTGCCATCTTTTTCTCGTACGTCTCGTTGTAGAACGACGTCTGCATGAACGCCCTGCGGAACTGCTCGTCGGCCTTCATGAAATCAGTGTCGGCAAGGATGGATTCAATCGTGCCCCTCGGGTCCTTTGGCTGGGGCTCGTTCATGCCAATCTCCTTTGTGACATGCTTCCAGCGCGGAAGGTGGCGCCACTCGTGCCTCAAGAGGTACGCAAGCGCTTTTTCGCCCATCCTGCGGTACGGCAAATGGACGGAGAAAAAGTCAATGTGGTCGGTGATGGCCTCGCCCTCGTTCAGTTTTACCAGGCCCGTTTTCAGGGCTTTTTCCTTGTAGGCGTCAAACGCCTTTCTTACCTGTATGAGGTAGAGGAGGTTAGAGTAGCCGCCGTTTACAAGCGGGGTCTCTTTGCCAAAGGGGCGGTAAAAGTCGTACTCGTTTTTGATGACGGTGGAAGCAACCTTGGGGTCAAAAGCCATGAGGCGGGGCTCTTCCTTTATCAAAAGCGCGACAGCGCCGGCGCCCTGCGTGTATTCGCCGGCAGAGCCAAGGTCGTACTTTGCAATGTCGCTTACGATGACGATTGCGGCCTTGCCGCTGTTCTCCTCGGCGCGTATCCAGTTGGCGTTGTCATGCAGCGCGTACGAGCCGGAGACGCAGGCAAACTTGCACTCGATGCCGCCGGCGTGCTCGAAAGAACCCTCCCCGTACACCTGCTCCAGCATTCCAATGACAAAAGAGTTGAGGGCCTTTGATTCGTCAAGCGCTGATTCTGTGGCGACATAGAGCCTGCCGATGTCCTGCGGGTGCAGGTGGGCCTTTTGCATGAGTTTCAGGCAGGCGTTGGCTGCCATGCAGGCAGGGTCTTGGTTGGTATCGGCAATTGCCATCTTGCGGATGCCGATGCCGTATTCTAGTTTCTGCGGATCAATTCCTCTAGCTTGGGCGAAATCCTTGTAATCGATGTAAAGCTTTGGGACATAGATCGCCAGATCATCAATCCCCACGACTGGCATATCTACATTCAGGATAGCGCCTAGTCATTTAAAGGTATTTCTTGAGCTATTTGACCTGCCAATGGCAGCTTTTAGACCCACGTTTGCTCTCATGCGGCGCCATCAGGTTTAAATTATCTTGTTGCATAGTGAGTGCTACATCGACCAAACCGATGGGGAACAAACGTCTGGTCGGCGTGGTCAAAAGCTGCGTCCGGCCAGGCTATTATCATATACGGAATTTTTACCAAAACAGAGAAATTCCCTTTTCCTAGATGCTTCAAGATATAATGGACAAAAGCGCCAAGGCAGATTACCCAATAAACGCCCTGATTGCAAAAAGGTGGAGTGCAAGAGCATTTTCCGACAGGCCAGTTGAAAAACAAAAGATAATGTCTCTTTTAGAAGCTGCGCGGTGGGCGCCTTCAAGCTCTAACGAGCAGCCGTGGCGGTTCATCGTCTTTACTATTGAAAACGGCAGCAAGGAAAGGATGGAAGAGGCGCGGTCGGTCCTTTCAGAGGGCAACTCGTACGCCAAAAGGGCGCCCGTCCTGATGTGCGCGGCTGCCAAAAAGACCTACACGCACAACGACAAGGACAACAGGCACCACATGCACGATGTAGGAGCGGCAACTGCGTACATGTTCCTTGAAGCGTACAACCAGGGCCTTGCCATGCACGTCATGGGAGGCTTTGACGCAGAAAAAGCAAGGCAGCTCTTTGGAATACCTGATGGCTTTGAGCCGGCAACGATGATAGCAATAGGGTATTATGGAAACCCCGAAACGCTGCCGAAAAAGCCGAGGGAAAAAGAGCTTGCGCCAAGGTCAAGAAAGCCCGCAGGCGAATGGGCGTTTTTTGGCCAGTGGGGCTCTAGCATCATCTAGACCACCATTATCTCGATCTCGTCGTAGGCGTCCTTTACTGCCAGCAAGAACAAGTCGTCTTCGTATATCAAGAGCCAGTCCTTGACGCCAAGCACCGGGACTTTACGCGCCAGTATCTTGCCCGTCTCATTCACGGTGGTGACAATGTAGGCGTACTTTGGCAGCCTGTCGCCCAGCCTGAACAGCGTTTCTTGCAGGTCGACTCCCAGCCGGCCGCCTTCAATGTTGATGTTGACGGTGTTGCCGTGTCGGTTTTCCACCTTGGCAGTGACGTAGCTCTGGCCTACAGAGAACTGGCTGACATGCAGCATCACCCTATTTGACGCAGGGATGCGGGGTATTTCGTTGTAGGTCTTTTCCGACAGTTCGTCGTAAAAGCCACTCTTCATCATTTGTTTTTTCGCGCTGTCGTCATCAATCTCTGGGCCACAACTATTGCGCCAATCGCGCCGGCAACTGCAACCATTGCTCCGGCAGGAAATTCCGGCACCACCACTATTCCTCTGGCTATCCCGTTTCTTGTAAGGTCAGGAGACTGCCCCTGCTTGACAAGGCCATTGACTGTGATCTCGACGCGGTACGTATCGTCGGCGGGGAAGTTCAATCCGGCCTGCTCGCCCTTGCCGCCCTGGGCTGTCTGGTCTGTCTTTGCAAGGACCTCCTTTCCATTCTTGTCAAAGATCTTTAGGTCGTACTTGACGTCTTGGTCGGAGATGTTGGTGCCAGCAAACGCGTCTACAAACTGGATGTCGAGCTTTGTCTCTGCGCCGGCCTTGAGCTGGCCGGGAGTCCAGTTCAGGAGCGCGTGTATGCCTCCCGTGTCGGTGGATATCTCGCCGGATGTCTGCTGCCCTTCAGAGGCGCCGGCTGGAGAGAAGGAGAAGGACATCTTGCCATCAGATGGAGGGCTGTTTCTTGCCATGTCCAGTATGTCGTTCTTGTTTATCAGAAAGTGAAGTATGAGGTTGTTCTCGTCAGAGAACGGGTCGACTGCCAGCATGCGGCCCGCTATTGGCTTGCCATTGACCTTGGCGTCAAATGCCGACGCATCGCCCACGCCCGTAAACGACTTGGGTACTCTTACCTCTTCATGCACAAAGACGTTTGGCGCGTTCTGTATCCTTGATGTGTTCCAGTTAAATGGCATTGCCCAGGAATAGGTCTTTGAGGCTGCATTAAACTTGAAGTCCTCCACCTTGTCGTAGTACGAGATTATCGACATTGGGTATGTCTTGCCTTCCGACTGGACGTTCTGGCTATAGACATCGCCTACAGAGAGGGCAGTTTCAAACGTCTTGACGTCCTCATCCTTGAATATGTTGGTAGGATATTTGATACCAAAGACAGATACGTCAATGCGGTACAGCCCGCCGTCCAACAGCACAGGTCCACTGATGTTAACTGTTCCGCCAGGGTCTGCTTTCAATGCGTTAAGGAAAGGCTCACGGTTACCCTGGACCTGGACATCACCTTCCTGTGGCTTGACCTTTATCGTCAGCAGCCCGTTCTCGCTCTGGAAGAAATCCTGCATCAGAGGCTTGGCGTTTGGGTCCGTGCCCTTGTAAACAGCGATGTTGAGAGTAGGGAACTTTATGGTCTCGTTGGTCTTGGCGTCAAACAACCTGAACTGCAAATAGGCGTCCTGTTTGGATTCTGTTGTCAAAATGGGCGGGTTGATCTTGACAAAAAGGGATGCCTGCTGGTCTCCAAATGATGCAGGCGGGAGATTTTCCTGCGTAAGGCCGTCTGCAAACGCTTTTTGCGACGCTAAAACAGTGGGCAGGACAAGAACGGCGATAAAAGCAAGAGCTACGAGTTTTCCCCTACCAGTGTTCACGCGCTCAACTCCACAAATTGCATATTTAATTGTGATGGAATGAAAAAACAACAACAAGACGCGACGATTTAATTACCGCACAAACAAAACAGTAGCGTTAGTACTTGACTCCAAAGCAAAGCCTTGCGCTGGCAATAGCACTTGCAGCGGCCGTAACTGTAGCAGCGATAGTAGTGTCGCTTCCAAGGGAGCAGAACATGCCGGGCGCCGCGCAGGACGGAGCCAAGGACGCGGGCTCGATAACAATCGCCACGGTTTCAGGAGGCTCGCTTTTGACAGGCGCCACGTACTCTATCACGCCAAACCCGTACACGGGCCAAGGCACGTACAGCGTGCAGGACGGCGGCGGGGATGACGCAAACCCGGCGGCAGGGATGATACTCCTCTCGAGAGTCAAGAGCGGCAACTATACTGTTTCGCAGCAGCAGGCGCCTCCCGGCTACGTCAGGGATCAGGTGCCAAAGAGCATAGCGGTGAATAATAATAACAACAACAGCGCGACTGCGTCATTTTCAAACGCGGGCTTGGGCCAGCAGCCAGACAACAGCACATTGCAGGTGCACAACATACTGTACACGGCCAAGTTCGAGTGCGGCACGATTTCAGGCGACGAAGGGCCTCTCAGGCCGGGCCACTATGACACCGACATCGGCATCCTGAACAAGCAGGACTTTTCAGTCAAGTTCACGTGGAACGCCATAGTAAACAACGGCAAGACCACCAATTCCATACTAAAGACGCTTGAGCCGCAGACATCGACTGGCATTGTGTGCAAGGACCTGCGCAAGCTCTTTGGCGGAAACGACACATCGTTCGTCGAAGGGTTCGTACTGGTCAACGTGCCGGTTGACAGCGGCCTTTTGAGCACGCTTTCAGGCGGGACTGCAGTGGTCGGCAGGCAGGGAACAAGCGTCGACATACTGGACGTGCAGGTGTTCTATACCGCAAACGCGCTGGAGCAGCTGCCGCACGAAGTGCTTGTAGACAAGATAGTCTTTACAGTGACAAACGACACGTCCGGCAAGATACCCAAGGAGATGATCGGCAAGACCCTTGACGTGACTGTCAGGTCTGGCTTTAATGATATCTCTGACCCCGTCGAAAAGGTAAGGGAAGCGCTTGGCGAAAAGTACGGCCTTGACACGCAGCAGCGCGCGTCGCTTGCAGTAAAGGTGGACAGCATAAGCGTAGGCGCAGGGACGATGATAGACGATCACGCGCTGTCGCTTTCACGCGTCCCGCCGCAGGCAAGCAGCAGCTAAGTATCGCTAAAACAATATATGCCCCGGCGGCTATCTCACTGCATGGCTAACTTTACTCTTCCACAATTACCATACGCGTACGACGCGCTCGAGCCGCACATTGATGCCACCACCATGCAAATACACCACACCAAGCACCACCAGGCGTACACGGACGGCCTGAACAAGGCGCTTGGGAGCCTGGACGCCAAGTTCCAGAGCATGGACGTTGTCGATATCCTGAAGAACATTGACACCGTGCCGGAAAGCGCAAGGGGCGCCGTCAACTTTCACGGCGGAGGATACAACAACCACACGCTGTTCTGGAACAACATGAAAAAGGGCGGCGGTGGCGAGCCATCAGGCGAGCTTGCGGACGCGATAAAGAAGGCGTTTGGCAGCTTTGCAGATTTCAAGACGAAATTCCAGACAGACTCGGTCGCGGTGCAGGGAAGCGGCTGGGGCTGGCTAGTAAAGAATGGATCTGGCGGCGTGCAGTTTATCACGATGCCAAACCAGACAAGCCCGTGGACGCGCTGGAAGGCGGAGAAGATGACACCGCTGCTTGGGCTTGACGTATGGGAACATAGCTACTATCTCAAGTACCAAAACCGCCGCGCTGATTACGTGACAGCTTGGTGGAATGTCGTAAACTGGGACGAAGTGGCGAAAAGGTTCAAAGCTTAACCGTCACGTCGCGCTGCAGCCATTTTTTCAGATGCAGCGCCTTTTCTTTATTCAATTTTATTGTCTGCATGTTTTCAAAGAATATTCGGATGTAGTCTTTTTTGTAAATTCGCAAGTGGTAAACAGGTTTTCTGTTCGGCCGCTTGTCGTGCTGGACTGAGAATCCCGATTCTATGTTGAGGGAAGTTCTTAGCAACTTCTGCACGACCTCCAAGACTTCATAGTTTGTGTTGGTAAAGTCCAAGCATATCTTCGGTGTCTTCCTAGCTTTCTCTTTTACCACTTTTACGCAGCCCTCTGCGTCAAAGAACCCTTCAATGAATTGCAATGCATGTGCTTTCGAGATTGTCTCGTCTTTTACTAGGTTCAGATTGCTTTTGAAATCCTTGAACAAAGTAAATAGTTCATGATTTCCCACTTTTACAAACCACAGATTTCTCTTTCTAGAGGGGTATGCTGTTACCTTTCCACCAGTGCATGTTGATAGTCGTTCTGCGAATTTCTTTGCAAAGGACTCGTCTTTAACTAGAATTCCGACTTTGTATGAGCTCTGCCAGTTGTAGGCATAGCCATCTCCCAAAAGTACGCCTAGCACATAAAACAAATTTTCCCTAGTTTTCAGCTTGCCTAATGCACCGTGCGGCGACTGTGAGCCTGAAAACCACAGATAGCATGTGGAGAGAGGGATATCGAATTTGTCTTTTATAAGATGGACCGTAGATTGCCTAGACAAGCTTTTTGACTTCATTTCTTGAAGAAAAGCATAGGCTGGAATTCGTTTATGCAGGTTTATTCTAGACAGGTACAATTCTCATATGATCTTCACATTATAGAACATTACTATATGCTGCACCGATTTTATCAATTAGCAGGAAGTCGTTTTTGAAAGTTGTAGATATTAATCATATAATCTTTGTTCAACCATTTAAGCAATTTATTACTAAGAGAGGAATCGAATTTTTCTAACAGCCTATCTGCAACATTGAATCCCATCCCAGCTAATGCACCTTCTGTTATACCTACTCCTGCACCAAGCAAGGATGTTGCAAAACTTCCTATCGCTGCAACTCCGATACTTATTCCAGCTTTAGTTATTTCATCGGTTCTCTTTATCTTCTCTGCATCTTTCCAGACATTGTCCATAACTATACCAAGTTCGTTTATGTCAGAAAGAGTCTTAGTTTGCTCCCGGTCACGGATAGCCTTATCAACAGACTCTAAGACCTTGTAAAGATCATTTTGTTTATACCGTTCTATTACACTCACACATCCATAGTATGAAGAAGGATTTAATGTCATCTTCTCCATAAGGAATGATCCAATTTCTACAGGATATTTGGGAGACTTGTTATCTTGGGCACCTAACAACTGCGCTTTCAGAAAGGCAAGATTATAATTTGCAGGTAAGGCTTCAAATTGTGGTCCAGTAAGAAGGCTATACGCAAAGAATAGCCTACTTGCCATATCAGGATCACTTATCATTGTATCAGAGATCATGGCTACAACATCATCCATTTTCAACATCTTCAGTTTCCCATACGTAAAGGCATGATTATTCATCAACGCAGAGTAGTAAGCGCGACTTTCTCCATTCGAAGTAATTCGTTGATACATAAATTTCAGATAAGATCTACTTGCAAGTTCATCAAACTCATCATGCCAAGTATCCCATGTTTTGCGACTAGCAAACTTATCCAGAGGAATTGGTTGTAGCATAGGAGGTTTCAATTCTTCAAGAATTGGATCTAGATGATCTAAACCCTCGTATTCTATAGGCGTCATATTTAGAACAAATTGCACTCGTCCAGTTTCCTTTGATAAATCAATTAACTTTGGAATATCCTGAATTTCAAAGCCATTCATGTCTAGGAGGTTTTCTTTACTAACATTAAACAAAGGAATCAGCAGTGTACCTGCAAATGGTATTTGCGACCAAATCTTCTCTTTGATCAAGTCATAGGATGTTTCTGCGCGTACTAAAGGCAAACGCGCATTTGCAAACCTTTGGGTATTAGGAAATACCACACCATCAATACCAGAATCAATTTGTTTTCGATAGTTTTCATATTCCGCGATTTCTTTTGCTTGATAGTCCACTAAGAATTCTTTCTTCATCTCAGTTGCTCTTATTTTTCAAACGAAGATGCATTACTACTGGTACTTTAGGATTCTTATTAGTGAGATATTATCCGTTCACGAAATTGATAAACCCGTAATTTTCACGCGTAGTCCTCTGCACCGCCATGTTGTAGCTGTATATCTTGGGCGCGTACTCTTGCAGCACGGGCATGATGCTATCAAGCGATTTTTCAAGGTAAAACCCGGGGCAGTCGCCGGTGAACTGGAAAGTCGCGTGCACCACCGGCTTGCCGAACCTGTCAGATTCAAGCCAAGACGCAAACGGGTAGAGCCAGCAGACGCCCGGCTTTTCAGGGTGTATCCCGCAGTATCCCTTGTCGTCAAGGAACCGGCAGCGCAACGGAGTGCCGTCCTGTTCCTCGCGCTCGTCCTTTTTTCGCTTGAGCGAAAGCATGCTCAGCGTCGTAATGACGTTGCCAAAGGCTTCCTGCTCCTGCCAGCTTGATATCCTTGCCTCACTTCGTACAAACTCTACTTTCGAGTCGTAGCCGAGCTTTTTTGCAATTATTGTAATGTCGTCTTTTGTCAACGGCAGCCGCCCCTGCCTTTCGCAGCAGTTGTGGCAGTCAGGCCACAGACACTTCCACAAAACATACAGGCCGTCCCGGGAGAGCGCAGGCACGTGAAAGACAATGCCACCCACATTTACCTGATTGTCGACAATGTCGTCGCGCATTCCCACTTGCATGTCATAGAGCCTTTTGTCCACTGGCCACTTTTTCACAAGCATGTCAAGCGAGTCTTTAACCGAATTACCACTCTGCAAAGTTGCGATTATCTTAAATTATAAACCCGGCTGTGTTTAAATGTACCCAAGACGATGCTGAAAAGCCCCCAACAAGAGAAATTTGCAGAGAAAAGCGAGGACAAGGGCAAGCATGCGTCTTCCACAGAGAACCGCAGGATGGTGTGGGAAAACGTCGTCTGGCCGCTTATTCTTGACATCAACCGCTCGTACTTTACCCTGAAAGAATACCACGCAAAGAGAAACGAGTTTTGCAGGGCTACAGGCGTGCCGCCGTCGAGGGTCGCAGGTGGCTTTGTTTCGCTCCTGATAAAGGGCATCATTGCCAGAAACAAGAACATCTATTCAATCCACTACCGCCTGATCCCGTACATGCGCAAAAAGGCGCAGCTGGAGTACGGTCAGGTAATACGCGAAGTCAACACAAAACGTTAGAGTCAAATAGCGGACAAGTAGCCGTTTTGTTGGTCAGCCCGGTCGTCTAGTGGCCAATCTCCAGATATTAGGTAGGGCTAGGGATTCCAGGCTCTGGATCTCATGAAGGGAAAAGAAACCTGGAGACAGCAGTTCGAATCTGCTCCGGGCTACCATTTTCCTTTATCCACAAAAAAGGTAGCAGAGAGAGAGAGAGAGATTCTTTTGTGCGTCCCTTTTGCGAAGGCCATCTGGTGTTTTGCTACCGCTGTCCACTTTTCAGATGCCTTATACATACACACGTAGCTTGTTTTAGAAGTCCATATGATAAAATTTACAAAATTTACATGTTGTCTGTTGACATGACATAGAAATAATTATAAGGTTGCTCATAGGCACATATCATATAATGGCAACTGACACACCATTAGGACCTGAATCGGTGAAAAGTGCTGCAAATTTGTTTGCTGTCCTGTCAAGAAGAGACACGCTGGCTCTTTTCCTGCTTGTCAAGGACGGCTTGAGGTCCGAACTGCGCACAGCATCTAGCATTGGGCTTTCAAAGAAGCAGTACTATACAAGGCTTAATCAGCTAAAGGACGCAGGTCTTGTTGAAAAACACGGAGATACGTATGTTTACACCACGCTTGGAAACGTGATTCATCAAAGGCATATTTCAGGACTTGTAGAGAATATCAGGCTAACCAAACAATTCCGGATGATAGACACGCTAAAACGCGCAGGAGAATTTTCTGAAGAGGACATCTCGGAATTTGCCAAGAATATAGGCGGTCTTGATGTCCAAGAATCATTATCATCATCATCAAAAATTGATCTCGTCTGGACTTATGAAGAGGCTGCATCCAAGCTAGCTGAAACCATAGAATTTGCAAAGCAAGAGATAGTCTTTGCCACCAGATTCCTCAACGAAGTGCTGATAAACAGCATCCTCAACAAGACAAAAGCAGGCGTAAACGTAAGAATACTGGCCGACGCAAAGATGGTCAACAGCTTCGTCGAAATGGAGAAAAAATACCTGAATTTGACAGACGAGCACTCTTTGGAGCGCCTAAATATGGTAAGAAATCCGTGGTATCCAAGGAACGTCAAGAGAAGGATTGCGCACGTCCCGTTCAGCATGGCAATCATAGATGGCAAACATGCGGGTTTCGAGCTGATAGGGAGGAGTAATTCGGACAAATTTACGGGGGCCATTTTCATAAAGGACAAGAAGGCCTGCACAGGGCTGATGGAATTCTATCAGAAAATATGGGATGCCGCCTCAGAAGACTACTACTCTTCTACTACTACAATGCATGATGATGGCGGCTGCCGTGCAGTTGCAAGCAGTAGATCTAGTAATCTATTGCCACGTTGATTGATTTTACAGGAACGCAAACAGTGTCGAGATCTGCAGCAGTGCATGGAGTAACCTCATAACAGGCCTTACGCGGCCGCGGATCCAGCCGACATCCTCTATCTTTTTACTTATTTTGACGATCATTGTCATGGCGACAAGGCAGGTGCCAACTATCATGTACACTCCAAACGAACCGTTCTGAAAGGTCGCCACCTTGTAGAATTGTTGCGTGATTATCAGCAGAAACAGAATGACAGGCACGGAAAACATGATAATCAAGGTCTTTCTCGTACCCAGTACAATTGGAAAGGTTCTCCTTCCAGCGGCCCTGTCGCCTTTGAGGTCGCCAATATCTCCTAGCGGCCCAAGCACAAAAAAGAAGAGGAAAAACGAAAGTGCTGCGTAGACTATTGGAAATGATATATGCGTAGCAGCAGCTCCACCCAACAACGAGGAAAGCGCTGCACCTGCCGCAGTAGTTACTGTTTTTAGAGGAAACCTTTCTTTCAAGTTAAACCTTGGATGCGAGTATGTTGCACCCAGGGCTACACACAACAATGCAATGAGCAGTGTTTGAATGTTTATAGAAGCTGCAAGTGCCAGCGACAAACCGAACAAGACAAAAACCAGACCCGAGAGCTGCTTCCTCGAGGCGTTTCCGGTGACTGATGGCCTGTTGGTTTTGTTTACCCTGTCTACCTCAAAGTCAGTTACATCGTTGTAGATGTATGTGGCAAGTGCTAAAAAGTAGCAGCTTGCTGCCACGCGCAGGCCGACAAGTGCATCGTAGTTGCCGTTTGAGCCGATTAGAAATGATACAAAAGTCGCAAAGGCAAAAATGTAAACGTTCGACCGGGCTTTTACATAGTGCAAAAACAGCAGAATCTGTTGCTTTGCATTTTTTTCCCATGCAGTTGTTGTCGTCGTCGCCGCTGCTGTAGTTTTTTCTTGTTCCAGTTCAAGCTTTTCATATTGGTCTGCCTCCTCACTCAACTACGCTCACGCTGGTGATAGTTTCGGGAGGAGATTAATTTAGTTGCTGAAAGTAGTAACTGGCATAAACAGTATTGCAGGCACGACAAGTAGTATTTAAGCAGTTTCTAAAAGCGGAGCATTGTAGGACATGTGTGTGTTGCAGAGATTTGCAATCACTAAAAGTCCTCTTTTGGAATCAAGAGCAGGATTAACTGACAGACCGGTAAGACTTTTGCTTAGATCAAGTCAGGCGACATAGAACTGAGGGCAGAGGTGAATACACCACATTTCCTCGTAAAAGATTTGTTTAATTTCCAGGCTGCCTAGCAGCTCTTCAACCAGCTTTCTGCATTCTTCAATCGGAATGTCTTTTTGCATCTCCATCGTATCGATTGCCTTGGGTTTCCATTGGTTGTCAATCGCGTCTCCCGCTATCTTTAACACGCTTTGATGAATCGCCTTGCCAAGCGTGGCAAGATAATAATATACTTGCCCACCTTTCTTTTCAGCAAACCTGCACTTACCATTTTGGCCAGCCGGGAGTAATACCCTGCTTGCGCATAAGCTGGCTTTGTTTTTTTTCAGAGTATTCAGCCGGTGCTATATCTCTGACATGCGCACAGTACGCAAAACGTGTGTGCCAGTTACTAGACAGATGCCACGAGCGGCTGCAAGTTTTAGGGCCTTGGGCCGGCGCTTGCTATCTCTTTTGACACGCTGCCGAATTTCTCAAAGTTCTTGGCAAACAGTGCTGCCAGCCTCTTTGCCGCGGCGTCGTACTTGTCCTTGTCGTGCCACGTGTTGCGCGGGTCAAGGACCTCTGGTGGCACTCCGGGGCACGATGTCGGCATGTCGAGGTTGAAAATGTCGTGGTGCTTTACCGGCGACTTTTCAATATCCCCTGAAAGCGCGGCGGTCACCATCGCACGCGTGTACGAAAGGTTCATGCGCTTGCCGATGCCGTAGGGTCCGCCCGTCCACCCCGTGTTTATCAGGTAGACACGTGTTCCGTGCTCGTCCATCTTTTTGCCAAGAAGTTTGGCGTACTGCTGGGCATGCAGTGGCATGAACGGCCCGCCAAAGCACTGCGAGAACGTTTCCTTTGGCTCGGTGATTCCGCGCTCTGTCCCGGCAAGCTTGCTCGTGTAGCCGGACATGAAATGGTACATTGCCCCTTCCTTTGTCAGTTTCGCAATCGGCGGCATGACGCCAAACGCGTCCGCTGTCAGAAATATGATGACCTTTGGGTGGCCGGCTACGCTTGGGATGATTGCGCCATCGATAAAGTCAAGTGGGTAGACCACGCGCGTGTTCTCTGTCAGGCTGCCGTCGGCAAAGTCCGGCTCCCTTGCGCCGTCCGTGATTACGACGTTTTCCATCAGCGAGCCGAACTTGATCGCATTCCAGATCTGGGGTTCGTGCTCTTTTTTCAGGTTGATGCACTTGGCGTAGCAGCCGCCCTCGAAATTAAAGACGCCGTTGTCCGACCAGCCGTGCTCGTCGTCGCCCACGAGCCTGCGCTCTGGGTCGGCAGAAAGCGTCGTCTTGCCTGTTCCAGAAAGCCCAAAGAACAGGGCGACGTCGCCTCCCTTGCCCACGTTGGCAGAGCAGTGCATCGGAAAGATGCCCTTCCTCGGCAAAAGGAAGTTCATTATCGAGAACATGGCTTTTTTGATCTCGCCTGCGTACGAGGTCGAGCCGATGAGGACTATTTTGCGCTTGAAGTTGACTATGATGAACGTCTCTGTCCTTGTGCCCTCGCTTGCAGGGTTGGCGGCAAAGTCGTCTGCGGAAATGAGGGTAAACTCGGGCTTAAAGCCGTCCAGCTCGCCAGAGTTGTCTGGCCGGATGAAGATCTGGCGGGCAAAAAGGTTGTGCCACGCGCGGTTGTTTATGACTCGGATTGGCAGGCGGTTTTCGGGGTCGGCCCCGACGTAGCCGTCAAACACGAACAGCTCCTTGTCCTCGATGTGCTTTTTCATCCTGCGGTAGATCTTGTCAAAGTTCTCCTCAGATATCGGGCGGTTGACCTTGCCCCAGTCGACCGTGCCGTGCGTGACGTCGTCGTCGACCAGGAACTTGTCGTCCGGCGACCGGCCCGTGAATTTGCCTGTCCTGACAGAGAGCGCGCCCGTAGACGAGAGCACCCCTTCCTTGGATTGAAGTATCATTTCCACCAGTGCAGGTACCGGCAGGTTCATGTGGGCCTTGACAAGTTTGATATCCAACGTTGCGAGTTCTATCATCATGAGGTTATAATCTTTGGGTTGTCCGGGACCATATAACCTAGCTAGGCAAATGTACGCCGAAGAATGACGATAACAGGTCACTATCTTCCGGTTTTATTTACTGTACTGGCTGCTTTTTTACGCATGCATGGTCTTGACTGACTTTTTCTTTTGATATTGCTGATCCGAACTGCCACCGTAGCGCATCTTGAGATTCAAGATGAACCTGTTTATCTCGTCTGGCGTCAGCAGCACCATGTCCATGTCCTCCCCCGATGACGACACGTCTAGAGCCAAGCTTTGTGTGAGGGGAAGCTGGTAGCTTAAAAAGATTTAGAAGATTTCTACGCTCAATTTTACTGCAAGCTGCAAAGTAAGAGCTTGCGGCGGCATTTTGTACGGGCGGGCGCGCAGCTATTGCATATTTTGCTACTTTGAAAACGCGCGGCGGATTTCAGGCGTGCGGCTGGACAGGAGCGAGAGGAACTCGGAAAACTCGGCAGCCGTCGCGTTGCGCCCAAGGATACGCCGGGTCTGGTAGTGAAACGAGTTGTAGATGCGGCCGATGGCTATTCCAAAAGCAAAGTCGGCTCCACCTGCAATCCCAAGTTTTGACTGTATCCTGTACACTTCGTCGGCGTTTGATATGGCCTCGTCAATCTTGGCCGCAACAGCCTTTTTCACCCGCGGGTCCACATGGGCACGTACGGCAGGGCTTGTTATTAAAAGAATCCAAACTGCGACGATTTCAGGTCAGACAGCAGGCGCACCTGGATACCCTGCATCCTTGCCGCAAGCTGGCGGTTGAGCCACGTGGCGAATTTTTGGTCTAAGGTTGCGCCTTTTGACTGCAGTATGTCGCTTTCAGGCAGGCTCGCAAACCGCCTGGCAACTTCTTTGTTTACGGAAAGAGTGTAAAAGGTCCACCCAAGAGCAAGCTCGGCCGGCCCCGTCTCAAGACGGGGCTCGATCCCGACCATCCGGGCCATGTTTTCAAGCAGGTCAGACACAAGCAGGCTTGCCCTGTCGTAATCGACGCACGCCACATGGAAGGCAATCCTGTCAGGGTCAAACTCGGGACGCGGCTTCACAGATATTGTTTGAGAGAGCAAGCGTAATAACTTTGTCAGCAGCAGCCCATCTTGTCATCATCCGAGGGCATCTTCATCATAGTCATGCTTTCATCTTTTGGATCCCGCGTGAACAGGTCTTTCATGTCGATTCCAAAAAACTCTCGCAGGATGCCCAGGTACGCATTGACGGGCGGAGGCACGCCATCTTCGCACGTGACTCCCATGTTCCACGCGTTTATCCATATCACCATGCTCTGCAGCATGTTCACAAAGCGCCGGTACTGGCCCGGCACGACGCCAAGCGCGTCGATGTAGCGCTCTGCAAGCAGCCAGGCGGCGGTAAAGTCTATGCACTTGTTGCCATAGACTGCCTTTATCTGCTGCCGGACAGAGGTCGCGTACTTGAACGGCTTTTCGCACACAAAGAACGGAAAGTCCACCTTTTGCGGAAGCATCATTCCCGGCGGCGACCATATCGTGATTACGCGGGCGCCGTCTTTCAGCTCTTTTCTGAACTTTTTGACCATCGCGTCCACTATAGCGGGATCGCTAAACCAGAACAGGACCACGGAGGCGCCAGAGATGTCCGCATCGCGGATGTCGCCTGTCACTATCTCGGCGTTGTTATTTTTTCTCAGGTGGGATATTTTGCGCCGCGCCTTGGCTGCTGCATCTTCATCAATTTCCACCCCTACTGCTTTTTTGACGCCAAACTTCTTGACGGCAAGCGCGACTGCCTCGCCTTGGCCGCAGCCAAGGTGGAAAAAAGTATCGTTTTTTTTCACGCCTGCAAGCTTGAACATCTGCAAGAGCGCGTGCTCTGGCAGTTCTACGGACTCCCCTCTTACCACGTTCTCCGGAAGCGTGGACATGAACTCGGCGATGTTCAACTGCAAGAGGATTTGTAGGCCGGATAATAAAAAGCCACGGAAAAACTGTCGTCCTAGTTATCGTTATCATCATTATCACTGGCAGGCATCTCTCTCAACACGGTTCAAGATAGCGCGCCACTCGCTGACTTTGCAGCAGTAGCCACACATATGTATGGGGGATCAGCTTCTAAAAGAAAAAGTAAGTGTTTTAGCCCGGCCGGCCGTTTTCTCTGGCATATATGACAGTGCACGCAGAGATAAGCGTGATACCGGTGACCGGCAGCACCAGCATGAGCAGAGAGGTCGCAGTTGCGTTTGACGCAATAAAAAAGACCCAGGGGATCAGGGTGACGCTCACGGCGCTTGGAACCCAGATGGAAGCAGAGGACATTTCCGCAGTGCTTGCCGCGATAAAGGCGGCGCACGGGGCGGTCAAAAAGGCCGGCGTGGCAAGGATAATCTCCTCGGTAAGGATAGACGAGAGGCTTGACAAGGACCAGAGCCTTGAAAGCAAGGTTAGGGCAGTAAAAAAGAGGCTTGCCTAGGCCTAGACCTCGACATAGACGGTGCCGTTTTCCACCGACACCTTGTACGAGCCAATGGGCTTGAGCTTTTGCGGAAACCACGTCATCTCTCCAGTGGTGACGTCCCACTTGGCGCCATGCCACGGGCAGGTCAGCTCTTTTCCATTGAGCGTTCCTTCGTGAAGCTCAGCACCTGCGTGGTTGCACGTGTTTCCTGCCGCATAGAACACGCCTCCAATGTTTGCCACAAGCACTTCCTTTCCGCCAGCCGTCACGTGAGCCATCTGGCCCGGACCTATCTCTGACGCCTTGCCGACTACGACTTTAGCCATATGTGTATGCAGGTTTTTTTCGTACAGGCGCTATTTTTAACTTAACTACTACTACCACTGCTGCTCTGCTCTTTTCCAGATTCTTGTTAGGAGGAAGAAGAAGGAAACATGGCCTCTGAAAATTTCGCCAGCTTTTTCAGCGCGGTGGTGCGCTCTTCTCGCTCCAGCTCCGCCCCGTCAATCGCGCCTTCAAGGTACTTTATCGACTGGTCATAGACTTTACGCGCAACGGGATGGGGCACGCCGTCCTTGCCTCCGTGGGCAAAGCTGTACTTGACAGGGTCCTGCCACGATGCAGGCGTGCCATAGATGAGTTCAGATACAAGCGCAAGGGCCCTCACCGTGGCTGCGCCTACTCCCTGCATCGACAGGAGCTCTTCATAGTTTTTCGGCTGGACGTCGTATATCTGCCTGAAAAGGTCCCAGTCAAGCCGGCGGGGCATCTCGTAGCCGGTCATCATCGTGCTCTTTTTTGTTGTTGCCGGCTCGCCTTCTATGAGCCACTTGTCAAGCGTGTTTTCAGCCGTCAGCTTGTATATCGAAGATTTCAGGTTGTCAGGGTTGCCCCGCGCAAGGTCGAGTGAGACCTTTTGGCTTTCCTGCGAGCCGCTTGCAGTCATGTCAAGCGTCCTTGCGGTTTTTTGCTCGCAGATTATGCCGGCGTGCGGCGCCAGCACGTACCCTCCCTGTTTCAGGCTGTCAGAAACCCAGTGGTATCGCCGGGCCATGCGGTTCTCTGCGTTCATGCCCTGCTGCACCACTGCCCAGTCGCCCCGCTCGTCAAACAGTATTGCATGGTGGTACAGAGAATAGCCGTCCTGCACTGCTGCGCTGTCGACCTTGGCAGACATTTTGCTTGCATACAAAAGTGAATCGGTTTTTGCAGACGACAGGCCAAAATCCCCGGCGAGCCTTGGTATGTCAGACATGGCAGAGGTTGACTTTTTGCCCTTGCCGCCTGCTATTGCGATGCCGTGCACGTCGGGCGAAAGCGACTGCTTTAGCACGCCTGTCACGACCGTCGTGACGCCGGAAGAATGCCAGTCAAAGCCAAGGACGCAGCCAAACGCCTGGAACCACAGCGGGTCGGAGAGCCGGCGCAAAAACTCCTGCTGGCCGTACGAGTCGACCATCACCTTTGCCATCGCGTGCGACAGCCTTGCCATCCGGCGCATCAGGTAGGCCGGCGGATGACCGGTGTGCAGGGGCAGGTTGATGAACTGGGTCCGGCGCAACTTGGGCCTTTGAAGAGATAACATATATGTGTTATATCTTTTTATAGGCTAGCTATCGCCATGCGAGCGATTCTTGCCATAATAGTTCTTGCAAGCGCGGGACTGCTTGCCCAGATCGCCGATGGCATATCCGTCCTGATAGTCCAGTACGGCTATCCTGCCGTGTTTGCCGCCGCATTTCTGGAGATGATCTTTCCGCCTATACCAAGCGAAATAGTCTTCCCGCTGGTCGGCTTTACCGCGCAAAGCAACGGCCTCGGCCTTCAAAACGCGCTTGGAATGGCCGCAGTTGGTGCCCTTGGCTCGACTGCAGGCGCAATCATAATCTACCTTGCCGCCATGAAGATAGGCCGCGCCGCCATCCTCCGCTACGGCAGGTACATCCGCATGGGAGAGGATGACCTGAAAAAGGCGGAAGGCTGGTTTGCAAAATACGGCTCCCTGGCAGTGTTTGCCGCAAGGATGGTGCCTGGAATAAGGGAGCTCATATCCATACCTGCCGGAATCGGGGGGATGAAGCTTGCAAGGTACACGGTCTTTACGTTTGCCGGCTCGCTTGTGTGGTCCACTGCCCTGACCCTTGTCGGGTTTTACGTGGGCGCTGCATGGAGCGCAGTGGCAGAGGAGCTGTCGTCGGCGTTTACCGTGATAGGGACGGTAGTACTTGCAGGCCTGGCGGCAACAGTCGTCATATGGTACGCAAGGCGCAAGAACAAAAAGTCTGCTAGGCAGCCTTCATGAGCATACACAGGACGGCCTTTTGCGCGTGCAGGCGGTTTTCCGCCTCGTCCCACACGACAGACTGCGGGCCGTCGATTACGTCAGCCGACACTTCCTGGCCGCGCTTGGCAGGCAGGCAGTGCATGAAAATCGCGTCTTTCTTTGCAAGCCGCATTATCCCGGCGTTTACCTGGTACTCTGGGAGGAACACGGCTTCGCGGGTCGCCCGCTCGCCTTCCTTGCCTATCGAGATGAACGTGTCTGTGACTATGATGTCGGCGTCTTTTGCGGCCGTGGCAGGGTCCGCCGTGATTGTTATCTCGGCGCCGGTTTTCCGGCCCTCAGCTTTTGCTATCTTTATGACATCTTCAAGCGGCTCATAGCCTGCCGGGCACGCGGCCGCCATGCTGATGCCGGTCTTGGCCGCGCCCAGCAAAAGGTCGTTGCAGACATTGTCGCCGTCGCCAAGCCACGCCATGCGCAGCCCTTCCAGTTTTTTCTTGTGCTCTTGAATCGTCAAAAGGTCGGCAAGTATCTGGCACGGATGGAATGCGTCTGAAAGCCCGTTTATGACGGGTATCGACGCAGAGGCGGCAAGTTTCTGCACGTCCGCGTGGTCGTACACGCGAGCCATCAGGCAGTCGACATAGCGAGAGAGCGTCTTTGCGGTGTCCTCTATTGTTTCGCCCCGGGCAAGCTGGATGTCCGTTGAGCCAAGGTATATCGCGCTTCCTCCAAGCTGGTTCATGCCCACCTCAAAGCTGACGCGGGTGCGCGTCGACGGTTTCTGAAATATCATGCCAAGGGTTTTTCCGCGCAAGAGCGGGCGGGCTTTGCCCGTCTTTTGCTCTTTCTTTAGTTTTGCAGCCAATTTCAAAATGGCGTGTATGTCTGCAGCCGTCAAGTCTTGCATTCCCAGCAGGTCACGCTTGTTGTTATTATTATTTGAGGAGGTCTTCAATGTCTTCATCTGTAAGGTATACAACCTCGTCTTTACTGCTGTCCTTATCATCTTTGCGCTTTTTCTTCTTCTCCTCCTTCTCTTTGCGCTTGCGCTCTTCCTCTTCGCGTTTTCTCTGCTGCTCCTCGTCCTTTCTGCGCTGCTCTTCCTCTTTTCTGCGCTGGCGCTCTTCGTCTTCTTCTTTGCGCCGATTCAGATCTTCGACCCTGCGCCGGTTGTCCTCTTCCTCCTCGCGCCTGCGCTTTTCCTCATTGCCGCCATCATCACTACTCTTTTTGCGGCCAAACAGCCCGCCAAAGCGGCTCTTCTTTTCTTCCCTTGCCGGTTCTGGTACATAGGACTGAGGAGGAGATGGCGGCGACGGTGGTGGAGAAGGAGGAGAGCTTGCCTGTACGGGAGAAGGAGAGGGTGGAAGGTCGCGGTCATGGTCATCCTTTGTAATAGGCTCTTCTTCTACTGCACGTGGGGCAAAAATCGGCGATCCACTTGCTACCGCCGCAGTCGCGGGCCGGGGTTCCACCTCTTCTTGCCGCGTCTCTGGCTCGGTGGCTGGCGGCGAAGGCGGAAGCGGCGCAGCAGACATCAGATCCTGCACGCTTACAGCGGCGCTTCCAAATAGCGACGTGATGAACTTGTCAGGGTCAAAAGGTATCATGTCGTCATAGCCCTGCCCAACCCCTACGTATGCAATCGGCTTTGAGGTAAGGTGCGCTATTGAAATCGCCGCGCCCCCCTTGGCGTCGGCGTCTATCTTTGTTAGGATGGCGCCGTCAAAGTTGGCGTACTGGAAGAACTCGCGGGCCTGGTTTATCGTGTCGTTTCCTGCAAGCGAGTCGCCCACAAACAGCTTGATGTCCGGCTTGACCACCCGGACGATCTTGGACATCTCGTCCATGAGGTTCTTCGACGTCTGCATCCTGCCGGCAGTGTCTATCAGGACGGCGTCGATGTAGTGCTTTTTTGCGTAATCAACGGCGTCGCGGCCCACTGCAGACGGGTCAGCGCCGTACCTCTGCGCAATCACTTTCAGGGACAGGCGCTCTGCGTGCTGCGTCAGTTGCTCAATGGCGCCGGCCCTGTGCGTGTCGCCTGCCGCGACCACTACGGAAATGCCGCTCTTGCGGAGGAGGTTTCCCACCTTGGCGACCGTCGTTGTCTTGCCGGTGCCGTTTATGCCAAGAAACACGATGACAAACGGGCCCTGCTTTGCCTCCTTTTTTGCCCTGATTTTTTCGACTATGTCAAGCCTGCCTGCGCGGGCAAATATCCCGGCAACTATTTCCTGCAGTTTTGACTCGATTACCTGGCTTGCATCTTGTCCTTTTTCCAGCTTTAGCCCAAGCAGGTCTTTTTTCAGTCTGGCAGAAAGGTCGTCGACCACCTCCTGCGCGACGTCGCTTTCAAGAAGCTCTATTTGCAGGTCAAGGAGCGTTTCGTCAAGTATCTTTTCGTTTATCTCCTTCTGGCCGATGCTCTTTGCGGCGCCTGATAAAGCCTTCTTGAGCTTGTCAAACATCTCTATCGCACGTTATATTATTAGCCTTGGCGCGACTGGGCGGCCTTGAGCATCATGTTCACCTGCTGCTGGACCTGCTCCATCTGCATGGCGATCTGCTGGCGCTGGGCTTCCAGCTGCCTCATGGCAACCTCGTACTCCTTGATTCGCGCCTCCACGTAGTTGAGCGCGTCGTCCCTGCTCTTTTCAATAGTGACGCCCGATCCAAGGCTCACCAAGAGTTTCTTTGCCGCCGGCACGCTTGTCTTGACGTACACGCCGATGCCTACTGGCATCAACGTCTCGCTTTCTGTCTCTGCGCTGATGCCCTGTATGGTGGCCGACGCGATGCGCGCCTCTTCAAGCATCCTGCCGACAGCCGCCTGGCGGTTCATGACGTCGTTCATGTACGCCTCTAGCACCCTGCCCTGCTGGACCATTTCGTTCAGCTGCTGTTCAAGCATCTGGGCTTGCTCGTGCGAGTGCCCGTGATCGTGGGGGTGGTCATGAGGATGAGAGTGATCGTGATCATGTGAATGAGAGTGTCCGGATGAATCATCGGTATGCATATGTCTCAAACTCACTGCCCCGGCACGATTTTTAAAGCTTTAGATTATCCGATGTCAAAACGCACGATTCTTTCTCTCTAGTTGACAAGCACCTCCCCTTGGGGAGCAATGCCTTTTATGTTACGTGCAATAGTGCACGCATGAATAACAGCACAACCGAACCTGCAAGAGAAATAGAGATTGGAAGTTATGTCGCGCTTACCTTTTGGCGGGCGCCGAAAAAGAACCGCGACGCAGTAGTACAGGTCGGCAGGCAAAACGACCAGATTTGGAGAAAGCATGGGATGCTGCGCTCAGAGACGTTCTTGCTTGGCACCCGCGACGTTCCCACTGGCTGCAAAAGCATTGCCAACATTCTTTCTGCTGCCGATGAAGGCGAGGATCTCTGGGTCCTGCAGCAGTTCTTTAGAGACAGGGATCACGCGGACAAGGTTCTTTCCAACGTGATAAAGGACGAGAGCATCAACAAGGTTGTCAAAGAGTTCTACGGCGAAATCGCGCAAGGGCAGAGCCTCGTTACCGGCGGGTTCAGCCGCATAGTGTGAGAACACAAGGAGAGGCGAGAGTTGCAAATGGCTTCAATAGTTCACTTTGAAATACCTGCCGACAACATAGAGCGCGCAAAGAAATTCTACGACGGCCTGTTTGGATGGAAGGCGGAAAGAACGCAGGGTGCCTCCATGGAAGGCGGCCCTATAGAATACTGGACGTTTAGGACCGGCGATGAAAATGAAGGACAGCAGCCTATAAGCGGAGGCATAATGAACAGGATGTACCCGAAACATTCGATCACGAACTATATCGGCGTCGACTCTGCGATAGAATACTCGAAAAAGGTCGAAAGGCTTGGAGGCAAGGTGATGGTTCCAAAGACAGAAGTCCCCGGCCTAGGCTGGCTTGCAATTTGCATGGACACGGAAAACAACATTTTCGCACTGTGGGAAGCAAAAAGATGATGATGATGATGATGATGCCGCCAGCAGCTGGCAAGATGTAGGTAAAAAGTGCAAGGCAATAACCATGATGACGTTTTTTCTTCTTCTCTAGACCTGCGAGACCTTGAGCATGTCGGCCATCCTGACCGCCATGCCGTACCTGTCTTCCTCGCCCTTCATGTGCCTGTAGATCTTTAGCATGTCCCCTGCGTGCCTCACCATGTTGAACTTGCCCTGTATCTTTAGCTGCACGAACTTGAAGATGAGCGAATACACCTGAAACTTTTTCATTACCGCGTCGCGGTACGCCTGCAGGTCGTCCATGTTCTGTACAAACAGGTCGGCGCACCAAGTCGATGGGATTATGCCCTCGCCAAGGAGCGCAAACACCGTGCCTATGGACTCGCCCACGCCCACGCACTTGCGGCCGTCGGTGAAGGGCTCGCAGTTTGCAGGAGGGCTGATGCGCACCGGCCTTCCCACTTTTTTGATGGTTTCGCATTCGTGTTTTTTCAGAAACTCTTGTACAAGCGGGTTGTGCGCCTTGGCAAAGTCGCCGGCGCCAATATGGGCATAGCCGTTTCCAAGCGGGAAATACCAGAAATAGCCAGTCATCGACGGAAACGCCTTCAGGTAGAAATCGTCAAAGGGCTCGCGTCCCGGCTTGTAGCGCACCTTGTACTGCACGCACGGGATCCACAGCTCGTTTTCAAGGCGCGGCAGATAGTTCCTGTGAAAGCCGGTCGCGTCGATTATGAGGTCGAAATCCGGCTCCAGTTCCTCTTTCCTTGGCGCGCGGCCGAATTTTATTTCAGTCCCCTTTATCATGTCCTGGATCAGTTTTAGTTTGTCATAGCTGACCATCCCTTTCAGCTTTAAATCGACATAGTCGTCAGAATTCAGGTCGACCTTCATGTGCCTGCCCTGATGCAGAACATAGTCGTCAAAGTTGAGGCCGCAGTTTTTCGCAAGGCCGGACATGACGTTTTCGCACGTTGCCCACGCGCACACGGCGTCGTGCTGGTCCTCCGGCATACGCTCAAAGCCCGTCACGCGCACGTCGCGCATGTCAGAAAGCCGGTTCATCAGGTACGCGCCGGCCACGCCGATGCCCACGACTGCGACCTTCATGTTATCTTTACGTGTGCTGGATGGCTAGGGAAGCAATAAAAACATTGGCAGGGCAAAAGACCAAATGGATTATCTAGCGGACCTGCAGCAATAGAGGCGCAGAGATATATTGTCAAAGCCGAAAATCCAGATGCCCGGCGCCGCCCGTGCAGGAATCGCCCTCTTGATAGTAGGCGCGCTGATAGTCGGCCTAGGCACGTACTATGACAGGGGCGCAGTCTCGCTGTACGGGCTTGGCATGGTCGCCGGCGGCTTTGTGCTGTACCTGGGCTCGTCGATAAGGGCAAAGAGAAGGGCCAGATGACAGATGTACTGAAGACTCGTGTGCTCCTTCTTGTGTCAAAGAGCGCCCTTTGCGTGTTTTATCCTGCTGTCAATTTCCTTCAGCATCCAGTCCTGATACGTATCCGCCCTGAAAGGTATGAACACCTCTACACCTTTAACCCCGTCCAGCAATTCGATCCTTTTCAATGCAGGATCAATGTCGAACATGCTCCGGGCGATGAGCTGCCAGGTCACCACGTCCTGCTGGATCACCATCGGAAAGGCCATGACAAAATTCTTCTCCAGCTCTTCGTGAATCTGCCTGCTGGTTTTTTGGCTGTTTTTCCCCTCCAGCCGGATGACCATCCCGAACCTGACATACCCTTGCATCTTTGTCGGATCGGTGTAGATGCGAAAGTCCAGTATCCTGTTCTCCTTCATTTTTAAAAGCCTGCTGCTCACAGTCTTGGAGCTGATTGAGACCCTCTTGGCTATCTCGGATACTCCCATCCTTGGGCTGGCCATCAAGCATTTCAGTATCTTAAAGTCCGTTTCCCGCAGTTCCTGCCTTACCGGAGGGTATTGCCCCACGATGCAGCTTTTGACAATGGCCGGTTTTAGTGCGCCAGCGAGCAGGGAGATTCTTTCCTCTTCCCGCTCCTTTATGGCAACGATGATCAGAGAAATCCCGCCGACGCAGTCCAGCTTGGTCAGCGGCTCCCCCAGCAGCCGGAGGCGGTTCAAGGTTTCTTCCATGGTCTTGCTGTCCCTGATTATCAGGTGGCAGATTTTGTGGTATCCAAAGACCGCGGGGTTTACGGACATTACAAACGCGCTGATGACGCCGGTTGAAACCATCTTGTCGACCCGCGTCTTTGCAGCATTTTTGCTCAATCCGACCGAAGATCCGATGCTCCTGTACGACACCCTGCAGTCCCGGAGCAACATGCGGATTATGTCGATGTCTGTTTTGTCGAATGTGGGAGCTTTTGCCATTGAAATTTGGTACGTAATGGCAATTAATATATCCTGATTTCTGTTTTGGTCAGTTTCACTTGACCCGGATTTATTAATTTTAACGCCATATCCGCCGCATGGCAAACAACAAGGACAACGGGACGACGTACGCAGTCGTCGGAGCGTCAGGCAACACCGGCAGAATAGTTGCCGAACAGCTGCTGGCGTCAGGCAAGAATGTAAGGGCGATTAGCAGGAACGCGGATCATCTCAAGGCTCTGGTTGACAAGGGGGCAGAACCGTTCATAGCCTCGATCGAGGATAAACCCGCGCTAACCAAAGCGTTTACCGGCGCGCGGGCCGTTTATTCGATGATCCCACCCAATATGGCGGCAGTGGATCGGACCTCTTATATTGACAAAGTCGGAGAAGCCCTTGCAGGGGCCATTGCAGAGGCGCACGTTCCATACGTTGTCAACCTGAGCAGCATGGCAGCGAACAAAGACGAACAAGGATTCCAGGGCAGGATGTACGAGCAGGAGCAGCGGTTAAACAGGCTCCCAGATGCCATCAATGTCGTCCACCTGCGCCCACCTATGTTCATGGAAAATTTCCTTGCCTCCATCAATGCCATCAAGAAGGCAGGAGTCATCGCGTATCCCATCAAGCCCGACATTGCCATTCCAATGATTGCGACGCAGGATATCGCGTCAGAGGCGGCAAGGCTGCTGCTTGATTTGAATTTTAGCGGCAAATCCGCGAAAACCTTGCTTGGACAGAGGGACGTTTCCATGGCAGAAGCTGCAAAGATAATCGGCAGGGCGATAAACAAGGACGTGAGGTACGTGCAAGTTCCTTATGATGAACACATAAAAACTCTGGTACAGGCAGGAATACCTCTCGACGTAGCAAGAACGCTGACTGGATTATATCGGCGCATGAATGAAGGGACAGGCATTCCTTTAGAAAAGAGAACGAGCGAAAACACCACCCCGACGTCATTTGAGCAGTTTGCGCAGAAATTCGCGGCTATATACAACAACGGCAGCAGCAATTAAAGATGGTCGTCGTAACAATAAAACGACCACTTCTTTTTATTCCATGTAGACAGCCGGCTTGAACGACCTTGCGAACTTGGCCTTTCCCTTTGGGTCGTATTTTGAATGGTCATCTTCAGAGTAGACGAGCACTTCTGCGCCGTCGAATTCCTTGGCAATCAGCCCAGCAGCGTCCTTGATTGCAGAGGCTTCGTCAAAGTCTGTCAGTGCAGTACGCCTGCTGCGTGCCTCAAGTGGCGTTGAAAGTATGTCGTCCTGCATCTTTTTGACGAGGTTCGGGTCCGACTTTATCCTGGAAGTTTCAGGGTTTGCGATCAGCTGCTTCATCATGTCGCCAAAGTTTGTCCTGCCGGCTGCAATGTTTTCAAGCACGGTCTTGTAGGCATTGTTTTTCCAGCCGGCGCCCGTGTACACTACAATCTTTTTGGGCGCGATTTTTGTCACCTTGACAATGTTGGCAATGTCGGCAATCAGGCTCTGCGCCAGAAATTCAGATTCCTCTGCCAAGATGTCGAGCTTGCTTTCGTCGGTTGACGGCCATCCTGCTGCAGTTATTGTTTCCTTGCTGCCAAGGCGCTCCCACACCTCCTCCGCGGTAAACGGCGCAAAGGGCGCAAGCATCTGCACCTGCGCCTTGACGTACTCTCTTAATGCAGACACGACTGCCGGCGAGTTTTCACGCCCCTTTGCTCGCGCTCGCCTGTCGTACCACTGCAAGTCCTGCTCTAGCGTGTAGAGTATGTGGTGTATCGCTTCTCGTACGCGCAGCCTGTCCATTGACTCGGCCGTCTGCAGAGCAGTGCGTACAAGCCTGCTTGCAAGCCACCTGTCCTCGACTTGCTCGGCCGGCGCCTGCTTGGCGTTTTTCACCTTCTCTGCCATCTCAAAGACGCCTGCAAGCTTGGATTTTATCCCCCTCGCAGTGTCAAAGGAAAAGTCGGCGTCCTGCAGTATCTCTGCAGAGACAAGCATCGCAAGGCGTATGGTGTCAGCCCCGTGCTCCCGTATGGCGGCTCGCAACGGGATGATGTTGCCAAGCGACTTGCTCATCTTTTTTCCTTCCATGAGCACCGAGCCGTTGACGACGATTTGCCGGGGCCAGTTGCTTCTGTCAAAGATGGCCACGTGGTTGAATATGAAAAACGACAGGTGGTTTGGTACGAGGTCACGTCCGGAATGGCGCGAGTCGACAGGATAAAAGTACTGGAATTCTGCGCGTATCTTTTCTATTGCAGGCACTCCTGATTCTTTTGCGACTGCTTTTGCGTCGCCCTGCCCAAAGAGCACATAGTCAAAGAAAGAGTCAGAGATTGTTTCAGTATCTGGTATCGTCTTGTCGTTGACGTACTTGGCAATCGTGTAATAGGCCATGTAGATCACAGAGTCAGACAGGCTTTCAATTATCCACTCTGGATCCCACGGAAGTTTCGTGCCAAGGCCCGACTTTCTTGCGCACGCCCTTTCGCGCAGCCAGTCGACGACATAGTCAAATTCCTGCCGTATGTCTGCAGGAACAATGTCCATCTTCTGGATGCACTCGTGCGCAAGGGCCTTCCACTCCTTGTCTGCGTAATTGAGAAACCACTGGTCGTTTAGCAGCTTGACGACGCATTCAGTGCCGCACCTGCATATCACGGGCTTGTTTGTGAGCTCGTACATTACGGATGTCAGGCCGGAAGAAGCAATCTCGGCCTTTAGCTCCTCCTTTGCCGCTGACACCGGCTTGCCGGCGTACTTGCCGGTGTTTTGCATCATCCTGCCCTTGTAGAACTCGTGTGAGTAAAGGTCGCTTGTCGCCTTTTCTAGTCTGTCACTGCTGTTTGCCGGGACATTGGCTATCGCTTCGGCTGCTGGAATTCCAGAGTAGCCCTCTGACTCGATTATCTTTACCGGCTCGGCGACTGTAGCGATGTCGTATTTTTGCCGCATCGCCGCATCGTTTTTCAGGTCTGCAAGGGCTTGGTAGTCGTACGGCGCGTGTGCCGGAACTGACATCACTATCCCTGTCCCGCTGTCAGCTTCCACAAACGACGCAGGGTACATTGGCACCTTGGCGCCGTTGAGCGGGTTTGTCAGCTGCCAGCCGACCATCTCGCTTCCCTTGATCGTCTTGATTATCTCTATGGCGTGGTTGAGAAATTCCAGCTTGCGTGCAGCCTCCTTGCTTACTATCCAGCGCTCGCCATCAACCCTTGCTTCCACATATTCAACCTCTGGGTCGACCCACATGTTGGTGACGCCAAATAATGTCTCTGGCCGAAGCGTTGCGGCAGGCACGACAAGTCCATCATTTTGCGCGACAAATTTTACCAAGACATATTCCGTGAAATCCGGCTCGACGTCGCCCATCGTGTCGTGCTGGCTCACAGGGTTCTGGTCGTTGGGGCACCAGCCCACCGGGTGCGATCCCTGCACTATCAGCCCTTTCTTTTGAAGCGTCCGAAATTGCCACGAGATAAACTTGGAATATATCCTGTCGATGGTGGTAAATTCCCGGCGCCAGTCCATCGAGTAGCCCATCTCCTTCATGCCCTGCTTGATCTCGTTGTGGAAGTAGCTTGCTATCTTTACGGGCTCGACAAACGTGGCGATGACATCGTCGGTTAGTTTGTAGATGTTGTGGAAGGTGTCAAGAAGGTCCTTGTCGCCTGCCGCTACCCTGCGCGACATGCCAAGGATTGGGGTCCCAGTGTAGTGAAAGCCCATTGGAAAGAGCACGTTGTAGCCTTTCATGCGCATGTACCGGGCGTGCGCGTCGGCAAGCGTGTACGTGCGGCCGTGCCCAATGTGCTGGGGCGAGTTGGGGTAAGGGTAGGCAACGGTGACAAAGTATTTTTTTCTAGAAGGCTCGGGGTCGGCCTGGAAGAGTTTTTGCTCGTCCCATCTTTTGATCCATTTTTCCTCTATTTCCCGCCAGTCAATGTTATTGCTACTCATTGGGACATCATCACGACGCCTTTTTTGCTGCCGCCGCTGCTATCATCTCTTCTGCGGAAAGGAGGGCTTCATTGATCTTTTCCTTCAGCCGGCCGCCTCCCTGGCCAAAGCGGTCGTCGCCGCCTCCAGAGCCTCCAAGCTTGGCCGACACCTGCTTGGCTATTCCGCCTGCCTTTGCGCACTTTCTTGCCTTTTCTCCTGCAAACACGATTACCCTCATCCCGGCGCCCTTTGCAACCAGCGCCACGTACACAAGCGACGGGTCAAATTCTATTGCCTTCTCTCCCACCGCGATGTGATAATCCTCGTCAAGCTCCTCGTCGTACACGCTGTACAGCTTGACATCACCGCCTCCTAGGTTTTTCGCGTTCTCTGAAACGCTCCTTGCCATGGTCTCTGCAACCGTGCGAAGCATTATGCGCAGCTTTTTCTTTGCCGACTCGGCGTCGTCCATCGCCTTTGCAAACGATTCAAGCACCTTTTCCCTGCTTGAGCCAAGCGCCTGCGCTATGGTCGACAGCTGGGCGTCCTGGTTCTGCATGTAGTTGACAGCAGCCTCGCCTGCCACGAATTCCAGCCGCACGACGCCGTCTTGGATTCTTTCAGATTTTACGATCTTTATCATCCCTATTTCGCCCGTGCGCCTCACGTGCGTCCCGCCGCACGCCTCGATGTCCCAGTTGTCGATGTTGACGATGCGCACGTTGCTTGACGGCACCACTCCTCCCTGGTAGATACGAAAACTGTATTTCTGCTCGGCGTCTCCTCGGTCATAGAACTTGATGTCCACCGGCAGGTTCTTGCGCACTGCAATGTTTGCAGTCTGCTCTATCTTTTGCACTTCCTCCTTTGACAGCGCCGAGTGGTGCGTGATGTCGAGCCTGCCATAGTTCTCCTCCTTGAAAGCAGAATTCTGCCACACCCACGAGCCGAGGTTGTTCCTTGCAGACGAGTTTATGACGTGCGTCGCGGTGTGGTGTTTTGTCACCATGTCGCGCCTGCGCCCGTTCACGATGCCTTTTACGGCCTGTCCTTCCTGCAGCTTGCCACCATCCTCTATCCTGTGGACCACAATGTCTGCCTGCTTGGTCACTTCGACAACCTTGGCGCCAGAGATCTCGCCGGTGTCCGGCTCTTGGCCGCCTCCGCGTGGGTAAAACGCAGTCCTGTCCAGGACAACGAATTTGTTGTCGACTATTTTGAGCACCTTGGCGTCAAACTCGCGTATAGACTCGTCCTTGTAGTAGAGAAGCTCCGTGGCCGGCAGCCCTTCGAGGCCGCGTACAGGCTTGGCCTTTTCCGCCCCGCCACCGGCGACGCTTGTGTGCAGCTCCGCAAGTTTCGTGTAGAACGTGGACGGCACGCTTGGGATGACTCCCTGCTCTACAAGGTAGTCCGGAGTTATGCCGTCTGACTCGTACAGCCTGATAAGGTCAGAGACTGCAAGCTCGCCGGACTTTTTGGCCTTTAGCGATGACACGATGCCGTTCATGCGCTCCCGCGAGCCAGAGTAGCGGCCAGATTCCAGCCCGAGTATGGTGCGCACGTCCTGCCTGTGCTCCTCAAGCTCGGGATACATCTGCCGCAAATAGTCTATCTGCATGTCGGCGACATCCTCAAGCTTGACGCCTTGCCAGTTGAGCCTCTCAAGGATTGACAGCGCCCTTCTCAGGATAACGCGCAGGTTGTAGCCTCCGCCCACGTTTGACGGGAGCGCGCCGTCGGATATCGCAAAGAGCAGCGTGCGCACATGGTCTGCAACCGTGTACACGGCCTCGTGCGGCGCGACCATCTTGGCAAGCTGGTCGTATGACAGGCCCATTTCGCGGGCAAGGATTGCTTTTAGCTCCCTGACGTTTCCCTCCGTCGTTTCAAGCTTTGATGCGACTGCGCCAAAGTACCTCGACAGGAATTCCGAATCGCGGTCTGTGCCTGTCATGTCCAGCATTTTTTCAACGACTGGCCCAAAGCAGCAGTCGTAGCTTGTGGGCGTTCCCATGGTCACCCACGAAAAGCGCTCAAGGCCGGCACCCATGTCTATTATCTTGTTTTTCATGACGCGATAGTTGTTCTCGTCGCCCTCAAACTCGGTAAAGACGGCGTTGCCAAGCTCGAGGCCGCGGACAAAGTATTCAAGCGAGTAGCCAAAAGCGCCGGCCCCCATCCACACGTCCTCGACAAACGTTATCTCTTCCGGCTTGATCCCAAGGCCCTGCGTGAGCATCCCATAGTCAAGCTCGATGCAGCGGTCCTTCCAGTAGCCGCCGGGCGCATCTGCGTTGCAGGTCTGGCCTATCATGCAAAAGCCCGTGTAATGGCGGCCTGAAAGCCCGACGTTTTCAATGTCGTTAAAGCGAAGGCACATCTGCGGCACCACAAGCGGGTTTGCCGGCAGCTCAAACACAACCTGGTTGTTCATGACGCGCTGAAAATCAACGATTGAAGCTATCGTAAAGTAAAGGTCGTCGCGCCACCTGCACACGACAGGGTAGCGCCTCACTATCTCGTGGCCGTTTTTTGAAAAGAACTTCTCTGTCTCTTTCCAGGCGTTGACATAGTCGAGGCGCTTGGTGGTCGGTGGCCTGCCGATAAAGCCGTAATTTTCGTGGTCCGGGCACGACTGCCTGTCTATCAGCGTCCAAAAGTGCTTGCCGCAGAGGTTGCACTGCCTGCGCTGGAACCCTATCTTGTCAAACAGCGCGACCTTGTAGTAGCGGTCCGGGTTTTGCGAAAACATTGCGGCGAGTTCTTTTTTGCCCAAGTGTGCATTCTCTCTCGTTTGTATGTGCTCTTTGTGTTATCGCTGGCAATGCGGTATTAATGCTTTCGTTGGAAACAAGAATACTGTTGCACAAAGTTCAAAATTGGATTGCCATAGACTGTTGTTGGGATGGCCAGAAAGCTCCCGGTGGTTGCAGGCATTGCGGCTGCCGCCGCAGCAGGCTTGATGATTTTCATTTTCCTTGGGCCGTGGAGCATCTATGTATGGACTGCGATCAGGGGAGTTCCCGACTCTCCTCTCATGTACATGACTGTTGACGGAAAAAGACATCCTGCAGACGACAACTATTACTGCGGCAGGGGATGCGAGTTTTCCATCTATGCGAGGACCCTGTCCCTGCAGCCTATCGAGATGCCCCGCGGATCGGAGGCAGATTTTAGCCTAGACAACAGGGCGATCTCTTTGCGCTACCACCTGCTCAAATACGACGACCAGCAGCTTGAAGACTCGAACCAGCCGCTTCACTTTGAGGAAAACGGAAAACTCGTGGTTGACTGGCCTTCAGGCGATTATGTCATCAGCGTGATCGCGGGGTGGGATTCTATCGATGAAAATCAGGCACATTCCCTGCACAGGTTCAGAATAACCGTGCCCTGACAGAAAATGAAAAAAGAGGCGCTCACGCTTTTGCAAGCGTGCTTTCGATGAACTTTAGGTAGGACTCTTTGGGCATCGCGCCAATGGTCCGGCCAACCTCCTTGCCGCCCTTGAAGATGATGAGCGACGGAATTGACTGGACGCCGTACTTCATGGCTATCTCTTGGTTTTCGTCCACGTTCAGTTTGGCGACTTTGACCTTGCCGGCCATCACCTTGGCTATCTGCTCCACTGCAGGGCCGACCATCCTGCACGGTCCGCACCATTCTGCCCAAAAGTCAACGAAGACTGGAAGGTCGGACTTGATCACTTCTGAATCCCATGTCTTTGTGTTGACGTGCAAGACGCTGTTGTTTGTGGTTTCCATGCCCTTCCTTGGACAAGACAGTATTTTAACGATATTAGATAAGATACGCTAGCTAGCCCCGTCCGCCAAGGCCAATCGTGATAAACTCGGACACCAGTTTTATTATAAAGGCGATGCCGCCCACCGCCCCAAGGCCAAGGCCCACCAGGCGCAGGTGCTGGGTATAGTCTTGCCTGCTGGTTTTCTTGGCCAGCCGGAGGGTCTGAATTATCTCCCCTATCTTGCGCTCGACCACGGACATATCTTTTGTTCTTGCAAACTTGGCTTTATGCGCTATATAAAACATCGGTTCTAGCGTTTTTTGCGGGCTGTCGGCGGCGTAACAGGCCCAAGCTGCTAGTGACACGCCTTTTTGTGCTCGCGCAGGATAAACAGGATAAGCTGCGCACGGTCGGCCTCGCCAGCGGCTTTTGCCTTTTCTGCTTCTGTACTGAGCGCGTCGCACAGTTCGCACGGTACAGAGTGCGACATTTTTTGCTGGTGTGAGCTTGAATCAGAGAATTCCGTCATTTTTCTCTTTTCCTTCTAATTTTTTCTCTTTGGACCATTGCGGCGACGCTTTTGCGCACTTGTACCCTTTGGGAGTTTGTAACTTTATTATATTAAAGTTTGCTGTATATAGCTATCGAAAATTCATTTTATTACATGGACGGTGCATCTACATGATGGCGACGCATTCGGCGGCGAAGTGGAAGCTTGTGTACATGCTTGCCCAGACGTATGCGCTGGACATGCTTGAAGCAGTAAGCAAAAAGCCGATGCGGTTTACCGACCTTGAAAGCCACAGCCCAAACGAAAGGACCAGGTCCCAGCGGCTCAAGGACCTCGAAGACGCTGGCCTGATAACGACCATAAGCCTAAAGATAAACAAGCGCTACTTTGTCCACTATACTGCCACAAACAAGGGCAGGCAGGTGCTGCAAAAGGCAAGGGAGCTTGCAGATATGGCCTAAGCAGCTAGCGGGATATCCCCGCTGCTGTAGCAGTAGCCTGCGTGGTGTAGAGCGGC
This sequence comes from Candidatus Nitrososphaera evergladensis SR1, assembly GCF_000730285.1. Taxonomy (NCBI): domain Archaea; kingdom Thermoproteati; phylum Nitrososphaerota; class Nitrososphaeria; order Nitrososphaerales; family Nitrososphaeraceae; genus Nitrososphaera; species Candidatus Nitrososphaera evergladensis. The sequence continues at coordinate 1,067,222 of NZ_CP007174.1, read as the reverse complement.
TCCTTCTCGGTGCGCTGCATCTCTACAAAAGTTTCGGTGTTCTGTATGCCCTCTATCTTGCCTATGCGCTCGATGACCACGTTGTGCAGCTCTTCAAGCGTGTGCGCGCTGACGGTCACTATCATGTCAAACCTGCCGGTCACCTCAGACACCGACCTTACCTCCGGGATCTTTAGCAATTCGCCGTGGATGGGCTCTTTCAGCTTGGGGTCGCGGTTTATGCCTACGGTCGCCTTGACGTTTATGCCAAGCATGCTTTCGTTCACTACGACCGTGAATTTCTTGACAAGGCTGCGCTTGGACAGGCGCTTTATCCTGCTGTACAGGACTGATGCGTTTATGTTCAGCTTTTTGGAAAGGCGCGGGACTGAGATGCTTGCGTCCCTTGTGAGTTCGGACAAAATCCTCATGTCAAGCTCATCAAACTTGTGCAAACTCTCTCTACCGCCATAACCTTTGGCGCCTGTGTTAATAAATGTAATTCTCTTCCGATTACGGCGCCAAAACATGATTACTTTGTCGCGCAGTTTTAGATTTCTGAAAAAACTCGTGCTGCCGAGGCCAACTTTGAGTTTTCCAAAAAATAAGGAGGGGCCTCACTGGATCTTGTAACTCATGAGCTCCCTGTACGTAACCCCTAGCCACACTTCGGCGCCATTGAACCCTTCCACGAGCGTCTTTGGCAGCTTGTATTCCCTGCCGGACCCCTTGTAGATGGTCACGGTGTCTGCGTCGTCTGCAATTATCGTTCCTACGTCTACGCCGTCATGGGAGCGTACGTTTTTGTGCATGACCCTTTCCCAGTTGAGTATTGCTGGTTCAGACATGCCTGATCGATTCTTATATACTCTTAACAGATATTTAAGAATAGATCATTGTTGCGGATATAAAGATCTAATTCTTGTATGATTATACTCTGACAGCATAATAACTATATACTTAAACAGACAGGCAGAGATGGGATACCGCGCCTTGAACGTCATGGATGTCTATGCAGCGTACGCAACGTTTGGGATAGCAATGCCACTTGTCCTGTGGTTTGTCTGCACGCACTGGAAGGAGCTGAACGGGTTGTCGCTTCTTGGAGCAAGAAAAAAGGCGCTTGCGTAATAAGAAGAAAGAAAGAGAGGGAGAAGAACAGCAAGTATTATATAATTTACAAGGCTGATTTTTTGCTAGTATACACAGATGTTTGGAAAGGGCGGAATAAAGCCAGGCGAGTTTGTATTTGTGGCGCAAAAGGACGGCCAGTACAGCAGAATAGTAATAGGCAGGATACAGTCGGTAAATGGGAGCCGCGTCCACATAGTTGGGACGGCCATCCGCCCGTCGGGGCTAGTTGAAAGGGTAAACGCAGGAAAAGCTGGCGACCACTCCAAGCAGGTGCTTGGCAACCCCGACCCGAACAACTGCGTCTTTATGCTCATCGACCGCGTCGACACTTCCCCTTTCAACCAGGAGGTGGACCAGGCAACTGACCGCGTGATATGGATAAACGAGAACCGCTACCTGGTGCTGGACGGCTGGATAAAGGAGAACTTTCCAGAAATCTTTGCGGCCGCCCTGATGTCGCAGGCGGAAGAAGACAGGCAGAACGCAAGGCAGGTGCTTCGCGAAAAGATGGGCGCGCTGTACGAGCGTGACCTGAAGGACCACGTGTACGCGGTCGCTAGGGGCGCGCACCTGCTATAGAGACGCATACATAACGCAAGAGTTAAGTTTGAGACTTTACAAAATATAACGCGTGTCGTTTTTCGGGCCGCCAGGCGGTACAGGACCAAGCTTTGATCCCAAAAAGTACGGGACGCTGACCATGGCCATCAGGCAGACCGTACTTGAAAGGGCGCGGGGCCGCTGCCAGAAATGCTCCACAAAATTCAGCCCGTCAGTCGAGCCGCACTTTGAGCATATCAACGGCAGCAAGAAGGACAACAGGCCGCAGAATTTGCGCGCGCTGTGCCCAAGCTGCTACAGGGCAGTCGAAGAGCGCGAGAACAAGAAAAAGGGAGTCCTTGGCGGCCTGCGCAAGGCGTTTGACAAGGTCCCGGTGGATTTCAGGAAATAAAACGGGCGTTTTATTGCCCTTCTCAGGCATGGGCACAAAAGGCAGCATCGTACTCCTGACACTCTTTCAGGATCAAAGGTACGTTAAAATGTAATACAGCACGCCGTCAGCATGACATACACTAAATGCCATCAAAACAGGTGTGGAAAAAATGCACGTTCTGCAACAGCGGGAGAAAGATGTGTTTTGCCTGCGGGGGCTCGGGCAAGGTTTCGCCGGGATGGCAAAAGTGCTACGACTGCAACGGGTTTGGAAGCGTGCTATGCACCAATTGCGGCGGAAGCGGCGGCTGGCGCGAAAGCACGTGGGTTGAAGATTAGCTATTATTTCGGCTGTGCTTTGTGGCTATCCTGTCAAGGATGTATGCCAGTCCCTCAAGGTTCTCTTCGGTATAGGGCGCCGCGTAGATCAGCTGTGTGTATTCTGTCCGTGCGCTCGTTTTTATCAGGAACTTGGGCTGGCCGGAGATCTTGGCGGCATAGTCGGTGGCGTCGTCGTTTGACCATATTTCAAAGACGGGGATTCTGGTTTGGATATGCCGGGCACATTATCCGAGTATATGTAATTCCATCTCAAAGGATCAAGATATCTTGGGGAATTTGCCCAATAACGAGTGCGCGCCTGCTTGTAATTTGTATATAATGGATTTCTCTGTATATAATCGCATAAACCTGCAAGCTCACCCCCATGCGCACCGGGGCTCGAAAGCCCGCAAGGGCAAGTAGAGCCCTTTTTACCAAAATTAAAAGGCAGGATATATGCACGTTCTCGGCTTTGACTGGCTGACCTGACATGCAAACCCATTAGCGTGGTAAACTCTTGATAAATTATCTATATGGTGTACTAAATATGGTTATTAATGTCATATTAGTCTCCAATAACGGCAATTGATGTGGGATATTAACGGGCTGATTGACAAGCTGCTGGAGGTACATGCTGTTGAAAAGCAACAAAAAGGCGTCACCTTCACGGTATCGTTCCGGAGGTTTCTCGTGTGTAGCCTGCGCGGAAACCAGACAAAAGCAGAGACGCTTGAAGGCTGGCGCTTTATCCTGGCCGATTACCATTATTCCCTGGTCACCTTGTCTGCAGAGGAAATAGGAGCCACCGTCGTACTATTAGATTATTATTTCCAGCACCTAAAGGCGGCCGCTCCAGATGGCCGGTAGGTGCGTGCGCGCTCTGCGTCAAAACCACTCTTCATGGATGGCAAAAAAGCGCCATCAGGCAGTCCAGTTGAGATATTTTTTATGCATATGTAAAAAAAGGCAGGATTGGGTTTTGCAGCATATACGCAAGTCATGATTTTGGGATTATCGCCATACACTCGGCAAGGTCCCTAGTGTTCAAATCCGTAGCCTTTTTATCATCAAGGAGAAATCTCGTGCACAATTCCTCGCATATGTCCACAAGGATCTTTTTCCCGGACTCTCCAAGCAACCCCACAAACGCGCGTTCAAAAAGGTCGGGTCTTTCCACTAGCGCCGTGCGGGCATCCATTTCAGCACCCAGATAATCCTCCTCTATCATCTCCATCAGCGCTGGAAAGACAGTAGAACCAAAGATCACTTTTAGACTGTCAAATACGGCATCTGCCAGTGTTTCAACATCTACCATAACCCCGCGCCCCCGCCGTTCTCACGTATGAGATGCAAATCCTGATAGTGATTTATCTCTTTTGGATATAGCAAGCTGCATGTGCCCAAAAACAGTTCCATCAAATAGAGAATCATTAGGATTAATTCTACTATAAGTTACAATACTGAATCAGGACTTTTTCTGGCACATGCGTTCATATGGAAGCACCAATTCTGGAGAGTGTATCAAGTGTCAAAAGATTCTATTCGGGAGGCTTTGTATGAGCGCCTTCGATCTCTTGGAGTGAACGTGGAGACCCTCAAAAAATTCAACCTCACCGACGAAGAGCTTTTGGATTTCGCAAACAGGCTGACAAAGCTCGTGAACAAGAGCACCGGTGGCATCCTTCTCGTCATCCTGGGTCTTGTTTTCGGCACCACATTACGCGTATAGGCAGAAACAGAGTGCGTTACCTTCTTGCCCTCTTTTCTGCATCGTCGCTTGGATTATCATTCCATCACCATCATCAAGCTATAGATGATAGCCAGATTTTACCATGTGTAAAAAATGTCCCGGCAGGTGTGTGTGTGCCGGCCAAAAAAACGACATCATTTTACAACATGGACCGCACAGAAATCCTGCGTTACATAGTAGTTTCTGACAGAATCAAATGCCACGCCTATCCCCTCGTTGTGGAAGGACTTGGACAGGATGTTTTGCCTGTGCCCCGAGCTGTCCATCCAGGCATTGACTGCCCTGCTTGCAAGATATTCTTCTGTTATTGTGCGGGTGGTGCCAAGGCGGTAAATGTTTTCCCCGCTTCCCTGCTTGCATATGTACCCCGCGCTACTGTACCGGAACGTGTACCGATGCCCTTCGAGATCATCGTGCGAGAAATAGTGCCGGTTGGCCATGTCCTTTGAATGGCCCAAGGCTATATTGGCGAGAGCAGGGTCCCATGCAAGCGCCCCGCGGCCAAATTTGGCGCGCTGCTCGTTGATTTTCTGATGAATAAGCTTGGCCGTCTTGGCCAAGTCTATCTTGGAAGAAGAGGAAGGCGCCAGAGTCTGGGTTGTTATCTTTGCCACTTGTTCGGTTTGCGCACTGCCAGCGCTTTTTGCGTCACCTGCAAAAGACATCAGGGCAGAAAAAGAACCCTGGGATGTCGTGTTGTACGCAAATGCAGTGCCGAGCATTGCCGCCACGATGCCGACGGATAGCCATACTATGGCTTTCACTAGAAAAAGATTATCTAATAAAACTATAAGTTCTTTTTTCTTATCTCTTTCTATTACATTCTAGTACATGAAAAGTCAGGTAGATCATTACATATTTGGACAGGAAAAAGGGATGACAAGCGGGGCAAAAATAACGTGAGAGATGCTTGCCGGAATGAAGTGAAATAGCCAGTGTTCTTTTTCCAATCCCACTCTGCATATATCTTCAAATTGTTTACAATAATAAAATATTCAAAAATAAACGCAGTCGTGACGTGTAAATTCATCTAGTAGATTTTTCAGCAACATGGTAGTGGCGACAAGACCCTTTGCAACAAGGCCGGTACAGCTTGCCCTTAGAAAGAAGGTGGCATTTTGTATAGAATGCGACAAGGCGGTTGCAACTACCGAAGCACTGTTCAAGGTGGAGGGAGCGATAATAGTCCGGAAGTACTGCGATGCCTGCATAAAAGACGCGGTATACAAGGCCTAGCCACAGCAAAACATGCGCTGCCGCAGACAAAAGAAGCTGCAACGTTTCATCAGGGCCTACAGGGCGTGTGCGCGAAGATATTGTGCCATAACATAAAAAAACACGGCCAATCGAGTTACAGCAGCAAAATTTTTCCGCAGCCGCTAACTCACGTTCTGACCGCTGCTGTTGTTATTGTTCCTGCTGCTGACAATGGAAACAGCCTCCTCTTGTTTTGAGGCTTTTTTGCTCTTTGCATAAAAGAGTATGTGCCAGGCTTTTTGATAGCCATCGAGAAAACGATTGCCCTTTTCTGTCGTACGATAAATCCTCTCCTCTGGCAGATACTCCAGCAGTTCGCTTTCGATGAGAAGATCCAGGTACGGGTTCAGTTGCTTGACCGAAGTATGGGATTCATACATTATCCTTGTCTTCAACTGACCATCTTTTGCGGCATCGAGAATCTCTGCGGCTATATCCACTCTGCTTCTAAATTTCATTGGTACTTTCCACCACCACGCCTTCAATCTTGGTTGTTTTTATCATGTATATGTGATTCAAGACACTACGATACGGAATAATAATGTAACTATGTGTCAGATACTTATCACAGAGATAAATCATGCGTTAATAACACAGAAAATGTTTTGATTCGAGCGCACATAGATTGGTGAGATTAAAATAGCTCATCCATTTTCCTAGCTGGTCTCTGCATGTCAAAAGAAATTTGCCAGAATTGCAAGGGAAGAGGGTATGTCATGACGGGTTCTAGCACTGCAACGTGCGAGGCCTGCAAAGGCAATGGCACGATTCTTTCCAATACAATGTTTGATTTCCTTAAAGAGACGGGAGTTTGAGGCAAACGCACTTACTTGCGCCTCCTGCCTCACCCATGGATTTTTTGCATCCGTTAGAGTCTGTTCGTCATGTCGGATAGTCACGCCAATGCAAATTTGGTAGTAGCAGTAGTAGTGTCACCATTACAGACCCTCTTCATTTCTTCAAGCAATTCATTTTGCAGAGACATTAGATTGGCGGGGCTCAGTTGCAAAGATGCCATGATTTGCTCTGTCCTTTTTACAAGGATTTGATTCGCCTTATCCTTGTCAGAGGTTATTGCATCATCCAGCTCTGCGGCTATGGATTGTCTTTGTTTTGCAGAAAGATGATTCGTGACGTATCGCAGCTTTGCCTCCAATACCTCGTTATCGTATAAAATGAGGTTCAAAAAGATCCAGAGTTTTGCAAGTTCATCTTGACAGTTTCCCATAATGGAGAACCGTCCTCATAATTTTAAAGAGATACCATATAGCTAACATTTCCGCTGCATGAACGACTTTCCAAGCTTGCAGAAAGTTGTTTGATAAGCTATGTTTCAGTTAATTTGTTGTCAAGACTTATCTTTAATGACTTGGATCTACACTCATGTCAGGACAAAACATTCCAGAAAATGATAAGGAAGAAGAAATCGCCGAATTGCGCTCCCTTGGTGTTGACCCAAAAAGAAAGACAGGACTTGATGACAAAAAGGAACTGAAGGAATTGGCCGATATTATAAAGCAGTCAATGCTGCAGGACTACAAGACTGCTTACAGCAAAAAAGGTAGCAAATTCGAGCAAGAAGCAGGATCAGCTGCAGAATGATTACAGGATTCATTTGCACAACAGCCCAGTGCATTCTTTAGCCAAATTGTCAGGATTCAACAACGGTTACAAAGGATAGCAGTCTTGGAACCAAACGGCAATCCAAAGATCCCCGTCCATCGATCCGGTGTAAGCGTATCGATGTTTCTTCCTTCGGCTGCTATCCGACAATTATACGCATTTGTAAAATATAAGGATTGCCGCCGATTGAGATATAATCTATATTTGTTACACTATTATTTTTATAATTATTATCAATCTTTTCTAAAAAGAGTTAATTTCTATGTAGCAGAGTGCGGATTAGTTTCGCCAGTGATACGCAACAGTTCTGTAGATGATAGCCAAGTAGATACCCTGACTACCAATAATAACAATCAGCAACTAGAGCAGATCTCTATGTTACAATGCGACTAGTTTTACAGGTAGTACATTACTACGTTTAGTACGGTCTCTTTATGCACTAATGATATTGCAAAAAAACTCGTTAAAGTTTTCTTGCGAAAGCTGCGCATGAAGAAATACCGGAACAGGATGGATATTGCTGCTACGATTCTTGATATAGCGCAGGGCAGTAGCGGAGTCTTGAAGACGAGGATAATGTATAACGCATTCTTGTCTTTTCCACAGCTTAAGGAGTATATTGCGTTGCTGACAGAGAACCAACTTTTGGAACACACCCCACAAAACAGGAACCTTTATCGTACGACAGAAAAGGGAAAGAGGTTTTTGAATAATTACCGAGAAATGCAACGCATGTTGTATTCTGCAAAAGAGAAGGCGGTCAGGGATGCAGAGGCTTAGATTCCATCCGAAATTATCATCGTCACTCTGCATGTTAGTTATACGAGAAATGTCTGTTCGTGGCCGAACATGAGCCTGATCTATGTTAAGCGTGGTTAAAGAGCACGAACTGGATAAAAGCCGCGAAGGCAGATGGACTTTTCCGACCTCACCTACCCTCTGATATATGCTGGTATTGCGGGGCTAGGTGGAGCTCTTGTCTATGTGGTAATGGGGTCGAAGATACGCCAATGGCTGCATAAAGCGCCGGTACATACGAAATAAAGACCCCCTCCTTCAATTTTTGAGCTGAACCTAATTAACCGCACATTTGTATTGAATTAATGGTAGAGTGGGATTTGAACCCACGGGTCCTTGCTGCCAAAGCCAGTCGACAAGAGCTTGTACGGCTGATTATCGCCAATGGACTGACCGAAACCCTTTATTTATTTTATTTTTTATATATGTCCATTATGGGGCGTGATGTTGTGGAAGCCACTACAAAAGGTGACGTAATTGCCGATTTGCGTTCATTGGGAATTGAGCCGCGAACGAGGACAGAACTTAATGACGAAAAGGAGCTTGAAGGATTGGCTGAAATCCTCAAGCAATCAATGATAGAAGACTACAAGATAGCCTATAGCGAAAGAGGGCGCGAATACAAAGAAGAAGCAAGCTCGACCTTAACTCCGTAGCCTTGTTTTAGGCCGACAAATGAATCAGTTTTGATTGCACTGTAAGAACGTCCTTACGATACCAAGAAAATGTCCAAGTGAGATAGAAAACTAAAATAGTTTCTACTATGACATAATATGTCATTTGGATGACCAACAAACGGTTACCAATGAGCACGCATCGCCACATATGGCGAAAATTATGAGCACGACTTCATACAAAAAAATAGCAACGAGATTTGGCGTAGAGCCGGTTTGCAGATATTGTGGAAATCCAATCAGGATAGGCCAGAGATACTATTCTCCCGAAAAGAAGACTCATGGCAAGCGTTATCACTGGACATGCGCCGAAGGACTGAGCATAGTCTGAATCTTGTATAGACTGCTTGACACCAGCAGCCATATTCTCACCTCTGTGTATAACTACATGAATATGGCGCGGGGAGTGGGATTTGAACCCACGGGTCCTTGCGGACATGGGATTAGCAATCCCACGCCCTACCAGGCTAGGCGACCCCCGCCCGTCGTCATGCAAATGGAATCCACATTATATTAATCAACCATTAGTTCTTTTTACTGCGAACATGCCATTATACAATGTCTATGCCACAGCAGCATTTACACAATGCCCGCGCTTTTTTCACATTATGCACAGCCACGCTCAAATTATGCAATTATGCACGCTCAAAAAACGATCCTATGCAACAAAAGACTTGCTTGTAAAAATTAATGCATTGCGTTAAAAAGATTATAAAATAGTCACGCACCGTTATACTATCTTTGAACCTTAAGGAAGCAAACGAGCTCTTTAGGCGGGCCATCATCAAAGCGTACTTTGAGCCCCAGCTGCTAAAGATGGACTACCGCAAGTCGACAGTCAAGCATCCTGCGATTGGCGACGACGGCCTGACGGTCGACAGCATTTTGCACCTTTATTTTGACGTCGTCACAGGAAACGACTATCCTGATGGCGACGAGTGGTTTTCAGTAGAGTACATTTTCCCGCACAGCATCAAGCTGCACGACAGCCTTAAAGGGCCGGACTATTTCACCACGCTGTCGGTGTCAGAGGGCAAGCACTATTGGCGCCACCGCGAGCTTGTGCGCTTCAAGTACGGCAAGTCAAAGAAACTGCAAGAGTCGCTAGAGTTCCTTGACAAAAAGTACAAGGAGCTGAGCAAGGGACTGCACGACTCGGGCGTCGTCAACCAGCTAGACTGATGATTTCTTTGCAGCCGACGGCGGCACCCATTCGTTGTTCTTGTACAGGTAATTGACGCCGTTTACCATCGCAGTTGCAGGGCTCCACTTGAAGGTCGCCTCCTCGTACGAGTACCACACCTCCTCTGCGTCCTTTGGCACCGTCTTTAGCTGCAGCGGGACAATGTCCACAAGGTATTCCAGCTTTTCCACGCCCATTTCGTACTGGCGGTCGCCCTTTGACAGGAGCGGGAAAACCACCGGAGTTTTTCCGCCCTCAAAGCTGGCAAAGCGGATGTAGGTTTTCACGCCTTTTCTGCCCCGCCTCTTCTTCATGTCTTTTAGCACGCCCTTTACCTTGAACCAGCTTTCCATCGTAAACTCTTGGAAAAATGGCTCGCCAAAAGGAGAAGGAAAGCCTATCTCGACCATCGTGACAAACTGCGGGTCGTCTGCCGGGACTTCAGAATCCTGCACGTCGTACGACCTTGACAGCGTGTCGTACAGCGTCTCTATTTCCCACGCAGAGGCGCCGTAATACCGGAAGACGGCCGAGGATGATGACGATGACGGCAAAAGGCTTGCCAACAGCGGCAGCAGATGTGCCTGCGCAAGATAAAGCCTTTTTGCATATGTGTGCTAGATGACGCTTGCAAACTTTAGCAGGTAGATTACGCCCAGTGCTGCGGCGTAGCCGGCCATCTGCTTCCACGATATCGGGATGCTTGGCGCCTCCAGCTTTATCTCGTGGTTGTCAATCACGCGGGTGATATAGTCGCGGATCTTTTCGTTCCAGATCTTGTACTCTATCTGGTGCTTTTTGAGGATCTGCTCGACCTCGTAGATGACAGGCGCCCTCGCCGAGCGGATGTGCTGAATGTACTTTCTTGACACCTCGACTTCGGCCTGTATTGCAATGAGTCCCTGCTCGACAGTAAAGAGGCGCACGTGCATCTCCCACGGCTTGGACAGCTTTTTTGCAAAGCCGCAGCCAAGCTGGTTTGGCTTTTTGTTCTCTAGTTTTACGAGCTTGAAGCCTTCTGAGAGGAGGGCGTTTATGATTTCGTCCTTCTTTATCTTTACCATGAGGCTGAGGTGGTCAAGCTCGATTTCTTCCTGCCTGATGAGGTTCTTGATCCCCTTTGCAATGCTGGTCCTTGGATAGGAGGTAAGGAATTCAGACATTACTTGGTGCGCTAGACAGCAATCCCAAAAGGGAATATTAAAACTGTGTGCAAGTACACCTCATGATAATGATTCGCTTTTCAGGCCGCGAAGATAAATGTCCTGCTCTGGCGCAACTGCCATGTCGCGCCACGACAGCCTTTTGTCCGTCCACTGCACCCTGGCGCCCCTCACCACCGCTGCAGGCGTAGACTCGTCGCTTTCTCCCATTGCCGCCACCCCCATAGTGGCAAGGCCGTCTGCCACGGCCCGGAACGTCACCCTCAGCACGTTGCCAAACAGGTCCTTTTTACCACGCAGGTCCTCGACAGGCTCAAAGCCGGCGCACGCTATTGCGACCCCGGTGGTGCCAATCCTAGTCGGCATGAGCCGGCTGTCTGCTATCACTATTCCCACCTTTATGCCGAGGTTTGCCAGGAATGCGTCTTTCAGGTCCTCTGCAGAGGCAAACGGGTCGCGTGGGTACAGGATTGCAAATCCCTTTGGCACGTTTGACTTGTCAATCCCGGCGTTTGGCGCTATCATGCCGTCCCGTATCGCCAAAAGAAATCCCGGCACGCCCTTGACGATATAGTCGGATTCTCTCAGTACCAGCTCTGCAAGTCTTGGCTCCATGTGGCATTTCTTTGCAAGCACCTTTGCTTTTCTGCTCACTCTTATCCTTCCCATGTCCACCACAGAGCCTTCGGCCATCGAGACGAACTTGCTTGACACCACGATAATGTCGCCATCCTTGTAATCAAAGCCCTGCAGGCTCTCAAACAGGTTGAACCTCCCGCTCTTCCTCGCAACCTTGACTGTCAGTATCTCCAAGCGCAGTGACGATATTCGCACCCGGCTTAATCTGCTTTCGCGTTTGCCAAAGGTTTTAATCCGCCATCCGCCACATTCCCCTCAAGTGATACGGTTTTGGCAGCAATGACGATTACCGAAAAGATACTTGCCCGCGCCGCCGGCAGGCAGAGCGTCTCGCCCGGCGACGTGGTGTTTGCAAAGGTGGACAAGGTCATGATGCACGACGTGTCGGGCCCCGGCGTCATCAAGGTTTTCAGTGAATGGGAGAAGAAGGGACTGAAACTGGACAAGATTTGGAACGCCGACAGGGTGTGGGTGACAGAAGACCATTTCGTCCCGGCGGCTGACCGCGTCTCGGCAGAGAACGTCATCACTCTTTCAAACTTTACCAAAAAGTACGGGATAAAGAAGCACTTCAAGTACGGCCTGGGCCAGTACGGCATCTGCCACACGCTTTCGCATGAGGAGGCGATGGTGCTCCCCGGCGAGGTGTACGTGGGAGGCGACTCGCACACAAACACGACAGGCGCAATGGGCGCCTTTGCCGCCGGCCTTGGCCACACCGACGTGGCGTACGTTCTCATGAACGGCGAGATCTGGTTCAAGATTCCCGAGACTATGATGTTCAGAGTAGAGGGCAACAAGCCTGACCACATCATGGCAAAGGACATCATCCTAAAGATTATCGGCGAGATAGGCACTGACGGCGCCAACTACAAGACAATGCAGTTTGCAGGCAATGTGGTAGAAAAGCTATCGATGGAAGAGCGCCTGACGCTTACAAACATGACTACCGAAGCCGGCGCCAAGAACGGCATAATCGAGCCGGACGAAACAACGTACGCCTACTTGCGAGAGCGCACGGACGCGCAGTACTCGCCTGTGCACGGCGACGAGGGCGCGCAATACTCTGAAACGTTTACGATAGAGATTGAAAAGATGGAGCCCACTATTGCCAAGCCGTTCTCTCCCGGCAACATCTCTGTCGCAAGGGAGCTGCAGGGGACCGAAATAGACAAGGCGTACATCGGCTCGTGCACGGGGGCCAAGCTTGACGACCTGAGAGCGGCGGCCAAGATATTGAAGGGCAAAAAAGTCAAGATCCGCACCGAGGTGCTGCCAGCGGCGCAGTCCATCTATGTAAAGGCCATGAAGGAGGGCCTAGTGCAGATATTCATGGAAGCAGGCGCAGTGGTCGGCCCGCCGACGTGCGGCGCGTGCTGCGGCGCGCACATGGGAGTCCTCGGCAAGGGCGAGATATGCATCAGCACCACAAACCGCAACTTTCCCGGCAGGATGGGCCACGTCGAGTCGCAGACGTACCTCGCTTCGCCGGTGGTGGTGGCCGCATCTGCGATAACAGGCAAGATAACAGACCCAAGGGACGTGAGGAATTAAAAATGAACAAGACATTGAGAGGCAGGGTCCACAAGTACGAAAGGGACAACATCGACACCGACGTAATCATACCCGGCCCCTACTTGAAGATCCACGACCACAAAGAGCTGGCAAAGCACGCTATGGAGGGCATCGACCCCAAGTTCCCGGAAAAAGTCCAGCAGGGCGATTTTCTGGTCACGGGGAGCAACTTTGGCTGCGGCTCTAGCAGGGAGCACGCGCCTATCGCGCTTTCGCAGACAGGCATCAAGGCCATTCTTGCGCCGACGTTTGCAAGGATATTCTACCGCAACGCAGTAGACGGAGGATATCTCCTCCCCATCGAGATAGACGCGGCGACCGTGAAAAAGATCTCTGACAAGGACGAGCTGGAAATAGACCTAGCAAGGAACAGGATAACAAACGTCACAAAGAACGAGCAGTACTCCATGAAGCCGTTTCCAGAGCTTATTGCAAAGATAGTTGAAGCCGGCGGGCTCATGAAGTACAAGCCATCATCATAATAATAATGACTAGGAAGGGCAGACTGGAAGAGATCTTTAGCAGGGCGCTCTACGCCGACGACCCCTTCCTCTATTTTGTCAGCTACCGCGACTTTGACAGCATTGTCGAAGTCCCGCTGCAAGAGTTTGTTTTACTGTCAGAGAATTTTTCCGTCATACCGGCAAGCAGGATAGCCAAGGTAAGGCGGGGCAACGAAACATTGTATAAAAAATCAGGACTCTAGGACCCACCCTTCGTCAAGCGTTGCCTGCTCGCCCGTTGCCGTCGCGTAGCGCCAGACGTGCACGCCGTTTTCCGCCTTTACAGCGGCCTTGATCTTTGAAAGCGATTCCAGCTCATTTTCCAAGCCTTCGAGACTGGCTTTTGTAGAATAATTGTGGTTATGCTTGCAGAACTGGCAGTGGGGATCAAGAGTCACGTCCTTGCTCCCCGCGTCCACCACTGGATACGCGCTGCAGGCAAGAGGCCTTTGCGCATATATCCCGCAAGCAAAGCCCCCATGAGGAGAGGGCTTTTCAAGGTCAAGGAACGGGCACAGATCGCCGTCTTTTTGCTTGCCCATCATCTGGTACGCGATTATCTTTTCAGGTCCGGCCGTGCCCCCTACAGCAAGGCGCGGCACTATTCTAATCTCGATCCCCTTTTCCTTTGCAAGTTTTTCCATTTTGCCTTTTTCTTCGGGCAAGAGGAGCACGCCTATCTTGCCAAAGTCAGGAGAAGGATAGTACTCGCGGTATATGCAGCAGTCCGAGCAGCCTTGTACGCAGGCGAACTTTTTTTTCACTGGCTGCTGTTTTCTTCTTGTTGTTGTGTTATGCATTGCCACTCGACCGAATCCTTGGCAAGCTCGGGCAACTGCAAAAACGCAATGTCGTAGACTGACTTGGTTTTTTTGAGGATCTCAAGATCAAACTTTTTCATGCTGCCGTCGCGCTCTTTTCTTTTCGGGTTCGTATTTTCCTTGTATATTCCAAAGCGCAGCATCACCTTTTTCTCATAGCCCACCTTGAAGCGCTGGTAGTTCTCTGACATAGGGACTTTTTTTACAAAGCCGGTGTTGTCCTTCTTGTAGTCAGAGCCGCCGTACAGGATGAACCAGTAATGGTCGCCGTCTTCTACAAAGCGCAGTTTTATCTGGTCGTCAGGCCACCAGTCGACGCTCTTGTTCCACAGCTTAAAAGCAGGCATCTTGTCCTGAAAAAGCGGAAAGACGTTCATGTAGACGTCGTGGTAGCGGTAGCCGACGCCCATAAAGTCCTTGAACCACGTTATTGCCCTAGGCTTGTTGCTACTCAAAGCGGTATAGAGTTGCTTTTGCACCGGCCGCTATAAAAGCCAAGGTTTCAGTGTAGGACTTTACAGAAGCTTTTTACGTAATCCTTATTATGGTGTTTAATACCTCATCCCCTAATGGCGCCTTACCGCAATAGCGTCAAGATACTGGGTGATGTGCTCCAGATCACCGAAGAGCATGGCATTGGCGGCGTCAACCTCACGTCACTTCTGAGAAAGGCAAACCTTTCCTACGGAAGGCTGGCTGCGGTTGCAGGCAGGCTGATACAGGCAGGCATGATACAGGAGCAGGTCCTAGACGGGCAGAGGATATATGTCATCACCCCGCAGGGCAAGGAATACCTACACAGGTACAACCAGTTTGCAGAAATGGCAAACTCGTTTGGATTGAATCTCTAGTCAGGCCTACAAAACACAAGACGCGCGCGTGTGTTTCTCTACTGAGACTTTTCGACTGCTTCAATGTGGCATTCGTGGCCACGGTGCTCCAGGTCGAGCTTTTTTGCTTCCTCACCCGTGATCGGAAAGCGCTCGTTCATCAGGTGCTCCTCGCCTTCTTTTTCCAGGATCACCTTTTTGCACGTGTCGCAGACAAGCTGCATCGTTATGATGCCCATTTTCCGAACATGCAAAAAGATGCGCAATTGATATTTAGACTATGCGCCACAGTACACAGGTAGGTTTTTAATAGATAAACGTCTATTTCCGGTCGCTTTATCATATGCAGGCAAACCAGCAGCTAGACGAGATGGACAAAAAGTTGCTGAACGACATCCAGTGGGTTTTCCCACTTGCAGACAGGCCCTACCTGAAGATTGCCAAGAACTACAACATCTCTGAAGATGAAGTGATGCGCAGGATAAGCGGGTTAAAGGGCGCAGGTCTGATACGGCAGATCAACGCAATTTTCGACACAAGGCGCCTTGGGTACAAGAGCGCGCTAATCGCTTTTGCTGTCAGGCCAAAAAAACTTGACGCAGTGGCAGAGAAGGTGAACGAGCATCCCGGCGTCAGCCACAACTATGAGCGCAACCACGAGTACAACATGTGGTTTACCCTTGCAGTCCCGCCGGACTCGGACATGAAGGAGGAGCTTGACAGGATGGCAGCGCTTGACGGCGTCGTCAAATACAGGTTGCTTCCGACGCTCAAGATGTACAAGATAGGCGTAAAACTTGACATGGTCAACGGAGACGCAGAAAAACCAAAACCCACTGACGAGGTCAAGGAACTGAATCCTGATAAGCTAGAGATAACCGAGCGCGACAAAGAGTATGTCCGCGAATTGCAAAAGGACCTGCCGGTGGTCAAGGAACCTTTCAAAGAAATGGCGCAGAACCTTGGGATCACAACTGCAGAGTTGTTTGCAAAGGCAAGGGAATACGAAAAGGTCGGCCTGATGCGCAGGTTTGCCGCAATACTGCGCCACCGCGACGCCGGCTTTGTTGCTAACGGCATGGTGGTGTGGAACGTGCCGGAAGAAAGAGTAGACGACGTCGGATTCAAGCTTGCCGCGTTCCCGCAAGTGAGCCACTGCTACCGGAGGCCCGTGTACCCGGACTGGAAGTACAACGTGTTTTCGATGGTGCACGCAAGGTCGCTTGAAGCCGCTGAAAAGATGGCAGTCGAGATGTCAGGGCAGATTGGCATAAGCGACTACAAGATCCTCTTTAGCTCCCGCGAGTTCAAAAAAGAGCGGGTCAAGTACTTTGTCTAGCTGCTGGCTACAGATGGCTTGACATAAAAGTTCTTTTCGTACATCTCTTCCAGCTGCGCCGCTTCAGAGGCTGACAGGTACTTGCCGTCAGAAATTGTGGCAAACATCTCTATTTCCTCTATGCTCACCATCGTCGGAAGGACGACAGAGATCTGTTGTTGTGACAGAATGAACTTGATCGCAAGCTCTGTGATGTTCCAGCCCTTGTTGCTTGCAAGCGGCTTCATGTTGTCTATCTTTTGCATGGCCTCCTTGATGAACTCCTGCTTGCGGAAGCTGCGGTGGTCGTTCTTGTCAAACTTCGTGTCGGCAGTCACCTTGCCGGTCAGCAGGCCGGAAGCATCAGGCACGCGCACCATTATCCCGACATCGTTCTGCGCTGCTGCCTTCATCAGGTCGCGGCCGGGGTCCTGCTCCAGGACGTTGTAGACGGTCTGCACGCAGGTGACATTGCGGTTTGTTATCGAAAACAGCCCTTCGTCGCGCCAGCCGATTGCCGGGCCAAGGGCGACTCCATGGCTTTTTATCGTGCCCTTTTTCACAAGGTCGTCCAGAGACGCAAACAGCTCGTCGTTCTGGATTGCATCCATCTTGGGATTGTGCAGGCTGTAGACATCGACATAGTCCGTCTGCAGGCGCTCCAGGCTCTTTTTGAGCGCCACCTGCAGGAATTCAGGGTCGTGCTTCTGCGGAAGCTCTTGGTGTCCCACCTGCTCTGCGCCGTACAGGTCATAGCCCCACTTTGTTGAGTAGACAACCTCATTGCGCATGTCCTTGAAAGCCTCGCCCATCAACCTCTCGCTCTTGCCCTTGCCGTACATGTCGGCGGTTTCGTAGAAGTTGATGCCAACGTCGTACGCCTTTTTCAGCATCCGAATAGCTTCTGCATCGTCGATTTTTTTGCCCCACCAGTCAAGGCCGATTGTCCATGCGCCAAAGCCTATCTCGCTTACCTTGAGGTCGCTCTTGCCTAATCTCCTGTATTTCATGCTACTGCAATACCTCCGTCACTTCTTTTGAAACCCTGTCAAAAGCCGCGTCGTCAAGCGACGGCCTGCCTGTAGCTTCAAGGTCGACAGGTATCCATGACTTGCAGCCGGCCCACTCCTCCTTCGTGTTTACGCTAATTGGGCTTGAAAGGTTGTAAACTCGCAGCAGTATCACGCTCATTGGCTTTTTGGGGTTGTATGCCATTCGCGCATTAACATAGCTTTCGTTCCATATATGGTATTTCTCTAGTCTTTTCAATACAGAAGTGTCGCTTATTTCCTTGACCAGCTTGGCCTCTGCATAGCCTGTCAGAAGGTTTGCGCCTGCAGGCGGCTGCTCTTTTAGCACCGCATCTAGTTTGCCTGCATAATCCTGCTGCAAATGCTCTTTTGCCTGGTGCTCGTACGTGGGAAACAGCAGGAACCTTTCGTGCTTTACCTCAAAGCCCTGCCGGAATTCCAAAATGCCGCCCTTGCGCAACAGCACGGTCTGACGGCCTTCCTGCAGCGCCTTGCAAACGACTGCCCACTCTTTTAGCGCCTGCATTTTTACCCAATCATCACCCAAGGCTCTTCAGTATATCTTCGGGCTTTTTGTGCACGCACACTATCATCGGCGTGTCCCGGACGATGTACCTGCTGACCTGCGTCTCGCGCAACTGCATTATCAGCTCTTGAAACGCCGGGAGGTCCTGCGTCTCAAACGCAAGCATAAAGTCCTGGTCGTCAATTCCAAACGAGTACGTCGTGTTCAGGCGCACCTGCGGGAACTTGCGGCCCACTGCGATGTGCTCTTCCATCATCTTTTTTCGCTCTTCAAACGGCAGCAGGTACCATTCCCTTGACTTGACGAAAGGATAAACGACGACGTACTTTAGCGGCTGCTCGTCGGTCATGAACCCCGGTGTCACCTTGCTTGAATACACGGACGGCCGGCTTGATGACAGAAAGACGTACGACGGCGTGACGTACTTGCCAAACACGGTGGTGTAAATTTTCGACGCAAGGATCTGGGTCTTTTCAATCGAGTCAGAGATCATCCAGACCATCATGTCTGCGTCTTCTCGCAGGCCGACCGTCGAGTAGGTGCGCACCTTCATCTTGGTGTTGGCGACTTCAATCAAGGATGCAAATTCTTTTGCCGCCTCGTCCTTGCCGATCTCGTTGAGCCAGCGCCACTTTGGGTCTACCTTGAGGAAAGTGAAATTGAGATAGTATGTTGTCGGTTGTTGCTGCTGTTCTTGTGACGGCTGAAGTGATGATGAAGGTTTTTCTGCCGACAATTTTCAAAATTAGATTCCGGCTTGCCTTATTTAAGGCAAAGCTGCTTACTTGTCGTCTTCGATGCCAAGCCAGCCGTAGCCCTTGGCTTCAAGCTCTTCGGACAGCTCTTTTCCGCCAGACTTTATCACCTTGCCCTTTGCCACCACGTGCACATGGTCGAGCTTTTTCATGTAGCGCAGGATTCTGGCATAGTGCGTGATCACAAGCACGCCGGCGCCCGTGTCTATCAGCTTGTTTATCGCCTCGGCGACTGCCTTGACAGCGTCAATGTCGAGGCCAGAGTCCGGCTCGTCAAGTATGGCGATGTTTGGCTTTAGGACCAGCATCTGCATGACCTCCGAGCGCTTTTTCTCGCCGCCAGAGAATCCTTCGTTCAGGTACCTGCCAAGGAACGATGGGTCAAGGCCCACTGCGTCAAGGTTCCTCTTCACGTACTCGTGGAACTCGCGCACTGTCAGGAACACCTCGCGGTTCTGCTCCTCGCCAAGCGACTTGTTCAGCTGGTTGTAGGCGTTTCTGAGGAAGTGGCTATAGCCGACGCCGGATATCTCGGTCGGGTACTGGAATCCAAGGAAAAGGCCCTTTCTTGCCCGCAGGTCAGTGGAAAGGTTGTTTATCACTTCGCCCTTGACCTTTATCTCGCCAGAGTCGAGGGTGTACTTGGGGTGGCCCATGATGGCGTTTGCGAGGGTGCTCTTGCCAGAGCCGTTTGGGCCCATGATGGCGTGGACCTCGCCCTTGTCGATGCTGAGGTTCAGGCCATCAAGAATTTGCTTACCATCAATGCTAACGTGCAAGTCTTTTATTTCGAGAAATGCCATTTTTACCGTTTCAGCTCTCCTTTATAAGATATTTAGACTTAACGGCGTTATATTTCAATCGTGGGTTCTGTTGAATCTACCGGGTGTTCGTTTTGGTTATTGCAAAATGGTTGGCAAATTAGTTCTTTCATGGGATAGTTCCATAAAATAATCATGGAGAAAGAATTTAGCCTAGTCTTACCTACCGCAGATGATTTGTCAGGAGAACCCGCACCTACGAAGGATGAAGTCTACGCCAAAATTGCAAAGGAAATTGAAGCCGTATCCCCAGTTGTTGCAGATACTCTAACGAAGGTTTTTGCAGCATTAAATAGCAAAAGTAGGTGGCATGTTTACCTAGCTACGAAAAAGTGGAGCGCGCTGCACGGCGTACGACTTATGGATTCTGGCTATATCGGATTGACGCATGAATTTGTTCATGAAGACATCGCCAAACCATGTGACATAATTCTATACGGTACTCCAGAATTACTTCAAAGTGGCGAAATTATTGTCAGTGCAATACCTCTCGAACAAGGTGGATTGAAAGTACTCCATCATAAAGTACTTTCAGTTGGCGTACAAGGGGGCACAGCTTTTGTCAACACAGAAGATGAAAACAAGAAGCAATTTACTGTCCCACATGATTTTATCTTTGGAAAAATCCTGAGAGTTATAGAATTTGAAGATAAAGAATGGCATGAATTGATTGGTAAGTTGATAAATGAAGCAACACTTGTAGCTTATTTGGAAAAGGCTTTGGCGAAATATAGTGGTTCTAAGACACCCAACAAAGCTAGAGTAGATGAAATTAATCGTCGGCTTGCCATTCTTAAAGGAAGGGCATAATCCATCAAACATTTTTCTTGACTGCCCTCTCTAGCAGTTCTTTCCATCCTTTAGCGTATTTACGATGATCTATCAATCTTGTCAGTTTTCTGGGAATTGCAGTTAGGACATACCTCAGGCTCTTTACCCATTTCTACAACTTTTCTGGCCTTGCTCCAGAAAACTATGCCGCAGTCCTTGCACCCTACCAATTCACTTTGGTGAATCATGACGCGCGTAATATACTAGTCAACTTTCTGCTATTAAACACATTATGTACAGAGATGATATCAATTTGACATTCTATATCTTATGAAGAGCTTGCAGCATGTCGCATCTTGAGCTAACATTCTATTAGTTTCTTATGATCAAATGTCTCGTTATAATCAATGCTAAACAAATTCAGAAACCGTTTAATAATATTCTCTCGAGTTGAGAGAAGATACACAATATGACCCTCGCGTTCATCTTTGTGAATTGCAACGTAGACGGAGGGAGCGCAGCGGAGAAGAACGTAAAGAAAGTCAAAGGAGTGGTCGAATCCCATTCCACTAGCGGCGCGTATGACTTGATACTAAAGGTCAAGGCCGAGACAGAGTCAGAGCTTAGAGACATAATCAAGAACATCAGAAAAGTCACGGGCGTCGTAGCTGCCATAACAAGCATAGTTTACGGAAGCGATCAAGCAGACTAGAGGTTTTCTTTCATCTTTTACGTTGCCCCTTCAACCCTCTTTCTTTTCCGTGCAGGTATTGTTCAGGCTAGTGTGTGTGTCGTAAAAGAAGAAAAAGAAATGAGAGGTCACTGTACTTTTACAGTGCCGGTCATGAACGGATGGACTTGGCAGAAGTAGACGTGATCGCCTGCTCCAACTTTTTCTGCCGGAACGCTGTAATCCTTACCCGGGTCCAAAAAGCCCGAGTCGAACAGCTTGCCATAATCCGCGTCTGAAAAGCCCTTGCCGCTCGTTGCGCTGTGAGGGACGTTGTCGTTATTGACCCACTTTATCAGCGCGTCCTTGGGGACGGTTGGTGCGTCAGGGTCATAGTCTGGCGAGCCTTGCACTGATGCGCCTGAAAGGATCGAGATCTTGACAATGTTTGAGAACTTGGACTCGTCAACAGGTCCGGAAGCGTTACCTGTACTGTTCTTTTGATCGGCCGATACCGCAGAAATTGGCTTGTAGTACGGCGAGTCGCTAAAATCGCCCGGCTTTGGAACCGAGTCAACTATCATCCAGTTGTACGTCAGGTAGCCGGTTATTGCGCCTAGGACAAGCAAAACGGGAAAAGCGATGACTCCGGGTCTTGCCATTTCGTTCGCTACTTGAGCAGTACCTATATTAATTTCCTTTGGAATCTCTTGCACTTTATTGCAATCGCGCTTTTTGGAATGACTTTTATTCCGCCATCATATACACGCCAGCTGCTACAAAACATGGCCAAGAGCGCTGGCAAGTGCGCCGTGTGCGGCGCCGACCTCACATTCAAGTACAGGCCAATGGAAGGCTGGAATGTCTCGGGCTTTATCTGCGGCTCGTGCTACAGCCAGAAACTGCTTGAACACTATATCGAGCCGGACAGGCGCAGCATCACGAAAAAGTAGCAGGCTTTGCCTTTCGAAACCTCTGAAAGCCTATCAGGCCGACTGAAGCCGAGCCTATCACTGCCGTCAAGACCAATAACACCATCTGGTAGTCAACTGGACCACACATCGGCGAGCCGGCGCAGATTTTCAGGAAAAGCTGGCCAAGCATATACTTGCTATTGTAGCAAGAGATCAATTCTTAAGCATTGTGAAGCCGGAGGGCAGGAAAGGCTAAATACTAAATTCCGCTCTTTCTCAGGTATATGCCAACTGGATATATACTCGTGAACTGCACGCTTGGCTCCGAGGAAAAGATCATAAACGAGATCGCCAAGCTTCCGGATGTCAAAGAAGTCAGGGGCACGTACGGCGTTCACGACATCTTTGTGAAGGTCAAGTCAGACAACACAGAGTCGATGAACCACGTGATCACGAACAAGATCCGCAAGATCACTGGCATTACGTCGACCGTGACTCTCGTGGTAATCGAAGAGCAGGGCGGAAAAGGCTAGCTCTCAGCCGCTCTTTAGGTTTTCCTTCTTTTTGTCCTCTGCCTTTACCCTCTTCATTTCAAAGAATATCAAAAACGTGCACACCACCACAATGCCCCACCCTATGCTGCCTGCCACGACATAGTTGTTGTATATAGGGATGAACAGGGCGACGGTTGCTACTGCGGCGCCGGCCCACCAGATAATCAGAAGGGTTGCAAGGTAGCGATTCATATGCTTCTCAACCTCTCAGGTCCTCGTCAAAGCCCTGAAACGACTTTAACACCTTGCCGCAGCGCCGGCAGCGGCAGTATTCCACAAAGTCAAAGTCGTCATACTTTCTGTACGCAAATGATTCTTCATGATCGCAAAACAGCTGCCGCAGGCCGAACAACGCTATACTGTTATACTGTTGGAGCCGCCCGCCTCATTACCATTTCGATCAGGCTTGATATAGCGGCACCTGCTATGGGAGTAAGGAGGGGCCCGTAGCGTAGTCAGGATATCGCGGCGGTCTTCGGAACCGCAGGTCGTGGGATCGAAGCCCTCCGGGCCCGCCTATTCTTCTTTCTTTGATTTCGTCTTTTTGCTGCGGCGGTTGTTGCTGCTGCTCTTGCTTACCCACTTGTCGCCGCTTTTCCTGTACTTTTTCTTGACCGCGCTCCACGCGACCTTTTGCGCCACCGCTTCTGCAGTGTCGCTCTTGCGGCGCCTCTTGCCCGGACTCTTGTATTGCTTCAGTGCGCTTTCGTGTGCTTTTCTAAAAGTGCGCTGGGCTTTTTCCGGGAGAGTGTCTATCTGCTTTCTTGTCCTCTCGGACAGTTTGCCTCTTGGCATATGTAGTACACTGGTTCAAAATAATATTAAAGAGGTTCTTCTTCTTGTGAGATCAAAAGTTTTCCCGGTCGAGCCGGTAGTCGTCCAGCAATTTCTCGATGTTTGTTATCGTCTTGCCCGACAAGTCTGCTATCTCTTGCTTTGCCGGCGGGCTTTCGACATAGTTGGGTATCCTTGCGCTTATCCTTTCCTGAAAAGTCGGTATGTGCTCGTTCTGGTAGAACACGCCGATTGGAATCTTGTCTCCCCACTCGTTTGCCTTTTCGATTACCTTGCCCATCTTTTCGTTTATCTCTGCAGGATCGCGGACTATGCCGTCATAGCCTGTTTCTTCCAGCTTGTAAATGCGAGGCATCACCTTCTTTGTAACAGGGTCGATATTGTTGCTGCCTGAGAACCATTCCTTGGTGTTGATGTCGTTGTACGTCGGGCATGGCTGCAGAACGTCTACAAACGCAAGCCCCTTGTGCTCCACCGCCTTCTTTATCAGGTCCTTCAGGTGGCGCACGTCGTACGAGTAGCCCCGCGCGATGAACGTAAAGCCGGCGACAAGCGCAAGTGCTATTGGGTTTACAGAGTTGTTTACGTTTGGCTGCGGCAATGATTTCGTCTTCATGCCAAGCTTTAGCGTTGGCGACGCCTGCCCCTTTGTCAGCCCGTAAACGGCGTTGTTGAATATGATGTAGGTCATGTCCACGTTGCGCCTGCCTGCGCTCACGAAATGCCCGGCGCCGATTCCAAGCCCGTCGCCGTCGCCACCTACCGCAATTACCTCAAGGTCAGGGTTTGACAGTTTCGCCCCCTGCGCAAACGGCATGACCCTGCCGTGCAGCGTGTGGATGCCGTACGTCCGGATAAAGTGCGGCGTCTTGCCCGAGCAGCCGACGCCGGAAAATATCGTGGCCTTGTGCGGAGGTATCTGCATGTCTGCAAGCGCCATCTGGATGCTGTTCAGTATGCCAAAGTCGCCGCAACCCGGGCACCAGTCGTTGTGGACGTCTGTCTTGTAGTCTGCCAGTTTAAGTGCCATTTTTCAACACCTGTCTCCTTGGAGCCTTGCCGCTGATTATTCTCTTTACAGAGTTATAAACTTCCTCAAGCGACATTGGCCGGCCGTTGTACTTGACTACAAGGTGGTCCGGCTCGATTCCAGTGTGCTGCCTGATGAGCGCGCCCAGTTGCGCAGTGTAGTTCATCTCAATGTCAACGATTACCTCTGCATCATTTCCTATCATCGATTTTACAAGGTCCGCGGGGAACGGGTTGAGCAGGCGTACCTGCACGAACTTGCACTTTATCCCTTCTTCAGCCAGCTTTTCCATCGCGTCAAGCACAACGCCCTTTGTCGAGCCCCAGCCGATTATCGCGATTTTTGCGTCCCTGTCTCCATACATCACGGCCTTGTCCTCGTCCGGTATCTCTTTCAGGGCGACTTCCAGCTTGCCCATCCTCTTTTCCACCATCCTGCTGCGCACCTCTGGATCCTCGGTGATGTGGCCTTCCTCTGTGTGCTCGTCGCCGGTGTTCCAGAAAATCGCGCCTTCCGTGCCAAGCGGGATCCTCGGGCTGACCGGGTTGTCTGAAAGTTTAAAGCGCAAATAGTTGCCGGCCGCGCCCTTTTCTGCGTCCGTTATCTTGGTCGCTATTGCGCCCCTTTCTATCTTGACCCGTGAAGGGTCAAAGGCGGGGCACGTGGTGATGCTGTTTGCTATGGCCTTGTCCAGCATGTGTATGACGGGCACCTGGTACTTTTCTGCAAAGTTGAACGCCTTGACGGTGTCGTAAAAGCTCTCCTCGATGTCTCCTGACGCAAGGACTATTCTTGGAAACTCGCCGTGGCCGGCATGGATTGCAAAATGCAAGTCGCCCTGCTCGTGCCGCGTTGGAAGGCCTGTGGATGGGCCTGCGCGCTGGTACAGCGACACGACGACAGGCACTTCGTTGATGCCTGCCCACCCCATCGCCTCTGCCATCAGCGAAAAGCCCGGGCCCGAAGTCGCAGTCGCAGACCTTGCGCCTGCAAGCGCGCCCCCTATGGCCATAGTGATTGCGGCAATTTCATCTTCCGTCTGGACCACCACCGTGGACCCTTTCTTGCCCGAGTCGTAAAGCTCGAGAACTTCGTTTGATTCCAAAAACTCGCTGTCGTCTGACGCAGGAGTGATCGGGTAGTAGGTCTGGAACCGGCACCCTGCCACCATCTTGCCCAGGGCAGACGACTGGCTGCCCTGCACGGCAATGATGCCCGGCTCTGGCGTCTTGGTCGTCAGCCGGTAGTTAAAGCCGTCCCTTGCAAACTTGCTCTTTGCATATTCGTAAATGTGGTACGCCGCCTTGACGTTGAGTTCTGCCACGCGCTGTTTTGCATGAAAGATGTGCCTTATCCCCTTTGCAAGGATCTCGCTGTCAAATTCTAACAAGGCCATCGACGCGGCGAGGGCCATCACGTTTGTCATCCTTGCCAGCTTGCTAAGCGACGGATCCTTCATTTTCTGCGCAAAGTCTTCCAGCAACTGGAAATACGGCAGAGGGTAAAGGGTCACGCCGCGTTTTTTGGCGTGCTCCAGCGCGCCCTGCACGGTCGGCTCCAGGCCCGCCTTTTCAAGCGTGCTCTGGATGCGGGCGGCTGCATAATCATCAATCGTTGGCACCTCGCTTAACTTTGTCTCTGCAGCGTCAGAATCGTAGAATATCGCGCCGCCGGGAGTCACCTCGTCAAAGTGGCGGAACACCGTCTCGGCGTCAAAAGACACCAGTATGTTTATCTCGTCCACTGGCGACCTGATGCGCTTTTCTGCCACGCGCACTGTAAAGTAGCTGTGCTCACCCTTGATGTTAGAGTAGTATTCGCGCTTGCCAAACACGTGTAGTCCACCCACCGCGCAGGCGCGGGAGAAAATGTTTGCCGCAGAGTCGACGCCGCTTCCCTGGGCGCCACCAATTACCCAGCTGAGCGAGTTTACTACCATCATTACATGAAAATCTGCCCATGCCCTGCTTTTAATGGTTTACAGGTTTTATTATTAACCGCCTGTCGCGGCATCAAGCAGGCAGCAGTCGCAGGCGTCCTTTTTGCCGCAGTACGGGCACGCGCACATGCACGCGTCGATGGGGTTGCCACAGTTGTCACACCTGACAACTTCCTCGCTCGCCGTCACTACTGCCTCACCGCATCCAAAGTTATTATACTTTATCGCGTTTGGTTAAAAACTAAATTATAATGTTTTTTCTATTTCTTGTAACATATGCACATGATGGCAATGCGGTACAGGCTGCCGCGGCTGTCGCTTTGGCAGCTGTAGCAGTTGCTGCGGCAGGAGCCTTGATTGCATTTGGAGATATCTCGTACCGCATGCAGGACGGCAAGACCGTCAGCATCATAGGCCAGATGGTTTGCCTTCCACACAAGCAGGACCTTTTTGGCAGGTACGGCACTGGCTTGTGTGTGCCAGGATTCAAAGGTTCTGACGGCAGCCATTATGCGCTGAGCAACATTGAACAGCTTTCAAGAGGCGAGCCGGCACTTGGATTTACAAACGCGCAATTCCAGATTTCAGGAGTATTTTCCTATGGAGCCACCGAACAGTACCGCAATTATGACGTAGCAGGAATGATCGAGGCGGATTCTGTGCTCCCCATTTCGCCTCCTCCTGCCAAGCCGTAAAAAGCGGCTTTTACTTTGAGCGCATCAGGTTGAGGGCAGAGCCGGCCTTGAACCATTCTATCTGGGCAGAATTGTACGAGTGTTTCAGCTCTATTTCCTCGATCCTGCCGTCGGCGGCGTGTGTGATTATGCATTTCACTGGCTTGCCTGCCTGCATGTCCTTCAGGCCGACTATGCTCAGCCTGTCGTCTTCCAGTATCTTGTCATAGTCGGCAGGATTTGCAAACGTGAGCGCAAGGACGCCCTGCTTTTTCAGGTTGGTCTCGTGTATCCTTGCAAACGACCTTGCGATGACAGCGGCACAGTTCAGGTAGCGCGGCGTCATGGCCGCGTGCTCCCTGCTGGAGCCTTCGCCATAGTTGCTGTCGCCGACAATGATCCACTTGATCCCTTTTGCCTTGTACTGGCGCGCAATACGCGGGAACGACTCTACTTGGCTGTCAAGCTGGTTCTTGCCGTTTCCAACCTGGCCGCTATAGGCGTTGACTGCGCCAAGCAGGAGGTTGTCGCTTATCCTGTCAAGGTGCCCGCGGTACGTCAGCCATGCGCCTGCAGGCGATATGTGGTCGGTGGTGGTCTTGCCCTTGGTCTTGGCAAGCACAGGCAGCTTTTCAAAGTCCCTGCCGTCCCACGGCGCAAACGGTTCAAGTTTCTGCAGGCGGTCGCTCTTTGGGTCGATGACCACCCGTACGCTGTCAGGGTCTGCCGCCGGCGGCACGTAGACATCCTTGGCGTTTTGAAAGCCATCCTTTGGGACTTCGGGAGCCTGCCCCGGCGGCTGCAGCCTGAACTTGGTGCCGTCAGGCGCCGTCAGTTCATCAGTCAGCGGGTTGAAAGACAGCCTGCCGCCAAGCGCAAGCGCAATTACCAGTTCTGGACTGCCGATAAAGTTCATTGTCTCTCGCCGGCCGTCGTTTCTGCCGGGAAAGTTGCGGTTGTACGACGTGACTATGGTGTTTGGCTCGCCCTTTTTCAGTTCCGGCCTGCTCCACTGGCCGATGCACGGGCCGCACGCGTTTGCAAGCACGTTTGCGCCAATGTCCTGCAACACTTTCATCTGGCCGTCGCGCTCTATGGTTGCGCGGATCATCTCCGAGCCAGGCGTCACCTGAAGCGACACTGGCGTCTTCATGCCGTGCGCCTTTGCCTGCTTGGCAATGTCGGCGGCGCGGGACATGTCCTCGTACGAAGAGTTTGTACAGCTTCCAATAAGCGCAACAGAGATGCTGTCAAGGTAGTTGTTCTTTTTCACGTCTGCGGCCATCTGGGATATCGGCCTTGCAAGGTCGGGCGTGTGCGGTCCTACAATGTGAGGTTCCAGCCTTGACAAGTCGATCTCGATTACCTGGTCAAAGTATTTTTGCGGGTCTTTTTCGACTTCTGGATCCTCTGTCAACAGCGCCTTGTGCTTGTTTGCAAGGTCTGCTATGGCGCCTCTGTTCGTGGCGCGAAGGTACGCTTCCATGCGTTCGTCGTACGCAAACACCGAGCAGGTGGCGCCTATTTCTGCACCCATGTTGGTTATCGTTGCCTTGCCCGTGCAGCTGATGGATCTTGCGCCGGGCCCAAAATACTCGATTATCGCGTTCGTGCCGCCTGACACCGTCAGTTTCGACGCGACATATAGTATGATGTCCTTTGGCGCGGCCCAGCCGTTCAGCTCGCCTGTCAGGTACACGCCAATGCGCTTTGGGTACAGCAGCTCCCAAGGCATCCCGGCCATGACCTCTGCCGCGTCAAGGCCTCCCACTCCGATTGCTATCATGCCGAGGCCGCCGGCGTTTGGCGTATGCGAGTCGGTCCCGATCATGAGGCCGCCGGGAAACGCATAGTTCTCAAGCACGACCTGGTGGATGATGCCGGCGCCCGGCTTCCAGAATCCGATGCCGTATTTTCTGCACGCTGATTCCAGGAACTGGAACACTTCATTGTTCTGGATGATTGCAAACCTAGTATCGGTGGCGCTGTCGACCTTGGCCTGGATCAGGTGATCGCAGTGAACGGTAGTTGGAAGTTTTACGCGCTTTAATCCGGCCTGCGCAAACTGGAGTATCGTCATCTGGCCGGTGACGTCCTGCAGCGCGACCCTGTCAGGGTTCAGAAAAACATAGCTCTTGCCCCTCTGGGGGTCATAGACATTATCGCCATCAAGGTGGCCCACCAGGATTTTCTCGGCAAGCGTGAGCGGCCTGTTGTTGGTCATTTTGCGGAATTTCGCAATGTTTGCTTCAAGCTTGGAGTACACCCGGCCGACAAGCTCGGGCGTAGTCTCTATCTTCGCAGCCTCTTCTGACGACATAAGTATATGTGCTACCAATAGAAAACCGGCAATTTTGGCTATATCTCTTTTGCGTCGTCGGATTTTTTTGTCTCGGCAACCTCGCTTTTATGCGCTATTCTTGAGGAGCAGCACATAGCCAAAAATCGCGGCCATCACTCCAATGAGCACCCAAAGCCACCGAGTCGAGTCCACCGGCTTGTTTAACAAAAGGCACTTTTTAAAGCCATGTCATTAGCATCGTTTAATTTAATACAAAGCCTGCTTGCTATTGAAAAGCAGCAGAGTAGTAATAGCAGTTGGTCAACAAGTTCGTCTTTGTAATTGCAGGCATTGTGATAGTGATGGCAGTTTTGATTGCCCTGCCAAGCGTCAGCCAGCAGCCTGCAGCACAAGACGTCACAATCGAGTACAACAGGCAGCACCTGACAAAAACAGGAGGCTTGCTTGTCGCCACGCAGCTAGAGACACTGACAATAGACAAGGACGGCTCTGGCACGTACACAAAGACGGACCCGCGCGAAAAGAACATGCCAGTTCCGCAGCGGTTTTCGCTCAGCAGAGAAGAGTTTGCCAAGATAAAGGGGCTGGTGCTTGAAACGGGCTTTATGGACGTACCAAAGACAGACTATCCGCAGTCGGAGAACGCAAGCAATTTTGCAAGTTACACGCTTGCAGTAAAAACCGCCGACAAGCAAAAGACGATAAGCTGGGTCGAGCCGGACGCGTACGACGGCACTATCCCGCCGCTAATAACAAACGTCGGCAACCAGCTTGACGGGATAATCGCAAGCAAGACGTAGAGACTGGCTAGCTAAAACAATATCTATATAACGCATTTTAGCGAATTGCAGTCGTAACAAAATATGACAATTTCGCTTGTCGCAAGTGAACCGGGCGCAAAGGGCATCAAGGTACAAGATGCTGTTGCCGGCGAGAGCGCCAGAGCGGTTCGCGGCACCACCCTTCTAAAGCGCGGCTTTGCACACATGCAAAAGCACGGCGTGGTCATGGACGTAACAAGCGTCGAGCAGGCGCAGATAGCAGAAGAGGCCGGCGCGGTTGCGGTGATGGTGCTTGACAAGCTGCCGTACGACGTGAGAAAGGCAGGAGGCGTCGCAAGGACGGCAAGCATCAAGGTAATCGAGGAGATAATGGACGCAGTCACGATCCCGATAATGGCCAAGTGCAGGATAGGCCACATCGACGAGGCGAAGGTGCTTGAAGTGACGGGCGTTGACATGATAGACGAAAGCGAGGTGTTGACGCCTGCAGACGAGGAGCGCCACATCTGGAAATGGGATTTCACGACGCCGTTTGTAAACGGAGGCAAGAACCTCGGCGAGGCCCTGCGCAGGATTGAAGAGGGTGCGGCCATGATACGCACAAAGGGCGAGCCGGGCACCGGCAACGTGGCAGAGGCGGTGACGCACATACGCATGGTAAACAACGAGATCCGCAGGATAAGGTCGCACTATCTCGATGACGACAAGCAGGAGTTGATGAAGGCGGCGCGCGAGCTGAAGGTCTCGTTTGCCATAGTGGAAGAGACGGCAAGGCTTGGAAGGCTCCCTGTCGTGAACTTTGCGGCAGGCGGCATAACGACTCCGGCGGACGCGGCGTTTCTGATGAACCTTGGCTGCGACGGCGTGTTTGTAGGGTCGGGCATATTCAAGTCAGACGACCCGGCGCAGCGCGCACGCGCAGTCGTGCTTGCGACGACATTCTACGATGACGCAAAGATAGTCAAGGAAGCGCAAAAGATGGTCGACGAGAAAAAATCGCTGCTTGGCCTTGACACCAAGAACCTGGAACTACGCATGCAGGAAAGGGGACAGTCGGCTTGAGCAGCAACAAAGATGTCACGATAGGCGTCCTTGGCTTTCAGGGCGACATTGAGGAAAATGTCGCTGCTACGAGGCAGGCGCTTGACGAGCTAAAAATAGACGGCAAGATACAGCTGGTAAGGTACGCCGAGGATGTTGAGAAAATTGACGCGCTGATACTGCCAGGCGGCGAAAGCACGGTGCAAAGCTCACTTGCGGCAATCCAGCACTCGCTTCCTTCTCTAAAGAAGCGCATTTCAGAAGGGATGCCGGTGCTTGGCACGTGTGCAGGCATGATAATGCTCTCCAAGAGAGTGTACGACCGCGTCATTGGTGAGACAAAGCAGAAAACGATTGGCAACCTTGACATTGTGATAGAGCGCAACGCGTTTGGCAGGCAGAACGACTCTTTTGAGACAGACCTGAAGATGAACATGCTTGGCAAGGGCGCGTTCAGGGGCGTCTTTATCAGGGCGCCGGCAGTAAGCGAGGTCGGCAAGGACGTAGAGATAATCGCAAGGCACGCGGGCAAAATAGTCGCCGTAAAGCAAAAGAACATCATCGGCACTTCGTTCCACCCCGAGCTTGCAGGCGACGCAAGGATGCACAAGCAGATAATCAAGATGGCGCTCGACTTTCGCGCAAAGAGCAACGGCAAGTAACTTTGCTGTTTTTATAATTTGATCATTTTTCTGCTTCTGGAAAGAAAATGCCTAGCTAGAATACTTGTAGTCTAGTACTAAAAACTTTAATAAAATTGCACTACACCTTTCTTAAATATAATTCAATTATAAAATTGTTCGATGAGTCCAAAGATTCTCATGTACGCCATAGGCGTTCTGGCAATCGCATCCATAGCCTGCCTGCCATCGGTTCCCGTGTCCAAAGCCCTAGCTCAAGAGTCTACAGAAGACGACGACAATAATGTTGCTGAAGGCCAAACCAGAGTGCACCTTGCAGACGGCAGCCTTGCGCTAGAATCAGGCCAAGAGGAGATAGTTTCTCTAGACACTGGCTCTGACGCAACGCCTGTCTATGTAGTCGGCACCGCGGTAGTTGAAGGCGGAATGGTCTCGATCAAACTTACAGACGCTAATGGAAGTTCCCTGTCGGCAGACGGTCCAACTCAGGTTGCCATCTACCCCAAAGAGGATCCTTGGAGCAACTATGATGGCGACGTAAAAGATGTCATGATACCCATACGAGCAGGCATGGAACAGCTGGTATTCTCTGCACCGTCAGGAGCCGCGACCATAACTTTTGATTTTGACATCGTCCAAGAAGAAGCAGCAGGATAACATCAGAGGCGGCCACCCGGGCCTCCCCTCTCCCCACATCATGTCGGCTAGTTCAGCCATGAACGTCAATAGGATAATAACTAGCGTGGAAGGCGGGATTTACGCCCGTTTTTACTAGCAAATAGGTTAGAGTTCAAGACCCAAAGTATTTGTTCTCTATGTACTTCACGAAGTAATCTGGGTTATAGCCTTCTTCATTGAAGGTATTTTTAAGAAGCGTCTTGGGTGCATAAACAGATCCATGTTGGTGTATCTTTAGTCTTAGCCATTCCCTGACAGGCCGGAAATCACCGTTCCTGATGTTTTCCTCGTAATCTTGTAGGTCTTTGCGCATCTTTGAAGCAATGATCGCTGAAACCAAGTTTCCTAAAGTGTAGGTAGGGAAATAGCCAAAGAGGCCGCTGCTCCAATGAGTATCTTGGAGCGCACCCTGCGAGTCATCGGTTGGCCTTACTCCAAGCAGCTGCTCCATTCTATCGTTCCAGAATTCAGGGATTTCAGAGACGGTTAGCTCATCTCCAATTATTTTCTTCTCTATCTCATACCTTATTGCGATATGGAGATTGTAGGTAACTTCGTCGGCGTCAACTCGTATGTAACCAGGCTTGACAGTATTGAAATACAGGTACAACTCGTCGTCGGTGGCTTGGCCTGCGAAACTTACTTTCCTTCTAATCAAAGGAGCTATCAATTGAACGAAAGGCTTGCTTCTGCCTACAATATTCTCCCAAAACCTTGACTGAGATTCATGAAGCGCTAGCGAAGATGCGCCCTCGACAGGAGTGACAGACAATGATTGATCGCATTGCAGGTCATACAAGGCATGACCACCTTCGTGAATAGTACTAGATATCGACCTTTTGAAATCAGTCCCTTCATACCGGGTAGTTATTCTAACGTCATTGAGGTCCATAGCCTGAGTAAAGGGATGTGTGGATACATCCATTCTAAAGCGCTCCATGTCGTATTGCAAGAGAGTTAAAATTTCACGATTGAGCTCATCAACTTTTTGAATATCATACTTTGGTTTTCCAAGTTTGCTTATCTCCTTGCAAAAGGGGCTGCCTGAATCTAGGAGCTTTTTCAATATCTTCTGAATATGTGGAGTCAGCACTCCGAATACCTTATCCAAGTCGGCTACTGTAAGCTCTTCTTCGAATGTATCCAAAAGCGCATCATATGGATGTTTTTCATAACCTATCTTCTCAGCGATTTGCTTCTTTATTTCTGCCATCTTCTTGAGGTAGGGCTCATACATCTTGAAATCAGATTTTTCTCTCGCCTGCCTCCAGACCATGTTGCCTCTTATTCTTTCCAGAGATTCTGCTTCAGTCAACTCCTTTGGTATCTTTATCTGCTTGGTTATGTTTCTCTCAAGCATTCGTACAATGCCCTTCTCCGCATCGTTAAGGCCCTCCTGTTTCTTCCCCAATTCAACAAGGTCAACAAAATCTTTGTCTAGCAGGAGCTCCTTATACAACAGGCGAAGTTGAGAATCGGCCACTCCTCTTTCTTCAGTGCCCTTCCTAGGCATGTAAGTCTCAAAGTCCCAACCCATTAGAGAAGTGGCATGATTTATAGACCAAATGGGTTTGTAAGCATCGAGTATCTGGTTTATGACAGGATTCTCAGATTTCATGTCCTCACACTTTTCAGAAACTCAAGCATATCAGTCTCGTGTCCATCAGACTTGACTTTCTCACATATCTTGATCATTTTTTTCACTGTTGTCAAGTATGTGCGTCTTCTTCTTGGTCATGCCAAAGTCCAAGATTCCTTTACCACCATAAGGGCAGTATGCCTTTATCGTCTTGTTTGTACGGTCTGACAAAAGCAGAAAATCAAGGCGGTACTTGCCCACAAACTTGGGGCGGGAATATAGTGTTTCCTTGTTCACTCCGATTACCTTAGCCTCCAATGCCTTTATTTTTTGTATCTGTGAGTTCTTATGCTCCCATTGAGCGGCCAAGGCGCCATCCTTGAAAATATGTTTCAGACCATTCTATGAGCTATTAAAACGAAAATGGTGCGGGGGGTGGGATTTGAACCCACGAATCCCTAAGGAACAGGGTTGTAGGGGCAATTATGCGCCCATTCTAAGCCCTGCGCCGTTGACCGGGCTTGGCGACCCCCGCACATGCGTGCGCACCTGCACCAGCGGATGGTAGCCAAATTTTTATCTATTGTTACATTGCATCCTTTGCAGATGCAGAGAACAAGATTATTTGGCACAAACGGGGTGCGCGGCGTGTGGGGCAATGACTTTACAAGCGACCTTGTCATCGACCTTTCGTATGCAATCGCCACGTATTACAAAAAAGGCCCAATAGTGGTCGGGTACGACGGGCGCAAGTCAAGCCCGGTGGTTTCAAGGCTGGTGCGCGCAACACTCAACTCGGCCGGCCTAGACGTTGCAGACGCAGGGCTGGTCCCAACTCCATGCCTGCAGCATGCCGCAAAGAGGCTCGGCTACAACGGTGGCATCATGATAACGGCGTCGCACAACCCGCCAGAGTACAACGGCATCAAGCCGGCAGCATCAGACGGTGTAGAAATATCTCGAGAGGACGAGCTGACAGTCGAGGATATTTATCATTCAAAAAAGTTTGCGACGATGGCAGGCTGTGGGCGCCAGTACGTGGATGACAACGTCGTCCCCACATACATGGAAAAGGTGTTGTCGCTTGTCGATGCCGACAGGATACGCGCCAAGAACTTTACAGTGGCGATGGACACGGGAAACGGCGCGCAGTCGGTTGTCGCCCCGATAATCGCAAAAAAGCTTGGCTGCAAGGTAATCGTCATCAATGGCGACATTGACGGCGACTTTCCCGGTCGAGGGTCAGAGCCCACGCCTGACAACCTGAGCGTGCTTGCAGAGACCGTCAGAAACGGCAGGGCAGACTTTGGAGTCGCGTTTGACGGCGATGGCGACAGGAGCATCTTTTGCGACAACAACGGCAGCATCTACTGGGGCGACAAGACCGGCTCGCTTTTGGCAAAGAACCTGCTTGCGCAGAGGCACAGGGGCTCCGAGATAGTCTGCCCGGTAAACACGTCAATGGTGCTATCCAAAGTCGCAGAAGAATCTGGCATAAAGGTGGTGCACACCAAGGTTGGAAGCGTCGAGGTGTCAAGGGAGATGGTAAAGCGCAAGGCGCCGATGGGACTTGAGGAAAACGGCGGGTTCATGTACGGGCCCATAAACGAGGTGAGGGACGGCGCGATGACGACGGCTCTTGTGCTTGACATGCTTGCAGCTACCGGCGAGTCGTTTTCGCGACTTGTAGAGAAATTGCCAAGGACATTTCAGGTTAAGACAAAATTCGTATGCAGTTCCCGCGAAGTAGTGGAAAGAGTGGTAAAAGCGTGCATGGAGCACGGCAGCCCAAAAAGGATAGAGACGATGGACGGGGCCAAGATATGGTTAGACGACGAAACGTGGCTCATGGTGAGGCCAAGCGGCACGGAGCCACTGATACGCATGTACGCCGAGTCGACTGACAGAGCATTGCTTGACTCCAAAGTGGATGAATATTCGAGGATCGTGAGGTCAAAAATGGCACAATGAGCGTATAATCATGGGTTAAAGGTGGACAATATACGATTTTTAGTATCCATTTTTAACCCTTCTTCTATACAATCTAAATATGACCATTATACGTAAATATATCCAATAATATCATAGCATCTTGTATGCCGGATCCGCTCGTCCAAAAGTACCTCGATACGATAGCCACTCAGAATGTAGGCAGTGCAAAAGCTGTCGGCTATTTCATTAAGGACTTTGAAACCTATGCAAAAGACCAGCTAAAAATGAGGGTGACCGAGCTGGTGAAAAAGCTGAAGGACGGTACGGCTACGGACGATCCGAAGGAGGAACAAGTTTACCACATAATGAAAGCGTACGCAAACTGGCTTGTAAAGAACAGGTTTGAAGATAATGGTGGAAGTAACAATGCCCGAACGATCAAACTGAAAGTAAGTTGGGCGAGGAACTTTTTAGAAGTCAACTTTATTCCGATTAGTAATGCAATCTTCAAGCAGCAAGTAAAGTACCCCAAACCAGAGGAACCAGAACTTTCACCAGCGGCCAAGAAGACCATTCAAAGTATTATCATAGCTTGTGAGGATATCAGATTACAAACGTATGCTATGTGGGAGGCGAGTATGGGTTGGCGTGCGAAAGAAAGCTTCTCGATCCAGAACCAACACTTGGAAGGACTCGACCTAAAGACTTTGAAATTCACCACAAATCCAACCTTTGTCAATGTCAGAGGAAAGCACTCAAAGACAAAGGCAGGCAAGCGTAGACAACTCACTAGTGAAATGAGGTCGCAAATTGAGAAATGGCTTGCTTTCAAGTATAGACCAAGGACTATCAATCGTCAAGTGTTGAAGAACGGCAAACTCGTTTGGAATAAGAAACAGGTGATACCCGTTCCCAAACCAGAAGATTATGTTTTTGCGCCGTATCACGAAGAACTTGTTGCGACCCTCCGGGCACTTTACAAAGAGGCTGCAGACCGGTTCAGAGATCTAATAGATAGGTTGGAAATAGGGTATGAAGAAGGTGGAAAGCGGCGAAAGATTACCTTACACACTCTACGCCGGTATGTTTTCACAGCTTGCACCAAAGCTGTCAACGAGCAGTACGCAAAGTACCACATTGGACGGAAGGTTCACGAATATACCAAGAAGACTGAAGAAGAAATTGCAGAAGACTTTGCCGGGGTTGAACATCTGATTACCTTTATGGACACGAGTGCAATTGAAGAGAAGCAGAGAAGCTTGGTCAAGGAGCTTGAAGTATCTCAGAGTCGCATTAGGACTTTATCAGAACAGTTGGATATCTTGAAAACAGAAAAGAATTCTGACGTAGAAGTGCTAAAGAAACAGATTGCGGAAATGCAAAAACAACGAGATAAGGATATGGAGCTATTCTGGAAGTCTGAAAGAGAAAGGGGCAACGTTAAGACGGGTTTGGAAGAACTTGAGGAGATAGAAACGAAGAAATTGCAGAATTAGAATTCAAAAAGAGGAAAGGGATCTTATTTTCTCACCGGTGCGACGTGCAACCAGCTACGAATTTTTGATCCCATCACGACATAGATCATTGCGGCGCATAATCCGCCTACAGCTACAAAAAGTATTGGTAGTACATCCATTTCAATTGTACTGTACAATTATCACTATTAAAGAAGACTTAACTTGGATAAGGAAGAGACGTATGAGGTGGGAGGGTCAACCCCCACCCCGAATGCAGTTCCAAAGTGCCGTTCAAACAGTAGTGATTGTAGGCAATGTAAATATACTAACTTAAGTATTTAAGCTTATAGGAAAATTCACATAAAAGAAGGAAGAACAAGGTACAGTATCATACTAAGGCAGATAAAAGTTGTTAAACTTTGAAAATACCATGTCAGGATTAACACCCATTTTCTTCATCATCATTTCTTCTAACTGTTTGTTGAAAATGTAACTTTGATATTCAGATCTCATTCTTTCCATGATTTCTTGAAAGTGGTATTGGATTAATACCTGAATACTTGGTTGGGTTATCCTTCCACGTTCATAGTAATACCCGGCAAACTCCGCTAACTCTCTTTGGGTTTTATCGTCTAATGACTGTAATGAAAAGATTGAATCCGTTGCAGATACTTGCGTCTGCAAATCCTCTTCGATATGACCTTGCTCTAACTCCGCTGGAGACTTCTTTCCAACATTAATGTCACCTGCTACCACATTGCGAGTCTTCTTGGAAGCAGGGATATCATCTGGATTGAATGAATTAAGATCGCCCAATCTGCCCACCTTGCTAAAGATATCCAGAATCCATTTTTGGATCAGCTACTATCCGGGGAAAGTCAAAGAATTCTTTTAACTCTTGTTCGTCGAATGAAGGCATTTCTCTGCGAATCCTTTCCCATTCTGTCAGGGTGAATGTTCTCTTCTCTTGCTTCTTCTTCCTTGGTCTGCCCATTCTTATTCCCCTAACCATTTACGAAGTACCGATACCTCTTTTGCTATGAGGAATAGCGCAACTCTTTCTAATGCTTCTTCTCTCTCCATGATTGGTGGTATAGTTATCTTGTTCATTTTGTATCACCGCTGTTAAGGAGCTTGGAAATGGAAGGTGCCATTGTGTTCTGTTTCTTTATCCATTCGATTTCATGAGCTAGTTTTGTTTGGACTGCTCTGAAGGTCTCTAACTTGATTTCTGCATAGAGATCCTTTGCATTCTTGCCTATTCCATGTTCTTTATGGGAGGTTTGATACGCCTGAAGACCAGCAATGTTTCCTTCTGAAAAATTGGCAAGATAGAACCCGACAGCGTGTTTAATGAACTTGGCCTTGGTAGTATTTGGCGGGAGGATACCTAGCTCGGCAAGCTGTTGTATCTTTGATTCAATCGTGCCGGTTAAATTCTTGTTGACATAGACGGTAACATACTTTGGGTCTTTCTTCTTGATAATATTTTGAATCATTAATGGTCACTCTTTTTTACCTCCTGTTGTTTCTGCACCTGTTTGCGTACTTGATCGTTTATAATTTCAAGATATTGTACTGCACTGAACTTGATTACGCTTGACATTGAAGCTCTTGGAATAATCTTCTTTCTTGCCAATTCTTCTGACCAAAGATTGAAATTTTCATACTCTTCTTTT
The DNA here is from genome assembly GCF_000730285.1 of Candidatus Nitrososphaera evergladensis SR1. Classification (NCBI taxonomy): domain Archaea; kingdom Thermoproteati; phylum Nitrososphaerota; class Nitrososphaeria; order Nitrososphaerales; family Nitrososphaeraceae; genus Nitrososphaera; species Candidatus Nitrososphaera evergladensis. Next base: position 1,028,150 of record NZ_CP007174.1, on the reverse strand, counting down.
GTCAGCTGGATTGACACACTTCTTTTGTCTTCAACTGGTTTAACATCAATGCCTGCAAGTCTTGCAACGATATTGGCGCCTTTCTCGATTATCACTCTCTGGGTCTCGGCGTCTATAGTTGGTAACTTTAGGTCAGCTTCAGATATGCCAGATTTTGTTTCCTCGACGTTGGTTGTGGTTTCTGAAATATGTAAATCTTCTGTCATTCTTTATTAATACAATATTAGAGTAATTTCTTATATTTAAATCTTTAATGAAATTGCATAACAAATCTCGGAATTAGTTGTTGGATTTGATTGCAAGATTTGATTGTTAGACTCTTTCAAAATCTTTATTCCAAGAAAGCATGTATCAGATCAAATCTTTATTTCAAGACTCAACCGGACTCAAACCAAAGATTTGGGCAAAAAAGGAGGGCAAATGTACCAGAAATTCGTACAAAGAAGGTCTAAATGAACTGCAAACAAGTAAAAAGAACAGAAAAACGTGGAATGGAGTTAATGAGACGCATTGGCAAAAATTGGCGGTGATTCTGGTGTTTTCTTGTACTTTTATGTCATTTGCAGCTGTTTTTATGCCTCTTTGTACTCCATTTCTTAGAATCTAGACTTTTTTCTGGTACATGGATAAAGATCTTTATTTCGATCTGGTACATGAAATAAAGATTCTAGATTTGCTCCTTTTGGCCCGGCCAAGACCCTTTTCACTTGGTGCGATAATTGACGAAATGACAGGTCTATGACGGATCAGTGACACATTTGTGACAGATTGGCAATATAATCCGTCATTAAAAAAGTCCTTGATTTAGGCTTCGTTTGCCAAACAGAGCAATATTTGAGGAGATTGATCCTTTAGTGACGGTTGTGACGGATATGACACATTTTTTCCAACATTCTCCTGCTACTATATATTATATTTTTTAAATTGTTCAACAGATAAACGTACCCAATAATCCGTCACAAGCGTCATATCCGTCATTGCCGAAAAAAGTCCTCAAAAACAGCCCCGTTAGGCCAAAAGAGCAATATTCTAAGAGTTTTGCAATGACACATTTTTCAGCGATCCGTCACTAATCTGTCATTGGATCTGTCACAATAAGATTTCATGTATATATTACCCTCACTACTATACTATAGTTATTACAACAAGTGATCCTCAGTATAGCAATATGGATGAAAACTTGCCAAAAAAGTTGTATTTTTATTTAAAGTATATATATCAGCAAAATGTATAAATAGAATGAATATGTCTGAAAGAAGTTCGTTAAATATCTCGCCTGCCACCAAGGAATTAGTTGCGCAGTGCGGTATTGTGTCTGAAAGTTATGATCAGGTTTTGCAAAAGATTGCAAAATTCTATCTAGCTAATGCAGGTACCAAGCATGTTGTAAGTAAAGAAAATGGCCAAAGTGCTCCTAACACTCCGGCAAACACAACCCCAATCGGTGAAACTGGAGATGCAAATTAGAGTTGCACTTCCCGATTTAAAAACCTTTACTGAATTCGTCGTTTCCTTAGCGATCTCCGTGCCTATTATGGTGCTACTTGCACTAATCTCGGTGAGTAAGTAACATGATGGTATCGGATTTCAACACGAAAAGACGGATTAGGTCGATAACAGCTGGAGATGAAATATTCACCATAGTGACAACTGATGACTTTGAAACAACAATCTCCTGTGATAAGACAACCCCAACTGGAGTTGTGGTGAGGAAGATTGCTGAAAGGTGTGACCTTTACCAAATCGAGTATGAATCGTTGGTAGAGATTAGGCGACTACTTGATTCTGCAACACGAGCAGAACTCAAGCGCAAGTACAAGAACTACTTTGAACAGAAAAAGATTGAAGTTGAAAGGATTGACATTGACATAGCTGCTTATCGCCAAGAAATTAGCCGACTGACAAAGCTAAAGGAAGCCATTCAGAAGGAAATTGTAATGGGGGTGTTTTGGGCATGATAGACCTATCATTAAGTTTCAACGAGTGGGCGGATTTCTGGAGAAACGTGATCGGAGTAAACGTGATTCCTGCAGACACTAGAAACAAAAGGACTTGGATCAAGTGGTCACAATATCAGGATTCTCCTATCAGCAATAAACAACATGATGAGTGGAAGGCTACAAACGGATTCAATCAAGGAATGGCCGTGATATGCGGCAAGGTCTGGCATAGGACAGACAGAAAACACCTTTACCTTGCAGCGATAGATTGCGATAACAAAATTGCAATTGAAGAAGTGCTAAATACTAATGGTGTAACTGGCACGATTCAAGAGCTGGCAAAGCAGCATTTTGTAGAGCAACACAAAGACAATCCAAACAAGGCACACATTTACTTTTACACAACCCGGCCCCTGACAAAAAAGAGCTCTGACAATACTGGAAATACAACCACTGGAGTTGCGGTAGACGATAACATTCCTGCACTTGAAGTCAAAGGTGACGGCAAACATGGTATAATGTATTGCAGTCCTTCATTTCACAAGTCAGGCCACCAATACGAACTGATAGGTACCGAAGAACCTGCAACGCTGACAGCTGCTCAAACTTCGATATTGGAACAGCACATTGACAAAGTTTGCAGAAAATACGGCTTGAAGTATTTGGAAAACAAACATGGCAATAGATCTCAGATACCCATAACTGAACTCTTCTCAGAGACTTTCACAGTATCTGAGGGGAGCAATCGCCATGAAGCCCTTATGCGTGCTATGGAGAGCTTGATTGTTAGTTTTCGTGGCAAGTATGGCGAACACTTTGTCAAGAAAATCTGTCACGTATGGAACGAAGAACACTGCAGACCACCACTAGACAATACTCAATTTGAAAAGCAATGGAACGACGCTGTAAAGTTCGTTTCAAAACAGGTGAATTAAGAGATATGTCAGGACAAAGAGTTGAAGACTCGAAGGAAAATTCCAACAAGGAAAAGATATCTCTTGAAAAGGAGTTGTTTGATCATGCCAAGTCATTGGTAGGACAATCATTCAAAGATGACTTTGGCCGGGCTTACATTGAAATCGTGGTAGACGGGCACACTGAGATAGTTGCAATAGAGTCACAAGATTTCAAACACTTCCTTAGTCGGGAGTTTCAAAACCACAAGGATATGCTCATTTCAGAAGAGCTAGTCAGAAAAATTCAGTTCAATATGGTATCGCAAGCCCTCTATTCAAAAAACAAACGTAAGTTGTATGTCAGACTAGCTCAAGAAGATAACGCAATCTACTATGACCTTTGCAATGATAATTGGGAGGTAGTAAAGATAACCTCAAAGGGTTGGGAGATTCTAGGCAGCGGTCTATCTTCACCACAAAAAATGATATTCAAGAGAAATAACAACAATCGACCTCAGGTATATCCTAGTAGGACATACCGGCCAACAATACTTGCAGACTATATCGGCCTCCTGAACATAAAGGACGAAGATCAGAGGGTACTGGTAGAGAGTTACTTGATCTCGCTGTTTGTGGAAAATATATCGCACGCTGCCATATCTCCTTACGGTGAATGGGGAACTGCAAAGTCAACATTTTGCAAACTCCTAAAGAGAGTAGTAGATCCGGCCACCGTCGAGCTTTGGAAACTTAGCAAGAAAGAAGAAGATACTATCCAACAGCTTAGCCACAACTATCTCTTATTCTATGATAACCTATCCGGCATAAATGAGTCCACAAGCGATCTCTTTTGTCAAGCAATAACTGGTGCAGGATTTGGCAAACGCAAGCACTACGAAAACGACGAAGATTTTCTCTACAACTTCAAACGCTGCATAGGATTCAATGGTATAGGCCAAGTTGCGAGCAAAGGAGACCTCTTAGAGAGATCAATACCCATAGAATTGGCTGCCATTGAGAAAAGAAAAAGTGACGAAGAGATAGATAACAGAGTACGAGAGTTAATGCCAGAATTGTTGGGCTATCTCTTTGACACTCTGGTAAAATATCTTCAAGAGAAAGAGAAAGGGGGAATCAAGCTATCAAAGGAATTCAGAATGAAGGACTTTGCTGAAGCTTGCGAGATAATCTCTAGAAAAATCGGATATGCTGAAGACGTTTTCACCAATGCATATTCTAGGATAGTTGACCTCCAAACAGAGTTGGCGATTGAATCCAATCCGGTAGCACAAGTGATAACATTACTAATGGAGAACAACAAGAACGTAGAAGACACGCCTACAAAGTTAAAGAATAGACTTGACGGAATCGCTGAAACTTCTGGTATAAACGTCAAAGACAAGACTTTGTGGCCGCAGAACTTGAAAGCTATGAGCTTAAAAATCAAGGAGAGCGCACCTAATCTTCGCAAACTTGGGATAGAGGTTCAAATCGATCGCAGCTCGGCAAGGAGACGGATTCTCATAACAAAGGTGATCTAAAATGAGGGGATTGTTCGAAAAAAGTTAGAAGAGAAGGCAATTCCGGCGACTTACTTCTTTTCTTTCTTTTTGTCAACTGAGGCTATGTATGCCTCTCTCTTTATGCCCGTAGAAGCCTTGAGTTTTTCTTTATCCTTTTCGTCGTCTTGAGTCAAGTAAATATCATTAATAATTCTCTTATATAAGCAAGTTCTTTGAGAAACGACTTGCCAAATCAGAATGGGGATCTGACAGACTCTACTGCGGATTTGTTTAGGGAGGATCTAAAAGCGGAATATGAAAAGGATTTTGAAATCAAAGAACGCATTGACAACAAGGCCAGTAATATGATCACAATGGCAGGCGTGATTGCAGCCATATTTACTGGGTTTGGTGCTTTTGTCCTTAAAGATGCTGCCTTGAACTGGATACTCGGAGCGTCTATTGTAGCAATGTTCTTGGAGCTACTTTTTCTTATCAAGACTATCCTTTCTGCGTCCAATGCTTACAAGATAGCGGAGTACAAGCATGTCCTGATGTATTCGCAATTTATCCAAGATGACAAATTCAACAATGTGGAAATCCGAACGTGGAAAGATGCAGAGAGGGAATCTTACAATAGCCGAATGATAAAGGACTATTTGGATGCAAGCTACAAGAATACAGGGTTAAATGAAGAGAAGATCGATTACCTAAAGGAAAGTCAGAGAGCATTCCTTTATGCGGTTATCATGATTCCGATTGCAGCCGTTCTGTCAGTATTGGCAAACACTCTCAAATAGATATGCCACTTTCATAGGAAATGCTAATTGTCAGGCAAACACCTTCTTCTTTCCACCAGATATTAGCAACAGACCTCCTAACAGAGCTCCACCTGCCAAGACTAATGGAATTGAATTATTCTGTGAAGTTTGGGTAGGAATCGCTGCAGGGATAGCAGCTCCACCAATATTCTCTAGCTGCCCGAATATTGGTACCGTCTCTCCACCTTGATTTGTGATATTTTCCAGAGGCACTTCTGTATTTGGCAGAATGCCCTGCACGGTAGGATAACCTATAGTCAAAGTATTTTCCGCCTTTGTGCCAGTTGAACCTACGGCCGTGACGTGGTAATTGCCTTCAGCTTCCGCCGGAAAGTGTTGTTGGAGGACATGTACCGGATTGTAGCCTACATAGGTATCAATCGAATACATGTCATTAGAGTTGTTCACGTTCGTAAAGACGATGGTAACTAATTCGCCGGGTGTGAATCCGTACATGTTAATGTCAAAGTCAAAACCGTTGCCACTGAATGAAATCGTCGCTGTCATTCTACTATTTATACTATGAACTAGAATTTAAATATGAGCTTAAAAGTTATAGTTTTCCGCTAAATGTTTAAGTAAGACAGTCCATAAATATTACTTGGTAATAAAATTTGACTAGCAATATACGCCGCTCTCAACTGATCCGTGTGTCTCACTATATTTCATTAGACAAAAACATTCTCGAAGAACTAGGACTTGATACGGGAAAACAGATTAGCTTCCGGCAAAAGAGGTTTTCAAATCACATAATCCTGACTCCTGTGTAATTTCACCCCTAGTATTATACTATAACCAAGAAATCTTGCCCTTTTTTCATTAAAATCAGCAGTACTTTAAATACATGTTTAAACATATTATATTGAATATTCATGAGTAGTCTTTCAAATTTAGGTTCTAATGACGTTGTTCAGTTGGCGTTAGGAGCTGTGGGTGGCTTTGCTATCAATCAGATTGCAAACTCGCAGCCGGTCTTGAACTCCCCAATAATTCCATTAGGTAATGTTGTTGTTAGTAAAGCAGATGCATTGACAGGTGGGCTTGGACTCGCTGCCGCAGGTACGGGATATGTTCTTAAACAAAAGACATTTGTCAACTTAGGTGCAGGCGCTGTCGTTGGCACTATCATAAGTAGGATGGCAAGTGGAATGGGATTCAATCTCCAGTCTCACGTCAATTCTGCCATAGCTCATGCTAGGCGATTGTACGACAATACTTTCCCTTCTGGTGCATATGGTATCAATTCTGCACCCGTACAGAATCAAAACGGTCTGCGGAAAATGTCGCAAGTTGATCTGAATGCGATGAACAATGGCCGCATGAACAGCTATATGTACGGACAACCGTTAAAGTCAGAGTTAACAAGGCCAAACTCGGCGATAACTGCGGCAATGTTCTCTTATACATAGCAGGGTGGTAATAATTGCCTGAAAAATCAGTACGCGCCGCTAACAAACTGATCCCAAGACTCTCTCGTTCCGCAAGAGGAGAAGTCTGCCGGATAAGTGAGAATATTCTTGACAATCTCGACTATGCAATTACAAGGGCAGTCAAACTCGGTGATTATTCTAGCGTTAGAGATTTGTCCAATGAGGCTCTGTGGATTAAGACGTTGACCGCCAACTGCGGTAGAATTAGGTGATAAGCATGGCTCAGATTACTAATCCCGTTGAAGTCGATCAGTCTGGCAGAAAATTCCAGTACATACAGAATAACTTTGCCAATATTGGATTGCAGCCAAATGAGGAGCGAGTTGTATTAGACGTTAAGGAGAAAGGTGAAATTTTCATGTATGAAATGCATGGCAATAGTCGCCACCTTGGTTTAAGCGTGGACATATGGGCAGATTCTGGTGCTCAGATCTCGATAATGGGCGGCCACTTGACATTTGAGAAATTATTGCAAAAAGCATGGGGTTTGTCGGCAGGAGAGGTTGCACCTGTAAGTGGCGTCTCGCCGGATCCACATGGTGAACCTAATTACCGGCACCCATATCTCCTTAGATTTAAAACAACTACTGAACAGGACATAACAGGAGAGGACGATGAACGCTACAGCATGGCATACACACCCAACCCCTATACCGCATATGGGAGTAGGATCAGAGTGACTTTGGTAAACCACAGTAATGAAACCGGTGTGGTTGAAGACTTTGTGTTAACAAGAAAGGTTTGGTTGTGATTACGAGGTACGATCAGGCCGCACTAACCCGCTTCTATTCTGACTGTCAATCGCAGCCATTCCAAGGCATGTAGTTCCACTCTAAGAATTTCTCGTTCAGGAAATTTTGTCTCATTATTGTAAGCTTTGGTCTTCAATGCTATCTCGACGTTAAGCTTGTTTAGGTCTCTAGGAGCAGTTTTGAGGATTCGTACCTTCGCCTCATTTGTCATTATGATAATAGGGTTGTGGTTCTCTGACAAGTCACGCTCGTACATCTTTAGGTGCTTGGATATCCTTTCTTCGATAGACATTGAGAGCTATAAGCTCAGGAAGGAGGAGAATAACCTAGCTGTCACCCCGGGGAGAGGGAGTCGTAGCAAACATTATCATTGGAAAAAACGTCAACCAAACGAAGGTTGATAAAAACTTTCAATACGAACATGTCCTGAAGGAAATATCCTGTCGAGCAAGAGTTGAAGGTTTGAATCAATATCACTATTGTCTTTTCTAAGGTAGCTATGGGAATATTGGTGTGTTTTGCTATCGATTATGTAGTCAAACAATAACAGACTCCCGAATTTGGTACTTCCGACTGCCTTCTCGGTTATTGCTTCCAGTCTAGCGTGAATTGGCATGTTGAACCTAATCGCATGGTGAAGAATATTGGAAATATCGAGTAGAAGCACAGTTTTATGATTACAATAGGTCTTTCTTCCCTTTTCTTTTGCTTCAGAAATTATCTTGTACTCAAAGTCCTTTGGTCTTGGATTTGACAAGTGAGTGCTTCCACATTCCAAGAAAACGTCTGACACTTCATGAATAACGAAATCCGGAGTGGGAGTAGTCGTCTCAATAACTCTTTCAAAGTTACATTTATTGCGTATCAGAGTCGAAGCTGTAGCAACCTCAAACCTCGCTCCATAATACTTGTTAACGTCCAACGAATCACGAATTATGCGTCTGTACTTCTTGAGCAACTTTTGATCGTGCTTTTCAATGTCCAGTAAGTTTCTTACTAGAAACTGCAGAATGGCGATATGGTAGTTCCTCTCCTGATATCTATGCGCATTATGAAGTTGAAATATTGTGTTTATTGATTGTTGTATGGGTGTATCCGGTAAGTCTCTAGACAGATTCTTCCCCAATAGTCGAGTCAGCTCTCGAAGGATATCTCCCACTTCAATGAATTGTTCTGCCACTTGCCATTCCTCTTGCTTCGTTTCAATCTTATTGAATATGGACTAAAATAAATAATTGTTCTAGTACTAACTCAGGTAATGAACGTAGAAAAGGAAAACCGCCGGAAAGAAGAGGTTCCCTATGACGAAATTGAATACCAAGCAGATTTGGCAAAACTTCAGGTGAATGCCAGTGGAGCGTCTAGTGCAGGCTTTGGACTTTTGCTTTCGTCAATAAGTGCCCTAGTTGCAATTGTTACTCTCGGTCAGATCAACGACTTGGGAAAATGGTTACAGTTTAGTAATTTGTATGCAATAACAATTATTCTCATAGCAACAGGAATGATAATAATCGCTTGGGGTTCTGGTCATTATCGCAAAAAGATAGACAAATCACGAGATAGGTTAAGAGAAGCAAAAAAGAAAGAATTGGAAAGTAAGAGCACTCCCAACCAAAGTACTTCTCAATAGTGGTAGAAGTGATTATTCCATTTCCTTCTTCATTTTTGTATAAAGCAATGCTGCAAGAAGTTCGGCAAGTTGTTTGTCGTCTAGATCTTTCAAAAGATCCGCCTTTATGCCTAATTTGACCAGCGCATTACGATCTCCTGTAGAGTCCTTTTGTTCTGTAGTTATGGCGTATTTGTCAAGTTTGAGCCTATACATACAAACGCTAGCTGCGTTGTTAAAACCAAGTCATATCTTCGTTCTCTTAATGAAATGTGGGTATTCGTTGTCATTTTTCAAATCTAATGGCTTAATGAAAAGCTGATATTGAAGGCTCCCCGCACGGAGGGAATGCTTAACTACTTCGTAGTGCATCATAGAATGAAAGGATCGACAGTCAGACAGACAAATGTATTCTGTCACCGTTTAACACTCGATAATGAGCGTATTGACAACGTTTTTAATACGCCTTTGAATCAACTAGAAAGCAATCGGATGATCCCATAGGGTGATATCATGAGCAAACCATATTTCGTAAAATTTGAAGTTTCAAAAGACCTGGCCAACGCGGCCTACGAGGCTGTACGCGTGGCAAAGCAGAGCGGCAAGGTCCGCAAGGGCACGAACGAGACGACCAAGGCAATAGAGCGCGGAATTTCCAAGCTTGTAGTCATTGCCGAGGACGTCGAGCCGCCAGAGGTAGTGGCACACCTGCCGATACTCTGCGAAGAAAGGAACGCTTCCTACATATTTGTCCCAAGCAAGCAGCAGCTTGGCATGTCGCTTGGCATCGACGTTGGCTCTGCTGCTGCCACAATCGTGGAGGCAGGCGAGGCCCAGCACATCGTCGAGCAGGTGGTCAACTCCATCGCTGGCTTGAAGACGGCAAAGAAGGAGTAAAAAACGGCGAGAGGCTGGTGCCAGATAAATTATGAGCAGCAAGGCAGCTGAAGAAAAGGTCGTTCCCGCCGAGGTCATCCAGATCGTCGGCAGGACGGGCATTGCAGGCGAAGTTATCCAGGTGAGAGTCAAGGTTCTCGAAGGCAAGGACAGGGGCCGCATCCTGACAAGAAACGTCAAGGGCGCAGTCCGCATGAAGGACATCCTCATGCTGAGGGAAACCGAGCGCGAGGCTCGCAAGATAAGGTGACAATATAGAAATGAGCAAGCAAGCAACATCTCTTCGCAACTGCTTCTTTTGCGGTCGCCACATAACTGCAGGCCACGGTATCATGCTCGTCAGAAACGACGGCCAGGTGCAGTGGACTTGCTCCAGCAAGTGCAAAAAGAACCTGCGCCTGCTAAAGCGCGACCCAAGAAAGCTAAAGTGGACCAGCAAGTACATCAAGGGCGGCCTGCGCACAAAGAAGTGATTCTCGTTGGCAGTAGAGCAGACACTCATAGTTGTCAAGCCAGACGGCTTTAGGCGCGGCCTGACCGGCAAGATCCTTGCACGCTTTGAGGAAAAGGGCTTTTTGATAAAGAACCTGAGGTATTATAATTTCACAAAAGAAAAGGCGCAGGAATTCTACTCGGTCCACAAGGCCAAGCCGTTCTTTGGCGAGCTAGTGTCGTTCATATCATCCGGCCCGGTGGTCGCGTGTATACTGGAGGGCAACAACGCGGTCGGCACGACAAGGATAATGATAGGGGCGACCAAGTCGTTTGAGGCGGCGCCGGGAACCATCAGGGGCGACTTTGGCCTCGGCTTTACCGACAACATCATCCACGCTTCCGACTCCTCTGAAAGCTTCATAAAAGAGTCGCGAGTCATTTTCGGCTAGCGACCCTTGGAACTTAGGCAGCCAGTAGTTGTAGTTCTAGGCCACGTAGACTCGGGCAAGACGTCCCTACTGGACAGGATACGCGGGACAGCCGTTCAGGCCCGCGAGGTCGGAGGCATCACGCAGCACATCGGCGCAAGCTTTTTCCCGACTGACACCATAAAGGAGGTCACTGGCCCGCTTTACGACAGGCTTGCCAAGTCAGAGGCCCCTATACCCGGCCTGCTTGTGATTGACACGCCGGGCCACGAAGTGTTTGCAAACCTGCGCATGAGGGGAGGGTCGGCTGCAGACATTGCGATTGTTGTTGCAGACGTGAACAAGGGCTTTGAGGCGCAGACGATAGAAAGCATCGAGATCCTGAAAAAGCGCAAAGTGCCCTTTGTGGTTGCGCTAAACAAGGTAGACATGGTAACCGGCTGGCGCCCGTTCTCAAAGTTCATTTCAGAGGAGGTAAAGAAGCAGAGCGCAGATGTGCAGACGATGCTTGATGAAAAGCTCTACACCGTCGTCGGCTCGCTGTCAAGGCTTGGGTTTCCATCAGAGGCGTTCTGGCGCGTCAAGGACTTTACAAAGGAAATAGCCATAGTGCCGGTGAGCGCAAGGACGGGGGTAGGCATACCCGAGCTTCTGGCCGTCCTTGTCGGCCTCACGCAGCAGTACATGGCCAAGAGGCTGGAACGCCACGAGGGCGCGGCGCGTGGAATCGTGCTTGAGATAAACGAGGAACCCGGCCTTGGACCTTCTGCAAACATCATACTCCTTGACGGCACGCTCAAGCAGGGCGACAGCATCGTGGTAGCAAAGAGGGACAGCGCGGTGCAGACGCGGGTTAAAGCGCTATTGTTGCCAAAGCCCCTTGACGAGATGCGCGACCCCCGCGACAAGTTCAAGCCCGTAAGCGAGGTCATAGCGGCGGCAGGCCTAAAGGTCACGTCGCCGGACCTCGAAGGCGTCCTTGCGGGAAGCCCGCTCTACGTCTTTGACAAGGCCAAGGGCGAGGACGAGCTGGAACGCCTGAAATCTATAGTGGAAGGCGAGATCAAAAACGCAATCGTCAGCACCGAGACTTCAGGCGTCATACTAAAGTGCGACACGATAGGCTCCCTTGAAGCTATAATCGACCTCCTGAAAAAAGATGGCGTCCCCATAAGGACTGCAGACATTGGCAGTATCACACGGCGCGACATCATAGAAGCGTCTGCAGTCAAGGAGAGCGACCGCTACCACGGAGTCGTGCTTGGCTTTAACGTCAAGGTGCTTGACGATGCCGAGCGCGAGGCGCAGGACAGGGGCGTCAAGATATTCAACGAGCGGATAATCTACAACCTAGTCAGGAGCTACGTCGACTGGGTCGCATACCAAAAAGAGCACGAAGAATCGATATTGTTTAACGAGATCCCGCCCATCTGCAAGTTCCAGTTCATGAAGGGCTTCGTGTTCCGCAGAAACGACCCTGCGGTGTTTGGCGCAGAGATCCAGGTGGGCAAGCTCAGGCAAAAGGTGCACGTGATAAACGTGGAAGGAAAGAAGGTGGGCATCGTGCACCAGATCCAAGATAGCGGAAAGGCGATGGAGGAGGCCACGACCGGCATGCAGGTAGCAGTTTCGCTCAAAGAGCCCACCATAGGCAGGCAGATAAACGAGGGCGACATATTCTACACGGACATCAACAGCCGCCAGGCCAAGCAGCTGGCAGAGCGGTTTAGCCACAGGCTAAACGAACAGGAAAAACAGGTCTTTGACCTGATACTTGCGCTAAAGAGAAAAGGGGACCCGGCGTTCGGGTACCTTTAGTCACAGCAACAGCTATTGGTATTTCTGGAGCAGCCCTTCGAGGCCTTTTTCACCCACCGCGCCAACAGCCCTGTCGATGGCCTTGCCGTTCATGAAGACAATGAACGTCGGAATAGCATATACGTCGTACCTCATGGCCACACCCTGGTTGTCGTCGACGTTTAGCCTGCCAAAGGTGACCTTGTCGCCATACTTTTTGGCCAGCTTGTCAAATATAGGCAGCATGAACTGGCACGGGCCGCACCACGTAGCCCAAAAGTCCACAAGGACAGGCTTGCTGCCGTTTATGGTCTCTTCAAAGTTCTTTTCCGCAAGCTCCAGAAGGTTCACGTTCGAGGCGTGCTGCTTTTCGCTCATCTGGGAGAAACTTCTCATGCTCGTTATTTAAGATTTCTTGGTATCTGCTATTTGCGCCGCCTTGACGCTATCACCCATGCTATGGCAGCCCCTCCCGCAAGCCCACCTACCACGCCAAGAATTGCGACCATTTCAATCATGGGCTGGACGTTTGCGACAGTCAGCGTTGCGCTTGCAGTGCCCTCGTTTCCCGCCGTATCAAGCGCGGCAAGCTTGACCTCGTATTTGCCGTCTGGAAGGCCGGTCGTGTCAAGGTCGTACTCGCCAAGGCCGGTGACGTTTACCACCATCCGGTTGCCGCCTACGGACAGCGTTGCAGACTTTAGGTTCTCATCCTGTGCTCCCAGCGCGACCTTTGTGATCCCCTGAACGTCGCCCCCGCTTACGCCCACAGACGCCTTTGGCGGCGTGTTGTCTACTACCAGGTCCCACGTCCTTGTCGCCTTGTTGCCCGGCAGATCCCTTGAGGAAATTGTAAAGTTGTAATGGCCGTCGGCAAGCGCAGTCGAGTTGAACACCATTGACGAATCGGGATCGTAGCTGGCAGGCTTGGTGCTGTTGTTAGCATCCGGCAGCCTCACGGTGACTTTGCCTGCCACGCCGTTTGCGTCGGTGACGTTCCAGGCAAGGGTCGCCTGCTTTGATACTACCAGATGCTTGCCGGCCACTATTGCATCTGTGCTATTGTTGTTGCCATCACGTACAAAAAGCTCTGTGGCAGGAGGAGTCTTGTCTACCGTGAACTGCCACGAGCTTGACGCCAGGTTGCCCACCGTGTCTTTGGACTCGATTGTCAAAAGGTGCGGACCTTCCGCAAGCGTGCCTCCTTCGATCCTCACCTGGTTGCCCGAGGAAGGCTCGGCCTTGCCATCCACGGAATACGACAGACCCGCGGGGTTGCTGTCGTCTATTGTTACCGGGACCGCAACCGCATCTCCCCTGACAAATTTGGGCACATCAGCTGTTAACTTTGGAGGCGTCGTGTCAGGAAGGAGGGTAGAGAATTTCGCCTCCACCGAAAGCGGCTCGTAGAGGCTCTCGCCATGGAACAGCGTGTTGTGCACAAGTAGCGAGTAGATGCCGGTTGCGTTCACGGGCACGTGAAGCACTGTCGAGCGCTCGCCGGCGTTCTGGCTGAAAAAGAATGCGCCCCCCTCGCTGACGGCAGAGGTTCCCAGCCAGTCGTTGCTTGGCCAGCTGACAAACTCTTGGAACACGCCTGCCGGCACGCTTGATGCCACCATGCGGCCGTCGGGACCGTACGCCATGGCGTTTACGCTTGTCGAGTTGTGAGGCCAGGACACCTTCAGGGTCATTGCCGTCACGGTCGGGTCGGTGACTGTGAAATAGTACGAGCGCCAGTCGCCGGCGGCATAGCGAGACACCATGTCCGATAGGCCGCCCACGTAGCCGTTTGGCTTGAGGCCAAGCGATCCTTCAATCTCCGATTCCGGTTGCTTCTGCGCAGAGCCAGCAGCAGGAGGCGACAGCACCACCGGCACGTCCTTTGGCACTGGCTTGGTAGTCACGACATAGCTCACCGGCATGACCACGCTGTTGCGCGGGCCTTTTGCCATTATCTCGCCAAAGTATATGCCAGAGAGCGTATCGTTGCGCGCCGCTATGGTGGCGTTCACCTTGGCAGTCCCCCCTGGCGGAACCGTGACAAGGCTCTTGTCAAGCTGTACGTCGGGGTTTGGCATTCGCTTGTACAATTCGACTGTGAGCGTATAGTTCATCGAAGTCGAGTTGATGAGCTTGTCGCCGCTCCAGAACGAAAATACCGTGGGCACCGGATAGACCCCCACGACAGGCGTCCCTGTGAATTTGTCCTTTGGGTCGCTTATGCGCACCTCCTGAGTGGTGCCCCAGGCTCCTCCCCTGTTTACCATCCCTATTTCGGCATAGGAAATCTTGCCGTCCTTGTTGGCATCGTGCCAGTCGTAGCTGTAGACTGAAGCGATGCGCAGGTGGTCTGCAAACAGCTCTGTCTGGTTCATAAAGCTGGAAAACGGAAAGTTTACCCGTGCAACCATCAGATCAGAGTCAGGAAGTTTGCCTCCCTCCACTCCTGCCAATTTTGTAAGGTCGTAATAGTTGGGCTCGTAACCAAACGTTTTGTTGCTGTGTGTTGGGTCTTCCAAGAACAGCTTTGTTGCATTCTTGACTTCATAGCGCGCCACCAGCTTTTCAATCGTGCTTGAAAGCTCGACTGTCAGATCCTTTTGCTTTGACGGGTTTTCAATGACAACATCCGTTGATGCCTTTTTACCCGGCTCTATCCGGCCGGCAAACCAGCGCGTCTCTCTGGCCCCGTCTATTGCAGTGGCCGGAACCGTGCCGGGAATCTGGACGGGATAGCCGTTGTTGATTATGCCAAGCGTGGGCGCGTACGTCAAGATTGATGGCCTGAGTGAATCCATAATTGTCTTGGCAGTGTCATCGGTGTAGACGGAAAACCCTGTGTCTCCCAGGGCAAGCTGGACTGCGGCAAGCGCGTCAACCCTTCCAGAACCTTGTACGAACGGGTCGTTTTTCAGGTCCTTTGCAGTCGACATCAGGATGCTCTTGACCGCAAACGGGTCGGGCGCCTTGCCCGTCTCGTTCATTTCCTGCACCACGAGCGCGGCAGCGCCGGCCACCATCGGGGCGGCCATGCTGGTCCCGCCAAAGAGCGCAAATGCGCCGTCGTCGTTAGGGTCGCCCTCTTTTGACTCAAGGTTCTTCATGGTCACGTCAGTCGGCGTAAAGCCGTACGAGCCGACTGCCATCAGCTCTGGCTTGGGGTCTCCAAGCAGGCTTGGGCCCCTGCTTGAAAACTCGGCGACATCGTCATAGCTGGCAGCGGACGTGCCAAAGCGGGTAATGTTGGCAAACGGCCCGTACTGCAGGTGCACGTTGTTGGTGGTTGCCCCAACAGAGATTGCAAGCGGAGACGTGTTTGGCGCGCCCACGCTTCCGTATCCCAGACCGTTGTTTCCAACGCTGTCCACCACAAGCGTTCCCGGATAGTCCTTGGCAAGGGCGTGGGGCACCATGAGGAGCGACGAAAAGACGCTCAGTATGTCATAGCCGGGACCATATTTCAGCAGCGGAAAGTTAGAGATTCCCCAGCTGTTGCTCATGACGTCGGCCTTGTGGCTGCCCGTGTAGGCCCACCTTCCATCAGATTCTTTCAGGTCAAAGCCGGAGGCCCACAGCCAGCCATAGAGCGCGTCGCCCATCCACAGGGATTTGACAGGTATTATCTTGGCGCCCGGCGCCATGCCTGCAAGCGTGTAACGGGTAGCGTTGTTGTAAATGTCGTATTGTGCATGCCCCCGTGATGCGACTGTTGCCGCCGTGCTTGTCCCGTGGCCGGCAAAGTCAAACATCAGGCCGAAATAGTTCCCGTCTGGGTCCATCGGCTCGAGCAGTTTCGCCGAGACTGCGCCAGAGACGCCGGACTTGTCAGCCACCACCACCTGTGTCTTGTTGTCGGTTATGCGCCAGATGTCAAGCACCCTTGCGCCGGCAATGCCGGCTGAATAGTCCGGGACGCCGTCCTTGTTGTAGTCATAGGTCAAAAACTCGTTTCCGTCGCCGAGCTTGAACGGCTTTTCGTCGGTAAAGTCAAATGTAAGCTGGGCAGGCATCAGGTGGTTGGTCTGCGGAAACGCGCCTGCTATGCCTAGCGTAAAATAGTACCAGCCGTACGACATGTCTGCAACTATGGTGTCGTACACGCCCGGCTCGGTGCTGTCCACTACGAGCACGGGTATGAGCGTAAGCGATATCGTGCCAAGCTTTGTGGTTGCCTGGTACACGACCCCAAAGTGATAAACACCGCTCATTGAGCGGATGTAGTCGGTCGAGCTCTTGCCTATCTTCCAGTCTACGTTTGCAGTGGCGCTAAGCTCTGGCGCGCCAAAGGTCGGGTACAGCATGTTGTAGACGGGTATTCTGCCCTCAGATGTCCTCAGGTAGACGCCCGTGCCATTGACGTATGTATACGAGGTCGTGTTCTCTGGCAGCTGCACCTTGCCGTTGCTTCCGGTGGTATAATTCATTATCACGCCGGTCTGCTGGTTGATATTGGCAACGTATTTTGCCCTTGTAAGGACGAGCCCCTGGCCGTCAGAGTCAAGCATTATCGGGACTCCCTTTGCATCCCTTGCGACAGCGTCGCGCATGTCAGGGTTTGAAAAGTCCGAGCCGGTGTCAACTATGGCGACCTTGACCCCGTCGCCTGTTGCGTTGTAGAGCGACGCGGCGCGGTCGGCGCCGGTTATCGATGTGCCAGAGAGCCTGCCGGAGGCGCTGTTGTTATTGTCATAGCCTGCAAGGGTGTTGCTGTTATTATTATTATTATTATTATGAGGCAGCGAGTCAAAGGCAAGAGGCGTGTCGGTTGCATATCCAAAGCCATTACCGCTTTGCGCAAGCGGGTTCTTGGAAAACGCTACGCCAAGGAATGACCCCTGCGTCGGGCTTCCACCCATCCCCACCACGTGCGCGCCGGCAAGTGCCTGTGGGTCGCCGGGGCCAAGCACGAGCGTCCTGCCTACATTGCCGTTGTATTGCAGGCTGCCAAGGTTTATCGAGCCAAAGTCGGACCTGATTGCGCTTTTTGGCACGTTGCGACCAAAGATGCTTGCCACCGTATCATCCGAATTAGCAGCAGGTGTCTGCATGGGAAGCGAAGACAGAGGCCGGGACTCTGATATTCCTCCTGACAGCACCTGTTCCCTGCTTGGCGCAAGCGAGTACGCGGGCGCGACAAAGGCTGAGGCGACAAGGGCAAGGAGTATGACCACCGCTGCTAGACGGATCAAATATTACGATATACGAGGTACCCTTCTTGGTTATTACGATTTCGACGCAAAAAGGAAAAAGAGGTTTAAAAAATTATTACCCATCTATTTCAGCAGGTCGTCGTACTTGCCGGCGTTAATGTCAGGGTAGACTTCTTTTGCCGGCTTGCCTTCCACCTTGACGCCCATGCTCACACACGAGCCAATCACTTCCTTGGCAGCACCCTTGATATCCTTGGCATACGAGCCGTCGATCTTCATCCTGGCGATTTTTGCCGCTGACGCCATCGACAGGTCGCCTGCATAGTCCTTGCCTGCTGTGCCAGAGCCCTTTGGAATGCCTGATTCCTTGGCCACGAGTGCGGCCGTCGGTGGTATGCCGACTTCGACCGTGAACTTTTTCGTCTCGGCGTCGACTTCGACCTTTACGGGCACCTTCATGCCGGGGAAATCCTTGGTCTTTTCGTTAATGGTATTGACCACCTGCAGGACATTTACACCCATAGGTCCCAATGCCGGGCCAAGTGGCGGACCTGCGTTGGCCTCTCCGCCGCTGACAAGCGCGGAAATAGACTTTTTATCGCCCATGTTACTCTCTACCTGTGCGGGTGTGTTTACCCAAATTATAATCGTTCCTGTTGTTGTCTCGTGTGCCTTTTTGACAGATTTTTAAACCCGGGCATTGTAAAAAGTGACGGTCACAATACACTATGGCGACAGAGCAGCAGCCCACCGAAGGCGTAGGTTCGCTATTCTTTGAGCTTGCAGGCGACTTGCGCCTCTCAATGCTGTCAAGGTTGAACAAGAAGGACTATCGGCTGTCGCAGCTTGCGTCAGAGCTTGACGCTACCATGCAGGAAGCCCACAGGAACATGACGCGGCTGATAGAGTCGGGGCTTGTGTCAAAAGGCAAGGAAGGCGAGCTGGTGCTCACGGCGTACGGCAGGACGGTGGTTTCACTTGTGCCAAGCTATGATTTTCTCTACAAGAACCGCGACTTTTTTGCAGACCACAGCCTTGGCGACTTGCCGGCCAAGTTTGTCCAGCGCCTAGGCTCTTTTCAGGGCTGCGAGATGGTGCATGGCGTGATGGCGATACTCCAGCGCTGGAAGACCCTGTACAGCAGCTCCGACACTTTTATCAAGGAGATAATGGCGCAGGTGCCCCTTGACCTCATAGAGACGATAAGCGCCAAGGTCGACGAGGGCGTGAAATTCTCGTACATATTTGCGTCAAACGCCGTGGTGCCAAAGGGCAGGACGCAGCTTCTCCAGAAGGTCGGCTGGCGCAACTTTATCAACAAGGGCCTAGTCGAGCGCAGGATGCTCCCCGACGTCAAGGTGATGGCAATATTCAACGAAAAGCAAGGATGCGTCATGTTTCCAAACCAGAAAGGCGAGCCGGACCTGAACGTCATGTTCTATGGAGAAACCGCAGAATTCCTAGAGTGGTGCAATGACTTTTTCAATTACCAGTGGAGCCGCGCCGACGCATTCGATGAAGGAAAATTAAAGCGCGAAGTATGACACGCACGCGCAGGCGTCCACAGGATAAGCAGAAAATCAAGTGCAAGTTTTTATACGCCGGAACCAAAGACTGCTTATGCCAAAAGCCTTTGTTCTCATGAACGCCGAGCTCGGAAGCGAAGACTCGCTAGTGAGCGAGCTGAAAAAGATGGAAGGCATCAAGGAAGTTTATCAGGTGTACGGCGTTTATGACATAGTGGCTCAGGTCGAGGCCGAAGCGATGGAGAAGGTGAAAGAGACCATAACATGGAAGCTGCGCAAGCTCAACGGAGTAAAGTCGACGCTTACCATGATAGTCATGGAGTGAAGGAGCTGGAGGAGGCGCAGAGAAGGCGTTTTGGGACTTTTTGGCAGGGGAGGAAAAAAGCAGGCCGACGGGACTTTCAAGTGCCAGTACTGCGACATGAAGTTTGACGACAAGGAGCGCATGAAGCGCCACATGAAAAAAGCGCACAGCGAGAAAGGTGGCGGAGACATGCCAAACACAAACCCGTTTGGATTTGGCTAAAGACTTAATTTGCATAGGTTTGTGGTAAAGGTAACGCGCTAGAGCATATGTTTCCAATCCATGATGACACCGAGCGAATACATGGCAGACCGTGGCTCAACTATACCCTGATCGGGATAAACATCGCGGTGTTCATCTGGCAGGCGTCAGTGACAAGCTTTTTCACAGACGAGCGGGCCGTGACAGAGATGTTCCTCACGTACGGCACCGTGCCGGACAGGCTGTTCTCCGAGTGGCCGGGAAGCGCATTTACCGTCGTGACTTCGATGTTCATGCACGGAGGCATCGCCCACATCATCGGCAACATGGTGTTTTTGTGGGTCTTTGGAGACAACATCGAGGACAAGTTCGGGCGCGTAAAATACATCCTTCTCTACATCGGCTGGGGTTTTGCAGCCGCGCTCTTGCACAGCGCAGTCGCCGTGTACACCGGCGACGGAGGAGGGGTGCCTGCGGTGGGTGCGTCAGGTGCAATATCAGGAGTCCTTGGCGCGTACATGGTCCTGTTCCCCAGGGCAAGAATCTACACCATAATCACGGCATTTTTCATCTACACGGTGCGCATACCTGTTCTGGTCTACATACCGTTCTGGTTTGCGCTGCAGCTGATATTTGGAATCATTGGGCAGTTTGGCCCGCTAGGCGACTCTGGCGTCGCGTACCTTGCGCACGTCGGAGGCTTTATCGCCGGCGCCGCAACCGGCCTTGTTGGAAGGGGCTTTATCCTGCCCAAGATAGCAAGCCTTGCAGGCAAGGGCACTACGTACAAGCCGCCGGTGAAAAAGGTGCGCCCCAAGATAGAAGACGTCGTAAATGAGACGCCGCCGGAGGTCATAGAGGGCCCCAGTTATTACGAGATAATCGCAGAGATCAAAGGCGTCGCCGACGCGTCGGCAATAAGCGCGACATACGAGCCGGATTCAAAGCTTGTGAGGATCAGCGCCAACGGGTCGCGCAGGTACGAGATGGCTGCCAAGCTCCCAGACACCGCGACCGGCGCAACCGTCGAGTCAGTACAATACCTGAACGGCATTGCCAGGATAAGGCTTGCCAAGACACCACCCTGATCCGAATATCGTAGCAAGGCTAAAATATCCGCCAAAGGTGAAATTATTTTGCCTATTTTAGGAGGAATATGAAAAATGTCAATACAACAAGCTTCAGCAGGCGGAATGCCAGTACTGATTTTGAAAGAGGGAGCGTCCCAGACGAAGGGTCGCGACGCCCAAAAGAATAACATCACGGCGGCAAAACTCATCGCAGAGGTAGTCAGGACCTCGCTTGGCCCACGCGGAATGGACAAGATGCTAGTCGACAGCCTTGGCGACGTCACGATAACAAACGACGGCGCCACCATCTTGAAAGAGATTGACGTGCAGCATCCTGCTGCAAAGATGATGGTAGAGATAAGCAAGGCCACTGACAATGAGGTGGGCGACGGCACAACCTCAGTGGTCGTGCTTGCAGGCGCCCTCATTGAAAAGGCAGAGGAGCTTATCAACAAGGACGTTCACCCGACCATAATCGTCGACGGCTACCGCAAGAGCGCAGCCAAGACCATCGAAGTCCTGAACAGCATCGCGCAAAAGATCGAGGGCAACGAAAAGAGCGAGCTTGCCAGGATTGCAAGGACCTCGATGCAGACCAAGATAGTGTCAAGGGAAGCTGACGACCTTGCCGCCATTGTGGTAAACGCGGCGCTTTCCGTGGCAGAAAAGACCGATAGCGGATTCAGGATGGACGTGGACGACATCAAGGTGGAAAAGAAGGCAGGGGGTTCCATCCGCGACACCAAGATGATAAAAGGCATCGTCCTTGACAAGGAAGTCGTGCACGGCGGCATGCCAAAGCGCATAGAGGGAGCCAAGATTGCGCTGATAAACGCCGCGCTAGAGATTGAAAAGACCGAGTTTGACGCCAAGATAAACATCAGCTCGCCCGACCAGATGAAGATGTTCCTCGAAGAAGAAAACAAGATGCTCAAGGGCATGGTTGACAAGGTGATCAAGGCGGGTGCAAACGTCGTAGTCTGCCAGAAGGGAATAGACGACATTGCCCAGCACTACCTTGCAAAGGCAGGCATCCTCACCGTAAGGCGCGTAAAGGAAAGCGACATGACGAAAATGTCCCGCGCAACGGGAGCAAGGATCGTCAACAACCTTGACGACCTGACTGCAAAAGACCTGGGCTCTGCCGAACTGGTAGAAGAGCGCAAGGTAGAGACAGACAAGTGGGTGTTCATTGAAGGGTGCAAGCACCCCAAGTCCGTGACAATCCTCATCCGCGGAGGCTCCCAGAGGGTCGTAGACGAGGCCGACAGGTCGGTCCACGATGCTCTCATGGTTGCCAAGGACGTGCTTGAAAAGCCGGCCATAGTGGCAGGCGGAGGCGCGCCAGAAGCCTATGCAGCAGCAAGGCTTCGCGAATGGGCCAGCACGCTCTCTGGCAGGGAGCAGCTTGCCGCAGAGAAATTTGCAGAGGCCCTTGAAGTGATACCGCTTGCGCTTGCCGAAAACGCAGGCATGGACCCGATTGACACGCTGACGGAACTTCGCGCCAAGCAGAGCAAGGGAAGCAAGTGGACAGGGGTCGACGCAAGGAATGCCAAGGTCGCCGACATGTCCAAGCTCGATGTCGTCGAGCCCCTTGCTGTCAAGGAGCAGATAATCAAGTCTGCGACAGAGGCTGCGTCGATGATCCTCAGAATAGACGACGTAATCGCCTCAAGCAAGTCGGGAGGCGCGCCGGCTATGCCGCCAGGCGGTGGAGGCATGGGTGGCGGCATGGGCGGAATGGGCATGGATATGTAAAGACGTCCGGCCTTACCTTTCCTTTTTCATTTCCGCTTCAATGACTTCTCTGACCCACTGTCCCGCTTCTTCCATCTTTTGCAACCTTGTCAAATAGTCTTGCCATGAAATGGCGCTGCCGTCGTCGTACGCGTCCACCCAGGAGTCATAGTGGCTTTTCAGCTGCTCAAGGGCTTTTGCATGGTATCTGCAGTATTTTTTGTCGCCGGACTCCCTTGCGCAGGCCGCGCACTTTTTCATTGCAAAGTTTATTTATCGACCCAACTTTAAGGGTTGCATAAAGATATGTCGCTGTTTGCAGGCGCTTCAAAGATTGCCGCAGTCGTGGCGGCAGGATACATCATTGCGTTCTTTGTGCTTGCGTCAGGCGGGCTAAATGCTGCAACAGAAGGCTCCAAGGTGGCGGCGTTTATCGTGCCGTCAAGGTCAGTACAGACGCCGGGCGAAACAGGCGCGATAACCCTGATACTGGTGATAGGGCTTGCAGGCATGTTCATGCTCCACAGGGCCGGCAAGTCTGCGGGTGCAAGGGCGCAGAGGATCATGCTTGCAGGCGGCTTTGGCGTAGTCGCAGTGGCACTCATGATAGGCTATCTACTAGTCAACGTGAAACTGTAATCCCAAAGGAAAGCGACGTTCCCGCAGGGACCTTTTCATGCTCTAGCACCTGCACAATGATCTCGTTTTCCACGCGTTCGACCTGCAGGCGTGTCGCGCTCTTTTTCTGCAACAGGCGCCGGCTTGCCGGTGACTGCTTCCACCCCCCTTCCTTGCGGAACCGCAGCATGCTTGTGGCAAGAACCGGCACGCCAAGCGTCACCCCCTGCCTCACAAGCAGCATCAGGAGCACCGACAGCAGATGGTTGATGTTGCCGCTACTGCTACTGCTGCCGCCTGATCCTCCTTTTTCGGTACTGCGCCTGTAGTAGCTGTAGTACATCGCATAAAAGCTGTTTATCGAGTCGAAAATCACAAGGGAGCATCTTTTTTCTCCCATCCTCGCAAGGACGTCCTTTAGCATCTCTACGAACCTGCCTTCTGAAGGGAGGTAGACGTCTATGCCCGGCGCTTGTACAAGGCCGGCCTTCAGGTACGCAGAGAACGTCGTGTCAAGGTCGAAATAGACGACGTTTTCTTGCCCTGCAAGCATCGACGTGCAGCATAGCTTGGCGTACGGGTCGCTGAAAAGTAGCGAGTTGAGGCCCTTTTTGCTCAACATGCTGGCAAGATTATATTCGGCCAACCGCAAAACAACTATCAAGGAAGGAGAATATATAAGATAATGACAGCGGTTCAAGACGCATCGCCCGACCTGAGGCTTGACTTTCCGATAACAAAAAAGACGATATACATGAACAACGGCGCCGTGGCGCCGACTCCACTTGCAGTGGTCAAGGCCACGACCGACTTTATGGTAAAGTGCGCCGACGAGGGCCCTGACGCGCAGGCCACTTCCGACTATATCACTTCGCTGCTAAAAGAGCTCCGGACGCGGGTGGCGCACCTGATAAACTGCGAGCCGGAAGAAGTGGTCCTTACCCAGAGCACCACGGAGGGCATCAACATCGTCGCAAACGGTATTTCGTGGAAAAAGGGCGACACGATAATCGCAAGAGGAGGAAAGCACGAGCACCCTGCCAACTATTTGCCATGGCTGCGCCTGTCTCAAAAAGGCACAATAGCATCACTGAAAGAACTTGTGATAGACGAAAACGGCTTTTTCGATCTGGCTGAGCTGGAAAAAGCCGCCAAGGGTAGCAGGCTTGTCACGATGAGCCACGCGCTGTACAACACGGGCGCAATAATGCCGCTTGAAGAGGTCGGCAGCATTGTAGCAGGCGAGAACAACGCCCTGTTTTGCGTGGACGCGGCGCAGACTGCCGGCACCATCAAGATAGACGTCAAAAAGATAGGCTGCCACTTTATGGCGTTTCCCGGCTTCAAGTGGCTGTGCGGTCCAATGGGCATAGGGGTTTTGTACTGCAGCAAAAAGGCCGCAGAGGCGCTAGAGCCGCCCTCGATTGGAGGCGAGTCGGCCATAGTTTCCGACAGCGGCATCATCGCCGCAAGAGAAATGCCTCACCGCCTGCAGACAGGCTTTAGGAATTATCCGGGCGCAGCCGGCCTTGAAGCGGCGCTGCGTTATGTGCTTCGCGTCGGAATCGACAACATACGTTCTGCGAACATGAAGGTTGCAGAGGCGCTAAGAGAAGAGCTTGGCAGGATTCAGGGCGTGACGCTGTACGGACCGCAAGACGCAGAAAAGCGCACATCGATAGTCACATTTTCAGTTCCAAAGGATCCGTCGATGATAGTGAGAAAGCTGGAAGAAGAAAATAGAATAGTGCTTGCCGAGCGCGAGGCTGGCGGAAGAAGAAAGATAATCAGGGCTGCGCCTCACTTTTTCAATACGGAGGCAGAGGCTGCAACCGTTGCAGCCCAGATAAAGGCACTGCTAGGGTAAAGAGAGAAAGTTACTTTTTCTTCTCTCCCTGACCCTCTATCACTATCATGGTCAGTGTAGAGCGCACCTTGTCTATCTTGCGTACATGCCAGGTGATGGTCTCTCGCAGCTTGTCCATAGTGTCAGAGCGTATCTTGGCGATAATGTCGTACACGCCATACACGCCGCTCACCTCTACTGCTTCCGGCAGCTTTTTCAGGTCCCGGATGATGTCTTCTTCAGAACCAAGGTCGCAGTTGATAAGGACATATGCTGTTGGCATGTCTCCTTTTCGTGACTCAAGTTATTAAACAAACCGCGAGACGCACATGAGAGAGAGATTCTTTTTGCTGCTTATTAACCGGGGCTTGCGAGGAAATGGCATAATGATGATGAAAAAAGTTATCGACCTCACTATGAGCGTGTCGCCGGCAATCAAGGTATTTCCCGGCTCGCTCCAGCCGACATTTGTCGGCTGGTCCAGATTTGACGTGCACGGCTATGACTCTGAGGTGATGCACATGAGCACCCACACAGGCACACACATGGACGCGCCGTCCCACTTTGCGCCGGGCAAACAGGCAATTGACGATATTTCTGCGTCGAGGCTTGTCACGCAGGCAGTACTTGTCAAGGTGCCAAAAAAGGCAGACCAGCTCATCGAGGTAAGCGACATTTCAGAAGAGGTCAGGCAGGGCGACACGGTTGTGTTTGCCACAGGCTGGGAGCGACAATACAAAAACAGCCATTACATGACGAAAAACCCGGGCTTGTCGGGCAAGGCTGCAGCCTATCTTGTAGACAAACAGGTTAACGCCGTGGCAATAGATGGCCCAAGCATTGACGCCGGCTTTGACGTAAAATTCACGGCGCACAACATCCTCTTGCCGTCAGGTGTGCTTGCCGTCGAGAACCTCTGCAACCTTGACAAGATAAAGCAAAAGAGGTTCACGCTGGTAGTTGCGCCGCTAAAGCTGGCTGGCGCGTCAGGCTCGCCCGTGAGGGCGCTTGCGCTTCTCTAGTTGCCGACTATGCCCTGCGCCACGAGTATGGAATAGCAGCCTAGGCCGCACTCTTCGCAGAGCGGCTTTTGCGCCTTTGGATCCGCGCTTCCTATGCAGCAGGGCATCTTTATGCGCCCCATGTGGTCAAACGACATGATTGCCCACGACGGGCAGTCTACAGGAGTGGTCCCAATGCCGCCCCAGTTGCCCTTCATGAGGGAGATCTGCTTTGGAGAGTTTATCACAAAGTCAGGATACTTTTTCTTTAGCGCAATTATCTTGTCCACCACTTCGCTGCGCTTTTCCCCAAAGGGCATAAACAGCGGGTCGCCCTTCGCAAAGGGCGTGTGGAACTGGAACCCTATCTTGTTTACCTTTCCACGCCACTCCTCTGTCAGGTCTTCAACGGTCATATAGTTCTGCGAGTTTATCGTCATGGTTATCCAGATGTCCCTCCATGCGGCCTTGCCCTGCCTGTCCGGCCCGGCGATATAGTCGAGGATGTTCTGTTTTGTCTTGGCGTACGAGCCCTTGCCGCGAATCATGTCGTGGATCTTTTCCGTGCCGTCCATCGAGACCCAGTAGAAGTAGAGGTTGTCAAAGCGCTTTAGCGGAAAAGTGGCGTTTGTCACGACGCAAACTCGCCGGGGCATTTCCTCGCAAAAAGTCTGGATGACGTCTGGGCGCATGGTAGGCTCGCCTCCCACCAGTGTCACGACAAAGAGGTGGTTCTTGTTTATCTTTTCCTTGATTATCTTGCGCCAGTCCTCCGCGGTGAGGTCTTCGCCTTCCTTGCGGTTGAGCCACCAGTAGCAGTGCGTGCAGTGCAGGTTGCAGATATTGTTGACGTCTACAGAGCCGTACATGGGCTGCTTGCTCTTGAAAAGGCGATAAGCGATGATCTTTTTGAAAATGCTGATGTAAAAGGGCATCTCGCGGGCAAGGTCGGTAAAGCCCCTGCCGTAGATTATATCTACCATTATGAGTGTATAAAGAGCGCCACAATTAAAGGTGATGGTGTTTTTGTTGAAATACCATTAAATTAAGCCCAGCGCAAGCGTTACGTGCGGGTGTGGGCCCGTAGCTCAGCCAGGTAGAGTACCGGACTTTTAACTTTCACGTAAGAAAGAAATCCGGTTGTCTCGGGTTCGAATCCCGACGGGCCCGCTTTTTGTCTGGTTCTACTGTTAGCCAGTTGCCGAAGGTAGGGAGGAAGCAGCGAATCCATAATAGTGTAAGAAGCACTCGCGGAGGTAGACCCACCCGATGCCGGTGACTCTCAAAACAGTCCAAGCCAAGATTGACGAGCAGGTACGAAATCGGACTAATGCAAAGCTGATCCATGATTTTGATGCCTTCATGGACCATAATCTCACCTCAGAGAGTTACCGAAAAAACAACCTAAAGGCGGTCACGTACTTTACTGCTTGGCTGTCCAAGACGAGCAAGAGCAAGACGCTTCTTGCAATCAAGGATAAGGAGGATATTCTGAATTTCTTGAAGCAATACAGGGGATCACCTGACGAGGAAGCGTGGAAAACGACGTACAACGACTACCTCAACAGGTTAAAGCACTTCTTCCGCTGGCTTCATAACGTCAGGATTCCCGGCAAGGGGCCCGATGAAGTCCCAATTGAAGACTGGAAAACTCCAGACTTCTGCAAAATAAAGAAAATGCGTACAAAGCGCAAAAGCACCTATGCCATAAGCGAGACTTGGAAGAGAGAAGAAGTACTGGCAATTCTACCATACGAACCTCTAGTACGCAACAAGGCGGCAATTGCCATGCTATGGGATATGGACGGCAGAAACCACGAACTTTGTAAAATGATGAACAAACACGTTCAATACTTTGACAACTATGCACGCGCAGAGATTCCAAGCAATACCAAGACTGGAGGAGGGCCGGTCCTTTTGAGAATGTCTTTCCCATACCTGCTTGCATGGAAGAATGAGCATCCGTTCAAGGACGACCCTAACGCTCCACTCCTTTGCAATATGAAGGGTGGAGAAACGCTCGGAGATCCTCTTGACCCTGACTATCTGTGGAAAATCACGAACAACTTGAGAAAGAGCATCAAGGCCATGCTTGCATCAGGCAAAATCAAGGATGAAAAAGAAGCTCAAAAGCTTGAACTTCTCTTGAAAACGAAAAGGTGGAATCCTTACTGTTTCCGTCATTCCGCAATACGTCATGACGCTACGTACTTGCCTTCTTACGCTCTGACTCAGAAGGTCAGATGGGTTCCGGATAGCAAGCAGGCAGGCCGGTACATGGCAATGACGTTGAGTGAAGAGGTGGAGAAAACAATTCTTGCACACGACGGCATAATTACTCAAGAAGCCGAACCTGCTCCCCTAAATCGCGTATGTCCACGGTGCGAGACTGTAAATGCGCTGGAGTTCAGGCAATGCCAGAAGTGTGGATACGCTCTGACTAAAAAGGCGCTTGAAGAGCAAATGGCCGAAGAAAACAACCTGAAAGAAAGGGTGGCGCAGCTTGAAGTAGCATTGACAAACAGCAAGCAAGAGGCCGTCGCCACATTCTTGCAGATGTGGGCTGAATATGTTGCACCTGTCAAAGGTCGCGACCTGCTCATTGGCAAGTTCCCGCTGCTAACACCTTGTCAATCGACAACAACGGGTGAAAAAGACAAGAAGGTAGACTAGCTTTCCCCTTCTCTCATTTTCTCTTTTTCTGTCCTGACGGTCGCACAGCCCTTGTTTTTTGACATGAACCACGCCCTTTCGGCAGGTGGAAGTGAGAGTCTTCTGCTTCCATTACTGCGTTGTAATTTATACAATAGAACGTACGTCAGATATTGTCCCAAGTCGAACTTGCCTGCGATGGTAGCGCGCCGCTTAAGCAGCGACAAGAACTCTGCCGGCAGGCACAAATCATACACACTAAGATATGCAAGCTCACTTGCTGGCCTGCTTGAATCCTTGTCGTCGTTGTCGCAGTGAGCAAGTCTTGCATACCGCCGCTCAGAACGTGACGTGTTTACAACTTCCTCTTCTTCTTCCTTCTGCTTCTCTGCACTTGGAGCGCTTTGTTGCTCGAAAGGTTGTGGATTCGATTCTTCTTGTTTTTTAGGCCGGCCTGTTGAGATAAGGCATCTATGTATGTATTCGCGTGCTTCATACTCCCTCAGATTGCAAATGTGATCGATGATGCGCTTGTGCGCGTCAGAACCCTTTTCGACTATGCCCTTTGCCGTGAGCATCAGTATTTTGTTTCCATTCAAGCCCTTTTGTTTGGCATAATTCAATACGTCGTCGTCAAGTACTGCAAACTTGAGTAGTTGCCATTGCCGGTTAGCAGCCAGACCCAACTTTTTTTCGATTTCTTTAAAGTGCTCCGGTACAACTATCGCATCTGCCCTTTTCGCCTCGCCGCGATAATGATCTTCATCTAGCCTCATGAGATATTTCAAAGATAACTCTGCAGAATAGCCAGCCGATTCGTATAGAGCAATCAGGGCCCGGCTTTTTTCGATTGGACTAAGGTCTTTGCGGTGCAAGTTCTCTGCAATTGCAAGGACCTTGGCGTCAATGTCGCTTAGGGCAGGCTTGACGATAACCGGGACCTCCTTCAGGCCGGCAAGCATAGCCGCCCTGAGCCTTCTGCCGCCGGCAATGAGTTCAAATCTGCCATTTTCAACAGGTTTTACGATGAGGGGCTCGATTACTCCTGTTTCTCGTACAGAATTGCAAAGTTCTTGAAAAGCAGGGTCGTTAGCCTGCTCGATATCACTGCGAAGCTCGAAAGAAGGCGGCTGGATAGAATCTACATAGACGTACAACAGCTGACTTTGATGCCGTTCTTCTGCTTGCATCAACTCGAACGAGATAAGCGGGGCGCTGTATATAATATTTGAGTCTACTTGTCATAAGTGCCATCATCTCTATATCATAGTACTGACTTGTCATGAATTAGGGGCGACAGGGAATCTCGTATGGCAGTTATCATAATCGTTAAAACGATTCTGGCCCTTCTGGCTATTGGCGTCGCATCGTTCACTCTGACACCTGTCATGTATTCTCTCAAGGAGAACCCCTCCCTATGGACCCACTGCTCCTCTCAGTGTTTGCAGATTCGGGATAACCTATACAACATTTATTTTTACATCCCGGTCGCGCTGGTGGGAGTAGTAGTCTTATTCGCTATAATGAGTGCAAGCAGGCGCGCGCCTGACGAGGTGGCCTAATCATGGCATCATGCTTGGAACTAGCCACCTGTGACCCCTCGACATTCGGCGGCTTGTTTAACTTCTTCACATATCCACTGGAGGTTATCTTCGGTGGTTTCTTTGTAATGATAGCATGGGGAATCATTCTAATGATAATTTTCCTACGCACGCACAACCCCATGCTGACATCATTTGTTGGGCTGTTCATCGCTTCATTTTTTGTCGGAACTGCAACTTTTGCCACGCCTGCAACGGCAGGAGCGACTAACGTGGCGTGGCTGCTCGTTGCAATAAGCATGGGTTCAGTTTTATATTTCCTGATTAGATCTAAAGCCCAAAACCCTTCCGGAACTTAGTTCTATGTCTATAGGTGCCGTCACTTGTCATAAGTGGCATCATCTCTATATCCTAGTCTTTCGCAGCTTTGACCACGGATGGCTCAGGCCCTTGCTGAAAGCGTCTCTGTCGCTCAGTTGCTGGAGCGTCTTTGCAAGACAGAAGATACTTGGCGCAATTATACAGGTGCAGTCGAAGGTTTTATCGAATATCGGAATGTTGACAGCTGGGCGGATCTCCTGCAAGGAGAGCCAAAAGTCATTGAAGATTCTATTATTGCCTATTTTCAAAAACTAGAAGATGACGGGCTTTCTCCCTCCTATAAGAACGTCATCAGGGCCGGCTTGCAAAAGTTCTATGTCAGCCAGCGCGCCCGCCTTGATTGGGACTACATAAAGAGCCAGATTGTTTCAAAGAATCCTGACAGCGTAGGACTCGACCGCGCATACACAAAAGCAGAGATTGCCCTCCTTTTGAAACATGCAGATCTAAAGCTCAGGGCAACAATCCTCCTCCTTGCAACCACCGGAATGAGGGTTGAGGCGCTTTGCGAGCTGAAGTACAAGCATCTCCGACCTGTTCTGAAGTTTGATTTATTGTACATCAAGATCTACGCGGGGACTAATACAGAGTATGACGCGTTCGCTTCAAAGAATTGCCTTGCAGCAGTACGGGCTTGGCTGCAGTCTTTGAAGGAAGAGATAGGCAGGGAGCTCTCTGATGAAGATTATATCTTTCCCGGCAATGAAACAGGAGAGCACATCACCAAAAAAGCGATTGAAAGCGCAATAGTCAGGCTGATCAAGAAGGCAGGTATTGCAAGGGAGAAGATAAGCAAGAGACGGTACGACATAGCGCCTTGTCATTCTTTTAGAAAGTACTTCTCCTCAACGCTGGAAAGTACGCACATGCCTCACGGATTGAAGGAGGCACTTATGGGTCACTTTTCAGGTGTTCAGGGTCGGTATCGCAGGCCTCCAATACAGAAGCTGTTGATGGCATACGTCGAATATGGTGGAGTGCTTGATATACAATGAAGGAAGAGACAGTGATGGAATACTTTGCTAAAGTGAAAGAGGCACTGGACGCACCTTCACATCTGTACGAACTTGACATCAATTCCTTGTTTGGACCTCCTGTTCTAAGACAGGCAGAGAAGCCGAAGAAGATGATCAAGTGCCCGCACTGTAACTGGGACTTTGCGCCCGACAGTTAACGCTGTTGCTGGTCATCTTGGCCTTGCGTGGAGGCCACATTTCTTTCAGAGAGAATATATCATGAAATGGAAGGGAGCGACAGTGGGATAACTTCATTTTCAAGCAGTACTATGCAGGAATCGCGAGATCTCAATCTGCAATGTCAAACACTCTTGACCAAGTTATCGCCAAAAGCTCTCTATAGTAACTGTCTTACATAAAACTTATGTATAATATCCCTTAATAGGGTACTACTATGTCTCTGAACTATAAATTGATAACTTTGTTCGTGCTAATAGCTATAATGCTATTGGCAGTTCAGATGCAATCTGCATTTGCCACTACAAATCCAAACAAGAGGTCAGATAGGCAAATGCATGGTGTACTAACGTGGGGAAACAAAGGAACTGTAGCAAAGGCGACATCCACACTGACTGACCAAGCCAATGTATCTTGGGCCAAAGCTTTTACTGGCGAGTTTATCCTAACGTGGGACAGCTTCGGAAATGGCGTTGTTGGAGCAGGCTGGCTGCACTACAAAGATAACAGCAACAATATACACAACAGCATGGCATCATACTACTACGATGTATTTCACGGTACTACGGGTCTAGGCTTTGCCGGAGAAGAAGGCGGAAGCGCATTTTCAGCACTTACGCTTAGGGGCACATTTGATTCGATAAACAATTGCCGAAATTGGAGCATAACACTCGGAACATCATACTCTGAAAATAGATGCATCAGTAGCTTTGATAGTGGTCTAGGAGAGGTCTGGTCAATTTCCAATAGTGGCAGCAATACATTCCTGTCTGGTACAGAGTATGCAGGGCTACAGTACTATCCTGCTACAGGTGGTGGAGCAGCCAACTGGAGTTCTTCGTCTGCTTCAGAATACTGCTGGGACGATTCTCCATTTGTTACCAACCTCGTAACTGACAGGAATAATTGGAATGTTTCGCCTCCGGGGTCTGGCACGGCTTGTGATCTTGATGCACGCCAATTCACAAGCGCCAAGCCCATCCTTCCTTAGAGTAATAAGAATGGTGAGAGAGAAAAAATGCAAAAGAAAACAACAACAATCGTAATGGCTGCGCTCATAGCATGTGTTGTAGCTATAGGTGCAATTTACGCAAGCAACAATTTGGCTTTGCAGCCAAATGGTACAGGTTCCAAAGCAGTAGGCAGCGACTTTCAGACAGTCAGCGCAGAGCAATTCTGTCAGACAAGAGAAGAAGCATTAGCCAAGACCGAAGGAAAGATACAGGTTAAGGAGCCGACATACCTTCCAGCAGAATACAAGTTCGTATGCGGAGATGGTAGTCCGGATGTAGTGCTCATGTTCTACGGAGGTGGCAGACCGCTTGAGAAATCTCAACTAAATAGGAATGGCCTGATAGAAAGTGGCGCTGTCCTCGTAGCTACCAAACATGCTGAGCCGGATATACCAGATAGAAAAGCCGAGATCGAAGCTAGCTTCCAAGGCGTCAATCCAGACCTAAAGACTCGAATAACTGAAATCAATGGAAATGTCGCTGCGGTGAGAGAACAATGCCAAGATTGTGGAAAAGGCTTCCTGACCTACGAAAATGGCACGACGGTGCAGACTGGAAGTTTTGGTCTTACGTCTATCATAGTATTCTATGATGGGAACCAAAAGTACCTGCTAGAAGCATACATGCCTTCAGATGAGCTGGAGAAGATAGCCAAGTCCCTAGTTTGAAAAGACTAGATTCCTCTTCTTTTTTATGCATTATTTTTTCTACGATTACTCAATGGCAAAGAGACTGGTTGTACAGGGCATGTACGTCTAGAGGGTACCCTCGGGGGTACCCTCGGCCTTCTATAAACGCCCGTCCAAGACTTGTGTGGGAAATTCTCGTGTGTATCAATAGCGATTGATGAGCTCTCTTGTAAACGTCATAGGACTTGCTCGTTAGCTGGCTAGACGATAAATAATCTGTAAAAGGGCTGCGGGTAGACTTGCAAGATTTTCAACCGTCCAAATACATCGACTTTAGAGAAAATTAAGAAAATGCGCATCTTTGAGCACAGTTTTTTGCCCCTTATTATAAGAATAGATATTTTATATTTTAGTAAGAATAATCAATGCAAGCAGGCGCAAGTACGAAGTCATCGCAGGAGGGCGCAGGTTCCGCGCTAGTTGTGTTGCAGGACTAAAAGACGTGCCAGCAATAGTCAAGGCGAACGCGGATGACAGGCAGGTGCTTGCATGGGCCATAATCGAGAACCTGCAAAGGAAGGACCTGACTGACAGAGAGACGGCGCACGGGCTGAAAGAGCTGTACGCTGCCCACGGCTATGATGTCAATACGGC
This sequence comes from Candidatus Nitrososphaera evergladensis SR1, assembly GCF_000730285.1. NCBI lineage: Archaea > Thermoproteati > Nitrososphaerota > Nitrososphaeria > Nitrososphaerales > Nitrososphaeraceae > Nitrososphaera > Candidatus Nitrososphaera evergladensis. The sequence goes on along the minus strand of NZ_CP007174.1, from coordinate 994,121 downwards.
TATTCAGAATCTCCACATAATTAATAATGCGGAGTCTGACAATTCGAGGACGACTCGTCCTCAAAAGGACTTTCTCTCCATCTCAAAACAGGTCGGCCTTTCAGCCAAGCGCCAGCGCGAATACCTGCAACTCGTACGCGACATCCCTGAAGAAGTGCTAAACCACGCAGAGAAGCAAGGTCTCAGCATGGAAAAGAAGCAGCTGCTAACCCGCCCAAAGGTCATATTCAGTTTTTGATGCGGGATTCATTCCCGCAGATTAATGTCTGGCATCAAGTCTATATCGTACGTCCACTTATGACAAGTGAAGTATGTCAACCCTAGCTGAACGTTATGCAGCCTTTCAGCAAGCAAACCTTGCAGCGCAACAGCAAGCGATACAGACAGGCCAGCAGCAACAGATCACCTCAAGCAGGGACGCGTCAGGCAACGTCTCTTTTGGTTATTCTCCGACAGGAGCACCGGCTTCTCCTCCTACCGGCTCTACACCATCGCCCATAGGGCGCATAGACAGGGGCGCAGGTGGCGGTGGTTCTGGTGGTAGCCGTGCAAGTAAGACTATAATCGATGTCGGAAACGAATTACAGGTCAGACAAGAACAGGAGCAGGCCGCACGACAAGCCGCAGCAGGAGCGGCGCAAAACAGGTCACAAGGATCGAAGCCGGGAATGGTTGATTACTACCGTCAACAGATTGAACAATCGCAGGTTGCAGCCGAACAAAGACGGATGGCACAACAGACGACGATAACTGTCCAGCATCCACCCGAATACATAGGACCGTACTCGCGCACTTCACCGGGACCGATGGGCTTTGATCCTTTCAAAAATGCCCGTTTTGAATATGATGAATCCGGCAAGGTGAAAAACGTCACAATTGGCGCTCAAAGCGATATTGGCTTTGACGCAAAGGGCATTGTCAAACTTGAAGAGAAAGACGGGCAGCAGTACGCGGTTTATCAGCCTACAGAGGCAGAAACAAAGCGCTTTTACGGTTACAGTGAAAGTCTGACGCTGCCGGTTGGAGCAATGCAGACTTTACTTTACGGAGGCTTTCAGGCTGCGAACAGGGCCGCACAGGAGCAAGCTCTCGCAACCGGAAAACCCGTCACTTTGACCGCTGATAAAATCAATGAGCAGGCGCTAGCCATGGTAAAACCCGGAGGCAAGTACGAATCCGGCATACCAATACAACAGGATCAGGGTGATTATCAGCGCTGGGCCTACGACGTGGTTAAATCTGGCCGGAATCCACCAAATGAACTAAAAACATTCGGGACGCTCACTGTACAAGAGGCAAGAGAGAAGTTTGCCGGACACAATGCGCGCAATTTTCAGAGATATTACATCGACCCCGCGACAGGCCAGCCGGTGGATCCTTTTCATTCTTACGCGCAGCAACAGGCCGCGAACGAGCGATGGGCGAACCAAGTGCAAAATGCCGACTGGTCGGCTGCATATACTGCTCAGCGCGCAGGAATGAGACCCACGAACCCGTTTGCTCTGGAAATGCGCAATGCTGCGGGATTTTATGGCTCTATGCAGATTGTCGGTCAGTACAGGCCGCACAGTGCAGAAGGCAAAGAACCGCTCGTAAAAGATGCTCCGGCACCGACGCCCGGCTTTTTTGGGCCGGTAATCGATGCGGCCAAGGGAACTAAGGTGGAGGCAGAAAATCTAGTGGCGAACTTGGCGTATGGCGCGCAGGGCGTGGCCGCATTACTCGCGCCTCGTCAGATACCACGCCGTACACTCGACCTAGAAGGAAACGAAATTTCTAGAAACATCCCTAAACCGCCGGAGCTAAAGTCGGGAGTCGGTACAGATCTTAGTAGCTTGGCTATTCAAAGCGCCTATCAGCTTGCAACGACAGGAAAAACAGACGTAAAGGCTGCAGATCTTCAAAAAATCGGCGAGAACATCATAAAGAACATCCCGTACGCTGCGGGCAATCTTGCCCTTGAAGCTCTGAGCTTCATAGGTCCCGGCCTTGTGACAAAAGGCGCGAGAGTTGCACAAGTTGGCACTACTGTTAGCAAAGCTGAGGAAATAGCCGCGATGGCTGCAAAACGAGTAGGATACCAAGAAACTACCGTACAAGCGCTAGGAAAAGCAGAAACTCCTCTCACAAGAGGCCCATTTGGCACGTTTTGGCGGCCACTCTGGGAGTCGGGACGCGTCATCTATCCGAAGATGGAAATAACAGGCGAGGCTGCAACCCTAGCTGCGGGCAAGGTTCAGCTGAAGGTGCCAACAATGCCAGAGGCCTTTGCGATAAGGGCCGGTGCTGATGTAACAGCGCCTACAATTGGAAGAATATTGCCTCGCGCTGGAGAGGTTAGAATAGCTACTGCTCCACTTTCAGAAGAGCAGAAGATCGCTTTGCGTGGATTTGAACAGCCCAAAGTCGGGCAAGGTCCGCCTGCTCCGCGTACTTTGCAACCTGGAGAGCTGGCCGCGAAGGACATTAAGGACTATTATGGTAGAGGCTTTACCGGCGCTGTCGCTGGCAAGATTCTGGGTACGGACGCGAGAGTAGCAACTGAAGCAGCAGACATTTCACTTCAAAAAGCGGCGGTCTCTATCACGGGCAAAACACCCAAGCTTGGCGAGTTTGGCCTTGATCTTGCAGAGCAGCTGCCACAGCGCACAGTGCGAGCAAGCCCGTTGATCCCGGTATCAAGCGATGTTCCGTTATGGAGCCGGGTCACTTTCGACCTCAAAGAGGTGAAAGCGGCTGCTAGTGCACTTGCAAAGCGTGCGTCGCAAGTACGAGGAGCAGAAGAAGCGCTAAAGGACCTTCCAGGTACGAGCGCAAATAAAACTATGAGGCCATTCGACTTTACACCGGCCGCGGAGGTAACGAAGATCGGCAAAACGTCTCTGACCCCGCTAGAACGTGCTGATGCTTTCACCTTCGACGCGAGCTTGCAAGAAGAAGCAAGCAAAGCGGCTGAAAAATCGCTAAGTAATGCGCTAGGAGCGTCAGCCGCTGCTGCTTTGGCAGCGTCTAGTGCAGCTGGCGGTTTTGGCTATGCTGCCGCCGCTGCTGAAACAGGTCCGCAGCAGCAAGAGACAATCACAGATCTCGCGCAGGTGGTCGCTTTTCCAGCGCCTTCTTCTTCAGGCCGGGGCCCGCCCTCCATGGGTGAGATTTTCACTAATCGCGTTCAGATGAACCTTGCAAAATTTGTAGACAACAAGCCCGGTCAAGCAGTAGAACAAGCGCGTAAAGCATCTGAAAATATGATTAATGCGCTAGCGAAGATGCAAAACTCAAAGGGCACTGAAAAGCAGATCGCAACTCAACAACTGCTTGGCAACTTGAAACTTGAAGGGGAAAGCGACCTCGATAGAGCACTTCGCAAAAATATACGCGAGACGGCGATCGAAAAGCGGGGTTTGCAGCAGTTGCAGACACCGGTAGAGAATAGCCAGCGATTTTTGAAGCAAATCACAAATTTTGGTGAAAGTCGCGATACTGGCAGTCTCATCCGCTCTCAACAGACGCAAATACCAGTGCAGACGCCGGCGGAACTTTTCAAGCTTCAACAACAGCTTGCTACTCGCTTTGACTTTCACGGCCTGCCTCGAGTACCACCTGAGAGGCGGCCGCCTGACTTTCCCCCGTTCTTTTTGCCTGAGACAACAGGCAAGTATGCGAGGGCGTCAAGAAGAGAGCAAAGCAATTACTTTGAGAGGCTATTTGCAGTACCAGACCCACTCGTCGCGGTGTTCGGTACGAAACAAGCAAAGCGGCTGCCCGGCTATAGAATGGACGATTATGGAGATTATCTAAGAGAATTTCTGCCCGGTAGCAAGAAAAGCAGGAGTAGGAGGCGGCGATAGGTGGACAAGGATGAATTTATCAGAAGAGAACGCGAAGGCGATGAAAAACGACGAAGCAAGATGTTCAAAGAGCGCTTTCCACACATACCGGTCGATAAAATCAAAGGCAGTCTGACCCGTGAAAAACTAGATGAAGCAGGAGAGCGCGTTCGCATAGCCGGCGAGCGCGTACGAGGAGCAATTCAAAAGGCCGCGACTTATCAGCCATCTGAACGAGTCGAACGCGCAAAAGAGGCCGCAGTCGAGGTAGCTAGCACTATCAGAGAAGAGCTTCAAGAGGCCGGCGATTATTATGCCGGCCGCGGCGGAGGTGGAGGAAGAGGCAGAGGCGGCAGGAGATCAAGAAAAGGAAGAAGGGCAAGGCACAGTTATCAGGATGCTGAAACTCAGAGTGTCGATGATTATTATGTACAGCAAAATATTGCAAATTACGCTGCGGCCTTTAGCCCTCCTGCTTTTCGACTTGACTGGCAAGGCCGACCGACCGGCAGGCGCTTTGAGTCCGATGTCTCGTACGAAAGTGTGTGGCGCTCTGATGAACCTGCACATAGTGATCATCTTTTCAGTAGCAACCCGGCTGCAGGTTATCTCATCAATTTCGATTTCACTGCACGCCGGAGCAGCGGAAAAAAGAGTAAAAAGAGCGATGATCTAATCGGCCGGTGGTTTTACTAAAAGCGCGGGCTAGAGACGATTCTTAGTAATCGTCTATTGGCGCAACTATTTTTCCACGCATGACGTTCGCGCAGCGTCCGTGGTAATTTTGCATGATTCCGATAATTTTACGACCACCGATCGTGACTATATCATAATCATTTATTTTGTAATTCTTCACGAGCTCTTCTATGGTACCATCAAATTCCCTGCCTTCACTATACCGATAATCTTTATTCAGTCGCCGACCGCACCACGCGCATTGCTTCTCGGGGTCGAATTTTTCAACAACTGTGCCGTTTCCCAATTCAAACTTTTTCTTTTCTCCTCCGAAGAGGCGCATATATGTATGAATCTTATAGAAAGTATGTTAAAAGCTTGTCGCCCACTGCTATAGTAGAGGTGACGACCTCATATTGCCATGATTTTGAGCGTCAACCCCACGCGCGGCCGGGTCCTTACCCGTCTTCTGCAGACAGGACAGTACAAGACAGACTTTGCACATAGCAGCTCGCACGTCTTGCAAAAATTATGAAGGCGATAATCGACCCTCAAACTTTGTTGCCGCCCTCCTTCGCTGCCGTCTCGCCAACAGGCTTTCCAAGCCCTCCGCCAAGTTCGACCTGCTTGTGTTTCATTGACCATTCAGCTATGACTGCCTTGCCGGGATGTTTTTGCACCGCGTGACGCTCTAGTTCGTCATATGTCTTACAGTCATAGTTGCAAAGAGGGCAGATAAATTGCCCTTCCATGTAGGCCAAATTTCTTTCAGCCATACTTTCAGAACCGTCACTGAAAGAAAATTGTGATCCATGTATAGGCTTATTTCTTTCATTGTCGCTGTCGCTGAAAGAAAAATGGCCCCCTCTTAAGGCAATAAATTGATCAGACTTGAACCATGCGAACTCTTCTTTCAGTGTTATCTTCCACTCATGATTTGAACCGTCCTGCTCCTCATGGACTAAGCCTAGCGCCTTGAGCTCAGTCATGGTCCGTCTTGCTGTCGGATTTGTTGTGTTCAATCCCTCTGTTATGTCAGTAGTTGTTAGTACTCCATCATGGGCCAGTAGCAGGTCAAAAATTGCGACTCTTTCAACCGGTGCAGTCGATAGCACAACATTGATCAGGGAAGCAATATCTGAAAGGTTGATGCATGTCCGGCCTTGTGCAAGCGCATGGCCCTTTGATAGGTTGTACAATAAGGTGATGGCTCTACTTGGCTCTTCGATAGTCGGCAATGAATAAGCGTAGTTTGCGCCTTCAGTGCCTGAAGTTTCCCATGTCGGAATGACGCCACGCAGCCGCCCTAACAGTTTGGCAAGTCGCACTATCAGTTTTAGATCATCCTGTCCTGCATTTTCCATCTTCATTTTTGGCACACCTGCAACAAGTTCCATTGCCGGACCTCTCTCAAAAAATGAAAGATAGTCTGACATTGCATCCACAAGGGCATTACGTTTAACTGGATAATCATCAAGGATTAGTGCCTTGACGTAATCCTCTTCACTCTTATCGTCTGCTTTGAGTCTGAAAAAGTACAGTTTCGGCCCAAGTGTGCCAAGCAGCTTGTGCACCCGTCTCGGAACCTCGACGCCTGCACCTATCCACGTAAACATGTACTCGCCGTGGTAGCCTCTTGACCCTTGTGCGCCGCTGTCGCTCGTATAACCATGACCGTCAAGTATGCGCGTGATTATGCCGAATAGCTCCGTTAATTCCTCTTCTCTTTTGGTAAATATTGGTGAAAGTTCTGGCGTCAAGAATGTGCTATCTTTGATTTTTGGTAGCAAGTCGATCTCCTTCAGCTCCTCTTCTGTGAACCCAGAATAATGAGAGACGAAAGCCTTCGGTGTGAATGCGTCGCTGTACTTTGTAAATGCTGCATCCCTGAAAAGTTCGATGATGAACGTCTTCCATGAGCTAGGCCTACCAAGTATGACACCAAAAAATGGCAATGTGCAGTTTTTGATGTGCAGGATCATCTTGACAGATAGCGCAAAGTCAAGGCCCGGCCAGATATGGGGAGATAGGGCATCCGCCTTTTCTTTGACCTTGTTGTATTTTTCAAAGAGTTGTTTTTGCCAATCCTCAAATGAAATATCAAGCTTCTTTATCTCACGAGTTACAACCAGATCCTTTTTCTTGGGCTTTTCTTTTCTTGCTCGTTCTCGTTCGTAATCTTGATAGATTTGCGTCAGTTGTATCTCGATACTGTTTTTCAGATATTCAAGCTCAGTTTTATCTTCAAAACCCTTGTCAAGTAGGGCGCATTTTTCTATCAGCGCCTTGAATGTCTTATCCTTGTCGCGCGGCTTGAACGTGACACTTGCTTTTGTGCCATCGATGCAAACAATATTGCCCTCTCGGTGAATTGTTACTTCAAGTGTTGCCACGATGATCATCCTCTTTCATAGTGGTCGCGGACCGGTGCAAGTTTTTCATCAATGCGCTTAAGGAGCTCTGTCTGTAGTGTCGTGTTTTTGACTATTGCGTGCAAGCAGGTCAGGGTTTCATTTTTGAAATCCTGCTTTCTGTCTGCTTTTTGCTTACGATTTACGAAAGTCAAAATGCGGCCGTCTTTTGCATACACGATTCTATACCAGTAGATGTAAGGGCCGTCAGTCATCGTCCTGCCAGTTTGAAACGCGCCTTTAGCGTCTTGAATCTTGCTTGCCAATTCAGGATATGCGTTTGCGAAATCATCCGATAGCACGCTCTCGTAGTCCCTGAAAGCCCGCCATATTACAGGGGAAGATTTAACAACGTCTTTTTCGTTATCTATCATAGCGCTCTACCTCAGTAGGAGAGTGAACTTGAAGGGCCTCAGTTGGTAGCTTAGTGCCCTTCAAGTTTTTTTGTATTTTTACGAGGCGACGGCAGTCGGGACAGGTGGCGTATTCACTATTGCCGCCGGAATAAACCCACTTTTTTCCACAGTGGCCGCAATGCAATAGCACGCCTTGATTTCGAGTTACGGTCGTTTGTGCCATTACTAATAATAATAAGCCAAGTGCTTTAATACTTTGCGTAAATTACAATATTGTTTGTTTGTTTATGCAGTTTATGCTCTACCCCAGTACAATAAGCGCAAATTCTCTACTTTGGTGAATTAGTATTTGCATTTTTTGTAGAAGATTTCTATATGTAGGATGTGTACGGCTCACTTGTCACAAGTTTGAAATATTGGGGTAGAGCACTCCCGGCCAATTGGCGGAGAAGAAGGAGGCGCAGTCCTACCTTACAAACTACGGGTACAAGACAATCAACCTGCTGGCGTCAACGGTGGACACGCTAAAGGCAGAGTTTCAAGCTTTTCAGAAGGAGATAGGAGAAGTCTATGGAAACCCGCTGATTTCCGATTATCTTGACCTGCTTGTAAAACTGTACATAAATAGGCACAACCTGCCCCGCCTCATGCTCGTCAGCAAAGGCCCGGGACGGGTGGTAATGTACGATACGCGGGCGCAGGTTCCTATAGCGATCTCTTTAGACAAAAAGGGCAACCTCTCCTGTACGAGAGTGCAGGCGCTGGATGAATATGTGAGATTTGCAAAGAAATATGCTCCTGAGCTCTTTGCGACATATGAGAGAACTAAAGCACGCAAGACTCGAGGTCAGGGCAGGTCAAAGAAGGCTTAGGACTGCCGTCTATCTATAACACGCGGCATCAGCGTGAACATCTGCTGCATTATTTGCAATTTGTTCTGTTGCTGCCATCATATATCCAAGGGTCAACGGCTCGCGATGATGCGTTAGATTCCATGCTGCTACTATATCATATAGATAACTTCCAACAATATAGGGCGGCGGTGCAATCTTTTGAGCATCTTTCAGTGCGAAATAAGTAGTAGCGAGCGCGTATCTGAAACTGGCAAAGAAGTAAACGAACTCCTGTATCGTGACTATGCTGTTAATTTTCATAATCACGTTCGCGGGTAATTTGTCAGTTATCACACCAGGTACATCCTCCTCGTTTGCAAAACTCATCAGATAGAATACAAGAAAGAGAATAACCAAATCCATTACAAATCGCGCGTTACCTAGATGATTTTCACTGTGAGGACGTTTACTAATGGACTTGGTATATCCAATCCATCCAGAAATTATGATGATGTACGCCAGCATCAGCCCTGCACTTCTTAGAATGTTATCCCATGAGGAAAAGACGTTTTCAATGGGAATAAGTAGATGACTAGCAACTTCAAAGCTAAGTGTAATTATAACGGCATATATCGTATGAACTGCAAAGGGGTAAAATTCCTGGACTGTCTTAGGAAGCACTATTCACTATACCGCCGTTCCGTCTCGTAGAAAAAAGGATCAGGTTATTATCTTTTTATGCAGAAAACTTTTCTAGCTTTAACTTTATCTCCCTAATTCAACAAGCCATGACCCTGATTCAACGCGGGAGGAAAATCACCCGCATATTCAACAGTGTATAAAACTAAGTTATTCGACTGTACACGCTGACAAAGACGTTCACGATAGCTTATACGTCCATTTTGTTGTGATACTCCGAATAATTTGCGTGAGCTGAGTCATTCTTTAGTTCTAACTTGTCCACCATGTCCACCCATTGGAACGTGTCTACTCTCCATTAAAAAAGAATAATTATTCTATAACCTTATATCATTCCGCCAGTTTTCAAATAATGATGTTCCACAATGCCGAAAAAGAATACGATGCACTGTGGAGCCAGACAAGAAACTATTTCTTGCCAGTCCGTCAAGGGGTTCTACCCAAAATCATGCCAACTCGCATGATGCAATCCCGACGGGCCCGCCATAATAATAGTTCTTTAAAGCGGCTTCAGAGACTATAACGAGTTAGAGGTAGTAAAGTGTTCCACCTTGTGCTCCATGATTAATTGAGAACACAATCGCCTGTACGATGAATAGTAATAAAAATCGTCAATAGCCGAGATCAGGCAGACTATCTAGCATCCTCTTTTTCCCTTGTACGAACATGTCAAAGGGTCGCAGATATGCAGATTTTTTCTTGGGAGATGACGTATGTAGTCTTCCAGATGTGGTAACGGAGTTTAAATGACAAAGCCCTCTCCTTAAAGCATTAGGACATTATCCACAGATTCAGTCATGTGTCATTATCGCTCTTATTCCACATGATGGTTAACTAAGAGCTGATCGTAGAACCTTACGGACTTGACATTGACAAATTCTAGCATCCCATACCTGGACAATTCTCTGCCAAAACCGCTTTTCTTAATTCCGCCAAATGGTACCCTAGGATCAGAAACTACTACATTGTTAACAGTTACCATTCCTGCTTCAACAAGATTTGATAGTCTTTCTGCCTTGGCGAGATCTTGGGTCCAAATGCTGGCTCCAAGCCCAAATTCTGAATCATTTGCAAGTCTTACCGCCTCCATTTCATCCTCAACGATTGTTATGGGAGCAACGGGGCCAAATGTTTCCTCGCGGGACACTCGCATACTAGAAGTCACATTCTTGAGCAGAGTTGGCCGATAAAAGTAACCCTTTTCACCTATTTGCTCTCCGCCTGTAAGAACTTCGGCGCCGTCCCTTACTGCCTCCTTAATCACGCCGTCGATATTTTGAAGCCCTTTACTGCTTGCCAATGGACCTATGTCAGTCCCATCGGATAGAGGATCTCCCACCTTGAGCTTCTCTGTCTTTTGGACAAATTTTTCAACAAACTCATCGGCGACCTTCCTTGTCACAAAGAATCGCTTTGTTGCAATGCAGCTTTGCCCACAATTTATGAACCGTCCTTTAACCGCACCGGTGGATGCTTTTTCAATGTCAGCATCTTCGCAAACTATGAAAGGATCACTTCCACCTAACTCTAGCACAGATTTTTTTAGCTGTGACACGGCCCTCTGACCCACCTTGGCGCCAACCTCTACACTGCCGGTAAATGTCACCCCGTTAACGTCTGAATCAATTAGTTCTTCAGCTACACCAGAGTCTCCAGTTAGCGTTTGAAAGACGCCTTCTGGCGCGCCGATTCTTTGAAAGGTTTTCTCTATTTCAATACCGCATTGAAGTGTCGCGCTTGCAGGCTTTAGGACAACAGTATTTCCAGCCATAAGACAAGCAGATGCGAACCTTAATGCTTGCCAATATGGAAAGTTAAATGGCATGATGCTGCCTATCACGCCAAGAGGTTCAAACTTTATGGCGCTCTTGTTGGCGTCGGTGTTGACAGACTCGGGATTTATAAAAATCCCTCCATTATAGCCGTAAAAATCCATTACCCATGCACATTTCTCGACTTCAGATCGTGATTCTTTTATCGGCTTGCCCATTTCCCCTGTCGCGGTTCTTGCAAGTTTTTCTTTGTTTTTACGAAAGTCTGCGGCAAATTGGTGCAGTACTTCACTTCTCTTGTGTACATCTTTTCTCCATTCCAAAAATGCGTCTTTAGATTTCTTGGTAATTTTAGATATTGTTTCTTTGCTCATGCGCTCATATTCAGCAAGAACTTCTCCGTTGGAAGGATTGATTGTTTTTACTACCGCTGCCACAGGTTTATTTGCCTCGGCGGTCATGCCCATATTATATTCTCTTACGTGAGTCAATTATTTTTGCAGCGCTGCAATAAGTCTGTAATTAGTGAGATCTGTATCGGCGGCGCAGGTTTGATCGCATTTCCTTTCCATGAAATAGTCGCCTTTGCTCTAATGTTTTTCAGTACGCAGAAGCACTCTGCCGTCTCGGCCACCTCCAAGGTCAGTGAATCTTCTTCAGTCTTGCAACATTTGACTAAAGATATCTCTTGATGTTTTTAACGAACACAAGTGATCAAGCTCACCAGCATTTCAGGCTTTGCCAAGAAAGCCGTTCTTTGTCAGAAATGGCTTGTCGAACCATGATTTGTAATGCGGCAAAATATTCCTTGTTTTTATGAAAAAGAGGCGCGATTGCCCAAAGTCATTGGAAACATCCTGACTATTTCTTCAAGTGATGCAATAAGACCTTACCTCCATCATGCAAGGCGCTATTAATCGAGGCAATTCGTGCCTCTTCTTCAAGAATGAGTCTCTATTCCTCCTGCAAAGCACCACGGGTGTGGCCACCGCAGGACACAAACGGGCCGCTCTCCACGTCTCAACACATGATATACATATCTCCTCTATCGTGCTGTCTCAAGATATACACTTTTAGCGTCTAGTCTTGAATAACCGGATCTATGTCCGAAAATTTTGGGACGGGAGGACAATCTGCGACGACGACCAATCATCAAGTCGAGAGGCCGGCGGGCATCATTTCTAAACAAGAGCTGCCAACAGATGAATCATTTGGCGCGTTGGAGCCTGTCGCTTACTTTGATGGCGCAATGCCAACCGGCGTTACGGTATCGCAGAAAGGGCGCATCTTTGTCAACTTTCCAAGGTGGGGCTACGATGTCCCGTTCACGGTCGCAGAAATACGCGGCGGCAAGCCGGTCGCCTACCCCGACGAGGCAGTAAATCAAAGCCGCTTAGATGATCAGGCAGCGGCGTTTATCTCAGTGCAATCGGTCGTCATCGACCCGGCGGATCGCTTGTGGATTCTAGACACGGGCAGCCCGATGTTTCAGCCGACAAAATATGGCGGACCAAAGCTAGTATGCGTCGATTTGGCAACAAACAGGATCATCAAGAAAATTCTCTTTCCACAGGAAGTAGCTCTACCAACTACCTACCTCAACGATGTGCGCTTTGACCTTCGGCGCGGAAATGAAGGGATGGCATTCATCACAGATTCTGCAGATACGGGCCCAAACGGGATTATTGTGGTTGACCTTGAGGATGGCGAGAGCTGGCGCAGGCTTCACGACCACCCTTCTACCAAGGCAGAGGGGTTACAAGGCTTTCTTCCGATTGTCGAAGGGCGACCCTTTTTAGAACATCAACAGGACGGCTCAGTAAAGCCGGGTGCGGGTATGGGAGCAGACGGTATCGCAATCAGTGCAGACGGAACGCGTCTGTACTACTGTCCACTTGGCAGCCGCAAGCTCTACAGCGTGATGACGGAAGCACTCGCTGACAGGGAAGTTGACGACAGCGTGACTGATGAGGGAGACAAGGGAGGCGCTGCGGATGGGCTAGAGTCCGATGCGGCCGGATACATATACTCCACTAACTACGAGCATAATGCGATCCTGCGGAGGCGTTTCCCAGAAGGACAATGGGAGACCGTGGTCCATGACGCTCGCCTGCGCTGGCCGGATACGCTCTCGCTTGCAACCGATGGCTACCTTTACGTCACAGCAAACCAGTTGCACAGACAAGCACGCTTTCACCAAGGACGCGACTTGCGCCGGAAGCCATATGTGCTATTTCGTATCCACGTCAACGCGCAGCCGGTCATGTTGAAGAAATAGCAGTAGTAAAAAAAAGGTGGCTCTTCAGCATTGCCGCCGTCACAAAATGGCAACAAAAACGATGATGATAACAACGATCACAAAAATAATAATAACAACAACGCCCCCTCCAACTCTTCTTCTACCAGGCCGCCACCTGCAACAAAGATTCCTCGCCGCGCCTGGGAGGTAACTGCAATTTTAAGCTCGGTTGCTACAATGACCATGTATGCAGAAACGATGTTGATACCGGCTATTCCGGGCTTGATCAAGGATTTCGACATTTCCTACAGCACTTCTTCTTGGATTCTTGCAACATATCTGGTGTCAGCGGCAGTCATGACTCCAATCAGCGGGAAACTGTCAGACATCTATGGCAAGAAGAAGGTACTGTTAGCAATAATGATAATTTATACTGCCAGCGCTTCGCTAGGGGGTTTTGCAAACAGCATATCGTTCTTGCTTGCAGTAAGGGCGCTTCAGGGGATAGGCCTGTCGATGTTTCCTATCGCGTTTAGCATGGCAAGGGACCAATTCCCGCGGCAGAAAGTTGCCATAGGCCAAGGAATCATTTCATCCATGTATGCGTCAGGCGCGGTAATAGGCCTGGCAGTAGGTAGTAGCATAATTCAGCAGTACGGCTGGCAGGCCACCTATCATTCGCTAATACCTGTTGCGGCAATCCTGACTATTGTAATATGGAGATTTATTCGTACAGAAGATGAGTATAATCTAATACCTCTACAAGAGCTCCAGAGGAAACAAATTGGAACAACAACGTCAAGTGCGGAAAATACCGGCTTGGCAGATAATGATGATTATAGCAGTGGCAGCAATAGAGGCAGAAGACGGCGGCAGCAACGGTACGGTGGCGACGGCGATGATGATGATAAAAACAAAAGAAAGACGAACAACGCCGTTGAAATTGCGACGGAAAAAAATGTTCGTCTGGATGTAAAAGGCGCAATAACGTTGGCGTTGACAATTACCTCTTTTCTTCTGGCAATCACGTTTACGGAGCCCGGGTCGGTTCCGGCGGCTTACGCGCTAATCCTAATCGCGGTCTTCCTTGCATTAGGGACTACTTCGCTCGTGCTTTTTGTAATCTTTGAAAAAAGGGTAAGATCACCACTTTTGGACTTAAGCCTCTTTTTGAACAAGACCATGCTTCAGGCGAACATCCTGATCTTCACCCTCGGGTTCTCGATGTTCACGGTGTTTCAAACTATCCCAGTACTTGTAGAAAACCCAAAGCCAGTGGGGTTTGGAGGGAATGCAATAAGTGCTGCGATGGTCCAGCTCCCTTTTGCCATAATACTGCTTGTTTTTGGACCGACGTCTGGATTTATCATATCAAAGATTGGCTCGAGGATACCAATTATTGCAGGCACTTCTATTAGCACGCTGGGATTTTTCTTGCTCTATTTGCTGCATTCAACGGAACTTTTGGTATCTGCAGCCCTTGCAATCCTAGCCGTAGGAATATCACTAACAAACGTGGGAGCTGTAAACGTAGTCATACTATCCACTCCAAGACAGAACAGCGGCATATCCTTGGGAATGGCAATGCTCTTGAGAATTATAGGAAGTGCCATAGGGCCAGTCGTCGCTGCAATGTTTATGGATTTGTACAGCTATTCAGCTGCCATTAGTGCAGCAACACCAGAAGCATCAGCAACAACAGCAGCTATCCAAGCGAATTATCCGTCAGCAGAATCGTACAACCTGATATACCTTACATGTACATTATTAGCTCTATTTTCTCTAGGCTTTGCCATTATGCTGGCACGAAAAAGTCCAAAGTGCCAAAACCACTTGCCAAAAGAACGGGGCGAGATGCAAGGAGCTATTGCAGAGGCGATCAAGTGTGAAATACTGAGCTGGCCCGGTGTGACATCACGGCCGCACGGCTTTGGTGGCGTTGAATTTCGTGTAGGAACCAAAGAAATGGGTCACTTGCATGGACAGAATATGGTGGATCTTCCGTTATCCCCTAGCGCGGCAGCAGCGGCTCAGGCTGCCAGCGGCGGCAACAACAACAACAGCTACGGCAATAAACTCGTCGAGCCACCTAGAGAACTGGAAAGTAACAAGAGAGAGGAAGAAAAATCGTCGTCATTATCACCATCGTTATTGCCACTACATGACGTATACCCCGAGTCCAAGTGGATCAACTACTGGATAAAAGACAAAAAAGATGTGCCTCAAGTGATATCTCTCTTCAGGCTGCAGTATGACAGGCTAACAAAGGCAGGAAATTAAGATATATTGCATACCATTTGCGCGTCTCACCTGAGAGAGACATTGATGAAACGAGATGCTATCGCTACCGGTGACGCCGATATGATATAATAACATCATCGTCATGGGTTTAGGACGCCTCTTCCGATTATTTTTCCATCCTTCATCATTTGCAGCGCTTCGGTTGCCTGCTCGAGTTTGAATTTGTGCGAAACTATGGGTTTTATGATCCCTCTTTCGGCCAGTGACACCAGCTCGCTCAAGTCTCTTAGATTCCCTGTATATGAGCCAATCAGCTTGTGCGCCCGGGTAGGCATTGAAACTAGGTTCAGCTTCAGTTCGCCTCCGAAAAGTCCCACTAGAACCACCTTGGCCCTTCTTCTTAGCATCTGCATGTCTGTTTCCACCGTCTTTGATGCATTAACAAAGTCGATTACTGCATCCGCACCCAATTTGTCGGTCAACTCCATCACCCTTTGCATTGGATCGTCCTTTTTGGAATTGATGATCATGTCTGCGCCGTTCTTTCTTGCAATCTGCAGTTTGTCGTCATCTATGTCCAACGCGATTATGCGAGCGCCCGTAAGGGCTTTAGCCACTTGAATGGCCATTAGCCCAAGTCCGCCAGCGCCAACTATGACTACATTGGAATCCGGTTCTAGTGCTGCATTCCTTACTGCCGTGTACGCCGTTAGCACAGAGCATGACAAAACTGCTGCCAAATCAATATCTAGCCCATCACGTATCTTTATCAGATACCGGTGGCTGGGAACAAGCACGTACTCTGCGTAGCCACCCTCCGTATAGATTCCGAGAGACCTTGGCTTATCGCATAAATTCTCTTCTCCTGCTCTGCATGCGGGGCAAATGCCGTCGCCGATCCAGGGATATACAATTACTCTATCTCCCTTGCTAAAGCCTTCGGCTGTTTCGCCCATGGTCTCAACAACACCTGCGATCTCGTGTCCAGGAGTCAACGGATATCTTACTCCTCTATCAGTGGCCTTTAGGAACTGGCCTTCAATGCCTTCATATCCACCTTCCCACAGGTGTATGTCGCTGTGACAAACTCCTGATGATGCAATTCTAACCAATATTTCAGTGCCTTTAGGTTTAGGCACCTCAAGTTGTTGAATCTGCAACGGTTCATTTACATTGACGATTCTTGCTGCTTTCATTGGCACACACATTGTAAATGATGTGACTATTTCTTTAAACAGTTTAAGTCACGACATTGTCATCTTTAGAAATCTGAACAAAAGTTCAACATTAAGACAAGTGCCTCCCAACAAATGATGGCCTGTGACAATAGAGCCAGCCAACAACCACCAACTGAATTATTATTATACGTTATCCTTTGATCCCTGTAGCACTTGGCATTTTCAATTTTCTTCTACAACGGCCTTCTCTCTTTTAACCCATAGAGCTTTGCATTAAAGAACCATAACACCAGTCGCTACGTGTATATTTTCCGATAAGCATACACCAAAGCCTTAAGGCATATTCTGCCGAGAGAAAAAATATGCATATGCGTTCAGTACAAGTTTCCAAGCCCCAAGGAGCTTTGGAAGTCGTAGAACGTAATAATATCCCGGAACCGGGTTCAGCGCAGGTACGTATCAAAGTACAGGCATGCGGCATATGCCACAGCGATTACCTCACTAAAGATGGATTGTATCCTGGCATCCAGTACCCAAGGGTTCCTGGTCATGAAATTGCAGGAATCATTGACGCAGTCGGTAAAGATGTCAATGAATGGAAGTCTGGACAGCGGGTAGGTGTAGGCTGGCACGGCGGTCATTGCGGCCACTGTGACTCCTGTCGACGGGGAGACTTTACCACTTGTTCCTACCTGCAGATACCAGGTATTTCCTATGATGGCGGCTATGCTGACTACATGATTGCACCAAAAGAAGCGGTTGCGTCCATCCCTGACGAGCTTTCACCAACAGAGGCGGCCCCGCTAATGTGTGCGGGAATAACAACCTACAATGCACTCAGAAACAGTGGTGCGCGACCGGGTGATGTTGTGGCGATACTTGGCATAGGCGGACTGGGTCATCTGGCTATCCAATTCTCGAACAAGATGGGTTTTAAGACAATAGCCATCGGAAGGGGAAAGGACAAGGCAGAGAGGGTAAGAAAGCTTGGAGCAATTCATTACATTGACACCAACTCGGTAAATGCCGCCGAGGAGCTTCAAAAATATGGAGGCAGTGGTGACGGTGGCAGTGGGGCCAAGGTGATACTTGCAACAGTGCCAAGTGCAAAGGCAATGAATTCAGTTCTTGGAGGGTTGGCTGTCAATGGAAAACTCGTAGTCATCGGCCATTCTGATGAGCCGATTGAAGTGCCGACGGATTTATTACTATTAGGACGCCGGTCTTTGGTAGGCTGGGCTTCTGGAACAGCAACTGATTCGCAGGACACGCTATCATTTAGTGTTCTCTCTGGCGTCCGACCAATGACTGAAGTCTATCCACTTGAGCGTGCAGCAGAGGCCTATCAGCAAATGATAAGTGGAAAGGCTCGGTTTCGAGCCGTACTTACAACAGAGCATTAGTGGCGGTAAGCCTCTCGACCCTCGCTACCAGCTATTATAAGTATAGATATTCTGTCGAAAGATCTTTTTCTCTTATCTTATGTACATGACTTCATATCTCCATTTTTGAAAGAAGATTGGCTTTTCATATCTCTTCCTTGCAAAACTGCATGCACCTGCTAATAGTAGTAACTCTTTTACCGTTATAGATACTATTGAACTTGATGTAGTAGTATGCCCGGAATGAAAAAGATCGAGCTAATAGTTCCAAATAGATGGGTAGGCGAGATAGACAATGCGTTGAAGGAGGTGCAAATCGGAGGTATGAGTGTAACTCGAATAGAGGGAAGGGGTAGAGTGAAACCTGCACGCGTCGCAATTTCTAGGGGAACAGGTTTGGCTACGCCGGAGTTCATTCCAAGAACCAAGATCGAAGTGGTTGTTAGGGAAAATCTAGCAGAAGTGATAAAAAAGGTTCTTGATAAATTTGGAGGAGACCCTAACTTGGGTGGAAAGGCCTTCATCTCGGATGTAAGTGGAGCCGTTGATTTTGTAACACAAAAGAGAGATGAAGAAGCAATCTGAGAGATCAAAAGCTCCTTGATTTCTCGCCTAACTGATTCAACTATGTGCTCCCTTTTTCTTTGAGGGCAGACTGAATCGATTTCTCTATCTTATCCTGCTTTTCAACAATACGCTGTATCTTTTTGTCCAGTTCCAGTAATCTATTCAAGGTTGCGTCGCGATCTTTCTCATGCTCTTCTAACCTTTTCAAGATGTTGTCGTGGCGCTCATCTAGCCTTTTTATGCGCTCCAAAGTAGCGTCCTGTTCATCCGCAGTCTTCTTTTGTCTATTGTAAATCCACCAGCCGACAATGCCGCCAATTATGGCCCCTATTACTATACGAAGGTAGGTACTTGAGGCATTGGTCATGTCCTGACAATCTCTGGTAAGCTCTGGCATGCAGCCCCACACAAGAAGAAGGTCCTGCCACATAAGGCGGCTCTAGAAAAATCAATAATGTTAAAGTTTTGTTTCTTCTTACTGTATCAAGCTTTCGTGACACATGGGGTAAGGACGCGCAAGTGGTCTGACATAGAAAATTTTGCTGCAAGCTTGCATCCAATCGCGTAAGTACTTGCATGGTGCATATACTTGTAGGTAGGATAAATGAGCTCCGACAATGACGTCGATGCAACAGAGCATCAGGAAATCCAGGAAGAAAATGATGAATTGCAAGACGAAGAGCAATTTGAAAAGGACGAAGAGTTCGAGGATCAGGGGTTTGAATACGGTACTACCTTGGACGATAACCCAGAACATGAGTATAGTGAAGGGCGTTCAGAAGAAAAGACAGAGGCTGCGGAGGAGGAATCGGACTCTGCTAGGACTGAAACGACGTCAAGAAGAAAAAGAGGAGGAAAAGGAGGGCATGGGTGAGGAAGAAAGCGATAACAATAAACACTGCCAAAGCATCAGCTGATTGCCACCAATAGCGAGTACCGATTTTGCGGTGCCATCGCCCGAAGATTGAACAAAGCCATTCTCTTTTCGTACAAAACTCGTAAATGTTTGGGATTGGAGTAAATGTTGTGTCAGAAACTAAAGGTGGAACTGTGATATGCGAGTTGTGCGGCGCTACTTTTAACACAGTTGAAGAGCGTTGGAAGCATAACGAGCAGGAACATCCAAAAGAGATGGCAAAGATGCTAGAAAGCCTATCCCACGTGCTTGAAGAAAAAGGCGTTATCGATAAGGCTGACTGGGACAAGAAGAGAAAAGAAATGATTGCAGCAGCACACTAGAGAGAGAGAGAGAGAGAGAAAAACGAAAAAGGATGTATGATAAAGCAGAAAAAGCTGGCCAAAGAAAAAGCGCACAGATTACGAGCTTTTTGAAGAAAAGCTGAAGTGACAGTCTGTCCTGCTTAACAACGGAAAATGGACAATAGCCGGCAACACCGGAGGATTCAATACTACTGTCTTAGGTGCGATCTACAATCCTGCTGTGGGAGAAGGCACAGTGGTTATTATTATATTGCATAATTGACCATTGGCATAAAACTAGACCCAGTCACATTCAGGGCAAAAAGCCTCACTGAAAATTCTTTTCTCCCTCTTACTTTACAATTGGCCGCTTTTCCTTGCGAAGCGCTCTCATAAAATTGTCGTTCACTTCTAAATGTTGTTTCACAAGCTCAGGAGGAGTCAAGGCCATCCATTGATTCAGTGATACATCTTGAAACTGAGGACTTTTAAAGACTTCAAGAAAACGGAGTGTATCATCTGAGGTATTTTCAACATAATGTCCATAGGCAAAGGGCACTGCACCCACGTCTCCTGGACCGTAATCAAAAGTACGTGCATTGTGTTCTGCGGCAAAAACTGTCATCCGCGCGGTCCCTTCGAGATGGTACTGCCACTCATCCGTATTTGGATGCCAGTGTAATTCCCTCATCC
Source organism: Candidatus Nitrososphaera evergladensis SR1 (assembly GCF_000730285.1). NCBI lineage: Archaea > Thermoproteati > Nitrososphaerota > Nitrososphaeria > Nitrososphaerales > Nitrososphaeraceae > Nitrososphaera > Candidatus Nitrososphaera evergladensis. The sequence goes on along the minus strand of NZ_CP007174.1, from coordinate 974,048 downwards.
CTCCAGGCTCAACTTCAACTATCCCGACAGCGATGGTCGACGCAGCCGGGAAAATTGTTGAATCTATAATTCGGACGGTACCGCCACTGGTTTTGACTGGCTTGAGATCGGATATGCGATAGCTAAACTTTCTCTCCCCAAGATGATTCTTTACCTTGTCAGAAGATAGTGGACCCGGCACTTCGCCTTGGAAGATATATCGAGTATGATCAACATTGATTGGAAGATCCGCGAAATCACTTTCGGATACTCCAAAATTCCTTGCCAGAACTTCTTTTGGAGTGCAGTTGAACCAATCAGTGATTAGAAAAGTAGAGTCCTCCGAAAACCTCCCATCGTCAAATAACAGGAGAAACTCGCAACCTCCTTGCAACCCATGAATTGAATGCGGAATCCCTGATGGAAAGTTCCACATATCCCCTGGACCGACATCATCTAGAAAATTTTGTCCGTTTTGGTCAACTCCGCTGATACGAGCCGTTCCCCATAGCAAGTACGCCCACTCGGCTTCCTTATGCCAATGCAGTTCCCTGATACCTCCTGGTTTTAGGCACATGTCGACTCCTGCGATTGTAGTCGCCACTGGAAGTTCACGCTGGGTGACCTGACGAGTCCATCCGCCTTCTTGGAGCCTTTGGTGTGCCATAGAGAATGAAAATTTCATGTTCGGCAAAGTACCGTGATCCGTAGCTGGCGGACTCAAGATGTCCGGGTTCTGCCGATCAAGCATAACGTTTCGAGGACCCTTGTCAACATAGCCTTCATTGCCTCGAATTGGCTGTGGAACTTTGTCCAATTCATCCTCATCATTTAGTCGTCGCGTCATGAGACACTTTCAAGAATCTTGTATATAACTCGGTAAGTAACATTTCAAAGCAGTTTATTACTTCTTTTCTTCTAGATGGAATTCATGCAAGTGTTACGCAAAGGAAAAAAATGGTGCGCGGCCACTCCTCGATAGCAGAAGAGAGAGCCGACCATTACCGCCAATTGAATTATTCGGTATTCTTTGCTCCCTGCGCCACTTCGTAAAGGAACCACTTGCGACGCTCTGTCTTGTCCAGAATGTCTTGTAGCTGGTTGCTGGTGGCAGAATCTCGGTTCTTATCGCAAACCGTGATTGCATCGCGTATCATCTTCGCTATGTGGCCGTTGTCCTCCATCAAGATTTGAACCATGTCTCCAGCCGGCACCATGGAACTGTTGTCGTCTTTTATGGTCTGGAGCTGGCCTATGTGGCTTATACTCCGTATTGTAGTGCCGCCTACTTTTCTTACGCGTTCGGCCATTATGTCGATTGACTCGAATATTGAATCCGCATGTTCATCGAACAGCTCGTGATAGTCTCTGAAATGAGAGCCATACAGATGCCAGTGAAAGTTTTTTGTCTTGACGTAAAGCGCAAAAGCATCTGCAATAAGTGGATTGACTGCCTCCGTTATAGCTTTAACCTCCTGTGGAGAAAGATCAGTCCTTGTAGCAAGCTGGGTCGGTACAGGATGCGATTCTATTTTGGGTTTCGTTGATTGCATATTTCTTTGTACCGTTTCTTGAACGTAAAAGATATGCCTTTCTCGCAATCTTTATCTTACAAAATTGCATAATGTTGTTCAGAAGACAAGAGCTTGGACAAAAGTGCTGAAAATAACGCATTTTTAAGTTGATGACTGTAGGGAGGTAATGATACAGAATCTTGTTCTTTTATTGTTCTGCCCCTGCTGCTTTTTCCTGCATCTGGTCGATCTGTTCCTGCGATATTTCTACAAACAAGTTGCACCAATCTCTTCCCGATACTGTCAGCTTGAATTTCTGAAGTGATGGGTGAACGCACTTGCCAGTTGACAATATGTCGGCATTCAATGGATCTGATGGAGAGAACCATTTACATGACAAGCAATTCTCTGACTGCCATGTGACCCTTTTCATCATAGAGGAGTTTGTACTCGTATTATTGTCTTCTTTTTCTTCCGTCATTTTCTTCTCTGACCTTCTCCATCTCGAACGAATTCAATCGCATCAATGGACATAGTGGTTATCAGAAAATTAAAGAGTTGTTTGCAAGGGGCTCAATGAGTCCATGTGAATGAATTTGCACACTTTTGCTCAGAGATGTGGATGTCACGAAAATACTTGGCTTTAGTCCTGTGCTCCTCTCTAAGGAAGTCATTTGGATCATCAAACAAAGTATTTTTTGATATTGACTATTATTCCCTTGACAAGTTGCGCATAATACCACGATGTCATCAAAGTCCTATTGTTTTTGTTAGAGATGATAGGACCACCACTTCGAAGAGACGCTCGTTATTCTTCAGGGAGTATATGCTAGAAAGAGGGAAGCAGGATGAATGGATATTCCGATCATTTTTTCAGGCTTTATTTTTATGATCACTCGCTTGTTTTTGGGCGTTCTATAGTAATACCTTCCGATTCCCAGGTACTTCTTTGCAAGTTTATGGAGATGAGCGTCCGCGCCTTCAGCAGTTACTTCTATGACTCTTCCCTTAATTGATGCCATGTTATAGGTATTGTACGTTTCTACTATCGCAAGCGCAACTCTTGGGTCCCTTCTTGCGTTCCTAACTTTAGCAGAACCTTCGAACGAATTTATCAAAATAATGTCATCTTCAATATCTGCCCAGACAGGCGTAACAGTTGGTGATCCGTCCCTAGACAATGTAGATATGAACGCGAGGTTCCTTCCCACAAAAAGTTTTGTAATGTCTTCCTTTGAGATGTATGTAACGCTGCGACTTGCGCCTACATTCTCTTGCCTGGGCTCTAGGATTGCGCTGTTAGGAAGATCGTTGACTATGTCGACTGAAAAGTCACTTTCCTTATCTTTCATTTCAGCTCGAGAGAATATGAGCTAATGATGCATATAAGCAATAGAATACTCTGTCTCACAGAGACCCTCGATTCGGCGGGTGGATAACCATTATTGTGGTGCCTAGTCGATAGAACGCAGGGACAATCTCTGTAACATTAACTACTTACTCTGATTTTGAACTAAATGCAGACCAAATAAAAGGCTGGGTGAAAAACAAAATCCAATTGGGATTACCATACGATTTCTCGGAGATGGCAACGACTATGGTATGTTGCAAGACGTTTCCATTGATTGATGATCACTGCGCTTAACAAGAATCAGCACAAAAGAAATGACAGCTAAATTATTGTAGTGGATTATTTTCTTAATCAGATGAAATTCTTTGTTTGCACTTGCATCAAATGATACCACAAGTCCTTTATTGACTTACCTGTATCAGTATCGTCTCTTATATAGTATGTATTCTCGTCTTTGCTCTTATCTTCATTACCTAGACCGTCTACTCTTCTTGCGCCAATGCCAACTGCATCTATATCCAAGAGATTTCCAATTATTTTGTTTATCATATCCAATGATGCCCGAGTACCTGCATGAATTTCGGATATTGTCTGGTGTTGGTCTTTTTTAGATAAAAGAAAGTCTATTACCTTGGCCGCTTCGCTACCTGCAAATAGAGAACTCAGCGGACCCGCTGGTCTTCTACCGGCATCCATATGACTAGATTAATTCTAGCTCTGTCTTAAGACTATCTGATAAAAAGTCATCGCTCGTGGGCACGTGGGGGTTGAACAGTGTCATATACTTTAAGAATTCTGCGAGTCATCTGGTAACCGATGAAGAAAAATTTGACACATATACGATTCGTCAAGCATAACAGGGTCTATTACCAAAAGCAGGCAAAAAGAGCAGAAGCTGTAAAACTGCTATTAGAATTCTTTAGCAGAATCGAAGGGAAAGTCAAGGGAATGAGAGGATACGCAATTATGGATGGCATAGAAGATCAGGAATACGAATCCATTATTCTGACTTTTTGGGAAAACAAAGAAGACATGGATACTTTTTATAAACCAGATAACAAGCTTCTCACAGACCTTGTTGAAAGGTTAAAGCCATTGTTTGAACAGATGCCAAGAAGAGAGAGCTATTCTATGATTGAATTCAAGGTTTAAACATGGAGAAATTTGCAAGACAGAAAGCTAGGAATTTCGTAAATTTTGACTAGGAAGCAAGGCTAGGCGGAATAGTTGCTGGCTCATTGCGGCGTAATGTTTGTTGCCAGCCAGTCTTTGGCCGCTACAATCTCCTCGCGTCCCAGTTCATGACCGCCTTCATGCCAATGCAAAACGACCTTGGCACCGGCTTTGCTTAACAAATTGACCAGTTGTTCGGTCTCTTTTCTTGCCACTATTCGATCATGCAATCCGGCAGAAATGAATACGTTTACATCAGATAGATCCGGCGTCATATCAGGCACAAGAGGCACCATGGGTCTGAAGAGGATGGCCGCTGAAAGCGTTTTAGGTCGAAGAAGCATGATGCTTGTGGCTATATTCGCACCGTTGGAATATCCAACTGCAACAATATGCTTTAGGTCAAAGCCATATGCTTTGGACGCAGCCTCTACAAAATCCGCGAGTTCATGCGTACGAAATTTTAGATCTTGCATATCAAATACACCTTCCTCTAGCCTTTTGAAAAAGCGCGGCGCAACACCATTTTCTAGTACTTTGCCGCGAGGACTGAGTATAGCGGTAGCTGATGTAGGAGCAAGTGCCTGGCCAAGGGGTATCATATCATCCTCGTTTCCCCCTGTACCATGAAGTAAAAGTAGAGTTATTATCTGTCGCTTGTCTTTTACTTCCTTGCGAGTTGCTGATGGCGGTACGAAGCGATGGATAAAGCCTAGATCTGGTCTGGACATTTTTTCTTTCTGCTCTTGCTGTTTTCTACGCTATACTCCTAATCTTCCTACTACCAGCTTCTCGCCAACCTTAACTGGTGGCAATACTCTTTCGAGATTGTTTCTTTCTGTTTCAAGCCATGTAGGTAGTACAAGATGCGTTCCAAGCTCCTCTTTTTTCTCGTCTATCATAAAGCCCGGGGGTTCAGTAGCAATTTCAAAGAGGATGCCACCAGGCTCACGGAAATAAACCGAATGAAAATACTTGCGGTCTATTACGGGAGTAGCATTCAAACCGGCTTTCACTATACTCTTACGTAATTCCTCCTGCTGCGGGTCAGTTGGCGTTCGCCAAGCTACATGATGGACTGTGCCAATGCCGATCCTTCCACGTTTTGAATATGGCAAGCACAATAGATCAACAATAGAGCTGGCGCCTTCACCAGAAATTGTATATCGGAAACGTCCATTCTCCTCCCGGAGAAGAGAAAATCCCAATTTATCGGTGAGGACTGAAGCGGTCCTTTCGTAGCCTTCTTCTGAGAGAGTTACAGAATAAAAGCCCCTTATGGTCTGCTCTGCCGGAACGGGCCCTTGTTTCCACACGCGGTCTTCTCGCTCTCGCGCCGATTTATGGGCAACAAGCTCCAGAGCAAGTCCATCCGGATCATGAAATGCTATAACTTGCTCGTCAAATCGTGCAATGGGTCCTTGGAAGGCTACGTGATGTTTCTTCAGACGTTCAGTCCAATAACCAGTTGCGTTTTCAGGAATTAGGAATGATGTTGCTATAACCTGACTAGTTCCATGAACTCCTTTAGGTGCATCCTGCCAAGGGAAAAACGTAAGGATGGTCCCAGGATGTCCAATCTCATCGCCATAATAGAGATGATACGTCGTAGGGTCGTCAAAGTTTACCGTAAGTTTCACTAACCTTAACCCTAGTAGTGAAGAATAGAAATCGATATTTTTTTGCGGATTACTTGCTATTGCAGTGACATGGTGAATACCTAAAATATCCTTCATTTCATTCACGTAGATTTTCTACGTCTCTCTTGTTATTATCCCTTCAAACGAACCTTCCATCAAAAAATTCTACAAAGAAACTAATTCACCCAGACGCACCACTTTGTATGGCTGTTTACTGAGCTTGTTATTACCATATGATGAATAATAACGACCTTTCTTAACTCTTATCATCTCTAAACTTTATTTTCAGATGAGTTCCATCGCAGAATGGCTTATTCTTTGATTGACCGCATCTGCAAAGCGCGATTCCAACGACCGTGGACAAGGGTTCGCCTTTGTAGTTCACTAGATTATCTATGGACTTGGGTCGAGAATCATTAACGAGATAAAGGGGTCCATTTGGCAGAGGCACTATCTTTGGTTTTGACTCATGATCTGATGTTTCCAAAGCAGAACTTGAACTACGCCTTGCAATGATATTTATCTATCTCATTTTTGGCTGAATATCCTGATGTATGCTTATGATTTCTGGGAAGAGTAAAAGTTCTCTATTAGATCTGTTGAATTGATAGTCTCAGAGTTGTTAAATATTCAATCTATGTAAGACCATTGTGCATTCATCGAATGAGACTACTAGACGGTAGGGTTGCCATTATCACAGGTTCAACCAAGGGAAACGGGCTGGCCATGGCAAATCTATTCTCTGAACATGGGGCAAACGTGGTCATCACAGGAAGAGATGAGAAGGAAATTCAAAATGCTGTGAACGAGATTTTGAAAGAACACCAAACTGAGCCCCTTGGTTTGAAAGTGGATGTAACTTCTAATCAAGAAGTAAGGGAAATGGTTACCAGAGTGCTGCAAAAATACAATCAGATCGATGTCCTGATAAACAATGCAGGTTTTCCAATCAGAGATGAATTATGGGACGTTTCCTTTGAAAAGATTTCTGATCAGGATCTGGATAGAGTTTTGGATGTCGATACAAAGGGCACCTACCGTTGCTGCCGCGAAGTTCTTCCAGTCATGCAAAAGCAAAGGTATGGAGTCATCATCAATATCTCCTCAACGCCCGCCATAAGCGGATACACAAAGGGCGCGCCTTACACTGTGGCCAAGGCAGCCAATCTTGGAATAACAAAGCATATCGCCGCAGAATATGGAAAATACAACATAAGGTGCAATGCAATAGCACCAGGAACCATTGCGACGCAGAGAAACTGGGAGAGACTATCAGACGCAGAGAGAAACGAGCTGGTATCTTCTATTCCTCTTGGAAGGGCTGGAAGACCTGGCGAAATTGCAGGAGTTGTCCTGCTGCTTGCAAGCGACTATTCATCGTTTGTCAATGGCCAGACAATAGTCATAGACGGCGGAGAGACTATACGCTAGCATTGATTAACAGGGCAAAAATATGATGTCGGATAGTTTTTGTCAGTTTATAGTTCCATAATGCGATGCCAGCTGATGACAATGCAAGATACTACTCCCATCTGTAAAATGTAACTCGTTTAAAGAAGGTTGTATTAAGTACATATCTTGAGAAAGGTGTATGGCGATACGAGCAAAAATAAAAAGAAGCTCAATAAGCCGCGGCAGAAATCCGCAACGATACCATCTTCGACGCCGCTCCAACCTGGAACGCGTGCCCCAGATTTTACACTTAGGAGTACACCAGATAAGACAGTATCGCTTGGCGAATTTCGCAGTAGGCCTGTGATCCTTGCCTTCTATCCTGCAGATTTTAGCCCGGTCTGCGGAGACGAAATGGCTCTGTTTAATGAAATACTGCCAGAATTCAATCGCTTTAATGCCCAGCTTTTAGGAATTTCGGTAGACAATATCTGGTCCCATCTAGCGTTTTCTAAAGCCAGAAATTTGGGGTTTCCTTTGCTGTCGGATTTTAATCCAAAAGGATCGGTAGCCCAACAGTATGGCGTATATCGTCAAGGAGACGGTACGGCTGAGCGAGCACTCTTTGTCATCGATGGTGACGGGGTGATTCGCTGGAGCTATGTTTCCCCGATTGGCGTAAATCCCGGCGCTAATGGCATTCTTGCAGCCCTTGAATCATTAGATGCGAAGGAGGAGAAATAGCAAACAAATGTCATCCAAGATAGATGAAGCGGAAATCGCAAGACTAAACCAACCTGTTAACGAGCGCGATCACGCCCAAGGGCAGGAGTCAGCGCCGGTGATCTTGGTCGAATATGGCGATTACGAATGTCCCTATTGTGGACAGGCATATCCTATAGTCAAAAGCGTCCAGAAGAATTTTGGAGACAAACTGCGTTTTATATTTCGCAACTTTCCTATCACCCAAGCGCATCCTCATGCCCAGCATGCAGCAGAGGCGGCAGAAGCCGCCGGGGTCCAGGGGAAATTCTGGGAAATGCACGATTATTTGTATGAGCGCCAGAGAGAGCTTGATGAAAACCATTTGAGACAATATGCATCAGCGGTAGGACTGGATATTGCAAGGTTCGACGACGAAATGGCCAAGCATATTCACGCTGGTCGCGTACATAATGACTTTATGAGCGGCATCCGTAGTGGAGTAAACGGTACACCTACCTTCTACATTAACGATATACGTCATGACGATTCATGGAATGAAGAAACATTAGTAGAAACTATCAAGCAAACAATTGCAGATCAGCAACGACGACATCCCATCACCAAAGGTAGCAAGAAAATAGCTGGGAGAAACGCGCAAACTCCAAAAAGAACTCATTACAGAAAGTGAATTGCATTTCTCATCCTATATGGTATCGATGCGGAATAAATTCAACAACCATCTGTTACAGCGGCATGGGCTTTTTACCAGGTGCAGAATTGTATCTGATTGCAGAAGGATTGTTTGACGACACTTTCAATTGAAAGTCCCATGATGTGAAACTGTTAAGAATTTTTCTGTTGACGACGGCTTTGTGTAATAAGTCGCTCTTGTTAAAAAAGTCCATAATCTGTTTAAAAAGTCATTTTGAGAACAGTGCGACTAAATATATAGAAATCTTCTATTCTTAAATAACTGGTAGCATTTTACTTTGCTGTTTGCCCGAGTACTACTTCGACATCGAGACTGTTCCCTTAGAGTCATTCCGTGGCGAGGAAAAGGCGGGCACTGTCCCTTCTAAGGCCAAGATAGTAACAATCCAGTATCAGCAACTTCACAGCGTCACGGGCAAGCCGGTCGGCGACCTGCAGATACTGAAGGAGTGGGAAATTGGAGAACAAGAGATGGTGGAGCAGTTCAAGAAAATCTATCTTGACAAGGGTGTTTGGAACTTCATTCCAGTAGGCAACAATCTGGCTTTCGAGTCTCAGTTTATGAAGAGCAAGCTAAAGCAATATTGCAATTTAGAGGGTCTTAGGCTCGGCCACAGACCAATGATCGACCTCAAGCATGTCTTGGTTATAGCGAATGGCGGCAGGTTCGACGGCTACTCGCGCTTCCTGGGAAAATCAGGGCTGGCAAAGAATATGGAATCGTGGTACTTTGATGGCAATTATGACAACATACTAAATTATGTGAAGAAGGAAGCAGAGGATTTTGTGAAGGGTTATTGCATATTGAAGAAGGAACTACCGAGGGTAATAACCGTCCAATCCTAGATGTGTTACAGTGTAACTGAGTAAAGCAGAAAAATCATAGTAATCATTTTGCAAGAAGGTTTTCAAATGATCGTTAGTCCGAGGCACATTCATGAATCGACCATCGTCGGATTTCGTCTTTTTTCAGCGATTTTTCGCGAAAACCATTTATTCAAAACCAAAAAGTCGAAATACTGGCGGCACATAGGGATAGGGGTGGGGCGCAAGACATGGACAGATTTGTAGACGGCAATTCAGTGAGTTACGTCCCTCCTGGGAAACTACAATCATATCTTACTCAAGAGTTGATAAAGGAGACTCCTGAAGAGCATGTCAGGCAAAGAGTCATACGAAGCTTGGTCGAGGAGTATGGCTACGACCTGTCGCAGATAAGGGTTAACTTTAAACTGGCGGTAGGTGGAAAGCGCCTTCCCGTCGATATAGCAGTTTTTCACGACGGAAAACCACCACTACAAGAAAACATCTACATCATAGTTGAAACAAAACGGCCAGAGATCAAGAGTACTGATAAAGAGAGTGGCATAGACCAACTGGGAAGTTATGTTTCCAGTGCAATGAATTGCGAATTTGCCCTGTGGACAAACGGTCTTGAAAAGCTATGCTTTCAGAAGATAGAATCAAAGACAAAGGGACAGAAGTATGAGCCCAAGCCTGTCATTGACATACCCATTCATGGGAAGACAATCGAAGAGTATGAAAAACCTGATTTTACCCAGCTTCGTCCAGCTACAGAGCTAAAGTCTGTTTTCAAACGTATTAATGATTACATATATGGCCGACAAGGAATGAGAGAAGACCAAGCATTTCACGAACTGCTCAAGCTAATATTCTGCAAAGTCTATGATGAGAGGTCGGACGAAATCCACTTCTATGTAACGAACAAAGAAATTGGCTCAGACATGGGGGCGATGAGTGTAAAAAAACGCATAGACGAATTATTCGACTCGGTTAGAAAACAGTATCAATACATATTCAAAAATGACCCAAAGATTCTACTAAATCCGAGAGTCCTTGCTTATGTTGTAGGTCAATTACAGAATTATTATCTGCTCCGAACCGACGCTGATGTAAAAGGCGATGCATACGAAGAACTTGTCGGTAAGAATTTGCGCGGCAGTCTTGGAGAATATTTCACTCCAAGGAACATTTGCCGATTGGCAGTAAGAATACTCCTTGCGATGCATACGAAGCAACAGATTCAAGATGCAAAGATAATAGACCCTGCCTGCGGGACAGGTGGATTCCTGATATCTGTCATAGACACAATGAGGCAGTATTATTATGATAGAGAGATTGCCAAGGACCCTTCGCATGAGAGGGCAATGCAAATCGTAGATGATGAAATTAGAATGTATTGTGCTAGGTGTCTATATGGAATTGACTTTAATGAAGTTCTGGTTCAAGCAGCGCAGATGAATGAGGTCATCCATGGTAATGGCTCTAGCAATCTTTTCTCGGTGGACTCCCTGAAAGCTCCTGGTGAATGGCCAATTGATGTTGCGGAAAAAGTCAAGCTTGGCTCCTTTGATATGTTAATGACAAATCCACCATTCGGAGAGAATATTATCATTGATGACCGACATCTCCTATCGCAGTATGATCTGGCACACGTCTGGAAAGAAAATGATGATGGAATACTCGAAAGGACTGATGACATTAAATCACGAATGCCTCCACAACTCTTGTTCATCGAAAGATCTGTTCAACTGTTAAAACCGAATGGCAAACTGGCAATCGTTCTGCCCGACTCTGTCCTCAGTAATCCAGGGCTAAAGTACGTTCGCCATTGGATTCTTACGCATACCAAAGTTATAGCCAGCATTGACCTGGCAAAAGAAGCGTTTGAACCTTCAACCGGGACGAAAACCAGCCTTCTGATACTTGAACGAAAGAACGAGACAGAGATGGCCCTAGAGAAGAAAGGTGGGAAGCTTCCTGACTATGACGTATTCATGGCCATAGCTGGCAAAGTGGGAAAAAACAGTAGAGGCGACAGCATCTTCAAGAGGACTCCCGAGGGCGAAATGATAGAAATTGAGAAGGAGACATACATAGTAAAAATTGTTGACAGGAGCAAAGTAAGAGAAAAGCTAGTCACGAAGGAACCCATCTTGGATGATGATTTACCACATATTGGCGATGAATTTGTGGAATGGTGGAATAGGAAAGGCAGGAAATAAGATGGCGCTAGTTTCAAGAGAAGAGCATCAAAATGCGGCGACACTTCGAAGTCTCTCCTTAAAGTCTAGCTGGATTTTCTCTGGCGATTTGAGGCTTGATGCTGATTACTACGCTAAAGAAAAAGATCTGGCATTGCGGATACTAAATGACAAACGCTTTTCAACACGTCCCCTCAAAACACTGGTTCAAAGAAAAATGTTTAGTGGTTACCGCTTCAAGAGAATTTATGCAGGTGACAAGGAAAAGGGGATCCCTTATCTCAGTGCAACTGAGACCTTGATGTTCAGGCCGAAAAGTGAAAGGTATCTTTCAAAATCAAAGACGGAGAATTTGGACGATCTCCTCGTAAAAGAAGGTTGGATTCTGATGACATGCTCTGGAGTTATCGGACGGCTTACCATCGTTGACAAAAATCTTTCCCAGTTTGTACTCACGCACGATCTTATTCGAATTATACCCAACGAAGAAGAAATTCCTTCAGGTTATCTCTATGCATTTCTCTCAACATGGATTGCACAGTCTGTTGTAACCCGGGATCAGTATGGCCTGGCAATAAATCATGTTGAGCCTCACCAGATTGAGGATTTGGCAGTTCCCATCTTGGATAAGAAAATAATGGGATTATTCGATCATCAAATAAAATATGCTTATTCGTTACGCCAGCAAGCAAATAAGAAGCTAGACGAGGCTGAAGCACTCTTTTACGATTCTGCAGGTCTCACCCGGGAAATTGATAACCCACTAAAGAACAGAAAATCGTTTTCACTCAAATCATCCTCGCTGGACACGAGATTAGATGCCTCATTTCACAACCCTGTGCTAATAGAGACTTTGCGGATGCTGAGAAAATCCTCGACAAAACTTGTAAAGACAAAAGACTTGGGTAAAGTTATCGTCGCTCCACGTTTCAAGCGAATCTACGTTGAAAAGGAATACGGCATCCCATTCTTACAGGGAAGCGACTTGCCCATGAACAGGCCATTCAATCTCAAGTACCTATCAAGAAAAATGACTGCCAGTCTTAATAATTGGATAATTAAGCCGGGTTGGACACTGGTGACATGTTCGGGAACAATCGGAAGAATTGGGCTGACGACCCCGATTACGGATGGGTGGGCTGCTTCACAGCATATTCTCAGAATTATTCCGCATAAGGACAAGCCCTCCGAATTAGAGTATCCTGTAGATGCAGCCTACATCGCTACATTCCTATCAACACCATATGGATACAATCAGGTTGTTGCAAAGACCTATGGGGGTGTAGTAGATGAAATTGGCGAGAAAGACATTGGCCAGGTTCTGATAGCAGTAATCCATGACCAGTCAGTACATAATGCGATTTCTCAGCTTACGAGGGAGGCATATGCATTCAAAGATTTGGCTGCTCTAGTGGAACACGAAACGGTAAGCCTGCTGGAAAACTTACTCGAAGGATCCATCAAGTTTAGTAGCGTTGACAACTTGAGAAAAGCACTCGAAGAGACCATAGAACTAAAAGCAAAAGTGGATTCGGTAAACAAAATCTATGAAGGAATCAACGAGGTGGATGAAGGATATGTGGTATCATTTGATGATATCAAGTCAAAATATGGGTTATGATACTGGATGCGCGAAGTCTTCTTTGGGCGTCGAAAGGTCGAAAAAGAATTTTCTAAACTTGATTCTTATACACAAAAGAGGGTAGCAAAGGCAATAGAAGAAATCAGGGAAAACCCCCAGGTTGGAATTCTTTTAACTGGAGATCTCGCGGGATATTTCAAATATAAATTCGGAAAATTTAGAGCCGTCTATTCTTATGATGAAGAGAAAATTATGATCGTTGCATTGGATACGCGTGATGACGTATATGATGAGATAAAGCGATACATTAGGGAAGTAGGAAAAATACAAGTGAGTGCGAAAAAAGCCGTAGACGATTAGTTTATCTTACTGGACGATCATTTCTGTTGATATATTTCTCATATAGTAATCCATAATGAATCAGTCGTCATTTCTTGCTTACTTTAGCTTTGATCTTTCCATCTTCAGAGAATATTTCCCATTCGAGCTCATCCTCATGTTTTACCTTGAGAGCATCCGCGACTCCTTCTGGTATTACAGTTTTGACGCTAGGCGAACCCTTGCGAACGTAATGTACCTTGCTTTTCAATGCTCAAACTACAATACCTACCAGGTCTATTTATCTTATTGGTATATACATAGCCCAACAATTATATATAATAGACCAATGTATATACCAATATGCAGCCAAGAGGAGTGCTTTATCATGGCCTAAATGACCAAGCGGAGCAAGCACAAGCGGCGAAAGGTCACAACCTACTTGGAAGACCGGAGACAGCTTAGGATGACGCAATTTCCTTCTGACAAGCGCCAAACGTATGCTCAAAACTGGAAGGCTTATGATGATGCACAATGTGGTGAGCAAGATACCTTCTTGAAGCTACTGTCAGATTTGTGTAGAAATGTTGATCAACCTGCCTATGACTTCGGAAGGCCCAGGCTGCCTCTTTCGGATATGGTTTTTGCTTCTGCGCTGAAAGTGTATTCAACTTTCTCCTTGCGTCGCTTCATGAGCCAGATGCAAAAAGCAGTCGCAGAGGGTCATGTTGACACTTTCTGTTCTTATTCTTCTGTTTCAAACTATATGCGTAAGAAAGAGCTAACACCGATACTTTACGAACTTATCAAGCTATCAAGCCTTCCACTGGCTTCCGTAGAAACTACCTTTGGAGTGGATAGTTCTGGCTTTGGTACTTCCTCTCGTTTTGCTAGATATTTCGACTTCAAGCATGGGAAAGACAAGAAGTACAAAAAGTGGGTGAAGGCACACATTTGTTGTGGCCTAAAGACAAACGTAATAACTGCAGTCCAGCTTACGGATGGTGACCGTCCTGACCACCCGTACTTTCAACCATTGTTGGAAAAGACAGCGCAGTCATTTAACCTGAAGGAAGCTGTTGCAGACAAAGCATATCTCAGCAGAACGAATCTCCAGTTTGTAGAAGACCTCGGTGGAAAACCATTCATTCCCTTCAAGGTGAATAGCCGAGGCTTGGCTATAGGAGCACCTGCCTGGAATAGGATGTACCACTATTTCAACCTCCATAGAGATGATTTTATGAAGCATTATCACAAGCGGTCGAATGTCGAAACAGCATTTCATATGATAAAGACAAAGTTCAGAGAATATGTAAGAAGTAAGGATGAAACGGCGCAATTCAATGAAGTTTTGTTAAAGATTCTATGTCATAATATTTGCGTGGTGATTCAGGAAATACACGAGTTGGGAATACGGGCAGATTTTTCAGTCTGAAACCTGGAGAATAATCAAAACTTTTAGAATTAGTATGTATGCGGAATCGTTCCGCCGTTGATTATGTCTAATCCAAATGTCTTCCTGATCTCCTGTTCAAAGGCAATAAAATCGTGATCAAAAGTCAATAACTCCGTCTTGATATATGTGGCAAATTTGGCGGAAGTAGAAAGAATCCGTAAATCATTTCCGCGCGGCGGGCCATCTGCAGGACTATTTTTTTTCTTTATTGATACCCACACCTGAATTTGGAGGGTATTTCCTCCCGACCAAATGTTTGCGTACATGTTTTCGACGTTTGGCATCAAGGAAACATCATCAGGAAGTATGCCATAGTTTTTGTGAAGTCTACTAAAATTCTCAAGGGATTTATGGACTAGCAGTCTGATTTGAAGTGGAGTTAATTTTAAATCTCCTCCCTTCTCGGCAAGAATATCCCAAATTTTCTTATGTGTTTCGGATTCGACTGTCTTAATTATCGCAACTTTACTTATCTCTGAGTCGAGATAATACTTCATTGATTTGTAATTCTGCAATTGAATAGGTATGCCGTGGATTTTATGGTTTATTGAATAGCTGAGGCAGGCATTAGTGTCTGGAACTACTATGCTGTCAGATTTAAATTGGAAAGGGACTGCGCTAGCCGTTTCGCTTCTTCCTCCGTGAACGCCTCGTCAAGAGTACGTTCGAAAGGATTATTATAGATTTTTCTTTTATCACAATATCCTAGAAGATAAGACTCTAACTCTGCAATCTCCAAGAATCTTGGACGTAGCAATTCCGAATTTGCAGGCGGCCTTACATCCTTTGATGTATCGGCAATCTTGTGAATGAGTTCTCTGGAAAGGTAGAGTGCCACTCCTCTCTTGGCTGTATCTGATACGCTTTCGAGTGCCTTCAAGATATTGCCGATTATTTCTAACGTAGAGAGAACAAACGCGGATTGCCGATTATTATACGTCCTACTGCATTCAATTAAGGGAGGTAAGATGTTCTCCAGTTCTTTTTTTACCTCGGCGGCCAACTTTAGTGAATCCTTAGGGTCAATGCCAAACTTGGAGTAGACTTCATCGAGAAGTTCGCATCTGGTTCTTGCCAATCGTGATTCAATAATATTTTCTACTTTCTCTAATGTACGGGGCAGAAGTTCTTTTTTCATTTTTTCGATCTCCTTCTTACCATTGCTGGTCAAATAGAAAGAAAAGTAATGTTGACCATAATTCATCATTGATTCATTTTCGACTATAGTTACTAAGCCTGAGTAGGCAGATAAATCAAGCTCCAATAGGTCTGAGAATGGCCCATAATGATATTTTCTGAAGTCATATTCGTCTATGTGTGCCAAGACTTGAGTAAGAAATGTTAGCTTTTGGAATTTGGTTTTGCCGTGGATTACACCATCAGATTTATCGAGTATGAGCAAAGGAAGCCAGAGTCTTTCAGGGATTTCAGTATTCACAGGCAAAACCTCCTATTACAGGATACGTACTACTGTTAAGTATATCTACACATGAGCTAGTTATCTGACTCTTATTGCATTGACAAACCATTTGCGACGCCCTTTGAACAGAAATTGGTGCCGTCCTTTCGTCGCAGTTTGAACCAAAACAGCATAGTCATACGGTAGTTGTTATTCTATAGACTATAAAACTTTTCTATATAAGGGTGCTCAAAATCCGCCATTGTTTGAAAAGTCCCACTAGAATCTCGGATAGCAAGAGACGAAGCAATCTCGCTGCGGGTTAAGACATCAATATTTAAGCGCTGCGGGTCTCGAACTCATTTTGCTTTAGTTTGCACTGTTGTAGATTGATGCCAAACTTCATCGAAGTACTTCAGCAGCTTTCTCATAACATTTGCATCTGAAATTATTGCGCCGGTATTGTACTGCTTCATGAGACCATCTTGGGTTAGGTCGGCTGACGAAATAAGAGCCTCTTCATTATCCCTTATTATTATTCTAGAATGAACGAAGTTGTTGATTCTATGGTTATCCTTTAGATTATCCTTGATGAAGCCAAAAGCCTGCCTTTTATCACTTGTAAATTCATCTCTGGCTCTTGTAATGATTTGAATGTTGGCGCTCTTGCTTTTTTCAAGGATATCCTTAACGAATGACATGTCCGCGTATGGCGAGATAATCTTCAATGTATGATTGCAATTACAAATCATCCGTTTTGCCTCATCCTCCAGCGACCTGTCATGCGGCGGAATTGTTGTCACGAGGTCTAGTTGTCCTGTTTGTTCTTCCCACTCTTCGTCTATGCGAATCGCAACTCTCTTTGAGCTGAAAGTGGAATATCGGTTATCCAATAGGAAATGAAGTGATCCGCCTGAATGCACTTGCAAAGTAACCTGTCCTGAAGGTACCTGTCCTGAATAATGGGAATATTGTACAGGGCAGAGATAAGCGTTGTTATTTCTTAGACAGTTTAGAGCCCAGGTGACAAACTGATCTCTACTTAG
Source organism: Candidatus Nitrososphaera evergladensis SR1 (assembly GCF_000730285.1). NCBI lineage: Archaea > Thermoproteati > Nitrososphaerota > Nitrososphaeria > Nitrososphaerales > Nitrososphaeraceae > Nitrososphaera > Candidatus Nitrososphaera evergladensis. Next base: position 956,777 of record NZ_CP007174.1, on the reverse strand, counting down.
CACATACAACCGTATATCGTCAACAGTGTTGCTCTGATTAATGTGCAGGACGGTGAAAGATACAGAGATTTTATGATTAGTCTTGCCCAAGTGATCCAAATCATATGAAAGGACAGATATTCCATTTAGGCTAGTAGGAATATCTAACATTCCATCATAAAGGATTCTGAACTGTTTTCTTGAACCCATGTTCCGTCAGGCAATTTCATTCTGGAGAATATCTGTTTAAAAAGTAAGCTGGCTGTTTAAAAAGTATCGACAGTTACCGACTTTTTACACAAAGCCGTTGACGACTGATCTGATAAATAGTTGAGAGAGGCAGGCATGTTTATGGCCAATGTTTCCAAGGGCGTTACGCGAATTTACTCTAGGAACATAAAGCCCGGTCACGAACAGCAATACGATGACTGGCTGAGGCGGTATCTAACATATGAAAGGCAGGCCCGTGGCTATTTGGGTACAACAGTGATTGTTCCAGGCGGAACTAACTCCAATCTGCGATACATTATACACCATTTTGCCAACAGTGACTCACTAGATGAATGGGAAAGGTCTGAACAGGCCATAAAGATGCTAGAGGAAGTTAACAATTACTCTACCCGCCATTACGAAACAGCTACTGGCCTTGAGACCTGGTTTACAGTACCTGACCTGCACGCAGTAGCCGCACCGCCAAAATGGAAAATGGCTGTAATTGTCTTTGCTGCCGCATTTGCTATAAGTACTTCAGCACGCTATTTGCTTAATCACTACCTTGAGTCAACATCGCTCTTTATTTCAAACGTAGTCTACACTGCAATACTAGTACTATTATTGACCTATCTTGCAATGCCTGCATTAAGCAGGCTGCTGCGCAAATGGTTATACTCAAAAAAAGAGAATGAATACGCTTAGACTTGGCCTCTTATTCCCATGAATTGCGAAAATGCCGCATCTGTTTGATACTTTTATTTCGTCTCCTCACACAGCAAAAAGGACGCTGATAAAAATTCCGGCCAAACCGTGGCCGCTACTATTCCTCCCCCTGTTCATCCTCTCGAGGTGATACATTACGAATTTCAGAATTACGTCGAACACCCAGTTCATATCAGAAGCCACTTTCGAAGCGAACAGCCTCGCTTGCTCTTCCTCTGGAATATCCGACGGCAGGCCTGCAAATGCCAAAAACGTGGCCAGCCTGTGCGAATACTTTACCTTGGGCACGGGCGACTTTAGCGAGTACAAGAACATCGTCCAAGGGTCTGTTTGAGTTTTCATCATTTTTTCGAGTTCACCTTTTTGTGCGAACTCAACTTTAGAGAACTATTTGCGAGTCAGTTACCGACGGGCCTGCTCTTACATTAGGTTCGGAAACCTTTTTTCTATGATAACTTTTCCGGTCGGAAGAACCCCGATGAACTTCCAGCCTTCTGTTATTATCAGTTTTTCTGCTTCTTCGCTTGAACTACGCGCTGGTTTGGATGATATTGCCGATGCCCAGTTTCTGGAACATCTCTTGCATCTGCCCAAGTTGCTCTGGACTAGCCATTGCAATCGCTTTTTGCATCTGGTCTTTCTGCTTCAGCAATGGATCTTCTTCGCGTAATTCAAAGTCAAGGAATATTTCACTGCGTGGAATGCCTCATTTGGATAGAAATTGTAGACCACCGGTATTCTATTTCTTCATCAATCAACGTCAGGGATCTTGCGATCTCCAACCGTTAGAAAGCTGCTGCTTTCTTAATTTTAAATAATTAACGATCTTGTGAGCTGTAAAATAGACGTCTGGAATTTTGAAATGGTAGCCTTTCTATGGAGATAAAGAGACTTTATTTACTAACGAACACAATCAGTTTCATGGACACGAAAAAAACAATCGCAGTTCAAGCAGTAATCAATGCTCCTGTAGAAAAAGTTTGGAAACTTTGGACTGCTCCCGAGCACATCACTAAATGGAACAATGCTTCAGACGACTGGCACACGCCACGGGCAGAAAATGATTTGCGGGCAGGCGGAAAATTCCTTTGCCGAATGGAAGCAAAAGATGGCAGCGTTGGCTTTGACTTTGCCGGCGTATATGACGAAGTAAAAAAGAATGAATTGATTGCTTACACTCTTGGCGATGAAAGAAAAGTGAAGGTTACTTTCACAAAGAATAACGATGTTGAAACCAAAGTGGTGGAAACTTTTGAAGCTGAAAGCACCAATCCCCTTGAAATGCAGCGTGGCGGCTGGCAGGCTATTTTGGACAACTTTAAGAAATACGTTGAAGCAAGCAATTGAAAAAAATATCATCGGTGAACCTTTCTAGCAAGGCTCCCCTTGGGGAGCAATGCCTTTTATGCCATTTGCTATAGGACACCTATGAGCAAAGCTATTGTCCAAAAAATCACACCACATTTATGGTTCGACAAGGAAGCAAAGGAGGCGACCGAGTTCTATGTATCCATATTTCCGAACTCAAGGATAACGAATGTGACGACAATTCACAACACGCCATCTAGCGATTGTGACATCGTTTCATTTGAGCTCTCCGGTCAGCCGTTTATGGCCATAAGTGCAGGACCTTTCTTCAAGTTCAATGAATCTATCTCATTCATGGTACACTGTGACACCCAAGAAGAAATTGACTATTACTGGCAGAAGCTTTCTGCAGTTCCCGAAGCTGAACAGTGCGGCTGGCTCAAAGACAAGTATGGTCTCTCATGGCAGGTTGTGCCTACTGTTATGGGCGAGATGATGAAGGATAAAGACGAGAAGAAAATAGCGCGAGTAACCGAAGCGTTTCTTAAAATGAAAAAGTTCGATATTGCCACTCTGCAAAAAGCATACGCTGGGCAATAATAGAAGATGAACCCTGTAGTCTATTTTGAAAATTCCAGCAGAAGACAGAAAGTACATGGCCGACTTTAATACCAAAGCATTTGGTTGGAAAACTCGACAGCCTGACGTTTGCAAAAAAGATAAACATGCGTAAAGAAAATTTCTTCCAACCAACCACAAGCATGCCTACAACCGTAGACGAATATCTGGCAACATTACCAGGCGATGTGCGCGATGCCCTTGAAAAACTCAGGCGCACCATCAAATCCATAGTTCCTGGAGCTGAAGAGAGGATTGCTTATAGGATTCCCATATTCAGACTAGAACGCGATCTAGTCGGGTTTTCTGCTCAGAGAAACCCTCAGAAAAGACTCTGCTCGTTTTACACCATGAGCCCGCCGCTAGTAAAAGCGATGAAAAAAGACTTGCAAAATTACAGAGTGTCAGGCGCAACCATTCATTTCATACCTGAGAAGCCGTTGCCAGCGGCGCTTGTCAAGAAAATTGTGCGTGCAAGGGTAAAGGAATTATCAGTAAAAGCTAGAAAATACAAGAGCTGAAGTCAAAAAAATGAAAAGAAGACCAGCCCGCCAAGTTAGCATTCCTCAACAAAAAAGATTCTCGGAGAGTAGACTGCAAGCAAGAGATGTTTGTTTAAATCGACAGATCCTCTCAACTGTTGTGAAAGGAAAACAATATTTTTTGCCATGCAATGATTACTTCTACAAGGGCCATGACAGCGTCGCTAATCAAGACTACTACAACAGACAATGAAGCTGCAGCGGCAATTGATGTCTTGGTACTGGCGTTTAGCGCAGACCCTGCTGCGCGATGGGCATGGCCAGATCCGCTGCAGTACCTCACGCATTTCCCCAGCTTTGTCAAGGCGTTCGGAGGAAGAGCGTTTACTCATGGGAGTGCATACTATGTTGATGGGTACGCCGGCGTAGCATTGTGGCTTCCACCGGATGTCCACCCCGACGAAGACGAGCTAACCACACTATTGCAGCGCACCGTGCCGGAGGAGATTCAGAAGGACGCCCTTGCAGTATTTGAGCAGATGGGTAGCTATCACCCAAGTGAGCCGCACTGGTATCTGCCGCTCATAGGTGTCGACCCGTCTCAACAGGGCAAGGGATTCGGCTCTGCTTTAATGCAGCATGCACTTGTCACGTGCGACCGCGACCACAAGCTTGCCTATCTTGAATCTTCAAATCCAAAGAATATCCCCCTCTACGAACGGCACGGGTTTGAGTTACTTGGCACCATCCATGCGGGCAAGTCGCCGACCATCTTTCCGATGCTCCGCAAACCAAGAACCCCAAGATGATATAACATTACAAGAACAACGACTTGTACACTATACTACTGCTACGCGGTGCTTGTCGTTGCCGCTCCGCCGCCAAGGTTTACCAGAATGTCACCTGTCGACTGGTCAACCTGCACAGGATAGGATTTCTGGTCAGTTGCCCACACTGTTGCGTCAGACACTTTGCCACTGCGCACGTCAAAAAGAGCATAGTGCCAAGGACATTTGAGGTCGTGCCCCATAAGCTCGCCTTCTTCCAACGGCCCGCCCTCGTGTGAGCAGACCGCGTCCATCGCATAGACCTTGCCTTCCACCAGGGCCAGCACAATCTTGTTTCCTTCAACCTCCACTCCTAGAAGGCCACCTTCCTTCAAGTCGCCCTTGTTTGCCACTTTTTGAAACCCTCTGGCTTCTCCTGCCATGCAGAATATAATGCGTCCTTTCTATTTACGGGTTTGACGTCATCATCAAAATCGCGCGAAAAACATTAACTGGCAATTAAAGTCTTCGTACATATTTTTGTAGCATCTCAATGTTTATATCAAAACTTGACCCTAACGTACGTACACACATGAAACTCATACAGGCTATGCCAGACATGCCGAGTCCTGTCACCGAAGCAGAAGTTGAAAGATTTCTTGAAAGCAAGCTCAACATTCAGCTAGCCACCATTGACGAAGAAGGCTATCCAAACATCCAGCCTATCTGGTTCTACTATGACAAGGAATCCGGCAAGATATACACAGGAACACAAAAGACGACAAAAAAGATTCAGAACATAAGGAGAAACCCGGGCAAGATCTACTTTTCCATCGACGACGAGAACTTTCCATACAAGGGAGTAAAGGGAAGGGGAGAAGCAAGCATATCTGAAGACAGGCAAAAGAACTTGGCAATCGTGGAAAAGATAAACCTAAAGTACCTTGGCACGCTCGAGCACCCGCTGGCAAAGATGCTGATGGACAACACCAGAAACGGGACAGAGCTTGTGATCCAGATCACGCCGAAATTCTTTTCTGCGTGGGATTTTGGCAAGGCAATGTAAAAAGAGACTACTGCATCCTCTTTCCACGTTTTGCAGGCACTGGAGAGAAGCTATCATGGGGCGTAATCCATCAAATAGTCAGGAGGTTTGTCAAGATTCTGGCTGTCAACCCTCACGTGCACGCTCACCCAGTAGTGGAACGACTGCGGGCTGCCTACGAGCGACGCTTCTAGTGGAAATTCAACCCGGTCTCTGGGCATGTCAAAAGATATGCGCGTCATTGGAACCGTGTATTTCTGGCCAGTATTGTTGTAGACGGCAAAGTACCATCCCTTTGCGGCAAAACCAGAGTCTGGCGCAAAATTTGGCAAGATTACCGTGTAGACATGATTGAAAGAAGTCATGATGTGCCATACGTACGTTGTTTCGTATTTTTCATTCAAGTTGGGATCGCCGGCAAGGCCGGCTGTCAAAAGAAATGTACCATCATCATCGCCATTGGCAGTCTTGCGGACATCGGCCCACAGGATATCATGATACCCCATGACGGCAGGCACTATGCTGGTTTTGTATTGCTGGTCTGGCCTCGCGTCGCCTTTCTGGTCAACTATGAGGCTGCTGTTGTTGTTATCGTTGTTGTTTGTACTAGCGAAAAACCCGACCCGTTCTTTATTATTCTGCTGCATAGCTGGCGACGATAATAATGGAGATGATGACGACGATGACTGCAGTACTTCAGATGCAAAAGCCGCAACCACCGCTATTGATATCAGGCTTGCTGCTGCAATGATTGCGACAAACAGCTTGTCCACCACCAATGTAGATAGGCGCAAGAAGGCTATTATTTTTGCCTGCTGCGACCTCCGCGCCCTGCTCAGGCCGTCTGGAAACTGTTTTTAAAAATCGGTGCGGATAAAACGCATATGACGAGACGTGTGCCGGACCGCAGCAAGGATACCATTGATTCTGCGGTCCACCGTTCAATGGTTGATACTGAAAAAATCAACCGCGCAATAGAGCGAGTCGCAAGGGGAGACGACGATTTTATTGACGACGCGATTGGCAAGTTAAAAGACTTGCAATTTCCGGCGTTTAAGCACAAGATCCTAGAGCACGTCAGAAACAAAACACAAGACCAAGACATTATTGGATTGTTTGAAGGCCTTGACGGCTATATCGCATTCAAGGACGCGTACCACATTCGCAAGATAATAGAAGAAAACGGCACAAAGTACAAGCAGCAGTACCAGATATCTGACGAGACAAGAAAGCGTCCCAACTTTGCAAGGCAGAAAATACGCGGCGGGGGCATAAAGGAAAGAGAGGTTGCAAACAAGAGCGAGGAGAGAAAAGACTATCCAGAGATTCCTCCCACGACGCAATCAAATTACATATGTGACAAGTGCGGCAAGGAATTCCAGAATCAGCACGACCTCGTAAACCACAAGCGGTTTGAAGGCGACTAAGCTAGGCTGTTGTTGTCGGCTTGTCGGAACTATCAGGCGGCGGGGACGGCCGAGCCAGCGTGACTTCTGTTATCCATTCGCACTTGATGTTGACCTTTGAATGATGCTTTTCAATGGCATCCATGTCGGGTCCTTCCAGCAAGCAAAAACACACGCCGGAATCCTTGTTGTAGAAAAGGTTGACGTGTCTGACTCCAAACTCGTCGGTTGGAGACATGCACAGTTCCTTTAGGTTTGATTCGCTGAATGGCACCTTGTGGACGTCAAGAAAAGTGGGCACAGGGAGTTATCAGAAATTTAGAATATAAGGCTTGCTATCATGTATTTAGTTAATTTTAGTATCGTCCTTGCTATGAAAATTTCACGTAAGATGCACTGCTACTTTATATCTTTAGCATTCCAAGGAACAGGCAGAGAGTTTGTTTGGGCCGAGGATCATCATCATTACCACCATCGTCGTACAGCGATCCCGTTGCTGACAACGAGGAATTTGTCGTACTGGCCGACGAGCCAGGTACTATTATTTTCAGCCTCTTGTCAGATGCATCAAACAAGATTGATTTCTGCCTTGACCCTCTTGCAAGGTTTGGGCAGGCAGCAAATGCAAAACAGCTAGCGGTGTTTTTTGCAGATCTCAAGAAAAAGAACTTGCAGCTGCGCGTCATCACCAGCATCACAAAAGATACTTCCGCGGCTTTAAAGCAGCTGATAAAATATGCAGATGTCTACCATGCGGAAGGACAAATTGCCAGCAGTTTTTGCATTGTTGACGGCTCTATGTATATCTGTCACGCAGATGGCGGCGAAGAAGGGCACCCTAGTCAGGCGCTTTTGACCAGGCGTCCACAATTTGTCAGGATGCAGCAATACCTGTTTGACAGCCTGCTTGGCAGGACGGTTCCGGCAAAGGACAAGCTGCGCGAAATAGAGCGAGGAATCCAGAGCGAATTCATCGATACAATAAGAGAGCCTTCCAAGGCGCTGCATCTTGCAAAGGCACTGATAGATTCTGCCACGTTTGACGTCCTCATCCTCTTTTCGACCATCAATTCCTTTTACAGGGCAGAAAAGGACGGCATACTGGACCTGCTTGGAGAGGCAAGTGGCCGAGGGGCGGCCGTAAAGGTGCTGGTCAAGGTCGACGACGAAACGATGAAGGACACCTACAAGCAAAAGATCAAGCAAAAACATGACCGCATCAACGTGGCATTCATTGAAAAAGCCGTAAAGAGCAAGATAACAACGCTTGTGATAGACCAGACCTATTCGCTTGCTATTGAGGTAAGCGACGATGCCAAGAGCACGTTTTCAGACGCCACGGGTCTTGCGACGTATTCTAACAGCGAGTCAACGGTCTTTACGTACTACTCCATGTTTGAGAACCTGTGGATACAGGCAGAGCTTGAAAGGCAGAGCAAGGTAAGAAACGCGTATTTTCACATGTTTAAAGGACAGAAACTTCGAGACGAGATCTACAGGCGCGACTGGAAGACAGACGCGGACAACAAATAACGAGAAAGGGAGAAAAGAAAAATTTTATTCGCGCTCTGTCAGCGGAGGAGCTTGGTTTGCATAGTACCTTTTTCCGGCTACAAACGACAATAGCGCCGACGCTCCTGCACCTGCGTACATCGCAAGGCCGACAAGCAGGTTCCCGTTGAACCCTATTATCATGGCCAGCATTGCGGCAAGCACGGTCCCCAGTATGGACGCTATCACGTTTATTCCCCAGAGGAGAGTGGTGTTATTGTTGTTCTTGTTCTCGCGCGCACCGTTGGCAAAGCGCAAAGGCGTAGACGCCATCCTTATGAGCGCAGGGAACTGGAACCCCATCAGCAGGCCGGAGGGAAACAGCAGTGCAAAGGTAAGGGCGGCCCTTGAAGAAAGTTCCATAGTGATGCTTGAATCGATTATGCCCTGCAGGAAGAAAAAGTAAGACAGTATGATGCTCACAAGTATCGGCACTGACACAAACACTGCCCTGTGCGGCCTGTCCCGGAACATCCTGCCACTCACGTACGCGCCGATGCCGCTTGAAAGCAAGATGGAGAACAGTATCACAGTCAGGGCCATTATCGGGGTACCAAGCAGCAGCAGGAATTTCTGTATGAACGTGATTTCAAGTATCATGAATCCAAGGCCGATAAACACCGCAAACATCACAAAGCCGGCCGTGCGCGCGGTCATTCCCGGCTCTCCCCTCTGCCTGAATTTCGTCCCGGTCTTTCTTGCATGGTACACCAGGATAACCGACAGTGCAGCCGAGATTACAAGCACGGTTTCAAGCAGTATCACCATCTGCTGCGGCACCGGTTCTTTTGCAAAGTAGAACGGCGAATCGTCAGTTGGGACCTTGGGGTTTCCAAGCGAGGATGCCGCCACATAGTCGCCGTAAGTGCTGGCGCTTGAGAACAGCTTGTCGTACGGCGGGTTTATCATCGAGTCTGCAAGCATCGTCACGTCTGCGCGGCCTGCCTCGGCCTTTTGCTTCACCAGGTTCACTTGCTCGTCGGTAAAGGGCGAAGCCTTGACCATGACAAGCACCGGATAGTACTGCTGAGAGTCCTGCGTGCGGCCAAAGTACAGTCCGGGACGGTCTTCTACTACCATTATTTGCTTGCTTGCGTCTTCCATGCTCTGGCCGGTCTCCCTTGCCACCGACTCGGCCACTATTGGCATGAGCCGGGGAAGCTCAAAGTTCCAGCGGATCATCACCAGCATCCCGTCATCATTGCTCAGGTGCCTATAGTACTGCTGGAACGCCTCTACCGTGTAAAGGTAGTTCTCTGACAGGGCGTAGCCCCCGGCAAGCTGCGCCGCCCACGAGTCGACCAGTTTTATCGTTATCACGTCATACTTGTCAATCGTTGAGCTGATGAAGCGCCTGCCGTCATCTATGAACAGGTCGACGTTGGGGTTGTCGTACACGTTGGCCGGCCCTCCAAAGCGCTTTACTGCAGACACTATCAACGGGTTTATCTCGACAGCAGTCACCTTGTCAGCGCCTCCTGCAAGGGCCATCATGATGTCCTCGCCGCCCCCGCCCCCGATCACAAGGACGTGGCCCGCCCTTGTCAAGTTGTACGGAACATAGTCCATATAATCGCGCATCCATGCAAGGTCGGCCCTGTCGCCTGACCATCCGTATATCGGCGTGCCAGCATCGGCGTCTATTATGATGTGCGCAAGCTCGTGCGAGCTCCGGACAGGCGTGCCGGCGCCAACGTCGACTCCTTCAAGGGAATGCTGTGTTGTTACATCGACTCTTGAAAACGAGTTCCACATTGCAGACAGGTGCTCAAAGGCCGGATTTTTCAGCTGCCAGTACAGTCCTTTGTTTGGCCCGGGGTGAACCTTGGCAAAGGTGTCGATGCCCTTGGCCACCTGCGGCTGCATCGCGGCCATTGCGGCAGGGCTGCTGACCACGAGCAGGATGGCAATCCCTGCAAGGACTACGGCGGCAGTTATTTTCGACCTTTTCGTCATCACCATTGCTTCCGGCGGCCCTGCTGCTTTTTGGCGGCTGTTGCCATTCCTCAGGAGCAGCAGCGCACCGATGATTGCAGACCCTGCGACCAGAAGCGACGTCAGCAAGAGTACCGATTCTGCCCCCAGGCCAAGCATCAGCGGGTCAAGCATCAGGGCCGCAGAGGAGGCGCCCACCAAGTCTGCAAAGTACAGCTTGCTTATCTGCCGGGGCATGGCAAAGAAGACGAGCGCCATTATGGACCCTGCGAAAAAGAACGGGATCGACGATATGAGGTAAAAGACATAGATGTACGACGTATCAGGCGGGATTAGCGCGATTGCAAGAATGAACAGGGGCACCGAGATTGCATACGCGATAGAGTGTTCGGTTATCTTTTTTGCAAGCGCCGCAGGAGTCATCATCGTCTGCGGCGTCGACAGCCAGCGCCATATCCCGCCCCTATGCTGCGTACCGTTACCATAATCCTTTTGCATGTGGACAAGGAGCGAGCCTATCCCAAGCCCAAAGAACGCGACAGAGATGGCCATGAACGCATAGTCGTACCACAGTATTATGGAAAATACGCGGGTCAGAGCAAGCTCAAACAGCACCGTGCTGAGGGATGCAAAGAACAGGACAGCCATCAGAAAGGCCAGCATGTTCCTATTCGTCTTTAAACTATAATCAAGCAAATCCGCGCTTTCTCTCCTTTTCTTTTCTCTCTTTTTGAAAGTCTATGCAGCAATCATTGTTTAAGCAAACGAAGTCCGAGTCTATAGGAAAGCGGCAGAATTTTTTTAGAGTAGCAGCGCTATGCAGCCTTTTATCGGGTGTGGGTTAAACCCTTTTATTTTCTCCTATTCTAGTATTGGCAGAGGTTATCTCCCTCCGCGGGTGGGGGCGTAGTGCCTGAATGGCCAGCCCTCATCGGCGCGCGTGCGTGTATATTTTTTTACGGGGCGTAACAAAAAACCTGCGCAAAACGGTTTCGCCGGCTGGCTCATATGCACAACCAACTTTTCAAGCTCGGCTCGATGTTATTTTTGCAGTTTACAGAAAAAAAGAAGGAAGAAGGAAGGTCAGCGCGGCTTTTCAACCATATAAGACCTTAGCATCCAAGCCATCTTTTCGTGCTTTTCCATCAGGCCTATGAGAAAGTCGTTGGTGCCCATGTCGTGGAATTTTTCGTCGGTTTCATCGACATTGCCCCGGAGGATGCGGATGGTTGCTTCATGTGAATCCAGGAGGTTGGCAAGCATTGTATGCGCGTCAGGATAGCTGCCAGGGTCCTCCTTCAGGCGCGTGTACTGGATAAATTCGGTCAAGGTCCCGATCGTCTGGCCACCAAGCGAGCGGATCCTTTCGGCCACCAAATCTACGATCTCGTCCACTTCCTCGTACTGCTCCTCAAGGAACTTGTGCAATTCGCTAAAATCCGGCCCGACTACGTTCCAGTGGTACTTCTTGGTCTTGGCAGACATTACATATTCGTCACATAGCAACTCTGTCAGAATCCTGATGACACCTTCGCGGTCTTTTTCTGGAATGCCAATCTTTGGCTCCTTGTCCGCGTGTATGAGCCTTGAAACTTCTAGACTTTGTTTGGTCATGTGTAATAGAGAGTTAAAAAATATAAAAGAGTTTAAGGGGAAAAATTGTTTTGCAAAAAAACATGCATACATTACAGGAAATCCAAAAAAATAATACACATGCGCATATGTGCATCTGCTGCCGGCAGTCCAGCTCTGCCCTTTTTCTCTATTCTACGGAATAATGACCTGCGCAATTCGTCCCAAAGTCATTATTATTAGATCCGGCAATAACCTGTATGAGCGGAAAACTAAGGGACATAAGGGAGACGGCGTCAGATGCTATTGAGATAATTCATGAAATAGGCACTCCCGAAGTGCGAAGCTCCCTTGACAAGATCAAGGACACCACAAAAGAGGTCAGAGAGATCATACAGGCTCTTTCTACTCCCGAGATGGTCAAGAACATGGAGAACATGCGTCTCACTGCCGAGTCGATGCAGGATGCGGCGTCTAGGATGGAAAACACGTTCAAAGAACTAAAGGAATCAGGCGTGCTTGACGAGGTCAAGAAAACGTCCGAGTCCGCAAGAAACGTCATGGATTCCTTTGGAAGTGCGGCAGGAGGCAACAACAGCGAAGTGATGCAGGCTTCAAAGGAAACGGTGCAGGCAGTAAAGGAACTCGTGCAGGAATTAAAGCTAGCCATATCAGATTCACGAAAATCCGGGGTCATAAAGAACGTGAACGAGACCGTCAAAGAAATATCTTCTTTAAAGGATACCGTGACATAGGCAGATTGAAACAACATTTAGAACGCTCTAATTGTTGCGTGTGAGGTTATGAAGGCCGTCCAGATAATAGGTGATCAGGTGGTGGCAAGGGCTATGACAGATACAATGCGCCGGACCATCCTCATGATGCTGCGGGACAGGCCTATGACCCAGACGCAGCTTGCAGAGGAGCTGGGACTTTCCAAAGCTGCGCTCAACCACCACCTGAAGATACTAAAGCAGCACAACCTCGTCAGCATAGTGAAAAAAGAGGTGGAATCGCACGGCATAGTTCAGAAATTCTTTGCTGCAAACTCTTACCTCCAGCTCTATGATTTTAACTCCCTTCCAAGGGATGTAGTCAGTTATTTTTATGCCGCGCGCCTGGAAAGAGAAAGGGGGATCATTTCGATGCTGGCGTTGAACAACCAATCGCTCATGCGCGACCAGAAATTGACCAGTTTCATCACAAAAAACCTGTCGGCCTACCTTATCGAGGCCGCAGGGCCTTATGTCAACACGGAAATTGATTACGGCGACGAGGGCATCATATACGAGATCTATACGAAAGCAGTAAAGGCGCTTCTGAAGGAGAAATTGATAGAATTCTAGTATTCGTACAGGCAAATATGACATGTCATTTGAATAGAGCGGGACTCCATTAGAGTTATCTAACCGATATCACATATCGAACCATGGATCAGATCTTTATCGAGCCCAATCAAGAATTGATCGAGATCGCAAAAGACGTGTGCGCAGAGGAAGCGATAGATTTCGATTCGCTTGATGCGCGCCAAGTAAGAGGATTGATCTATTACTGGTGCTCATCATGCAATAGGATATACCCGCTTACCAACCTCGTAGTCTCGAAGAGGAAAAACATTTGCGAGCACTGCAAAGAAAAGGTAAAGATTTACTCAAACAGCAACAAGTATGGAAAGCTCCGCCGGAGAATTTTTAACAAGATACTAGATATGCGCAAGAAGAGATCGACAGCAGAATATGCCAGTGTTCCGTACGACACAAGAAGGATCATTTTCCTGCCTGAAAAAACAGGGCGGCTCTGAAATACTAAAAAACGCGCAAGCCCTTGCCAGCCGCGTCATCGAATCCGGCTCTCGCTCAGACCGACGATCGGCACAGCTAGCAGGAAGGCCCGGTCATGTCATCATCATTATTACTTGGCATAGTATCTTTCGCGGTTGGCCTTCTCTCTAGCATCTTTTGCGTTTCTGCTTGGATCTTTTCTTTTTCCTACGTTTGGCTCAGGTTCTGGACGGGGCTCTTTGCCAAACTGCCCCTCGGTTGCATCGTTAAGCGCCTGATCCCGCTTTGTAGGATTCTTGGTTTCTTTGCTCAAGATACTTTTCTCACCACAGGGTGCCCTGTCTCCTTCTTTCTATGCAGGCTCTTTTTCCCTCTTTGCCCTGCCACCGGCGCCGGACGCCTGCTTACCGCTTGGCATATCGCTTACTGACTCTTTTACGCTCTGTCCTATCTCTTTAAGATCCTTGCCCGTTTCTTGAAGGTCCTTTTTGGCCGGTTTCAGGTCTTCAGCCGCTTTGCTGGCTTGGCTTTTGAACTGCTTTACAGTGTCCCTCGTGGCGCTGGCAGTCTCGTTTATGGCGTTTACGGTGTTGTCAATTACGCCCTTTTCCTGCAGCTCTTTGGCTGTTTCGTTAATGTCCCTAGCAGTATCCCTGGCGGCAATTGCAGCAAAGCTCACTGCCTCGCTTATCTCGTGCAACCCTCCGCTTTCCCTGAGCGTCCTTACAGTCTCCCTTATCTGCATGGACGATTCGCGCAGGTTTTTGGCAATGTTTTTTATCGTTTCAGCTATCTCTTCGGGACTCTTTCCCGCAAGCGTGGTTGTTCTTTTTGAAGAGGTCTCCATGTTAAAATGTCGACTTTGAATTATTAAGGAGTTTAGATGCTATAATGAAAAATAATAGAGCGTTTTAAACATGCCCTTTGGTTGTTTTTGCTGCTTGGACAGATCAAGTGGTATTGAATCAAACTCTTTATTATTAAAAGTGACAATAACCTGCGTGGCCAATGAAATCATTTATGCCATTTCCTTCGTCATAAGCCTCATCGTTTCGACGGTCATAATCTATATCGTTACAAAGCTTTTCGGAGAAAAAGAGGGGATAGGCCGCGCCTTTTTGGCCGCAATAATCGGCGCAATAGTCTATTCTGTGAGTTATTTCCTGTTCGGCACGGGCTGGCTGGCCGCAATAATAGGCGGGTTCGTTTGGCTCCTTGCGCTCAGGGGGCTGTACGGCATGGGATGGCTCAAGTCGCTGGCCGTGGCAGTAATAATCTGGGTATTTGCCGCAATAGCAGGGCTTTTGCTCCCTACTGTGGCTGGGCCGCTTTAAGGCAGAGGAGATGCTCAGTGCACTAGGAAAATAGACAGCAACAACGACGGCGGCTGGGAGGCAAAGACTGCAGGCGGAGCCGAGCCGTCGTGGTTTTTCAACGCCCCGTCAATGGAATTTCAAAAGCTTGCGGGCAATGTGAGGCCTGCTGGTAAAGGGGCTATTATGGGCCAGCTCCGTGTTTGGCCTGCCCCCTTTACCGCAATAGCGACCTGCGGTGAACGGAGCCGAAGCCCGGGCCGCCATTTCACAGGATATTGTTCTTGTACGCGCTAAAAAAGTAAAAAAGTTTCCTCCAAGATGTATTCTGTACTTATACGGGCTCAAAAGGCCATTACTACCAGTATACGGGATACCTTCTTTTTGGGATGGCATTGTTAAAAACAATTGCCACTGCGACAAGAATCAAGGCGCCGGCAGCCACAGGGATCATGAACCAGGCAAGAGAGCCAGCATCGGTTACCGCTGTTGACGCCAAAAACGCAGTCGCGCCGGCTGGCGGGTGCGTCAGCCTCAGGATCTGCATCGCAAAGATAGAGACTGCAACAGAGATGGCCATCAAGACGTATTTTTCGCCGCCTGCGAAATACGCGGCATGCAGCAGGGCCACAGCAGCCCCAATCAACCCAGACAGGACATGCCCAACGACAGTGTTGCGCGGCTGCGCAAGCGGGCTGTCGTAGACGGAAAAAAGCAGAACAACTGATGCCCCAAAAGGCGCAATAAGAAGAGGCAGAGAAAAATAAGAGGCAATAAAGCCGACCGCCACTATGCCAGTAAGCGCACCTGCAAGCGACGCGATCGAAGGGACAAGCTGGCTTTTGGCCGCAATTTTGATCGGAGGGGCGCGGTCGTTGCCTCCTATTTTCAGGGCATACGCTTTTAACAACGCGCGCAAAACGCCTGTAGTTTTTTTCTGCCCGCGCCCTGAAGGGCTGCTGGTTGCGCTCATAAACTCCCGGCAAAAGACGCTGACGATTTTTGTGCCTTTCCATCGCCTGCAAGCGCGTGCAATCAATAGTTTATCAACGCTAATGTAGTAGAACATGTGTCCTGCAGTACAGCAACAAAGAAGCATGGAAGGTCCCGGAGAAAAAATAAGGCGCATAATAGTTGCAGTCGACTCCTCTGAAAATTCCAGAAAATGCGCTGGCTTTGCCGCCAGCCTGGCAAACGCCACGGGCTGCGAGACCATAGTGCTCACTGTGATAAAGAACAGCGACATCGCCGACACCGAGGGCAGAATTGACCACGACAAGCTGCAAAAAGCAGAAGAGGAGACAAGAAGACTGCACGAATCTTTGGTGGTGGGCAGCAACATGTTCACTTTTAAGAACAAGATAAGATCTGAAATTGTCAGGGCAGACGATATCTCTGACGCAATCTGCAAATACTGCGCAGAAACCAACGCAGACATTGTGATAGTCGGCAGGAGGGGCCTAGGGTTCCTCAAGGGGATGCTCATCGGGAGCGTGTCAGAAAAGGTGACAAGGAACTGCCAGTGCTCAGTCATGATAGTAAAGTGATGACGATGATAACGATCATTATCGTCATCATGTCCATACAATAATATACATGAGACGGAGACTTTTTTACCGACATATACATGCCCGCCAAAAAATGGCTTGACAAAGAGGTATCGCTTGACCCAATAAAGAAGCAGACAATAGCGGTTATCGGTTACGGTATCCAGGGCCGCGCCCAGGCCTCCAACATGAAGGACTCAGGCCTCAACGTAATAGTCGGCCTGAGAAAGGGAGGCAAGACTTGGAAGCAGGCAGAGGCAGAAGGCCACAAGGTCATGGAAGTTGCCGACGCCGCAAAGGCTGCAGACATTATCCATATCCTCATCCCCGACATGGAACAGGAAGAGACCTACAAGCGCGACATCGCCAAGCACGTGACGGCAGGCAAGGCGCTGTCATTTTCGCACGGCGCTGCAATCCACTGGAAGTGGATAGTCCCGCCAAAGGACGTCGACGTCATCATGGTCGCGCCAAAGGGTCCGGGCCAGCGCGTCCGCGAACTCTACCAGGACGGCTTTGGCATCCCGTCGCTTGTGGCCGTGCACCAGGACCACACGGGCAAGGCGTGGGATCGTGTCCTTGCAATGGCAAAGGGCATAGGGAGCACAAGGCCGGGCGTGCTAAAGACTGATTTTAAGGAAGAGGTGGAGACTGACTGGTTTGGCGAGCAGGTAGACCTGTGCGGCGGGACGCACGCGCTTGTCATGAACGCCTTTGAGACGCTGGTCGAGGCAGGGTACCAGCCAGAGGTGGCATATTTTGAGTGCCTCCACGAATTGAAACTAATCACGGACCTTGTACAAAAGTACGGCCTGACGGGCATGTACAACCGCGTGAGCGAGACTGCCCGCTACGGCGGCCTCACCCGCGGACCCCGCGTGGTGGACAAGGACGCCAAGAACAAGATGAAGCAGGTGCTCAATGAAATCCAGTCAGGCGAGTTTGCAGAGGAGTGGGTCAGCAAGTACAAGAAGGAAGGCAAGCACTCGTTTGCCCGCTACATGAAGGACATCGAGAACCACCAGATAGAAAAGGTCGGCAAGGACCTCCGCAAGATGATGTGGCCGGACCAGGAAACCTAGATTTTTTACAAAAACAAGAAAGGCAGGCGTTACTTCTTGCCCTTCTTTACGTTTTCATTGATGTGCTTGATTATTACGGATAGCGGCGTTCCGGGGCCAAAGTTGCCAGTGACGCCCTTGCTTTCAAGCTCCTTCCTGTCGGATTCAGGTATGATGCCTCCGCCAACTACCAGTATGTCCCCTGCGCCCTTTTCATTCAAGAGCCGGGCAACCTTTGGGAACAGCGTCAGGTGCGCACCGTTGAGCAGGCTCATTGCGACCACGTCGACATCCTCGTCAACTGCCATGCTTGCCACCTGCTCTGGCGTGCAGAACAAACCTGAATAGATTACCTCCATGCCAGCGTCGCGAAACGCCCTGCAAAGCACGAGCGCACCCCTGTCGTGGCCGTCAAGGCCAAGCTTGGAAACTAGCACCCTTATCGGCTTTTGTTGCTGCTGCATGGTAGTAGTGGCAGTGGAAGACGATGCTGACGACGACATCACCTGCTATGCAGTTTTTCCTCTTAAAATATTTATTCACTGCAAATGCGATGAATAAAGTCCGCCGTTTAGAAGCCATATATAATAAAGATGCAATAATTACAGTGCAGATGGCTTCTTCGTCAGAAGTAGAGGTTGAGAGCGTAAAGAGGCAGGTGGACATCTACAAGCAGCTAGCAAAGTGCCTAGATGCCCAGGATCTTGCTTCGTACGACAAGGTCAAGATGTACAAGCAAATGCGCAAGCAGTTGCACGCCAACATGAAGCGCTATTCCAAGGAAGGAAAAGGCGACCTTGCCAGGATGATCTCGCAATCGCTTGCGGCCTGACGATATTTGTTAAGGATATATAATATCCAGCACCCAGCTTGCCCGTGCTTCCCATAGTAAAGGGCCTCGTGCAGGGCGACAGGCGCTCCCTTGCAAGGGCAATTTCAATAGTCGATAATCAAGAGCCCGAGTCAAGGCAGATAATAAAAGAGATTTTCGAAAAGACGGGTAAGGCGCGCACCGTCGGCTTTACCGGGCCGGGCGGCGCAGGCAAGAGCTCGCTCGTGGGACGGCTGATACCAGAGTGCCAGGCGCTTGGCCACAAAGTTGCCGTCCTGGCAGTGGACCCGACAAGCCCGATAACGGGAGGTGCCATCTTGGGCGACAGGGTAAGGATGCTTGGCAGCCTTGATGACGAAAAAGTGTTCATGAGGAGTATGGCGTCAAGGGGCGCAGTAGGTGGAGTGTCAAAGTCACTCCGGAACGCGATCAGGGTGCTTGACGCTGCCGGCTATGACCTGATTCTGGTGGAAAGCGTGGGCGCAGGCCAGCTTGAAATAGAGATAACCAAGGTGGTCGACCTGACAGTGGTTCTGTTTACGCCAAACACCGGCGATAACGTGCAGGCAGTCAAGGCTGGGCTGACAGAGGTTGGAGACATTTACGTCGTCAACAAGGCCGACATCGACGGCGCAGGACCGCTGTACAACATCCTTGTAGACATGATAGGCGACACCGAGCGCAGGCCGCCCATACTAAAGACGTCTGCCAAGACGGGCAAGGGCGTCAGGGAACTAGCGCAGCATATTGACAAATTGCTAAAGGAAAGAAGCATTAATTATAAAGTACGCGAGAGGAAGATGCTAGAGGACGAGTTGAAAGACATGGTTTCAGACATTGTCTCGCAAAAGGTCGCTTCCATGCTAAAGGAGAACAAAAAGTATTCGGCTTTTATAGACAAGCTTGCAAGAAAGGAGATAGACCCGTACATGGCTGCAGACAAGGTTGCTGCAAGCCTCTTCAAGTAGGCGAGGAGAGAAAAGAAGAGATGGCAAAAACAGCAGAGAACGCGGCAACAACGAGCAAAAAAAAGATAGTAACCGACTCTAACATCCCAGTCAAGCGCGCGTACAAAAAGGCTGACATCAAGGGCCTCAAGGACGAGGACCCCGGCAAGTACCCGTTCACGCGCGGCCTGTACCCGGAGATGTACCGCGAGCGCGTCTGGACCATGCGCCAGTACAGCGGCTTTGGAAGCGCCGACGAGACGAACAAGCGCTTCAAGTTCCTGCTTGACAAGGGGCAAACAGGACTGTCACTGGCGTTTGACCTCCCCACCCAGACCGGCAGGGATTCTGACCACCCGATGTCAGAGGGCGAAGTAGGCAGGACAGGCGTTGCCATCAGCTCCATAAAAGACATGATGACCTGCTTTGAGGGCATACCGCTCGACAAGGTCAGCACGTCGATGACAATCAACTCGACAGCGTCGACGCTGCTATCCCTGTACATCACGGTCGCCGAATCGCAGGGGGTAAAGCCCGACCAGCTCCGGGGCACAACCCAGAACGACATACTGAAAGAGTATATCGCAAGAAACACTTACATCTACCCGCCCAAGCCCTCGATGCGCCTCATTGGCGACATGATAGAATATTGCTCAAAAAAGGTGCCCCAGTGGTACCCAGTCAGCATCTCCGGCTACCACATACGCGAAGCCGGCTCCAACGCGGTGCAGGAACTGGCGTTTACGTTTGCAGACGCCATCGAGTACGTCGAGACGTGTACGGCCAGGGGCCTCAAGGTCGACGACTTTGCGCCAAGGCTGTCGTTCTTTTTCTGCTGCACCATGGAGTTCTTTGAAGAAATCGCCAAGTTCAGGGCGGCGCGCAGGATATACGCCAAGATAATGAAGGAAAGGTTCCACGCAAGGAGCGCCAAATCCCAGCATTTGCGCTTCCACGTCCAGACATCCGGCGAATCGCTGACGGCGCAGCAGGTGGACAACAACATTGTACGGGTTGCGACAGAGGCGATGGCCGCGGTGCTTGGCGGCTGCCAATCGCTTCACACAAACTCGCGCGATGAAGCCCTTGCGCTTCCGACGGAGCAGTCTGCCAAGGTAGCGCTTCGCACGCAGCAGATAATCGCAAGCGAGACGGGCGCGATAAAGACGGTCGACCCGATGGCCGGCTCGTACTATGTCGAGCAGCTGACAAGCGAAATTGAAGAGCAGGTGTGGAAGTACCTAAAGCGCATCGACAAGATGGGAGGAGCAATGGCGGCGATCGAAAAGGGCTATTTCCAGGAGGAGATCCGCAACAATGCCTACCGGTTGAAAAGAGAGATTGACGAAAACAGCAGGGTCATTGTCGGCGTCAACAAGTACCAGGACGCACACGACGTCGAACCGGCGCTCAACAGGATTGACCCGGAGATTGAGAAAAAGCAGCTTGCAAGGCTGAAGGAGTTCAAGGCAGGCAGGGACATGGCAAAAGTAAATGCGGCGCTTGCGACCCTTCAAAAGAACGCGGAAAAGGACGAGAACCTGATGCCTCACATCATAAACTGCGTCAAGAGCTACACCACGCTTGGCGAGATAAGCGACACCCTGCGCGGGATCTTTGGCAGGTACGAGCCCAAGATCTCGTTCTAAAATGCAAGAGAAATTAATAAGATGGGGGCATGGAATAGAAGAATATATGCGCGTAGACCATATTGCCATCGCAGTCAACAACGTCGACGAGGCCCTAAAGAACTACCAAAAGATCCTAAACGTCGACCACCTAGAGATCGAGACCGTGCCCAATGAAAAGGTCAAGGTTGCGATGCTCATGCTCGAAGACACAAGGATAGAGCTGATGGAGCCAACGTCCCCTGACAGCCCGATATCCAAGTTCCTTAAAGAGCGCGGCGAGGGCATACACCACATCGCAATAACCGCCGACGACATTGTCAAGGACGTTGACAGGGCAAAATCGCAGGGCATGAGGATGCTGGGCGACCTGCGCACCGGCTCGTACGGGAGGCGCATCACGTTCATCCATCCGAAATCGCTCAACGGCGTGCTGACAGAGTTCTGCGAGGCACCGCCGGCTGCTGACGGCCACCATCACAACAACAACGCAGAGTAAGGGCTAATACCCCTCTCCCTCCTTTTCCATATTTGCAGATTGGACTACTATTGCGATGATCTTGTGCAAAGGCTTGCAAAGGCGGTAGAGAAAAACCGCGCCGACGCGCTCCTGCTGTCAGGAGGCCTCGACAGCGCAATCATTGCAAGCATCCTAAAGCCGCGGTATTGCGTGACTGCAGCCCTTGGCAAAGACGCGCCGGACCTTGCCTACGCCCGGCAGGTTGCGCAAAAGTACTGCAGGGTACATGCGGAGGCAGTATTTGGCCCTGAAAAAATGGTCGAGCTTGTCGATATCGTTGTACAGGTTTTCAAGACGTTTGACCCGATAGAGGTGCGCAATTCGTGCGTTGCACTTGCCGCCCTTTTGCGGGCCAAGGAGGATGGCTACCGCGCCGTGGTGACAGGCGACGGGGGCGACGAGCTGTTTGCAGGGTACAACTATTTGTCGCGCTATTATGGCGATTATGAGAAGCTTGGGCAAGAGCTTGCGCGCCTGTGGCAAGTGATGCATTTTTCCTCAAGGGCGCTTGGCGAAAAGATGGGCGTCGAGGTCAGGGCGCCATTCCTTGACAGGGAATTTGCAGAGTACGCCAAGTCGATGCCTGCAGGCGAAAAGGTAGGCGAGCGCGACGGAGAAAAGTGGGGCAAGTTTGTCCTGCGGAAATGCTTTGAGCGCGACCTCGGTGGGCTTGCGTGGCGCAAAAAGATGGCGCAGGAGCAGGGCGCCGGCACCGACCAGTTCCACAAATACGTCGAGGACATGATAGACGACTCTACGTACGCAAACAGGGCAAAAATCGCGCTTTTGGAAGGCGTTAAACTGCGAAGCAAGGAGCACCTGCACTATTACGCAATGTTTCGCAGCTACAATCCGCCGCCAAAAGAGGAAGCAGGCGGATGCAGCAGGCGCTGCCCGGAATGCGGCGGCTGTTTTGAGTGGACGGGCAAGTTCTGCAGGACGTGCGGCGCGTTTCCCGTGACGCCTGTTGCGTCACTTTGAGTACTTGCCAGGCTTTTTGACGAATATGCGCTTGCATCCTTCACAGCAGAAAAAGTATGTCTTGCCGTTGTGTTCGTGGGAGACCGCAAGCTCCTGGTCCATCTCGATTCCGCATACGGGATCGACTGGCATTTATGGCGTTTTGCGCTGCAAAAGTGTATTTATTGTTTTGGAAAATGAACTACACGGCAGGTAGGAAAAAACTGACTGACCAGTCAGTTATCTTTATTTACCACTAATCTGTTTCTATAAATATAATTGGACACCACTAGAGAATCCGCTTTGAATAATGCAGGTTCTGACAGCCAGACGGTCGTCATGAAGGTAGACAACATCACCAAGGTCTTTGATTCGGCAGCCGGAAGGGTTGCAGCCCTTCGCGGCGTCAACATTTCAATCAGAAAAGGCGAGTTTGTGGCAATAGTCGGCCCCTCCGGAAGCGGCAAGTCGACGCTTCTTAACATAATTGGCGCCCTTGACAAGCCGACGTCGGGCAAGGTCTACATAAACGGCATAGACGTCTTTGCGCTTGCAGACTCGGAAATGGCCACCATGAGAAACCACCTCATCGGATTCATCTTCCAGTCGTACAACCTGATAAACAGGACGACGGTCCTGAAAAACGTCGAGCTCCCCGGAGTGCTTTCAGGCATGGGAAGCGCCGAGCGCCAGAGGAGGGCAGAAAAGCTGCTTGAAGTGCTTGGGATTGGCAACAAGGCCGGCTTCAAGCCGGTCAACCTTTCTGGCGGCCAGCAGCAGCGAGTCGCCATTGCAAGATCGCTTATGAACGACCCGGCGATAATCCTCGCAGACGAGCCGACTGGAAACCTTGACACCAAGACTGGAAACGAGGTGTTTGACTTGCTAAAGATGCTTTCAAGCAAGTTCCGCAGGACCATAGTGATGGTCACGCACAACCCAGAGCTTGCAGAGGCCTGCGACAGGGCGATATACATCCGCGACGGCAAAGTCGAAAAGGAGGTAGTGAACAATTGAAAAACTACTACTCCTCCTTTACTCCTTCAGTCATGGCGGCTGCAATAGTAGTAGCAGCAGCGCTTGTTGTCAGTACCCCGCTTGGAGCCTTGGCGCAGTTGAGCGAGGCAGACATAATAAACGCCAATATAAGCGGGCCGGTCTTCCTTGACGCCTTTTGGACAGACAGAACCACCATGCCTCCGGCAGGCACCCCGCTTTCCAAGGTCGAAGTCGCGCCGGGAGACGGCTCGTCCATCCTTGCGGTGACGCTTGTCAACAGGGGATTTTCAGACATTACCTCCGTGTCAGGAACCCTTTCGTTACCGTCGGGGTTCACATCTTCTTCCAGATCCAGCGAAGCGGTTGCGACGTACAACGGAATCGTCACTGCAGGCAACACGTTCACGCTCTTTTTCCAGGTGAACGTTTCTGACAATGCGTCAATCCAAAGTTACAGCTCTGGTCTCAAAGTAGAGTATTCTAGAACGCTAGAGTCAGGCGCGCCAAGAACTGCAGACATCAACGTCCCGTTCAAGCTGACAGGCAAGGTCATCCTTGACGCTTCGTCAGAAGGCGGAGTCGCACCGGGAACTTCGGGCAGGGTGGCGATAAAGATAACAAACACGGGAAGCGCGCCGGCCACAGGGGTCGTTGTGACCGTTCCAGGCTCGTCCGGCGTCAACCCCACCACGCAGCAGGCGTCGCTTGTGGCAGTTGGGCAAAAATCGTTTGAGATTGGAACAATTACGCCGGGAAACTCTACCACGATAGAGCCGGTGCTGTACGCCAGCAACTCTGCAGGGGAGACGCTGCAGACAGTTCCCCTCCAGATAGAGTACGGCAACACGTACGGCGAGAAAAAGAACTCGACTGTGCCGGTGGGCCTCATCATCCTGCCGACGTCTTCAAGCTCGCCACTGAGCGCTACGCCCGTCGGCAACTCCTCCATAATGACAGCTGGCAAGATAACGGACCTGAGAGTGTCGCTTGCAAACAACGGCAACCAGCAGCTGTCAGACATAGTGGCTTCCATAAGCTCTACTGCGGAGCAGATAAAGATCCTCGGCAAGACCAGCTGGACGGTAGGCGACCTTGCGCCCGGCGCAAGCCAGGAGATATCAACTCAGGTGTATTCGTCAACCGACATGATAGGCAAGGCGGCGACCTTCAAGCTCACTGTCCAGCGCATATCGGCGGGGCAGCCAGAGATAGAGACGTTTGACATCGGCACGTACGTCGATGGCGAGATAAGCGTCAAGGCGTACGAGATAGGCGTGACCTACATCGGAGGCGTGCCCAACATAACGGGCAACCTCCTCAACGAAGGAAATGTGCTTGCGCTCTTTACCACAGTGGAAGTGACAAGCGCACATGGCCTTGCAAACTCGCTTCCGCCGCAGCAGTACCTTGGCGACCTGCAGGAAAACTCGCCCCTTCCATTCAGCATACCAATTGATGTCGCCAACAACACTGGCGCAGGGACGTACCCCGTGGAATTAAAGGTGCAGTACAAGGACAGCCTGAGAGAACAGCACACGCTGGACATCAAGGCCAACGTCGACTTTAAACCAGAGGCACCTGCGCAAAACACCCAGCAGAGCCAGGCAGGCAGCACGATGATGATAGGAGTCATTGCAGGCATAATCGCTGCGGTTGTAATCGCGGTGGTTGTAATACGCATGAGGAAAAAGTCGAAACTAAAGCACACGCTCCAGTTCAGCAAGCAGCAGAACGGCGACGGCAGCGGCAGCAATGACGACATCGAGTCAGTGCTGGACAGCCACCTTGGCAGCGGCAGCAAGAAAGAAGAAAAAGAGCGCGCAGGCAAATGAACATCAAGGAGATCTTTGCGCTATCCATTGACGCGCTGAGGGAGCGCAAGACAAGGTCCGCCCTCACTATAATGATGGTGGTAGTTGGAAGCTCGCTCATGGTTGCGCTAAACGGCATGACCGCCGGTTTTTCCAACTTTATCAGCTTCCAGTTCAGCAAGCTTGCGCCAAACGTGCTGTTTGTGACAAGCGCGCAGGCCCAGAGCGGAGGAGACCCGTTCGGAGGAGGGCCGCCGCCTGTGCCAAAGATAACTCTCAATGAGGCCGTGGTGAGCAGGATACGCTCGCTCCCGTTTGTAAGCGACGTAATCCCGTCGTACCAGGGCGCCATAACGCTTGAGGCTGGAGGCAGAAAGCACGATACGACCGTGTTTTCAATCGATCCGCAAAAGCTGTACGTGATAGCCCCTACCACGACGTTCTTTGAAGGCTCTAGCATCCGGCAAAACGACCCCTCTGCGATAATTCTCGCAGAAAGGGTGGCAAACCCGCCCGGCGACTCTACCCCGTTTGCAGTGGTAGGCCAGACGCTCCGGGCCACGTACACGTTTGTCGACCCTGACACGGGCAAGCAGGAAAAAGAGACGAGGAGTTTTGTCGTCTCGGGCATCATGAAGGCCACAGGCAACCCCACGATCGATAACGCCGTCGTGTTCAACCGCATCGCCGGCAACCAGATGCTCCACAAGGCAGGCAAGTATGACGCGCTCTTGGTGGCGGCAGACTCGGGAGACTTTGTCGACGCTGTCGAGAAGGAGATCCGCAGGCTCTACGGCAAGGACATTGGCATCACCACTCCAAAGGCGATACTGGAGACCATACAGCAGTTCATCGGAGGCTTTAGCTCGTTTACCACCAGCATCGCGCTTGTGGCGCTTCTGGTAGGTGCCGTCGGCATAATCACCACGCTCTACACGTCAGTCACCGAGCGTATCAGGGAGATAGGCACGATGAAGGCCATAGGTGCGCAAAACAGCTTTATCCTGGTGCTGTTTCTAGTCGAGGCGCTGACCATAGGGGTCATTGGCGCTACGGCCGGCATGGGCGTTGGAATCATGGGAGGATACGTGCTTATCGCAGGCTTTGCGTCGCAGGACCCAAGCTCGCAGAACATGACGCCAGTGTTTTTGCCGCAGGACATGGGTACAGTATGGGGACTTTCAGTCGGATTGTCGGTGCTTGCCGGCATGTATCCTGCATGGCGCGCTTCAAGGACAGCCCCGATAGTGGCGCTAAGGCGCGAATAGCCACACAGAGTCACACACGCATACCATCGTCAGTATTTTTGCCACGGCCTTGCGTGCTTTGTCATGTGGCAGGCCTCCGAGCAGAAATAGTCGTTGCACATGTAGCAGAACACAGGATAGTCCTGCGTCTTTTTCCCACAGGCTCCGCACGTCGCAGACATGTCCATGTCGGTATAATAATACGCAGAAGGGATACTTGTGTTTTTTAAAAGAGGTTAAAGAAAAGAAAAAAGGCAGAATCCGGACCTTGCGGTCCAGATAGAGTCAAAATCCCGTTTTATGGGATGGACCTGCTGTACAGCTTGCCTTCAAGCGCTAGCTTGTACATCTCTGCTACATACGGGTTCTTGGCCGGTGTTTCTGCACCCAGTTCCACCAGTCTGGCGTACACCCTTACCACGTACGCAAGGGCGCCCATGAATGCCACTACGACACCCATGTTGAACATCCAGTGGTTTGGAACGGAGAAGATTTCCTCCACGAACCAGAAGTGCCACATCTCGTTTACGCCGATCGTGAACATGGTCGCCAGATAGCCGATGATGGTTATCTTTAGGCCTGTGTTCATCGAGTTGCCTGGACCTCTGAGTATCGGGACTCTTCTGTCGTAGACTGCTACCATACCCCAGCCGACCGGGAGAGCCACGAAGTGGCTGTACAGCCACCAGTGAGCCGGTGTAAAGGCCGAGTCTCTGATTGCAGTCTGGTGCAGCGAGCCATCGACGAAGTTGTCTACTTCGACGGAGGCTGCAATTGAACCGAGCATGATCACCATTATGTAGATCTTCTTCAGTCTCTGGATTTCGACTTCCTTCGGGATCAGTGCTGGCATCTGCGCCATGATTTACCTAGTTAAGGTTCGCATATATTAACCTGCATTTCAAAAATACACAGGTAGCTATCAATTAATATAGCATTATCATCAAACAATATTGAAATTTTCTAATGTATAAGTTAAAAATGCAGATTTATAATACATAACAAGTGTCAAGCGAAAGTGATTATCAAAGACGATAATCTCTTCATCTTTCATCTGAAAATCGACAAAACAAGAGGGGCTTACAGAATGCACTCTATGGTATAGACATGCAGCTATTTTGGCTTTACTTTGATTTTGCAAGAGTGCAAAAGGCATACGCACACACACACATGCGCTCTGCTGCTAGACATGGGTGGCAGCTCAGTCAAATGCCTTCTCTTCATCTGTGTCAGGATTAACTCTGAATCTTCACAGCTGCCAACCAAGCTTGGCGCACCCCGCATTAATAATCATGCTTTTCTTCAAGGAACGGCTTGTACATCTCTACCAAGTCCGAAAGAGGGAAGCGCTTTTTGCCCACTATCTTGATGTCGACATTTACCTTGTGGTTCTCTATCTCGATGATGTTGTACGAGTTTTCAAAGAACCCCCGGAACCTGCTTGAAGAGGTGGTTCCGGCGTAGCCGATCTCAAGAGACCCAAGCTTCCACACCCACGGCCTGTGCTTGTGCCCGCACAGGACGAGGTTCACCTTTGACTGGAGGCACGTCCTTAGCGTGTCGCCAGCGTCGAGGATCAGGATCTTGTCGGTGCCCGTGTCGGGTATTCCCACGAGGTGGTGGTGCATTGCCACTATCTTGACCTTGTCTGCGTATTTTGCAAGCGTCTTTTCCATCCACAGGTTCTGCCGGTAGCCTACTTCACCCTCGTCCCTGTCAGGCCTTGCCGTGCCAAGCGTCAGAATGACTGCGTCGCCAAACTCGTAGACGTGCTTGGTGGGAAAGAACTTTTTGAACAGCAGGTAGCCCGTGTGCCTGTAGTCGTGATTGCCTGCGATGACAATGATGTTTGGACACTCGAATCGCTTTATTTCGCTGCGCGCTTTTTCAAACTGCGGCAGTATGCCTTCGTCAGTAAGGTCGCCGGTGATTATGATTGCGTCTGGCTTGAGCTTGTTCACTTCGTCGATAACGGTGTCAAACACTTGCTGCGAAAAGAGGCTGCCTACGTGGATGTCTGAAAGCTGGACAAGACGCATCTGCATATTTGCAGCCTCCGCGCTATATAACACGTTTTGCCAGCAGCATTAAGACAGAAGCAAAAAAAGCAATGTTATATTAACGCCTCCAAATAGTTAGTAGGACAACAGCAGCAAAAATGCCAAAGCGCAAGATAAAGGAGGAAAAGCCAAAGAAGAGGCTTGGCAAGAAGGAGATGCTCATCATCCCGATCATCATGGGCGGAGCCACCCTCGTTGCGCTTTTGCTGACCCAGCTGTACCCGCCGCCACCTCCTTGGCAGGTCTGCCTAAAGAACCACAACGTCGAGACGTTCCAGCTTTTCCCAAGAATTGAAGTAATGGTAGACGGCCAGCCCATGCAGCTGCCTGACAACGTAGGCCACCAGCCAAAGGACGGCCAAGAGTGCCTGCGCCCAATACACACGGACAAGGTAGGAAACGACGTACACATTGAATACATCAGGCCGGTGAAGCTTTCGATGGTCGACTTTATGCGCATCTACTCGTACGACAACAGGACGATAACCGTCGTCAGCAACTCGACCGGCAGCAACGTTGACCAGGTTTTGACCCTGAACGACTATAACGTCCAGTATTCGTACTTTTCTGAAAAGAACGAGTTCACCAAAGTCCCTGACATAAAGGATGTCCCGGTCTTTACAAAGGAGATGGTCGTAAGGATGGAGCTCACGCACAAGTGAGTAGGATTAAATAGGAAAGCACAGGCTCCCGCTTTGATTCGATTTGGCTAAAAAGACTACTGCTGCTATAATCAGAGGAGACGGGACAGGTCCGGAGCTCGTAAACGCGATGGTCAAGGTCCTAAAGGCGTGCAACACAAAGATTGAGCTCGTCCAGTGCGACGCCGGCTCTGAATGGTGGGAGAAAAATGGCGGCAATTCGTACATCTCGCCGGAGGTCTGGAAGCTTCTCGAAGACTCGGACGCCTGCTTCAAGGGTCCGACCACCACGGTCCCCGTGCCAAACGCCCCAAGGAGCGTGGCAGTAAGCATCAGGCAAAAGTTCCAGCTGTACGGCAACCTGCGCCCGATAAAGACATACGCCAACGCCGAAAAGCAGCTTGACTTTATCTGCGTCCGCGAAGCCACCGAAGGGCTGTACGCGGGAATCGAGTTCAAGACAAGCGACGACTCGGCAATAGCAATCCGCAAGACCACAAGAAAGGGATGCGACCGCATTGCAAGAAAAGCGTTTGAGGTTGCCAAGGACTACGGCTGGAAAAAAGTCGTCGCAATCACAAAGCGCAACATCCTGAAGGAGACGGACGGCATATTCTGGTCGTCGATTGAAAACGCGGCCAAGGACTTTAAGGGAATAGAGTACGAGGAATATTATATCGACAACATGACGCAGCAGCTGGTCAAGAACCCGGAACGCTTTAACAAAAACGTGCTTGTCAGCACCAACCTGTTCATGGACGTGATATCCGAATGCGCATCCGGAAACGTCGGCTCTATCGGCAACGTCTACTCGGGCAACTATGGCGATGACTATGCGATGTTCGAGCCGGCGCACGGCTCCGCCCCAAAGTACGCAGGCAAGGACAAGGTCAACCCCGTGGCGACGGTGCTATCGGGCGCGTGGATGGCAGACTACCTCGGCGAGCGCGAGATCTGCAAGGCGATATTCAAGGCCACAGAGGATGTCATAAACGAGAACAAGTACGTGACCTACGACCTAGGTGGCACGGCATCTTTGTCCAAGATGGCCGACCAGATAGCCACAAGGTCTGCAAAACTGCTCAAAAAGTAAGCTCGATGGCGTAAAGGCGCTCGTAAAAAAGCGCCTTTTCTGCGACCACCTTTTTCTTTAGCCTTTTCTCTCGCACAAATTTATCAAGTGTGGCCGAGTCTGCAAGCGACGACACTATTGCAAGCATCCTGCCTTCTTTTTCTGACAGGAGCGGGAGCGCCGACTCGATAAAGCGAATAGTTGTTTCCATGCCGGCTGGGCCGCCGTGTATCGTTGTGTCTACTCGAGGGTCGCCGGGCAGGTACGGCGGGTTTGTAACTACGAGGTCAAACTTGCCGCAAAGTGCGGACGCCGCGTCGCAGCATACGAGCATCATACATTTTCCCCTGCAATACCCAAGCGATGCAAGGTCAATGTCCGTTCCCACAACGTTTGTGAAATTTGCAAGGAGCGACTGCGCGACCGCGCCCGAGCCGATGCCTATCTCAAGGGCCCACGTGCCCCGGTAGTGTTTTGCGCATTCCACCAAAAAGAGCGTGTCTTCTGCAGGCACGTACATGTTATTTTACCATCCCTGCCGCAAGCGCGACTATCTGCGCGGGTACAAGCTGGTCCACGCGCTTGTCGCCAAAGTCCATTCGGATACCAAGTTTTGCAGCGACGGTTGACGCGCGCTTGTTGCGCTGCGAAAACAGCCGGTTGACGTTCTTTACTGTCTCGCGTGTCATCGAGTGTTTCAAAGTTGCCCGGATGACTGTCGACTCTACCAGCGGCGGAGGATTGAAGCACTCTTTTTCTACATCAAACAGCTTTTCAATGTCAAAGCAGTACGACGCAATTGCAGAGATTGCCCGATAGTTAGGGTCGCCGGGTTTTGCCAACAGCTTCTCTACAAATTCCTTTTGCACCATCACTATCGCGCGGTCAAATTCCCTTGTGGCAAGCCATTCAAACGCGTCGCGGCTTTTGGAATACGGCAGGTTTGACACAAACACGTCAAAAGACTGCTCGTCGCGCTTGAACAGGTCCGCATTTACAAGTTCAAGATTGGAAAAGGCAAGCGTTGTCTTGGCGACAGCATAAAGCGCCCTGTCGACTTCGTACGACACGACGCTCTTTGCGCGCCGGCACAGCTCTTTTGTCAGGATGCCGTTGCCAGTTCCTGCCTCGCACACGGTCTCATGCCTGCCTATGGCAGACGCGTCAAGTATCTTGGCAAGCACCCTGAGGTCGGCAAGGAAATGCTGTCCCAGTGCCTGCGTCTTGGTGCGCCTTGGCAATTACTTTCTGACGAAAAGGTTCATCCGGGCCTGGCCCATTATCTCTTCGATTATCCTCTTGGCCACAAGCTTTGCCGGCTCCCGCAGCCCAACGCGGTTTTGCAGGTCTGCAAAGCTCTCAAATCTCTTCTTTTCCCGTTCCTTGATTATCGTCATCATGTAGGTCTTGCCTATGCCCGGTATAAGCTCCAGCGCGTGTATCCTCGGAGTTATCGGCTGCGACATGTTGATGTAGTCGACAAACCGCTTTTCGTTTGCCAGCACCACCTTTTCCACGATTGCAGGAAGCTCGTTCTTGGCCGACTGCGAGACGTCGTTATAGTCCAGCCTCCCAAGCACGCTCATTATCTTGTTGCGCCCTTCCCGGCCGATGTAGAGGCGCTCGCCTACCTCAAAGGTCGAGTTCTGCACGCCCAGTAGCTCCAAAAGCGTCAGGCGCTCCTCGCCTATGGCCTGCACAATGACTCCCTCCCGCCCCCTCACGGTGGCAGACTTGCCTCTTGGAGTGTAGTCAAGGACGTAGGCATATTCCTCGTATTTCCTCTGGCCGTGGTCGTGGCCCGCTTCGGCCCTTGCTGGCGGCTGCTGGCCGGCGGCTGGATCTTGTGCTGCTGACAAACTGGCTCTCTATCCTCCCTATACTGTAGAATAATTGCTATTTAGCCTTGGCTCTCGGACTTGAGTATGGAAAGCATCTTTTCAAGGGTCTCGGTGAGTATGAGTTTCTTCCACCCAAACGTAAAAGCCCTCAGTTCCTCGAGGGTGGTGGGCATGACGTTAACGACCTCCACTGCCTCTTCCTGAGTGAGGTCGCACTGCTCCACAAGCTGCTTTACCATCTTTGCAGCCGTCTTGGCGTCTGTCTTGGCAAACTTGCCGACATAGTCTGACGTCCAGCGCTGGATCTGGTCCATGTCATCGGCCTTGACAGAGTCCAGTATCTCCTTTACCTGCGCGGTCGTGATTATCTCTTTTTCCAGAGTCTCGGTCATGCTGACGCCTCCGGAGCGGCCAACGGCTTGATGTGGTTGAGGCGCGTCTGGAGGATCTTTTCCTTGGAGCCAAACATCACTGACACCTTTAGCGTGCGCTTGCGCACTTCTTTTACCACTCCGATGCGCCCGTGGAAGCGCCTGTGGGGCGTGGTGTCGTGCTCACGTGGGTCAACTTCAATGATAACCTTGTCTCCAACCTTGTAATCGTGAAGGAGGTAAGATATGCCCTTGACTACATTGTCCTTTGTCAGGATTGAGCGAGCCTTTCTCCGGGTACCGTGCGATCTTGGCATATTTTCAATACGAAAGCGTTTTAACCTTAATTTAAGTTATCTGCACGGGTTTTCAAAGGACAAACTATATCATCATCAATTCTCAACGTCGGCGATGCCCTTGTCGGCAAGCGTAAAGAGCACTTCCCTCTCTGCGTGGTACGGGCTGTCGACCATCCTTGCAATCCTGTTCTTGCCTGACGAGCGCTTCAGGTATATCCTGTAGGTGCTCGTGTGGGCGACAACATTGCCGCCGGTAGGCCTTGCCGCATCTCCAAAGTACGCGTCCGGCGACGACTGTATCTGGTTCGTTACGACGACTGCGACCTCGTACGTCTCGGCCATGCGCACAAGGATGTGCATGAACTTGTTGAGGCGCTGCTGGCGCTCTGAAAGCGTCGCCCTTCCAAGGAACTCGGCGCGATAGTGCGCCACAGCGGAATCAACGATTACAAGCTTTATCCCCTGCTCCTCTATCACGGGCCCCGTCTCCTCTATTATCAGCTCCTGGTGGGCGCTGTTGTACGCCTTGGCAACGACAATGCCCTCAAGCGCCCTGTCAGGGTTTACGCCCCGCGCCCTTGCTATTGTCACGATGCGCTCCGGCCGGAACGTGTTCTCCGTGTCAATGTAGATAGCCTTGCCGGAAAGGCCTCCTGCGGTCTTTGGCTGCTGCACCATCACGCAAAGCGTGTGGCACAATTGCGTTTTCCCAGTGCCAAACTCGCCGTACACCTCTGTGACAGCCTTGGTCTCCACGCCGCCCCCAAGCAGGTCATCAAAGTTCTTGGCGCCGGTGGATATGCGCTGGCCGCCAAGCATCCTTTTTTCATAGAGGCTCGTTGCCGTCACAAAGCTCCTGTCGATGATCCCAAGCTCCTCAAGCGCGATGCGGGCTTTGTTACACATTTCCACTGCCTCATCCATCTCCATGCCCGTTGCCTCTGCAACGTCGACCGGCCCTCTCACTAGGAGGTCCTTTATCGAGCGAAAACCAGCCTCCTTTAGCCGCTTTTCGGTCGCAGGACCGATGTCCTCTATGGAGCCAAGTGCAAGCTTGGAGCTCTCGTCTTCTCCCAACGCGGATTTCTCTTGTGCGCCGGCTACTAATTGGTATCGGGCGCACAAGAAGCGCTTGCTCCGAAGCATAAAAGTATATATCTATGTTCATTCTGGTATGCCTAAGATAGAGGGATATGATGGAAAGCAAGACGTTGGTCGTGACGGCTCTTGCGACAGTCATGGTACTGTCTGCCGTAATTGCATACATGCCAAGCGCTAGCGCGCACGGTGTGCAGGCACAGCTGCAGAGCAGGTTTGTGAGAATTGATAACGAGCAGTTCTCCGACAATACCCTCCAGACAGGCGAAGAGCTAACCGTAAGTGGCGAACTAAAGAGTTTGGTCAACAGAGACCTCAGAGGCTGGCTTTCTCTGTTCAGCGAATCTGAAAACGCTGGTAACAGATGGGAGTTCCTCGCAAGAGACCCACCAGGCAACATATTCGACATCAAGGCAGGTCAAACAGTGCCGTACTCAATCACCGTAAAGGCGCTTGAACCAGGCACATACCACGTACACACACAGCTCAACATTGAGCACATCGGTCCGGGTCTAGGCAGGGGTCAGACGGTGAACGTCACTGGCGAGCCGATACTAAAGCCAATTCCGTACAACAACATTGTATACCAATGTATAATCATCGGAGCTGGCCTTGGCATAACCTTCGCTACCAGACCGTGGCAAGTCATCTAAAAGAGCACACAAATACGCTCCCCCCTTTTTCCTTTTAATTTCTCCATATTCTACAAGGCAATCGCTTAATACACTAGAGCATCTTTACTTGCAGCATCGCTTTTGCTTGACGACATAAAACTCGAAGTAGAAAGGATGCTTGCTGGACGCGACCCCGGCCACGACTTTGCCCATGTCACGCGCGTCTACAAAACTGCAGAGCGGATTGGCAGAAAGGAAAGTGCAGACATGGAAATACTGCTTGCCTCCGCACTCTTGCACGACATCATAGTTTATCCAAAGGGCAGCGACAAAAGGACCAAGTCGGCAGACGAAAGCGCCGAGCTTGCAGAAAAGATGCTTGCCGCACGCGGCTGGACCAAAGACAGGATAGACAGAGTGTCGTACTGTATAAGGGTGCACAGCTACTCCAAAAATATCGCCAACCCAGAGATTCTGGAAGCCAAGATACTGCAGGACGCAGACAGGCTGGACGCGCTTGGCGCAATAGGCATCGCCCGCACGTTTTCAGTCGGAGGCTCCGAGATGCGCAGGTTCTACAACCCGGAAGACCCGTTCTGCAAAACAAACAGAAAACCGGAAGACACGCGGTGGACCGTCGACCATTTCAAGGCAAAGCTGCTAAAGCTTGAAAACACCATGCATACTGCCACCGCAAAAAAGATTGCAAGCGAGCGCACGCGCTTTATGGAGGCGTTTTTAGCCCAGCTGGAAAAAGAGATCTCGGGCTAGCTGTAATCGACAAAGTACTTGTAGCGCTTTTCCACTTCCTTGTTCTGGCCTGCAAGCACCTTTTCAATTTCAGCTTCAAGCGCCTTTTTTGCGTGGGCCCTAAAGCTGTCCGCCTCGGGCGTCTTTTGGAAGGTAGAAAGCGTGTACTCAAAGTGGCGCATGAATTCAACTACCTTGGCGCGGTATTCATCCTGCGCGGGTTTTTTCTTTTCTATCTTGAACCACGCAGTCGCGCACGCAGTAGCATAGAGCCGGGCAAGCTCGTCAATCAGCCTGTCGATCTCAAAAAAGTCGGCCATGCGCCGGATTTCGGGCCGGCGCTGTATAAATGATGCAGCGGCGGCCTACCAGTAACTGGCCTTGATCTTTTCTATCACGCGCTCGTGCTCCGGACCCTTTCTGCGCGCGTACTTTTCCATAGCAGTGAGCGGTACGCCGCCGAGGCTTGACGCAAGGGCGGTAAAGAACATGTTCTTTACAGGGTTGTCGCGTCCTACCTTGCCCATGAATTTCTGGATGCCGTGCTTGAAGTTGTGCTGCCACGTCTTGTACATGACGCCCAGTTTTGCAGGGTCCATCGTGTTTCCAATGTCGTAAAAGTCCGACTTTTCTAAAAGGCCGATTGGCACGAACGTGAGCGGAGTCACCGTGAATTTAGAGTCTGGCTGCTCGGTTTCCAGCTCGTGTATGAGCCGGATTGTCTCCCAGCTGTCATCTGGAGTCTCGTCGTTGTCAAGCCCCATGATGAGGGTAAACGCAGGGACCCAGTAGTGCTCGTTGAGCGCCTTGACGCCGGTTTTTACCACCCAGTGCCATTCCTCTGGCTTGTACGGAGCCAGCTTGCGGTCGGCGTACTTGCCGATGAGCCTGATGCTTCCAGTTTCAAAGCCGCACTGGATGCCAATGTGGTTGTTGGGTCCTGACCGGATTATCTTGGACACGTTTGGAAGGAGGCGCTCGTCGGCGATTGCGCCGGCAAGCGTTCCGTGCGTCGGGTTGGTGTGCTCGACGCCTGTGGCCATGATGCCCTTGAACAGCTCTTCAATAGCTTCCCTGTTTGGCTGCATGTTCTTTGTCGTCCTCGGGTTGAGGCCGTAGACGAAAATGTCGTCAGAGTGTATCCAGGCGTTCTTCAGCCCGCCGTACTTCATGTTTATCTCGATTTCCTTCTGCACCTTCTCTACAGGGTAGTAGCGCAGCGGCCTAAGAGTCACGTCGCAGAACTTGCATCCCCTGCCGCAGCCGCGCATGACTTCTACCATGCCGTGCATGCTTGGGTTGACGATGTTTGGGATTTCGTCTATTGAAGGCTCGTTCCAGTAGTGGATGAACCTGCCGTGGTACGTCCTGTCGCTTCTTACAAACTCTTTGATCTCTACCTTGAACTGGCTCTTTTTGAAGGGGTTTGCCATGTCAAACTCGCCTCCAATGAGGGCGTCAAAGAACGGGCCTGCCGCGCCGTCAATCTCTGGGCCGATGCCTCCAAGCTCGCCCTCGACGATGCCGTAGAGGTCGTACTCCTCTATCTTGGCGGGGTCATAGTTGTATTGCCAGGTGCCTGAAGCGCCTGCAATGACCCTGGCCTTGCTTCCCGTCCTCTTTTTGGCGGCGCTTATGCGGTGGTGCAGGTCTGCGTTGTAAAATTCGTCATAGGACTGCTGCTTGCGCCCGTAGGTGAACGTCATGGTCACGGGGCCCATGCCAAGGGGGTCCATCTCGTACGTGCCGACAACCTGCGTCTCCGGGCCGATGAACTGTTCCACATAGTCAGGGTGCGCCACTACGACGTCCTCGCGGGCAAAGCCGTCCCTCAAAAGAGCGGCCTCGACCTTTCTCAGGCCGTACGGCGCATAGTTGGCGTAACCGTTTGTGTGCTCTATAGGATTGCAGATAAAGTCAAAAAGTATCCTTGGCGTGACCTGGTTGCCAAGTATGCGGTACCAGAACGAGTCGTGGCTCCTGTTCATGTCCAGTGCTGGAGCGCAGCCGAAAAATGATGCAAGCGATATGCCCCTATAGGGGGACATCAGTGTACGGTCAGCAGTAAGTACAATCTTTGGGTGCTTTGACAATGCCCTAAATCCCTTTTTAAATCAAATTAATTGAAGATAAATTAAAAGTTTTCCAACATTCTGTGAGGGTGTACAGTGTTGTTAGTATCACGGATGGTTATCCCGCTTCTCGATAAAGCCCTGTAGGGTTTGCCCTGCCAGTTTTTTCTTCAAAGTGTCGTGGATTTCCCGGACGATTCCAAAGCCCTGGAACGTAAGCGCCGTGTACAATTGTACCAGCGTGGCGCCCTTTTGGTACGCCTGCCAGGCGTCCTCGCCGTTCCATATGCCGCCGCACGCTATTATTGCCAGGCCTGGGAATGCCTTGTGCACGTCTTCGACCATCCTGAGCATGTAGGGAAAAAGCGGCCGGCCGCTTTCTCCGGCAACGGGCCGGGAAAACTTGGCCGCAAGCAAGCTGGTGCCTACCGGCCGGGTGTTGCCAATGACCACGGCTTGCCCGCCGTTTTCGTAAAACACCTTTATTGATTTCATGCGCGCTTCTCTTTCAGCGTCTTTTGGGGGCAATTCACTGTAAGGGGCGATCTTGGACGCCTTTAGCTTGCCAGAAGGCACGTGCGCGTTCATCAGGTCAACCATCTTTTTCGTAAAATCCGGGCTCTGCAGCACCTTGTTAAAGTCGGTGTTTGGCGACGTCCTGTTTTCCTCAAAGCCAAGGTCGACATAGGGCGACGTACGCACCAGTATCTCCCTGCACGCGTCAAGCACCGCGTCTTCAGTGTACGAGTCGGTGATGCCGGAAAAGTTCAGCAAGATTCGCGCCCTGCCACCGCGATGATGGTGCTTTTCCTGCGAGAATTTTTGCAGGTTCCTGACAGTATGCTCCAGCCCCTTGTGCGGGTATCCTTGCGCGTTTATTATCGCCTGCCTTTCGTCGTCTATTGCCATGCGCACGGTCCCTTCTGATCTGGGCTTTTGCAGGTTTCCGGCCCTCGGCTTTAGCAAGACACTTCCGGGATTCATGTAGCCAAAAACGTACGACATTGGAAGCAGCATGTCGCAGTTCTTGTCAAAGCCGGCGGCGACTCCGACTGGGCTCTTGAGTTCAAGTCCGTTGATGGAAAGCGCAAGCTGCTCGCCGGGGTCAAAATACGACGCGTTTTTCTCAAACTTGCCTGCAAGTCTCACCAATCGCTCTTTTGCGATCTCGTGGACGACTTCGCCCTGCGCCAGCTCATCGGTAGCCTTGTAGCGAGAGTAGAGGTATCTCCGGTACAGCTTGAAGAGCGACGGGTCCAGACTTGCCTTGAAGGTGTCCACCGCAAGCACTGCTATATCTCAGCGACCGGGGGTTCTTTTGCCTGCCTGAATATATGGATATGGCTAGTGGCGCTAGTGCTGGCTGTCCTTGACAAACTGCCAAAGCTGCGACCACAGGCTGTCAAAAGAATGCGCCTCGATGCGGTAGACGGCAGAGTTGCCGTACTCGTTTGTCACCGCAAGAACAGGCCCTCCGTCGTCGCCCGATATCGAAATGGACTTGCCGGCTGAAGACACTATGGCATTTCCTTCCAGTTTTGGCTCTTGCGGCTGCTGTTGCTTTTTCTTGGCCATAGCCCTGCTGGCACGGCAGGATTTTTAAATGCATTTGCGCATACACATACACGTACAGGACATGGCCAAGTCATCTGACTGCGTTGAAAACAACCACGGCAGGTGCCAGGGGCATTTCAAGGAGGAGATGAA
This sequence comes from Candidatus Nitrososphaera evergladensis SR1, assembly GCF_000730285.1. Taxonomy (NCBI): domain Archaea; kingdom Thermoproteati; phylum Nitrososphaerota; class Nitrososphaeria; order Nitrososphaerales; family Nitrososphaeraceae; genus Nitrososphaera; species Candidatus Nitrososphaera evergladensis. The sequence continues at coordinate 918,007 of NZ_CP007174.1, read as the reverse complement.
CGGCTCGCAGGTCACAAGGATGTGCGCGTGTCCCTGCCACGACAGCATGTACCAGCTGGTAAGAAACACGGTCGCGCTGATGGCGCAGGCTGAAAGGCAGAACCCGTACCACCTTGCTCAGGCGGCCAATGACGACGACGGGCGCCTGTAGATGCGCTTCATGTAAAGAAGCAGCAGGTTGAACGCTGTACCAAGGGCGTTTGCGCCTATTATCACCCAGTCATCCTTGAATATCCCGTACGCAAGCCAGAGCGTGGTGCCGGACGCATAGAGTGCCATCAGGTACGGCGAGACATCCTGCATCTTTTTGGTCCTGTAGCCCTTAAATATTTGCGGTAGAAAACTGCTGGTAGTGAGGCAGGCGGCAGCCGACCCAACCAGTGTAATGAAAATGCCGTCCGATATGACCTGCAACAGCAGGACTTGGGATGGTGGCAGCAGTAGCGGCACAGCCGCCCATTGCCCGCCCGGCGTTAAAAAGCCTGCCATCAAGAATTAATAACTTGCGCCGACACAACACAGTGCGTAGTGCAGCTAAAAGACCTTGTCGACGGAACGGTGGTGGGCTCTGGCTCTGACTATATCGTCATCCAGAAGGGCAAAAAGAGGCTGTTGGTGGAATGCGCGGGGTTCAAGGTGCAGGAGCTAAAGAGCCACGGCACCCCGTACGGATCCCAGTTCGACTAACATTTAGCACCAAGTCAATAAAAATTCCGTAAAAGGTTAAATTGAGTTATGGAAACACTTCTCAGCGTTTGACGCAAAAGGTTACTACCGCCGAGGTTGCTTCTTCTGCTGCTGTTGTCAAGCCTGCAGATGTCCCGGCATCTCAGACACGGGCGGTACATCGAGGCAGAGTAAAATACGACAAGAAGGCAGAGTCAGAGTTCTTTGTGGACAACTCGGCGCTTGCAGGGTTTACCGGCGAGCGCATCCTCTACATGGCTGTCCGCGAGCTCATTGAAAACTCGCTTGACTCTTGCGAAAGCAGCCACATCCTACCAAGGATTTCGCTGTCGCTCAGGATGGTAGACCCGGCAAACGAGATGTGGACTATTACCTGCCAGGACAACGGCATCGGCATCCCATCTGACAAGGTGCCGGTAGCGGTATGCTCGTTTCTGACGTCGGGCAAGTATGTGGAAAAGCAGCAGCGCGGCCTTTTTGGCGTCGGGCTGAAGATGATTGCCGCCTTTTCGACCAAAGACACGGACCACCCGCTAAAGGTGTGGAGCAAGTCCCTGGAAGAAGGCGAAGAATACTATTTTGAATTGCGCACGGACATCAGCACCAACAGGCCAATAGTGCTTGCAAAAAGGCAGGTAAAGGAAGACGCCGCCATGAGCGGCGACTCGGGTTTTAGAGTCGAGGCGATGCTCAGGGCAAAGCTTTCCCCGATAACAAAAAGCAGGATCTACGACTATATCAGCCAGACATCAGTCGTCAACCCTTACGCCCACATTGAATTTGAAACAGACGACGGCAAGGTCGCATTTGACCGCAGGACGGACAGGATGCCCGAGCCGGCCAAAGAGGTGCTTCCGCACCCGGCAGACATGGACCTAAAGACGCTCAAAAAGGCCATCATGAATTTCATGAACCAAAAGACGACCCTCCAGGGAGTCCTTTCCGATTCGTTCCAGAAACTGTCAAGTGAAAAGGCAAGGCAGATAATTTCAGAGGCCGGCCTTGAAAACAAGCCTGCAGACAAGTACGACGAGCACGAGCTCATCAAGGTGGTAAACATCTGCAAGCAGACAAAATTCCACATGCCAAACACCGACCACCTGAGCCCGATTGGCGAGGAGATACTGACCGCAGGCATGACGCAGGAATACACGATAATCACGAACAAGGACGAGGCCACGCAGCAGGGGACGCAGCCGCAGCTTTCAATCAAGGTGCTAAAGCCGTCGCTTACCGCATACTCGTCAAGGACGTGCGTAATCAACAACCGCCCGACGATAGTGGAATGCGGAATCGCGTACGGTGGCGACATTGGCTCATTCAAGCTGTACAGGTTTGCAAACAAGATACCGCTTTTGTACGACGAGGGCTCTGACGTCGCAAGGGAAGTTGTGTCCGAAGTAGAGATAAACAAGATGGGCATCTCTAAAAAGGAGGTCAAGGAGCAGTTTGCCAACCCGGATGCAAAGTCAGACAGGGCGGTGGAACTGCTGCCATTGCACATATTCTTCCACATCTGCTCAACAAAAATTCCGTACAAGACTGCGGGCAAGGAGAGCATCGCCTCTGAAGGCGAACTAAAGCGCTACATGAAGGCGTGCCTGTCGGACCTGTATCGCAAGGTCAGCGCCCAGATACGCAAGGAGCTGCGCATGAAAGAGGCGCAGAGCAGGCTTTCGCTCTACAAGTACTACATACCGCTCATCGTAAACGCCATTTCAGAGTCCATCAAAATTGACCCACAAAAGCTCGAGCAGGCGTTCACGCAGCTTGCTGAAAAGCACGTCGCCGGCGAGATAACGTCGATGCCCGTGCCGGAAAAAGAAGACGAGATAACAGGAGAGCGCATAGCGGACGAGGCAGACGAAGAGGTCGTGGCAGAAGAGATTGACGGCGAGGTTGTAAAACGCTCAAAGAGCCAGATAGCGATAAACGCGGCAAGAAGAAAAGGCGAGCGCAGCAAGCCCATGTCCAAGAAAAAGGAAGGAGGAGGCCAGACGACTCTTGATTCGGTCATGACAAAAAAAGACAGTGGCGGGAGGAAAAAGTAAGGATTGCCAACAAAAGACAAGCGCCACCAAGAAGTCATGAAAAAGATCGGCCTGATAATGAAGGACGTCAGCACCGACCTGATGGTTGAAAAGACGATGCCGGTTCTTGACGTGCCAAAGGTAGGCTATGACAACACAGTCTGGTCCGACGAAAAGAGGATGCTGACGATAGGCGAAAAGACTGTCAGGGTAAGCCCAGACAGCACGAAAAAGATCCCCACGTTTGCGCAGTACCTCGTCATGGCAAACGCAATCCGCAAGCTGTTGGACGAAGAGATGGAGAGCACCATCAGAGGCATGTACTATGCAACGCTGAGCACTGTCGGCGACGAAAAGAACAAGCAAAAGTTCTGGAAGGGCCAGGACGAGTCGGACGATGCGATAAAGGCGCTGGAACTTTTGACAGGCACGCCCCGTGAAGAGTTCTCTGTCACGTCAAAGCCAAAGGGCATGATCTCCGGGCCGATAACGCTTCGCGTGGGCGGCGACATCATCGACTGCAACCTTGGAAGTAGGGCCACTTCGCAATTAATCCCGACCAACATCCGCGACCTAGAGATAGTGAAGGTCAAGGCCGACTTTGTGATGGTAGTCGAAAAAGACACGGTGCTCAACAACATACGCAAGTCCGGCTTTATCCAGAAATACAACGCGATACTGCTGACGGGCTCGGGCGAGCCTGACCGCGCAACGAGAATGATGGTCAAGACCCTAAACGAAGAGTGGAAAAAACCTGTTGTCGTTTTTGCAGACGCAGACCCGTGGGGCCTTGGCATCGCTCTGCGCTACAAGATCGGAAGCGAATCATTGAGTTACGACAGCGACAGGCTTGTGACTCCAAACGCCAAGGTGCTTGGCATGATGTTCTCCGACATTTACGAATACAACATCCCGGAGGTTGCAAGGCTTGCAGCATCCGACGAGGACATTAACAGGGCAAACGACATGAAGAAAAAGCCATGGTTCCATGACAAGCAGTGGCAGAAGGAGCTCGACCTCTTTTTGAAGCGCAAGGAAAAGTGTGAGCTGGACGCGTTCTTCAAGCACGGCTTCAAGTACCTTGCAGAAGTCTACCTGCCAAAGAAGCTGCGCGAGGCCGGCGTCATCTAGCCAGACTACGCAATATTCAAAAAGGCGCATCCTGTCACTTCTCTTGTAGCTGTGAAAAACGCGCCAGTTGTTGCAGGTATCGTTGTCGGCGCAGGAGCCGTCCTGGCAACAATTGCAGTAATAATGTTTGCGCCCATTCCAGAGCCGGTGGCACTTGGGTCGCGCCATCCTACAATAGAGGTCAGGGATCTGCATGACACGTACAATGCTGGCGAGGAAATACACTTTGTCGTTGACACACAGGGCGAATGTACAAAGCCGGGCGTTGTGATCAAAGACACGGCCACCAATCAGACAGTGATGGAGACCAGGCCCTATCCCATACATTGCCCTTATAGCGATGATCCAGCTTTTCCTCATCTTGCATGGAACTCTACAGATGTTGCAGGAGACCAGATGATCACAATCGACAAGCAGGGAAGATACAGCCTCACAGTCATTTTGTTTGAAAAGCAGGATAGCTGGCAGTTTACTGTCGGCTAGGACATTCGAAAAATACATTTGCAATCCACAATGTTCAAAAACTAGCTTGTAACAACGCATCCGTAGTTGAAGCTGCTGCTTGCAGGCATGGCAGTATTACTGTTGTCAACTCTTGCGGCAATCCCGGCGTACGCGCAAAATTCCTCTTCTGGCAGCATACACGCGTACGCAGTTTATGTCAATGGCAAGTCGTACATAATTACGTACAGCATCACAGGAGGTAGCGTCAAGTCCATTCAAACGTGTGAGACAGGATGCATAACCGCAATGATTCAAGCAGACTCTGACGGCAAGCTGCTTGTCAACTTGCCTGGAGGCTTGCTGAATAGCATTTCTTTCGATACCAAGTATTACCCAGTAATCTTTCTTGATGAAATAGAAGTGTTTGCAGACATGACGCATACTAATTGCGGTATCACATTAGAGATTCCATTTCAAAAAGGCAGCAAACAGATCGACATGGCTGGATCGTTTATCCCGATTGGAGAAACGATATCCACGCAGGAAAATTCCTCCAATGCAACTGTAAGTAGAGGCAGAGGATTTGAGCTTGGAACAGTCGCAAACGCAGACACATGCAACTTTTCCTTTGATCAAGACAGAAAGAAGCTGCACATAGAGGCAAACGGCCCGGCAAACAAAGAAGAAAAGGGCTTTTTCCAGATTGCCTTGCCGCATGAATTCCTTGGTGGCCCGTACACGGTCCTTGCAGAAGGCAAGCCAGCCGAGTTTGAGAGCGTGTTTTCCAACGCGACAGGCAAAGACACCACGACGATTTCATTACAGTACGACGGAGATAAGGTGCACAACATCGACATAATCGGGACTACTGTCATACCAGAGTTTGGTCCCGCAGCCATTGCGGCAGTTGCAAGCTCTATGGCGATGCTGGTGATTCTCCGCTTCAGGCATCAATAGACATACGCAGAATATTTCTTTCCAAAAACTTTGTAGGCAAGTTTTGCGACCTGCGCCGCAGAATCCAGGTAATAAAATTCTTCTTCGCCGACCTGCACCACAAAAATCCCCGACGTGCTCCTGTTGACAAACATCTTTTTCTTTTTTCCAGCAGCAGAAGACTCGATCCTCACCCCCTCGTCAATGTCAAGGGCAGACAGAACCTTCTCAAGGTCTCCCTGTTTTATCCGGGTGCCGGCAGGCATATTATATTATTATCAGCTGTTGTTGAAAAAAGGTGCAATATAATCGCGCATAAACCTTTAAAGCTGGCACGCAGGATTTCTGAAGGCTTGCTTTCACTACCGCTTGACGACGGCAGCGTCCTCTGCATCAACGTCAGGACAAGCAGCAGGGCAAGGCGCCTGCGCCTTGTCTCCGGCATCCGCGGGGTCGAGGCAGTCGTGCCAGCAGCAGGCTATGACGAAGGCAAGCTGCAAGAGTTTGTGCAGTACAAGCGCGATTGGATAATCAAGACTGCAAACTACTACAGCAAGTTGCGAGAGAAAACGGGCCACACCGAATCTAATGTTGTCTATTACTTGGGCAAGAGGTACAGCGTGCGCCTCGTCAAGGACAGGCTTGTTTCCGCTGTCGTTTCAGATGCGCTTGGCATGGCCACGTTCCACGTGACAGACATGCGCAGGTACAAGCGAGAGATAGAGCAGTGGTACAAAGAACAGACGGCAAAAGTCATCGCAGAGCACCTGCCTCCTCTGAGTGCAAGGCTTGGCCTGTCGTACAACAAGTTTACGGTAAAGCGCCAGAAATCACGCTGGGCCAGCTGCTCAAAGAAAAGGAACCTGAACTTTAACCTGCTTCTTTCCGCCGCGCCGGCAGAAGTCATTGACTATGTCATCGTGCACGAACTGTGCCACATTGCAGAGATGAACCATTCCAAAAGGTTCTGGCAGCTGGTAGAATTCGCGGATCCCGGCTACAGAAAACACAAGGAATGGCTTGAAGACCACGCCCCCGTAATCGGGGTACAAGGTTTATAGAACTGCGACGGCCCGCTTTTGTTGCGAGAAAGATGGATGTACAAGAGCGCATCGCGCTTGTAATGCGAGAGCCGACAGAGGAGGTCATCACTGCCGGCGAGCTAAAGGCGCTCTTTGAGACAAAGAGCAAGCCAAGGCACTATATCGGCCTTGAAATATCCGGCATACTGCACCTTGGGAGCCTGATACTTACTGGTTTCAAGATAAACGACTTTATCAAGGCAGGAATAGACTGCACGGTGTTTCTTGCCGACTGGCACACGTACATAAACGACAAGCTGGGAGGCGACTGGGACAGGATACGCAAAGTATCAGAGTACTACGCCGATGCGTTTCGGTTCTTTTGCCCCGGCGTCAACATCGTGACTGGCAGCGACTTGTATGCAAAGACGCCCGACTACTGGGAGAATTTCGTGCGTTTTTCAAAGCACATGACGCTTGCAAGGACCATGCGCTCGCTCACGATAATGGGCAGAAAAGAGACAGACAACATGGACCTTGGTCAGCTCCTGTACCCGCCCATGCAGTCTGTCGACATCAAGGCGCTTGACCTTGACATCGTACACTCGGGTATGGACCAGCGCAAGATCCACATGCTGGTCCGGGAGATATTTCCCAAGATGGGGTGGAAGCCGCCGGTGTGCGTGCACCACCACCTGCTCCCCGGCCTTGCAGAGCCGGTGAAACTGGGCCTTGACGAGAACGCGGCCGAAGACGCCAAGGTGTCAAGCAAGATGAGCAAGAGCAAGCCGTCAAGCGGGATTTTGATACACGACGACGAAAAGGCGATAAGGGACAAGATGGCCAAGGCGTTCTGCCCAGTCGGCGTGGCAGAAGGCAACCCCGTTCTTGAACTTGTGCGCTATGTCGTTTTCCACGAGTTTTCCGAGTTCACCATAGAGAGGCCGGCCAAGTACGGCGGCAACACGACGTACGGCTCTTACAAAAATGTCGAAGATGACTTTGTGGCAAAAAAGATCCACCCGATGGACCTGAAAAACGCGACTGCGACGTACGTCAACAGGATAATCGAGCCAGTGTACAGGCATTTCAAGGGAAGAGAGCCCGCGCTGAATTGAGCGGCAAAGAAGAAAAGCAGCAGGGCTTTTTCAAGCGATATCGAGAAGCAATCAAGTTTAACAGAAACATCGTAATCGCCGGCCTCGGCGCGTTTTTTACTGGCGCGCTTGTGGCCCAGCTGTACTCTAGTTTTGATAAAAGCGGCAACAACCTTGCCAACTCGGCTTTCACGCTTGCCTCAGAGTACGCCGTGTACATACCGGCGTTTGCTTTTCTGTACTACTGGGACAACAGGTACAAATACGTCGACCCGTCGACTGGCAGGCGCGACAGCAAAAAGCTGAGGGCAGACGTCAAAAAGCTGCTCGCAACGTTTTCAGTGTCAGAGGTGGCGTTCTCGCTCACCAAGGTAGGAGTGCAGTTTCAGCTCTTGCAATCAAGCAACGACGCCTACATCTCTGCAATGGCAGCGTCCATAGTGGCGTGGGCGGTGTTTTTCGTGCTTGTGAACTATATGGCAAGGCTCGTCAGGCTGTTTAGGAACAGCAGCTAGTCCCGGCACATGTTCTTGAGCAGGCGCAAGAGGTCGTAGTAGTTTGACAGCTTGAAGTAGCGCATCATGCCTTCGATCTCGCTGTCGTCGTATTCAGGGTTGCGATACTTGCCCTTCCTGTCGAGCCGCTTGTTTATGGCGTTCGTTATTGCTCGTAAGATTCTCAAGTCCAGAATATTAAAGGGGTTCGCAGAACATAAAATTCTTCTATTGACGAAAACCAATTGCAGATAATATACATAAATTGCGTGCCGAGTGATACAAAGGGCGTGGAAACCGCTGCTCTTGGCGATCTAAAGGTGTGCAGGATACTGAACGGCATGTGGCAGGTTGCAGGAGGCCACGGCAGGATAGAGCAGAAAAGGGCAATCGACGAGATGATGGCGTACCACGATTCCGGCTTTACAAGCTGGGACCTTGCAGACATTTACGGGCCGGCAGAGGACTTTATCGGCGATTTCAGAAAGAGACTTGCAGAAGAAAAAGGCGCAGGCGAGCTGGCAAAGATGCAGGCGTTTACAAAATTCGTGCCCGAGCCGGCGCGCATGACAAAGGCGGTGGTGGAGCAGGCCATAGAGCGCTCCCGGCGCAGGATGGGCGTCGAATCAATAGACCTCGTGCAGTTCCACTGGTGGGACTATGCAAACCCTGCGTGGCTTGACGCGCTGGTGCACCTGTCAGAGCTGCGCGACGCGGGCAAGATACGAAACGTCGGCCTCACCAATTTTGACACGGACCACATGCAGGACATGGCCGACGCGGGGATCAGGATTGCCTCAAACCAGGTGCAGTATTCAATAATAGACCAGCGGCCGCAGGTAAAGATGCAAGAGTTTTGCAAAAAGAACAATGTCGTGATTTTCGCGTACGGCACGATGTGCGGAGGGCTCTTGTCAGAAAAGTACCTCGGCAAAAGCGAGCCGTCAAGCGCGCAGCTTGACACTCTGAGCCTGCGCAAGTACAAGAAGATGATAGACGCGTGGGGAGGGTGGAAGCTGTTCCAGGAGCTGTTGACAGCGCTAAAGCAGGTCGCCACCAAGTACAATGCAAGCATTGCAAACGTGACTGCGCGCTATATACTTGACAGGCCGGCAGTTGCAGGGGTTATCATAGGCGCCCGGCTTGGGATAGCAGAGCACAGGCAGGACAACGCCCGCGTCTTTGAATTAAGGTTGGACGAGGAAGACAGAGAAAAGATAGAGGCAGTGACTGCCAGATCGCGCAACCTGTTTGAGCTCATTGGCGACTGCGGCGACGAGTACCGCTACTAATAGTAGCTACTTGCCACACGCTATCAAAGTATCGCGCAAAGTGATCGGCAATATCTTTTGACGTGACGAGTATTCCAATCTCGCTCTCCCACGACACCATCAGCAGCTTGTCCTGAAAGACGTCCATCGTGCCCGGAAGAGGAAAAGGGACAAACCTCATGTCGACCATGCCGGCGATCTCGCGATAGTGCGCAGACCTGCTGAACGCGACCGTCCCGATGCCGCGCTGTGTTATTTCTTTTTCCTTCTGGAAAAGGTGCAGCCTGGAATAGAACGGTGTGGCAATAGGATGATAGTCGTCAAATGGATAAAAGTAGCGCAGCACATCGTTTTTCGACGCGTCCTTGAGCAGGATTTCATAGGCTGTGCGGAGGCCCCTGTCACCGGCAAATATCTCCGCCCCTTTTGCCGCCCTGTTCCTGTTTGCCACCTTGGCAAGCTCGGAGACAAGCCCTTCTGCGGTCGCCTTTTGCGCCTTCAGAGCGTCTTCCTTTTTTTGCAGATAGTCGTGCAGGCGGTAGGGCTCGACTGCGTTAAAGTGTTTGATATTTCCGATTGTTGCATGGCTGACTAGGCCCTTTGAGGCAAGGCGCTCCAGCACGTCGTAGACCTTCGAGTACGATACTTTGGAATCCTTGACAACGGCGCCCACCTTTGAAGGCCCCAGCTTTAACAGGGAAAGAAAGACGCGGGCCTCACCCTGCGTTAGCCCAAGATCCACCAGCTGTTGCTCCAGCATTTCCTTACCCCCTACGGGGGAGATGGTCCTTATCTAGTTATCCTCGCCCAAATACTGCATGAGCAAAGAGCCAAGAAAAGTGATTGTCAAGACGCTGACTACCAGCAAAGACGTGCACGGCGCGTTTACGTATTTTGAGGACATGAAAAACCTGGAAGCAGGAGGAGCCATCAAGTCGCTTGTCAAGACCGGCGACGGCGGATGGTGGTCCGGCGACACACCGGCCGGAAAGGCAAGAATAAGACACACCCTTGTTTCAAAAGAACACGGCATACTTGACCACGTCTTTGCAGGGCAGGGCATCACGTGGGACGTCTATGTGCGCATCGTCCCAAACAACGGCGGCGCGACGGTCAGCTGGACGTTTGTACGGCCAAACGGCATGACTGACGGGCAGTTCGAGGAGCAGCTAAAGGCGTTTGACACCGAGATTGAGAACTGGGAGCGCGACCTTGAGAAATAAAGTATAGAAAGAATTTACTCAAGTCTTAACTATAATGTCCTTTTTGGAATTGTGGTGAAGACCAGATATATAGCGGCAGGAGCCGCTGCAGTGGTAGTGATCTTTGTTTTGTTGCTTGCGGCCAGCAGCTACGCCAATGCAAGCCTCCAGTACAGGTCGCGCGGGGCGCAGGGGTACAACTTTGCCCAGTCGTCCACAGACGTTGCAATGGACATATGCAACCCGACGCCCTTTCCAGCGGGCTTTGACAGGCTGCAGTTCGTGGCGACGTACAGAGACAGCGATTTTGCCACGATGAAATTTGAAAACGTCTCCTCCATCCCGCCAAACAAGGCAGTAGCCGTGGACGGCGCGCTGCAAGTCAACGGCAGGGCGGCCCTTGCGGCAGTATTCCAGTCGTTTGCAGATAGCTTGAACGGCAAGAACACAGGTGATACTAACAGCATGAAGGTGAAAATGACGTCAGAGTCCAGACTGCTTGGCTTTGTGCCAGTGTCGCAGAGCAAGGAAATGTCTGCAGACGAGTTTTCAAACATGATAAACGGCAAAAGCGGCTTTGGATGTACGGTAAATGACTGACATGGAATGGTGCAGCAGTCGGATTGGATTATATTGCATGTCCAAGCATGATTTTTTTGCACCGTGATTCCTCCGGGCCTGTACGCGGCTCCTCTGTTCCCGGAGCTTGCGCCTTGCCTTGGAGGGCTGCTGTCACGGTGCGCATACACACACATCTTCTTTTCGTAGATTTTTTATCCGCGTTCTGCGTTATCTTGGCTGAAGCCGGCGGCAGAGAGCCGGCTAACAGGGAGGAAGAGTAATAACAAGTGAAACCGTTTATCATGCTTGGCGTTGGTGCAGTGATTGTCGCCGGCCTCTTGCTGAGCATCAGCGTGGGCGCCTATTCGCGGATTCTTGCCATGAACGACGAAAACGGACTCAAGCCAAGGTGCGGAAGAGGGGGAGCAGGCTGCAGTACAGCGCATGTCCCGCCTGCATCTTCGGTGCATTATCCTAACCTGCTCATAGCCGGCCTGCTCTCGGGGTCTTTTGGCATCGCGCTCTTGATAGTCCGGCGCCAGGAAATTGAGGGCTAGCTAGACGCCCACCTGGTCAAAGTTTATCTCGCCGGCATAGCGCACCTTTGGTTTTCTGCCGTGCACCTGCTTGTGGCGCTCTAGGCGCTCCTTGTCATCAAATTCCATATCGCATTTGTTGCACTTGAAAGCCATTTGCACAATCACATCTTGTACATGCTGAAGCTACAAAACACCTTTTATCCCATCATGCGCCGGCATTCGACAGCGCACCTGCGGCACTGCTCTGCGCACATTTTGCAGTGGTCGACATTGTGCCGGCCACACTCTTGTGCACACGCATCGCAGACGCTTGCGCACAGGTCGCAGAACTGCTTTGCAAACTGGCTGTCCATAGACATAAGCGACGCAGAAGTCCAGCATATGGCCGCGCATTCCCTATTGATCTGCGCACAAGAAGCCATCATCTTTACGTCCGATTCTTTAAGGTCCGACGTGGCGCAGAACTCGCACGCCTCGGCGCAACTCGTGCAGGCATCTATGCAGCTTTGCCATTTTGAATTTTGGAGGCTGGTACTGCTACTGGTTGACATAGATACCTGCGGTAATTATGATATTTACAAGTATTGTCGATTTCTACGGCTATGATCCTGAGGGTGTCTGTCTTCTTGGCGATTTCAAAATGAAAATTCATAACTATTTTAATTCATGACAATTTACGAATTGCCCGTGAAAACACACTATTATCTATTGATACTTTTGGCTGCTGCAACTGTTTTGGGCCCTGTTGCTTTGACTGCAAGAACTGGGACAATATTTGCAACTGCATATGCTCAGCACCAGCACGAGGATGATAATAATAGTGATGATGATGGCGCCGGCCACAAAATGGACACGGATATGAAAATGATGAACATGGCCACGTCCGCAGATGGCACGCGTCCTCTGCCCAAATCGCCTTTTGTTTACAGTGACACTTCTAGCGGCATTCTGGTAAAGGTGTCATGGAAGCCGGATTCAGTCAACACAAAGGCACCTACCAAATTTACATTCGAATTTCTGAATTCTACCACCGGCGATCACCTGCGCGATGTTTCATACTCTGTACACATGCTGCTAGACGGAAAGGGAGTAGAGCACGGCCATAAGACAAGCGCGCCAGACGGCGTAGGCACACTAGAGCACAAGTTTGACTCCAAGGGGTTGCTTTCTGTAATGGTAGAATCTATAAGGGTTGAAAGAACGCCAACAAATGCGGTGGTACAACTTGACATTCCAGTTGTATCTTGATTATGTTCACTTGTAAGAGAGTGAGAATGCAAAAAGAATACACCACCCTCCTCTTCTCCCTACCAAAAATATGCCAAAAGGCGAGCATATGACTGGGGCAACCACAGATGAGGAAGGAAAGATATCAGCAAACCTACAATAGTGTCAATTGCCCGGCCCGCCAGCAACTACACCAAACAATGCGATCATGACAGCTACTGCGAAAGCAATAGCGATCAAACCTTTCACGGCAAGGCTGAGATACACACTTTTTTAGATAGATTTGCTTCAAAATTAAGATTGTGTAGTGTATCATTCTTTAGCGTTCAAGGACGCAAATGTGAGGTTACAAGAATGACTTTCTTCGTGAAAAGTTAGTGCATCTTCCTTTATGGGAAATCGCGCCAATCCGCAGCAAGTTAACAGAACCCCGCAAGACTGTTTAAATACTTAGGCTTGCCTAATTAGGCCGTCCTAATTGACGATGAATGCACTGACGTTTGACAGCCATACTACTGCAATGCCTCTTTTGCAAGAGCTTGTGGACTGTATTTCATACAGGTTGATAATGTCCACCATAGACACGGCCAAGACGGCTGCGCAGGTTTCCGTGGAAAACAACCTCCCCCTTAGCTCGACGTACAAAAAGATAAAGAAGTTGCAGGACGTGGGCATACTCTTTATCGAAAAGATAGAGCTGGACGGCAAGGGCAAGAAGGTGGTCTATTACAGGAGCAGGATAAAGTCGATGGAGTTCAACCTGTCCCGTGACCAGATTCTGCTCCAGTTTGAAAAGAATGATGTGCACCTGTCCTCGGCGCAGGTTAACGTGATCAAGCAGTCAGCAGCTTTTTAGCCCGCCATTTTTTTATATTGTACGGCAGCGGCGGGGCGATGGCCTGCAATTGCGATCGCATCTGCAGCAGACTTTGTCTACGCGTATGCGTGCTATTTGTGATGATGCCCCGTAAAAAGAGAGGCATACACACACATCACCATGGAAGCGGGAACCACTTTAAACTTGATTCGGCAAGACCGGTTGCCACCGCAAGCGACATCAGAAAGAACACCAGCCAGAACTTTATAGTGCCGACGCGTTCTTTGTTGCGCATTGCAATGTACAGGCCCATCCATAGCACGGCCCACGTTATTTCGCTGTACACGAATATGCCGCCGTACTGAGCTGCCGGCCCGTACGGGACTAGCCACTGCTGGTCCTTGCGTACAAACGTGAGCACCCCCATTACAACCATCGCTATTGAGGCTGAGAGAAATGCCGCTGCGACCTTGCCTGAAACTGCCACAGACATGCTTTGTGACGTTGTCATTTGTTTTTCACCCCTGCACCGACGCAATCTTGGTCGGGACTATGCCCATGAGCGAGATGAACAGGGCATACATTATTGCAAGTGAGATCATTGCCATCAGCGTGCTCTTGACAGCCCTGTCTGTGAACATACGGTCATTGTAGTGCCATGCAAGGTACGCGACAAGCCCTGCCCACATCGGGCCCAAAAGTCCCATGTACTCCATCGATTCAAACATGGGTTCATGGGCAAACGGGAAGGTTTGTTTTATCTTTGATTTGGCGCTGTCTGGATCGGGCAGCCTGTACTCGATGTATCCTATCGTCTCCGTCAAGATTATGAGAAATACCGAAGCTGCGGCCGCTATGGAGAGTATTTTGAGCATGTTGACTGCTCCTTGCGGCGTCTCGCTGCTGAACGCCAAAAGCCCGATGAAACCTGCGCCTGACATTACGGCAAAGACCGTAAAGTAGTCATGCAGTATCATGACGCTTTCCAGCTTCTTGTCCACAAGCTGACCAAGCACCACTATATCCAAGGAGACGACTGCAGTTCCAAAAACCGTCAGGATAAGCATTGACTTGGTTGCGGTTAATGTTTCGGATTTTAGCACAGGGTCTGCATGTAAAATTTCTCTCGATTTTAAGGTACGAATGTTTTTCTGTACTGATTATCAGCCAAGAGACTCTGACCAGAGAATCGAATGTTGGTTTATAATATGATGACAGGATGACTGTCGATCTTTTGGAAAAATAGCACTATTGATGCCCTTGATAGAAAAAAATACCATAACGCTCGTCTATTCTCTAGGCGGAAAATCGAGATTTGGTTTATAAGCGTTCCAGAAAAGCTTGCCCGGCATGGCATACGCGAAGGTAGGAAAGGTTGTGCCACTGGCTCTTCTGGCGATGCTTGCAGGTTCAATAGCCACCATAGCAGGACCGGCTATCATGACCACAAAGGCATTTGCTCACACAGACAAGCCGGTGGATTTCGTTACTAACATCGAGTATATCCGGGGCCACCTTGAAAAGGCCATAGAGAACAAGAAAGCAGGCAACAACACGCTCGCAATAGCTCATGCAGGCCACCCCGTGGCAGAGGTCTATACCCTCATCAAGGCAGATATACAGGGAGACGACGCGGCACTTGACACCAAGCTTGAAGGCGACTTGAACACGCTCTTTGAACAGATTGGCAAGAACATGACTGCGGCCGATGTCGAGGCCAAGGTTGCAGACATCAACGCCAGCCTGGACAGCGCAGTGACCAAGGTGGTTGGCAATGACAGCAACAGCACCACGCTGTGGGCGCAGGTTGCAATGGGCCTTCTCAGTACATCCGTCGAGGAATACAACGAAGGCGTGGCAAACGGCACCATCATGCAGATGGTAGAGTACCAGGACGCTAACGCCTTCATCCACAGGGCAGAGGTCATATTTGGCAAGATCAAGCCAAGTATGCCAGAGCACGAAGCAGAAGAAGCCACCGAGTTGTTCGCAGAACTGCATTCACTTAGTTCTGCAAACGCAGACTCTGAAAAGATAGAGACCGTCATAGGCGGCATCAACAACGAGATAACCGAAGGGTTCAAGCTTGGCGGGGCGGCTGTCGATTCCGAGAAAGCCGGCTTTGCGGCCAACGTCGAGATGATAAAGGGCCACATGTCGCAGGCAGTCAAGAACGTCTTGAACAACAATTACGAGCTTGCGGCGGCTCACGCAGGCCACCCCATAGCAGAACACTATGCGCTGCTAAAGACAGAGCTTGGCGAGCACAACAAGGCCCTTGACGGCGACTTGGAGACTGCCCTGAAAGGCTTTGCGGCCAACATCAAGAACATGTCAGCGGTCGACACCAAGGCGCAGGTAGTCAAGATAACAAGGATGCTCAACACGGCAACGGCAGACGTCGTCACCGGAGACACTTGGGCGGACTTTAAGTTCAGAGCGGCAGTCACCAACACGCTCCTGTCGACCGTGCAGGAAGAGTACGCCGAGGCCATCCAGGGCGGCAAGATTGCCCAGATGGTAGAGTACCAGGACGCAGAGGCGTTTGCCGCCAGGGCAAACGTCCTGTTCAGGACAATCCAGGCCCAGCTTCCGGCTCACGAGGCAGAAGAAGCAAAGGAGATCCTGGCAAACCTAAAGACAAGCATGAAGAACGCGCAAGAGCCGGCGGCGATCAACACCCTCGTGCAGGGAGCCATCCACGAGATCCAGGAAGGGGCAGGAATCCAGGCAGTAACGGCCCACGAGACCACGCCTGCAGAGTTTATCGCCAAGATAAGGACACTGCTTGGCGAGCTGAAAGAAGAGTACGCGGCAGGCAACTATACCAAGGCAGACAGCCTTGCGGTAGAGGCGTACCTGGACAACTTTGAGCACGTCGAGGGCCCGCTCGTTGACGCAGGCCAAAAGGGCCTGATGGAAGAGATTGAGCAGTTGATGAGGGTCCAGCTGAGGGAAAAGATAAGCGACAAGGTTCCGGCTGACCAGATCAACGCCCACATAGCTACCATACTCGACAAGCTCGCACAAGCAGAGAAGGCGCTTGCCTAAGCAGTAGACCCTGTCCGGAAGTCCCGGACAGGCCTCCTCCTCTTCTTCTTCTTTTTCCTTTTTTCCCAAACCGAATGTATTTATTGATGCACATCAAATCTGGTAGTGATGGTGGGCGAAGCGATTGCAAATTTTGACCCTTATGTGGGCGTCGCCATAGGGCTATTTGTAGTCGGGCTTTTCGCAGTCATGGTTTATGAAAAATCAAGCAGCAGTAAGTCCAAGCACCAACAACAACAGCAGCATACAGCTGCGGATGTCGACGCCAAGCGTAGCAGCAGAAGTAGCAGTGACTCTTGACCAGATAATCCACGCCAAGTTTTCCAAGGAAGGCTTTTCTGAGCTAACCGCAATCCAGAAAAAGGCGCTTCCAGTCATTTCAAGAAAGATAAACTGCCTACTGGTTGCGCCAACCGGCTCTGGCAAGACTGAAGCGGCTGTTATGCCCGTGTTTTCGATGCTGTCGCACGCAAAAGGCGAGATGGGAACCATAAGGGCGATATACATCACACCACTGCGTGCGCTCAACAACGACGTGCTGCGCAGGATTGTGAAATACGCAGAGTCAGACGGCCTGCGCGTGGAGATACGGCATGGCGACACCACGGCGGCGGCAAAAAAGAAAATAGTGGACAACCCGCCCGATGTCTTGATAACCACGCCAGAGTCGCTTGCAGTTGTCCTGACAAGCGACAAGATGCTTGCCGCCCTCCGCGGGCTTGAATACATCATCGTTGACGAGGTGCACGAGCTTGTGCCTTCAGAACGCGGGTCGCACCTGTCTATTTCTCTGGAGCGGCTGCAGGCCGCGTCGCAAAAGCATGTTTCAAGGATAGGGCTTTCAGCCACCGTAGGCAACTTGAAGGAGGCCGCGCAGTTTGTTTCAGGCGCAGGCAGAAAACACGCCATACTAGTGGACAGCTCTGCAAGGGGCTATGACATTGACGTGAAATATGTAAAGGGCTCGCTCAACAACGTCGCCCATTTTGTGGTCCAGTACGTAAAAGAAAGCAAGGTAGAAGGCTCTGTGCTCTTGTTCACAAACACCCGCGACGAGGCAGAGTACCTGGGCACGATACTGAAAAACCAGTCTGACATCAAGGTGGACATTCACCACGGCTCGCTGTCAAAAGAGATGCGTGAAGAAACCGAAAATACGTTACGGGCAGGCGAGGCAGGAATAGTTGTATGCACAAGCTCTCTGGAACTGGGCCTTGACATCGGCTCTGTCGACCTCGTCATACACTATGGCTCGCCAAGGCAGGTTTCAAAATTGATGCAGAGGATCGGCAGGAGCAGGCACAAGCAGCGCACCTTTGCCAAGGGGCTGATAGTCACGAACAACGCCGACGACGAGATAGAGGCGCTTGCAATAATCAACCGCATGAAGCAAGGGTCGATAGAGGAGCAAAGGATGCACGAAGGTGCGCTTGACGCCATGGCGCACCACCTTGTCGGCCTTGCCATGCAGACCCGAGACCCGGTCAGGGTGGAAGACGCGTACGAGCTTGTAACCCGGGCTTACCCGTTCCGAAACGTCAGCCTCTTTGACCTTGAAAGCTGCCTCGACATCCTTGCAGCCCACAACGTGATAAAGTACGACAGGGAAAGCCGCACGTACACGCGCAAGATCAAGGCGTTCAAGTACTACTTTGAGAACCTCTCCATGATACCTCATGTATTGAAGTTTGAGGTCATTGACACGATAAGCAAGCGCAGGATAGGGACGCTTGACCAGCAGTTCGTAGGCGACTATGGCGAGCGGGGCAACGTCTTTGTGCTAAAGAGCTCGCAGTGGCGCGTGCTTTCTGTAGATGAAGGCAGGATGGTCGTAAACGTCGAGCCGCTACACGGCGCGGCGATAAACATACCCTACTGGGTCGGCGAGATGATACCGGTCGACTCAAGGACGGCAGAGCAGGTCGGAAGCATCCGCAGCAAGGCGGCAAAGGGAGCGGTCAAGCTGTCAACCGACCTTGTACAGGATGCCGCAAAGTCGCTTGGCGTTATCCCGGATTCAAAAAACGTCGTGGTCGAGAGTTTCTCTGCAAGGAACATGCTTGTTATGCACGCGGCATTTGGGTCAAAGGTGAACAACACCCTTGCGTCCCTGCTTTCCACGATACTTTCGTCGCAGCTTGGATACATAGTCGAGTCGCGCTCTGACGCCTACCGCATAATGCTCACGTCAAGCGCAAGGATGGCAAAGGGCAGGATTGAAGCGGCGCTTAACGACGTCTACGACCTGGAGCCGGTCATCATCGCGTCGCTTACCGGCACGCACCAGATCAACTGGAAGGTGTGGATGGTCGCCAAGAGGTTTGGAATGATCGCAAGGGAGGCAGTCTATGACAAAAAGGCGGCGCGCATGATCTATGATCGCTACGCAAAGACGCCGGTCAGCTCCGAGTCGATAAGGGAGCTTGTGCACGACAAGTACGACATCGAGCAGGCAAGAAAAGTCCTGTCAGGCATCAAGGAAGGCGCAGTAAAGATCCACTGGCTTGAAGTCACAAAATTCTCTGACCTTGCAAGGCCGATAATGGAGCACTCTGCAAAATCTGCCGCGGCGCCCCAGAGCATAGAAAAGGGAGTGATAGAGCTCGTGAAGGAGAGGCTGGAAAAGACAAAGCACAGGCTCGTCTGCATCCGTTGTGGAAAATGGGAGCGAGTGATGGAGACAAGGGAGGCGCCAGAGGAAATAGTGTGCCCGTCGTGCAGGTCCAAGCTTGTCACTGCCACTTTCTGGTCAGACTATGACATATCAAAGATAATCCAGCGCAGGCTTGCCGGCGGCAAGCTGTTAGAGGAGGAGAACCACCGGTTTGAGCGGGCGTGGAAGGTGGCGTCGCTTGTCAACAACTTTGGCAAAAAGGCGCTGATTGTCCTTGCAGGCCACGGCGTCGGAGCCGACACGGCGGCAAGGATACTGCGCAACTACATCGACGACGACCTGATGTACCGGGGCATATACGAGGCGGAAAAGCAGTACGTGATTACCCGCGGATTCTGGAACGACTAGAATATTGCCCTGTTGTTTCTGGTCTTTTCCCACACGTCTGCAATTACTTCGGCAAGCGTCTTTTCAACAGAACCATTAAACTTGGACTGCCACAGGTGTGCTACGTACTCGCCGGCGGTAGTCCTGTTTTCAATCCTGTTCTCCAAGATGTTGAGGAACGCAGGTTTTATCCCAAGGTCTGCAAGTCCTTTTCGCGCAAGCTCCACTTGGTGCTTGGCGGTTTGCACGACGTCAAAGTGCGTCTTGGCGTTAAAGCCCGACCTCACCACCGACTGGCGCTCTTCCCTGAGCGCGGCAAGCGGCCGAAGCTCGCGCTCTTCATGTATCGACTTTTGCAGGTAGCCGATAAAGAACTCTATCATGGCCATCATGGTCCGGGGCGTCGGCTGGACCGACATGACCCGCGCCTCGACCCTGTACGAGCTGGCGTTCAGCCGTATGCGGCAGTCGTCGTGGCGCTCCTTTTCCATCTCGAGATAGTCCTTGGCGATGACCGGCTTTCTTGAAATGATATAGTCGATGTAATCCTCCACGCCTGCAAGGTAGCGCGGTATTCCGGGAAAGCCTGAATTCTGCTGCTCAGACTGGTCGTACATGAATAGGCGGGGCTCGTGTAGCGAAAACACCCTGCCGGCAAAGAGGCGGCTGTTTGCTCCAAGCAGTATCACGGACGGTACCAGGTTGAGGATGTGGTTGAACATCATTGCCGTAAAATGCGGGTTTTTGCCCTGGAGGTGGAGGTGGAAGCCCTGGATAGCAGGCGCGACGTGAACGGCCTTGAACTTTTGCCCATCCATCTCGATATCGGGAAGTTTTTTCTGCCAGTGCGCAAGCCTTGCGTAGCGGGGCCTGTCAGTTATCAGGCCGTCGGCAAGGGCAAACGGCGACGGGTTTGCGCCGAGGAACACAGGCACGACGTCTTTGCCGGCTTTTCTCACGGCCTTTTCAAGGTGCTCGATAAACTCTTCAAACTGCAGGTTCAGGCCCTCGATCTTGTCCATCGACACTGGGTCGGTCTTGAATTCAAGCTGGCACTTGCCATACTCATAGTCTATCTGGTGATGGCGCCGTGACAGGCATTCAATCACGGGAGCGGCGTTTGCCGGCCTGCCGTCCTTTCCGTCAAGCAGGCACATCTCGATCTCGACTCCGACGCGAAAAGTCTCGTCCCTTCTCCTTGCGTGCCTTTTGACGCGCGCCTTGAGCTCGTCTGCCTGCGCGTAGATTTTTTTCGGGTGCGCCAAGAGATCAATATACGTCTGGCGCTTTTTCTGGGTTTCTACCCCAGGTGGATGACTGAAGAATACGACCGCAGCGTCAGCTCCGGGGCGCCTTCCCTTCCAGCGCCGGCAGTCACGCCTACCAGCTTGACCCTGTCGCCCACTGCCAGCTTGTTGACTGCGGAGCTCTGGTTGCGCCATCCCACCAGGCGGATCTGGCCCGTGTCGTCGCCAAGAAGCGTCGACGTGACAGGCACGGTCTCGCCCGACTTTAGGTTCACGTCAGAAGTTGAAGGAGCCTGCAGGACGATGGCTTCAAGCACGACTGGGGCAGGCTCGCCGGTAACAGCAGTGATGTCTTTTATCTTGGCCTCGAATTTGCCAAGCGACGGAAACGACGGGTCGTCGTCTGTAATGCGCAAATACGAGTCCTCCTTTGAAAGCGTGACTGCGTTTCCAAATATCCTGCTTGGCACGCACTCTATCATGGTGCCGGCGGACAGCTGGTCCGGGCTTGCAACATTGTTGTCAATGGTGAGCGTAAGAGCCCTTGCCGCCCTGTCGACTGCAAGGCAGAGAAAGCTTCCCCTGCCCGTCTCTTCTCCCACCGATATTATTCGCAAGGGCATCACGTCCACGTCCTGCTGCGAGCCGGAAAATTCAAGGATGGTCCCTTCGTCGCCGTGCAGCTCAAAGTCGCCGTTTCCAAACTGCGGGTTGCCCTGCTTTACCCTGACCCCCACCAGCTTGACCTTTGAGCCGGTCCTGAAGACCTTTGGCACCCGTGACTCGTCGACGTTCCACACCACCGCCCGCAAGGTGCGCGTGTTTGCCTCGTTTGATATTTGCAGCTGCAGCGACTTGCTTGCCTCGCCCCGCTGGTTCACAAAGTCTGAAATCCTCGGGTTTGCGTTCACGACGCCCGTGATTACTGCAGAGTCCTGCACCTCTTTAACGTCGTCGACCGTCATGGCAAGCGAGTCCAGCGGAGGGATGTCCGAGTCGCCCTGCGCGACTTCAATTGCGCTGTAACTTCCAAGGTTGACTATGGGCTTGCCGTCAAGGCCGGCCCTGACATAGCCCTTGACAATTTTCACAAGGTCGCCGGCCTGCAGGCCCATCTCGTCAGGCACGCTCACTTGCTTGTCCCACAGCTTGACCTTTACTCGGGCTTCCTTGTCGTAGATGACAAGCGTGCGTGTCGAGGACTGTTCGTTGGTCTCTTTTCTGGTAAACTTGAAAGGAGGGTAAATGTTCATGATGCGGCCTGTAATCGTGACGTCCTTTGCGCCGACATACAGGTCTTTTAATCCCGACTGCATCTTGGGCACGCTGTCAAAAGAGATGCCAAGGTCGGCCGCGACAAGAAACAATGCTCCCTGGTCGGTCAGGTATCCGGCGCCCACCTTGCGCTTTTTTTCATCCACCATGTCGCGGATTGCCTCTGCCGTCAGCCCGGGTTTTTGCTTTAGCAGCACGTTTACCATGTCAATGAAGCTTGGCGACAAACGAATTTCCTCAGCCCAAGAAGCATTTTGGAGAACTTGCTAATATATATTGAGAGAAAAAGAGAGGAAGAGGGAATGTCATATTAGCCGGCCCGTTTTTATTAACACGCTGGCCGATGGAAGACAACGACAACAATAGCTGCATCAGCGTCTCGCAACTGCGCATGAACTATGGCTCCGTAAGGGCCGTAGACGGCGTGTCGTTTGACGTCGGCTATGGCAGGGTGTTTGGCTTTCTTGGGCCAAACGGCGCAGGCAAGACCACCACGATAAAAGTATTGACGACGCTGGTCCACCCGACATCCGGCGACGTCCGGATATTTGGCAAGGACGTCGTAAAACACGCAAAGGAGATCAGAAAGCGGATAGGCGTAGTCCTGCAGGAGCCAAGCTTTGAGGGAAACGTGACGGTGGAAAAGTCCCTTGACCTGTACGGCATGATGTGGGGCGTGCCGGGTGAAAAGAGGCGCGACAGGGTGCGCGAGCTTTTGGAGCAGTTTGACCTGCTAGAGATCCGGGGCACGAAAAACGACGAGCTTTCAATAGGGCAGAGAAGGCGCGTGCAGGTAGCAAGGGAGTTCATGCACGACATGGACCTCCTGTTCCTGGACGAGCCCACGGTCGGCCTTGACCCTGCGGCAAGGCGCACGCTCCTTGACTATGTGAAAAAGCACGTGCACGGCGGCCTGACCGTGTTTTTCACGACGCACATCATGGAAGAGGTAGAATACCTGTGCGACGAGATAGCAATCATCAACAGGGGCAGGATGATAGCGATAGACACGCCGGCTGGCCTGAAGCAAAAGTACGGCGGTATAAAGGCAGTCGAGATCAAGCTAAAGGACGCGACCGCGCAGTCTGTCATGGGCTTGTTAAGCCCAATAGCCGGCGGCCAGTCGGTCATCGAAGTCCCTGCACAAGACACGATAAGGATAAGCTCCAAGGACGCGCAGGACGTGCTTGTCAGGGCGATAGAGGCGCTTGCAAGAAACGGCATCCAGATGGAAAGCGTATCGGTCAACCCGCCGACGCTTGAGGAAGTGTTCCTGACGGTGGTAAGCAGCAGTGCTAAATCTTCATCCTGAGAATTGACAGCGTCGCAAGCAGGAACGTGCCTGCAGTCGCTGCGGCTATCACTCCTACCTCGACGTTTGTAAAGAACGTTATCTGGTTAAAGACGCCGGCGCGGGTAATGTCGACGATGTAGGTCAAGGGATTTATGTAAAAGGCAGTCCCAAGTTCTGAAGGCACCCCTTCTGACGGGTAGAACGCAGAGCTGACAAACGAGAAGAACAGAAACACGCTGTTTACAATCACGTTAAAGCCCTCGCTGCTTTTCAGCCGAGTCGATATGATTATCGCAATAGAGCCAAAGAACACCGCGCCGACTATGAGCGCATAGAGCACGTACAGCGAGCCCACAAATGTAGGCTGCGCGCTGCCAAGAAGCGTGGGCGAGCCGGCAAGAAGTATCAGGCCGGCGCTTGCAAGGCCCATCAGCATTATCGTAACGATGTTGCCCAGTACGTACTCCATGCGCGCAAAGGGCATCACCAGGATCTGCTTGAACATGCCGTTTTTCTTGTCGTTCCATATGATGCTGCCAGCCACCGTGCTAGAGTTCATCATGTTAAAGCCTATCATGCCGGCGGCAAGGTACGCGGGGTATGGGACGCTCGTGCTCCCTATCGCAATGCCCTGCCCGCCCAAGAGACCCGCGTACGAGTAGCCGGCGATAAAGATGTAGATTATCGGAAACACCACCTGCCATATCAGAAACACCTTGTCTATCGAGGCGACAAGGTTACGGTACAGCAGGACTGCGACGGTGTTCATGATGATAACTGCAAGAGAGCATCTTTGGTATATTAACAAAGCACAAGCACGATTTAAATAACAAACCTACGCGGTGATAGCTATCAAACATGATGACAGAGGACATGGCCGAGAAAAAATTGCGCGGCTCTGGAGGTTATGCTATTGCAAAGGTTAGCGACGAGGAGCAAAAGATGGCCAACCTTGGCGGGCCGGAGCTGTTCCTTGCCGGGATTGGCAGGCTTGACACTGGCAGGTTTGTGAAATATTTCTGCAACAAGTGCGAGCGCGACTTTGAGGGCGCGCCCACACTCAGCTACGACAACCCTAACGAGGATCTCGGCGAGGGCGTGACGCTCGTGGAAAAAGGCGAGTACAAGTGCAGGGCGTGCAACGCGACCATTGCGCAGTACCGCAAGTTCAACGCGCCTGCGCAAACGCCTCAGGTAGCGCCAAAGGCAGAGGCAGCCCCCGCGCCCGAAAGCGCTATTACTCCGGTGCCGGCGGCAGTCATTTCGCCGACGCAGGACGGGGGTTTTGTTTCGATAAGCCAGCTCGTGGGCATGGCTGCATACGACGGCGAGGCCATGCTCGTGGGCAAGATAGAGGAAGTAGGACTGAGAAAGCAGGGCGGCAGGGCAACGATATCAGTCAAGATAGTTTCTAGCGCGGGAGACAAAAAGGAAGTACAATGGGACGGCATCTCAAAGATAGGAGACATTGTACTGCTAAAGGCAGGCGGCGCTCCGGCGACAGCAGGCAAGTGCCCGTCGTGCGGCTACCAGAATGAGGCTGGCGCGGCATTCTGCGAAGAGTGCGGCACCAAGCTGTAATAATCCCCCGCAAGTTATACAGGTGCCACCTCTGGCACTATATTCTTTTTAAGATACAACAGGACAATTAACAATCGCTAGATAGTGAGTTTCCAAATCCTGAATTATCATGGCACAGCCGAAGAAGATCTGGAAATCACATCATTGCTGGCTCGTGTTTTTGTTGGCGAGGGATATACGGAAAAATCAAGCGCCGAGAAAATATTTGCACTTGCCGAGCTGCAAAAACGCGGCGAGATCATGCTGGCCAGATCGCCGACAGGAAAACTTCTCGGCATGGTCATATTTGTCCTCCCAACTAGCCCGGCCCGTCAGGTGGCAGAGGAGGATGAAGCTGAAATTCACTTGCTGGCAGTTTATCCAGAAGCACGGGGACAGGGTGTTGCATCACGCCTCATTATGGCCTGTGAGAGACGGGCCGTCTCATCCGGGTATTCCAAGATGGTCCTTTCGACCCAGCCGACCATGACAGAGGCCCATCGAGTTTATGAGCAACTCGGCTACCGGCGAAATCCTATACGAGATTGGTCATCAAAGAAAGGCACAGACGGCAACAGCAAGATTTACTTTGTTTACGAGAAAAGACTTTGAATTTAGACAAAGAATCGTATCAGCCAAGTCCGTGACAAGATAGCTCTCTATTTGGAACTAGCTAGTTGTATAACAAAATCAAATCAGGACCTTTGGAGGTTCAGATTTGTGTTTACACGAGCAAAGTTTGGGACAGCAACAGGTAACTCCAAGGTTGATGATGCCAAGTTCGATTTGCATTGTACTCACGGAACCTATAGAATAACTATCAGTAATCTCTTCTTTGAACTGCCGAACTTGGGGCTTTTTATTGCTCCTTGCACTCTATTTCTTCTGGCGCAATCTGTGACTCGATCAACTACTACCGCTGCTGATGACGAGGATCAAGAAGGAAAAACTGAAGTCCGGCATGGTTATCGAGAGATGGAAGAAGGAATAGAGCCGGAAAAAACTGAAATCATACAAGGGGTCGAAAATGTCGTTGCTCTTGCGGAAACTATTTCTCAGATAAGGGAGAGGCTCGACACTTGTATGGACTCTAACGGCGTTTCGTCCGTTGCGACAAACCTGTATGAGAAACTGGCACGGCTTAAAGAGAAAGGCGTCAAACTCAGGTACATTACAGAAGTTACCCGTGGGAATGTTCCTCAGTGTAAAAAGCTATTGAACGCGGTGGAGCTCAGGCATTTGCAGGGGATCAAGGGCAACTTTGGAATAGCAGATGGAGTGGATTTTCGAAGCAGTGCATCCGTGGTAGGAGGACAGCATCCGACCGAAGTCATCAGAAGTACAGCTCGTCAGTTTGTAAAGCAGCAGCAATATTTCTTTGACATGCTCTGGGAAAAGGCAATCCCAGCAGAGCAGAGGATAAAAGAGATTGAGGAGGGAATAGAGCCGGAAATCACCGAAATTGTGACAGGGTGGGATGGCATATTCAAAAGAAACATAGAGAGTTTCTCAAAGGCAAGACAAGCGGTTGATCATTGCTGTGATGCCCTGGTCCCACCAAAAATAGTCGGGTCGCCCGTGTACGAAGCAGGTACTGATTTTGTCAAGAGGGGCGGGAAGATTCGAATGATAACCGAAATTACGGCGGAAAATCTGCCTTCGGTCAAGGAGCTGATGAAAACTCAAGAGATCCGGCATGTTAACGGCTTCAACCTAAATTTTGGCATTAGTGAGGCCGTTTTTTTGGCTCCGACTTCTGTTTATGCAATGAGTTCAAATCCGCAGCTAATATACAGCAACTCTAGAGACCTCATAAGGCAGCATCAATACCTCTTTGATACGCTTTGGGAGAAGGCCATTCCTGCCGAGCAGAGGATAAAAGAGATTGAGGAGGGAATTGGTCCAGAGTTTATCGAGACGATAAAAGATCCAGATAAAGTATTGAAACTCGGCTATGACCTTCTCAAGGAGGCCAAAAGCGAAGTATTGGTGATATTTTCATCGGCCAACGCATTTCTCCGCCAAGAGCGTGCCGGATTGATGCGACTGCTAACAAAGATGGCAGAAGGGCACGGCGGCGTACAAATCAGGATCATGACGCCGATTGATGACAGAATTAAAGAAACAGTGGAGAAATTTGAAGAGCATTCGCAGCAAAAGATCAAGGTCAAAAGCATTGAACCATCCCTGCAAACCAGAGTCACGCTCCTCATAGTGGACAGGAGATACTCCTTGGCAGTGGAGTTGAAAGACGACGCCAAAGAAACATCCCTTGAAGCGATGGGCATGGCCACGTACTCTAACAGCAAGGCAACCGTATTGTCATACACTTCAATATTTGAGAGCTTGTGGAATCAGGCAGAATTGTATGAACGGATTAAACAATTGTACGAGCAATTAAAAGCACATAGCGAGATGCAAAAGGAGTTTATCAGCATAGCTGCTCATGAGTTGAGAACACCCATCCAGCCAATAATCGGGCTGACAGAAATCCTAAACCAAAAGGAGGGCAACAGCAGCGAATACCATCAGCTGCTTGAGATTATCAATAGAAACGCAAACAGGCTGAACAGGCTTACAGAGACTCTGCTGGATGTTGCAAGAATAGATAGTCAATCCTTACGGTTGAACAAAGAAACGCTCGACCTAAACGACACAATAATGGAAGCCATCGGCGACATGGAAAAATCAATGGATAATAACAACAACAAGACAACATTGTCTTTCTTGCGAAAAGAGAAAGAAGATGTTTTCGTAAACGCAGACAGAGGAAGGATAACACAGGTCATATACAATCTCCTAAGCAACGCCATCAAGTTCGCTGGGGGAGGGACCGTGACGGTTATGCTTGGAAAAGAATCAAATGACGACGGCCGATTTGCCATTGTATCAGTCAGAGACTCCGGTTCCGGAATAGATCCAGAAATAGTACCCAGGCTGTTCACAAAGTTTGCCAGCAAGTCAGAGAAAGGTACAGGGCTAGGACTGTTCATTTCAAAAGGCATTGTAGAAGCGCATGGCGGCAAGATATGGGCCAAGAATAACAAAGACAGCAGGGGCGCAACGTTTGCATTCAGCCTGCCCCTTGTCAGCAAGTAAACGTCCTAGCTAGTTTTACAGGGCAGTCGATTTTGCCGCCATGTAATTGCTAACTACTTTAGTATTATTCTGGCGTCGACCACCCTTGCGCCCTTGCCTTCTTCCAACACGAGTAGCGGGTTGATGTCAAACTCTTTTATCTCTGGAAAGTCGGTGACAAGCTGCGACAGCCTCTGGAGCGAGTCTGCAATCGCTTTCAGGTCGGACGGCTTTTCTCCCCTGACTCCCTTCAACAGTTTTATTGTCTTTATCGACTCGACCATCCTTGCCGCTTCCCGCTCGTCAATGGGCGCAACGCGGAACACCACGTCCTTTAGCACCTCGACATAGATGCCTCCAAGCCCAAACATTATGACCGGCCCAAAGGTCGGGTCCTGGCTTGCGCCAAGTATGGTTTCTTTTGCAGACTTGACCATCTCCTGCACAAGGACGCCCTTTATCTTGGCGTCGGCCTTGTACTTTTTGGCGTTTTCCATTATCGACCTGAACGCGGCGCGAAGCTCGTCGTCGCTCTTTATCCCGACCTTGACCCCGCCGGCGTCAGACTTGTGTATGATGTCAGGCGACGCTATCTTCATGACGACAGGATAGCCGATCTCTTTTGCAGCTTTTACGCATTCGTCCTCCGTTGCTCCAAGGATGCTCTTTGGCGTCGGAAACCCGTACGCCCGCAGAACCTCGTAGCCTTCTTCTTCAAGCAGGTTATTGCGACCTTGTTTTTTGACGCTTGCAAAAATCTCCCTGACTTTTGCAGTGTCCTTGGCAAACGAGAGCGTGCCAGCCTTGGTCTTGGCGCTGTCGACCCAGCTCTTGAAATCATAGACGGCCTTGAGCGTCCTTATCGCCGGCTCGGCGTAGAGGTAGTACGGCACTCCGCCTTCTGACATTATCGCCCTGTTCTCCACGCCCTCTGCAAGCCCCATGAGGGAAGCAAGTATCGTCTTGTTTGGAAACTGCCTTGACGTTTTTACCAGCACCCTTGCAAGGTCGTCATAGTTCAGGGTCGCCGAAGGCGTGCACATCGTAACTACAGAGCCCACGTTTGGGTGCGCAAGGACTAGGTTGAGCACCTTGTCAAACCTGTTGAAATCCGCGTCGCCCACAATGTCGACGGGGTTTCGCGGCGAGCCGTACGCCGGTATGACCTTGGCAATGTCGTCGCGTATTGACGAGATGTCTGCCATTTTCAGGCCGTACTTGGAGCAGGCATCGGTGGATATGATTGCCGGCCCGCCCGCATTGGATACAATGACTACGCCTCCTTCTGGCAGCGGCTGCTTGGAAAATGCGGTTGCAAGGTCGAACAGCTCGCCCATCGTGTCGACGCGGATGACTCCGCACTGCGCAAACGCGGCTTCATAGTTTGCGTCAGAGCCGCCAAGCGCGCCGGTGTGCGACGCAGCAGCTTTGGCGCCTTCCGCCGTCCTGCCTGATTTCAGCACGATCACCGGCTTTTTCTTTTCTGTCGTTATCCTCTTTGCAATGTCCATAAAGCGCCTTGCGTTGCGTATGTCCTCCAGGTACATCACGACAACCTTGGTGTCATCGTCCTCCGCCAAGAGCTCCAGCACGTCGCTTTCGTCCATGTCCACCTTGTTGCCCATGCTTATCACCTTGGAAAAGCCGATGTTCTGCGCTCCGGCGTCTTCCACTGTTGCCGCGCAGATGGCTCCGCTCTGCGATACAAGCGCTATTCCGCCGTAGCTGGGCGTTATCTTCAAGAACGTGGAATTCATCATGTTGTCCTTCGACAGGCTCATGATGCCAAGGCAGTTGGGGCCGATTACCCGGATGCCGTATTTTTTGGAAATCTCGCCCACCTCTCTTTCAAGCCGGGCGCCTTCCTCGTCGACTTCCTTGAAACCTGCGGATACAATGATTGCGCCCTTTATCCCCTTCTTGCCCACCTCTTCCATCACCGCGGGGGTGAACCTGCTTGGCGCGGCCACGACTGCAAGATCCACGCTTTCAGGAATGTCCAGCACGCTCTTGTACGCCGTCAGGCCGCCAACCGTCGGGTTTGACGGGGTGACGGGATAGATCTTGCCCTTGAAATGCTTGGCAATGTTTGTAAATATCGTCTTGCCTACGCCCGGCTTTTCTGAAGCTCCAATGACTGCTATCGACTTTGGCGAGAAGAAGATGGAATTATTGGACATTTGGGAAAAATGCGTGTCAGGATGGTTATAAATGCATGTGCGCATCGAGGTGAACTTTTATTGTGCGCGCGGCATTATTACAAACATGTCTGCCATACTGCTCCTGGTAGTCATACCGTCAGTCATTGCGTTCCTGTTTTCAGTGTTTGTCGCGTATTACGCGTTTTCAGACGTGAGCGAGCGGCAGTTCAGCAGCAGTGAATCCGACGCGCACAGGCTCAATATCGAAGTGCCGTCGGGACAGCCCTGACAGTTTGTTTCGATAAAAGTTCATTATTCTGTTCGCGATAGCTGTGCCGTGCATGTTGCTATGCCGGCGGCAGCAGGTCTTGCCGCAGGATTTGCGTTTGTGGCATTGTTTTCCGCGTGGGCCGCAAACCCGCCGCTGTACAGAATTGACTCGTGGATTGTCTACGCAGTGAAAATTCCAGAAGGAGCGGCAGCGCAGGAGAGGAACTTCGAGCCTGAAGTGATAGACATGAAATCAGGCAGTGCAATAAGGTGGACCAACAACGAGACAGCCCCAACTACCGTCGTAATAGGACCGGCCTGTACGCCATCGTCTGATGTATACAAGGCCACCACGGCTTCAAGGGTCAAGCTGGAAAAGCAGCTGGCGCCGGGCGAGTCGTTTGAGTGCAGGTTTAACGACATGGGCGAATACACCATCCATGCGGAGCCTTGGCCGTGGATGCGCGGCACAATCAAGGTTGCGCCCTAGTCAGAAAGCAACCTTTATTTTCAATATCCAGAGTGTTACCGAATGTTAATGATAGACTCCCTTGTCGATGCTGGAATGAACGACTTGATCTCTGACCTGCAGGCGCTAATCAGACAGCCAAGCGTCTCGGCAAAAAAGGTCGGGCTCGTCGAATGCGCAAACCTTGTTGCCAAGATGATGCAAAAGGCAGGCATCAATTCCGAGGTGCTATACCTCGATGATAAGACTGTGCCACCCATAGTTTACGGCGAAGTAAAGTCAAAAGCAAACCCTGCCGCCAAGACGCTTCTCTTTTACAACCATTATGACGTGCAGCCGGAGGAGCCTCTTGAATTGTGGGAGGACGAGCCGTTCAGCGGCACGGTCAGGGACAACAAGGTCTTTGGCCGCGGCTCTGCAGACGACAAGGGCGAGCTGGTAACCCGCATCAAGGCAGTCGAGTATTTCCTGAAAGAGACAGGCAACGTCCCCTGCAACATCAAGTTCATCGTTGAAGGCGAGGAGGAGGTCGGTAGCGTGCATGTCGAGCAGTACCTGAAAAAATACAAGGAAAAACTTGCCTGCGACGGCGTGATATGGGAGTTTGGCTACGTCGACGCAAAGGACAGGCCGATACTAAGCCTTGGCATGAAGGGCCTGCTGTACGTCGAGTTGATAGCGACGGGACCGTCAAGGGACGCGCATTCCAGCCTTGCGGTGCTGATTGAAAACCCGGCGTGGCGGCTTGTCTCTGCGCTCAAGACAATGCGCGACGAAAAGTCAGGCAGGGTCACGATAAAGGACTGGTACAAGGAAGTTAAACCGTTTACAAAGCAAGAGCTTGCGGTCATTTCAAAAGAGCCGTTTGACGAGGGGGAATTCAGGAGCGAGTACGGCATCAAGAGGTTTGTGGCAGGCGCCCGCGGCAGGGACGCCAAAAAGGCGCTTGTTGGGATGCCCACTTGCAACATCGCCGGCTTTGACTCGGGTTACATCGGAGAAGGCGCCAAGACTGTGCTACCGGCAAAGGCGCGTGTAAAAATTGATTTCCGCCTCGTGCCCGGCATGGTGCCTGAAAAGCAGCTGGCGCGGCTGAAGAAGCACCTGAAGGACCACGGCTTTTCAGATATTGAGGTCAATTTCATCCACGGCGAGGCGGCGGCAAGGACCTCAATCTACGACCCGTTTGTGAAAAAGGTGGACGAGGCGGCAAGGGAGGCGTTTGGCAGTTCTATACTGAGTGTGTCTTCTGCCGGCACCGGCCCGATGTACTCGTTTGTCAAGGTGCTCAAGGCGCCCTGCATATCCATCGGGAGCACGTACATGTTTGCGCGCATCCACTCGCCAAACGAGTTTGCAAGAATCGACCTTCTGAACAAGTGCACAAAGTGCATGGTCAGGATAATCGAAAAGTTTGCCGCCTAGCTTTTTTTTGCAGCATATAGGTTAATAACAAAGGAGATCGCAGACACAAAACAAGCATTGAAACGCGGCTACTATGTCCTGATAGGCGGCGCGGCGCTTTTTGCAATAGGCATCGCGCTGACCGTGGTATGGGCACTCCCAGTAGCGCAACAGCTGCAGAAAGACACTACGATACTGCAGCAAGTGTCACTTGCCGCGGCCAAGTCCGCGTCTGCCGAGTTTCAGGTCGCTGACCCGGAAAGAATGCTTTCGGTGGTGGTTTCAGCGAGAAATTCCGCCCCCATGACTGCAGTCCTCGTCGGGCCGGACGGAAGCGAGGTCTTGCGCAAAGAGTTTAGCGAGACGCTGGCAGAAGGAACGGTCCCCACGCAGGCTGGCAGCTACAGGCTGACAGTTACAAACAACGGAAGCACGGACACAACAGTCGACGTTGTGCTTGGCTACATACCGGGCGTGGGCCAAGACAACAACGTCAACGTAGAGATGTTTAGAGGAGTCATTATCGGCGCTGGAATGATCATTGCAGGCATCATGGTGATGATAGGGGGCGTCATTGTCGTTGTCCTTGACAGGCGCAAGAAACAATAGCAATCAATCACATGTCAAGTCCAAGCACGCCGGCGTTGCCCCAGTTCTCCTTTGACACCTCATAGATGAGGACGCGCACGCCGTCTTCCTTTGCGTTCAATATGCGCGCAGTTTCCCGCGTCAGCACCTTTACAAGCTCGCGCTTTTGCTCTACTGTCCGGCCCTGGCTCATGGTTATCTGAATTACTGGCATGTGTCGTATGATGCAGGCATGTGCGCAGTTGTATTCTTCAGCCCTACGTCTTTGTCAGGTTATGATGATTATTATGGGCGTCGTCGGCTCTGTAATCCTCCCTCTTTGTTTCACTCGCGGGGAATCCAAGAAGAAGCGCGGTAGTCGAACCCATGATGGCGCCGTAAACTACGTGCAACAGAATAGAGCCCGCAAGGACTGACGACATTACGTCAATAGCCTTGTTTTGGAGCACTTCTGCAGAAGTGCCAGGCGGATAGATGCTCGCCAGGACTTTTACAAGTGAAGGTTCCACTTCAAATCGGGTCAGCGGGACAAAGAGCACAGAGAACGCAATAAAGCCTGCCAGAATGCCGACTCCAGTCCCCTTTGCCATGCTTGTTATGTTAAAGGGTCCCACCACCGTCGTGATATAGCCAAATACTGCACCTATCAGGGTTCCCATGATCAGGTGCAAGACGGTGCCGAAAAATATCGCGACAGGCACGTCAAGGCCACCCATTGCAATGCCGATTATGGAATAAAAGGTTCCAAGCGGAAGCCCGAGCAGTGCATCACCCCCAATTATCAGGCTTACAAGTATCGCTGCTGCGAAAAATCCCGCGGCAGTTCCAGACCACAAGGACCTGATCCTGTATCTGTATTCTGCCTCATCACGAGTTTTATGTTCAGATACCGCCTGAGTTACAACTTGCCGCTTGGGCACCAGGAACACAAGAACCGCTATGAGCGGAAAAGCCAGAGCAGGAATAATGATCTGGATAACGGGCAGCGCCGATGAGGGCTTGCCAGAGGAGCCAAACAGGTACGGAACGATGGAAAAGACATAGACTACTGCCACAAGTCCTGCAATTATGAAAATCGCAGCTATCATTCTCGCATTCATTTCACGTTTTCTCCCTCGTTACGCTAGAGCAGAAGGAACTGCATTCTTGCTGCTCTTTTCTAACCCACCCACGCCCATCGCAACAATTGCACCTCTCTTCAACGGCAAGAGGAAGCGACAGGCAAAGGGGATTAACGCGGTTATTTTTGATGCATTGAATAGAGCCGGACCCGGCGCATACCGGGCACTTTACAATGACGCCAGACAGGCCTTCTTCTTCCTTTCCTTCTCCCCCTTTGCCAAGGTCTAAAGCAACTGTCCCCATTCTGATCGTACATCATACCACGTCCGAAAATATAAATTTGAACTAAGCAATAGATTTTATAGAAATAATACATAACTGTTATTTTATTCACAGATATCCACATTATTGGTACTGAAATAGTGAAAATTTTATCCTACTCATAACAGCCGCCTGGCCAAGCTTGCAGATTTGCCAGCTCACGTGCGCATACATACACAGATGAATGGCCTGCATACGTAGATGCATTTCAGCTTTCAAGCTCTTTTATCCTGCGCACGGCCGGCGTCGCGTTTTCCCACAGAGTTTCAAAAGCGTCGCGCTGGTGTGCTACCACTTCCTTTACGTTGCTGTAGACAAGTTTTGCCAGCGGCGTCTTCTTTTTGTTGTTGCCCCGGATGCCGGCGACAAACTCGGTTTCGCTGACTGCAAAGCTGCCCCGCACGCCCGCAAAGTGCCTAAGCTCGACAAACGTCATCAGCTCCTTGCAGTACTCAAGGTTCTCGGCGGTTATCTCGGTGACGTACCTTATTCTCACACCCCGCTTTTTTGCCAAGACGTAGCCCTGCCTTATCCCGTCGCTCATGGAAAACGCCGGGATGGACGAGTCGACGCAGGCGCACCAATCCTTTCTGATGTTTGACTGAAAATCCGCAATTGTGCGGGCGATGTTGCTTGTGCCTGAAATGACCGCCGTCTTGTTCTTCTTTCTGCCCATCCCTGACTGTTCCAGCCAAGAGAACGTGATTTGAGTTTTATTGTTGTTGTCGCTGTCTTGTGGAAAATGTGCCAACAGATAATTTATAAAGTAATGGACGGTAGTTTGATAATTCAGGATACACATAGATATGTCTCATTCATCGTCAAAGACTGTAGCCGGCTTTATGGCCGTCCTTTTGGCAGTAACCTTTGCATCTTCTTTTTCTTCTGTCCAGGTGTACGCGCAGTCAAGCGGTCACATGACGTCGGACCAGTCGCACCTTCCAACTGCAAACATTGGCGACAGGCAGCTGGCCCTTGACTTTACCACAACCCCGGCGGCTCCCTTGCCAGGCGACCAGATCGACATGGATCTGTCGCTGATAGACAAAAACACCGGCAAGAATGCCCCCCATGTCAGCTACACCGTCATCATCACCAAAGATGATGGAACGCAGGTGTTCTCAGAGGTGGTCCACGGCCATGAAGGCAAGGTCAGCATCCGCTTCATCAACGACGCTTCGGCACAGACGTACAGGGTCAGCGCAAACTATGACAACCTGGCTGCAAGCTACGTATCTGACTTTGGAAGTCCGATAAAGGTTCAGGGTCAGGTGTTTTCTACAGCAAGCAACTACAAGGTCGCAATCGAGGTAACCGGAATCGACTTTGACAATACATTCCTGCCGGAGCCTCTGAAATACGACTTTGTCCTGCCCTTGACCCCAAAGCAAACCCTGACGGTAAACTACCAGGACACGGCCTTTGACGTAGGCGCATACTCTTCCGCAATTGCGATCAGCAAGGCAGAGCTGAAAACAGAAAACAAGCAGCTGATCCTTTCTTCTTCTTCGGGAAGCGGCAATGCAACAGGGCATTCCGGAGATTTCACCATAAGGCTAGAGATACCAAAGCAGATGATGTCCGGTCCGTTTTCAGCGGCACTTGGTAGCGGCGCGGCTCTGGACGTCAAGGAAGACGCATCATCGTCAAGCGACAAGATTACAACTCTGGTCCTTACAGGCAGGCACGAAGACGTGGTGCAGGCTGACGCTCCAAGTGGCTCTTCCCAGTCGACGATAATCGTCACGGCGGCAAACGTCGTGCCGGAATTCCCGGTCGGGCTGGCAGGGACAATTGCAGCAGTCGGGTTTGCAGCGATAATCCTGTACGTCAGGACGCTAAAGGCCGGCAAAATGCAGTTTTGATGGCGGGAGGGTATAGATGTAGCTGGCTGCAGGTCTGCAGCCTTCTTTTTCTTGGTCTTTTCTTTTTCTTCTCTAAATACATACACATTGTCGATCTGGGCACAGGATAAAAAAATCGTCCGGAATTGCCATGAAAGAAAAAGGCGGAGGCGCGATGTCGAGTTATCATCGCGCCTAGACGTAACATGTCTTGGCCTTTGCTATGATGTTGTTTTTTAATAGTCGTCGCCGTTGTCGTCATCGTCGTCATCGCAGTCATCGTCATTGTTGTAGTAGCTTGACCAGTGGTAGTAATCGCCGTGGTCGTCATCGCCGTTGTCGCAGTAGCAGTTGTTGTCATCATCATCGTCATCGTCATCATCGTGGCTGTAGCTTGACCAATAGTAGTGGTCATGGCCGTTGTCGTCATCGTCGTCATCGCTGTCGTCACAGTTGTTGTAGTCGTGGTGATGGTCGTCGTCCTCGTCGTCGTATCCCGAGCTTGCAAAAGCAGCGGTCGGCATTACCATTGCCGATGATGCGACTGCAAAGCCCAGAACCAAGAGTGTGGCAATTAATGCCTTCTTGTTGTTTTCTGTTAGACTTGACATTAAATACCAATCTCATGCTGGCGCTTTTAATGACTTGATTAACTATGGCAAGGGAAATCCTTACGTGAGAACGTGGGGTAATTATTCTTCTGAAAGTCTGTAGGTAATTCTTGTCGACTGTAATTCTAGATAATAGATTCCATTGCATGACAGCATCTTGAATTTATCCATGAACATAGTTTAGCCATTTATTTATTCACTTGATGCGCACATGGCATTACTGTACATATACGTGTAGCATATGCACAGTCCAGTCGTCGTCACCGCAAGAAGGTAATGAAGGGTCACATGCTGATTAGACATTGACTGACATCATGCGCGGGTGGGCCCTTCACTTACCTCTCTAAAGGGACGACGCGCATTTTCTAATGAGGATTTTTTCACAAGTGTAACCGCGCACAAGTATATGCATGACTGAAAAAATATGTTTGCAAAAAGTGGGCGGCGGGTGATTTGAACACCCGACCACCGCTGTGTAAGAGCGGTATCATAACCGAGCTAGACCAGCCGCCCGTTGTCATTCTTGCAAGGTTTGATTGCCCTATAAATTGCAAGCGACAGAGAGCGCGTGTGCATACAAACTCCGCCACACATCAGATGATGCTCTGAGCCTTTGTACGCCTGCGCCATGCAAACAAGAATGCCACCAGCCCAGCGGCTGCAGAAAAGACAATCGCGTCGATGGCAAAGTATCCTGCGTACTGCCACCGAATTTCACTGTATGACTTGCACATCAAGTTGTTGCACAGGTACAGTTCGGGCACGCCTTTTTCGTTCAGTCGCCATTTATGTGCGGTCACACCATCATTATCGTCTGTGCCGATTCTTGTGTAAGTTGAAACATGCAATATCAAAAGCCAGAGTCCCGTGCCAGCCAGTACCAGTGCGACTGCCAGAATTGCCAGCCGATATGGCATACAGACAAAATAGATTAGCAGTTCACAGTATATTATGATTTTTTATTCCGTAACAGTCGCGCGGCTTTTCCCTGGCCTGCGGCAAAAAACGTATTAGCTGCGCCTACGAGAGACTTGCTATGCATGATGAAGATTACCGCGAGCTTTCAAAGCAAGAGCTTGACAAGGCGCTTGAAAAGATGCCCGGCTGGAAGATAGCCGACGGCAAATTGCGCAGGTCGTTTGAGTTTGGCGACTTTGCGGAGGCGTTTGCGTTTATGACCCGCGTTGCGATAGAGGCGGAAAAACTGAACCACCACCCCGAGTGGTCAAACGTCTACAACCACGTCACCATCAACCTTGTGACGCACGACATCGGCAACAAGGTAAGCAACTACGACGTGATCCTTGCGCAAAAGATAAGCGAGATCCACAAGGACTAGCTAGTCGGCGTGCTGGTTGAGGCCCCACCTTGAGCGGATGCGCTCTTCGAGCTTGAAAAAGACTATTCTGTCGACTACCATGCCGATGACAAATATCACTATCATAGTTGCCATTATCCATCCCATGTTGTTAAGCTCCCTTCCGACGCTCAGGATGTGCCCAAGACCCACAAGCGAGATGAGTATTTCTGCGCCCACAAGCGCGTGCCACGCAAACGACCACGCCTGGCGGAGCCCGATTATCAGGGTAGGAGTCGCTGCAGGAAGCATGACGTGGCGGAACAGCACAAAGCCGTCTGCGCCCATGTTGCGCGCGGCGCGCACGTAGATGGGCGGTATGTTGCGTATGCCGCTGTAGGTAGACATCATCACTGAAAACACAGAGCTTATCACCATGACAAACAAAATGCCAAAGTCGTTATAGCCGATGAGCAGTATAGAAAACGGCACCCACGCTATGCTTGGAAACGACTGAAGGCCGACCGAAAAGGAGCTCATGGTCTTGCCAAAGTCCTTAAAGCGCACCATCGCAAGGCCCACGGTGCCACCGATGGCTACAGAGATTGCAAAGCCGGCGGCAAGCCTTCCCATCGTCACCGCGATGCCAGTGCCAAGCGACCCTTCGGAGGCAAGGTCTGCAAATGACTTTGCAACAGATATAGGCGAGGGAAGCGAATAGGCAGGAAAGAGCCCTGCAAGGTAGACCACCTGCCACGCGGCCCCAAACGCCGCAAGAAAGAGCGCGATGCTAGCAAGGTCGTTTATAGTTGTGTTCCCGTTTTTCCTGCGCGCTTCTGTCGTTTTTTGCTGTTGTTGCATCATATTATCATGGCCACGCCCTTTTGTTGCTGTTTTGCAGGATCGTTAACAGCGTTGCAATATAACTTGCGGCATATGCGCAATTGGTTAAAGATATGCGGGTTTTTCGCATATTCTATCACCCTATAGTTGCAAGTCCCCTTTCCTGCAGAACGCCATTTAGGATCTGCAGGTCGAACATGCCTGAAAGGCCGGGTTTTTTGTCAAGCAGGCCAAGAGCGTATGCGTCGTCGGCCGCTTTTTGCACAGTCTCTTCAAGCGGGTCGTAGGTAAACTCCATCCTTGTCAGCGAGGTGCGCAAATCATCCTCATTGAATCCTGAGCCAAGTATCTTGGAAACAGCGGTATTAAACGACTTGATTGCCTCTTCCTTGTGGCTGTTTATCCATTGGGTCTCGCTGACGTGCGCTTCAATTAACCTCTTGACAGTCTCGGGATTGCTCTTGATATAGTCGGCCTTGCAGACCAAAAGCGATGTCGCAAACTTGCCGTCCTGCCAGAGGTCCTGCTCGTTTACAAAAACTCTGGCACCTGCCTCTCGAACAAGCCTTGCGCCCCACGGCTCGGCTACCCACGCGCCATCCAGCTCTTTTTTGGCCATCAGCGTCAACATGTCTGCCGGCTTGACCTGTCGTATCTCAGGATTGCCGCCTTCGCGCTTGACCTCATAGCCATGTTCTTTAAGGTAATTCCGGAGGGCTACGTCTTGGGTGTTCCCGACCTGTGGCGATGCGAGTTTCTTGCCTGCAAAGTCAGCCGGCGAGTCGATGCCGGCATCGTTTCGGACTACAAACACTGTGCCACCGCTTGACACGCCTGATACGACTTTGAGCGAGCCTTCAGATCTCAGGTAGCCGTTGACGGCAGGGTTTGGTCCCACGTATGAACAATCGATCCGGTTGCCAAAGAATCCATCAATAGCTGAGGGGCCTGAAGTGAATACCTGCGTCTCAAGCTGTATGTTGCCGAGGGCTTTTTGGTAGTCGCCGTTTCCAACCCCTATGACTGCCTGTGCGTGGTTGACGTTTGGAAAGTAGCCAAGCCTCAGCACGTCAGAAGGGCCGGATGCCCCGCTGTACCTGGCAAGGGGCTGGTCGTTGAGCGCCACGGAAGTCCCGATGACAAAAGCGACGAGGGCCGCGGCTATGCCCAGCTTGAGCCTAAAGTCCACCTTTTTGCTAGCGCGGTCGGTGCAATATAATTGACGTTAAATGCGCAATACGCGACTGACAACCTAGAAATATGTGCAGAATCTGCATATATCGCATATAGCAACATGCTCGACGGCCTTGCCAAGAACAGGTTGGACGCAAAAAAGCCCCGCAAGGAGGGCCTGACGTGCACCATCGACAAGTTCCAGGGGCTTGACAGGGAAAACTTTGCCACAATAGCGCCCTTTGTAGACGTAGTCAAGGTGTACGGCGCGCTCCCAATGCTGGTCTCTGACGAGAGCCTGAGAAAAAAGATCGAGTACTATCACGGCTTTGACATCAAGGTCTCGACGGGGAGCACTATAACCGAATTTGCCGTGGTCGAGAGCTCGCTAGAGAGGTTTGCAAGGGAGGCTGCAAAGGTCGGCTTTGACATGGTCGAGATAGGAGAAAGCAGCATCGACCTGTCAATAGCACAAAAGAAAAAGATAACAGAGGCAGTCAAGGCGGCGGGGCTTGAATACCAGTGGAAGGTGGGCAAGAAGGACCCAAGGCACCAGCTTGGGATCGACGACACCTTGAAAAAGATCGACGAGGCGGTAAAGCTGGACTCTAAAAAGGTAGTCATCGAGGCAAATGAGGGCTACAACGTCGGCATATACGACGAAAAGGGCCTCGTAAAGTGGAGCTTTGTTGGCGCAATGACAAACGAGTACCCGCCAAGCACGTTCATCTTTGAGGCGCCGCTTGAATCCCAGCAGTCGGCGCTGATGGCAGAGTTTGGCCAGCGCGTCAACCTTGCAGAGGTCCACCCGGAGGCAATAGCGTCAGTCGAGTCGCAGAGGCGTGGCTTTTTGGCAAAATCCGCGTTTGGCGTCTCGTATATACGCAAGGACCCCGAGGGCGGGCCGGCGTCCAAGTTCATCTACTACATAATAAGGACCAAGCACCCGGTGGAGCAGGGCGAGCTCATCAGCCTGAGCCACCTGCCGAGAAGGACGGTGCAGGCGGCAGTCGACGACCTAAAGAGGCAGGGCCTGATAATAGAGCGCAGCAGCCTAGAAGACGCAAGGAAAAAGGTGTACCAGCCGGTCCAGTCAGAGTGGCTTTAAGAAAGAAGCGTACGCCATGATGGCGGCTATTGTCTTGGCGTCTTGTATCTCGCCGTTGAGGCACTTTTTCACGGCGGCCGCTAGCTTGACTTTTTTTGCGACAATGTCCTCGTCGTCGTCCATTGTTGCGCGTCTAGTATTGTCAATTTTTTTCAGGTCCGTGGCGACAAACAGGTGCATGAGCTCGGTATCGTAGCCGGGTGCAAGATACCATTTGAGAAAGGGCTTCAATTTTCCCGTATAGCCTATCTCTTCGTCCATCTCCCGGACGGCGGCCTGCCTTGGAGTCTCGCCTTGCTCTATCTTGCCGGCAGGTATCTCTAGCAGCGTCCTGTCCGGGGCGCGCCGGTACTGGCTTACAAGGATGATGCTGTCATTGTCAACGGCGGCGATGATGCCCACCGACGGCTGGTGCTCGACTATCTCTTTTTCGACCACCCTCCCGCCGTTTACCGAGAACTTGTCCTTGCGAAGCGATATGGCGCCCGCGTAGACGCGCCTGCTTGCAATAACCCTGATGATGTCTGGCAACGTGTGGTGTATAGCGAAAGGCAGGTTATAATTATTGATTCGCTAATTTTATATCCGAAACCGGCCTATTTTTGCCTGTGGAGTTTGTGGATCCTGACGGCAACATCATCATCCCAAAGGCCATCAGGCCGATTATCGACATTGAAGAGACTGTCCTTGGAAGCAAAAGAGGTGCAAAAAAACAGTACAGGTACGGCAACCTCCACATACGCGAATATGACAGTCATTACACTGTGCACATGGACAGGGTCGACCCGCGCAAAGACCCGCTTGGACACCTTCTGGCCGACGCGCCCGAATACATCGCCGGCGCCGCAGCGGCGGCGTATGTTGGGCGCAAAGTAGGCAGGGCAGTATACGAAAAGCGCAAGAAGGACGGCAAGGGCGCCAGAGACGCCGCGGTGGATGCGCTGGTTGCAGGGTTGTTTGCAGGCTCGTCTGCCGGCAAACTGGCATTTGCGGCCGCAAATGCCGCAAAGAAGGTCAAGTGAGATGGCAGGTCAAGGGCGCGAGATTGCGGCAGCACCATCGTCATCGTCATCATCCGTTCAAGACGTTGTACCAGTTTACTCCAGGCCGTCGAGGCTGCGCGTTGTACGGGTCATTCTAAAGCTTTTGCCAGTCGCACTTGCGCTCAGGCGAGACAGGCGCGAATGGGTCAGAAAGGAGGGAAAGGGCGTTGACGAGGCCAAGTACAGGCGCCACGCCGAAAAGGC
The DNA here is from genome assembly GCF_000730285.1 of Candidatus Nitrososphaera evergladensis SR1. Taxonomy (NCBI): domain Archaea; kingdom Thermoproteati; phylum Nitrososphaerota; class Nitrososphaeria; order Nitrososphaerales; family Nitrososphaeraceae; genus Nitrososphaera; species Candidatus Nitrososphaera evergladensis. Next base: position 875,665 of record NZ_CP007174.1, on the reverse strand, counting down.
GCTTTCCACGTTTATCTCGCTTGGGCCATCGTACATAAAGCTGGGTCAGTGGCTTTCCTCGAGGGCAGACATTCTTCCCCAGCCGTACCTGGAGGTTCTTGCCAGACTACAGGACGACGTCCCGCCGGCCCCGTTTTCTGAGATAAAGCCAATAATCGAAGGGGAGCTTGGCAGGATAGAAGACGTGTTTGAAGAGTTTGACTCCATCGCCAAATCGGGGGCAAGCCTTGGGCAGGTCTATCTTGCCAAGCATCACGGCGGGCAGGTCATTGTCAAGGTCGGCAGGCCAAACATAGAGCGCATCATCGCAGACGACGTGTACGTCCTCCAAAAGATACTGCCTCTAGCCACGCGCTTTATCGACCCGAACCTGCGCTTTTCTGCAGAAGGCATGCTTGCGCAGTTTATCGAAACAATCCATGAAGAGATGGACTACAGGATAGAGGCAGAGAACCTTGCCACGATAAAGCGCAACCTGGCTGGCGACTCGATGGTGAGAATACCCGACGTCTTTTTGGACAGGACGTCAAGGCACGTGTTGACTATGGAGTACGTGCCCGGGATAAAGATAACAGACATTGCCGCACTTGACGCGCGAGGCATTGACAGAGCAAAGCTGGTCATCAACATACACCACCTGTTCTTCAAGATGCTCCTGCGCCACAGCGTGTTTCACGCCGACCCGCACCCCGGCAACATCTCCGTGGAAGACAGCGACAAGGCAAGGCTCATCCTGTACGACTTTGGGATGGTCGGCAGGCTGGACAACGAGACGCGGCTTAGGCTCATCAGGCTGTACCTCGGCCTTTTGGACAAGGACCCCGAGCGCACCGTAAACGTGCTCATAGAGCTTGGCACGCTAGAGCCGACCGTCAACCGCTACATCGTCGAAAAAGGGATCGCACTTTCCATCCAGACCATGTACGGCAGGCAGGTGGACAAGATGGAAGTGAAGGCATTAATGGACCTTGCCAACAAGACGATGAGCCGCTTTCCATTCCGGCTTCCAAAGAACCTGGCGCTGTATATGCGCATGGCCTCGATACTTGAAGGTATCTACCAGCACCACAAGGTCAAGTTCCAGTTTGTAAAGGTGCTTGGCAACCTGCTTGAGGAAGAGGGCCTCGTAAGGGACGCGTACATTGAAGAAGTCAAGGTCTCGGCAAGGCGCATAGCAAAGGGCATCGAGGCGTCTGCAACCGTGGGGCCCCTGCTAAAGTCGTACCTGGAGAATCAGCCCATGTTTGGGACCGAAAAGAGGCAGCAGTCTTCCAGTCCGATGCTTCCTGCAAGCATACTTGCTTCTGCGCTCTTTGTCGGGTCGGCCTTTATGCTTGCGCAAAACCCGGCGTTTTCGTACGCCGGCTTTGCAGCAGCCGCCGCAGCAATCATTGTCGGCACAATAAAAGGAAAAAGGATCAGGTGATGGGGATCGTTTCCTTGGACGGCACGGGTATCCTGAGCGTCACCACGCCGTCTGTGTACGTCGCCGTGCCCACCACCTTCTCGCCCTCTTTGACCGTGATCGGAAGCACGATGCTCTTTTCAATCCGCAGCGGCCTGTGCCTCTGGTAGACCGTGCCGGTTTCCTCTGGCGCTGCGCGCTTGGCGGTTATTGAGAGGATATTGCGCTGTATCCTTAGCGCAATGTCCTGCTTGGCAAAGCCTGGCAGGTCGATCATGACCACGAGATCGCTTCCCTCTTCTACCATGTCAATGGCCGGCATGACAAATTCGTAGAATTCCCTCGACCGGTGGTCAAGCTCCTTTGCAACCTCACGCACAACATACCTTCCTATACCCATATGGCTTTGATTCGTGCATTCGGTATAAATCCTTTATTTGCAATAAGTAAAAATAGTCCAGAAGGCAAACACAGCTGCAGAGATACTATGTACTCCGGCTCGTACGACATGCCCAAGTGCAACGCTTGTGGCAGAGACGTCCACCCGGGCGAAATTTCAGAGAACTTTTCGTGTCCCAAGTGCAAAAGCGCGCGCATATGGCGCTGCGAGGGCTGCAAGGGCAAGTCCAAGGAATACAAGTGCCCCGCATGCGGCCACAAGGGCAAGTAAAGCTCAGGTCATTACCTTGAAAAAGTTGCGTGCAAGGTCCTTTTGATCGCCTGAAAACGCCACAAACGCCTCGACAAGCTCTTTTTCCACGGCAATCTCTTTTGCAATGACGGAGCGCAGCTTTTTCGTCTCAAGGGGCGCTATGCTGCTTATCAGGCCAGTGCTGTACGCATAGATGTACTCGTTGATGACCTTTGTCACAAAGGACGGGGCGCGGTCTATGAGCAACAAAAGGCCGTCCTTCATAGCCTTGCATTGTGAGTCGTTTGCTGGAAGCGACGACACGTACGATTTTAGCAGCCCCATGCGCTTGTCCCCAAGCTCCTCTATCGACGACGCCACAAGCAGGCCGGTGTCCGTGAGTTCGTAAAAAGGCACGCCTTCAAGCTGGAGCGCCTTTGGCCCGCGCCTGAGCGGCAGCCTGCCCCCTTCTTTTACCACGCCGGCAGGGATGAGGACTTCATCAAGGTCTCGGAATATCCCGGAATAGATGTTCTGCCACAGGATTCCGTGCTGCTCTGCTATTGCGTGCGCAATGGACGTGCGGGTGCGCAGTTCAGGGCTCTGCTCAGTGGCAAGATGCGCGATTATGCCCCGCTGCCTCTTGGCCTCGCCGGTGAACTTGTTCCGGCGAGTCTTGAACGTGTCAAATATTGCAATGTTTGATTTTCCGTCTTTCAAGCGCTAACCGTGCTCACCTGTTAACAAGATGGATAATATTTTAATTTGTTGGTTTTTTGGTTTAAAATTCTGGGCAAATCGAAGGTGCAAATCTCACAAACCCGCTTTCCCGAGAATTATTCAACATCTTTTTATTGGCGCCTGCCTTGACCTGTGGCGGTGGCAAAGGGCAAGATAATTGTTATAGAGGGAACCGACAAGGCCGGCAAGACTACCCAGTCTCGCATGCTGCAGGAAGCCATCAAGGCGCTCGGCAAGATATGCGTGGTAATCGACTTTCCAGACTATACGACGCCAATAGGCATGGAAATCCGCGCATTTCTTGACGGAAAACGCGACTATCCCGCAGAGGTCAAGCACCTGCTCTTTTCTGCAAACAGGTGGGAGAAAAAGAAGGAGATAGAGAGCATGGTGGAAAACGGCACCATAATCATCATGAACCGCTACTGGCAGTCAAACCTGGTATACGGAATCTCTAACGGCATGGACGCAGGGTGGCTGCAAAAGCTGGACAAGGGCCTGCCAAAGGAAGACATGGTGCTCATCCTGCTTGTCAACCCGAGCGTGTCAAAGAATCGCGCGGAAGTGCTTGATGCGTTTGAGGGCGACGCCAGGCTTGCAGAGGCCGCGTACAAGAACTACCAAAAGCTTGCCCGGCAGTTCAAGTGGAAGGTGCTGGACGGCTCTAAAAGCAAGGAGCAGGTCCACCAGGAAATACTGAAAACAGTGAGAAAGGCACTGAAAGTTTAAGTCGCTCTTTGCAGGTGTGCATCTCGTACCTTGGATTTTGCAGGCGAGATCACGGACCCGATACACCGCTACATCCGGTTTTCGCAGGCGGAAAAGGACATCATAGACAGCGCGGCGTTCCAGCGCCTCCGGCGCATACGCCAGCTTGCAGGCGCGCACCTCGTCTACCCCAGCGCGCAGCATTCGCGCTTTGAGCACTCGCTTGGCGCGATGCACATCGCCGGCCTTGCGTGCGAGAGCCTGCTTGGCAAGGGCTACATCGACAACGCCGAAGTAGTAGAGGAGCTGCGGCTTGCCGCGCTCTTGCACGACATCGGCCACGGACCGTTTTCGCACCTCTTTGAGGAAGTTCTGGAAACGAGGTGCAGAACAAGCCACGAGGAGATGGGCCGGCTCATAATAACAAAAAGCGAGATTGCAGACGCGCTTGGCAAAAACGGCTACAGCGCAGACCACATATCGCGGCTGTCGTTTGGCCAGTCAAACGTGCATTTCCTCAACGAGATAATCTCGGGCGGGCTTTCTGCCGACATCATGGACTATTTGCCCCGCGATTCGTATTTCACAGGCGCAGAGTACGGCAAGATAGACTATCACAGGCTGATAAGCTCGTACGAGGTCGCTTCTGGCAGGCTTGCCATCAACAGGTCGGCTCTCAATTCGCTTGAATCGATGCTGATATCGAGGTACGAGATGTTCAAGGCAGTCTATTTCCACAAGACGGTCCGGTCCGCGGAGGTGATGCTATTGCATTCCATGATAAACGCCGACGATGCGCTTGCCCTCACGGACACGTCGCTTGAAAACTATCTTTCCATCACTGACGAGGCGACGCTTGAGCGGCTATGCGCGCTGGACAATGGCATGGCCGCAAGGCTGGCCCGCGATTACCGCGACCGGCGCCTCCTAAAATGCGTGTATGAAAAGCTCTTGCACAAGCGCGACAGGCACAAGCGCATGGACAGAAAGGCACTGTCTGCACTTGAAGTCGAGATCGCCCAGGCTGCAGGCGTGGACAGGAGCCACGTGTTTGCCGACGCTTCGAGGGCGTCGTCGATGCCGCTCACGCCGAGCAAGAGGGAAATGTTCTCGGTGCTTGTCACCGACAAAAAGGGCGTGCGCGAGGTTCCAGTTTCAGAGATACCGCTTGTGGACTCGATCGCCGGATTTTTTGACATGCTGCGCATCTACACCACCGCGGAGAGCAGGCAGAAAGTCGAGCGATCTGTTAAAAAGGTGCTTGGAGATCAGGAGACAATGGAAATGGGAGCAGGGAGACTGCATGGTAGTGTTAGATAAAAGCCGTCGTGTCGTCATCAAGCTGAGCGGCAAGGTGTTCAGCGGCGAGGACGGAAGCGAGATAAAGAGATACGCGTCCATGCTTGCAAACCTTTCTTCTTCTGCAAAGGTGCAGCCAGTGGTGGTGGCAGGAGGAGGCAGAGTCGCGCGCCACTACATCAACATCGCAAGGGGCTTTGGGCTTGACGAGGCAAGCCTTGACATCATGGGAATAGAAGTATCGAGGCTCAACGCAAAACTTCTCATCGCCGCGCTCGGCGAAAAGGCATATCCTGCAGTGCCGGAGGATCTTGAGCAGGTCACAGAAGCGGCTGCAAGCGGCAAAATAGTCGTTGCAGGCGGCCTGCATCCGGGGCAGAGCACGAACGCCACTTCCGCCCTTATTGCGGAAAAGGTGGGCGCGGCGCGCTTTGTCAACGCGACCGACGTTGACGGCATTTACGATTCCGACCCGCGCAAGAACAAGGGCGCAAGGCACTATTCCGAGATAACTACAAAACAGTGCCGCGACCTCCTTTCTGGCGAAAGCTCGATGGCAGGGGGCTACGACCTGATGGACATCGTCGCGCTAAAGGTAATCGAGCGGTCCAAGATACCGACCGTCGTGATAAAGTCAGAGCCAGAAGTGATTAGAGACGTCGTCCTCAAGAACAAGGCCGCCGGCACGAAAATAATAGTCGGCGCCTAGGAAACGGTCTTTATTTCGCCTGAAAACGCAGGTATGCCGTCAGCGACCATCTTTTTGAACGCCTCTTCGCCCTGCGCAAGCGGCATCGGCTTTGACTGCGCCTTGGCGTAGCCGTCCCTGTCGCAGATAAACAGCATCGCCTCTTCGCCTTTTGTCATCTTGGCCGCAAGCTCTTCCTCGCCCACGGGCTCAAAAGAACCCTCGCCGGACTGCTTTATCGTGTACGTAAGCATCGCAAAGCCGGTGTAGTCGAACAGCTTCATCTGCGCCTTTTGCGCACGCTGCTTGCCGAGGTGGGCCGCCTTGTGGTACTGCAATACATAGCCGGTGCGCCTTTTCACAAGTATAAGCATTATCATTACACACACTTTTGTGTGTAAAAAAGGAGGACAAGCGACAGATTTAAACACGGGCAGGCGGCAGCTAATTCTGTTTTGAACACAAAGGCAATCTATGCTGCCGGCGGAGGCATTGCCGTCGCGGCTGTAATAGTATTCTTTGTGCTGGGCGCAAACAACAACAGCCAGCTGCCCGGCATAAGCAATAGCAATAATAATAATCAGGGTGCCAACTCGACGGGCGGCGCAAGTGGAAGCAGCAGTAACGCTCCAAATATCATGCCCCCAGTTATCAACGTAAAGGACATTGCGGTGAAAAAGGCCGGCGATAGTCATGCCAACGTGCAAGTCACGTTCACGGTAAAGAATCCCAACAACACCACCATGATACTAGAGACGATACACTACAACGTCAACGTAGACGGCCTGCGAATGACCATTGGCGACGTGGGGCAGAGCGCGCAGGGCTTTCTTGACTCGCAGAGCAACCTCTTTCCCATAGTGTCAGGGTCGACCCTTACTGCAAAGGACACCCAGACAGTCGAGCGCAACAGTGCTATTGCAGGCGCGTGGGACAAGATGGTCGCCGGCAACACCACCTTTACAGTTGACGGCACCTACTCGTACAGGCTCACGGCTGCAAACCTGCAGACCACCGCAGAAGACAGGGATTTCAGCCTGACATTCCCGTAAATTTTTATGATATTATCTTGCAGTGCGGAAAGCAGTACCGATAAGGATAAAAACTTTGGACAAAACGCATACGACATGGCTGAAGAAGTGTTCATTTTCGGCGTAGTGACGGGAGTGTTCGCATTCCTGGTCGGCATAGTCTTTGCGGCAAGGGCGAGAAGATACAGTCAGGGGTATTCGTCGTCATCGGCAGTCAGTGCCCATGGCGGTAGTAGTAGTAGCAGCAGTCACGGAGAATGACATAACTTTCTCTTTTTCTCTCTCCCCACCTGTGCACGCATGCACACACACTCTTTTTTACTTTGGCGACAGCTTGCCAAATATTTCCTGCAGCATGTCTGTGGATTCCCGGGCTTTTTCACGCGAATAGCAGCGGGAGTAGTATTTGCACTTTAGGCACAGATCAGACGGCTCGACTATCGGGACCTTGTTGTCCTTCAAGAGCGTGCTTAGCACGCGCGCCCTGCGCACGATCTCCTCGAACATGCGGTTGTTCTTTGTGACCGAATATTCTGCCGTCTTGCCGTCTGCAGTCATATAGATGAGAATTCCTTCGTCCTTGCCAAGCGCGAACAGGCACGTGTTCAGGTACAGGAGGTGCCGGGGATGCGGCATGGGGGGAAGCTCGGGCACTATCTCAAACCGCACGACAAACTCGTCGCCTATCATCATGTCGGCGTTCACGTCAAGGGTCAGGCTGTCGACTTTGTATTCGCCCTGGATGTTGCTCAGCGCGTTTCTGATGCCGTGGCTTAACAGAATAGAGACTTTGGACGCGTTGTCGTCGGGAATGGGGTCCTTGCGCTCATAGTAGGATAACCGCGTGCAAAGAGCCGCCTCAAGCGCGTGTATCCTGTCAGGGTTTTTCCTGTCGATCTTGATGTTCAGATCATCGTTGAGGCGATCAAGCGCCTTTTCTATCATTCCGCGCAGGTTGCGGTCCCCAAGCATGTCGCTGTTGCTGTGGCGCTTTAGCACTAGGCGGTATATATTGTGTTGTCGCCTGTCATTATTGGCTGGGGCCCGCCCTTGCTTCAAGCGTAGCGTGCGCCTGCACGACCTGCCCTGCCCTGTTCAGGTCAAGCGTAACTGCGTCGCCGGGCCGCGCATGCTGCTCAAGGTACGTAATTACGTCCTCTATGCGCTTTACCTCATGGCCATCAATCGCAGTCACAATGTCGCCGGCCCTCCGGATGTCGCCTGTGAACCTGTCAAACACCGTGCCCATTATGCCGGCCTTTTGCGCCGGCCCGCCCGCCGTGACATCTGTTATGAGCACGCCTTTAGAGTTCTTGGGCAGGCCAAGCTTTCCCACAAGGTCTGGAGTCAGGCTTGTGCCGGCTATGCCAAGCCACGGGTGGTCGTACTTGCCGTCCTTTATGAGCGCAGGCACTATGTGCTGCACCGCGCTTGACGAGATTGCAAAGCCGATGCCGGAAAAGCTCCCCGTGTTTGACTGGATGGCCGAGTTGACGCCGATGACCTCGCCTTCCATGTCAAGGAGCGGTCCGCCAGAGTTGCCCGGGTTTATTGCGGCGTCTGTCTGGATGACGTCGGGTATCGAAAAAGTGCTATCCTCGTTTGGTATGAGCCGGCCAAGCTGGCTCACGATTCCTGTGGTCATGGTGTTGCTGAGCCCAAACGGGTTTCCTATTGCGACCACCTGGTCGCCCACCTGCAGGTCAGTCGAGTTGCCTAGCTTTAGCGGCACTAGCTTTTCAGTAAAGTCGTCGGTTATCTTGATCACTGCAAGGTCGCTGTACGCGTCCTTTCCAAGCACCTTTGCAGAATAGGTGTTGCCGTCGGTAAACGTCACGTCGACAGTGTCTGTGCCGTCAACTACGTGGTTGTTGGTGACGATGAGCCCCTGCGCGTCATAGACAAAGCCGGAGCCAAGCCGTTTTGACTCGCTTTTCAGCGGATCGCCGTTTATTATGATGTTGTTGTTCACGGTGGAGACGGTGCTTGTTATCTGCACGACAGAGCCTTCCACCTGCTTGAACAGCGAGACAAGGTCATGGTCAGCGGTTGTGGGGGTAGCTGGCACGGTAGTGGTGGTGGTAGTAGTAGCGGCAGTCATTGTTGTCTTTGCCTGTTGCTGCTGCGCAACCGCGCTTGGCGCCTGCTGCGGCTTGCTCCAGAACGACAGTGATTGAGGAGCGTACGTCAGTATCCCGGCGCCAAGCACGCCGCCAATTATTATCCCTGCGAACAGTATGGCAAGCATGGTAACGGTGGTAGAAGGAGTTCTCGACGACTCGGCCATATATAAGCAAGATATGTAGGAAGTGGCAAATAATGTCTTGCTGAACATTGTTACGCAATGGATTATCCTCCTTGCTGCCCACAGCAGCCTGATGTCGTGCAGAGGGATATGCGAAGATTACAGGGCCACCAAGACCAGGGGGCTTGGAAGGTACGCCAGCGGCCAGAAGCGGTGCCAGATATGCGACCTGTTCATAATGTGCGACGGAAACGTCTGCCCGTGCTGCGGATACAGGCTGCGCACAAAGCCCCGCGGCCAGAAGTACAAGCAGAGAATCCGCGCGGCTGCAGGCGCGGCGCCTTAACATTGTTAATTGATGTTAATTAACTCGACGTGCGCGTCAGGCTGTGATGATAACAATATGGTAGTCACCACGACTGCTGCTGAAGAAAGACCGCCGGCTTTTGTCAGCAGATCGTCGACGGCTGCTCGTGAAAAGCCCTTTGCGCGAGCCAATTTCCTTGTCTGCAACTCATGCCTCTGGTGCGCTTCAGGACTTGGACCTGCCACTCGCATTGACAGGTGCCCCGGCTGCGGCGCAGAAGGCATGGTTGAGGCACTCCCCATTTTGTCAAATGAAACGTACAGGGTGAAGAAGAAGGCCGGCGACAGAGGCGTCGAGCTTGACTTTACAACGACTACCACTACTACTCTGACGTGACGGCAGGCGGATGCAAAGTCCTGCTTCTTGGGAACATCTTTTCGTACGGCTCTAGTATAGTCCTGCAAAATTCCATGCCCCACGCAGTCGTAGAGTAGAGCGTTATGGTCCTTTTTCCAGAAGTTTTTTCCGACCTGCGCACAAGGCCCTTGAGCTCAAGGTCTTCAAGTATCGGCTTGTGCTTTTTCAGGTTCAGGCCGCAAAAGCTGACAAGCGCAGTCTGGTTCAGCTCGCCATATTCTACCAATTTTAGCAGGATGTCCTTGACTATGTAGATCCTGTCCCGGTAGGATACTGCCGCCGTTACTTGCGGGACCATTGTTGCTGACGTAGACAACAGCCGCGACACGTTCTTTCTCTCTGCATAGTATGTATCGGCCGGCGAATATCTAAAGGTCGATTAACAATGTTAAGGTGAGAGTGAACAATGTTAAGCCAGCCTTTAATACGGAAACAGGCTAGCAAGCATAGCTAACCCCAAGAACAGAGCGGCCCTGCCCATGCGGCGCCTCTTCCCTTTCCGCGGGGCAGGGCCACCGCTGTTATTGTTATCAAAATCCTGCTTTTATCGGGTCCTGTGGCTTTATCAGCTCGCGCAAGAGCGTGGTGGCGTACGAGCCCTTTGGGAGCTTGAATGAAACTGTCAGTGGGTTTTTCTTCCACGCAAAATCTTGGCACCACAGAGGCGCCTGGCGAAAGCCGCCCTGCTGGCTCAGCTCCTGCATTTCTTTAACATAAAAGTCCTTTGCGGCAACTCCTTCCTGTACGAGAAGTTCTTTTGTAATCTCTTCAAAACGGCCCCTGCCTGGCTGGAACGTATAGCCGGCCATCCTAACCGCCGGGACAAATTGTTGTTTATCTGACAACAACGAAGGATCGTATTTCTTTATCCTGCCAAACGCAAAGGGGCCCTCCATTTCAAAACACAGGTCGCCCTGCTTTGGCGACGTAATGTCCTCTCCCTGCGCGATTGCCCTGCTCAAACACATGTTAAAGATGTAGGCCTGGTACGCCTGTACAAATAGCCTGCGTATCTGTATCGGAACCGCACGAAGCGCCTGTACCGGCCCCTTGCCTGCGACAAGGGCTGACAAGAGCTGCCTTTCAATGTCCATGCCCCTGGGGACCTCCTTTAATGCCTGCCGGTAGCCTGAAGGGTCAAGGCATTTGCGCCTTATCTCGCGGCTAGAGTCGGTGTCGTACTTTGTCGTGTACGTCAGCAAAAGCTCCGCCGCCCTTGCAAAGTCTTTTTTCACTATCGCCCTGCCCACAAGGTGAGTGACCAGGCGCTCGCTTCCAAACCGCTGCAGGCCGTAAAAGTTGGCTATATTTTGCACCTGGTTTTCAAAGCCGGAGATGTCGTCGCGCATCGGGTTCTGGATAGCTATGGAAAACTCGTTTCCAGCCAAAAGCTCCCTGCCAAGCGGCCTCTTTGTAAATCCCTGAAGCGTCAGCATGGTATGCCTTGTGCGCAGCTCTTTTGGCGCGTTCTGCCACGCCCTCTCTGCGCCTGCGTACTGGCTCGTAACTGCCTTTGCGTCCTTTATCCCCATCACGCGCAGGCGCAGGCGATGCTCCCGCTCGATTTCAAACAGTGCGTGGTTAGAGTCTACGCCTTCCTTTTGCAGCAGGTAGAGCGGGTAGCGGTATGCGCCCTCAAACTCTTTTGAGATGCCAAGCGATGACTCGTCGACAAGCTCTGACACCTGAAACGAGGAGCTGTCCTGCTTTATCGACCCGCCTATGCCTGAAAAATCGGCGCTGCAGTAGCACTCGATCCCGGCCATCATGTCTATCTCTGGCACAGGGGGCGATGACGACGGCGACAACAAGTTAGCACCTCTTCCTTTGTAACTTATATTGTGCGGCAATAGACGGTTGACATATGGCATACTGGCTGTTCAAGCAAGAGCCTTCCACGTACAACTATGCGCAACTGGAAAAAGACGGCAGGACCGTGTGGGACGGAGTGGCGAACAACCTTGCTCTCAAGCACCTGAGGAGCGTAAAAAAGGGCGACAGGGCGATATTCTACCACACCGGCGACGAAAAGCAGGCAGTCGGCATAATTGATATCGTGTCCGATCCTTATCCAGACCCAAAAGAGAAGGATGAATCCCTTGTGGTGGTCGATGTCAAGCCGGCGGGCAGGCTGAAAAAGCCGGTTGCACTGGAGAAGATAAAGAGCGATCCTGCGTTTGCGCAGTGGGAGCTTGTCAGGGTATCCCGTCTGTCTGTGATGCCGGTGCCTAAAAAGCTGTGGGAAAGGATAATGAAGATGTCAGGTTAAAATGTCCGAAACTCTATAAATAAGGCAGGAAGCTGAACAGAGAGGAGCTGGCGTGACCCCAAAGCAGCAAGTCGCAGTGATGGTCGGTCTGTTCTCCGCGCTTGGAATCGGCGTGAGCGTGGGAATCATCGCGTTTGGAGGAGGATTTTCAGGCGGCGACGCCGCATCGATATTAAACCCGCCCACGTCTGCCGACATTTACGTGATCGGCGCGCAGGTGACAGACGGCCTTTCGATGGGCTACACGGTGGATTCGCAGGGCCCGCCGTCGCTTGCAGATGCAAAAGTTTCGATAACATTTGCCAAGGCAGGCGACAACAGCGGCAGCTGGCGCACAACATTCAACGTCGTAAACGGCACGCAGGGTACGCAAAATTTTGACGTCATGTATTCAAAAGAGCTCACAAAGGAGGGAAGCATTAGCGAGTCCGCAAGGCAGTACCTGGAGCCAATTGAGTCGTCGATACTTGCGATAAGGGACATGGACTATGGCGGCAGAGACAAGTACCTAGTCGTGGGCGCGCCGTGGAACACCATAGTCACCGGCAGCACCACTCCGATAACTGTCAAGATAACAAGCCAAGAAAAAGTCACCACGCCGGCAGGCACGTTTGACGCGCTGGTGCTAAGCTACAAGCTGAACAACAACACGAGCAAGATATACGTCGTAAAGGACCTGCCCATGCCGGTCAAGGCAGAGACGTACGACATCAACGACCAGCTGTACTACAAGTATGAGCTTGTCAGCCTGACGCGCTGACAAAATACACGTTTTCCATCAGCCAGTCTGCATATTTTTTCACGCGCTCGTCGTCTACTCTGCACCACAGGTGCACCGAACCCGGGAGGACTTCAATCCTGCTGCTTTCTGTCATAATCACCTTTACCCCCTCCTTGCCCTCGTACATGTAGGCGTCAAGCGCCCTTGCGTCTGGGCCGAGGATTTCAACGGCTTTGTGCTTCACTATTTCTCGCGCCACTGGAAACGTCCGGCGGAACTTGTCGACAACGATGCCAATGTTTTCCGTGCCGTACGCGTCAACGTCTGCGACCTTGGCCGGAACCGGAAAGTGCAGTTGCAAGTTGACGCCGTGGCGCGATCCGACAAACAGCGCAAGCTCGTTTACCTTCTGGTAAGCCATGTGCGGGTTTTTTTTCGCTATCGCCAAAAGGGCATCACGGTTCTGCGCCACGTTTGCGCGGAAATCATCCATGATGGCGGAAAACGTAGTAATTGCCAATACGTCCCTCTCAATGCCACGGCAGGTTAATCAACGTATATGCGCTTTCGTACCGGATGGTTTGACATATCCAGTCGTTTTTTTGTTGTTGGTTGATCTGCCAGGTGCCAAGAATACGCTTATTACGGCGCAAAAATGACAAACATTCGTGGTGGCTAGCAGCAGGTCAGAGCAGCTGTACAACAGGGCAAAAAAGGTGCTGCCCGGAGGCGTAGACAGCCCGGTCCGCTTTTTCGAGCCTTACCCGTTCTTTGCCGCATCCGCAAGGGGGAGCAAGCTTGTGACTTCCGACCACAAGACGCTTACCGACTATTGCATGGGTTACGGCGCCATGCTCCTTGGGCACGGCTACCCTTCAGTGCTTGATGCGGCAAGGTCGCAGCTTGACATTGGAACGCTGTACTGCGTTCCGACCGAACTTGAAATAAAGCTTGCAGAGTTGATTTCAAAGGCTGTCCCCTGCGCCGACATGGTCAGGCTCGTCAACACAGGATCGGAGGCCACGATGAACGCAATACGCCTTGCAAGGGCGTTTGCAAAGAAAAAGAAGGTGATAAAGTTTGACGGCGGGTACCACGGCGCGCACGACTATGTTCTTGCAAAGGCAGGGTCCGGCGCAGCAAGCCTGCCTGCGTCGGAGGGCATCTTGGAAGAGGCATCGGCGCAAACGGTAGTTGCGCCATACAACGATGCGGCAGAGCTTGAACGCACTATTGAAAGAAACAGAGACGACGCGGCCTGCGTGATAATGGAGCCGGTGCTTGCAAACATTGGCCTCGTGCTTCCCGACAAGAACTACCTGAGCGACGTCAGAAAGATAACGCAGCAAAACGACGTGGTTCTGATATTTGACGAGGTCGTAACTGGCTTTAGGCTTGCGCTTGGAGGAGCTGGCGAGTTCTTTGGGATAAAACCTGACATTGCGACTTTTGCCAAGGCGCTTGGAAACGGCTTTCCGATAGGCGCAATTGCAGGAAGAAAAGAGATAATGCAGCAGCTGGCCCCTGCAGGCAAGGTGTACCAGGCAAGCACTTTTGCAGGAAACCCCGTGTCAGTGTCTGCGGCAATTGCGGCGCTTTCGACCCTGTTTGAGGCCAAGGACTCCATCTACCCGCAGGTCGCAAGGACATGCGACAGCATTGTTGAGGGCATAGAAGAAGAGCTTGAAGACATTGGAGGCGTCAACTGCACGATAAACTCTATTGGCTCGATGTACCAGGTGTTTTTCACTGCCGACAAGGTGAGGGACGACGCCAGTGCGAAAAGGGCAGACTCTGCCAAATTCAAAAGGCTGTTTGACGAGTTGCTAAAGCGCAACGTGTTCATCCCGCCGTCGCAGTTTGAGACGTGCTTTGTGTCGTACGCGCACGACGAGGACGACGTGGACAGGACGGTGGACGCGTACAGCGAGGCTTTCAAGAAAATAAAGGAACTGCAGAAATAAAATGAAGACAATCATCAAAGTAGGCACGAGGGGGAGCAGGCTTGCAGTGGCGCAGACAGAGCTGGCGCTTGCCGCGCTCAGAAAGGCGCACCCCGGCGCAAAATTTGAGGTCGTGATGATAAGCACCAAGGGAGACGTGGACAGGCGGCCACTGTTTACGATGGACGAAAAGGGGATCTTTGAAAAAGAGGTCAACGAAGCCGTGAAAAAAGGCGAGGTAGACTTTGCGGTGCACAGCCTCAAGGACATTCCCTCCGACCTGTCAGAAGAATTGACAGTCGCGTGCATACCGAGGAGGGCAAGCCCAAACGATGTCCTAGTGAACGAAAAAGGGCAAAAGCTGCAAGAGCTTGCCGCCGGCTCTGTCGTGGGCACAAGCAGCCTGCGCAGGGCAATTCAACTGATGAAAGAAAGGCCAGACATTTCAGTCAAGCCAATACGCGGAAACGTCGAGACGCGCGTGAAAAAAGTCATCAGTGGCGAGTTTGACGCGGTAGTGCTTGCAGAGGCAGGGCTGACAAGGATAGGCATGAAAGACGTGATAGTAGAGAGGTTTGGAGTGCGAGAATTCGTCCCGGCGCCGGGGCAGGGCGCGATTGCCATCGTGTGCAGGCGAAACGACAAAAAGACGATAGAGATGCTCAGGAGCATCGAGGACCCAAGGGCGAGGGCAGAGGTGACTGCCGAGCGCGCCCTCATTGAAAAGGTGGAAGGGGGATGCAGGTTTCCGCTTGGGGCAGTCGCAGTGACAAAGGGAGACAGGATAACGCTCTACGCAAGCGTGTTTTCAGCAGACGGAAGCAGGAACATCAAGGTCAAAAAAACAGGCAGCGCCAAGAGCGCAGAAAAGCTGGGCAAGAGCGTTGCAGACCTTCTCGTCAAGCAGGGCGCGCAAGAGATGGCAGAAGGCTGGCGCAGGGCTGTTGAGGAGTGGAACAAAAAGGCATGAGCACCACTGCCGCCGGCAAGGTGTACATCTGCGGAGCCGGCCCCGGCGACCCCAAGCTGATGACGGTGCGCGCAATGGAGCTTTTGAAGAGCTGCGACGTGATACTGTACGACCGCCTCGTAGGCCAGGAGATAATAGACCAGATACCAGAAAATGCGGAAAAGGTGTACGTCGGAAGGGCAGTAGGCGACCCTACCACGCACCAAAAGCGCACAAACGAGCTGATGGTCAGATACGCCAAAAAAGAGAACAAGAGCGTGCTACGGCTGAAGGGCGGCGACCCGTTCATCTTTGGCAGGGGCGCAGAGGAGGCAGAATACCTGCTGGAGCGAGGCGTCCAGTTTGAGATAATCCCGGGCATCACGTCTGCCATAGCAGGGCCGGCGTACGCAGGCATCCCGCTGACCCACAGGCGCTATTCGTCAGCCGTCGCGATTGCGACAGGGCACGAGGGAGTGGACAACAAGGGCGACGTATCGGTGGACTGGAAAAAGCTGCCGAAGGCAGTTGACACCGTAGTCGTCCTCATGGGCATAGGCCAGCTGGACGAGATCGCAAAAGACCTCATAAAAGGCGGCATGAAAAAGAATACAAAAATCGCGATAATCGAAAACGGCACGACTGCAAGGCAGAGGGTCGTCATGGGGACGCTTGCGACAGCCGCCAAGGTCGCAACCAAGAGCGGGATAAAACCGCCTGCGATTGTAGTCATCGGAAGGGTTGCTTCGCTTCACAAAAAGATCGCGTGGTTCAGAAAAGGAGTAGAAGGAGGTAGGGGCAAGGGTGCCAAGCCTTGAGGGCAAGGTCCTTGCGATAACGAGGGGCAAGAAGGAAGCAGCCGAGTTTTCAAGGCTTGTAAAAAAAGAGGGGGGAAAAGCCATCCCCGTACAGGCCATCGAGATTGTGCCGGAGGGCCGCAAGGCAGTGGCGCATTTCCTGAAACTGCTTGAGGAAAAACAGCACGACTATTGCGCGTTCATGAGCGCACAGGCAGTAGCAGTGCTTTTTGATCTTGGCGGGAAAGGAAAAGTCGCCTCCGCCCTAAAGTCAACAAAGGTGATCGCAGTCGGTCCAAAAACAAAGAAGGAACTTGAAAGGCGCGGTGTCAGAGTCGGCATGATGCCCGATTCTTTTTCTTCAATCGGGCTTGCAAAGATGCTGTCAAGGGACAGCGAGAGAGGCAAAAAAAAGATCATAATTCCGCGCAGCGCAGAGGCAGGCAGTAGCAACTACGCCACAAAGGCGCTTTTGGACCTTGGCATGTCAGTCGACGAGGTTTTCATGTACACCGTGCGCACTGCAAAAATCACGCTGGCATGGAAGAGGTTCCACAGGATGCTTTTGGACAAAAAGATCGACGCAATAGTGTTTACAAGCGCGTCAAACGTCCGGTCGTTTTTTGAAATCGTCGATGCCCTTGGCGGAAGCGATGATGGTCGAAAAATTGACCGGCTGGTACAGGCAGTAGTGTCGATAGGCCCGTTTACAAGCGCCGAGCTAAAAAGAAGAAAAGTCAGGCATTACGAAGCAAAGGACCATACGGTAGAAGGAACCGTGCAGGCTGCAAAGAAACTGCTTATTGCTACTACGAGCCGTTAAGCGTAAAGATGAGTTTGATGATTGCAAAGATGATTATCGCAGCTCCCCCCGCTGCAGCAAGTGCAAACTTTTTCTTTGTTGGCGTCATCATATGATGATGGCAATAGGGTTTGCCCAGAGCCAGTTTAAAAGTTGTGTTGTCTAGAGAAGAAAGGAGCACGCTTTTTGCGCGTTTTGCAGGTCGTACATTGCCGGTTATTCTATAACTAGCTCCAGTCTGCAATCTATCCTGTACAGCCGTACAGAGCCGGACTGAAGTAGAGGATAACAGAGTCTCATTTGAGTTTGCTTAAATAAATCATAAGCGTCGCTACATCTATGACAAACTCAGACGACGACCTGTACGTTCAGCTTGGCTTGCTTGGAATGAACGTAGAGTTTTTCAAGCAGACTAGGCCTTCGAGGGAGCAGTTGTCAGAATTGCTCACAAAGGCAACAGAGCTGACGAGAAGATACGGCGATGCATAACTGTCATGATAATCACACGCATATGTCATGCCCCATTGATCGATGACGCAAGGTTGAGGCCGCTGTAAAGAAATACAAGAAATGAATTCTTGGCGGCTGTTGATCTTTACCTACCTATCATACTCTCTAGACCTTGCATCATTATTACGGCGGTCTTGCAGGCATGCAAGGACGCACATGTACTCTGTTTCTACTTGCTCATGGAAGCCCCTCCAGTGCCTTCGTACCTGAACACAAGCACCGAGCCAGGGTTCCACAGGTTGATGGTTGCGCCGCCTCCGATGGCCTGTGCGGGGCCTGATGAATCGGTGATCACGTAGATAGTGCTGCCGTCAGGGCTGAACGCAAGGTCGCGGTAGCGGTTCTCCGAACGGAAGAGTTCCACAGGATCGCGCGCAAGCGCCGTGCCGTTCTCGTCCAGCGCAAGCTGAAAGATCTTGCCAGCCTTCAGGGTAGTCATCAGAAAGGTGTCTTGCCAGCCGGGAATGGCATCAGACGTGTAGAGTCGCAGGCTCGACGGCGCGACGGTCGGCCAGCAGATGTAGGTCAGGTCGCCACACGCAGGGTCACGGAAGTTGTAGCCATTCTCGACAGTATAGAACGTGTGGACAGGGGGCACAAAGTTGGGCGCGTCAAACTCGCTTTCGTTCATCACCGGCACGCCCGGCGGCGGAGGCGCGGTGTTGTCGAACTTTAAATCCTTGCAGTTCTTTGCTCCGGACCAGTTGACGTATTGGTACGCCTTGTCGTCATTGTAGCCGGCGACGTTTGGCCAGCCATAGTTTCCGCCTGCCTGCAGGCGGTTAAGCTCGTCATCGGACTTGTCGCCGTGCTCAGAGACGTAAAGGCTGTTGCCATTTGGACCCACTGCAATGCCCTGCGGGTTGCGGTGGCCGTACGTGAGGATATGGCTGCGGACGCCGTTTATCACAGGATTGTCATCGGGGATGGAGCCATCAGGGTTCATGCGGAGCACCTTGCCCTGGTACGCAGTCCAGTTTCTAGCCGCGACCTGCTCTGCCGTCGGGAGAGACTGCGCCTGGTTCTCCAGGCAGTAGTTGGCAAGGTAGTTCTTGCCCTGGTCGCCAATGGTGTAGTACAGCTTGCCATCAGGGCCAAACGTCATGCGGCCAGAGTTGTGGTCGGTACTGCCATAGAGCCCGCTGATGAGGTCTACAGGATTGCCTATAGTACCGGCGGCCGCGTCGTACGTAAAGCGCGTGATCTTTACGCGCCGGTCAAGCGCATCGCTAGGATCTGCATCGTACGTGTACGCGACATAGATATGATGCGTGTTGTTAAAGGCAGGATCAAACGCCATCCCCATTAGTCCGTCCTGAGGGGCGGACTGGTGGACGTTTGGAACGGGTATGCTGCCAAGCTTTGACCCGCTCTCCGGGTCGACACGCGTGATGACCTTTCCAACGCGTTCGGTGATCCACAGGGCGCCATCGGGCCCGTACAGGATGTTGTACGGCGCGCTAAAGTTTGCCGCAAGCAGGCGCACCGAAAAGCCTTCCTGACTAGGCAATCGCATAATGCTAGTAGTGTTGTTGTTTGCGCCAAGCGTACTATTGTTGCTAAAGGGTGTGTCGCTTGCCTGCGTTTCCGGCGTGTAAAACGTGACAAGTGAGACCAAGAGAAGAGCGCCTGCGAGTCCGGACAGCAAAAGAGGCCTAATTTTTCCCATAGTGATGGGTGACTTCCACTCCAGAATATTTAAATTACAATGGATTCTGAGAATTATCGTATATTTTCTAAGATTATCATTATATTATCCCACATAATTTATTATTGTTGTAATATCATATCCAAATATTCATGTGAAAAGTTCAGGATATAAGGAGCGAGTGCGATGTGACAGCAAACGAGCTTGGCGTTTGGACAAACCTTCAATAGAAGATTTGCAGATAATAACCTTAAATGCTGATTGGCCAGCGCTCGTATGTTTTGGTATTTGCACTAGCAATTGGTTTCATGTTTGTCATGCTGCCTGCCGCGACGTACAACGACATATCATCCAAGAATACAAAAGAACAGCATATCATGCCGGAGAAATGAGAATGGCAGCGGGAGAGCCTAGCAGGGAGAAACTGCCATCGGCGGCATGGGCGGCAACAATTCCGGTGGCGGCAGGCCTTGCCACGGGAATCCTGTTTGTGCTGATATTTTCCGTCTATGCGACAGGCTCACAAGACGCCAGGCCGCGTGACCGCGAAATCACGTGGTACAACGATAATGGAGAGATTGCCTGCGGCCAGCCCATCGAGATTGTTAAAGCCAGAGCGCCTTTTGCCGTTCCGCTGCCGACGGCGCTCCCGGCTGGATATTCGCTCCAGTACGCGGATTACTCTGGCGTCAAGGAGGTGTTCATGGAGTTTTACAATTCTACGATCTGCGGTGGCGACGGCCCAAAGTCATTGCATGACGGCACCATTGAAATTAGAATAGATCCATTTAGTGAACGCATTGCAGGAACTAATGCGGCAGAGAGGATTGATGGAAGCCAGTATACGGAAGGGCGATTCCAGACTTTGCAAAACGCAGGAAGCATCGATGCAAGGAAATACGCATTTTCGGATGGAAACAGGCACGCAGTAGGATATAACGCCGGGACCGGGACGTCAGTGGCGGTTGACGAAAACAATGTCACGATACATGCAGAGCAGTATGACTACCCCTCTTCTCTCTGGGTCGTAGACGACGAAAAAGACATAATCTACAGATTGGAAGCACACATGCCAATAGACGAACTTGCCAGGATAGCAGAATCCATGAAATGATAACTATGAGGAGTGGTTTTTCAAGTTGTCCAGGACCATGAAATTCATAATTGGCCTGATTGTGCTGCCGATTGCAGGCATGGTCCTGACGCTCTCTATTGTCGCATACATGGCGGCCAGCCCTCTTGTCGAAGTGCCAAAGCCGGCGGATTACAATTCTACAAGGATTACGACCATAATCGGCGAAACAGAGGCTGAAAAAGCTTCCAGGGACGCCCTTGACGAGTCCTATCAAAGGAGCGGCTATGAAAAGGGCGCAGTCAGGGGCGGGGCGCTTGGCTCAACGGCGCTCATCTACGTCGGCAAGGACGGAACAAATTTCGCAGTTGACAAAGACGATGGAACGCTGGGCGACAAGATGCCCCACTCCCTTGACAATACGCAGCCAGACCACTATTACTGGAAAGTTGTTCTAAACTTTGAAAACACCACAAAACCAGAGTACGACTTTGTAGTTGACGCAAATACTGGCCGAGTGCTGCAGAGGGGCGTTACCGACTAGGCGATTTTGCGATAGGTTGTTAGGCTGAATCAAGAACCGAGTATGAACATCAAAATACTTTGCCACCTGCAACGGAATCCCGATCCGTTGACCTACAACCTTATATCTTTACGTCAAGACGATCCAGATACCTTGTCCGCTCCCCAGTCATGGAAGATCGAAGGCGACTACTTTGAGGCCTGCAACTGCGACGTAGTGTGTCCTTGCGTTTTTATGGGTGACCCGGATCGCGGCGAATGTGATGTCACAGTAGCCTGGCACATTCAAAAGGGCAATTTCGGAAATACCCGGCTTGACGGCCTGAATGTTGTCGCGGTATTTCATGCACCGGGCAACATGTTTACAGGTCCAAAATGGAAGGCAGCCCTGTACCTGGATGAGCGCGCAAACAAAGACCAGGCTGATGCCCTTGTAAAGATATATTCTGGGCAGGCAGGAGGCTTTTTTGGGGTTGCCGCCGGATTCATCGGCGACATGGCAGGAGTACGCTCGGTTCCGATAAAGTTTGAGGCAGACGGCAGAAAAAGGTCCCTGCAGATTCCGTCTGCAATGGATGTGGCAATCGAAGGCATCGCGAGTGGAGAGGGCCAGAACAAAGAAACCACGATAGAGAACGTCCCCATGACCGTTGCCCCGGGTTTTCCGGCGGTAGTCGCAAAATCCGTAAAACACAGCTACAGCGACCACGGCATGAAATGGGACAACTCGGGCAAGAATGGCTTTTATTCAAAATTTGCATATTCGCCATAGGCAAAGTCATTCGATCCAGGATTGCTGCCGCTACCACATGCACTGTCTTTTCATCGATGGAAGAAAAGGTGCAGAGATGCGAGCGTATAATATGCAATGTACAGATCCCAAGGACAAAACGCTTCGGCTAACCAAAGCCATCAAAACCTTTGCGCCCGAAAGCAGGGTCTGAAAAGCTGGTTTCTCTGACGTGCCAGTTAGCTCCCCAATTTTTGACATGTTTTCGCATCGACGTCGCATATAGACTGAAGGTTAAAGCTGCACAGCGTATGAACTAACGTCACAATATTAATCAGATAATGATATAGAATTCCTAGGTAGTACATGTCTCTGCTAGTGGAGCTGGCAAAAACCAGTTGAAATTCATTAGCCTTATCCTCATTGCCCTCATCTTTGTGGCTCCTTGGCTGTTTGAATTGTACACATTTCATTTGTATGAGATCAATGACAATACTTTCTTTTTTTATTCAGGTGCTAGGCTTTTCTTCTTTGTAGCTTCTGCAGTTGCACTTGGCTATTTTGCAGGGTTGAACATTCGCAAGGGAGGCAACGTTAACTATTACATCATCGGGTGTGCAGCGGCTGTACTATCACTAGTTTTGGTCTTGTACCAATTTTGCGAGGCAAGGGAGTGCTACTACGTTGGGCCTGATGGGCTTGGAGAGGTCCGGCTTTTTCTACTGTTATTCAGTGCCTCAGCAGCGGGCTTGATCCGCGGCAAATGGGCTCGTCTTACTTTGAACAATGACGACGAGGGTGACGAATACGATAAGGCAGCAATAGCTGCAACATCATCGCCGTCGTCGATTCATCCCCTGTTTGCTTCAACTGTGGTTGCGATTTTTGTCGGGATTTATCCTGCATCTTTGCTGTACGATGTGCCAAGCGAGCCAACGTTTCGTGCACTCTTGTTCTTCTATTATGTGACGGTACCTTTCTTGTTGGCAGGACTGACTGCTTCGCAACTTGGCAGCGGCAATAACAATAGTAGTCAAAAATGGGCGATTGGTGCATCGGTGCTTGGTCAGACGGTGCTCTTTGTTCTTTTTGAGGCCTTGACGTTCCCTGACAACAACAATGATGATAGTTTTTGGCAGGTGATCCAACTAGTTGTGGCAATTGGTGGGTCAGCGTTGAGCGGGATTGCTGGAAGCAGGATTGGTTATTCCTATTATCATCATCATCGTCGTCATCTTGTTCAGCCTAACAATAACCATCTGAATGCTAATGGGCCGAAAGGGATGATGGCGTCTTCAAAAAAATTGAAAATGACAAGGGAGAAACTTTTTGCGTCTCTATCGGTGCCCATATTCTTTGGTTTTGGAATTTTCGCCATGCATCCCTCATTCCTTGCTCCGATTGACTTGCTGCCTGATATCGAAAACGTCGGTAGCAGCGGTCATCAAGATGGCGGCAACTGCCCCAAGATGCTATCATCCATTCCGCCGCCCATGTATTATTCAGGCGCAGCCAGCAATGAACAGTACTTTAGCACAAAGCGCGTCGAAGTCAATCTCAACTTTACTTCGTTGTACCAGCATCAAGGCATCGATAATAATACATCATCATTATCCTCAAGAAATGAAAATACTGGCAATGATGATGATAATGACATCCTTCTTGCAGGGATTGGAGCCCAGTCGCCAAACTGCTGCAAGGATGGCCTGGACTATGGCTACAGGGCAGACGTATTATTCACAAAAGAAGGCACGAAATACCTTGTAGCAAGGGCTTGGGAGACATGCGATCAAAATGCGGCATGCTCTGGTTTTCCTTGGAGGTCGATAATGCATGAATCAGTGGTGCCCATTAATAACAACATCCCAAAGTCTTTTCTCGCTATCGCTATGGAATGGGCAAGAGATGGAAGGACAGTGAACTGGTATTACCGTACTGTCGATTCAGATAGCTGGATAAAGTACAGTTCATTTACGGCGCCTGAAATTGAGAATCCGTATTTTAATCTCGGGGTCATATCGATCAACGGCTTTTTCCCGGCCGACAACCCTTTAGTAACTTCGCTGTGGGGAAACGTAAATTTCTTTCAGGCTGGCATAGCTACTACATCATCATCGAGTGACTCTACTGCCTTTGCCGGTGGAAAAATTGTTTTCGAGTGCCCTGCCTTTTATGATAATAATGACGGGATGAAGCACTGCTTCCCAAACATGGCTGCGGTTCCTGCAAGCGAATCCGAGTGGAAGGTCCTGTGGGGATGGGGAGTGGATCGACCAGCTACATCCACCCACATCGATAATTTGAAAAAATTAGTTGAAATGATTATTTGATGATGATCAAGCAGCAGAAGTCAGCTACTGCACAGAACTTTTAGATCGAAGGACGAAAAAAATGTAAATCATCAGGGAGTAATTCGCGGCCCCATTAATCCTGCAGTGATCAAAGCTTGTCAATAATAATAATGGACGCCGGGGTGCTTGTACCCCAGCCTGAACCTTATCATGTCTTGGTAGCACTTATCACGCGAGCTTGCGGCTTTTCTATTATCTTTGATCCCATTATTGCGCCGATGATGCCCGCAAGCGCGCTTGGGACAGCCGTCATGCCAATGACCTGCCAGAGTGTAGGATACATGCTTGGCAGGATGTCAGCGAAGGATGCATTAGGCTGATGCAGGATTTCTGCAAACGCCATTGGAAGCATGGGATAGTTAAAGACATAGAACGTGATGCCAATCAAGGCTCCTGCAATCATCATCCCTGTCCGGGGGCGCGCTTTATGGATAGCAATGTCTGCTCCAACGATGGCTGGAATGAGGGCGAGCAATTGCCAAGGAAGGAATGACCCCAAGAATTGGTATGCCGGAACAATGTTTGCAAGCACGTTCATGCTGATTACAGCGCCTGCAACCGCAGTCGCTGCGCCCAGCCTGCCGATGGTTCTGGCGGACACAAGGAATATCAATGCGCTCATGAACGGAAGGACGGTAGTTGCAATTACTATGGCGGCCGCTGGGTCAGGGTTGAACGTAAAGTGCTGGCCGTTTGAGAGGGGCAGCACAAAGAAAAAGATGTACCAGATGGTTGAAAACCAGAGAGCTGCAAACGCCGGGACCATCGCAATTTTAGCGAACCCCTGATTCCTCTTTGATTCAATGTGCGGCAAAATCCTTGCAAGCCCGACTACAGTTGCAATAGTACCAATCAAGATGCCCGTTGCAAGCGACAGGTGAGGCGGGCTCATAAGACCGTCGACGCCAAAGACAGAGTGCCACATAAAGTCGCCGGGCCCGGAGACGAGCTGTATGGCCGCTCCTACTATCAATAATTTAAAAGCAGTGTTAAACGACCTGCTGCGAATTTCCTCTTTATTTTTCAGAAAAACAAACAAACCAATGGTTGCTGCAATAACGGTCAGGCCTGCGCCTGTGTAGAGCACCGCATGGGATGGAGTGAAAAACGTTTCCGGCTGCCTCAGGATATGAGATGTAATGTCCCAGCTGGCACCGCCTATCTGCAGGATTCCGCCGGCAGTAGCCACGAGCAATGCTGCAAGCAGGATGTTCATGCGCGAAGTAGACAACTTCAACGACATGGCAGTTAATACGGTGCAGTCATTAATAAATATGACTGACTGGTCAGTCATATTTATTAAGTAAAGGGTTTTACAAGTACCCAAGGAGAAAGCAAGTACACGATGCGAACAAGAGCTACTTCACAGTACAGGGCAGAGCTCAGGGAGAGGATTATTCAGTCAGCGGTTGAGAACTTTGCCAAGAAAGGGTTTGACAAAACAAGAATGGAAGATATCGCCGCATCATGCGGGTTGGCCAAGGGCACGCTGTACCTTTACTTCAAGAGTAAGGAAGACCTCTTCTTTGCATTATGTGAATACAACCTGGAACAATTAAGAAATCAGCTATCCAGATTATTCAGCAAGAAAGAGAACATCATGTCAGATGCCGAGAGATTTTATGATGAATATCGTAGGGCGAGTCTTGGCGCTGACACGATATGGTTTGAAATGATTGCATTGTCCACGCGCAACCCAAAGTTAAGGAAGATATTGGCTGAAAATCAGAACAAGGTATACCAAGCCGTAAAAGAATTTCTAAAGGCCCAGATTGAGAGAGGCTTTTTCAGAGAAGACATCGACGTCGATGCTATTGCCGCAGGCCTCATAGCCCTTTACAATGGTCTGGCGACAAACAAGTTGCTATTGCAAACAAGCAACTCTGAGAGCCAAAGAGTATGGACCGAAACAATAAGAGCGATAATAGGAGCAGCGTCGAGTAAGCAATAAAACAATAATGACGATTTGAGATGTTTTCTGATTTGATTGTCTGAAAATCTAGTCTACGATATTACATAGCCAAACCTATTTTGTCTGTAAGAAAATAATCAAAAAGTGATCCAGAATATAAGGGCACTAATCTTATTAGCGATTTTGAATTAGTTCCCAACAATGGGAACTGTTATGAACACGTTCAGGACAAAGAAATGGAATTTGTTCTTGTTGGCGGCGGCTGCGATTGTTCTTGCTGCGCCGCTTAGCTATGCCAGCGCGCAAGAAGCAGCAGCTGAAGCCAGTAGTATGCCTTCATTTGCTGCCAACGGCAACGATAACCAATCAGTAAAAGTCACCGCGCAAGGCAATGACATAATAGTCAAGTTCTATGGAAACGACGTTTACCGCGGATATGGTGAATTCAAGGCTTCTGGCGAGCACCTGTACGCCTGCGACAAAAAGGGCGATGGCAAAACGGTGACCACGTGGCTGTTTTGGAATGGCGAATGGAGAGGGTCGGTTTCCGACCACACCGGCGTCAAGGATGGCTGCGGGCACAAGAACCTGAGCATCAAGGAGGGCACCTCCGTATGGCTAAGCGTGTGCTTGGAGGGCTTTGGTTGCTCCTATCCCGTGTGGGGCAAGGCCTGACGATCTCGTTGGCGCCTCAGGAGGCTGTGAGCTCTTGTAGTCAGAGAGTTGCCACCACCTCCTCCACCACTAGGTCCGGGGCGTATTGGTTAGGGCTCGACGCTTCACAAGGGCAAGAGACATTGCCGGATGAATCAGTACTACATTTAGCCTCTTGTGTCCGTCCGGTTTTAGTGACTACTTGCGGGGTCTCAAGAGTAGCTTTTTGAAAAGCAGCATATGCTTCCTTCATTTTGTTTGTGTCCACAGGCATTCTATATCATAATAAAAAGAGAGGCGTGCACGCCTCTCTCCTATAGGGCGCTATTCGCCGACAGTTCGACTGCCTTTCTTCATAAGGCGCTTAATTGACCACGGTATGCCGAAAGTGATCGGCAAAAAGAAAAAGAAGACAAAGAACCCGAGAGACAAGAAGACGAGCGAAGCGGCCAGCGTAGCAACAGATATGACTAGCAGCACTATTGCCAGTGTATCGGTTTGTCTGCGCTCCACAGTTTTTCTGCGCAGAAAAGTGATATAAGATTGCAGGCATCGCAATGTCACCGACTCGACGTTGTTATGTGATGCTATTGATAGGACAAAATCTCTATACAACGTGTTTATTGTTTTAGAGTGTGACGGGACGCGGGTTCGGCGTGATTTGAATACTGCATATAGAAAGACGAGTCAGGTAGGATCCAAAAGAAGCCCTCTACGTGTTTTCGGTTATCGAATCAATCTCCTCTTTGCTTAATAAAATGGTCTGCACTCCTTTCTAATTATATGTCAAAGGCCGCATTAGAATTGGCAGTTTCAGCGGCGGCCCTGATTCTTCTGTCAACATCTGCTGTTCTCCATCCTCCTTCTTTTCCTTACGGCAGAGTTGTAGCTTTTGCAGATGATAGTGAGGATGACAAAATCGAACATTCCAAAGATGAAAAGACGAACTTCTCATCTCCAACATTTGACAGTAGCCAAGTTGTCAAATCAACATTATTGGATAATGATAAAATGAAGTACGAGGAAGTCGCTAATGCCGACGGCAACTTTCCCTTCCTTGTGCCTGTTGGGATGGCATATGATTCTGAAACCCGCGAGATGTATGTGGCCAGCTCTGCCACTCACTCTGTCGTCGTAATGGATGCAACCACAGATACAGCGATAGATGTCATTCCAATAGCGGAAAGAAATGACACTTTTTCCTTTGCCGGACCTCTGGGGCTAGCTTACGATCCTGCAATGGGTTACATATTTGCGGCAAACGCACCGTACGGCAAAGTCTCGGTGATAAGTGATTCGGACCATAAGATTGTAGGCGAAATAAAGATTTCCGGTGAGCTGGGAAGACTTGCCGTTGACACAGATCACAACAAAGTATACGTTGTAAATTCAGGCACTATTTCGGTGGTCGACGATGAAACTCTAGAGGTCATTGACAATATCAAGCTGCGAGATGGAACGTTCATGACTGACATCGTATACGACCCTGATGATGAAAAGATGTATGTCGCTATGTTCGGTGGTAGCTATGCTGGAGCAGGAATAGCGGTAATCGATACTAATACACATGATGTTATCGCCACAGTTTCGACATACGATAATGTTCCATCAAATATAGCGCTTGACTCGCACTATCCTCGTGTATATGTAACATCGTTGTCAGGAGAGGTATTTGTGATAAGTACTGACAACTACAAGATTACCGATACCATACGAATTCCGGATACTCCATATGGCTATAGACACGACCCTTCTACACAAAAGGTCGTGGTATATGGTAATTTTACGGAAAGGATTGAGCAAATGACTGGCAAGGAGGAGCTACTCTCGTCCTCACCAACTGCCATTGTTTTCAATCCCGATAACAATTACCTCTACGTTGTCCATTACGGAGTTGGCGTGCTATCTGTAATAGATACTGAAAGCCTGACGGTCATCGATAACATCTCTACATTACCGGGCTCACACGATATTGCGTATGACCCAGACAATCATAGCATTTACCAAACTCACGAATCAATGAATAGCATATCGATACTTTCGATTGAGCCGTGAGCGCAGCGGATAAGGCCGGTAAGTATCAGCAGTCCTCGGTAGATGAAGATGTCTGAATTCAGATTGCTATTCTTAGTCAAGTCGATATTGACCCGTCACTTCCTTGTAACTGCAGAAAAGTTGTACTCATACTTCCATGTACAAATAGCCGAACTAGTGAGTAAAGCGGGTTCGGTGGGATTCGGACCCACGACATTTTAACCCAGTGAAATACACTGATTGGTTAAGAGCCAAACGCTCTACCTGGCTGAGCTACGAACCCGCGAAATCAATCGTGTAAAATGCGTTATTTAAACGTAAAAGAAGAAGAGAGAAAAGGAAAAAGATTAGGCCGTCTTGGCCAGCGCTTCCTGCCTGTCCTTGATGATCTTGACAATCGCTTCAGAGACAGAGCAGTTCATCTCCATTTTTTCCTTGATGATGTGCCTGTACGCATCAAGGGTGATGTAGACTGGAATGGAGCCGGTGCCTTCAAGCAGTGCCTTTACGCGAAGCAGGCCGTTTTCCATGCCACGCTCAGCTATCTTGCTCAACTTGACCTTGTCGAGGAATCCGCCCAGCGGGCCCATCGGCATGTCATAGTCGACTTCAAGCGTGACGTTAGCCTTGCGCTCGCCCAGCTCGTCAAACGTGACAGAAATCTGCCACCTCTTGAACGGGCCTTCGATCATCTTGGCCACGATCTTTTTCAGCGGGATATACTCGATGGTCTCGCAGTCCCATTCGAGCCTCTTGCCGTCAAAATCTCCGTTGATCCTAAAAATTGTCCCTACGCCAAAGCCGTTCTTTACCTCGACTGGCACGACGTTCAGACCCATGTTCTCGGGGAACTGGTCTGCCATGTGCTCCGGCCTCGCAAAATAAGTGAACACCTCGTTGACTGGAGCGTTGATTTCCATGCTCTTCTTTATAACAGTCATTAAGGAAGGAACTCTGCCATTCTGAATTTAAAGGTTTTGGGCTCGCAGACTTGACGTATAAAGCCAGAAATTGAGCGGAGGATCTCGACTATAATCAAGTGGCGCTAACTTGCTTTTAAAAAATCGGGCTCCGCGCTACGATAGACATCTGGAAATCTGCGACTGGGATAAAAGAATTAATGAAAAAAGGCGAGTTCCACTGGAAGCACGCCCCTCCCCTCTGGCGGTTGCGCATCTAGAAAAGAGACGTCTCCCGTAGCCTAGGCCAGCGGGTTTGTGTTCACTATTTCATCGAGGCACTTGACGACGTCCTGCTTGGTGACAGGTATTGGGTTGTTGTCAAGGTGTCCCCTGTCAGGCATGATGACGTCGGCCGCCGCATCAAGCGGCTGCTTCAACTTTAGCGGCTCGAACTTGAACTTTTGCGCTATTTCCTTGAAGCGCTTGTAGTACGGCGACTTGTTGAACTTGTGGGCAACGGTGGTGCACGAAGAGAGCGCATAGCCGTGCGGCACGCCTTCGTTTGAGAATACGTACGAAAGCGCGTGTCCAAGCGTAGTGGACGAGTTGCCAAAGCCGATGCCGGAGAGCATGGCGCCGTACGGGAGCATGTGGTGCTTGTCGTTCATTATGGCGTCGTAGAGGATGTCAAAGGCTTCCCTGCAAAAGAACTGCGTGAACGGGTTTCCAGCCTTGCTGTCATAGCCTTCAGACGCCTGCGCCGCCGCGTCGCACGCAGAGTTGCGCAGGATGTTAAAGGGCGTGCCGGGCAGGAAATACGGGTCAACTATTGCCGCGTCTGCCAGAAATGCCTCGTCCTGCAAGAGCTTTTTCTTGTGCTCAAAGCTGATTACCGCATACGTCGTCATTTCCGCGCCGGTGCCAAACGTCGTGGGTATCAGTATCTTTGGAATGCCTGTCAGTTTGGAAAGGTACTTGCAGACGTCCATCGAGCTTCCGCCGCCAAGGCCGATGTAGGCGCCAATTTCCTTGCCCTCGTACTGCTTTTTGATGGCCTCTATGGCCTCGATGGACGGGTCCGGCGTGACCTTGTCGTACACCTCGTAGTTCTTGATTCCCATGTAGTCGAGCCACTTGTTGTAAATGTCAGGCGTCGTGGTGGTTATCACAAGGGAATTCTTGGGATACTGGAATTCTTTTGCAGCGTTTTCGCCGAAGGCTATTTTCCTCGGCATCATTACTTTCCACATATGTGCAGTTATGTTCTGGATGTAGGGGTTTTATGTTTTACTGGGTGTCTCGGCTAGGCGGCTTGCGAGCCTGCGCTTTTCAAGCCTCATCAGGTAGATGATGCCCACAACCAGTATCGCTTCCGCGGATTTGGCAAGTATGCCTGCAAGGTCGACGTCTTCGGGCACCGGATTTGGTGAAAGCGGAGGAGGAAAAGTGATGGCATACGCATACAGCCCAAGCAGAACCGCTGTTCCAATCAACCCAAACAGATTGAGAACGACCGTCTTGCGGTAGTACCGGCGCGGGTTTATCCTGGACTCCTCTGCGCCCACCATCGTGAGGAGTATGTACATGAGCCCGTACGACACCTGCGCAATCCCGGCAGTTATCAGGAATATGCTGTATTCCAGCCGGAGCGAGGCGTGCTCCGAGTAGATGGCAAAGTGCACCATGCCTCCGGCTATTGCGAGCAGGAGCAGGCTCCACTTGACAAACTCTTCTGACGAGTTTGCGTGCAGCTCTTTTCTCTTGCGCTTGTAGACGAGCCCAAGCACCACCCCTATTATGCCGAGCGGGATGAGCACCGACGCAATCATCGCCGTGCTCCATATCTCGCCAAAGTTGTTTGATATGGCGGCGTTAAAGACGGCCCTGTCGCAGTTGCATCCAGCGGTGCCTGAAAGCGTGGTCCTTGGCGGGTCAACCCCGTTGAGGTTGTTTGCCGGGCCTGTTGCCATTGACAGCACTATCTGGTAATAGCCGACGTCCGGAAAAGTGTAAAAGAGCTGAAAGTCGCCAGTGTCCTGCTTGGTCCACGGAAACGCTGCAAGCCTTTCGCCGGTTATCCCAGAGTATACTTCAACCATCGTGACGAGGTCTTTTGTATCGCGCCCGTCATGGTCCTGGATGCTAAACTGTATGGCGGCAGGCTCGCCCGGCTTGGCGTAATCCGGGTCCAGTTGCTCATAGGCGTAGTATGGGCCGATTGCGTCGCCCTTGGCGTTATAGTGCCCAAAATGTTCAAAGTGGGCGTACGCGTTTTGCGCTGATGCAAAAACAGTAGCAGCAAAAAGCGTGGCTGCCGCTGCCGTCACCACGGCGGCAAGTGCGAAGGCGTACCTGCGCATCAAAATGCAAATCCACCTTTTCCCGTATAAACCATATTGTTTTTTTCTCTAGGCAGCAGGCTGCTGTCTGCCGCTTGCTTCCACGGCAGCCTTGTTCTGCGCCTTTATCTTCCAGGCATAGACCGTCGTCATCAGGACCATCGAGAACAGCACGAGTCCAAGCGCAAGATGGCCCGTCACAAGTATCGAGTGGAGCCGCTCGACTATTACTATCGCTCCAAGCGTTATCTGGCCTATTACCGCGCCTGCTGCTATTATTGACGCAATCTTCATCCCCCTTGGCGCCTGCTTTGACTTGAGCGTAAAGGCCATCGTGATGACCACGAGGGCACCCGTGCTTGCCGCGACTGTCCGGTGGATGTATTCTATGATAAAGTCGTATGCTGGCACGAACCCATGCGGGCAGAGCGGCCAGTCAGGGCACGTAAGGCCGACGCCGGACGAGCTAACATAGCCGCCTATGAAAATAAGAGAAAAGAGGACGGCAAGCGTCCCAAACGACAGCTTTTGCAGCAGGGTCATTCATCAGGTCACGTTCAGCTTGCCCTTCATGAACGGGTGGACCATGCAGTGGAAGTCGTACGAGCCCGCGGCGAGGGCGGACGTGTCGACACTGACTGTCTTGCCCGGATCGAGCAGGCTGCTGTCAAACGCCTTGCCAGCGTTGGCGTCCTCAGCCCCGGTGCCCGAAGTCACCGTGTGGATTGCAGAGTCGTCGTTGACGACGGTCAGCTTGTCGCCCTTTTTGATTTCTACCGGGGTCGGGTCATATGCCTTGGCACCCTGCACTGACGAGCCTGACAGTATGTGGACTGTCGGGCCAGATGCTGCAGCTCCTCCGCTTCCAGAGCCGGTGCTGCCGCCTCCTGCCGCGGCTTCTACAATCGTGATCTTGCCGGTCATGAACGGGTGGACCGTGCAGTGATACGCAAACGAGTCGCCCACCTTGGCTCCTGTGATTTCAATCTCTTTGGACTTTTCGCCAGGGTTGATGAGGGAAGTGTCAAAGGCTTTGCCAACGTTAGGGTCTGAAGCTCCTGTGCCAGAGGTTGCAGTGTGTATGGCATTGTCGGCGTTGTTCCATACCACCTTGTTGCCAAGCGGAACCTTTGCATCGCCAGGATCATAGGATGTTGACCCTTGTACAGACGCGCCTGACGGTATAGATATTTGGGTCACGCCTGCGGCGGGCGGTGGCGGTGGAGGAGTTGGTTTCTTTATCAGCGCTACGGGAGGCGGGTTTGCAATCATGTCCTTGAACGTGAACATGAGGATGGTGCCGGCGATAGCAAGCGTAATGCCTACGATTGCAATTCCCCTTGCCATGCGTGCCGGGCTCGTCCTCAGTACTGGTTCAGAGTCGTGCTCGTGTTCGTGGCTCATCTACATGTATCACCTGCTAGTGGTGCGGCTCCTTTGCGGCGATTGGGAAATAAGTCTCGCCGATCTGGAACGGGTCCTTCAAGTCTGCATACCTGCCCTTCATCGAACCGTGTATCAGGATGCCTGTCAGCAGAGCTGCGCCTGTTGCAGTTATCCATGCTCCTACGGACGATATCTGGTTCAGTATGATGAGCGGCTGGACGGGGACATAGTCGTAGACACGCCTTGGCTGCCCGTACAGGCCCAGCACGTGCTGGGTCAGGAATATCAGTGATACTCCCACGAAGAACAGCCAGAACGATACCATGGCCGCCTTTTCGTTAAACATCCTGCCTGTTATGAACGGGAACATGTAGAGCAGGAACCCGATGAAGCCAAACGTGACCATTCCCATGACGAACAGGTGGAAGTGTCCTACCACCCAGTAGCTGTCGTGCGTGATAAAGTCAAGCGGCATGGCCGTGTTCACTATACCTCCGGCTCCCGCGTAGAAGAATAACACGACTCCTCCCACAGCAAAGCTCATTGGCGATGCGAACTTGATCCTTCCGCCCCACATGGTCGCTATCCAGTTAAAGATGTGCATGGCAGACGCAGGCACTGCTGCTAGCGTTCCTACCATGAACACGGTCTTTTCTGTAAAGCTCATGCCTGTAGAGTACATGTGGTGCGCCCACGATGCAAAGCCTACGATCCCAAGCAGGACGAACGCAGTCACTCCAGACTGGTAGCTGAACAGTGGCTTTCTGGAGAACTTGGGTATCAGCTCGTACATCATGCCCACTGCAGGCAGCAGGAATATGTACACTTCAGGGTGGAACGTGAACCAGAACAGGTGCTGGTACGCTATCGGGTCTCCGCCCCTTGTCGGGTCAAAGAACCCAGTCACTCCAAGCCTGTCCGTGTACAGCATTATCAGCGCGGCCGTAAACGTCGGCAGCGCAACAAGTATCATCAAAGATGTCACGAGGGTGCCCCACACAAAGAGCGACGTCTTCATCAACGGCAGGTCGGGGTGCTTCATCTTTAGTATCGTGACTACAAAGTTTATCGCACCAAGGATCGAAGAAAGCCCAAGTATCTTTAGTCCAAATATCCACATTTCCGCTGCTGGACCTGGCGCTTTGGTTGTGGAATAAGGCGGATACGCCATCCAGGTGGTATCTGAAAAGCCCATCCATATCATGGCCATGCCGACCGGAATCATCCAGAACGCGATTGCATTGAGCTTTGGCCACGCCATGTCTTTGTACCTGACCATGATTGGGATCAGGTAGTTGCCCATGCCTGACGCGAACGGCACAAGCCACAGGAAGAGCATGTTGGTTCCGTGCACAGTAAAGATTCTGTGGAAGGTGGTTGAATCAGCAATGAGCTGCGTTCCTGGGAGGAATAACTCTGTTCTGATCGCTATTGCGAGGGCGCCACCGATAATAAAAGCGGTGAAGGAGAGAATGATGTACAAAAGGCCGACATCTGTGTGGTGGGACGAAAATAGTATCTCCCACATCGGGCGGGGTTTCTTAACTTCTAGTACCACTACTTATTCGCCTCTAAATCGGTTGTAACTGGAGCCGGTATCAAATAAAAGCATTTTGTTTTTTATGCAAGCATAGTGCGTGCACGCGCGGCATACGCAAATTTTTGCGCTGAAAAAATGAACTAAAAGAGGAAGAAAATGAAAAGGAGGAAAAAAGAAAAGAGGAGAACTTGCTTTTTAGCTTGCGACTGCCTGGGCGCCAATGCTTGGAGTCAGGTCTGAAGCCACTTGCGTCACATTACCGCCAGCTGCCGGCTCTTCGACAAAGAGCTTGGCGCGCATCTGGTAATGCGAGAATCCGCAGTACTCCCTGCATTGGATCAGAAATTCGCCGCTCTGGTCAGGAACGACCCACAGCGTGTTTATCTTGCCCGGCACAGCGTCCATCATCAAGGTATAGTCAGGCACGTTGAACGCGTGTATGACGTCTCTGGACGTGATCTCGAACTTGTACGGAACGCCTTTTGTAAGGTGTAGTTCTCCGATCTCCTTCTTGCCGTCTTCGTGTTCAAACGTCCAGAACCACTGTTGCGCGGTGACCTTGATTATCTTTGACTCTGGCGGGGCATGGTCCAGTTCGCGCTCGATGTTCCACGCGTCAGCGCCAACATAGATCAAGAGCGCGACTACCACACCAATGTAGACCCACTCGATTGTTGCGTGCCCCATTTAGTGGTGCTCACCCTCCGTTGATCTAACCGGCAAGTTCCTGTTCTTTGGATGCGACTCGCGGAACCGGTATACCACGTAGAATATCACGCCCATCAGAATTGCGCCGATGACAAATGCAATCACCATCAGCCTGTAGAACAGCGCCCATATCTCGACTCTGCCATAGATATACTGCCCTGTCTGCCCGGCTTGCTCACCTTGACCTTGTGCAAAGGCGATTGAAAAGTCCATAAACAGCACAGCGACCACGGGAATCGCGATCAAAAGTAACTTGTACGATGCCATACTCGTCCCTTTGGTGTCAGAAAGTTTCCATATCTTATTTAAGGCTTTGGAAAATCACTCATGCACGTAACGGTGCATCGACATGACATTGACGCCAGAAAGCGAATACAGTCCGTCGTCCTGCCGGAGAATAGTCATCGACGCGTTGCGTATGTGCCACCGGTAGAGCGCCTCGGGGTTCAGCTCGAGGATGGTTGAAATCGCGGCTTTTATCGGGTCAAGGTGCGTCACGCACAGGATGTTGCGGTCAACATGCTTTTCTGCGGCTTCTTCAAGCAGGCTCTTTACGCGTTTTTTCACAGAGGTGAATGGCTCGACTCCAAAGCTTTCAAGTGCCGGGTCATGCTCGTCGTAGAATTTCAAAAACAGGTTGCCGTACTTGCTTACGACTTCGTCAAAGTTCATGCCTACCAGCTTGCCCAGCTCTATCTCGTACAGGCGCTCGTCTATTTCGTAGCCTGTGCCAACTTCCTTGCAGATTATCTCTGCGGTCTCGACTGCGCGGATGACTGGCGATACCACAACCCTGTCTATCTGGACGTTTTTCAGGTCCTTTGCAGCGTACTCTACCTGCTTTCTGCCCTGCTCTGTCAGGTGCGACTCGATGTGCCTGCCCACGAGTATGCGGTTTACGTTGTTATCGGCCTGTCCGTGGCGCATAAAGATAACAAGTGGCACGGGATTTTGCTGTCAAAAGCCGTTAATTATTGTTTCATGCACGCGCGTATTTCTGGAGAAGTACATACTAGAATTTCCTTGCTTCTTTTTTCATGCACATACACACATTACTTTGTCGGCAGAAGCCTAAGGATTGCCCTAATGCAAAGCCTAAAGTTAATATCGCAAGATTCCGTGAAAGTCGCCATGAAGATTGGAATAGTAGGGGGCACCGGCGGCATGGGCGAGGGGTTTGCCATGAGGTGGTGCATCAAGCACGATGTCATGGTAGGTTCTAGAGACGCCCAGAAAGCCAAAGAGGCCGCTGCAAACTATAGGAATGCGGCCAGGCAGGCGTACGGGCCAAACGTCAGCATCGCCGGAAGCATAACCGGCGACGACAACATTTCGCTTGCAAAGGACAGTGACATCCTCATACTGTCCATACCCTACGAGTTTATCGAGGACACGTGTGGCAAGCTTGCCTCCCAGGTGAGACCTGACTGCATAATAGTCTCACCCATAGTTCCCATGACAAGGACCGACAACGGCTTTGTCTACATCCCGCTGCTTGAGCAGGGCAAAAAAACAGCCGGCGAATGGGTTGCAGACAAGATGGCCCCAAGATCCCGCGTGGTGTCGGCATTTCACACTATATCTGAAATGAAGCTAAAGAACGTCAACCTCAGCCTTGACGCAGATACGTTTGTCTGCGGCGACGACCCAAATGTTGTAGCAAAATTGAGCGAGCTTGCGTCTGAAGTGGCTGGTCTGCGCCCCGTGTACCTGGGCCCGCTTTCGCTCACGTACCAGGCAGAGGTACTCACCCCGATGCTCCTCAATGCGGCAAAGCGCAACAAATTGAAGAATCCAGGCGTCAAGCTGACATAGTAGTGCAGGAGCGTTAAAGAAATCACATGGGCCGGTGGAAAGAGGAAAAGACGCGCCGGGGCCGCAACTGGATGACTGCAATGGGAATACTCTTTCTCATTACCGCCGCAATAATCGCGCTGCGGGACCTGTTTCTCATATCCACCGCGTATACTTTTGGGTTCTATCTAGACAACTTTGTGAACTCTGAGATAAACAATGAAAAATTTGTAATCGCCATGACGATAGGCGGAGGAATTCTTCTTTTTTGGGGCTATTATAGAAAAAAAGAGGATTATGGCCCGCCTGACGAGCACGAGTGGCGCAGGTCCAATAGATAAAAGGCCAAGAACACGTCAATTGTAGAATTGATTAACTTCCAATGTTCTCAATTAATAAAGAAATCATGAGAGAAATGCAAAAAATTGCAATACATGACAATATTGAGGTAGAATTAGCAAAGTTAAAGTCGGAGTGCATATGAAACAATACTATCAGCAGAAACCATACAATGAAAAAGAAGGTAAAAGCAAAGGCCAAGGCGCGCAAGAGGGCCAAGGTCGTTGCAAAAAACAAACCAAGGCGCGCAAAGAAAATCATCCGGCTCGCACAAAAAAAGTCCCGTCCAAAGAAGGCCAAGATGGCGCCGGCTGCAGCGAAAAAAGTCGTGCGGATAATGGGCCACGGCCAGTTCACCGTCGACGCGCGTACGCTCAAGCGCCTTAACGACATTGACAGCGAGCTTGTTGAAATGGTCGCAAGCGAAAAGGCCGACGACGTCGGGTTCAAAAAGAAACTTGCCGAGCTTAACCAGATCACGATAAAGCATGGCAAGGCAGTAGAGCCTGGAGAGATCGTGAGGTCTGACATAATCCTGCCAAGTGCCGACCTGCCGGTAGACGAGGCAAAAAAGCTGTTCGTGGGCGAAGGCGTTATACCGGAAAACTGACTCGCTCTAGTAGCTTTTCACGAATTTTTCCAGTTTGTCCATCGCCTTTTCAAGCACGTCTTCTGGAGGCAGGTACACTATGCGGAAATGCCCCGAGCCATAAGAGGTGCCAAAGCCCGAGCCGTGCACCGTTAGCACGCCGGTGCTGTTTAACAGCTCGATGACAAAATGCTTGTCGTCCTTCCATCTATTTCCAAGATCTATCTTTGGAAAAGCATAGAACGCGCCCCTTGGCACCTTGCACTGGATTCCTATGCCGTTTAGACGCTTGACTACAAGGTCGCGCCTTTTGCGCAGTTTTTCTACCATGACAGGGATGTGATCCTGCGGGCCCCGGAGAGCCTGAACGGCTGCAATCTGCACCGGCAGGTTCGTTGCTATTCTCACGCGCGCAAGCTTGGGCACGTCTTCACGGAACTGGTCCAGCTTGCGTGAGCCGCTGTTCATGCAGATGTATCCGCAGCGCCACCCTGTCATCAGGTACGCCTTGGAAAACCCGTTCAACAACACGACCGGAGCGTCCTTGGCCACCTTGCCAATGCCGGTAAATGTAGAGTCAAAAGTTATCTTGTCATAGATCTCGTCGCAGATGACATAGAGGTCGTGTTCTGTAGCAATGTCGATGAGCTGCTGCAGGCTCTTTCTGTCAAAAACCTCCCCGGTGGGGTTGTTTGGGCTGATGATGCAAAGCGCCCGTGAGCGCGGCGTTATTTTCTTGCGCAGGTCTTCAAGGTCCGGCCTGCCGTCCTCGTGCAGGCGGAATTCAACGGGCTTGCCGCCATAGAACTTTACGTACGACGAATATGGAGGATAGTAAGGGCCGGGCATGAGGACCTCGCTGTTTGGGTCCACTATTGATGCAAGGGCCATGTCAAGGCCCTCCGACACGCCGTTTGTTACAAGGACGTCGTCTTCGGTCACGTCGAGGCCCTTTTCCGACTCTTTTTCGACTATTGCCTTTCTCAGCTCTGGCAGGCCTTCCGAGTCGGCGTAATAGTTTTCATTTTTGTTCACAGCATCGGTCAGGGCGCGCTTTATGTGCTCCGGCGTTGGAAAGTCGAATTTTACAGGGTCGCCTATGTTCAGGTAGATGATCTCTTTTCCCTGAGCCCTGAACTTGTTTGCATAGGCGGTAATGTCGCGGATGGCGTACTCGACGCCGTGCGTCCTGTCAGAGACCTTCAATTAGCACATTGGTGACTGGCTGACCGAGATAAATTGTTATGTTTCAGCAGCGAGGAATAGATTTAAAGCCTGTAAAGCGCCGTTTGCTTTTCGTTTGTCAACGTCAAATTACGACAAGGTCATGAAGCTGGCCCTTGAGCGCGGTTTCTACTTTCCAAGTTGCGAGATTTATTCCGATGCCCCCGCGGGGTTCTGGGAGTACGGGCCCACGGGCGTTTCTATGAAGAACAAGTTCATCGAGCTTTGGAGGCGCGAGCTTGTCAGGCGCGACGGCATGATGGAGATAGACGGCTGCCAGATAATGAGCAAGAGCGTCTTTGTCGCGTCAGGCCACCTCGGCAATTTCACCGACCCGATAGTGAAATGCACGAAATGCGGCTCTATCTTTCGCGCGGACCGCTTTATCGAGGAAAAGACGGACGAGCGGGTGCCCGAAAGGCTGTCAAACGAGGACATTGACGCCCTGATAAAAAAGCACGGGCTGAAATGCCAGAACTGCAAGGGCGAGCTTGGCAACGTCAGCAGGTTCAACATGATGTTTCGAGTAGGCATCGGGCCTGCCGGCGAGGAGGCGTACCTTCGCCCCGAGACGTGCCAGACGATATTTGTCGATTTCAGCAGGGTATTCAAGACAATGCGCGGCCGCCTGCCCCTTGGAATAGCGCAGATCGGCAAGAGCTTTCGCAACGAGATAGCGCCGAGGCAGTCGCTCCTGAGGCTTCGCGAGTTCTACCAGGCAGAGATCGAGGTGTTTTGCAACCCGGCAAAGCTTGACGACATGCCGCGCTTTGACGAAGTAAAGGGCACCACGCTGC
The DNA here is from genome assembly GCF_000730285.1 of Candidatus Nitrososphaera evergladensis SR1. NCBI lineage: Archaea > Thermoproteati > Nitrososphaerota > Nitrososphaeria > Nitrososphaerales > Nitrososphaeraceae > Nitrososphaera > Candidatus Nitrososphaera evergladensis. The sequence continues at coordinate 835,661 of NZ_CP007174.1, read as the reverse complement.
GCCTGTTCAGGGATGGCGATTCTGAAATAACTGCACTGACTGCAGAGCAGGCAATCGCAAAGGGCCTCGTGCCAAACAAGCTGGTCGCGTACTATCTTGCACTCCTTACCGAATTCTACGAAAAGACAGGAATCGACATTACAAAGAGCAGGTTCCGCAGGCTCTCTGACGAGGAAAAGGCGTTCTACGCCTCTGTCGCGTTTGACTTTGAGGTGCAGACGAGCACGGGCTGGCTGGAGCTTGTGGCGTGCAACTACCGCTCCGACTATGACCTCAAGGGGCACGCGACAACGAGCAAGCAAAAGCTTGAGGTGGTCGACCCTTCAGACCAGCAGAAGGTGCTCCCGCACGTCTTTGAGCTGTCGATGGGAATCGACAGGAGCCTCTACACAATCCTGGAGCACTCGTACTACGAAGAGCAGGTAAAGGACGAGACGAGGGCGGTCCTGAAGCTAAAGCCGTATCTTGCGCCGGTGCTGGTAGGCGTCCTCCCGCTCATGACCAAGGACGGCCTTGGCGAAAAGGCCCGCAGGATCCATTCAGAGTTGAAACTTGACTTTGACAGTTTTTACGACGAGTCTGGCTCGATAGGCAGGCGGTACAGGCGGCTTGAAGAGGTCGGCGCGCCGTTTGCCATCACGGTCGACCCCCAGACGATGCAGGACGACACGGTCACCGTGCGCCACCGCGACAGCATGCAGCAAGAGAGGGTCAGGACGGGCGAGCTTGCAGGCTTTATGCGCGCCTCGCTTCAGATCAAACGATGATAATGAAGAACAAGAAAAAGGACAGCAGGCTTGCAGGCGAGGGCGACGTACCTGCCGAAAAGTGGCTTGTCGCGTTCAGGAACCCTTCAGGCAGGGGCCCGGAAGGCTCGATGCTTGTACGCCAGTTCTATGCGCCCGGTTACTATGAGGCGTACGACACGGTTCTGACTCACGCGGAAAAGATGAACCTTGAGGTATTGTGGTTTCGTGAAAAGCGCAACTGCGGGCCGTACATGAACCGCAACTATCCCGGGCTTGAATCAAGGTGCACCTACTGCAACAAGAAATTCGGCCACGAGCCGGTGCCGTGTGCAAGCGAAAGTTGCGAGCTGGAATTCTGCTCCAAAGAGTGCATGGCCGATCACGCGGCTTGCAGGCATCACAAATAATAAAATTATTCACAAATGCGCGCAGAAAAAGATTTGTCCTAGCCATCATATTCAGGGCCTCAATCCTGTAAGTTTTGAGAGTCACCCGGATCTGCCAGGGAAGACCGCCGAACATCCATACATACACACATACAAGTTGCGAGAACGGTCAGAAGAAAAACTCTCTAAGGTTTTTGCCATCCTCTACGTATACCTTGAGGCAACAAAGCATCTGCGTCCAGCCCATGCAATTACCGTATGACGCATCCAAGGATTTCTGGTCCTCTTTCTTCCAACCGGATTCGCTAATCTTGACAAGCGTAGAGTGCTTGTCAAGAGCCTCAAAGTTCATTTCCACGCGACAGTTTGTGCCTTCGTTATTGGCCCATTCAAACACGATCTTTTGATTCATTATCACCTGCTTGACATGAACTGGAAAGGCCCCCGGGAAATCGTGAAAGTCCCACGTGACTGTTTTTCCTTCATCCAAGGGGCCGCTCGCCCCGCCTGTCGCGAAATATCCGCTGAGTTTCTTTGGATTATAGACGGCGTCAAATACTTCGGCAACTGGTTTTCTGATCTTTGCGTATACATCAAATCTCAGTTCCATGAACAGTTAATATACGACATGTTATATAAGTATAACATGTCAAGAGATCGCAGGCACGACTTGACCCTCAAAGCTCTTGGCAATGCCCGCAGACGAGAGATGCTTGATTTGCTCAGAGAGAGACCCAGGACAACGGGGGAGCTGTGCGATCTCTTTTTCAAGAAACTGGATCGCTGTACAGTCATGCAACACTTGGGTGTTCTTGAGAGGGCGGATTTGATCATAGTAAAGCGCAAGGGTCGCCATCGCTGGAACTACATCAACCCGCTTCCCATCAAAGAACTGCACGACCGCTGGATCTGCGAGTATGCCGCCGGAACAGTCGACCTGCTTGCCCGAATGAAACGCGAAATTGAAGAATGAGCGCACTAACTAGTCACTTTTGTTGATGCGCCGGAATGCCGATGTAGATGAAACCTGTTTTGAAAATGAACAATGTTTTGTGGCTTCATTTTGCCAGCAAGTTTTTTACCACTGCTTGAAAAAGCACAATGAGCTGCAGCATCTTGGGAAAATCAAATAACTGATGCAGGCGTAAATGGAATTATTGCAGGTGCCGAAATTTGTTGTCATCGAAGCTCCGTCAATCCTGGGTCTAAAACCGACGGGAGTGGAACGCCTTCCAGACGCGCTGAAAGCCGCCAATTTGCTTGGGGAGCTTGGCGCAGAACATGCTGGAAGAGTGGAGGCGCCACCGTATAGTCCAGAGCGGGACAAAACAACGCTTTTGCTCAATCCACAGGCAATCCACAGTTATTCGCTGCGGCTTGCCGATGCAGTCGCCTCTGCCTTGCAGAAAAACCAGTTTCCGTTGGTGCTTGGAGGCGATTGCAGTATTCTGATAGGAAACGCCTTGGCTTTGAGGCGCCTGGGAAAGTACGGACTTTTCTTTATCGACGGCCATGCCGACTTTTATCAACCAGAAGCCTCGCCAACCGGCGAGGTTGCCGACATGGATCTTGCAATTGTTTCCGGGCGAGGTCCGGATGTCTTGACCAATATCGACGGCCTCAAACCGCTGGTCCAAGACAGGAACATTGTACTGTTCGGCTACAGGGATACAAAAGAGGCTGCAGGCTATGGATCTCAGGACGTAAGAGAATCGGACATTTACGTTTTGGATTTTATAGAGGTAAGAAAATCAGGAGTAGCCAAAGCCGCGTCGAACGCTCTTGACAGGTTGTTACTCTGTAAAGAGCTAAAAGGCATCTGGGTTCACCTTGACGTCGACGTCTTGGACGATGCAGTGATGCCAGCAGTGGACTACAGGATGAAAGATGGCGGCGGATTAAACTTTACAGAACTTGGCGAGATTCTAAAAGTTCTTTTCAAATCGGGCAGGGTTGTTGGAATGGACATTACCATCTTTAATCCCAACCTTGACAGAGATGGCTCAATAGCGCGCAAGCTCGTGTCAAGCATCGTCACAGGTTTATCATCATAGAATCGACAGAAAAAGACGGCATGAAGCCTGCGGCCTGATGGAAAAAGTGGAAGAAAAAGATGGGGAAATGCACTTGACCGATACACGCTCTGCGTGTCCATACAGGTGTGCACATTACTTCTTTTTCTTTTTCAGCGCTATTGCGCAGGGTAAAGCCCCTTGACCGCAGCTATGCGTTCCATCAAGTCCGGCAATTTTTTCTCGCCGTCAAGCTGGGCGGTCAGGCGGTCCAAGAAGGCGTGCCATCCGGGTGCAAAGCGCAGGCCGTTGTCCTTTGTGAGGCGACTGTGCGTCACCATAAGAATGGTCTGGCCGGCATCCCGTACGAGCTCCCAGCGGATTATAGATTCCGCTTCGCCGTTTGGAAGCTGCGGGTGCGGGTCTATGCGCCATTCATGCTCAAAAACACGCGGCGGATCCCAGACTAGGATGCGGCCCGTCCTGCGAAAACCGACAGGCACGCTGATATACTCTATAGCGCCGCCGGGGCGCGCGTCAATCTTTGCACTAGTGCTGAACCATACGGCCACCTCCTTGGGATCCGTGATGGCCTTCCATACCACTTCAGGAGGATGGAGAAGGCGGCGTTCGTACCGGAGAGTCGCATACTCGCCTTCGATTGTTACTGTTCCAACTTGGTTGTTTATGTCACTTGGTTTTGCGTCCTTCATTTCTTGCACATCCATACGTCTATTATAACCCGTAGGTTATATAACCATATCGTTATTTTGGAAAATCTCATCCAGTGCAAGATATGTCCGAAATGCTAGCTCTTTCAGGCAGCTGCAAAAGCGGTTAAGAGAATTAACTAATAATTTCCATTACTCACAATATGTGATCACGTACAGTGAGCCAGCCTTTTAGGCATTTGCCGCTTGCTTTCTTCCATGAATGAAAAAATTTGGCCGCACAACGACCAAGACTACCACAGCTTCAGCGCACTACTATACAATGCCATAGACTCGTCGTGGAAGGTATTTGCACTGCACTGGTACGGCAGCGACATCCATCATAGGAGGAAGATGGCAAGGCAATGAGAAGAATAGCAGCAACAAGCCGAACATCATCGTCGTCGGTGTTTCCCGTGCTTTTTGTCACGGTGTTTCTGGATTTCCTTGGCTTTGCGATGGTGCTTCCCTACCTGTACTTTTACGCATCAAGCCTGGGCGCCTCTCCGGTAGTTTACGGGCTCTTGCTGACGTCGTACAGCGTCGCCCAGTTTGCCTTTACCCCCGTGTGGGGAGCCCTGAGCGACAGGCTGGGCCGGAGAAAGATAATGCTTGTCTGCCTTGTAGGTTCCGGAGCGGCGTTTGTGCTCTTTGGCATTGCGAGCAACATTGTGCTCTTGTTCCTTGCAAGGATAGCGGCAGGCGCAATGGGAGCAACCGTCCCGGTGGCAATGGCTTATGCGTCAGACATCACCACTGCGCAAAACAGGATGGCGCAGATGGGCAGGCTTGGAGCCGCGTTTGGCATGGGCCTCATCCTCGGCCCCGCCGTAGGAGGCACGCTGAGCAGCGCGTTTGGATACGCAGTGCCGGCGTTTTTGGCAGCCGCGCTTGCCTTCTCTAACTTGGCGCTAGGCTACTTCAAGATGCCAGAATCTAGGGGCGCAAGGACAAAAGACTCGTTCCTGCAGTCGTTCAGGCAGATCGCAAAAAGCCCGGGGATAAAGCTGCTCCTTGCGGCGTACTTCATAACGATGCTTGGGTTCTACGTCATGGAAGGCACGTCGACTCCCTGGCTCCAAAAGGTGTTTGACTATGGTCCCTTCCAGGTGGGCCTGCTGTTTCTGTACATAGGAGGAGTGGTGTCTGCCGTGCAGGGCGTTGCAGTGCCAAAACTGTCAAGGATGTACGCGCCACAGACGCTCTTTGTGGCGGGAGTCGCGTCGCTAGCGGCAGGCCTTGCGCTGCTCGGCTTTGCGCAGGATCTTGCGACTCTGATCGTCAGCTCTACGTTTGTGCCCCTTGGAATGGGTCTGACCACGGCATCGATCACAACCCTGATCTCGCTGAGAACAGCTGCAGACAAGCAGGGCGCCACGCTTGGCATAGGCCAGTCGGTTGCTGGCATTTCCCAGATAATCGGCCCAAGCTTTGGTGCGGCAGTGTTCAGCCAGGGAATTGCAGTAGGCGCCATCGGCCTGCCGTTTATGGTTGCAGCAGCCATGACCGTGCCGGCAGTAATGATGGGGATATGGTTTGCCACAAGGCAGGCCAGAATCGCACCTAGGCAGGAGGAGGAGGGCGAGGGAAATGATCATGTGCTGTGAGCCAGCTTCTTTTTATCAGATCCGGGAGAATGAGAGCCATGCAACAAGACGTTCGTGTTGAGCGCGGAAATTCTGCCACTCTTGGCAGGGTCGAGGGAAACCTAAAGGTCGAGAAAAACGCCACGATAGAAGCGGCCGACGGCAGCAACCGGCAGGTCACGGTCGCAGGCAGTGCGCGCTTTAGGGGCGACTGTACGATCAACTGCGACTTTGAATGCAGATCCCTGAAGGTGGAAAAGGGGACGCTGAGAGTCGCAGGAAACCTTTTGGTGCACGGAGACGTCGACGTCGAAAACGCGCTTTACGTCGACGGAAGCATCGCTGCAGAAGGAGGCGTGGCGGGCGGAGGCATCATCAGCGCAGGTTCAATAAAATGCAGGGTTGTCAGGGTCGGAGGCACGCTCAAAGTGTCAGACACCTTGGACGCTGAATCTGTAAAGGTCGGCGGAAAGGTGATTGTGCAAAAAGCCATGCTTGTTGACCTGAGCGTGGGCGGGCAGGCCGAGATAGGCAGTGGAGCAGTGCAGGGCCAGATCAGAGTCGGCGGGACTTTGCTGAGCAAGTCCGAGCTTGAATTTGACAGCATCACGGTAGGAGGCAGGGTAGAGCTTGGCACGGCCAAGGGCAGGGGCATAAACGTGGGAGGGCGGCTTGCCACTACCGGCGACCTTGCCTGCGAGAAGATCAAGGTGGGAGGGATCGTCGAGGTTGGCGGAAACTGTTCCGGCGCAACGCTCGAAGTCGGCGGAGAGACCAGGGTCGCAGGGTCACTTGCGCTGACAGGCAAACTCGGAGTTGGTGGAGACCTCCAAGTAAAAGACACCATGACCGGCGCAGACATTGGGGTCGGAGGACGGTTCAAGGCAGGCAAGGCGATCCTGACCGGCTGGGCCTGGATCGGAGGACAGGTGGAGACGGGCGCGGGGCTAAAGGCAGGCGGCGGGATAAAGATAGCGTCCCATGCAGAGTGCAAGGGGCCGCTTGTAGGCGGCATGGTCGAGCTAGGCAAGAGGTGCAAGGTGCAGGATGTCTATGGGTCCAAGGTTGTTGCTGGAAAAGGCGCCGAGGCAGAAAAAATAGTCGCAGATGAAATAGAGATCCATGACGGCTGTACCGTGGGGCAGACCACCTATACGCGCCGGCTTGAAACCGGCAGAAATGTCACGTCCAAGAGCGCGTCGGAAAAAGTCGCCAGCCTTCCAGCGTTTCCGCTGTGAGAGTTTTGGGGATAGAGGAGCAGGAGGGCGGCAGCGAAAAAGATGGCAGCAGGAAGAAAGAACAAGAGAAACAAGGTGGAAATCTATGCAACGATACTTGAAGTCATAAGGCTTGGCACAGACAGGATAACAAGGATATCGTACGGCGTTGGCGTCCCCCTTGACAGGCTCAACGTCATGGTCAGCGATCTGTGTTCTTTTGGCCTTGCCAGAAAAGTGGCCGACGACGAAGGCATGAGGTACAGCATAACCCCGAGGGGATCGGAGTTCCTAGACACGTACTGGAAGATGAAGGGCTTTTTGGAGATAATGGGAAACGGCAGCGAGTACTAGCTATTCCTTGACAAAGTCCAGAGTCGCAATGCGAATCCGCTCCGGGTCGCCCCGGAACTGGTCAAGGCACCTTGACGAATACTCTATAGGCGCGCCCTCTGTCATGCCTGCCACCTTGAACCCGACAGAGCGAAACGCAGAGACAAGCCATATCGACCACCTGTCAAACGCCTCGTTGGAGACTGGCTGCAGGATCTCGTCCGTGATTTCCGTCACGAGCCGGAACGCGCCGGGCCTCTTTAGCTTTGTATACACCGCCCTATAGAGCGGCTTCCACTTGTCCTCCTTTTTTTCGTCAATGAACGCAGGGTCTGGCAGGACAGCGATAAAGCCGTCGACCGAGTCGTCAGGCAGGCGCGGGACAATGTCTTCAAAAGAGCCCTGCATGACAAACACGTTCTGCAGGTTGACTCGCGACTTGGCCTGCCTGCACTGCTCGCTGTCAAGCTCTATCCCGATGTACACGGTCTGCGGGTCTTTTTCTGCAAGCGTCTCCAAAAGCCGGCAGTCGCCTGACCCAAGTTCCACTATGGTCCTTGTATGTGGTGGGACTAGAGACAGATCCTCAGACATGTTACGCCTTCAAAAGCTCTGCTTCAAGAAGCTGCTGCACAAGTTGCACGACTTCCTGCTCTACCTGCTGCCGGGGCATTCCCAGCTTGGCAGAGAACTGGTCGGTCAGCTGGTTTATCGTTTTTGTGCCATCGCACGTGTTCCAGAATTCGACTATTGCTTCGTTTACCATGAACCCCTGGTCCTTGTCGTTTGCAAGTATCATCGAGCCATCCTCCTGCTTGGTGTACCGGCCCACCTTCATGGGCTTGGCCTTTTCATAGTCAATCTGGAAGCGCAGTTTTGGCTTGCCAAATCCAAGCTGCTCTCGCACCTGCGGGTTCATCTTGTCAAGGCTCCAGGGCGGGTCCCACACTATCTCGACGTTGATGTTGCCGATTCCAGGCACCTTGCCCACGTAGCGCTTGACGTCACTTACGAGAGTGTCATGGAGCGGGCAGCCGCGCGTGGTCATGGTCATCTTGATGTCGACGTTTCTGCCGTCAGCTATGTTGACCCCATAAATGAGCCCAAGGTCCACTACGTTTACCGGGATCTCTGGGTCCATGCACTTTTTTAGTGCGCCGTAAACCTGATCTTTGGTGACCTGCTGTGGTGCGGCTGCGGACATATATTATTGGCAGCGGGTACTTGTCTGCCACACGATAAATACTTGTCGCACTAGCCCAAAAGCGCCTTCAGGTTCTTTTCAAACGGCGGCTTTAGCACGCCCCTTTCGGTGATGATGCCGGTGATAAGCTCTGGAGGTGTCATGTCAAACGCGGGGTTGAATATCCTGACGCCCTTTGGCGCGACCCTCTTTTTGCCCACCTTTACCACCTCGTCGACAGAGCGCTCCTCTATCACGACGTCTTTTGGGTCGCTCTCAAAGTCAAAAGTCGAAAGGGGGGCTGCGACGTAGAACGGCACCTTGTGTCTGCTTGCAAGTATTGCCACCTGATAGGTCCCTATCTTGTTAAAGACATGGCCCGTCCGCAGGACCCTGTCGGCGCCGACAATGACGCGCTTTATCGCGCCCCTTGCCATCATGTGGCCCACCGCCGTGTCAGGTATCAGGCTGACGTCGACCCCGTCATGCTGCAGCTCAAACGCGGTAAGCCTTGCTCCCTGCATGACCGGCCTCGTCTCGGTCGCTATCACGCTCAGGCGCTTGCCCGACTCCCTTGCCGCCCTTATTACGCCAAGCGCAGTGCCATAAGCCACTGTTGCAAGCGAGCCGGCGTTGCAGTGCGTCAGCACCACGTCGCCGTCCTGGAACAGCCTTGCACCGTTTGCGCCCATCTCCCTGTTGGCCTTGACGTCTTCTTGCCACATTTTTTGCGCCTCGGCAAGCACGATGTTTCTCGCGTCTTCCAGCGTCTTGGCGCGCTTGGCTTTGCCCATAACGCGCTCTAGCGCCCAGAACAGGTTGACAGCAGTCGGGCGCGTCGCTCTCAGCTCCTTGAAAGCGGTGTCAAGGTCGGTCATGAGTTCTGAAAGCGTCTTGGCCTTGCTGTTTTGCGCGGCAAGTGCAAGCCCCAGTGCGGCACTTACGCCTATTGCGGGCGCACCTCTCACCACCAGCTTTTTTATCGCGTCTGCGACTTGGTGGTAGTCGGTGCATTTTACATAGGCCAGCTTGTTTGGGAGCTTTGTCTGGTCGATCATGACAACGGCGTTGTCTTTCCATTCTACGGTAAGCAAAAGATCAAGGTTCTTGCTCTTGGCCAAGCAGGAAGAAAAACGTCGCTTGGGCGGTATTAAACCTAACTAGGGTTTTTCCGATGCTGTTTTTCACCAGCCCATGCGAACGTCAGCTTGTGTGCGCCAGTTCTCGCGGGCGGGAGCATCAAAAAATATTTTTTGCGCTTGGCTAGGAGGCGACCTCTTTCTTTCTGCCTATCGACGCAAACCTGCCGGCGAATTTCGTTCCATCGAGCATGCCGCGGCCGTCGTACACCGCTGCGTCGCCTGTATCGCGCTTTGACAGTTTCTGGTACTCCTTGTGGTCGGTGGCAAGCAACACTAGGTCGGCGCCCTTTAGCGCGGCCCGCAGGTCCTGCGTTAGTTTGATGTCTGCCGCAAGCGCCGGGTCGCTTTTCACCATCGGGTCGTGGACGCGGATTTCCGCGACGCTGGCGTTTTTCAATTCGTCGATAACGCGGTAGGTTGGCGAAAGCCTCGTGTCAGACACTCCCCCGCGAAACGCAAGTCCAAGGACTGCCACCTTGCATTGCGCCGGCGCAATTCCGTCAAGGAGGCCTAGCGCCTGCGAGACGCAGTACGCCGGCATCGAGTCGTTGACGTTTCTCCCAAGTCTGGTGATGTTGCACTCGGCTTTTGCAATATCAGCCGTGTGCAGTATGAACTGAGGGTAGACGGGTATGCAGGCTCCGCCTACTCCTACTCCGGGCTTGTGGATGTGGCAGAACGGCTGCGAGTTTGCCCCTTCCCTTGCCTCCCAAAAGTCGACTCCCACCTTTTCGCAAAAGCGCGCCATCTCGTTTGCAAGCGCAATGTTGACGTCCCTGTACACGCCTTCAAGCAGTTTCTCGGCCTCGGCTGTGCGCATGTTTGTCATTGTTATCACGCCGCGCTTGAACACGAGCGAGAACAGCTTTGATCCGGCCTCGACGCTTTTTGGCCCGGCGCCGGACACTATTGCAGGATAGCGCTCCTCGATATCCTCAATCGCCCTGCCTTCGTAGATGCGCTCCGGGCTGTAGACCATGAAAAAGTCGCGCTCGGCCTTGAGCCCGCCGCTGTTTTCCTTTTCAAGTATCGGGATGACAACATCTTCAGAAGTGCCAGGAGGCACGCTTGGATTTAGGACCACAAGGTCGCCCTTTTTGAGCCCCTTTCCCACGGACGAGGCGACCTGCTTGACTGCGCCAAGGTCGGCAGAAAGCGACTGGCCGACTGTGAGCACCGGCACGCAGATCATCTTGACCTGCGAGTCCTGCGACGCCTTGACAGGATCATCGTAAACGAAAAAGCGCTTTTGCTTGAGCCCCTTTGCAAATGCCTCGTTTACTCCGGGCTCTGGCACGTGCGTCTTGCCCTTTCTGGCGCTTTCAAGGACGGAAGGCGACTTGTCAACTCCTATAACGTGGGCGCCAAACCTGAGCCAAACGGATGCTATCGGCGAGCCAACGTGTCCAAGCCCATAGACAGCGATTTTCACGTTGCCGGACTTTATCTTGCCTGCAAGCGATGAAATCGCACTACCACTATTATTACTACTACTTTTGCTGGTGTTGCTAGTCTTTTTCTTCTTCATGCTGTTGTGCAGACAGATTTCATCCTGTCGTCCGTATAAGCTTTAATGCTCGTGCCGGCCCTTGGCATGGTGTTGGTGCCCAAGGCGGTCAGGGATTATGTAGCAGGGCTGCCCCATCCGACAGGCCTGATGGGTTGCAGGGCTGCTGGCGAAATGTCCCACCCTTGCTGCGAGTACGACATTGCGGTGTTTGGGCAGGGCGAGAACCGGCTGGAAAAGGTTGACGGCCACATTATAGAGCTTGTGCACATCAGCCGGCCCAAGGATCATCTCGTTGCCCTGAGAGACATGTCAATAATCAAAGACTCCAAGGCGTTTTCCATTTCGTCGACTCTAAAAGGCATCGCGGATGAAAAAGATGAGAAGTTCAAAAAAGCCCTCTTTGCGTCGGGCAGAAAGGCGCTTGTAAGCTCGCTTTTCTGCCAGCAAAAGTTCAAGCTTATTGCCAAAAAGAAGGATGATGAGCAGCAACAGGTAGCGGGCGCCATGTGGCTCAAGATGGCTTCCTACCACCTTGTTGCAGGCACCCTTGCGATTTTCGGCGCGCGGCCCATGCCCTTGCACGAGCTTGCGCAGGCAAGGCAGGCCGACTTGCCCGCGGATGCGGCAGACGGAGTGCAGGCCGCGCTTGAATGCATCGGGATAGAGCGTGCCACGAGGCCGGCCATAGCAAGGTCAACAGAAGCAATGATGGAGCTGAAATCCAAAGACTATGACAAAGAGCTTGTTCGTGTCAAGGTAGAGCACCTGCTAGAAAAGAGTATGCTTGCCGACTGCTACTACTATGCAGGCAGGGTAGCGGCGGAAAACCTGGCTACAAGAAACGACGCGTTTTTCAGGCGCTATGCCAAGCTTGTCCAGCTCGCAATGGACCTATCTAGCGATGAGCAACGGCTAGAGAAGTTGCGGAAGAGCTTGTCCTTGGCCGCAAAAAGTGGCCTAAAGACTACGGTTGATGATACTACTACTTTCTCCTAACGGTCAGGACCGGCGGCGCTTCGTCGACCATCTTGGCGGCCTTGGCCCGCAGCTTTGCCTTGTACTTCAAGTTCCTTGGCTTTGTCCTCAGCCTGTACCCACAGCACGGACACCAGAGTCCATCCCACTTGATGAATATCTCGCAGATCTGGCACCTCTTTTGGCCGCTGGCGTACCTGCCCGAGCCGACTGGCTTTTGAGCCTTGTGACGTATGCATATACCCTTGCAAGTCATGTGTTGATACCCCCACACTTTGCAAAATTTCTATTTCTGTATTAGTAACAATCGGTTATGATTTGTATGCATCAATAGAGAATGAAAACAAGAAAAAAGGCCGTAATTGGCCTAACGGATGTCGATCTTTTTGACGCCGAATGCCTCGTGCATCGTGACGTACTCATCAAGTTTCATCTTGATGTCGTCCGGCTCGGTGTCATCCATGCCAGTCATGCCGGCCTTGAATGAGATCTTGTTGCCAGAGACGTTTACGTCCGAAACTGCCATATCGGCATACACGTTTGCGAGCTCGTTTGCCCAGTCCTTGGCTTCAGCTGCATCCACGCCTGTCGTTTCAATCGTTACGCTATACATTTTGGTCACTCAAAACCACCAAAGACGCAATTTGCTCCGGCATTAATAAAGTTGGCGTATATGAGCCAGAGACAACCCTTGGAGCATTTAAACACTGACAGAATTTCAAATATAAATAGAGAAGAAGCTACTTTTGCTCAAAGCCCCAGTACTTCACGAGTTCTTTCTCAAACGAGTTGAACTGGTCGTCGTTCAGCCCCTCGCCGCAGTTCTTGTGCGTCGGGATGACCTTCATCCCCGAAAGCTTGAACTCTACTTCATAGAACGTGACCTTGGCGCATTTGCACATATGTCTTTGCTGCATGTAGGTGCAAGTGTTCCACTTATTTGCTTATCGTCGTCGCTGCTGCCGCTTTTTTGCAGCAGAAAAATTGTAGGCGGAAAATAAACATTTATCAGGTCGCAAATTTTACTTCCATTATAATGGAGTCCAGGTATTTCGCCTTCTCGGCGATAGCTGCTGTACTGGTTTTCGGAGTCCTGGCCAGTGTTATGAGCGTCAAGAGCGCTTACGCGGCCGACGACCTCTGGTACGTAGGCGAAGGCGCCAAACAGGACACGTATGTAAAATACAGAATACAGGAATATGACACCAACAATGATGCACCGTTTGACATGACAATATACTTCAAGGGCAAGGACGATCGCGGTGCATGGATAGCACCGACGTTTGTTGAATACCAAGGCAACGTCTACAACGGGACATTGAGGCTTGGCGATAACCTTGCGGCTCTCGGTGGAGGGTCACAAGTGCCCGACGACATGAGGCCGTTTGTCGGAGCCTATGGCCGCTCACTCCAGTGGCTCGAAGCGTTCACATCTGTGTCGGCGCCACTTTCTCTCAAAGCCGGCTCGTGGGGCAAGATTGCCGCAATAGGCGGAGAAGAACTCAAGCCGCAAGGGCAGCAAAAGGTCACGGTGCCAGCAGGCACGTTTGACACTACAGTTGTCGGATGGCACAAGGGCGTAGACAACAAAATATGGATAGAGAACGAATTCCCGTTCCCCATCAAGGCAGAGACATTTGTCGAAGTGGCATCGGGCAAGCCGCCAATTCAGTTCAAGTTTGATTTGCTCGCCACCGGTACAGGCCAGCCGCCAGTTCCAAAGTCGGTCGAAGAGATCCCCCAGCCTCCGCTCAGACAATCTACAGCACGCGGAACCTATGACGTGACTCTCAGCTGGAACCCGGTAGAAATCCAGCCAAACGGCAACACGACATTCACTGTCGACTTTGCAGACAATAACGGGCAAAAGCTAGAGAGGGTCAACTACGACTTTACGGTGACGGAGAAAGGCGGAAAGGTCATCTACGACAAAAAGAATGCCTTTACCGGCGAAAGTTCGACAGGAGTCCAGACGGTCAAGATGGGCAACGGAGGGCCGGTCAGCATCAGCATAGTCCTTCATTCAGTGAGCGGGGTCAACACTGGCGCGTTCACGGAGGAAGCCGACTTTGGCGTAGTCGTCGTGCCCGAGTTTCCAGTAAGCGCAGCGATAATTGCCGCGATTGCAGTCGCATTTATCGTAGCCATGACCAGATTCAAGGGCATAGGCATTGGAGGCATGTTTGGCGGAAGAAATAGCGCACTCTAGTGCCAAACATAACAACCAACCTCTCCTCCCCTCCTCCTTTTCCTTTTTTCATCTTTTTCTCTTTACGTGCGAAATCCGCGAAGGCAAATGCCTATCGTACCCGTGGACAGCAAAATTTAAAAAGGCATGCTCTATCTGTACAGCAGAATGACTCTACCAAAGGGATATGGAAGTGGTGGACGTAAGGGTGGTAGCGGTGGAGGCGGCGGCGAAAGCCGTGACGACATCGAACGCATGATCGGCCGCAGAGTCGAAAACATGAAGGGAATTTACATTCTGGGCTTTGCGCTGTGCTGGGCTGCAACTGCGGGCGGTGTTTACGTAGGCGTCACAGTCTACCCATGGGCATACCCGTTGCCTAGCGGATTATACGCACTGTCCGTTCTGACCGTAATCGAGGCCCTCGGATTCTTCTTCATCATGAAGATCACGGGCGAGAAGACGGTAAGGGCTTAAGAAAAGCCTTTTTTCTCTTTTTCTTTTTCGTTACCCCCCCCCCCCTGTACGGTAGGCTTTATTCGTGTCATGTTTTCTACAAATCAAGGTATATGTGCGGATTTCGCACAAGATTTTTGGCAACGGTAAATCTTAAATACAAGCATTCTGTCATGGTTTCCAATGGTCTGGCTTAGACGTACAACGCACTACCTATTCATAGTAGTCGTTGCTGTCAACAGCACGCTGCTAACCATCAACGCAGGAGACTACATCTTCTACACAGACTGGATGTGGACATCCTTCGTAGTATTCTCCGTGTCACAGTCGACGATGCTCGCTGTGGGTGCGGTATACTACATGTTGTTCACAGGCGTTCCGGGCACGGCCACATACTACGCCACAATCATGACTATCTACACATGGGTTGCAAAGGGTGCATGGTTTGCACTTGGCTATCCATACGACTTCATCGTGGTGCCAGTGTGGATCCCATCGGCAATGCTGTTGGACCTCACGTACTGGGCGACAAGACGCAACAAGCACGCTGTCATCATCATCGGCGGCACGCTGGTTGGCCTATCACTTCCGCTGTTCAACATGGTCAACCTGTTGCTCATCAGGGACCCGCTTGAGGTAGCCTTCAAGTATCCGAGACCGACGCTGCCTGCATACATGACGCCTATAGAGCCTCAGGTAGGTAAGTTTTACAACTCGCCTGTGGCGCTAGGTTCTGGCGCTAGTGCAGTGCTAACAGTACCCATGACTGCGTTGGGTGCAAAACTTAACACGTGGACATACAGATGGATGGCCGCGTGGAGCAAGTGGGACTAAACCTCCCCTTTTTCCTTTTCTTTTCATTTTTATATGTTCTAGCGAACGCTTTCCAGTATTCCAGATTCGTCGCTTATCGACAACTTTATCTTCGACATTCGCCTGACCTAACAGCATGGCCGACGCAATGAGCACGTACGCCATCACCATAGGCATCTTTGTGTTCCTTGTAGGGGTGCTGTTTGCAACAAGGGCAAAAAGAGGGCACAGCCCAGAAGCGCACGAAGGGCACTCTGAATCTGGATAGCAGCAGAGAAAAAAGAAGAAGAGAGAAGAACATTAAGAAAAAGCTTGTACAACGATAGCGGCAGAGCACTGAACAGTTTGTCCATCTCAGTAACAACGCAATGTTATGACTAACCAACTCTGTTCAAAGCAGAAAGAGTAGAGTCATCACTTACTTGCCGATCAATAGTCAACAATGCTTATACTCAGCTTACCGCAATTACGATATGCCTGGCAACTCCAAGAAAGCTTATTCAAGCCAGAAGATGATCACGGCTCTATTGATTGCAACAGTGGCAATACTAAGTGCTTCACTGTTCTTGTCTTCTGCAGGCATACCGATACTGCAACTACTGGCTCCTGCATTCCTGATTGAAAGGAATGCCAATGCCGCAACAACAATGACGACGGCAGCAGTAGAAGATGCTTCTTCTGATGTTCCTATTTTGATTGGCCAGCAACCTGGAGTCAGCTTGGAAGATAGTATAGCAGCACTATGTTGCCCAGCAAGTATTGACGAAATTCATGCACAGAAAGTCATTCAATTTACAAAAAGTGGAGGCAGCCAATCTGAAGGACCTTCTCCAACGTCTTTGGCAGTGACAAACACTGTATATGTAAATGAGACACAGACATTGCAATTCCAATTCTTCGATGACGTTTCTGACGATGCCACTCCATCAGCTTTTCATTGTGCAGATATTCGAGTCGTGGTAAAAGTCGATGGCGAAACTGTAGGTGTAACCCACTGGTTAGGCTATGAAGGCAGATCTCCGCCCATTCCACTTAGTACAGGGGTCATAACTCTGGAAGATATCTCCCAAGGCAAACATTCTCTAACGCTGATACCGGTAACTAGGCTTGGCGGTTGCAACACTGAAGGCTGGTTATATGCTTGGGGTGGCACACTGGTGGTTTTCGGCCAGTCATGAAATAGAGATTAGCAGTAATTCCTTCTTTTGCAGGGTTTTCAATACTTGCTCCGCAGCTTGAAAAGATCCTGCGACAAATTGCTTACCTGCTGCTGTATCTCACCATATTATTTGGAGCCGGCTGCTGTTGATTCATTGCAACCATGAATTCGTGGTTTTCACTTTGAAAATACTTTAATAGCTCATCTCTCACAAACGCGCAGGCGTAACCGCCTTTCCGTTAGGAAATCTCTGGAGCACAATAAGTGCCAGCAGATGTCGAGCCTTCTGTCATATACGTCTGCCTCTTGACAAAATACGCCCACAAATCTTCGAGTTTTTCATCAGATACATCAATGGGGTCGGCCGGATTCGAACCAGCGACCTCCAGCGCCCAAGGCCTTGCACAGCAATTACGACGTCGAACAAGCGACAAGGCCGGCCATTGCCATTACTTTAGACGGCTTTGATGCTTATTTGCGAAAGGTGCTGACAAGCGACAAAGACATTACTTACCTACACGCCCGCGCTAACAAGTACCAGCACGTATTGACCAGTTGTAACGCTAGCGAATTACTCGCGATGTCGCACGACATGCAAAGGCAGACCATGCGCGCACTGTCGCACTTGGCAAAGTTCAACGGTTGCTATGAGACATGGCAAAGAATCATCAAGAATCATGCGCTACACTGGCGGCACACTGACGACAATTTCAATTTCTTTGAGAAAGAAGACATTAACGAGATGCTAGACCGTATTAAGCAGGCAATCAAGGTATTACCCGCCGACTGTGCTAATACTCTTGTCGTCGCTACCATGCTGGGCCTACGAGCCGACGAATCGTGCAAAGCCATTGGCCTGATCAAGCAAGCCACTAAAGACTATTACAATGAAGAGCGCGGCATACTAGAGCACTACAGGCACAAAGACCTATTCATTCGCCGAAGCAAGAAGGCATACATCTCGCTAGTAGACGACGATTTACTAACATTGGCAAAGCAATCGAGTGATAGTTACCATAGCATACGGTCGTACCTAAAGCGCCGTAAGATACCAATGCCTATGCGATACTGTCGCAAGGTCTTTGCGACCTACCTACGACAGCATGGTATAGAGACTGAATTTATAGACCTGTTGCAGGGCCGTACGCCGGCTAGCATCTTTGGTAAGCACTATTACCGGCCAGACTTTGACAAACAAGCCAAGCGCATACTTCGACTGCTGCCAGAGCTGAAGAAAGAGCTAGCATAAGATACAAAGTCAGGTCAGTCAAACGATGCAAATTACATGCGGGTTTATTGTAACATTGTAGATTCGATTACGGTTGATGTCGTTCGTAAAGGTTAAGTAGAAACAGAGCATAATGTACTTGATTTGTATTCTATAACAGAAATGAAGAAGAAACGTCTACAATTCATGCATCGAGTTTACGAGCTGACGTGTGGCAATGAACACACGTCTGTAAACATGTGGCAGGTCGGCCAAGAGCTTGGCTTTGGTGAAGGCCATAGTGAACTGACCCACATTATAGTACAATACCTTACAGGCGAAGGGCTAATCACGGGTACGGGTATTGGTGGCAACATAGGCATAACACACTTTGGCATTAAAGAAGTCGAAGAAGCCCTAGAGCACCCAGAGCAACCGACAGAACACTTTGCACCGTTGGCCACAGTAAACATTATTCACGTAGGCCAGATGAATAACTCGCAAATTCAGGCAAGTGGGGCTAACTCTAGTCAGACCGCTACTTTGACTCAATCTTCTGGCATTAGCCAAGAGCAGTTAGTCGAGCTACGTGACATTATTTCGATGTTAAGAGAGACGGCCAGTACTGCAGACTTGACGCCCGAGCAGAAAGGCGAATTAAATACAGAAATTGAAACATTGGCCTTGCAGGCGCAATCGTCGAAACCAAAGAGTCAAAGAATCAAAGAGTGTCTTGTGACCGCAAAGAACATTCTTGAGGGCGTGGCCGCAGGGGCTGCCATCGTGGCAAGAATAGGCGCGCTGTTAAATGGGCTGCCGGCATGACTTATGCCATGCTACTTTGAGTAATAGACAATTAGACATGAAGACAAACACGTTTCACGTATGTCGTAAATGCATTGCTGGTGACAGTGGCGGCATTTAGACAACTAGACAAATCTATGAGGTATTTCAGATAGTGACACTATTTCGCATGGTTATGCTAATTCAATGTAGTTACTAACGTTAGTAATACTTAAATAGAGATTACTGCTATTAATTTGTAATAGTGAAAGCACGAAAGAAGACCAAATCAAAGCGAGAAATAGAGCACATTAGGCCAGAGCTACAAGACGTTCGCCAGTCACAGCATCGTTTACTGATGACCTCATCGACCATTGAACAATTACTACAAGTATCGCCAAACGATGCACAGAATTACGTTGGTCGGCTTATAGAAATCGATAGTGATGCAGACAATGCCTATCAAGCCATTGCTAAAGTTGAAAGTGCACGGTTCGACAAGCGAGGCGGCGGTTATTACAAAGCCAAAGACCCTAAACGCGATTTGGCAAACAAAGTACGCGGTATCAAGGGTGAAATGGCCATTCTATCTGTCTTAAATCAGCATAAGATTTGGTACAACTTTGATCATCAGTTGCTATACCTACCCGAAGACAAGCTAGGGCCAGATTTCATACTTTACCCGAGTGGCCTAAAGGTCGAAGTAAAGACGGGGCCTGCTGACTGCAACGACTTGCTAATTAATGAATCACAGTACAAACGCTGGGCAAAGCGCAACGAAATACCTGATGTAATACTGGCTCTTAGTGCGACTTCAAACGACTATGTATTTGAAGTTAAGGGTTGGGTCAAAGGTAACAGTGCCAACGACAAGAGCCGTATCAATAAACGACTACCAAGCCCTGCGTATAGCTGGCCCTACGATGAGATTAACAAGATAGACGATGTGGCCGACTTTCTGTATTCTCTAAGCAAGTACGGCCTGACTCGATTAACATAATGAAAGACCTTAAGTGAAAGCTCGCATAGACTAGCCAAATGACCCTTAGCGATTCTGACCGCGGCAAGTTAGACAAAGCGATAGACACAGCAGTATCACTTGCACCGGTCTATACTGAGCTGGCTACCAGCCAAATAGGCAAAGACACTATGAAGATAACTAACGGGCGTGATTTCGTCTTAGGTTGTGCATTTGCGACGGTAATACGGTTGTTGTACTTTACTGGCAAGTCAGAAGACGTATTCACCAGTGACCATGCGGTAGAGATGTTAGCTGTCATGCGAAGACGATTCTTTGCAGAGATTGACATACTTAAAGTGCCGAAGTCTAATTTGTCATAGAACTGTCAAAGTCTACTCAGACATAGCAAGTCTATGTTAAAGCGCACAGGGTATAGCATGTGCCGGCCAGACCCTACAATAAGACGCACACGCACACACAACCACGCACCAGCCCGCCCGAAATAGCCTAATGAGGTCATCACAAATGCGAAGTAAGGCGATTGCGTTAGCCTATGTCGCATCTAACATAGCCTAGTATTTACCTAAGCAATCGCCGAACGAAGCCATGCGAAGTGAGGCGACGCCGTGAGGCTGCATTCATGTTCTAGCATGGTATTGAAAGTGCACACTATCGTATGAGCAGACCCCTATCAATTTGTCTAGTTGTCTAATTGTAATTTGTGCTCAAGCGGCAAGAATCAGACAAATTCGACGCTTGCCGTATTTGTCTTGTTCTTTCAGATTGAACGTGAAAGCCAATTAGACAACTCGACAAATCTGCAAGGGTATGATAGTCTAGTCATTGTCAAATGACGCTACCGATTTGCGTTGTAACGACATTCAAGTCTACAGCCTAACAGACTGTAGGTCGTACAAAGCCGCGAAATTGCCGAAAGCATTTGTCGCTTGGCGTCGATGACTACCCCCCTACCTACAAATTTCAAGTCGAAATTAGCAGTGCTGGTCTTTAATCACGTGTAAATTTCATGTCTAAGGCCATCTTTCTTAAATTTAGCCCGCCGACGACTTTCGTCGTTAACTTTGCAAAGGTCTACAAGACGAAAGTTGACGACTTCATTACTGTGCCTAGTAAATCTTAAATACTAACTTTAGTAAGGTTGACCATGCGTAAGCGTGACACAGGCGCGCACAAGCCCAAGACTGCAAAGTCATCTAAAGGCTTTGCCGCCGATGACTTAATCATGCATCAAGAGACAAAGGCCAAAGGTGCGTACACCGTCAAGAAGTTAGGCCAACAAGAATACCTTTACCACATCACCAGAGTCGCAGGCAAGCAGAAATGGCGGTTACTTGGTAATGTCAAAGACATTGATGCTAAAGACCCTAATTTGATCAAGGCTAGGGCAGTCACAGCCTTACCGTATGCTCGTAGCGTCATTGAGAGATACCTGGCCGGCGACATTGACAAGGCCAAAGCCAAGTCAGAATTAGCGAGGGTAATTGACAAATGCCAGTAATTAGCGCCAAGCTGTCACAGACTGACCTAATAGCATTAAATCGACTACTAGAGCAGTCTGGCTACTCGACTTTAGGCCAATTTCTGCGTGACTTTGCAAGGGCCAAAGTGGCTGTAGTTAGCGATGCGACCGCCAGCGCGAAGGTAGACCAAAGGTTGACCTCTTTAAATACAAAGGTAGACCTATTGGCTAGCATAGTTAGCAACCTTGGTAACGATGAATTAATGAGAGAGTGGGGTCGGCCGGATTCGAACCAGCGACCTCCAGCGCCCAAGGCTGGCATCCTAACCAAGCTAGACAACGACCCCGCAGACTGCGGGCGGCAAGCGCAATTTTAACCTATACTACAAACTGGAAGCGTCGTTTTTGCTTGTGCAGGGTGCCTACTATTGGAAGCTTGCAGCCGCAGGTCTTGCAGCGGTTGTCGGCGTCAAGGTTCCATTCATCGACGTTAAAGCCATAGCGCCCTATTGCAACTGAATTGCAGCCGGGGCAGTACGTGTCCTCAAGAGGATGCCCGGGCACGTTTCCAAGGTATGCGTACGTCAGGCCTTCATTTTTTGCAACCTGGTAGTGCTTTTCAAGGGTCTCTACCGGCGTCAGCCCAAACTCCATCATCTTGTAGTCAGGGTGGAAGCGCAGGAAGTGAATTGGCGTGTCAGGCCCAAGCTCGTCGTGTACGAACCTGCACAGCTTTTTTGCCTGCTCCAAGTCGTCGCCCACCTTGGGCACTATAAGGTCCGTCACTTCGACGTGGATTTTCGTCTTGCTCTTTATCTCTTTGAGCGTCTGAAATATCGGGTCGGCGCTTGGTATGCCGATGTAACGCCTGACAAATTCTTGCTTGCCGGAGCCCTTGAAATCGACGGTGATGCAGTCAAGGAACTTGGACATTTCATTCACGGACTCGGGCGTGTCGTAGCCGTTTGACACAAAGATGTTGAATATGCCCCGCTTGTGTGCCTCAATGCCGCAGTCGCGGGCAAACTCGATAAATATTGACGGCTCGTTGTATGTGTAGGCCATGCCCTGCGCGCCCTGCGTCTCTGCAGCCTGTACTACCTGCTCGGGTGTCATTTCCGTCCCCTCCACCTTTCTTCGCTGCGAAATGTCATAGTTCTGGCAGTACTGGCATAACCAGTTACAGCCGGTTGTCGCAATGGAAAATATCGACGAACCTGGCTGGTAATGAGTGACGGGCTTTTTCTCTATCGGGTCGACATTGCCGGCTATCACCCGGCCGTACACAAACAGCCGCAGCTTGTTGTCGACCACTCCCCGGACGCCGCACAGGCCGGTCTTTCCCTCGGGTATCTCACAGTAGCGGGCGCAAGCCGTGCACCTCACCCTGCCGTTTGGCAGTGCAACGCCAAGCTCTGCGTCCCTGCCGGGAACCTCGCCCTGCATCATGAGGCAATATTCGTGCCTTTATCTTATAAATCCACATGGATCCTGTCAGATGGCGCGCAGCGAAACCGGCAGCTCTTTTCTCAAAAGCACCGATATCACTACCGACAGAACCGCCATGACCGCGGCACCGACAAATATCATCGTGTAGGTCTCTGGCGCGGGGAACGTGCCGGAAACCCCGTCTGCGGCCACAAGGTGGGTCTGCATCAGCACCCCGGCCACGGCGGGCCCCACAGAGCTTCCGATTATCCTGAATAGCGTGGTGTTGCCGAGGGACGACACCATCTGGCGCTGTGGCGTGCTCAGCAGTATGATGTTCATGATGCCCACGCTACCAAGCGACAGCCCCGTGGAGATTATCGCAAGGCTTATGGACACCATCCAGGGAATCGAGTGGAACGTAGCGAGCAGTACAAAGCCGAGGACGTTGACGGCGCTCCCGATTATCGCTGGGCGTATTGAGCCCATCTTTGACACGATAAACCCGGAGGTCGGCCCGAATATCAGCAGGATCACTGCGAATGGAAGCTGTATGGTTGCCGCCTCTGTGACGTTTGCGCCAAAGCCTATCGGCTTGGGGCTTTCCGCAAGTATCGGAATGGTCTGGAACACCATGAACATCGAAAAGCCGATGACCACTATCATGACATTTCCAAAGAGCAGCGTCTTGTTCTTGAAGAGGCGATAGTCTACAACCGGGTTTGTGGCCTTGCGCTCTATGAGCACGAACGCTGCAAGCGACGCGGCGCAGACCCCGGATATCGCAAGCAGCGTCGGCATGCTGCTACTACTGTTGCCTCCGGCGCCGGCGTCCGGCCGGATGTACGTGAGGAGGAGCAGGAAAGATGTTATCACTATGGCAAGCGCAATTGCGCCATAGACGTCAAGCGACGGCTTGGGTCCGGCCTGCTCGGCGCTGCCTTGCTGCTGTTGCCGCCACTGCGGGTGGACTTGGCCTTCGCGTATTGACCGCATGATGACAAAGAGCAAGAGGCCCGTGATGGGCACTATTGAAAGGAACGTCATCCTCCATCCAAACGCCTCTGCAATCCCGGCTCCCACGAGCAGTCCCAGTATCGACCCACTTGCAAACATGGACGTGATTATGCCCTGCCCTATGGCAAGCCGGCTCCTTGGGAACTGCTCTCTTATTATGCTGAAGGCAAGTGGGAACATTGCCATGCCCACTCCCTGCATACCCCTCGCCACGATAAAGCTGTAAAAGTCGTTTGTGATCCCGCCGACTACCACGCCTGCGGCATAGACGAGCATTATGCACATGAGCACTTTTTTCTTGCCGTGCAGGTTGGCAAGGCTGCTTGCAATCGGCGTCATCACCGCGCCGGCTATCAGGTAGGTGGTCAATATCCACGGCGATATGCTGTAGGGGAGCGAGAACTCGCGCATGATGTGCGGAAGCGACGGCACGAGCATTGTTTCGACGTACATCACCATCGTGGCGATGGAGCTGAGAATCGCAAGCGTCTTCCACGCAGAAAGCGGGATCTTGTCTGGGTTTTGGCTTTTTTCTTTTTCCATGAAAAATCATCTCACTGCCTTGCGGCTTTTTGGACCTCTGCAACGGGAGCCTGCGACTCTAGATAGTCGGAGGCGTTTTTGGTGATCGTTTCCAGGACTTCCATGGTGGTTTCCAGATCGCCTTTTGTTATGCCCTTGTACGCCACCTTCCTTACCCGCGCTATGCTCTCGTCTATGGCATTCTGGAGCGATCGCGATCTGTCAGTGAGGTATACCCTGTTGTTCCTCCGGTCGGCCATGTCCTGCCTCCTCTCGACCAGCCCTTCGCGCTCCATCTTGTCTATAATCGGGACGAGCGTCGGGGCCTCGATGCAGATGCCGTCTGCGATTTCTTTCTGTGCCACCCCATTCTTTTGCGCAAGCGTCATGATCACTTTTGCCTGGCTCCAGTTGATCCCCACGTTCTTCCGGAGATCGAAATCAAACGCCTTCTGCATCATGATAACGGCGTTTTTAAACGTCAATCCAAGGTTAGCTTGAATGTTCTTTTGCATTTAGTTAGTAACCTAACGATTAATGACCAAACCAACTAATAAACATTGGCCGCTTGCAGCAACAATATAATGGAATTTGTTACGCTGCGAATCTTAGGCAACGGCGCGCAGTTCTACTTCGTTTGACTTGGCCGATATTTCCACAGGTTCCGTGTAATCGTGCTTGCCCCAGTATACGCGTATATCGGCCGACAGCCTGTGGGCGCCTGACGCAAGCTCGGTTCCCGACAGCTCTATCACCTTGTTTACATCGAACAAAAGCAACCTGGCCTCTTCTTCAGATAGCGGGTAAAACGGCGTCTCGTCCTTGACGACTGACACCCATATCCTGTGCGGTATCTTGGGGTTTCTGGTCCAGAACAGCGCGGCCTTTCTCACGAACTTTAGCGGCATGACGGTCTTTCTGCCAGACTTTATGTCCACTTCAATGGTCATGCGGAAGCCATTGTCGTGCTTGTTGTACGCCTTTTCCCAGTTCTTTTGGGAAAACGCCTCGCGAATGGCCCCGTCTATCTTGAAGCTTAGGCTCAACGTGAGCGGCTGGTCAGCCTTGACCGTGTCGTGCGATTTTTCAAGAGTTGCGCCGCTGATGTAGCTTGACAATATCCCGCATGGTATCATTTATATCCTCAATAAGTAGTTGTCTTTCTCTGTTACGTATCATGCTTGCCGAGATCACCGATTTTAAGGACAATGAACTTGAGCTCAAAGTGCGTGAGGAAGACATCTCTATCCTCTACATCGTCCAGCACGAGCTCTTGAAGGAAAAAAGCGTTGATTTTGCAGGAGTGATGCTCCAGCACCCACTCACCAAGGATTTCAAGATGAGGGTCGTGACAAAGAGAAAGGATCCCGCCGAAGTCATCCAAGACGCTGCAGTTTCTGCTGCGGATTATTCCAAAGAGCTTGCCGGCCTTGTCAAGGCGGCGCTAAAGTAAAAAACGTGTGAGGGGATTCACAGTATATGCGCTTTTGCCCAGAATGCCAGACCAGATTAAGGCCGTCAGGCGACGATGTTGTCTGCCAAAAGTGCGGCTTTAAAGCAAAAAAGGGCGCTTCTGACGGCAAGAGCGTGACAGAAGTCAAGCAGGTCACAGGTAGAGATGCGTCGCTCAAGGTGATGGACGACGACAATAAGCAGCAGGACCTGCCCACGATAACCATCCAGTGCCCGACCTGTGACAACAACACGGCGGTATGGTGGATGCTCCAGACGAGGTCGGCTGACGAGGCCACGACCCAGTTTTTCAGGTGCACCAAGTGCAACCACACCTGGCGCAATTACTCATAGGTTTCCTTTTCCGGCAAATCTGGCCTTTTGATAGAACCAGGTTCTATTGCATTTCTCTATTCTATAGCAATACACAAAATATGTGTGCATTGTTGAGATTACCCAAAATATTCTTTTTTGTACGCAGAAAAGCTTGATGTTATTTTCGTTTGCCGTATGAGATGTTGGAATAAAAACAGCAAATTGCAACTTTTCCCTTTCGGTTAGCCGCGGCACTTTTGGCTAGAACCATAGTAAATCCATTGAACTGAACTGGAATTGCTAGTCTTCTCAAAACTGGCAAGGATCGTAGAATTCATTCTTGTTGTTGCGCCAAAGTTGAAAATATAGTGCATTTGCTTGTGTGTGCAAGGACCGAGCGTGACGCTTTATAAGCAGGATGGCAAAAAAACGGCCCGGCAAAAATGTCTTTTTGAAAATAAGAGCTACAAAGGTGGCAGTCCTCTACTGCCATGAGCTCGATGCCATGTAATTTCTTGTAATATCAGATAGCAAAAATAAAACTTTTCCACATTTTTGTTTTCACAACCCTTTAATATTCAACATCCTAGATGCGGTTTAGATGATCTAGTTGGGCAGAATTTCTTTGCTGTCAGATTCTGATGACATGCCCCTTCAGTGCCAGATTAGGAGGCAATAATAATTTTGGCAGATCCAGTCGTGCAGCTAGTCGTACTGCTTGGAAGCACCGTCACGATGGCGGTTCTGTTTGGGATGTACATGGCAAGGATGATAACGTACGAGAGCAGGCCGCTGGAAAAGACGCTGGCAAGAGTTGAAAACGGATTCTACAGGATGGTCGGAATTGACAAGGACCAGCAGATGAGCTGGAAGGAATACCTCCTTGCCCTTGTAGTGACTAACGCCATAGTGGCGGGTTTTGTGTTCGTCATGCTGGTGACCCAGGGCGTACTGCCGGTGTCGCAGGGCCTAGCGGGCCTTAGCCCAGACCTTGCCTTTCACACGGCGGCGTCTTTTATCACAAATACGGACCTTCAGCACTATGCAGGCGACCAGCAGCTTTCAGTGTTTTCGCAGATGGTAGTGATGACTTTTGTGATGTTTGTCGCGCCGGCGTCCGGCATTGCGGCAGCATTTGCTTTCATACGTGCATTCATCAGGAAAAATTTCGGCTTGGGCAACTTTTACGTCGATTTTATCCGCGTCATCGTGACGCTTTTGCTTCCCGTGGCGTTTGTCTCTGCCCTGCTCTTGATGTTTTTGGAGTGCCGCAGACGCTATCCTCGTCGGCAACAGTTGGCACGCTGGAGGGCGGCCAGCAGACGATGGTCATGGGCCCCGTGGCATCCTTTTTGTCCATAAAACAGCTTGGAAGCAACGGCGGAGGCTACTTTTCTGCCAACTCGGCCCACCCGTTTGAAACGTTCCTGATGCTTGTCATACCGCTTTCATTTCCAATCGCCTTTGCAAAGCTGGTCGGGAAGGGAAGAGGCGTTTCTATTCTGATAGCAATGCTTGCAGGATTTGGAGTGATGCTTGGAATAGCACTTGTGCAGGCAAGCGGGCCGGCACTTCTTGAAACCAGGTTTGGCAGCTTTGGAAGCGTGCTGTTCAACGTTGGGTCGCTGTCCACAAACACAGGAGCCGTGGCGTCCTCGCTTGCAGGCATGTCGCCAAGCGCGGTCACCGGCCTTTTCCTGGGCATGTTTGTCCAGGCAATCCCCGGCGCGGACGGAACAGGCATGATGACCATGATAGTCTATGTCGTCCTGACCCTGTTCATAGTCGGGTTGATGGTGGGCAAGACGCCAGAGTACCTGAGCATGAAGATAAGCTCGCATGACATCAAGCTGGCGGTGTTTATTTTTCTGATACATCCTGCGCTGATACTCATCCCGACTGCAGTATCGCTTGTGAGCGGAGACGCGCAAGGAGTGCTTGGGATGCAGGGCCAGCAGACAACAGCGGTCACGGCCGCAGGATATACGCAGACGCTCTACGAATACACGTCGGCTGCTGCAAACAACGGCTCGGACTATTTTGGCACGTCTGCCAACACGCCGTTTTGGAACTATTCAACGGGAATCGTGATGCTGCTTGGCAGGTACATCCCGATTGGCCTGATGCTGGCAATCGCAGGCTCGTTCACCGTCAAGGACAGAAAAGAAGTCATCGAGCCCATCAAGACGCAGGGGCCGCTGTTCATAGCCGTGCTGGTCGTGATGACGTTTCTTTTGACTGCGCTGACGTTCTTTCCGTTCCTGGCGATAGGGCCGTTTTCGATGGGAGGTTGAATAGTGATGAGCAAAAACAACAGTATCCGGACAGAAAAGAAAGCGCGTGGAAAAAAGGGATCCGCGGTAAGCGGCAGGGTGATCCTGGATTCAATCACAAAAATGAGCCCTTACTATCTGGCGAAAAACAGCCCCGTGATGTTTGCAGTTGAAGTTGGGTTCTTTCTGGTCCTGGCGATTGCAGTGTTTCCGGACATATCCAAAGAATACGTGAACCAGAGCAGAACATTCTACATAGAGAGCGCGGTAATACTCATCCTCACGGTGTGGTTTGCGACGTTTTCAGAGTCGCTCTCTGAAGCCCAGGCAAGGGCAAGGGTCGACTCGCTTAGGAGCCTGGAAAAAGAAGTTCCTGCGCGCAAGTGGGCAAACAACAAGGAAACGATGGTTACTTCAACTATCCTAAAGCCGGGAGACGAGGTCATGGTCCACGCAGGAGAGGTCATACCCAGAGACGGTCTTGTGAACGAGGGCAAGGCGTTTGTCGACGAGTCGATGATGACTGGAGAATCAAACCCCGTCTTTAAGGAAAAGGGCGACAGGGTGATTGGAGGGACAAGGGTCGCAAGCGACAAGCTGCTAATAGAGATCACGTCAGAGATGGGACGCAGTTTTCTTGACCAGATGGTCGGCCTGATAGAAAGCGCGACGAGGCCCAAGACAAAGAACGAAATCGCGCTGACGATACTCCTCGCAGGGCTGTCGATAATATTTGTCATGGTAATTGGCACCCTGCTGTTCTTTGCCCGCTTCCTCGGATATCCTGTGGACATTGCGACGCTCGTGGCGCTCTTGGTGGCGCTGATGCCCACCACCATCGGGGCATTGCTTCCAGCAATCGGAGTCGCCGGGATAACCAGGCTTGGGCGCGACAACATCATTGCAAAATCCGGCAAGGGAATAGAGGCTGCTGGCGACTGCGACGTCCTGGTGCTTGACAAGACGGGCACCATCACCGAAGGAAGCAGGAGCGCGGTCGCGTTCGTGCCGATGCAGGGCTTTACAGAAGAGGACATTGGCCAGGCGGCGTTTGCGGCATCCATACACGACACCACCCACGAGGGCAAGTCCATAATCGACCTTGCGGAGGCAAAGAAATTCGTGCCGCCACTCTTGGAAAAGATAATCACTGCAAGGCCAATCGAGTTCAGCGCGGAGACGAGGTACAGCGGAATAGAGCTCATCCCGAGCAAGAGGGCGACTCTTGAGAAAATGGAAACAGTCAAGTCATTCAACGGCCCGGTAAGCAGCGGCTGCAAAGTCGCGGCGATGCTGCAAGAGATCTCCCGCACCAACAGGAACGCCAAGATCCTAAAAGGTTCAATAGACGCCATGCTCTCGACGGCAGGCAACAACCTGAACGAGGCCGAGCTAAAGTGGAAGTGCCAAGAAGTCTCAAAGACTGGCGGCACGCCCCTCATCGTGATGATTGACAAGACGGCCGTAGGGCTCGTTGCGCTAAAGGACAACCTCAAGGAAAACATCCGGCAAAAGCTCGACGAGGTCAGGGCTACTGGGATAAGCACGGTCATGATAACTGGGGACAACAGGCTGACTGCGGAGGTCATTGCGCGCGAGGCAAACGTTGACCAAGTGATAGCGGAGGCCAAGCCCACCGACAAGCTGAGAAAGGTCGAAGAAGAGCAGGGCAGGGGTCACGTCATAGGCATGGTAGGCGACGGCACCAACGACGCGCCGGCGCTTGCCAAGGCAGACGTCGGCCTTGCCATGAACAGCGGGACTGCGGCTGCAAAGGAGGCTGCCAACATGGTCGACCTTGACTCTGACCCGTCAAAGATACTGAAGGTGGTCAAGCTCGGCAAGCAGCTGCTCATGACGAGAGGAGCCATAACCACGTTCAGCATCGCAAACGACGTGGCAAAGTACTTTGCGCTGCTGCCGGCCATGTTTATGGAGAGCAACCCCAAGATGCAGGCGCTCAACATAATGCAGCTGCACAGCGCCGAGACGGCGGTGCTGTCGACCCTCATATTCAACGCAATCATCATACCGCTCCTCATACCGCTGGCGCTAAAGGGGACGCGGTTCAAGCCGGAGCCCCCGCAAAAGACGTTTGTGAGAAACATGCTCATCTATGGCATAGGCGGGGCGGTGCTGCCGTTTGCGGCCATCAAGGGGATCGACATCCTGTTGTCGCTCTTTATGAGATAAGGGAGGAAATGGAGATCAAGTCTGGAACGCTAAAGCCCGCAATCAGGGTGATCGTGCTGATGCTGGTCGTAACTGGAGTAGCGTACCCGCTTGCGCTGGTTGCGGTAGGACAGAGCGTGCTTCCCTTCCAGTCAAATGGGAGCATACTAGAGTTGAATGGAAAGGAGGTCGGGTCACGGCTTATTGCGCAGGAATTTTCGTCGCCCAAGTTTTTCCACCCCCGCCCTGCGGCAGAGACAGCGTCAGGGGTTGACCCCCACATAACCCCTGACGACGCCTACTCGCAGGCAAAGGGCGTAAGCCGGGCCACGGGCATACCGGAGAATTACCTCGTCACGATGATAGAGCTCAACATAGAGAGGAATAGGTCGGCAAACCTGGTGGCTTTTGCCCCTGAATATGTCAACGTGCTAGAGCTGAACATCGAGCTTGCAAGGCAGTACCCTGACGTCTATGCAGAGTTGCCCGGAGAAGGACAGAGGGACAGGTAAGAGGAAAAGGAGAAGGAGGGAAAAAGAACAAGATGGTGGACATGGCCCTTGCAATATTTGTCGCGTCGCTTGTAGTTTCAGCAGCAGTGCTGGCGTATTCCCTGCTCAGGGCGGAAAAGTAGCACTAGGTGCATATTCCAAAATGACGTATGCATTTGTATTTCCCAACTGCGATCCAGGCTCGTACAGGCCGCCAAGAGCGAACTAGAAAGTGTTTCAAATGCCACGGCCGTTTACGAGACATCAGGGATATACGACATCATCATAAAGGTTGATGCCAAGTCTGAAGAGGCCCTGCGCGATACCATAGTCAAGATAAGGACTCTGCCGGGGATGACATGTACGACTACAACGATAATAGCTGCAGCCAGCACCAAGGCCAGGCAACAATAACAACAAGATGCGAGATGATTCTTTTGCAGCCTGGCGTTTAGAAACAAAACCGCCCTTAACTCTTTTATCCAAAACAAGCCTACAATACACACATAGGCCCCTCTAGATCAAAACGCAAGGACAAAGAAGAAGAACAACAAGATCATTCTGGCCTGACTTACCGCGAGCACATTCTGGCACATCTGGGAGCAAGGAAGGTCGAGTTCATCGCCACTGCAGTAATCTGCGCTGTCTTTGCAGTCAGTTTTGCACACCTTGAATATTACTACATCAAAGACCCCGCGCTCCAGATCTCAAACGGCAAGGTCGAAGGAACAGCAAGTCTTGCCAGCAGGGAGACCAAGCCCATCATCGGCAACATGTACCAGTACCACCTCTTTCCCATGCTCTTCATATTCATCCTCATCAGTTTTGTCGCCCTATGGGACGACATGGCGTTCAAGCTGCTGGGCAAGCACAAGAGGAAAAAGGCGCTACTTCTTGGAGTTGCAAATCTGGTAGCGGCAATCCTCATCGAGGATTTTGCGTGGTTTGTCAACAGGTGGCTCATGCCCCTTGCAGACGATCCCAAGGGAGGCAAGCTTATGCAGCTTACCGACTGGACTTCGATGCATCTGGGCGCAATCGACCTTGGAAGTTTTGTCATACCAAACTGGTATCTTGTTGCCCTGGCTATAGCCACGCTTGCCTACTATGGAGCGTTTCGCAAGCATGACCGCGTGGACTAGTAAGTTTTCAAGTAGCATCTGCTGCGACGCATATATAGAAGATTAATCTGTGGCGCTTAAATTGTCGTGTAGTAATCTTTTTCACGGTTGCACGATTTTGCAGGATCTAAATTGCAGGTTAGACGCTCAAACGATCCTGCTGGGCCCGATCCTGCGAAGGGTGGATGTCAATCAGGTATGCGTCTGGGTTGCCTGTAGTAAGCCCGTAACTGTAAAGGCAGAAATTTTCCGGTTCTCAGATTTGCAGCAGGATGCAAAGAAGCCTTCGGTGATTGGATCTGGAGTCACCAAGTCCCTACGGCTAGGCAAACGTCTCCACGCGGCCCTTGCAATCGCACGACCCCAACCTGAACAACATGGTAGTGCCGCCAGCTTCTTCCCTACCGATACGCTATTGGCATACGATCTTGAAATTATTACCGAAGTAGAGGACGGCATAGCCGCTGCCGGCAAAAGGTTGGCAGACCTCGGACTTGCAAGCGGCGAAAACTCCATATCCTATTACTTGCAGGACAGCTCGCTTCCGACCTTTTTCATAAAGGGAGATGACAAGGGCCCTCTGAATCTCCTTCATGGTTCGTGCAGAAAGCTGCACGGCAAAGGCGAAGACTGCTTTGCCGCGGCGGACAAAGTGATATCAAAGTCATTTGCAGATATTGGCAACAGGCCAAGCGCCCTCTTTCTCACCGGCGATCAGATATACGCTGACGATGTGGCAGTGCCGCTTGCACGTTACTTGACAGAATTTGGCGTTGCGCTCCTTGGATGGGAAGAGCGCATAGACGGCGTCGATGAAAAAATATCAGACATTGCACCAGGAACGCGGCAAAAGCTGGTAGAGAAATATGCAGGATTTACTTCGGGCCAAGCGGAGAACCACCTGCTTGCCTTTGGCGAGTTTGCCGCAATGTACATGCTGGCATGGAACGAAGAGAACTGGCCGGTCGAGTTTCCAGATATTGCATCTATCCCGGACAACAGGCAAGAAAAGTACCGCGACCAGATCAAACACCTTGAAGAAGCGCGGAGGGACCTTGCGGCGGTGCGACGGGTTCTGGCAAACATTCCCACATACATGATCTTTGACGATCACGATGTAACTGACGATTGGAACATCACCAGAGAATGGCACGACAATGCAAAATACAGCAAGTGCGGAAAGCAAGTCATTGCCAACGCGCTTTTGGCATACTGGGTCTTTCAGGGATGGGGCAACGACCCTTCGCTGTATGACCCCGACTTTATAGGCAGGATTTCCAATTACCTTGGAAAAAACGGCGACGCAACGGCAGAAGAAAAGACGTTGTTTGAAGACTTGTTCTTGAATTTCCACGGCTGGACGTTCGGTGCGCCGACCAAGCCGCTTGCAATCTTTACAGACAGCAGGACGCAGAGGCACTATGACAGCTTTAGGGGACCGCCACAGTTGATAGGCAAAGATGGTCTGACGGCAATTTCCAGAGTCGCACAGCTTGCCGGCTACAAAAAGGGCGACCCGATCATCATCGTCTCTGCCGCGCCCGTCCTTGGCTTTTACCTGTTTGAGGCGTTGCAAAAGGCGCTGGCAGTGGCAACTAGCATCTATGCGCTTGACCTAGAGACATGGTATGCAAATACAAAAGTACGTACAAGGTTCCTTTCATTTTTGGCGCGAGAATTTGCGCCGCGGCGCTGCATCATCATGTCCGGCGACGTCCATTTTGGATTTACCACAAGAGCTGCTATTGCATTTTCGCAAGAAAACCCCAAGGACATGGCGACAACGATAAACGTGACGCAATTGACCAGCAGTGCGTTAAAGACTACGAGCCTGGTCAAGATCGCGTTTATCAGTGACATCTT
The DNA here is from genome assembly GCF_000730285.1 of Candidatus Nitrososphaera evergladensis SR1. NCBI lineage: Archaea > Thermoproteati > Nitrososphaerota > Nitrososphaeria > Nitrososphaerales > Nitrososphaeraceae > Nitrososphaera > Candidatus Nitrososphaera evergladensis. The sequence continues at coordinate 802,157 of NZ_CP007174.1, read as the reverse complement.
GGGCAGGATTCGCCAGTTGTTTCCCTTCAAGCGAATAGTCCGTGTGGGTCACGCAATGATAGACGACGGTGGTGGTGGCAGCAATAGCGATAGTGGAGCTCGGCGCATTGACTGGATCGAGGCGCGGGCAATAGTAAGAACAGCAGGCTCCCCATTGTCTCCGCTGATAATTTCAGACAACAACATTGGCCTAGTCACCATTGAAAAGGACCTAAGCGTAATTCACAAGCTAATAGTCCGAAAAGGGGGCAAGGATAGCAAAGTCTACGAGGCAATAGCAAAAATGGACAGGAGTCCGCTTGAAGAAAGCCTGAGGGCAAGAATGCTCAGAAGGTCCTAGTCAGCTGCCGTAGAAATGCAACAACAGTGCACAAGGAAGCAAGACTATATGGTAGTACTTTCAAGTACAAGTCTCTACTCCAGAAATGGAAAAGTATGTTTTGAGTACATTATACAAGTATAGAATCTTGGTATAGATTCGCAGAGGGAGTTTAAATCCTTGGACTGTGTTATGATAATTGTGCGCAAAGTCATTGTTCTGGTCAACACCAGCCTTGGAACCGACGGCCACGTTGCAGAAGAGCTGCGCAAGATAGAGGGAGTAAAAGAAGTCTACAAGGTTCGCGGGGTCTATGACATACTGGTCAAGATAGAAGCCCCCGACCCGGACAAGGTCAAAGAGATAATATCGTCAAAACTGCGCAAGATAGACGACATCCGGTCGACCATAACGATGGTCGTCACAAACGACGGCATAAGCGCGCTTGCCTAGAGGTATCCAAGCGAAAGAAGCAGGTCGCTGTCCTTTATCCACTTTGCCCCAATGTCAGTGCGGTAAAACATGTTTGGTATCATGATGTTTGCAACTCTGCTATACGCCTGCCTGCGCGCCTCTTCCGTTGTTATGCCAGATCCTGTCACCACAAGCGCATAACCGGAGCGCCCTGCAATACGCCAGTCGCTTCCATCCTTTTTTATCTCGCCAAGGTGCACGCCGGCCATGTCCGGCTGTTTGAACAGCACGGTCGCGTCTTCGGAAAACTTGCGAAACGTCTTGTCGTCTGTAAATGGAAACGGAGGCACGGCGATCACCACCCCGATCTGAAAGCCCTTCTTTGCCTCAAGCTCAACGCTCTGGCCGCTTGCAATCGAGTAGAGGAACTGGCCCCACTGGCCTGTAATCCCTTCCATGTGTATCGATATTGTCGGGTAGCCAAAGCGCGACGTGAACTCCAGCGGGTAGATGGCAGTCCCGTTTGCGATGCAGTTTATGTCGATGTAGCCGATGTAGCCGGACTCGACCAGCTGCTGCTTCATCTTTTCAAGCGTCAGGCCAAAGATCCTGCTCTGGTGCGTCCAGAAAACCAAGGTTCCCATCTCGCCCGTGCTTGGCCCGATGTCGCCGGGAAACAGCCGCTTGTGCTCAAAGTTCACGTTTATCGGCTTGACAAAGTCCTTGCCGTTGAAGAACGCGCCGACTGCAACTTCGACTCCGGAGGCAAACTGCTGGATCTGAAAGACCCGTATCTTGCTTGACCAGTGCTTCTTGTAGTGCGCAAGGACGTTTATCACGTCGTTTCCGTCGGCCTCCTGCCCCACGAACAGGAGCTCTTTATCGTTCTGCGCCTTGCCGCTTGGCTTTATCACGTACCGCGACGGGTTGGCCTGCACGAAATTTATCGCCTCCTCAAAGTCAGAAAACGTCCGGCCCTGAAGCGTCGAGACGCCGGCCCGGGCAAGCTCGTTCTGGCCAAATTCCCTGTCGCTTTCAAGCCTGTCAGTGTAGGCGCTCCCGCCCACTACCTTCTTGCCTTCTGCGCGCAGCTTCTCTGCGGCCCTTCCAAAGCCAATGTCGTCAAACACTATGACGTCTGCCCACAAAACGTGGTCCTCCCATTTGTCGGCCTTTTCCACAAAGCCATCGCCCACGTCCTTTTCGGTCTCGCTCTGCACGCAGAACTTTACCTCGTGCCCTTCCTGCACTATTCGGTATGCAAGGTCAAGGCTCAGGGCTTCTGGCGACACGAAGAGAAACTTCACGACGGAAAAAAGATACAGCTCATTTGTTAAAGACTTTCTGTTTCCTTTCTTCTTCTAGGCCGTTGTCGTGCCCTTCTTTTTTCCGCCGCCGTCAAAAGTCAGAGGGTGCGGTATCACGGATATCCTGTCAATCAGCCTGAACTTGGAACGGATGAGGCTCTGGACCTGGAAGGATAGCGATTCGAAATCTTGCAGTTTCTTGTCTCCGTCAACCTCAAGGTGCACTTCTGCATGTGCCATCATGCCGGTTGGCCTCAGAAACACCGACCTGACCTTCACCGGCTCTGCCTGGAACTTGGACTCGATAAGCTGTTTTACCTTGTCAGACGTCCCAGGGTTCTGCCATGCGTCAACGAGAGTAAGAGACGACTGCCTCAGTGAGAAATACGCGACAGAGAAAATGTAGCCTGCTATTATCATACCGCCTATTGCGTCCATCTGGAGGAACCCAAATTGCGAGGCGACAAGCACGCTGACAAAACCAATTATCGACGCCGAGCCGTCCTTTATCGAGTTCTTGGCGTCCGTCTTGAGCGAAAGCAGGTCGTATTTTCGCGCTATCTTTCTCATCTGAAGCGCCCGGTGAAGAGACACGCCACCAGCAGATGCCAGCACCACCATGGTCAAAACCGGTTGCTCTATCCTGTGGGGATTTACAAACGACTCGTACGAGTGATAGAGTATGAATGCACCTATTGCAACCATACCAATGGCCGCAAGCAGGGCGGCAAAGCTTTCCACCTTGTAATATCCAAACGGGAATCTCTTGTTGGCAGGCCTAGTCGCAAGGTACAACCCAACAAAAACGATAAGGGATATCATTGCGTCGGACAGCGAGTCAATGCCGTCTGCCGTTGCAACAATGCTCCCGCTTATCTGCCCTACGACAAGTTCGACTATGCCTATGGCAACCAGCGTTATCACAGAAATCTTGGCTATCTGCTGGCCTGCTTTCAGGCCCTCTGACATGCTACTGCTACTACTGCTACTTCTTGCGGTTTCGGCTGCTGTTGGACTGCCATGCTGGACATCCACAGCGAAAGGATCGTCCAATAACTTGACAAGATAACTATCGAGATCATCATATTTAAGAGTTGGAAAAGGTTGCAACATTTGCAAACACGCTTGCAGATCTATAGCTGGTTTTTTAAAAAAGCCCACAAGATCTTTTTGTGCCCAAGACAGGGGCGCATGGATAGCAATGTTTAAAATCGGTATATGCTGCCACATACTACCGTAGTATTAATTTGGTATTTGTAGCCAAGACAAAGTCTCCCGATGAGTGGAAAGCCGTTGCGTCTGCAATCTCGACGCTGGTTGATGAGGCCACGTTTGAAGCGACAGCAGAGGGTATCTCTTTTCGCGGGATGGACCCGTCTCACATCGCGCTTATCGACATCTTTTGGCCTGCTGCGGCCTTTGAAAAGTACGAGTGCGACAGCGCAGTCAAGTTTGGGATCCGCGTAGACGAATTCTCAAAGCTGGTCAAGAGGGCGGACAAGAAGGACACTGTCGAGATACTGCTGAGCGACGACAGCATGCTGCATGTAAGGATGCAGAACGGCTACAAGCGCGAGTACAAGACCCGGCTCATAGAGAGCTCGGCCAGCTCGACGCCGCTGCCAAAGCTCAACTTTAACTCAAAGGCGGTGCTTTCGGCGGTAGCGTTTGACAAGGTGCTGTCAGACGTCCAGGTGGTGTCAGAGTTCATCTCCCTTGAGAGCAAGTCTGGCAGGATAAACTTTGCAGGCAAGGGCGACTCGGGCGAGGCAAGTGTGACGCTTGAAGCAGGAAACGAGGGGCTTGAAGAGCTTGCAGTCAAGGAGGACAGCAAGGCGACGTACAGCCTTGATTACCTAAGCAAGATAACAAAGGCAGTCATTGCGATGGGAGGCTCTGTCGCTGCAGAATATTCGAGCAAGATGCCCCTCAGGCTAGAGTTCAAGATAGCAAACGTCGGCCGCATACATTTCTACCTGGCACCCCGTGTACAGGACTGACTTTGTAATGATAATCGTGATGAAGTTTGGCGGGACGGCGGTGGACTCGCCAGACAAGGTCCGGCATGTGGCGCAGCTGATAAAATCCCACAAGGCGGGAAACGACGTTGTTTGCGTCGTCTCGGCAGTCAGGGGCATGACCGACGGACTCTTGTCAATAGCAGACAGCGTGAGGCGTGGCGACCGCACCTCAATCGAGGATTTCGTAAAAAAGTCGTTAAAGACTCACACTGACATTGTAAACGGCGCAATATCCGACAAGAAATTGAGGGAGGATGCGCTTGCAAGCATGAAAAAAACCATCGGCGAGCTTGAAGACGTGCTTGGAGGAATCGTCCTTCTGGGCGAGGTGACTCCCAAGTCCCTTGACTACCTGATGTCGTTTGGCGAGCGCCTATCCACACCCATAGTCGCGTACGCACTTGCAGACATGGGCGTCGACTCGGAATACCTCACCGGCAAGGAGGCCGGCATCGTGACAGATTCCAATTTTGGCGAGGCCCGTCCGCTCATGGATACTACAAAACTGCGCGTAAGCCACAGGCTGGGCCCGGTAACAAAGCGCGGAGCGGTGCCGGTGATAACCGGCTTTATCGGCGCCGACCAGCACGGCAACACGACTACTATAGGGCGCGGGGGCTCTGACTATACCGCAACCATAGTCGCGGCAAGCATTGGCGCAAGCGAGGTGTGGCTGTGGAGCGACGTTGACGGCCTGATGACTGCCGACCCCAAGATAGTGAAAGGCGCGCAGGTTCTAAAAGAGGTCTCGTTTGCAGAGGCGATGGAGATGGCGCTCTTTGGAGCCAAGTACATGCACCCAAGGGCCCTTGAACCTGTCATGGACACCAAGATCCCAATACGCATACGCAACACGTTCAACGTCAAGCATCCCGGCACGGTAATCACGCAAAACCCTAGCCGCGACTCGCAAAAGATAGTAAAGTCGGTAAGCGCAATACGCCACACCGCGCTAATCGACGTGAGCGGAGGCGGCATGGTGGGTGCGCCCGGGACTGCGGCCAAGATCTTTGACACGCTTGCCAAGAACAGGGTGAACATCATGATGATATCTCAGAGCCCGTCGGAATCGAGCATATCAATGGTGGTGCGCAAGAGCGACCTTGACAAGGCGACTACCACGCTTGAACTGAACCTGCTTGGCAAGGTGATAAAGCAGGTGAACGTGAGCGACGACGTTGCGGTAATTGCGGTGGTAGGCTCTGGTATGCGCGGGATAAAAGGGGTGGCGGCAAAGGTGTTTGGCGCAGTTGCAAAGCGCAAGATAAACGTCATAATGATAGCGCAGGGCTCGTCGGAGCTTAACCTCGCTTTTGTAGTAAACGACAGCGACTGCGAGGGCGCAGTAAACGCCCTGCACGACGAATTTGGACTAGGAAAAACAAGGGTGCGCAAATAAAGCTAGCTATACACACACATACCTTGTGTAACGATTCTCGCAAGTGAGAAAACTAGCAAGTATTCAATATTGCAGAATCCATCTTCAAGCTGCAGACGATGGAACTGCACGAGCTATTTGGCCTCAAGGGAGATGATGTCTGGTTTCGCAAGGGAGACTACTTTTACACCCTTGAGCAAGTGCAAAAAATTATCAGAGAGGTGCTGCGCACCGAGCCAGAGCGCGCGCAGAGAATCCTTGACAAGTTTGTGCCATCTGACAAGCCCGTGTATAAGCAATAAAGAGGCATGTCAGGGCGCAGCCATTATTATCTCAGTCCCGCCTCAATGCCACAATAGGCTCTAGCCGCGATGCCTTCCATGCAGGATAAATGCCGGCCAGAAGGCTCAGCCCTACCGACAGACCCCACACGTACAGAAGGTCGGTTGGCAGATACACCGGCGAAATGTCCTGGCCGCCGCCTGGTCTTGGTCCAAAACTGAATGCGCCTGTCAGGAGGGACCCTGTGGCAATCCCAAATACCAGCCCGAGCGTGGCTCCCATGACTCCTATTATCGAGGCCTCGCTTATGAAAATCAAGAGTATGTCCTTGTTGAGGGCTCCGATTGCCTTTATCGTGCCGATTTCGCGGATCCTCTCTGTCACTGAAGTGTAGAGCGTAGTCACGATGCCGACTGCGCCTACGACCAGCGCGACAAGAGCTATGGCAAGGATAAAGGAGCTAAAGCCGGACGTGAACTGCTGCCTTGCCTGCAGCACTGCCTGCGGGGTGCTGATGCCGACTCCGTTGCCATAGATCACGCGGATTTCATCCTGCACCGTGCTGACATCGTCCGGCGACGGCACGACCACCATGAGCGAGTCATACCTCCCGTTCTTGTGAAGGAGCGAGTTTGCGATTTCAGGGCTTATTATGATGGCCCTGTCGATGTTCGGGTTTCCCGTCTGGGCCATTATGCCTCTTATTATGAACGACCTTGACTCTTGCTTGTCCTCGCCTGTATACGGATCAGTAAATGAGTACGACGCCTTGACTGTCTGGCCGACTACGAGAAAGGGGGTCGGCTGGCCTTCAGGGTTGGCGATTAGGTCTGCCACGACCATCCCCGTGGGGTCGTTTGCCTTCAGTTCAGCGCCCTCTTTGTATTGTATCGTAGGCGCAATGGTCGTCAGTTTCTCAGGAGCTATGGCAAACACAGAAACGCCCCTCGACTTGCCCTGCGACTCTAGAGTTACGCGTCCCTGGTACGTCGGTATAACGTCGTTTACAAGCGGGAGCGTCTTTACCTTTGTGACGACTGCGGCGTTAAAGTTGACTATGGTGCCGGATGATTGCGGCTGGCCGCCGGCAGAAATGACAACGCCTCCTCCGCCACCGCCGCCACCAAAATTGCCGCCTCCGCCGGAGTTGGTCAGGGTGAGGACATTGCTTGCCAGGTTGCTGAATTGCTTTTCGATAAATACTCCAAATCCTGCAGTAAGTCCATTGAGTGCGACCATGAGGGAGCTTCCGACGACTACCATCAGTATAGTCAGGGCAGAGCGGACCTTTCTGTCCCGGAGAGCTTCAAAGGAGAGATAGTAGATGTCGTCTATTTTCACTGCGCATCACTTTGTTGTTGTTGACGGATCATCCTTCGTCTTTGCTACGTCAGTGGCGGCAGGGTTTTCAAGTATGTCTTCGATGTTCTTTCGCTTGTCAGGACCGTTTCCCGGGGTGTTTAGCTTCTTCTTGTTTTTTGCACGCTTTTTCCTGATGACAAAGAAGGCGGCTGTAGCTGCGCCAATCGCGGCACCTACTATTATCAGCATGAATAATGGACCTCCGACAGGGTTCTGGGTCCGCCCGCCAAGAGTTATGTTCGCCACCTGCTGCTGCGATGCGACAACGGCGTTTCCGCTGGTCACAAACTCGTGGGAGTTCCTCAGGTTATCCTTGTAGGTAATCTTGACAGTTACTGGATACAAAGTGCCAGGTTCAGCGCGCTGGATGTTCAGCGGTATGCTGAATGGAAGTGGTGAGTTTGCAGTCAGGTCGCCGAGGTACTGCGGGGCAGGAGGAGCAAAGGCAGTGTTGTTGTTGTTTCTGCGGAATTGTCCGCCCCCATTGCCGTTGCCATTGTTATTGTTCGCGGCATTGTTCTGTTGTTGTGGGAACAGGGAACCGAGTGGATTGGATTGCCCGTTGCCGCCTGGCGAGTTGTTGTTCTGCTGCGGTTGTTGTTGCGGATTGAACTCGCCGGCGCCGGTAAAGTTGCCCCGCGTGGCAAGCTGGTTTTGTCCAGGTGTTTGCACCAGCTCGATGGTTGTGAAAAATGCCGCAGTGTTGCCCTCATTGAGTATGTTGCCGACGAGGGTAGGCGTTGCTCCGACGTAGTTAATTGACAAATCATAGATGCGGAGCGATATTTCGCCGTCAACATATGTCCCAAGGACGTACTTTTCCGTCTTGGGCGACCCGTCCAGAATATAGTCAATCGTTACGTCAAACGTTGCAGGGTTGCCGATAAGCGAGGTTGATGCAAACACCTGAGTTTCAAGCTTGGCCTGCGAGCCAGGTTCGATTTGATCTACAGCCCACTTTGAATCGCCAAGTATGTTCAACGAAGTCGATGATGACTGCATGGTCACGACCGCATTTGTTATCAGGCTGGTGCCCTTGTTTGCGATTTCAAGGACAAAGTTGTCTGCCTTGCCGGCAACTATGCGGTTATCAGTCTGGTTCTCTCCTGACGAAGCCCTCACGGCAATGATAGAAGGCGCATTTTGCAGCACGATGACGCCTACCGCAGGGGTCAGGGTCTTGGCACTGCCTGTAGCGTCGTTGTACGTGATTTGCAATTGTATGCCAGCAGTGTTTCCGCCTGCAGATATGTTGGGAAAGAGAGCGGTGGTAAACGTGGCGTTTGATCTTGCCGGTATGGTGCCGATGGTAAAGGTGTTTGTCCCAAAGTTGGTTATCTGCGGCCGGATTGTTGATCCCGAGGAGCTTTCAATGGTGCTTGTCGACCCGCCGTTTATGCTGATGCCGGTCATTGATACTATCACGCCGGTCGCAGGCGCGCTGCCCGTGTTCCTTATCGCAATGTCGACGTTGTTTGACACGCCTGGGACCAGGTTATGGGTTACTGCGACTGGGTCAAGGATGACCTTACCCGTCAACCTGAATGGGATTGTGTCCTCGCTGGTCCGCGGGCTCCCGGTTTCATACAACCTCTGGTATTCCACCTTTAGCGCCGTGTTGTACGTCCCAACGCGGGTGCTGTCAGAGACGTCAAGGTCAAAGTACAGGATAAACGTCTGGCCTGCGTCTACCACGCTGTCAACGGTGGCAACGGCAGTGTCGCTAGAAGAAGCCCGCCCGTTGGACGAGAACCCCTGCGGCAGGGTGAGCGAACCGGTAATGCCTGTGATTGCAGAGAATCCCCTGTTCACCATTACCACGGCCAGAGTCGATGCGCCATCTCCTGGCCCGACTTCCTTTCTGACATCCGCGGTCGAGGTGCTTGCGCTACGGTCGGTCCAGTACGCGTTTAGAAATGCGGGGCCGCTCACTGAACCGTCGATGATCTGCCTCTCGGATGGTTGCGGCAGATCACCCTCCGCGCTTGCGTTTTTCAGAGCGGATGAAAGGGAAAAGAGCAGAGTTCCGATCAATAAAATCGACAGGATCTGCGCGCCAGTGTTCCTCTTGCCAGTATAGGATGACATCATAGGTTTCGAACCTCCTTTTCAATGCCGCCGTCCCTGACGTAGATGGCCCGGTCAGTTGCCGCTGCCAGCTCGGGGTTGTGCGTCACCATGACTATGGTCATGCGGAACTTGTGCGACAACATCTTCAAGAGTGCAAAAACCTCGTTTCCAGTCTTGGTGTCAAGGTTTCCTGTCGGCTCGTCCGCAAGCAGTATTGCAGGGTTGTTCATAAGCGATCTTGCAATGGCGACTCGCTGCTGCTGGCCGCCACTCAGGTTCGTTGGCTTGAAGTTTGCCTTGTCCTTTATTCCCAGCACTTCAAGCACTTTTAGCGCCCTGTTGCGCCTTTCTTCCTTGTCTATCTCCATCACGATTGCGGGAAGCTCGACGTTTCTGAGGACCGTTGTCCTGTTTATCAGGTTGTACGACTGGAAGATAAAGCCGATGAGCTTGTTCCTCATCGTAGCTATTTCCTGATCATCAAGCGAAAAAATGTCTACTCCGTTTATAATCACCTTGCCCGAAGTGGGCCTGTCAAGGGCTCCGAGCAGGTTGAGCAGAGTGGACTTGCCGCTTCCGGAAGGCCCGACTATGGCCACAAACTCGCCTTTGTGCACTGTAAACGTCGCGTGCTTGAGGGCTACCACTTTGCCGGCGGCCGAGTCAAACACTTTGTACAGGTCCCTTGCTTCCAGCGCTATATCGTTAGTCTGGACTGCTGTGATGTCTTGCGCTTTGTCAGATTCCGGCTTTGTCATTTTTGTTGACCTCTTCTTCCTCTTCTTCTTTCTTTTTCCCGGCCATTGCAAGAATCGCAATGCACAGGCCGATGAACACCAGCTGCGCGACCTCGACTGCAATTGCCATCGAATTCACGCCGCCTCCCCTGCCGGTGATCGGGTTTCCCGGCATTCTCGTGATAAAGTACACCGCCACCAAGACCGCGGTGCCGCCAATGCCTATTGCGTACCACGGTCTGCCCCACCTTTTCACCATCGGCACGACCCAGAAGAGCTGGGCAATCCCGCCTATGAGGAAAAATAGGCCCGTGTTAATGTTGAACCCAAGCATGTTTGGAGCAAGAATGAGGTGAAGGATGCCCCCTACTGCAGTGGCAGCGGCTGCAGCATAATACAATACTCTTTTTGTAGCCATTGCCATACCCAGAAGAAAAATGTAAGAAAGTTTTGTAATAAGCGTTGTTTACAAATGACAAGTAACATAGTTACCTTTGTACTTTTTAGGATGCAAGAAAGACATTTTTTGATCCATGAATTGCGCTATTGTCGTCATCTCGCTTCTGAGAGAAGAAACAGAAAGCATGATCACTTATTTATATAGAGAGCAAACAAGGCAGAATGAAGAGAATAGGCAATTACTGCATGAGTTGAATTGGTGCATGAATATCGAGAAAGGATCTACATCAGGAAGGACATCATACTCAAGCTGTACGAGCATGGAGAGTTGAACCAGAGTAAACTCATGAGCTACTGTGGCCTCAACAACGCAAAGCACAGGGAAATACTTGACGAGATGGTCAACAAGGGCATGATAAACAGAAAAGAAGAGCCGTGGGGGAGCAAGATGATAATAAAATACAGCGTCTCTGAAAAAGGAAAGGAGATACTCAGGGCGGTCCTAGAGCCGTACGAAGAACTGTTTCCAAGGGGCGATACCACAACAAATGATTGAAGAAAAGTTTTCTGTTTGCACATCAATTGAGGAGGGCAATCCGGGAATTGTCTAGTGACGAAGGTAAAAGCCACAAGAGCGAGAACCTCTTCAAGATAATAGACGGCATAATTTTTGAGCTCAACAGGACAAAGCGGCTGTTCATCGTCATGGTCCTGACAGGGATGATAGTGCCGCCTTTGACGTTTCTGATTGTAAACGCCCTTACAGAGCCTTTCATGCCGGGCCCGGGAGGATTTCGTGAGATACACCAGGAAAGGGTATTTCTCAGGCAGCTTCCATGGATAGTGTCCATAGTGTGGCTTGGAATTGGCATAAGGCAGTGGCTTGTGCTTTCCAAGTGGACCAAGAAATACGACAGGTACAAAAAGCTCCAAGAGGAAATTGACAAGAAATTTGACGAGGACGAACCTGCAAATAATAATAACAACAATAGTAGCAATAACAGATAATAACAATACGGCAAAGCAACCGGTAGATTCTAGCAGAGTTTTCAGTAATTTTCTTAACTACTATTTTTTCTCAATTCTTTAAAATCATAGCTACAAGAATGTAGTAATGTCAGGCCTAACAGGAAACGAAAAGAAGAGGTTGTTTATTCCCGCTCTGTTGTCGGCTATTGGCTTTGCAGTTGCATCATTGGCAGCAGTAGTAGTAACTATGCCTTCTGCTTCTGCACAAGTTCCAGTCAATCCGACAGAAGGTAATGCCACGCAGCAAACATCATCATTTTCTCTTCAGACAAACGGCACTATAAACGCCAAGCAGGCAGCAAAGGATTTCTTGAATGAAAACCTGAACGCAACGTTTGTCGATGCATCAGATACGGCAGAGAATCAGGTCGCCAACGGAACCGTAGTCTCGGGTCATCTTGATGTAGTGCAGAGCTTTCTAGTTTACAACACCACAGTAGCCAACTTGGACAATAGCACTGTCTACAGCGTGTTCATCGATCCAAGCAATGGAAGGGTACTTGGTACTTCTGAAGCAAGACCTCTAAGCACAATCGGTCAAGTAGGAGAGAATTTGTCAAATGCCGGAAACTTGACTGCGACGCTTGTGGACGCTGCCAGCACTGCAGAAGGGCAATTTGCCAACGGCGCAGCAATTGCAGGCAGCTTTGAGGTGATGCAGGGCAATCCAGTGTACAATATCACCGTGGTCAATGTAAACGATGGAATGCTCTTTCAGGTAGTTGTGGACCCAAGAACAGGAAGCATACTTACCACTTCGGAAGGCACGCCCATGGGCGATCTTGGGATCGGAGGCGTTTTTTGACGCGGTTTTAATCTTTCCCCCCTTTTTTATTTCTCTCTCTTTTTTTCAAACTGTTTGCGTTCATTTTTCTCGTGCCGAATCTCCATAGTTGCGCAGGATTGCAAAAAACATACACAAAGTTGCATCAAATGGAAAAATAAGGCCGGAAAAGCTTCCAGACATATTACAGTCAAAATAATGATTTACAAATTTTGCCCTAAATGTTCCTCATAATCTCGATACCTATCATTTTTGCTCAAGCCTTTATAATCAGTATTGTTGAATATTTCAGCGATGTCAAGTCTAACAGGAAACAAAAAGGCATTCACCTTTGCGTTGCTAGCTGCAGGCTTTGTCGTCGTATCACTGGCGATAGCAACACCGGTTGCTTTTGCTCAAAACGCGACAATGCCGGGTGGAAACCAGACTGGCGGAAACACAACCTCAACAGCATTTGAAGGAAATCCAGACCAAGCACCGCCTCCAGCACCTCCAGCTCCAGGTGGAAACATGACCGGCGGAAACCAGACTGGCGGAAACATGACTAGTTAAGAACGAGGTAACGACCTAGAGCGATCGCGCAGACAATAAAGCCCACAAACGTCAAACAGATGATGAGGGGTGGGCACCTTCTCTTTTTCTTTTTTCTAACCTTTTTAAAAAAAATTATTCATCTTGAGTTCTGCTGTTGGTAATGCAGCTGCATTTTGTACCCCCATCCCCACTTGATTATGGGACATATTTCTATGATGGCTAATTCAATAATAATTCAGCCAGCCTTGCATGTGATTTCAAGGGTCACAGATTCCATACCTATGGCTGACAGAACCATCGTGCTGCTCTTGAGTCCTAGGAACCTAAATCGCCGGATCTTTGAAACCCACCAGTAATGGCAGCTCGTGTCTCCGAATCCCACCTAGTTTTGATGGATTTCAGAATTGGATAAACAAAGAGAGATGAAAAGGAATAGCTAGTCGACTAATCAGATTTGCAAGGAAGTACGAATACATTCTGCAAATTGGAAATGCTTCGGAGCTTCTGACATTGACACCAAAGAATAGACAACATGCCATGCGAGCGTTGGCTAACCTGTCAAAATACTATGGCTGTTATGCTGACTGGAAGACTATCAAAGAACAGTACCAACTGAAATGGTCGATTGATGATGGGCTATATGCATTCAATGAAATCTATGGTGGAAAGAACAAGTAGGAAATCATGCTTACGTGGCTTTCGGATACTTGCAGGACGATTCCTTCTGACTATGCCAATATCCTTCGCTTTTGTACGCTGACCGGTTTGCGTCTTGATGAAGCATTTCAGAGCATCCATCTTATCCAAAATGATCCCGCCAAGTACCTAAACAAAGGCCGCCTGACTTTGGAGCACTTCCAATATCCTTCAATCTTCGTACGCCGTACAAAGAAGGCTTTCATCAGCCTCGTAACAGAGGAAATACTCAAGCTGGCGAAAGACTCACCTGACTGCGGATATAATGCATTTAGGCTAATGCTAAAGAGGAGAGACTTCATTGAACATGGGCTATTGTCGCAAGATATTCTCCACCTATCTTCGCATGAATGGCATCGAGTCTGAGCTTATTGACCTGCTTCAAGGTAGAATACCAAAGACTGTTTTTGCCCGGCATTATTTCAGGCCAGATTTCGACAAGAATACAGAAAGGGTTAGGAATTTGGTTGAAGCCTTGATGACGCAGATTGTTTAATGGTCCTGTCTCTCCGACAATGAAAACCACAGCACTAGCAGTCAGGGGCAAGACCGCTAACATGGGGTATATGTAGTATTCCTTCTTCGAAGCAGCATTATAAAACACTCGATTAACCTTGTTATGCCATCAAAGCTTGTATCTACAAGTGTTTAGATTCACTATCGCGACGGTCTCAATTTCTTAGACTCTTTCCTTAAATGCATGAATGCGAAGCTGAGAGAGTACAACAAACTCCATTTGTGGGGTCAGGCACGGGCTGGACTGCAGGCATTGGCTTGCAATTTGCGCCAGCCAACCCTGACCTTTCTGATTTCTTGTTGAAGAGTATAATTACCCGCGCCAACATCCTCCCCTTAAGAGTCCTAGCCAATAGATGTCAGGCGCGGGTATGATGAACACAGAAGACGTTGGTGTACCTTCGTTGGGTTTGTTTATTATGATAATGCTAAAGCACTTTTGGAGATTGTTCTATTTCACGACGAAATAAATGATAACCCGAAGCCCTCATGCGATTGGCGGCGAAAGAGAAAAAGGATAGCTAGAGCCATTCATGATGGCGAAGGTCAACTTGGATCAAACCACATCGACTCCGCTATTTCTATCAGCTCTTCAGTATCTTGGTATCCTCGCAGCATGACATGCGTGTTTCCAGCCATAAACTCCACCTGAGCAGGGTCATGGACAGTAAATCCCTGAAACTCTCTATCCTGAGCTTCTATGGCAACTACGTAGTGTCCATTAATCTCAGTCTCATAGACATCCATCCCTGATTCTTTGGCTGCAATAAGCGTGTCTGTCAAATTGAACCATGTCGGGTTCCATTCGCCATAATTTTCAGAGCCTTTAGATTCTGGAAAATTGTTTTGAACCATTGTAAGATTCTTGTTGTAAACAACCCAGATTCCACCCTGCTCCCAGAATTGGTTCAATGTCAGTTTATTTGTAATACGCTCCTCAGAGTAAAAGAGAAACACATGGTTGTTGTCATCGTAGTTATGATTACCATATTCATGACTAACAAGTCCAAGCTGAAGTTTGTAATTGCTTGATGGCATCTCTCTTGGAAACTTTACATCAAAATTAGCTGTGTACGTTGCTTCCATTTCATTGGTTACGGCGGTAACGTTAGGACCAGTCCATCTTTCTGTGATAACCGGATAAAACTCATTGACACTTGTAGGCACTTTTTCCTCATCGTTTGATTCCGTTTGTATGTCAGTCATTTCAGAGGCAAAGGCAGAGCCGCTCTCTGCGATGTTCCATGTCGATAATAAAACTAATACTGTCGCTCCTGTCAATACTATGACTACTAAGGATATTGTGCCGACTGTCCTACCAATGCGCATAGTTCTCTACGTGGTCGCCAAAGATATAGGAGTTTGTCCAAACGTTTGGATATTGCCAATTCTGGCTCTAAGTTGGCTTGTCATCAGTCGAATTGCAACGCGCCCCGAAATCAGTCGCCTTTGCAACAGAACCGAGCTGATTAGCTGCCTTGGTGCATTATCTCATAGGTTGCCAAGCATATCCCCTTTTTCTGGTATTTTTTATAGTAAGCTACGTCTAGTAGAACTCTTAGCCTCATATACATAAGAGTAGTCTCCCGTCGATGAGAGAAAGAGAGAGAAAGAGGAGATGCCAAAGTCACGAAGTACCGAGTTACTAGCCTCTACGACCAACAAGGATGATGATTCTCCCAGGACAACGCTGATAGAGATGGGCGTAAGTGTGGACTTTGTTAAGCGCCTGAATGAGGTTCAAGCACGAGACCTATTGAAAGGGATAACATACATCCATCCAAGAAAAGCACAAAGGATTGCTAAAGAAAGAGCAGGACCTATGAATCAAGGTAGAGAATGGATTTTGCCTTGATTCCTTAGCTATCTTGTTGTGTCCTTAACTGGTACAGTTTGCACTGTATACAAAATTCTTTAAGGATAGCCAGACGAAGGTACTATGCCGACAGACGTCAACAGCCTGCAATGGAGGTCCATTCCCGCCATAAGTTTATCCTCAGTATGCCTCCATTAGTCGACGGGGATGGGCCAGAATTCTTTGATTTGCTTGCTTATACCTGAGCTAGGCCGCCACGCTGAATCGCTGTGTAGACATGGTCCGCAAGATATCTGGCACATGGTCTTTCACCTTTCCTTTGGCACGTCGCGTGGCTGCTCTCATTAACATTCCACAGCATGGACAGCGCGGTCCTATGGTAAAAGATCTCTCACATAGCCTGCACCACCATCCTCTAGAATAATGTGCAAGCTTTTGTGTAGCATCAGGATGTCTTTGGCAGATGTTACGACAAGCCAAACAAAGTTTCTGTTGAACTTCCGATTCCGTTATCTTAATGAGTTTTGCATCTGCTTGCTGTGTATACTTTTTTAAGAAATAATGGCGGTGTGTAGCTTGCAATAATGAAGTCAGGCTCCGCCGGGGTCATTCTCCCTAGAACTTTAGGTTTTCATCACCCGGCGGGGCCATCAAGCTCAGTAGATTCCTCCAATATTCTATAATCACGTTTGGTTATTGCAGCGACAATTACGGCAGCAACATCACTTGCTAGGATTTAGGGGATAAATTTGCGTAGTCATCACCTTCGCCATAATGACGTTATTAGCATGCATGCAGCCGGCCGTTATTCTGCAATTGAGCCGCCGGTGTAGTCTTTTATTCCGCGTACAAAGTCTGCCTCGTCGTTGTACCTCCTGTCCGGCATGTTCCGTACGACATCGACGACTTCAAGCGGCAGCGACTCTTTGTTTTCCTCTACCTCCTTTACAATCTCGGCTTTGGTTTTTGGAAAGTTTATCCTGCCGCCAAATGCCTTCCGGATGACTTCGGTGGCAGTCACCGTCCTCTTTTGCTCGTGCATCGTGTCAACATGCCGCCTGAGAACATCCTGATCGTCAAAAGTGTCGCCGCAGACCTTGCAGATGAACCTAGTAGTAGTATTATTCTGTTTTTCCGTCGGTCCCGTCCGCGTCTTTATCGTGCGCGGCTCAGGTTTGTCTTCCTTTGCCATCAAAAGAGTACCGGCCAATCATGAAATTAAACAGTTGCAGCTAGCTCCGTCAGATGTATGCTGTTTAGTGATGCAAAAATACGTTCCGCCGCCGTACTGTAGATGTTGCACT
Source organism: Candidatus Nitrososphaera evergladensis SR1 (assembly GCF_000730285.1). Lineage (NCBI taxonomy): Archaea > Thermoproteati > Nitrososphaerota > Nitrososphaeria > Nitrososphaerales > Nitrososphaeraceae > Nitrososphaera > Candidatus Nitrososphaera evergladensis. The sequence goes on along the minus strand of NZ_CP007174.1, from coordinate 785,189 downwards.
GCAAGTGCAAGCATAGAGGTAATCAGAGAAAAGGAAGAACACTCTACACCCTTTGCAGATTTTGTGAACAGTGCTTTGTGCAATAACATCTGAATAAAGAGCGAGTAAAGGGGATTTTCGCTGAATGACGATACAATATTCTGAACTTCAATTGCAAAAAGATTTTGAAGCTTGCGCAAAAAAAAGAATTTCGTTATCCATTAAAAAGAGTCGAAAAGGGCTTTGGATTTACAGAATGTGCAGTATCTTTGATATGCACCTACACACACCTGAGCTCCTTCCATTGTAATACCGCCCTGCCATGTTCTTTGCTAGACCTGCTTTTCCTGCAATAGGTCAGCAGACGAACATAGGGAGGGAAGCTGCCGTAGGTGCGGAAGGCCGACTATTAGATCAATCAAAAACGATATTGTTGAGAACTAACCAATGAGGCGTGCCAATTTACCTGATCAAATCCGCCTTCTTGGAAAATGCCCCGTTAAAGAGCTCTGCAATGACTTTAAAGCATGTCGGATAGGACTGGAAGCCAGAGCTGGACAACAATAATAGGATGGCGGCTGATGATGTCGATAGCATTGCGTTCCTAACCTGGACATATCTTGTCCTTGTGGTGACTGTGGTTGCTCATTTAGTGAACCGTCGTCGTCAAGCCTTCCTGCTCTGGCGCTACCAAAACTGACACCCTTGGGCAATATGCGTATATGCACCGGTTGGGAATATGGCATTGCAGCAAAAGTCGAAAGCAGTCGTCGTACGCAAGTACGTAAACTGCCAAGTTTCTATCAGATTTAGGTCTAGTAGAGACTGAGACTTGAGCTGCTTCGTTCTACCACACAATCCTTCTCATGAAGATAAGCAGATATTCGGCTATTGCAGAGGTTTGCTCGCGGGGTAGGCTTTTTTACATGAAACGCCATTTTGCTGATTAAATGGCAACTTGTCGTTTCCTGTAAGGCTTGACATCTATGGCCTACTCCGCACTTCTAATTTCAGCCAGATTTGTCTAAGACGTAAATAGTTGGGATTTATAGAAGACGTGGGTTATATCCGAAAAACAGTAACTGCATGCCTCAAAAAGACATGTAGAAGCTGAAGCTATCTGGGACTTGGGTTCATTTGATGGCATCGGTCTAACCCATTCGAAACTTCAATTCTTGATTATCTTTCCTCGACTAGCGACCTGACGCGAGCTTTGCTACACTGGATGTCAGTTTTTCCGACCTGAATGTTAGCATTGCTTAACAAAGACAAGTGTGCTTAAAGAGCGCGAACAGGGTAAGTATAGTGACAACAAATGGTTGACTTTTCAACATTCGCCTTTCCTATAATGTATGTGGCAATAGCGGGGTTAGGAATAACGTTGGCATACGTCGTAGCGGGGTCTAAAATCCGTCAGTTGCTGCACAAGACACCAGTGCAGAGCACTAAATAGATCCCCCTCCTCTGTTTTTGAACCCAAACCTAATTAACGGCAGCCCGCAGTGTTGTATCGATGACCTTTCTTACCTCCTCTGAACTTGCTTGGCTGAAGGGTGAAGAACAGGTATCGAAAGGTTATGAGAGATATTAGTAGCTGCAGCCTGGTGGAGTGAGAGTGTAGTAAACAATGAGACAAATGGGAAAGAAGCCCTAGGCGGGATTCGGACCCACGACCTAGGGTTCACGAAACCTCATTTTTTCGTATTTTATTGTTCTAAATCTTGAAACAACAAGGCTTTTGTCAACTTCACGTTACCAGGTAACATAAGCTCCTAGTTCTACCTTACATATTTCCGGTAATGCCATTACCTATCATTCTTGCTCAACTCTTTAAAATGATAACTGCGACATTTGGAATAATGTCAAGTCTAACAGGAAGTAAGACAGTGTTTTCTCTTTCCCTGTTGGTGATGGGCTTTGCAGTCGCATCGTCGGTTATGATTGTGCCGGCAGCGTTTGCACAAAACACCACCAGCCCGGGAGGCAATCAGACGATGCCGGGTGGAAATCAAACGACGCCGGGAGGCAATAGCACCCAGCCGGTCGCTTTTCCAGGCAGCAACAGCATAGTCAATGTGCAGCTTAATGGCAATCAGACCATGACTCCAGAACAAGGTGCTCAAATGCCGGGTCAGATGAATGGCAGCATCAATGTCAAGCAAGCCATAAAGGATTTCCTAACTGACAATCTGAACGTAACACTTGGCGACGCAATAGCAACAGCAGAAGCTCAGGTTGCCAACGGAACAACAGTTGCAGCACATCTTGATGTAGTGCAGGGCTTCTTGGTATACAGAGTAATCGTAGTTGACATAAACAACGAAATCATACACAATGTAATCGTTGACGCGGGTAATGGAAGCGTACTTGCCTCGCAGGCAATATCGCTTGCTGAGCTTGCTGCTATGCATGGAGGCATGATGATGGGTCCCCACGGTGGAATGTTTGGCGGAGGCGGTCCAGGCAGCCAAATGATGATGCAACCGCCACCAGAAATGATGCAACCGCCATCGGGCAACGAGACCTCAGAAGGTCCGATGATGGGCATGGGCTTCCAAGCCTAGCCATCTCTTTCTTTTTCCCTTTTCAACCCAAATGCATTGTACTTTTTTATAAGATAAGGTAAAAAATTAACAAAAAAGAAAGGCAGAGAGGCACCACTTACTGAAAAGTCACACGCACTGTCGCAGAGCCGGCAGCGATATTGTTGTCTACTTCGCAGACCCATTTCTTGCCATTTAGCTCTGCCAGCTTTTCAGAAGCCGTCATTATTGTTCCTTCGCCTTTTAGTTTTGCAACCCCTTTAGAATTTGGAGCCTCACCTGTTCCTTCCCCTTCTCCCACAAGCATGTCTCCCTTGTTGGTCATCTGGATAAACTTGACGCGCCAGCTCGATGTCCCGTCGATGTTCATTTGTGTCTCTACAGTATCCCAGTGAACTCCGCGATACTTGCCGCTCATTGTGCCCTTGTCAGAAAATTCGGTCTTGACCCCGTTCTGCCCTATCTCAAGAATCCTTGAAGATGTGACCTTTGCTTTTATGACGATGCCGTTTGTTTTTCTTCCACCTGTTGTTGACCCTCTGGCCATATCATCGGGATATGATGCTGGATGTTGATATTGTTTGCGGACAGTCCGGAAAGAGATAAATTGTATTTTGGCACCTCAACTGCCAAATGACAAGTGAACCTGCAAATAAAGGCAAGCTGTACGTGGTAGGCGTAGGCCCCGGTCACCACGACCATATGACGTACAGGGCAAAGCAGGTCATCGAGGAAAGCGAAGTCATTGTTGGGTATGAAACGTACGTCGGCCTAGTGGAAGACCTGATACAGGGCAAGGAAGTGTACCGTTATGCTATGACGCAGGAAGTGGACAGGGCAAACCAGGCAATCGGGTTTGCAGAAAAAGGAAGGATCGTTTCGCTTGTTTCATCCGGCGACCCGGGCATCTATGGCATGGTCGGGCTCATTTACGAAATCCTTGCAGAAAAGGGCTGGGACAAGGATTCAGGCATCTATGTCGAGTGCGTTCCGGGAGTCTCGTCTCTAAACTCTTGCGCAGCCCTTGTCGGGTCGCCTCTGATGACAGACTTTGCGGTCGTCAGCATGAGCGACCTTTTGGTCCCGTGGGACATGATAGTAAAGAGGGTCGAAGCGGCCGCGCTTGGCGATTATGTCACCGTCATTTACAACCCTGCAAGCAAAAAGCGGGTGCACCAGCTGCGCGACACCCGCGACATTTTTCTAAAATACAGAAAGCCGGAAACCCCGGTAGCCATAATCAAGGGTGCGTACAGGGAGACCCAGCAGGTGGTCATTACAACTATTGACGAGATGCTTGAGCACCAAGACATGCTTGGCATGATAACAACCGTCATTGTGGGCAACTCGTCGACCTACAACTACAAGGGCATGATGATAAACCCGCGGGGCTACACGTCAAAATACCAGCTAGTAAAAGAAACGCCGCAAGCCAAGGCGTAAACTACTACTATGCACTATAGCAGTGGTGTCTCGGTCCTGCCTCTCCCCCCTCCCCTCAGCTCCACCTTTCTTAATATGCTGTTTTTGTAAAGGTTGTATTTGCAAAAGAAATATGCACTCTATATGTTATGTGACGACAACAACAGCCATCGAGGACCTCATCTGGCGCCTAGAAGGCATCTGGAAGTACGCCGCATTGGACTACCACATAAGAGCCAAAGGAGTTGTTAGCAACAAAAGCCGCAAGGCCAACGAATATGCCATCACTTTGATGAAACTATGGGATACGCTGGACGGATTTTCTCAAGAAACGATAGAGCGTGTTGTAGTCGAGCTGGAAGGGAAAATTATAGTCCTTGGAAAACCAGAAGGCAAGGTAGAAAAAAAGCGCCACGCGGACATGAAGGCGCTAAGGACGCAACTTGAGCAATATCTTCAGGTGAGAGAAGAAGAGGAACTATAATACTGCCATCCTAACAAGCCGCCGAGTTTATTGCCCTTTTGAACGTTGAGAACATGTAGTCATCCTTGGTATCAGCCACGTAGACGACATACACAAAGGCGTGTTCCTTGCCTCTAAATTTTCGGATCACCCTGCCAATCCTCTGGACGACTTGGTTCATGTTAGACGTCGACGCAAGGATTATCTCCACGTCTACTTCGGGCACGTCGTAGCCGATTTCCAAGGTATGGACAGATAGCAGAGGGTAAAACTTGGTTCCCCACTGCGACAATATCCGTTGCCTCTTGAACGATGGCATGCTGCTGTCGATGATCATAGAGTCTATTTCATTCTCCTTGAGCATTTGCTTTAGCTTTCGGACAGACTCCAGGGTCTCGCTAAAAACCATCACCTTCTGCTTGTTGCGCTGTTTTTCTGCGATCAGTTCTGCGGCTCTTGATAGCTTGTTATCGGCAGAGGCAAGAAGCGTCTTTCTTTTTCTTACGTTTAGAAACCACGCTCTGGCCTGCCAGCTTGGAAACCCGCCCGCCTTCAATAGTTTCATCATACTCTGAGGGTCGTGCCTGTGAAATCTAGACGAGATTCTCTTGATTTTGTCGCTGCATGCATCATAGGTTTTTTGCTCCCTTTCCGTCAGCGTTACTCTTATCGGAACTATGACCGGCCTGGCCAGGCGCCCATCTAGAACTGCATCTTTTATCAGGTATTTTCTGACAGGCGGCAGAACAGTCAGAATAGTAAAGTTGCGCGGATCATCTTCATCTATGGTAGCAGTAAGCCCAAGCAGAGCCTTGTTGCCGTTCTCCTTTTTTGATACGATGTCAAATATCCTGCTGAATGCGCGTGCAGTGTTACTTGCAAGATGGACCTCGTCAAAGATTATCATGTCAGCATCTCGTACCAAGCTGAACGCATTTGCTACGCTGTGGTATGTACTGAGCGTTATCTCCCGGATTTCCTTCTGCTCGCCAAAGTACCTGCCTATCTTTTCCTTTGAAATGCCGTAGTTGACTAGCCTACGATAGTTCTGCTCTATCAAGACAATCCTAGGCAAAATTAAAAGAACGCGGAAATGTTGTTTCCCTGAACGGTCAGCCGCCTGCCTTGCGCATTCAAATGCAATTTCAGTCTTGCCTGTTCCGCTGCTGTAGATCAATGACCCTCTTTGCCCATTTGCCATCCATGCTTCCACTGCCTTGATCTGGTCAGGCTTTAGAGCAAAAGGAAAGTGCAGGGACTTGATAGCAGGCCCTCCGTACTGTGAGGGCAAAAGATGATGGCGCCTGAATTCACCAATGCCTTCTTTCTTTTCTTTTTCTTGGCAAAGGTCACTTGGAGGCTGAGGATTCTCGTTCTTGATAATGATGGCATCATCATTTGCAAGGGGATTGCGAAGCAGGTCAAAGGCCGAAGTAAAGATTATTTTTTGAGTCTTTAGATTAGGATGACCATCATCATTTGCTTTTGTTTTCATCATGGAATGGAGCCTCCACCAAAACAGCATATTAAGAATAGAGACCTTGAGGGGAGGGAGGGGGTCTTTTTAAGAAATTGGGTGTAGAAGATCTATTGAAATTTATCGTAAGATAGGCCACTTTCTTTAATGTCTTTTAGGCAGAACGCAATCATGTTCTATTTAGCCATCTCAATTAACACCGTGTTTTGAGTGTCGCTGACTGGAAATTCAGAAGGTCATTTAAGATTTGAAAACGTAGTACACCAATATGGCTGCCAATGTGAATCTTGAACAACCAAACGAAAATAGTATTGTCAGCGATAAAGAGATGATCAGGTCCTTAATAGCTTCAGTAATTCAGATGGGAAAGGATCGTGGGTACGAGGTAATCGAGAACCATGATCTGGGCGCAGGATCCGTTCATGCAGTTTGGAACTTTAAACACGGCTCCGAGTCCATCCCTGACTTGCGTCTTGGATTCATATGTCTGACAGACACCTCGGCATTTGTCATTAACGAGGCAATTGCGCGTGCGATGCTAAACCTGGTTGACAAATTGGTCCTGATAGTCCCATCAGAAGCCATGACAAAGCAGGTAAAAGACGCGATAGAGTCCATGCCAGACAGGAGTATTTTGCAATTGCGTAAATACATCACGGTTCTGACGCCATCGACCCTTGTGTCAAAGAGCGAGATCCAGAGCAGAGACAGTGCCACGGAGGTGCTCTGATATCGTGCAAAAGCTTGACGAAGCTACGCAACTGCTTTCAGAATCCGGCCTTGCCAAAGGGTTTGAAGTAGAGAGTGGACAAGACTATGGGGCAGGACCCATAGACGTCGTCTGGAAAATACCCGTGCACCCCAGCCTCCCGGAAATAAAGTGCGGTTTTGTGCTGATGGGAGCAAGTGAAGGCGGCGACCAAGATACGCAGGACAATCAATTCTCCATACGCAAGGTGGAAGAAGCCGCTATGCGAGGGCTTAGAAGCGGCATGGACAAGATATACTTGGTCACCGAAAATGAAGAGATGGCAAAATCAGTTAGCGGACAGATAGAGTGGCTGGCTTCACATGGAAGCCTCTTGCGGCTGGATTCCATTGCACTTGGAATCTCTCCTCCGTACCACGGTCCAAGCACCGTCACCCCAAGTCAAAAGCGCGTCCCAAAGGGCGAAAAAATCCGCAAGAAGGCAATACGCAACAGGGAAGCCAAACTGAACAAATACAACAGGCCAAAGCGCAAGTCAAGCTTTCAAAGACAGGCATTAAGAGAATCAAGGATAGACAGAAATTCAAGACCTAAAGACCAAGTACCGAAACGCAGCAAATAACTTCATTGTTTGTAAAGACTAACTTAGCTTTGCTCGGCATGAGAGGAGAATATTCTGATTGCTACAATTTCTATTGCACTGCATAGTCATTCTAGCTAAATAGGATATGCTGATTATTACGCATGAAAGATAAAGTGCATATCCAAGAAGAGTGTATATATTCATGACAATGAGAAGCCAAGGATTTTTCCCCAGTCAAAATACATTTTGTTTGCATGGCAGTGCAAACCTACTACCTATATTGTTGAAAAAGGAAGATAGTTTTGCATGGAAACGACAGCAAATAATAATACTAATACCTCTCAAGGAATGGGTTGGAGAATAGCTCTATCTATCCTCACATTTTTCGGTTCTGTAATTGGCATCATTCTGTGGCTGTTTTTCTACGCCGAGAACTTTAACGTTTATCAGAATATTGCAGTCGTTGTTGTGATTCTCATAGGCTTTATGGCAATAATGGGGGCCACTTGGGTCTCTTGGGGTATGAAGCAGCAGCGAGCATGGGGAAGTAAGAGAGGCGATCCTAGATCAGACTAGGTTGAATTGTGAGATCCCTAGGCATTAAGGTCGCAGCGCTGGTTGAGATTTTCCTTGCTTTCACATCGATAAACTGCGGTGCGATACTTCTTGGTGATCCCTCGAAAAACAACGGGGTTGCAGTCTTTGCTACCATATCTGCCGTTTAACTTACACGATTTCATGCTGGTCAGCGCTTGGTTTATTGCCATCTACGTTCTGCTCCCCATCATTCTGGCTGAGGGATTGTGATTCGGGAAGAGGTGGGCGTGGAGAGTCGCTCTTTGCTTAGCTGAGCATTCATACACTCACAGCAACTTGACGTTGTAATGGTTCTTCTTGGGAATCATGTTTGGTGAAAGCTAGCAGGTTTTATCAGCTGCCAAGCTTTGCAGTTTATTACAGACCAGCAGATTTTCCTGCCTAAACGGAGAAATATCCCCATTTCTATTGGCAAGTAGTGATCATCTCTACAAAGACGGAAGTGTCTGTCATCTAGGCATGATTATTTCTTCCACGATCTCACAGGTCTTTGTCGTAAACCTCTCTAATCCTAATGAAAAGTGCATTTTCTGTAACTTGGGTATCTGGTTTGACTCTCATGAATTCTGATGCAGCTTCTTCAAACAATCGACCCATATAATGCGACCAGTTCTCTCCCATATTGTGCTGAATTACAAAGATATGACTATCGTCAGTCACTTCGTGACGATAGTTAAAGCCAGATACTCTTATCCACCTCTCCAATAGTTCAAAGACTGGTTCTTCTGTACGCTGGCTTGTCATAATAATCATCATGGTCTCTTCTATTAAGCCTCGCGAGACATCAGCCGCCAGAGCATCTATCTGTTCTTTGGTCATCGGATCAAACAGCCTTTTGATTAGCGCTTTTCTAATTGGCATAAATCCAGCTTTTGCTGCATTTGCATGCCATTCGATATGAGATCTTACAATCTGATTTAACACTGTGTTAAGATTGATTCGCTTCTCCTTAGATTCTAGCCTGAGTTGAGCCAGAAGCTTTTTGTCAAACCTGAATGTGGCAGCCTCTGTAGGATAAGCCAAGTGTCGAGGTCTGTGATACCTCTGTTGTGTGTGATTTTGGCTTGCCAGATACACCTTCTCTTTCCAGATGGTCATGGAGAAGCAGGGGATCCTCCTTTTTGCTGTACTTTCTCCTGATACGTTTCTTTTGGTTTTGTAAACTGACCTTTAACGTCTTGGTGCACGATTAACAGGATTATTTCTAACATAGCCATAATCCAGGCTAGATGAGTATTAAGACCTGAGAGTACAGTGCCGTGCAGTGAAATCCAAAGAAATTTTTGATTACGCTATCAATTGCGTTCCTTCTTCCTAGCAAAAACTTGCTTTTCCTGCAAGCACAAAGTCCTTGATTCTTGGCGGCAGAATATCGGGCTTTATCACAGGACCAATAGCAACTGGCTGCATATTGGAGGCTGCATTCTTGCAGGTTCCTTTGTTGGCCGCAAGATTGTAGGCAGAATAGACCAAGCAAAGTTCAAGAGAACGACATTGATAACAATCGTGCTTACAAGGTCAAGTTCATCATTAATGGCATCGCCGCAATTCAACTATGAAGAATATCCCCTGTAAGTGAATAGATAATGGGCTGCCACTCTTCCTCTTCTTTCATCTATTCATACATGGTCACTTTGATCGCCTGTATCTGACCGAGTGGACCTCTACCTGAACCCCAATCATAATAGTTGTACGTTGCCTCATCTTTTGAATGAAATGTTATCACATCGCTGTCTCCTGGCCTGAGTACTTTAGTATGAATTCCTCCATCAATATAGAGCACGTGAACTCTGTCATCCTCATTTATGACAGTAAGTTCAAGTACATAGTCCCCTGTTCTTGTGAGCAAAGTAGGGTTTACGCCTGCGATCCCTTTGACGCCCATTACCTGTACCTCACCATCGATATTCCTGAAGGCTATTGTATCTTCCGTCTTTTCGGGCAGGAATATGGCGACGTGCCTCACCGCGCCGCCACTTACAAGTACTAGCAATATGCCAAATGCAGCTATCGTTCCCACTAGCGCGATCAATACTAACTTGCCATCACTTATTCTCAGTGGCGGTATTTGAGACACAACATGGTTTTCACATAACACACCTATTAGCAGGGAGAGTACACTGTCATGCACTGCATAAGAAGGGTCAAAAGAACCATCTACTACGTTCTGCGTCGTACACACACAAAAATAATGTTGTTAGCATGGGGCAGATAACGTCTTGGCGATTTTACGTTCTAACGTAGTTTTAATCGCTGGAATCACGACAAATCATGACAAGCACAAAAGGTCAAATACATTGTGCACAACCTTGGAGGTTTTCACTAGCAGAAAGAGGCTCAATTCTTGTTATCTTACGACCATTACTGGGCAAGGAGCATAGGTCAGAACGCCTGATGCAACGCTGCCAAGTAATAATTTTTTGACGCCGGATCTTCCTCGTGACCCAATTACAATCAAGTCGGTTTTGTCCACTTCAGCAAATCTTACTATTTCGGATGGAACGGACTTGATGGTTTCTGTCATTTTCATCTCTATCTCTAACTTGTTTTCTTTTCCCTTCTTTTGAATTTCTTCAAACCATTTGCGAGTGTCCTCCTTGACATCGTCCGCGAACTCCTTGTACCACATTGTCCTAGGATAAGAAGAACGATTTTCTCCAAAAGGTATGTGTACAATGTAAAGGGCAGTTAACCACGAGTCGTATTTTCTTGCTATCGAGATGGCGACATCAACGGCTCGCAGGGACTCTTTAGAACCATCGACTGGTGTAAGAATTTTCTTGAACCTGCTTATCTCTACCACTTTTTCTCACTTTTGCTATTTCACAGAGAGTTAAAAGCAGAACGGTTATGGTGCCGAACTATTATTCGTCTCCGTTATTGCTACCTTCTGTAGCAGAGGGGAGGGGAGAGGCATCTGCCCAAAAAAATATGCCGCAAGTCAAGGCCAAAAAGAAAGGAAATACTCTTGCAGTCAGTAGTATGTATGAAAGGCAGCTTAAAACGCCCTGCACAAACGTATTATAGTTTCAATCCTTTTTGCGGTGTTTACTAGCAGGGTACAGACGACGATTGTGAATTATTATTTCCTGTAAAATATGGGCAGGGGGAGAGGAATTGAAACTCCGCTTGCCTTTACTAAAGCATTTGCGGCATCCGACGAGATTTCTTTTTGGCTCTACCACCCTTTTTGAGGGGCATCAAGGCTATCGATAAAAACTACATATCAAAGCAAAAGCTCTAAACACGTAGAAAATGAGATGGTCGCTAGAGGATTTTGTGTATGGCGCAACTGATGGCGCGGTTACCACCTTCGCTGTCGTTGCAGGTGTAGTGGGAGCATCGCTTTCTCCTGCCATCGTGCTTATTCTCGGATTTGCCAATCTCTTTGCAGATGGCTTTTCCATGGCTGTCGGGAACTATCTTGCGACCAAGTCGCAAAAAGAAGCCATTGAAAGAGCACGTCAGCGCGAAGAATGGGAGATTGACCACCTTGCAGATCAGGAAAAGCAGGAAATTCGTGACATTTACGCGAAGAAGGGCTTCAAGGATGAGCTGCTCGAGGAAATTGTACGCATAATTACTTCAAGGCGCAAGGTGTGGCTCGACACGATGATGAAAGAAGAGCTCGGTCTAATCGAGGATAGGAGAAGACCAATTGATACAGCAGTTACAACATTTGCGGCCTTCAACGCAATAGGCGTGATACCGCTTTTGCCCTTTGTAGCAATATATGCGGCGGGCACGATAACAATATCGCAGGAAGCATTTGTTTATTCTAGCGTCTTTACCGCTATAGCATTTTTTATTATTGGTGCAGTAAAAGGAAGGATACTGGGCAAGTCGCTTGCGAGGTCGGGTCTTGGCACGCTTGCGCTGGGCGGAATTGCCGCGGCTGTTGCATTCCTAGTTGGTTACATACTCAATCATCTAGTGTCATGAAAACAAAAAAAATACTGCTCCGAAATTACTTTATTACTTCCTTTATAGCTAAAAAATCTGCTACGGACAGAAAGACAGACAAAAACGGACAAACAACGACATGAAAACGACATGAAAGAGTCTATGGTAGAGGAACCACGTTTCTGTCTTCGCTCCCCAACATAGACAGTTTGGAGTAGAGTCGCTTCCTTCTTCTTACATTAGCCGCTTGCTTTCGGATCTTGCCACCAACTTGGCTTCCTGCAGTAGGAACAAAACCCATAATTGCAATAGCAGACCATGTGTGACTTAGACCCGGAGTCATAAGGTTTGCAACATTGAATGCATGTATGGAAGTGCCCAAAACTAGGAAGAACATCCCAGTGTTTTGTACTACCTTTTTGTTCTTGGTAAGAAGTGTCAACATTTCTCCTTGGAGGACTGTCGGACCCTTGACAATTCATTTATTCTTTACTATCAATCGATATTGATAGCTATGCTCAAAGAGCTCCACTGTGTTTCATTGTGTATTTCTTGCTTTGCATGTTGGCAAGACATTAGGGAGGGGCCCTCAGCCTAAAATTAATGTCAACACGATTGGGTCAAAATCCTCGTCACAACATCCACGCGCAGGGATGGGAGTAATAATAATGACGACAGTCATTAGCTATTATCTACTTTCTTCAGTACAAAAGATCGGAATGAGAATGTAGATGAGCCGTACTAACCTTGTTCTCATCTCCTTCTTTTGTCAGCCAAGACCGGCATATACTTTCACGCAGCCTCCGTAGCGCCCTTTCCTCTTCTCCTTTCGGAAAAAGACTCTCTGCCAGATGATGTGGAGCTATAAGTGAGAAGAAAGCCCGCCCCACCTGCTATGACTCCTATCACGATCATGATTACAGTTGCCGATATGGGCTCGACAAAGGGTGCTAGAATCTCGTGGGCTTGTCCCGCGTTATAGCCCTTCCCTCCAACGCTTTGTGGCAGCATTGACGCTCCTCCAATGTACCCAGCGTACATCAGCATGCCCATTGTGGCGACAGTTCCTATGTTCATCAGAATGAGGTGGACCCAAGCCAAGACATCTGCACCCTTTTGCATGCGCTTTCCCACTACGTTTTCAAGATAATGATAAAACAACGCAGATACCGCTACGCCAATGACGCCGATGATGATATACATAACGTAACCGAAAGTAAACCATGTTCCTGCACCACCTCCTGCAATAACTCTGGATATTTCTGGTTTTAGAAACGATATCTGACTTAGCAGCAGAAAGATTGTTAACCCCGCAACAATTGCCCCTTGGACGATAGCTGCTGCCATAAACCTTTTGGTCCACTTATCCTTCTCGTTTCCAACTCTGGACATTGGTCCTGCCGTCATAGACTATTATCCTAATAGGAAATCTGGCTATTATCCACAAAGGGTACAGTGCATGGCGGTGCATACATAGGGGTTAAGAACTGATTCGCGGTCATTTTGGTTCGACCAAGAAATGATCTCTATTGGAATTAGAATCTGTGAGATGCAAATGCAATGTCATGTTTGCGAGATAACAAAGAGGATAAATTCAAAATGAAAATAGGTTTTGATTTAATAGCTCTTAGACCAGGTGAGGATTTGTGAAAAGACCTGCAATCTGGTACCTCGTAGCAGGACTAGTTATGGGCATTACTTTGAGTATGGTCTTTGTATTCATCTTTGAGACTCGATTTATTTCTCAGGCTCAGCAGCAACAACAAGAACAGCTAAGCACCGTTTCCCCTATATCATCCGGTGCATATATCACCGCAAATGATGTTTATCCCAAGGCCAGCAATCCAAATCCTCAACATAGAGAATATACACTGATAGCGCAGAACGCAGAGATCGAAGTAGCCAAGAGCGTAAAAGCAAAGGTCTGGACGTACAATGGCACAGTTCCGGCGCCCACACTGAGATTTAATGAAGGCGACAGCGTTACAGTCAAGTTCATCAACAAGACTCCATACTCTCACACACTCCATTTTCACGGCTCCCACAATTCAGCCAACGATGGTGTAATTCCACAAGTGTTGCCGGGACAGCAATACGTCTACAATTTCACTGCAGAAGAAGCGGGTCTGTTTATGTATCACTGCCACGCGTTTCCTACAACAGAGCACGTCAGAATGGGAATGTACGGAGCCATGATCATTGATCCTGTTCACCATCCAATGCAACCTGCAAGGGAATACCTGTTTGTCCTGAGCGAGCTTGATCCTACTAACGCTCTTGCAAACTTTACGCAGTTCTACCCCATTAACGGTTATGCAGACCAGTACATGGAAGAACCAATCCGGGTAGTAAAGAACGAAACTGCAAGATTCTACGTAATAGGAATTGGTGGCGTTCTTCAGTCGCCCTTCCACATCCACAGTACATTATTCAAAGTATGGCAATCGGGAATATTGTGGAACGCTCCGCACTGGGCGCAGACACACCTTGTTGCTAATGGCGACACGGCAATAATTGAAGCTAAATGGGATGAGCCGGGCAGATACCTCTTTCATGTTCATGGAATACAGGAAGAGAGAGGCTCAATGGCATTTCTAGACGTGCTTGACAATGACACGCAACTGAAGGCGCTTGAAAAGCCAAGCAACATGCCGCAAAGTAAGTCCATGATCGAATGGCAAGAACAACGCATAGAGAGTCTTGAAAAGGCAAAGCTGACTGAATATGATAACCTTGGCCAAGCATCAATGCCGCCATCATCCATGCACTCCAATCATCATGGCGGCAGCAATAATGCTGAGGAAAACGCTGCTGGAAACGTGACTGCAGTCAAGGCAGATGCGGTAACAATTGTGAAAGGATCTTCGACTCCTGATATTACAAAGCCGTTTGTGCCCGCGGCCGTAAGTGTTCACGAAGGAACTACGGTCACATGGACAAACGATGATAATGCGATCCACACAGTGACAGAAGTGAACAACATCTTTGATTCAGGCTTCGTACAGGCTGGAGCAAAGTGGCAGCATGCGTTCAAGGAGGAAGGCAAGTTCGATTACTACTGCATGCTTCACCCTTGGATGAAAGGAACGGTGATTGTTGAGTAAAACAGGCTAACGTAGACAGACATAACCAATTGGCCACTACAGCCGGCAAAAGCTTACCATCCGATCGTATTGGTGTCGCTAGGTCTACCCAGATCAGAGGCAGAGTGCAGAGAATAGAGTCATTAATTTTTAATCTCTCATATCTGTCTTGAAGTACCTCTCACTCCAGTTTCTTGAGCAAATGGCTGATATGCAGAGACTTTTTTGACGCAAGTACTATAGAGCACTATCTCCCTTCTCCTTGGTGCCAAGGTCATAGGCCTCCACCACGTCATAGACGAAGATCTTGCCAATCGCAGAAGTACCAACGCCAAAGGTTCTGAGGACGTCGTCAATAATCTTTTAACTTAAAGCGTCAGGCACTAGTACCTGAACCTTGGTGCGGAAGCCAAACTCTGGTACATAAGTCATGACGCCTCTTCCAACAGTCACTCGTTCCTGTATTGTGCGCCCTCCTCCCTTGATATCATAAAAGGACATTCCGCCAACCTTGTGTTTGTGTAGTAGCTTGTTAAGCCTGGGTAGGCGCTCTTGAGGGATGATTATATCAAGCTTGTTCATACATATTTTATTTCAAATCGGGTATGTGATAAAGTATTTGCATTATACCGTGCTGAAATTACACAGCTTCCAACATCCTGATTGAATGGACCACCAATTCTCGAACTTCCCTTAGGATTTCAAAGTGCTTCTTTTCATTGCCATCATCTCCTTTCCTGCATGCTTCTATTCAGGCCCTTATTGTTGTTGTATTACTCTATTCACGAGCGTGTATTTTATCGAAGGTCTTGAAATAGTGAAAATGTGGCGGCACAATCTGCTTTTCTCCAAGCAAGCAAGTCCGTAACTGCATTCCACATATCTAAAGAATGGCTTAAAGTCCCTCGCTGGATTGGACGATCATGCATCATCAACCTTCATCGTCATTATTAGTAACGGAGATACATATACTCAGAGAGAAAGGGAGGGGGACAGAATACATCGCGCTGCAAACATATCTATTAAGAGGAGGAAATATCCAAAACGATTGAAACATGAGTGCAGTAAGCGAAATAATGTCCTCAAAGATTGTAACTGTTGACGCCGACTCAGACCCCTCCGTGCTTGATGTCGTAGAAGCAATGGTTAAGCACAAGGAAGGTGCCATAATAATCTTGGAAAAAAGAAGACCAGTGGGCATAATTACAGAGAGAGATGTTCTTAAAAAGGTCTCAGCTCAAAACAAAAAGCCAAAGGAAATATCTGCCAAGAGTATCATGTCATCGCCCCTAATAACCGTCAAGGCATACGATTCTGTCGATACTGCTGCCCAAGCTATGACAAAGAACAAAATAAAAAGACTGCCAGTTGTAGAAACTGGCGGTTCGCTTGTCGGCATGATGTCTGCAACTGATATCACCAGAAGGCTAGCTAAAATTCTTGCAGACGACTATAGTCGTTACCGCTCACTTGGGGACGCACTTGAACTATAGTAAGTCTATGTGTGCATCTCTCTTAGTAAGGGTCTCTTTTTGTACCTGTATGGCATGCCTGACATGCCCCACACCACTCACAAACATTTGGAGTCGCCGTGCCACACTTGATGCATATAGTCTCAGGGTTGTGTATCTTTACTTCGTGAAAGCTGTGGGGTTGTCGCATTCTGGTCAAATTAGTTCCCTCCTTATCGCACAGTCGTTTTTTGACTTTAACATCGCTTTTTTTGACAGCCTTCTCGTCAAAATACCGTTTATCACTTTTGTCCAATGAAGTTCTTTGCCATTGTGATACGTGTTGGATTGTGCCACAAGCAGTTTGATGAAATCTTCCTATTTCAAAGTCTGGTATGCAGTGCATGGCAATGCATATGCACTCTGCCGTTTCAAAATATTTGAAAAAATCTTTTGCATGCACGAATAATACCAAATCAAGCTAGAAATGGCCTCACTATAGTTATCGGAGCGGAAGCCTTCTAACAAAGCGGAGCGTGATGCCGCGTTTTTCATCCTTTTCAAGTACGCATGTTTCGTCCATAGTCATTGGAATTCTAGAAGTTCGCCTTCTGCATATAGGACAGGTTACTTGCATCCGTTTCCCATTCATGCAGGTTGCACACCAATGACAAGAGTCGCAAAATTCAAGTACAGTATCGGGGAAATTCTCACCTGTAATCTTCCGTTGTCTTGAATTCAGATCCTCATGAGGCAGGACTTGGCTTTCTGGTGATTCCTCTGCCCTTCGTTCTTTTCCAAGGAGCATGATATTAGCTGCAACCCGTCATAGTTAAGCTTCAGGCATGCAGTGCATTGCAGTATAGTCATTTCTCGTAGATACCGCGCTCTCGATTATGATGGTGGTTTAAGAGTTCTGGTGCCCTACGATGGAACAGTTTTCAAGAGCAGAGATAGGAGGGGTCTTGGAAACGTCGTAAGATAGGTATTAGAAATAGAAGATTGACCTGCTATGATAATACACTGGTTTTCTTATTATTATGTTAGGAAGTTGATGTGGAGGGTTTTTATCTTCCACGCTTTTTGCTCGTCCGGCTCGAGGTCAAAAATAAAGCGCGCCTTTGCTCTGTCACCTAGCTCAAAGGTAACAAGGGCGGTCAACTGGCCATCCAGATGACTCTTCCCTGAATCAGGTATCTTGATCTTGTGACGCATATTGTTGTTTGCCATCATGGCCACCTTGAGAAACGGCTCGATTAATGACCGGCCATGCAGTCCTTGGGTTTTACTGAAGGGTTCGTAAACTGTCGCGTCGCAGTCAAACAGGTCAAGAAGTCCATCTATGTCTTTGTCCTCTATCAGCTTGAAGAACCTGTACACGATGCCCTCTCGGCCGTCAGAACCTTTGACATTGCTTTTAGGCATCACAGTATACATGTTCACCTTTGCCAACAATACGACGCATCGATAAATAACCTGTCGGATTGCAGTGCATTGCAGTTTATCTCGACATCTACCTCAAAATAACCTCTGCGACAGTGGTATTTGGCGTGACATGAATGTCTGCCCTTACCTTTGCAAGGTTCTGAAATATGAGAGTAAGGAGCTCCTTTGTAAAGAGGGACCAGTTCTCACCAAGCTCGTGCTGAACCACAAAGACATGCTTGCTTGATCCTTCTATCCTATGATCTGCCTTTATGCCTGAGACCTTCATGTACTCTTCAAGAACCGAGAGTACTACCCATAGATTATAGTGCTTCTTCATGAAAAGCACCGAATCTTTCATCAGGTTAAAGGCGATCTGTGCAGCCTCCTTTACAATAAGGTCTCGATACACTTCCACCTCCTTTATACCTCCTGCCTTCGCAGAAGATATCGCCTTGTCAATAAGTGTCGAAAGCATCAGTTTTGGCACTGGCATCATTCCAATCTTGCTCTCGTACCTGTCCCACTCTGCATAGCGCTTGAGCACCTGGTTGACAAGGACGTTGAGTGAAATTTCACGCGTGTCCGCCTCGCCCTGCAGCTCATCTATTACGGAAGAGTCGATCCTGAATGTGACACTGCGAGTCTTTTTTGACTGATAGGAAGAGGAAGCTTCTGGGCCTACAGAGTCTCCGGACATATGTGTATACAGTGTCAGCTGTGAAACTCGCCCTAAAAAGCCTTTTTTCAATGCACTAGGAGAACCGGACATACTAAGAGCTCTGTAACTTTACGCGCAACGCTTCCGAACACCTTGAGCTTTGACACACCTTTGAGGCCCTTGCTTCCCAAAACTATTAGGTCGGTCCCTTCTTTTCTTGCGGTCTCTAACACTAGCATTGCAGGGTCGCCAACGGTATGTACGAGCTTCGCATCTATACCCCGTTTTTTGCATTTTTCTACTCGCGACTTTAATGATCTGACGACAGGCGATTCAGATGACATGATGAGAAGCTCCGCGGCTTCGCTTATTGCTGCGTTTACGGCCTCATTGTATGTATAGATAAGAGAAGGAAGCGCCGTGACGGTAAGAAACGTAACCTTTGCACCTGACAACTTCGCAAGGTATGCCGCGTGTTCTGCCGCTCTTTCAGAGAACTGTGAACCTTCGTACGGAACGAGTATCTTGCGATACATTTTTGCTCAGATCTGCCTCAGGTCGCCTTCCAGAAGGCCGCTTCCAATGTGCAGCCTATCGATGTGCTTTGAGAGATCCTTTTTGCTCTCAAAGCCTGATCCACAGTATGGGCAGGCTATGCCACTGCTGCCCAGACTTGTCTCAACCTGTCCTGCCTCAACACTCTTGCTTGGGATGTTGCCCGTGATCGATAAAAGCGTTACAACACCGACTATACCTCCATCTCTTCTAACAGGAAGCCTCCTTATTCCTTCCTTTCTCATGAGAAGGATCGCCTCTAGCACAGTTGCAGAATAATCGATTATGATAAGCGGAGCGCTCATGACCTCTTTCAAGGTTGTCTTGAAGGGCCCCATGTTTTCTGCAACTACTCTATAAAGTATATCCCTCTCGGTAATAATTCCCACTAGATCTTTTGTACTTCCTCGAGATACAAATACGCTCGAAGAGTCCTTTTTCTTCATTGCCTTTGCTGCTTGCGCAACTGTAGACAACTCGTCCATCACAAGAATTTCCGGAGTCGCCAGCTCTCCAACCTTTCTTTCAAGATCGGCCTGCATGGCCTAACTAACATGAGGGAGCGATATATTGTGCGTGTATACAGTGCAATGCACTAGATTCCTAGATATAAAATATTACGGAGCCAAACGTGCCCTATGAGCATAGAGACCATACCAATATCGAGTATTATGACCAAAGAAGTTAGGACGGCAGGCGAGGGTCAGACCCTAAGGACCGTAGTAGAGATTATGGACAAGAACGACATTGGAAGCGTCGTGATTGTAGACAACAAAGGCTCCCCATCAGGCATAATCACAGAGCGCGACATAGTTCGGCTT
Organism: Candidatus Nitrososphaera evergladensis SR1; assembly: GCF_000730285.1. Classification (NCBI taxonomy): domain Archaea; kingdom Thermoproteati; phylum Nitrososphaerota; class Nitrososphaeria; order Nitrososphaerales; family Nitrososphaeraceae; genus Nitrososphaera; species Candidatus Nitrososphaera evergladensis. The sequence goes on along the minus strand of NZ_CP007174.1, from coordinate 765,517 downwards.
GTAGGTTCTCCCAAAACATCATTCGCAGCGGCTGCAAAAAGCGTGATGAAAAAGCCAGTCGTAACGGCTGATACGATGATGTCGTTAAAGGATGCCCTACAGACGATGCAGTCCAAAAATATTCGTAGATTGCCCGTCGTTGAAAAGGGCAAGATGGTTGGCATTGTAACTGACAAGGATATTTTCCGTGCCATATTAAAGAGCCAAGAATTGGTATCAAGCACAATAGGTGACAGCGTGCTCATCGAGTATAGGCCAATCTACGAAAGGCTTTCGGAATTCATGCTGAGTGAGATATACCAACCGCAGGGTGGCAGATGAGAAAAGAAGTGTATTCAAAGGTGCTTGTCGCGACGGATGGATCAGAGTGTGCGAGAAAGGCGTTAGAGTCAGCCATAAAGATTGTCAAGGCATCCAATGGCTCCCTTACAATCATACACGTTCTTCAGATTCCAAGGACTGTTGGCTTTGGAAAGAAGCTTACCCCAGAGATCCTGCTCTTCTACAGAAGAGATGCAAAGGCCTTTCTTGCGGAACAACAACGCGAGGTCGAGTTACACGGAATCAAGGCTGATATCCTTCTCAGAGAGGGCAGTCCTGCCAAAGCGATACTAAATGCAGCAAAGGCAATGAATGCAGACTTGATAGTCATGGGCAGCAGGGGACTCGGAGGCGTCAAGGAACTTTTCCTTGGAAGCGTTTCAAATGCCGTAGTGCACAGCTCCAAGATTTCTGTCCTGATCACCAAATGACAGGGATCGAATTGAAAAAGACTAGCGACTTGCGCCTGAAGCAGAGTATAAGCCTTTTTCAGGCGATAATGTATGGCACTGGCCTAATCCTTGGTGCTGGAATATATGTTCTGATAGGCGATGTCGCAGGCATCGCAGGCAATGCAATGTGGATCTCGTTTGCTTTGGCCGCGGCGATTGCCACCTTTACCGGGCTTAGCTATGCAGAGATGACTTCAATTTTTCCAAAGAGCGCAGCAGAGTATGTGTTTGTCAAGAATGCTTTTGGCAACAATTTGTTGGCATTTGTCTCCGGATGGCTCATAGTATTTGTTGCAGTAGTGTCTGCAGCCGCAGTAGCAATTGGCTTTTCCAGTTATCTTGACGCCCTTTTGCCAGGACTTGACCGGTCTGTCTCTGCAATATTGCTTGTTGCTGTGCTTTCTGGCGTAAACTTTGTTGGAATTCGCGAATCGATGTGGATGAACACCACATTTGCCCTAATAGAGATTGCAGGTCTCGCCATAATCATATGCGCCGGCCTGTTTCTAGCCTCTCCTGCGGCAACGGACTATTTTGAAATGCCACCGGAAGTAACTTCTTCGTCCCCCTCCTCTTCGTTTCCACTCGCTCTTGCTGCCATAGTGAGCGCTGCAGGCCTTGCGTTCTTTGCCTATTTTGGATTTGAAAACTTGGCAAACATATCAGAAGAAACCAAGAATGCGCGCAAAGCCATTCCAATTGCGCTTGTAGTATCCATAGCAATTACGACTGGCATCTACATACTAGTAGCAGTATCAGCAGTTGCAATTGTAGGGTGGGAAGGACTTTCGTCGACAAATGCTCCTCTCACGTTTGCCGCGGAGAAGGTGTTTGGCAAGGCAGGAACTGTCATCCTGTCGTCAATAGCGCTTTTTGCTACAAGTAACACAGTACTAATGATGCTCATATCGGGGTCACGCATCCTGTTCGGAATGGCAACTGACAATGCACTTCCCTCCTCGCTGTCTGAAATTCATCCAAGGACCAAGACACCATTCCGTGCCATAATCACCATCATGGTGCTTACAATAGGAGTCATGGCGACATCTTCGGGAAGAATAGACGCAGTCGCCAAGGTTGCAGTGTTTGGAATATTCATGGTCTATGTGTTTGTCAATCTTTCACTGATACGGCTCAGGTACAAACAACCGGAGATGAAAAGGCCTTTTCGTTCACCTTGGAGCATAGGGAAATTTCCAGTGCTTGCTGGTATTGGCATAGTAACTTCGATTGCAATGCTCACTCAGTTTGATTTAGTCACTGTGGTGGCAGGCACAGGGGCAGCAGTCTCAGGAGCTGTGGCCTATGAGGTCCTTAAGAGAAAATATCGCTTGCCCTGCCGTAACGGCAAAGATTAGAACATCGCACTAGAATTTATCGTAGACAATTACGGTGGGGATGATGATAATGGACATTGCAGCGCGGCTAAACTATGATCTTTTCATTACGCAGGGCTGGTTATTCTAATTTCAGCCAGGGCCGCAATTGCACCACTTTTGTTGGGATTTCGATTTTGCGTACTACGACGACACCGCATTTTTTCTTTCAAGTGCACTGCCACGCACTGAAGTCTTGTACTTTATCCCTTTGATCATTGTATCTATTTACGATAGATACGATGGCTAGAGAAAATAAAGTTGTCAATGTTGATCCTTGGATGCTCAAGCGACTCGCAAGGATGTACGAGTCCGGCCTTTCAATACAGGAAATTTCCAAACAGCTTGACATTGGCGAAAGATCTGCAAAGAGGATTCTAGAACTGCTAGGATACGCTGTTGCAGAGTAATCAGAGGAGTTCGGATTGCAAGATATCTCCATAAAGGAGGTAGCGCCTCATATTTTTCAAAGGCCGTTACTGTACGTAAACCCTTCGGACTCTGTGCTTCAGGCCGCCACCTTTCTAGCCACAGGTCCTCAGATCTACGTTGATGGTCTGGTCATGATTGAAGAAAACAAGAAGAAGCTTGTAGGCAGAATAGGCGGATACGCCCTTGTAAGCCACATTCTAAAAACAAGGGAAAGGTGGCTTGACGGCGAAGTCTCGGAAATAATGGAAGCTCTTGAGCGTCCATTGCAGGAAAATGACCCACTTGGAAAGGCGTTACAGGTTTTCAGGGAGACAAAGTTTGCATTCATGCCAGTGGCATCCAACGACAGAATTGTTGCTTCACTGTCTCTCAGGGACTTGATAGATCATGCCAAGGGACTAAAGGTTGAGGTACAAAAGCTTGCGTCTCCACTCCTAACCATTGATAAGGATGCAAGCGTATTGGATGCACTTTCCTTCATGGTGGAAAAGGGCGTACGAAACCTTGTCTTTCTCGAGCAGGATATTCATCCGTATGTAATCAACGACAGAAAGTTTCTTGCATACCTGCTCCGCTCTCAAACAAGAGAACTTGTGTTACGCAGGGGCTTTGAGGTGCTTGCAACCATGAAGCTAAGCGGCCTTGGCGCGATCAAGGGAATACGCGTAGATCCAAAGGGCGCCGCAGGCTCTATGGCGCATTTCTTCTCAGATATCGGAACGTCGTGTCTTTTTGCAGATGGCATGATATTAACACCTTGGGACCTTGTGATAAAAGGCTTGGGCCTTACTGGTTAGGCGTGATGACCGCCCTTCCTGTTATTTGCCCGTTCCTCAGCAGGTTTATCGCATTGTTGATGTCCTCAAGCTTGAATGTCTGAATCGTATGCTTTACTTTGCCCTGCTTTGCCAGCTCTATAACTTCACGAAGCTCGTTATAGTTTCCCCATAGCGAGCCAGTTATCTGATATTCGTTTATTACGGTAGACATCAATGGCGCACATATTTTAGTACCAAAAAGGCCGACTAGCGTAAGCGCGCCGCCCTTTGCAAGAAGAGCCACGGAGGCAGAAATAGTATTTTCTGCACCTACGCAATCGACAACGACATCAACCCCGCGGCCTTGAGTTATCTCCATCACTTCTTTTCTCGTGTTTTCTGACAACTTGATTGCGTGCTCTGCTCCAAGATTTTTTGCGAACCTTAGTTTTTTGTCACTTCTGTCGACGGCTATTGTGGTTGAATTTGGCGCAAGCATCTTGGCATACTGGATCCCGTACGAGCCTAGCCCTCCAATACCTATTACCGCAATTGCAGTTCCAGGCACAAGTACGTGGCGAAATCTTCTGATTGCGCGGTACGGAGTAAGACCTGCATCTGTCAGCGGTGCAATCTCTTCAGGTCTCAGCCTTGAACCCTCCACTTTTATTAAAAATCTGTACGAAGGCACTGCGATGTACTGCGAGTAGCCTCCATCGTGTTGCGACAACCCTGGCCATTTTGCAATGAGGCACATCTGCTCGTCACCCCTTTTACATGCGAGGCAGGAACCACATCCCCAGCCGCCAAACACTGCAACTAGATCGCCTCTCTCAAACATTCCCTTGGGGACCAAGTTGCCCATCTCCTCTACCCAGCCTGCAACTTCGTGCCCCGGTGTCTTTGGCAGTGCAAGAGGTATGGCATTCTTCCATTCGCCATTTATCAAGTGCAGGTCACTATGGCACAATCCTGCGCCACCAACTTTTACTACTACGCCTTCTCCTAGCGCATTTGGAACTTTGACGTTTTCCACTATCAAGGGTTTTTGATACTCATGGAGCCTTGCAGAAAGCATGGTCTGGGTCATACTGTGCTGTAAGCACACACATACTATTTCAAGAAATGGACTGCACTGCAGCGCAGTGCGTGTACTCTTCGAATCGAAATAGACCTGCGAAGAATAGATTGCGAAGCAGGAGAAGCATATACGCAGAAATGCCAATGTAATCTTTTTAATGATGCACTCGCACCCTTCTGCTAAGAGAATATGTTCAAGAAAATTCTTGTGCCATACGATGGCTCAAAACCAGCAGACAAGGCTACCAGATATGCGATGGATCTTGCCAAGGCCATTTCACGTAACAGCTATGCTGATGATGACGTTGCTGGCTGTGAGATTATTCTTCTGCATGTCGTGCCCGAAATTCCCGCATCTCCGGTTTTCATTGAACGGCCAATGAGCACAAGTAAAGGCGAGCATATTCCATTGTCAGAATACGTTAGGCGACTGTATGCAGAGATGAAAGTTCATGCGGCAGAAATGCTGGAAAAGAAAAAGAAAGAAATTGAAACCTTCTTAGAAAACAGGGGCACGACAGTTAGGACAGTTGTAATAATTGGTGATCCTGTCGCGAACAAGATAGTAGAGCAGGCGGCAAGTGAAAATGTAGATCTCATTGTCATTGGTAATGTAGGGTTGAGCGGGGTATCAAAGCTGAAGACTCTTGGCAGTGTTTCAAGAGGGGTCAGCGAAAGAGCACCTTGTCCGGTTATGATAGTGCACTAGATATTACGAGTTGCTGTAGGGGAATACTATGAAAACGAAGATATGCTGTCCAATATTGCAATTGCTGCTGCGTTTCATCTAGCTTCTTGGGTGAAGAAGCGAACAAGTTCTGATTAAAACAGCGGAGACGTGCCCTCATTTTTTCTGATCACTGCTTGCATTATGCGTACAACTCCCGCACAAAAGAAGGGAGATTGCCTCCTCATTGGGCCTCTTTGGAAGTCCCCCTATACGAGGTTGTGGACGACCACTCTTCTCGCGCAAAAGAACGACAGATAGTACTATCTGCCATTGCATATAGCCCGCAAATGCGATACGCTCCAAGAGCCCTAACCACGGAGAAGTTTGCGGCTACTTGCGGTACGAACGAGAATGCCAGAATGGTAGGCGCAAAGAGCATCACGACTGCCGCTACAGAGTAGAACAGGAACCGCTTTCCAAATGTAACTGCCCCAAATCCTATGGCCAGCGAACCAAAGATGCCGCCCATTGCTGCGAGAATCACATGCATTGTATCGGTGAACGTCATCTCGGCGCCACGCATGTGCAGTGGGAAGAAATTCCACAACACCAGCCCGTTGACCGCGTTTGCAATCAGCATAAAAGCCAGCATGTGCCGGCGAGCGCGATTCCGACCAGTCGAGAGCCAAACGCCTAACGCAAATGTGAACATAAGGAGAGAATATACAGTGAAAAGTGAAACTACAAGGCCGCTTGTCGCAGCGTCGATTGCAAACAGCTCGCTTACAGCTTGATCAGTGAAGCTGTAGTCAGGATATAGAGTTCCCGCGAGTATGTCAGTACCAGCGTAAAGTGGAGGAGCAATGATGCCACAAATAAGCAAGACCTTTCATAATGTCGTTCTAGTCTCCATCTGGATTGCATTGTCCATACCTCACAAGAGGGGCTCGTTGACTACAAGGGGAGGGATTGCACTGCCACGCATTGTACAATTGATCAACGACTAAAAACGTTGCACAACTCCGAGCGTGAAAAAGGGGAGAGTCTTTTCATTGATGTTCGACGGAAGTAGATTTTTGGAGAAAAGACGAAAGAAAAGGGTGGGGGTCGGGAGGAAGGGAATAAAACCCGATTATGACCGCCTCTCAAAATAAGCGCCTTTCATTCCCAATCCGCCACAATAGTTTCCTCTGACTTCTACCACGTCTTCCGAGTCAGATATCTCCTTGAGCATCTCCAAGGTCAGCTTCTGATTGGTAACGTAGTGTGTGCCATTGTCAAAAATGGCCGGAGCCATGCCTGTTTTAGCAAGGATGTATTGACGAGCTGTCTCTACGTCGACGCCTTCCCTTGTAAATACTTCGATTGTGTAGGATTTTGGGTCGCTGGTTACACCTTCTCTTTCCAAAAAGTCATTGAGAAGGGCAGGGTCCACCTTCGGAAGTACCTTTTCATATGTTTCTCTTAGCTTTGTAAATTGGCTCCTAACATCTTCGAGAGCAACTAACTTTGTTTCTGACATATCTGTGAGTAATTTTGACCAGTTCATAATTAAGAAGAGAGAGTACAGTGCCGTGCAGTGAATTCTGATAAAAGAAACAATAGCCACACTTTCTGCCACTGCAATACCCTACGTGTGACCGACCTTGTAAAATTAACGATGAGCGACTTTCTCATGCAGGGCGCCTGACTGTCAAACAGCAAATACCTGCCTATTCGATGCTCCGATGTTTGATCCGGGCTTCCATATTGACTCGAACTTGTCACAACAGCTTGATTTTTGCGATGCAGTGTACACCTAGTCAATATAGCAAAAAACGCGGACGGTATTGATAGTTCGAAAAAGAAGCGGGCTGTGTGTCCATCTCTGCCGCTGCAATTATCGGCATATCTACGCCGTCGATCGGTGGAGATGGGCCCAATTCTGCAATGCAGTGTAATGCATGACGTTTATAATTTTCAATCACGATCTGAGGGTACGCCTGTGAGTAAGAAAACACAAAAGAAGCAAGTTGACACACAAGAGCTAAAGAGACTTCTGAGAGATCCAATTATAGTGAGGATAGTAACAGTTCTGGACATTGCCAGCCTCTCGGTTCTTGAACTGTTTGAATACGGTCTGACTAGGAAGGATGTCAACCATGCCATGGTTAACGGCGTAATAGAGCTGAACAAGGCAAAAGAGTCCAGTCCTGAGCTTGGTGAATATAGTACCGAGGCTTTGTTTGCCATTGCAGGAGACGTTTATTTCCAGGAATTTCTGTTCAGTAAGGCTCGGCTAACAGAATTGGGACTCTATCTTTTGGACTGCCTCAAAGGCTGCCAGACAGAGCAAGACATAATTGAAAAGGTTATGCAGAGATTTGATACTGGGACGTTCATTCCACCAGAGCATCCACACAAACCTTGAGGAGTTCGACTTAAGATACCACATCAAGTCTGCAGTGCATTGCAGTGAAATCCATGTATTCTAATATGATAAAGTGGAAAGACACATACATTCATGTCCATGAATCCAAAGAATCAACCTAATGGCGCTGCCGGTGGCGATCGGCCCCCTACGCAGAATCCAGAGATAATTTTGGCAAAGTGGAGTACAAGATTCTGGGCGTGGCTTGTTGATTTCATGGTGGTAAATGTCGCTCTAGCAGTACTGTTTGGCTTGCTATCAATGCCAATGTGGCTTTATGGATTTACGAATCCAGGAATGATCATGATGACAAGAGGGATGATGACTTCATCACTACCGTATATCGGTGGGGAATGGTGGTGGAACGGCGGCTTTGGTGGGCCTTTTAGCTTTGCCATAAGCAGTCTGGTGTTTTTTGCGTATTGGACATACATGGAATCAAGACACGAGGGTCGATCGATAGGAAAGATGCTTTTGCACATCAGGACAACAAACCTGGAAGGCAATCAAGCAGATACGACAAGCATCGCAATCTCTAGCTTTGGAAAAGCATTTCTTCTGCCAATAGATGTTTTCTTCGGATGGATATTTACAAATGACAAAAGGCAGAGATTGTTGAGCCGAGCTGCAAAAACTATCGTGATAAAAACTACAAACGATGACAATAGAAGTACACAAAGTACTGCCAAATATCTGAGGGAGTGATTTCTAGAAAATGAAAAGAGGACATATTGTACTCATTTCTGGTGTCGTCTTGTTAGTGACAGGAATAACAATATCTGTAGTATGGGGCATTTCCTTTGCTGGCTCTTTTCTTAAGGAGAATACGATAGTGGCAAAGACGACTATAGAGCCAGGAAGATCCGTGGACGCGAGGGCCAATGTAAATCAACTTGGTAAACCGCTTTCCCTGGCAATTGGAATAGACAAGTCGGGACAGCAACAACAGGCATTTTCAGACATAAGGCTGAAAGAGACGATAACGGATCCCACTGGGAAGGTGGTAAGCAGCCATGAATTTGGAGAATCTTTCTTTAACAGCTTCAATCCGCAAATAGCAGGGATCTATACCGTCACCGTGTCAAACCTCGGGACCCAGCCAGTCAGTGTCAGTGGAGCATTTGGATATATGTCATTTGTGGGATCTGATGGAAAACCCAATATCAATGCAATAGCAGGAGAAGAGGGTGGACTGGGCATGGTAATCGCAGGAGGAGGCCTGGCTGCGGCTGGAATTATCGCTCTCATAGTGGGAGCCATAATCACAGTGATAGATAGCAGAGCACAGAGGCAGGGTAGCACGAAAGCTAGTGAAAACGGCATCAGTTACAAGAAAGACTAGGAGAAGGTGTGAGAGAGGCACGAAAGCAATAATCCTTTTTGACACACTCTTTGGGAATACCGAGAAGGTAGGCAACTCCCTTGTAAAGGGGTTGCGAGAAGCAGGCATCGAGGCAGACTGCGCCAATATAACGGATACTAGCATTGCCAAGATCGCCAATTATGACTTCATTGCAATAGGCGCACCAACTCAATTCGTTACCGCCTCAAAGCCAATAAAGCAATTCCTGGAGCGATTGAGAGCCTTGGATTTAAAAGGCAAGTATGGCTTTGCTTTTGACACGCGGCTTGACGACGTAATGGCGGGAAGTGCGGCCGAGTATATCGAGAAGAAACTTGTAACATATGGACTTGAAATTCTTAGGCCGCACAGCTCCGCAACGGTAGTGTGGGAAGAGAAGAAGATAGAAGGTGAGGAGAAGTCCAGAACGCAGGCCAACATCAAACCAGAAATGAAACAGTTTTTTGAGACAATTGGCAGAGAGCTCGGAGAACTCTTGCACGCGAAGGAAAAGAAGAAGAGTATGCAGAAATAGCAATATGACGGGTACGACTGGCCGTCAACACTTTTCCAAAGAGATGAAAAGAATGAGTTCAACTATTTTGTCACTAGGACGGGACAATGGGCATAGGTCACAATGCCCGATGCAATGCTGCCGAGCAAAATTTTCTTGAAACCTGTCCGTCCTCTGCTTCCTACCACGATGATATCAAATTGGTTATTTTCCGCATACGTTACAATATCGCCAACAATGGATAACGGTGCTTCGATAACCTCACTCTTCACTTTTACGGTAGAGGCGTCGGCTTCCTTCTTGATACGGTCAAACCAAGGATCAGCTTCCTTCTTTGCAGCCTGTATCATATCTGCAATATGTTGAGGCGTAGGCATACCATAGGTGCCAAGGTAAGAGAGGCTCTGATTCAGTTGAAGTGCGTATATCACTACCAACTCTGCACCATATTTTTTGGCAAGGTCGATGGCAAAAGAAGTCGCACGAAATGCATTTTCAGACCCATCTACAGGAACAAGAATCCTTCTTATTCTATTGCTTTTGATATCTCTGGACATATGTGTATGCTTTTTTGGCAATAAGATCTTTTTATTCTATCAGAGAAAGAACGTTAGCAGTATTGTGACTATCACTGCTGTAGATTGGAAGCATTGGAGACTTGATGCAAAAGTCGCACTTATGATACAGAAAACAGGATAGAAATCAGAGATGCACTAGAGAGATGCATTTGACAAGTCCGCCAAGTATTCGCGTTATCGACAACAGTCATGGCTCACCTCCACCATCAACAGAGTAGCATATGCCGATATGAACGCAGGGCGGAGATGAGCCAAGGATCTCGACTGTAGTTTGGAGTGAGGATGTTAGAAGAGTCATTGCATTAAAGCAGCAGGTACACAGTGCATGGCAAATAAAGGAGAATTAGAGCAGGGAAGGAGTGAAATTCAGTGATGTTGTTGTTGAACGGCTGTTGTTCCAGACGACAAGATTTCATTGCGATGCGTCCTATACCCCAAAAACACTAGCGCAACCCCCGCCGCAGCAAGGAAGTAAAAGACGACTGCAACTGAAGCAATTATAGGATTTACCATTCCGGCTGCCAAGAAGACACTGGCAAATAGTAGAAATGCAGCACCTGCAACATTTTCTCCGTTAATCTTACCCATTTGTTGTACCTTCGTGTTTCAATTGTAGTGGTATTTCTTATCGAGTAGGTGTACACTGCATGGCAGAGAGTTCAATGAACAATGGAAATGAATGTCAGGAAAATGGTTCTTGAGAAGGTAAAGGAAATAAAAGGAGTTCTCTCAGCCTGAACATCCTCCTTCTTTTCTTTTTGCTGTTCTCTTTGAGAATTGCCAAAGGTTTGCAAATGAAGGGCGAAAGTTGTTTATCGTCGTCATTGCTCAGAAGTAGCAGCAGCCATATATCGGATATCTTGACGGAACTTTTTCATCAAGCGATTCAATGAAGACCGTATCTCTTTTACACGGTGTTCTGCATTCTTTTCAATCTGCTCAATACCTGCAGAACTGTAGAGGTGCTTGTAACCCCCCTCTTTCAGATTTACAGTCTGCTTTGTACAAAAGCCTAGGCTGACTAGCCTCTGAAGCGACCTGAACGCGGTGCCTCTATCTCGATCCATTGAATCGGCAAGTTCATCCAAAGTCTGGGGTTTTGCTTCCCTAAGCAATAATGCCAGCAATGCCATATCAGAGGAAGAAAGGTCATACATACAAGACAGAAGATCTTTACATGTTGCATTACCCGCTGTTATTACACTCAGAGATGAATTTCGCATCTGTGCATCCCTTGCCGCATTTCACTATTAAAGGTATTGTACTGTGTTGGCAATAACGCAATACTTAATAGGCAGGGTCTATCAGTATTGCATGGTGCATGCAATACCGTGCAATGTAATAATCGCAACTCTGACTTGAGGATAGGAGAGATGGCCCGAGTCAACAAGATGGAGTTTGGAAGAAGTGGCAACAACAAAGAAGTGACTATTGACACCCCTATTGCGCTGACTGACTCAAACTTTGAACAGGCTCTACAAAAATATCCTCTCCTCATAGTGGATTTTTTTGCTCCATGGTGCGGATCGTGTAGAATGCTTGTGCCGACAATAGAACAGATGGCTTCAGAGATGGCAGGCAAAACAGTCTTTGGAAGGCTGAACGTAGACGAGAATCCAAGGATTACGAGCTTGTTTGAAGTACAGAGCGTCCCGACTGTCATAATTTTCAGGAACGGAGAATTACTAGACGGGTTCAGAGGAGTAGCTCCAAAGGCGCAGATAAGGTCTAGGATAAAGTCCATGATAGCGACTATCATGAGCCTCTGAAAGACGATGGGGTATAAGGGGTAACGAAGTCTAATCTAACAGGAATCGCACTTGCATTTTGTAGACATAATATCAAGGACTGGAGTGATTTGGAAGAACAACCTAAGTTTCTATCAGTGTATTTGGATGCAAATAAGCTCGAACTAGGCATACGCTAATCTAATCAAGTTTATCGTTATTTTTTTGGACCGCTCGCCCATAGCCTAATCTGTTGCCTTCAGAATCCCAATCGATGTAGCAGATTTCCCAGCGGGGATCTCGATGAAGTTTCAAGAACATTTCATCAAACTCATCCCTTGTCAGAAAGTGTCGCTCTCCGTGGCCTCCGTTAGGAAGATCGATTGGCTCGACAAGTTCTCCTTGAAAGAACGGTCAAAAAGACCATTTGGTCTGTCTTGTCGGAAGTGTACTGCAAGACCATTGCATGCCTTTTCGCTGGCTCTGCCATAGCCAGATCTTCCATTAGAGAGGACAAGTTTGGAACTGATTCCTCGATATTGCTCAAGGTGCACAGGCTAAATTTTAGATATTATTAAAGTTGTCGACATCTGTTCCTGCCTTCAATTAGTCCAGTCTTGATGCGTCCGAACTTGCTGGTGTCAGCAAATTGTCGGGGCCCTTCTATATTCCACTCGTACGCGAGAACGCGTGATTTTGGAGACATTTGTGTGAAGGGCCCCGAAGAGGCAGTAGAATTCTTGCTCAAACAACCGTGATTGCAAGAGCCATGCTTTTGCTGCGACTTTTGTTTCTTTATTGACGAGCGCTGGCTTTCTACTTGTTTTGCAGAAGTGGGTAGGGGCCCCTGAGCATTATGATTATACAGGAAATTGCTGACCTCTCGTTTTTGCAGCTAGGTGCAAAACGGGGCCCCGCCAAAAAAATATGAGCCATTATTTATCAGGAATTGCCAGGCATGCTTTGCAAAGGACCCCGACAACGAACTGATGAAAATGCTAGGAAAATAGTCTGTCATCACTTTTCTGGATTCATCAGGTTTTTACGGGTGAAACTGATAAACTGATAAAACCTGATAAATGGCCGGCTTCTTTCAGACGTAAAAATTGACCGGACAATTGTCGAACTTTTTGTCTTATTCTTGGCGTTGACATTTTTACGGGGCCCCGACCCTCGCCTTGGAAGCGACAGTCGGTTGAGAAGAGGAGAAAATATGCACCGACAAACTCAAAAGATGTTTGCTATCTGCCGTAGTAGAAGGACCCTCTGTAGATCCTGTCAAGTTGGCTGTTTTGTCACGTCAAGTACGAAGCCTATGCTTACCTCTTTCTGTGTACCTCTCTATGACTCCTAGATTCCTCTTTACAAGATCCGCTAGCTTGGGCCCTCATTTCCTTCCTGAAAGGCTATTCCTGCACAAACCTAGCAGAATTCAGGCTAATATCAGTGTAGTTAGGCGCGCTCTCATTGTGTCTTTCCTTTCGGGGCCCCGATGTCTTTTTTGTGCTTGAGGAAGCCTGAAAAAATTGCCGCAGCAATTTGTATCTGATTTTGCGCTCAGATCACACTTGACATAGTACTTGACATGGCACTTGACGCTCCACTTGACTGGTTTTTCGCCCCCACTTGACATATTTTCAAAAGCACCTGACATAGTACTTTACTTCCTGAAGCAGAAACCTGACACGCGGGATCGGATACTAGACATTTCCCGGGGCCCCAAACTTGCTACCCAACAAATACCAGAGTACGCGCAAACCTTATTTACATGCGTCCTTTACCGCACCCGTCAAAAAAATGACAGCCCAAACTGAAGAAGACGTTACAATGGGAATACTGGCTGACCACATAAACAACGTTCCTCGCAAGCAGATAGCTGAAAGACGCAGTACCTCTGAAACCAACGTCCAGAATAAAGTAAGCAAGTTCGCCAAGTTCGTAGGAGGCCCTGACCGTCTGAAGGCCCATAGGGAATTTGCCAAGACCCACAATCAAAGTCAGATGCATCCGTCCAAGGCAGTGTGGGGGTACGAAACGGCGGTGGCATTTGCAAAAGTGGGCCTGGATAACGCCAAGGAATTTGCCGATGGTTTGATGCCTCTTATGGGCCCAGAAGTAAACCGAAAGACGTTTGGTAGCACCCTGCGTTGGACAGCTGCGAAATACACCGTCAACCCTTATCTTCCACTTGATGAGATTCCTAAAAAGGCCGAGGAGGACCTTCAAACTTTTCGAAACATCAGAGCAGATATCGATGCCGGGTTAGCCAAGCTAGAAGATGTACAGAGACAGGAAAATGCAGCCAGAGACCAGCTCGCCAAAAAAGAAGCATTTGACAAACTTCTTACAAAGAATGACCTAGACTACTCTGACATACCAGAAATTTCCAGAATGTTTGTCGAATATGAAAAGGATGGCTGTAGCCCCAAGAAGATGGTTGGAAAACTCTCCGATGTCGAAAACTACGATGCCAGAGTAGCAGCGGCAAAGAAGTACCTTGCAGAGGTTGAAAAGTTAACGGAGCAGAAGATCAAGGAACTAGAATCGGCCAACGTGGCAATCGAGCTTCAGCGTGTTGCAAATAGGGGTTGCTTGCTTCCACATCAAATCGAAATCCTTGCAGAGAAGATAGCGCAAATAGCAATTCAAAGAGGCGTCAGTAAAGAACTTGCATTCCCGCGTTTCCTACATGATGTCGAAGAGCACTATTCGCCAATAGTAGGTTTTCAAAAATGGCTTGCATGTCAAGAACAGAAACTTGAAGAAAAGAATGACGAGTGCCTTGGCGTTATGGCAGAGACTGAGGCATGGAGGGATGAGAGGCAGATATGTCAAGCCTCAGTTGAAGAGCTAGAGGTAAAGAGGGCGACGGTTGAACGAGAATACCGAGAATTCTTTACCGAGATCGTCTCTATGCTTGCCCAAAGTATATCGAAAAACCTGCCTCTCTATGTGTATCTCAACAGGTATGTCACGCGGCAGGATAGACTTGTTCCTCTGCTCAAAGCTGCAATGGGCGAAGCAATTGAAAACAGAAAATTAGTGCCGGCCTTGGTTTATGCACTAGGGCTAGCGGCAGACAGTCTCCCAGAAAGAAATCACGTCAGATATGAAATTCAAGAATCACGTAAAAGGATAGCAAGGACGATTGGTCTGGCGTAAAAACTCTCCGTGTCGGTTTCTGCCACGGCGTAGATGCCGTCATCCAGAGACCATGCGAGTCAAAGGAATCCTACGTGTGCCAGACTTTGCTGCCCGCAAGCCTTACGCTTCTTTTTCTAATCGCATTAGAAATTCCAATACCAGCTTTCCTTTCTTGCTGATGCTGTAGCTCGTCCTCACCGGCTTGTCCAAAGAGACTGCCCTATCTAACAGACCTAGGGAGGTCAATCCATTCACTATTATGTTGACTTGGCCGCGGCTATCTACTACCTTTGTACCTTGAGCGTGACGTAGGATGTCATTGTAATGCAGAGGCCCCCTACTGTCGATGTATTTTAGAATCTCGTAAAATCCCTTCTTGGACATCTTTCTCAGCAGATCTTGAAGAGGACCCCTCTCCTGCGGCAAACATGCGGTAATTTAAGAGCCTATTGAATAAGTTGTAACCGCACGTATTGTAGAGCAGACCTAAGAACTAAAGGCTTGATAATTTCCAAGATTAACCCGCGGTGGTGCCCACCAGCCGATGCCAAGAAAAGAAGAAGAGCTGCTGAACGCAAGGTTGCTTGAGGGGTTGCTCAAGCTGAGTGAAAGGGAGCATGCAAAACTGGATATCGACATCCTCACAGTAATTGCCAACAAGCCTGTCAATTACACGGGCATGAAGAAATACACTCTTTACGAACTTCAGGCTATTGCTGGAAACTATGCGAGAATCAGGCGCGTTGACATTAAGGAATCGGACATCTCCAACAGCATTCGTCGGATCCAAGCCCTCTTTGCAGCGTCAAGAATCGACATCATAACTCTCGAAGGCCTGCAACTTGCACCATCAAAGGGGGCTGCAAGGGAAGCCAACTCTATGAAGAGTTGGAAAACCAGTTGCGTAGCATAATCATGAAAATCTTTGGCGAAAAGATCCAAGCATCTGTAGAGAGGGTAATTTCGAGCCCGCGGACAAGAGAGCGTGAAATAGCCAATGCATGGAAAGCCCTCCTGCTAGAGAGGAGTGAAAATGGTCCAAGGGCCTTCAAGATAGACATGGACACATTTGCACACCATTACCAACAAGAGTATGGCAAGGACATGCCCGTCGAGATTGACGCCAAGACGATTACAGAGATCTTGGCAAAGGGAAGGCTTGCTTATCCTGTTGACCACGACGAAGGAAAGGTTTGCCACTTTTGGTATGCAGATGGTGTGGCCAGCTGGACGCTCGTAGCACAGAAAGAGGATAGCTAGAGAGTAACCATGTCACCATATTACAATGAGAAGGACACTCATGACAGAGTCGTTGCAAAACTTGCAAGGTGCCTCAAAGAAAAGTACCCTTTACACACGATAGAGCCAAACGTAAAGTACCGTCGCAAAAGGCAGGGCCCTCCGCTTCGGAACGGACGCGACTATTATCCAGATGTCGTAGACTATACGGACAAAATTGCGTACGAAGTTCACTGGAAAGGAAGTAGGAAGGAAGAGTCATTTGATTGGCTGCCAGAAGGCTGGAAAGGTGTCAATGTGTTTATTGACGACATGAGCAACCCATTCGCCATTATCGTTCGCATGCCCGGATATGGATTCACATTTGTTGAATGCCAGCGTGACAGTGACCCTACGAGTTGTATGTGACAATTTACATTTTATCCCGGAAGATTTGGTGAAGGAGCATCAAAAGTACATGACATAACATGCTTTTACATTCAGAAATGATATAAGGAAGCATGTTATAACATGTTACTGTATATGGTCAAGCGTGGCGGCAAGGAAGTGATAACGGTCGAGATCTTCAAGCAGACGTACGACGTCATGAAGTCGACTGCAGAAAAGATGCACTGGAACACCAAGGAGTACATCAACTCTGTGCTTGTTGAAGCCATAGAGCGCGACAGGTTCCTGCAGAGCTACGCGCCCTACTTCTCAAAGATTGGATACCAGGACAACATACTGTTCATCCGCGACGCCAAAGCCGGCAAGACCGCAGAGGTCTACCTGAAGGACAAGACGCTCTACTGTGGGCTGTGCGAGTCCAAGGACTGCAGCCACATACACTACGCATTTGCACTGCCCGAAGTGGCCAAGATGTTTCTGAAAAAGCCGAGGCAGCAGTAGACAAATATCCTAGCGTTCTGAAATAGAGATACATTGCTTCTTGGCACCTGCGGGTGGAGCTACCAGGAGTGGGTCGGGCTTTTCTACCCAAACAACAGGGTTGCCAAGCTCCCGTTTTATGCCAAAGTATTTGACACAGTCGAGGTTGATTCGTCGTTTTACCGTATGCCGACAAAGATGATGGTAAGAGGATGGGAAAAGGCGACAGGCCCATTGTTCAAGTTTTCGCTGAAACTGCCAAAGACGATAACCCACGACAAGCGCCTCACGGAGGGTGCAGAGGACGATTTGGCAAAGTTTCTGGACGTCATCAAGCCGCTTGAAGAGTCAGATAAGCTTGGGTGCTTGCTTGTGCAGCTTGCGCCCAGCTTTTCCTATGACGAGGCAGACGTGTTGGAATCCTTTTTAGAGTTATTGCCTTCCTACATCCATTTTGCAGTCGAGTTCCGGCACGAATCGTGGGACAGAAAAGAAACATGGGATCTGCTAAAGAAATACAATGTCGCAAACACGATAACCGAATCCCCAATAGAGTTTCTGTCAAAGATCGTCGTGACTTCATCAACACACGCGTACGTAAGGTGGCACGGCAGAGGCAAGCCCATCTGGTACGACTATACATATTCAGAAGAAGAGCTGATGCCTTGGGTTGACAAGCTAAAAGAGATGGAGGCTAAGGTCCCGGTGACGTACGCCTACTTTAACAACCACTACAATGCTGGCGCGCCGCACAATGCGCTTCAGTTCCTGGCAATGAGAGGCGAGCTGGACGAAATGCAGGAAAAGACCATAACAAGAATTGAACGTAAGATCCGCAGAAAACCATCGAGGATAACAGATTTCGTGTAAAAAGTGATCTATTATCATTATTATCTCATATTGGCTAACCTTGTAGCAAGATACTATTTACTAGAAACTATATCTACTATTCTTTAATAAATGGGAACTTGCAAGAGGCCATGGCAGCCTCAAGGATACCTGCTACCAACAACAATAGCGACAAGACGCTAGAACTACGGTTTCTTGGAAGCACTGAGAAAGACCAAGCGCCACGCGTGGCACTTTTTGCAGTCGAAAAGGGCGTTGTCAGAAAACTCGGATCCATTCAAGGAAACAAGATCCAGCTTTCAGAGCTAGCCCGCAACGTCAAGGAAGGGGCAAGCTACGGGTTTGGCCCAGACATTGACGAAAAAGAAGTGACAAGGGAAATGCTCGTCACCTTCAGGCCAAGGGAGAAAGTCGCCGAGTGGTCCAGGACAGGCGTGATAGAGGTTACGCCCAAGTGGCGCGACTGGATTCTTCCCATAGTCTGCGTGCATGGCGACGTGCACAGGTGCAGGCCAAGGCCGTGGCTGCTTGCAGACATTGCCCTTGCAAAGACAACGACATTTACGGACGTTCTGACGCTCAGGCCAGAAATATCAAAGGCAACAACAATCACGCCGTCATTGACGCTGCCTACCATCTGCGCGCCAATATGCAACGCCGTCGTCGAAGTCTATGAAAAGACGTGCTGCTGCAGGCTGCGACCGCCCTTTGACATAGACGACATACTTGACAGGCTCAAAGATTTGATAGAACGTGTTCCTCCAATTCCTGACCCGGATCCGGGGCCCATAAGCCCATGGCCAGAGCTAGGCCCTATTCCGATCCCGGGACCCGGTCCTGACCCTGTGCCAATAAGGCAGATGGAAAAGGCGGCAAGCCTTGTGCGCGCAACAGGCGCCAAGGTGCCGCTTGGCAACCCGCCTGAAAAACTAGCAGAGGACTATTACATGCTGATGTCACTTCCGCTGCAGGACAGACTCGCATACATTGACGCCCATTACTACCTCTACCCGATCTTTTGCACGTGCAGTTCAAGAAAGGTCGGCGAAACGCCCGTGAACGAGGACGGCGAGTTCAGCTTTTGCTACTGGCGGCCGTTTGTAAGGGCAGGGTGCAGGATAACCTACTATTACAAGGTCAGGCAGTGGCAGGACAACCAGTGGGTGTACATCTATGACGGCTCGACAACGCACGACTACTTTACTGCCTCTGACGATGCTCACCTGCGCACCTGGAAGGGGCGCGCCTGTGACCCGGGAAGCGACGTCCCCGATCCCGGAACGAACTTTGTGATGCTGGAAAACATTGGCTACATCCCAAGCTGGAAGCTTGCAAGCCCTGCGCAGGACAGCGAGCTTGGCGTCTCATCGGCAAACCCCGGCGACGGACTTGTCAACAACAACTACACTGGCCAGCCTTGGGGCCAGACGCTCAGCTTCAGGCTCAAGTTCCACGAGGGAATGAAGGGGATAGGCGCAAAATACTACAGGGTAAGCGTGGTCAGGGCAAACTCTTCCGGCGACCCGGATGGCGTGCCGCAGGTGCTGACAGACCCTGTCGCATGGAGCCGCTGGAAGTGGGTCGGGACGCAATTGCAGACAGAGGCAGTCGCGCTTGGTCCAAATGCGGTCGGCAGCAATTCGGGGCTGTACCTCATCCCGTACGAATCCGATGCGCCAGACGGCGGGTGGCTCTGGTTCCAGTTCCACCAGTCATGGAACACGACCATGCATGACAACGGCAAGCACCTTGTGATAGTCGAGGTGTTTGACGGGGCTGGAAACAGGATCAAGCCTGCGGGCGCAGCGGGAGCAGGGATCGACAAGCCGTTTACCTTCAGGCGATGGTCAACAGAGACTGCCACCGACGCGGTGAACTATGCCGCACTCGTACACATGTTCCATGCAGACAACGTCGCCTGCTATGGCGACATTGTTGCGCTGCGCAAGAACGACGCGCCTGTAGAGGGAAGCTGCCTCTTCCTGACAGGGTGCTCTGGCGACAAGTTCACGGTGCGGTTCTATGCGTTCCACGTCAACAAGTTCATGCACAGCTACAACCTGTGGTTCGTGCGCGGGCTCAACGACACAAGCGGGACGATAGAGACAGGCACTGCAAACGCCCCCTCGACTGTCCCGCCGATCCCAAGCCCGCTCAATGCGGCAAATGCCAAGGCCGCCGAAAAGACGTTTGGCGAGATGCTCGGCGCGCATCAAAAGTGTTCGTTTGCCATAGAACTGAGAGTGTATCCCAAGCACACAAACGGCTTTGGCATCATAACGGGCTATGGCGCGTCCGATACTGCGGCAGTCGCGCTGGAGCAGGTGCCGTGCGTCGACCTTGGATCCATCCCGAGGATCGCGGCGGCAACAGAAAAGAGAGAGTTGCCCAAGTAGGGCATCTCTTCTTCCCCCTTTCTTCTTTTCCATCTATCTTATAGAGCCAAACTACAGAAAAGGTATATCTTTACTGCCTTATGCGTCGCCATGCCAAACCTAGGCAAGATGCAGGTAGTAGCGTCGGTAGCGGTTGTCACGTCGATTCTTGCAGGGTATGTTGCAGTGGCATCTTTTTCTTCTGCGTCGCAAAAGATCTCGGCCAGCGAGGCGCTGCTCGGGATTCCTTCTGCTGATGCTGCCACGGTAGACTATTTTCTAAAGATAGACGGCATTGAAGGAGAATCAACAAGCGACAGGCACAAGGGCGAGATAAACATCGAATCGTTCAGCTGGGGTGCGTCTAACACGGGCTCGGCAAGCGCAGGAGGCGGCGCGGGAGCGGGAAAGGTGTCGTTCCAAGACATCAGTTTTACCAAGGTGATTGACAAGTCATCTCCAAAACTGATGCTTGCAACGGCTACAGGCCAGCACATCAAGCAGGTCACACTCACAGGCGAAATGAGCGGCAAAAAGGGCCAGCAGTTCCTCCAGATCAAGCTGACAGACGTGCTCATCTCCTCGTACCAGCAAGGAGGCAGTTCAGGAGCGGTTCCTACAGACAGCTTCTCGCTCAACTTTGCCAAGATAGAGTTCACGTACTATCCCACAAACCCTGACGGCTCTCTGGGCGCGCCAATGACCGGAGGCTGGGACATAAAGGAGAACAAAAAGGGCTAAGCCTTTTTTCCCTTCTTTCTTTTTTTGTTCATGTATTGTAGCTCTGCCAAAAAGATTTTTTTCATACACGCCATGCAACAGGATATAACAGAACATGGGATTATTTTTCATGCTATTGCGTGATTTTGAACATGTTACTGTTATTCGATGCCATCTGCATGATATGCATGAAATCGGAAATGTGCAGATATGCGCACATTTGCAAGCTTTACGACGATAACTCTGCGACCTGCCATTCGGATGAAGAGGCTTCGGGCTATTGTGGCGCATACGATGATTTTGACAACTACAAGCCCGTTTTTATGCCAAAACTGGAAAAAAAGCTATTTACGCGCTGATTCTCAAAATCCGGATTATTATCACACGGAGATGCCATCAAGGATGCCTAGAGTCCATTGTCCGCGAAAATACAGATTACAATATTTATCTAAAATCTCATTTCTTTGTTAAGAAAATTATATTATTCATTTGGAATCTAAATATACTTGATTATTCAGTTAAGCAATGCTTAATTATTGGAAATGTATTAAGACAGTGTCATGGGGCACGCATTTGAAGACGGCTCGCTGGGCCTAAAGCTGAAGGGCTACTTGATAGTTCCAAACGACGCGCTGGAAAACAAGATCGCGGTGTACACGTTGAGGATTGCTCAGGACATACTGTCAGACAACCCGGAAATAGTCGATGAATGGCTGCGCAAGATCCACGAGGACTACATGACCAAAAAGAGGGCGTGTGACTTTGAAAACGACCCAGTGGCGTGCTTCAACCTCTCGGCGTACGAAGAGTTTGAAAAGCACTTGAAGAGCTGGGATGACGGCGGCATGCTTGCAATATCGCTTCCGGGCAACAGGACAATCCGGGTCAGCAAAAGGCCACTCTTTTCCGTTTCCAAGAGCCCGGCAGAAAGCTGCGAAGAATGCAGGATGACGTTTGCCACAGTAAAAGAGCTTGTGAGGCACTACAGGGAAAAGCATCCCGCCATGATAGAGCGGGTCACCATACCAATCTAAGACAGAGAGAGAATATCAATATAGAATATGTAGATCATGTAGTATAGGGTATTATACAGTGCATTCATGTAGTCCAGTAGATAATGGCTGGCGGCGGCTTTCTCTCATGGATCCGCTCCAATGACAGAGAGATCATCGATGCACTAGAGCAGCAGGGCGCAAACGTGCTCAAGGCCGCTAACGCCCTTGTTGACCTAGTTTCAAATTTTGAGAATGTAGGCGAGCGCAAGGTCAACATTAAAGACATTGAGCATAGGGGCGACGAAATAGCCCACAACATCTACCTCATCATGGACAAGACGTTTGTCACGCCTCTTGACAGAGAAGACATTTCCAAGCTGACAAGCGAGGTGGACGAGATACTCGACTACATAGACGGCGCGGCAGACAGGTTCGTGCTCTTTAAGATAAGCAAGCCGACGCCGTACATGATAGAGCTTGCCAAGATCCTGCTTTCTGCCACGCAGGAGGTGCACACGCTGATGATGCGCCTCCGGGGCTTCAAAAACTCGGCAGACCTGATAGAGCACTGCAGGAACATCAACAAGTACGAGCACGAGGCTGACACCATATACAGGCTTGCAATCGCAGAGCTATTTGATACCAGCGACGCAATAGAAATAATCAAGTTCAAGGAAATCTACCTCCAGCTGGAAGACGCGGTCAACAGGTGTCAGGACGTCGCCGACACGTTTGAGGATATCGGCTTAAAATACGGTTGAGGATCAAAAGTGGCCGACCAGAGCATAATCCTAGTGGTTTACGGTGCAATCGGCGCGGCTCTGTTTTTTGATTTCGTAAACGGCTTTCATGACGCGGCAAACTCTATCGCAACAATCGTCGGCACAAGGGTGCTCAGACCCATCCAAGCCGTCGGAATTGCAGCGGCGGCCAATTTTAGCGGTCCGTTCATCTTTGGCACGGCCGTGGCCGCCACAGTAGGAAAAGGAATCATCATGCCTGAATTTTCGACTGTGGATGTCATAATAGCGGGGCTTTTGGGTGCAACAGCTTGGGACCTCATAACGTGGTGGTTCGGTCTGCCGTCGTCAAGCAGCCACGCGCTCATCGGCGGGCTGGTAGGCTCGGCGCTCTTTGCAGGCGGTCTGCAGGCCATAGTTGCGCCCGGCGTCGAAAAAACATTGACGTTCATGGTGGTGTCGCCGGCCATGGGCTTTGCAGTCGCAGGCGGCTTTGCGCTTGCGATGATGTACTTTTTGCGCAAAAAGGTGCCCGGCAGGGTCAACAGGGTGTTTGGCAGGCTGCAGATAGTGTCCTCGGCGTTTTTCTCGCTGACGCACGGCGCAAACGACGGGCAAAAGACCATGGGCATCATAACGGCGCTCCTGATCGCAGGCGGCCTGATGCACTCGAAGGAATTTGTCGTCCCGTTGTGGGTGATAATAAGTGCCGCGTCTGCCATAGCGCTTGGCACGTTCTTTGGAGGATGGAGAATAGTCAAGACCATGGCGTTTAGGCTGACGAACCTAAAGCCGTACCAGGGGTTCTGCGCAGAGACGGGCGGCGGCGCCATCCTGACTTCGATGGCGTGGCTTGGGATACCTGTAAGCACTACGCACGCAATTTCTGGCGCAATAATGGGCGTCGGCGCGACAAAGAGGTTTTCCGCAGTAAGATGGGGACTTGGAAAGAGGATAATCTATGCTTGGGTGATAACTATACCGGCAAGCGCCGCCATAGCAGCGGCGTGCATGTGGGCAATAAAGGCGCTTACTGGGTGATAAGAAGCGACTTGCAGCTATCGCAGCATCTCTTTAGTGCAGGCACGCCTTCGACTGCGCCTTTTACATAGACGTCAAAAGATGCCTTTTGTGAGCCACAAAGGTCGCAAGAAATCACCTGCAAGCGAGCCACCTGTTCTGAAATCAGGCTTATTTTCAAAACCTCAAGCTTGGTTGTAGACGCTAGCATACGATTATGAGACTGGCGATCAGGAATATCAAGCATTTCTATATAGACTATATTGGTCTATATTGAAGATGGCGCACACGGTCAATTTAGAAAAAGGTTAAGAGAAAGTATGACATACCTTCGAGAATGAAGCTTGGAGAAATTTCTCACTTTTTGCCTCATATAGTAACATGTACTTTAGAATATTCACGCAAATACACTCTTAAAAGGTGAAAAAGAACAAGATGGCAGACAGCTATGTCCTTGGCAACAGAAAAAGCGAGATCGAGAGGCTAGACATACAGGCGTCATTTTTCGAACCGTTTTCACGAGACGCGCTTTTAAAAGCGGGAATAAGAAGGGGCATGGATTGTGCAGATGTTGGTTCTGGCTCGGGCTCTGTCACTCGCCTGATGGCCCAGATGGTAGGCAAAGAAGGGCATGTTACAGGCGTAGACATTGACGACAACTATCTCCAGTATTGCCGTACTGTCAACACCTTTCCCAATGTCGACTTTATCCATCAAGACATAATATCGTCATTACAGGAAAAGAGCGATAAATTTGACCTTGCATTTTCAAGGTTCATGTTTGTGCACCTAAAGGACCCCAAGCAGGCGGTAAAGGCAATGAAGGGCATGGTCAGGGACGGAGGAACGGTGGTAATTCAAGAGCTTGATCATTCTCCGGATTCGTGGCTATCTCATCCACACGAGGAATGCGTTGACACGCTCAGAGAGGCTTTTGTAACGCTTGTGAGAAAATCAGGGGGCGACCCGCTCGCAGGCAGAAAGCTGTACAAGATGGCGGTGGAGGAATCGCTGCATGCAAGCGTAGAATGCTATGCGCCTTGCCTGATGATGGGCAACGAGCCGCTATGTTCGCTTGGGTGGAGGATAGCAGACAGCCTAAAGCCGGCGATCCTG
This sequence comes from Candidatus Nitrososphaera evergladensis SR1, assembly GCF_000730285.1. Taxonomy (NCBI): domain Archaea; kingdom Thermoproteati; phylum Nitrososphaerota; class Nitrososphaeria; order Nitrososphaerales; family Nitrososphaeraceae; genus Nitrososphaera; species Candidatus Nitrososphaera evergladensis. Next base: position 740,792 of record NZ_CP007174.1, on the reverse strand, counting down.
CAGCATGGCGTGATGAAGGAAAGCGAATATGAGAGGATGTTTAGCGACCTCAAGCAACTTTCCAAAAAGAAAGACAGTTTTGTAACCTACGCACGGTTTTTCAGCGTAATTGGAAAGAAAGACGGCGGCTAACAGCATCATCGCTGGCGTCACGCCAGAATTTCCTGGTCAATAAACGGAATGCTTATGCCAAAGCTATCCACACCTAAAAAGGGGAAGGGGCGGGAGATTCCTTTATTTGACTTGTCATTACCAGACTGCAAGCGGCAAGATAAACGTCTTCGAGTTTCCATCGCAGAATCCAAAAAATGACACAATCCTCTGCATCCACGGAATACCATCCAACGCAAGGATATTCACCTATGTAGGGACAAAACTGTCTCAGGCAGGGTATAACGTACTAAGCATGGACCTGCCCGGTCACGGGGGATCAGAGGGCCCAAGAGGAGACGTGGATTTTGAAAAATGCCTCCAGTCAATCAATCAAATCGTCGCTGACCTGAAAAGGAGCGGATCACGCGTCTTTATAATGGCACACAGCATGGGCTCTACCTTTGCTCTTTGGTACGCGCACTCCTTCAAGAACAGCGTGGACGGCTTGATAATAATGTGCCCGTACATACACATAAACAACATCAAGAGGTCAGACACCGAGCCCAGCGCCGGCATGTTCCTCTACCTGTTATTGCGCAGGATACTCACTCCGCGCAGCACCGCAGACATGATGAAGGTGCTTCCGCAATACGCAAAAGTAAGCGGCGAGGAATTTGAGGAGGTTGTGCGCAAGAAAATGATCAATACAGAATACTCGTACAGGTTTCTTGTCGACGTCCTGGCAACGCGTAACAGCAAAGTTGCCGAGCTTGCAGACATTGTCGATCCTATCCTCCTCTTGCATGGGCAAAAGGACAGAAACGTTTACCCCCAAGTATCTGAAGAATATCTCAAGATGCTTCGCAGCCAGAACAAGGAATTAAAGATGTTTGACTGTGACCACTGGTTCTACGATGCCATGTTTTTTAATCAGGATTCGCCAAAATACTCGGAAGAATCCAGGATAAGATTCATTTCCACAATACGGGATTGGCTGAGTTCTTTCCGTTAGAAGAGCGCAGGCTCTGGTGCATTACGTAGAACCTATAGCTGCCAAGTTGCTTGAACTGGACAAAAGTCGAATATTTATATACTATGGGGATTATCCATAGTCGCACATGTCAGAGCCGGTCAACATCCAGCACGTTTTCTCCATATTGGCAGACAGGCATTCAGTCAACATACTAAAAATGGCTTATTCGGGTTTCAAGGCCTCTTCTAATAGCTACGCAGGCAATCTAAGCAAAAAGCAGTTCTACGTCAGGCTCAAGCGCCTAAAGGAAGCAGGCTTGATCGAAAAGCGAGAAAACATCTACATTACTACCACCTTTGGCTCGCTGGTATGCAACAGCCACGTCAAGACGCTGGAAGAGATGCTGGCAAACTATTGGAACCTCAAGGCAGTAGATGTCTTGAAGACAAGGCAAGACTTTCCTCAGCATCAAAAAGAGTCCGTAATAAACGAGATAATTCAGAGCAGTAGCCTGAGAAATATTGTAAACTCTACCCATCTGTCAGGCTTTTCTGTGGTAAAGAACTACAGCCAACTGGTAGCAGAAGTCATAAAGCTTTTAGGAATTGCGCAGAAAGAAGTGTATCTTGCTACTCGCTACCATGATCCAAACTTTGCGAAGATAATATTCAAGAAAATTTCCGAAGGACTGACGGTGCACATGCTAGACAGCCTCCCGGACCAGATCTCCGTAGAGAGCAGATTGAACGCGGTCCTGAGAACGCCGCCGAACAGGGAGACCTTCGAGATGGTCAACGCCCTTGTGAAATCCCCGTGGTTTGATCTCAGAAAGAAGGAAATACCTGCAAGCTTTATGGTGGTGGATGGAAGGATGGTATGTTACGAGACTACAAACTATACCAACCCAGAAGAGTTCACGTTAGCCATATCCCATTATGACGATCCTTATCTTGCAGAGAGGCTGATTTCTTACTACAACAGCCTAGCCAAGGATGCGGTCATTCCAAGGCTTCTTACCAGCATCAGGGAAAAGTAACTTTATCCAGCAATAGAATCAGTTTTGTTTCCTCCTACCTGAAAAGTACCTAGCAATATAATCCTGCTTTAAATCTAGTGTGGACTCTTGTAGAATAAACATTATTAGTTGCCGTTACTGGCGACTTTTCTGAAAAAAAGCACATTACAAAGTGTTTCTTTGGTGCCAATGCAATGTCTATCATCACAAGTCTGAACCCAACTGGCAGGCAAAAGGCCCAAGTTTCTTTTGCACATTCCCAGCTTGTTCTGTTCCAGTCACGCATGAAATGGGGCATCGTATACGCCCTAGCAACGATGGCAGGACTGCTCCTAGTCCCAGGAACCATCGATGCCATGCTGGCAGAAACAAATGCTGCAACCCTTGTGCAACGAATAGTACCACTGCCTCTGATCTCATTGTTGATAACAACTGGCATGTTCCTTCTCAATGATCTCCTCGATGTTGACCTGGACAGGGCAAACGGCAAAAAGAGACCGTTGCCGTCAGGCCAAGTAACCAAAAAGCAAGCCTGGATCTTTATTACATGGACCAATGTTTTGGCAGTGGTGCTCTCAGTTGCGACAGCGAATTTTGCAAGCATGATCCTTGTCGCCCCAATGCTTGCAATAGGCATCATGTACTCTGCGCCAAAAATCGCGCTTGACGACAGGTTTCTCATCAAAACAGTCGTGATAGCACTTTACTACATGCTTTGCGCAGCCCTTGGCGCCACGACTGCCTATAGCCTTGATCCGCTTGTTGGCAGTCCTGTTGTGTTCATACACGCCGCATTTATGCTAGGCACGATGAGGTTTATTTCGTCCGTTTTAAATGACACAGGCGACGTCGATGGCGACAAGGCTGCTGGAAGGCGGACAATACCAATAGTCATAGGCAGAGAAAACACCATCAAGATGGGCATGATGATGGTAGTTGGAATGGCCGGGATATCTTGGGCAATTTATGCACTTGACGGCATAGGTATTGTCACGGCATCGTTCTCAAGCGCATTTGCAGCCTTAATGGTCATCAGGCTGTCAAAGACGATAAAGGGCGCAAAGGACAAGGATTTCATTCGCAAACAGCACAAGAGGCTGCTTCCGTTTGACCTGATGCTGCTCTCAGGCCTTCCCATAGGAGTCTTTATGCTCTAGCATATAGAGACCACTAGGCTGTATTTTTAGGGCTACATAGTATCCAAAACTGGATACTTTCTAGCCATAACTACTGCTAAAAGTTACCTAAGCTATAATACGCTCACGATTATGAGTAAAGTTGTAAAATGGCCAAGTCCCAGACAACAGCCACAGTCCTTAGGACCATTTCAGACGACAGGTCGATGGAACTTTTCAGAACCATTGCCCATGGTAGCATCGACAGCGAGAGCCTCAAGGGCAAGACCAAGCTCACACGCAAGCAGTATTATTCCAGGCTCTCAAGGATGACAAAGTCAGGTCTTGTTAGGAAAAAGAGTGGCAAATACACCCTCACCGCGTTTGGCAAGGTGGTCTACGACTCGCAGATGACTGTCGACAACGCGCTGACCAACTTTTGGAAGCTCAAGGCAATCGACTCGCTCGAGATGTCAAACGAACTTCCAAAGGAAGAGCAGCAAAAGCTTATCGACACCCTTCTGGACAACCAGGAGCTTAAAGGCATCCTCGTAAAGGGGCCTTAGGCGTCTCTTTCTAGACCACGCTTTTTTTCATTTCTTTCCCGTCTGTCCTAGCGGACGGAGATTTTTTGTAATTTTTGTGTATATACGAGCCGTACTGCAACGCCTTTTTCGGTTTGAGTGCTGATTCTTCTGGTACGCCCAAAGAAAGGGCTGCCTGGCGCAGGATGTGCTTTCGCACCATGTCGTTTGCCCCTCTGATCTTTTGGTCTATTGGCACCTTTTTTGCAAACTCGACAAACTCGGTAGAGAGGAAGGGCTGGCGCACCTGCACCGAGAACTCGGCTGCGACGGCAGATATTTCCTGCACCAGCACAAGCTCGTTTTTTATCTTGGACTCCATGTACTCCATTATCGCGGACTCCCCCTTGTCGTAGACTGCCCGATAGCCGTTGTAGCCACAGAAAAGCTCGTCGCAACCGTTGGCGCTTGCCACCACCGAAAGCCCAAGTTTGCCGGCAGCTTGCGCTATGTAATAGTACGCGATGCAGTTCTCGATATGAGAGGTATTGCCGCATGTTATCGTCTGCAGGACGTGCGCAAGGTCTTTTTTGAAATCAAGGCTGTCAAGCTCGACCACTTTATGCGGCAGGCCGATCTTTGACGCAATCTCTTTTGAGAACGAAACGTCGTGCGAGTCTGGAAACCCCACAGTCACAAGCGTCACCTGCTTGCCAAGGTCGCGGCAAATGACTGCCAGAAGCGTGCTGTCCACTCCGCCGGAAAACGCGACTGCGACATTTTTTTCCGGCAAGACGGCTCTTACTATATCGTGCAGGGCGCACTCTAGTTCCTGACGTAGCAGCGACATGTGTATGTATGGCAGGTAGAATACAGATCCTGAATAAAACGGTAATCACGGTTCCTGCAAAGACTTGCTTATCATGTCCGTTAAAAGCTCGCCCCCGTCCTGTCCAAAGGTCTTTTTCAGTGCCCCCTCCACCTGCTTTATGGAGTACGATTCGCCGCCTGCAAGGGTTATGCCCTGCCTCTGCAGGTCCGTTATGAGGAGGTCCACCACGGTAGGCCCAAGCGACTTGCGCAGGTTGTTCATTGCCCTGCCAAGGTCCTTGCCGGGTATAGATCCTGTATTTTTCTGGTTATTGGACAAAATGTATGTGTTCTTTGGTGTCTAGACGTACCTAAAAATAGTTATGTTTGGCGATTATCGAATAAGGATTCGGTATCTGGCAAAAAATACCATTTATATAGACTCTAGCCGCTCACGTTAGGCAGCAAATTAATGCCCACCGAACGGGTCGTTTTGAACAGCGATCTGCGCTACCTCGACAGTAAGGGCAATCTTATGCGTACAAGAGCCGAGCTGTCAGTTGCACGGATGCTTGACTTTCTAGGCCATGACTACAAGTATGACCAGCCCGTGACGCTGCCGGATGGCAAGGTCGTGCGCGTGGATTTTGTAGCAGGCAGCAGGCACATAGAGGTCGTCGATTCAGAAGCGGACGCGGCAAAGTTCCGCAGGATAAAGGAAGAGATGCAGGTGCTTGACATCGTCGCAATAGGCCACTCTAAATATTCCAGCAAAGTGGACGAGATAGACTCGATGTTCTTTTACGACGAGTCAGAGCGGACGCAGACAGGCTCTATCTTTATCGAGGACCCGTCGCTTGCGTTTGACTATGCGCACATACTTCCGCTCGTGGAAAAATGCTCGGTGTTGCACGGCCACACGTCGACTGTCATGGTCGAGATAATAGGGAGCATGAAGAACAACTTGGTAGTCGACTTTGGCGAGGCAAAGCGCATAATCAAAGATACCATCAATATGATAGACCACAAGTTCTTCATCAACAAAAAGTATCTGGAAAAAGAAGACGACACGCACTATTACGTCTCATTTCAGGGACCACGTGGATATTTCAATTTGCAGCTGCCCAAGATGACGACTTGGCTGATGCCCGGCGAGGCGACGGTGGAAAACCTGTCGACAGAAATAATCAGGCTGCTTGCGCCGCGTATGCCTCCAAACGTGGAGGCGCTTGGCGTCTACATTTACGAAGGCGTCAACAAGGGCGCGCACATCATAGCGGGCGTCAAGAAGGAAGAGAAAAAGGGTTAGATGGACAAGGCCCTGGTCATGCTCTCAGGCGGGCTGGATTCAGCCACTTGCCTCTACTGGGCCATTGAAAGGTTTTCGGTTTCCGCAATCACGTTCAACTATTTTGGTAGGCTTGACAAGGAAAAGCGCGCTACTCAGCTCCTTGCAGAAAAGGCCGGCGTGCAGGTCATAGAGGTCGACGTGCCGTTTGTAAAGGAGGCGTCTGACTTTGACGGCGGTGGCAAGATGAAGAAAGAAAAGGGCTCCGACCTGAGATGGGCCTCGTACGTGCCGGCAAGAAACATGATGTTCTACTCCATAGCAGCGCACTATGCAGAGTACCTCAATGCCAAGTGGATAGTGGGCGGCCACAACAGCCACGACGCGTCATTCTTCAAGGACGCGTCCAGAACGTACATTGAAAAGATGAACTCGCTTTTTGCAGAAAGCTGCCTGCTGTGCGACGGCAGGCCGTACCAGATAGTGCTCCCTCTGGCGGAGATGGACAGAAAGGCTGTCATAATGCTTGCGCGCAAGCTGCATGTCCCAATAGAGATGACATGGAGCTGCCATCAGGAAGGCGAGCTTCCCTGCGAAAGGTGCTACGCGTGCAGGCAGCGTCTGGAGGCGTTTTCAGCCCTTGGCATCAGGGACCCCGTGCTTGGGAAGAAAAGAAGGTGATCCTTTCTTCGTGGTTTTTGCGCAGCCGGATCTCGCTTGCATGGATTGTAGAGAAATCCTGCACGCCCGTCCTTATTGATACTTGGTGTGCATCCATCGACTCTATCACGCCAAAGCCGGCGATCCTGCGCCGCGAGCCAAGCGCTACGAACATCCCTTCCGGTCCAAGCGCAAGCACGGCATTCCGCGGGATAGGCCTGTTTCGATAGAAAAAGCGTGCCGCGTCCGTGCTTTTTGAGACTAGCCCGTCTCCGACATGCCTGATGTACTGCTCCATCCGGCGGCCCACCCTTTCAGAATGTGTTTTTAATACCTGCGCGCTCGATGAAGGTGCCACGAACAACTCCCACCGACTCAAAAGCGCACGGGCAAGGTCGTTATTGTTGTTGCTGCTGTCCTGCCCCATGCAGATGACAACGTCAGGCGAAACAACGCTTGCAAGCATCCACTTGTACAAAGGATCAGAATAGCCGTCCGTGTTGACTATTTTCAGGCTTGCTGCTGCAGGCGTTGCTGTTGTCGTCATCATCATCGTCTTCTTCATCCTGCCAACGAGCGACTTTAGCTTTTGCGCCACCAGCTTTTCTGCGCCGGCAGGAGTTATCGCGCCAACAAACTCAAAAAGGCCGGCTTGCGCATCCCGCAGGTCAACAACCTGTTCCTTGATGACTGCCGCGCCAAGGGCCGTCGGCGGCGCAAGGTCGCCCTGGCCGATGTCGCCGTCAACTATGCATGGTACTATGCCGCGGCCAAGGGCAAGGTTTGCAAGGTAGGTTGAAAAGGTAGACTTGCCCGTGTCTGTTGCGCCGACTACCATCACCACCACGGTTGTTGCTGCTGCGCTGCCAAGCGCCAAAATGTTTTCTGCGATTTCTTGCCACATGCAAGTGCCGGCGTTGTCGGCGCCTGCGATCCACGACTCGCCGCCCTGCACGTCAAGCTTGCAGTCCGCATCCAGTTCAAAAGGCAGTGCCTTTCCAGCCCTCACCTCAATCGTACGCAGCGATACGTCCATCCCAAGTACATGACACCTACCAATGACTTGCACGGTGGCAGGCCCCCTCACCATCTGCACTGCGCTGGGCGCCATTGTATGGCGTACTAAGGCATGGCGCCGTGATAACGTTTTTCTCACTTCTCTATATACAGAGATGGTAAACGTTTATTTCCCAAGCTATTGAGTGCACTGCTAAGTTGTCTGCACCGGCTGACGGAGGGCAGCGGCCAACTGCGGCTGCTGAAGCTCACGGCCAGCACCAGTTGGTACGCACTCTTGGCCTGACCGACGTCGTAATGGTCGGAATAGCCGCCATGATAGGGGGCGCCATATTTGTTCTCACGGGGCCTGCCATAGGGCTTGCAGGAAGCGCAGTGATAATTGCGTTTGTGATAAACGGCATCATCACGCTTTTCACGGCCATGGTGTACGCGGAGCTTGGCTCGGCAATGCCGGAGGCCGGCGGCGGCTACCTGTGGATACGCGAGGGCCTGCCAAGACCAAACGCGTTCATCAGCGGGTGGATGGCGTGGTTTGCCCACATTGTTGCAGGGAGCCTCTACGCCGTGGGCTTTGGCTCGTTTGCGTACAGCCTGCTCAATGTTGCAGGCGTGCTTCCGTCGCAGATGCTCCTTGGGATATTTCCCGTCGACAAGCTGATAGCGGTGGCCTCGATAGCGGCATTTACATACGTCAACGTCAAGGGCACGTCTGAAACCGGCAAAGCAGGCACCGCAGTGACTCTGGTGCAGCTTGGCGCAATATTGGCCATCCTTGCGTTTGGCCTGTGGGGCATACTGAACAATCCGGGATGGGAGCAGCGGTTTTCCGAACAATTCTTGCCGCTTGGCATAAGCGGCATGGTGGCAGCGATGGGCCTTACGTTCATTGCGTTTGAGGGCTACGAGATAATAGTCCAGACGGGCGAAGAGGTCAAGAACCCAAAGCGCAACATACCAAAGGCAATATTCATCTCACTTGCAATCGTGGTTACACTGTACTGCCTGATGGCATTTGTGGCGCTGGCCGCAACAAACGCGCCTGACGGCACGCCAGCGTGGAAGTTCATAGGAGGCGACAACGCGGAGCTTGGCATAAGCAGGGCTGTCGACCTTTTCATGCCGTACGGCGCGTTCGTGGTCCTTGCAGGCGGCATCGTGTCCACCCTTGCCGCGCTCAACGCCACCACGTTTTCATCGGCAAGGGTCGCCCTTGCAATGGGCAGAAACTACAACCTTCCCCACAAGCTCAGCGAAATACACCCAGTGAACAAGACGCCCTACGTTGCCGCCATCGTTTCAGGCATAATAATGGCCGTCATGGCATACGCGCTGCCGCTCAACGACATCGCCCTTGCGGCCGGCGTGATATTCCTCCTCCTTTTCACGCAGGTCAACGTCTCTGTCATCACTATTCGCAGGATGTACGGCAACAAGCTTGACTATGGCTTCAAGACCCCGCTGTTCCCCCTGATACCGGTAATTGGAATAGTCTTGAAGCTTGGACTTGCCATCTACCTCCTTGTCACGCAGCCGCTCAGCTGGGTCATCACCATCCTGTGGATACTTGTCGGCTTTGTCCTGTACCGCATGTACACGTTCAAAAAGGAAGTGGAGCACTATGCGCCCCTTGTCACTCAGCAGGGCGCAGAAGAGCGGCGCGCCTACAGAGTGCTTCTTATGTACAGCCCGGAAAACCCCGACAGGCTGGCGAAATACGCGACTCGAATAGCAAGGGAGACGGCGGGAGAAGTGAACGTGCTTCGCATAATCACGGTTCCCCTCCAGACCCCGCTTTCTGCCGGCACGGCCTTTGCGGAAAGTGCCCGGCGGGCATTTCAGCCACTTGAGGAGGTGTTTGAGAAAAGAGGCGTGCCAAGCCACTATCTGGTCAGGATATCGCATGACGCGACAGAGGCGATGCTGGCGACCATAGAGGAGCAAAAGGTAAACCTGCTGATAGCCGATCTTGAGACGCTGCGCAGGAACAAAAAGCTTTTGACCCTTGCCACTTGCGACATTTTGGCAATAGCGGCCGAAAGCGACGAGTTGGAAATGGAGCCGGTGCGCGAGCAGGTCGAGGCGGACCTTGAGATGCACGCGGTGCCTGCCGAGGAAAAGAAGAACATGGTAGTGATATACGACGGCGGGCCGCACGCAAACCTTGTCCTAAAGATCACAAGCTGGCTTGAGCACTCTGGCAGGTTCAAGGTCAACCTAGTTTCCGTGAGCAAAAAGGAAGAAGAGACGGACGGAAGCGTAGCCATGAAGCCTGATTACTTGTCGCAGCTTGGAGTCGACCTGACAGAGGTGCACCTGGGTGCCAGTATGCAAGAGTCTGCCGCAAACGTGTTTTCTGCAATCGATGCGTACAGGCCGGACATCGTGGTGATGGGTGCAAGCATCGGCAGGTTCTCTGTCCTTGACAACCCGCAGATGCTTCAGATGCTCAAGCGGTTCCACTGCCCGGTCATGATTGCAAGGGACTTTGGCATTCCAGGCATGTATCATGCCACGTCGTTTGTAAGAAGGATGCTTGGAAAGTAAAGTGTATACGCGGACATCGTTTTTATTTCTCAGGCTGTGCGATCTATCACGTCTTGCACCAGCCTGTTTTCCTGAGCATCAGGTCCAAGATCACGTTTGTCAGCCTCTTTCTTGCCATAACGACCCTTTTTGCCGTCGCCCTCATCAGTTTTATCTCTGCGGACAACCAGTTGCGCGAAAGAGTCAGCGACCAGCTGATAAGCGAGTCCACAGGCAGGGGCGCGGCCATACGCTCGCTTATCGACACAAGAATAGAACAGATACGGCTGATGTCCACAAACAGCGCGCTCCAAAATGCTATTGCAGAGTTGAACCAGAACGGTTCGGCGGCAAGCAGCCAGAGGATGCAGCAGTACAGAGACGACTTTACGGCAGGCGTAGAGTCTTTTCGGCAGGTGGTCGGGACCCCTGCAGGGCTTGAAAATGTCAAGGTGATGGGCATCGACGGGCGCGTGCTTTTTTCGTCCGACCGGTCGGAGGAAGGCGCGGACTTGTCGCATGATAGGCGGTTTCTGCGCGGGGTGAACGAGAGTTTTCTTGAATTTGACCAGGTTAACGGCCAGCGCAAGACCATAGTCACCGTCCCGATATACAAAAACGGCCAGATAGGCACGGCGCCGGCGATAGGCGTCATGATGGCCACGATGGACACTGCAAAGTTTGACGAGATCCTGCTAAACCGCAAGGGCCTCGGGGAGACTGGCGAGGTTTACCTCGTAAATGCCAACAGGACGCTCATTTCCGAGTCAAGGTTCATTGAGAACGCCGCATTTCGGACCACGGTCAATACCCTTGCGGTCAACAAGTGCTTTGACGAAGGCGCCGAGATCTTTGCGGTATACCCCGACTACAGGAACATCCCCATCGTTGGCTCGTCATACTGCGCCCGTGACCTCGGGTTCGTGCTCCTGGCAGAGATTGACGAGGCAGAGATATTTCAGCCCGTAACGCAGCTGCGCGACGCTATCCTCATCGCAGGCGTTATAATCACGGGCGTTGTAGTAACCATAGCACTGTACGTGTCAAAGACCATCTCAAGGCCCATAACTCGGCTCAGAGACGCCGCCGACAAGATCACAAAGGGCGACTACACCCATAGGGTAGGAGTCGAGTCTGGCGACGAGATAGGCAGGCTTGCAGAGCAGTTTGACATGATGCGAAAGAGCGTGCTTGAGACCAACATGAACCTGAACCGGCTGGTGCGCGACCGCACAAAAGAGCTCACCGACATGACAAACGCGCTGGACGCAACTGCCATCGTGGCCGTAACCGACCGAGACGGCACGATAACAAAGGTGAACAGCAGGTTTGCAGAGATCTCGAAATATTCGGAACAGGAGCTCATAGGACAGAACCACCGGATTTTAAAGTCAGGATACCACCCGCCAGCATTTTTTGAGAACATGTGGAAGACCATTACCTCCGGCCAGATATGGGAAGGCGAGATAAAGAACAGGGCCAAGGATGGGAGCTTCTACTGGGTCAAGACCACCATCGTGCCGTTCCTTGGTGACGACGGCCAGCCCAAGCAGTACATCGCAATACACAGCGACATCACCAACCTGAAAAACACAGAGGAGCGCCTGAATGAGGCGCTTGCACGCGACAGGGCAAACGCCGAGATAATCAAGATGCAGGTAGAAGAGCTGAACGTCACAAACAAGGAGCTCAGGCGCAAGGACAAGCTGAAAGACGAGTTTCTCAGCATGGCGTCGCATGAACTCAAGACGCCTCTCACTCCCATCATAGGCTGGTGCGATGCACTAAAGTCAAACACAATCCTTGGCAAGCTGTCAGGCGAGCAGCGTGCAGCAGTCGACACCATTGAAAAGAACGCGGTCAAGCTTGAGAAAATGGTGAGCGACATGCTTGACGCGCAAAAGCTGGAGCTGAACGAATTCAAGTTCAACATCGGAGAGGTGGACGTGGACCGCGTGATAAAGAACGTTGAGCGCGACCTGGAGTTTGTGATGAAGGAAAACAACATCGAGTTTGCAGTAAATGCACAGCCGGGCCTGAAGCTGCGGTCTGACGAGACGAGGATAATACAGGTGCTGAACGCGCTCTTGTACAACTCTGTCGATTTCGTCCCCAAGGTGGGAGGCAGGATAGAGCTCACGGCGGAAGCAAGAGACGGCGACATTGTCTTTGGCGTCAGGGACAACGGGCCAGGGATCCCAAAGGACAAGCAGAGGTTCCTGTTCAAGAAATTCTACCAAGTAGATACCTCGTTGAAGCGCAAGCACGGCGGCACCGGCCTTGGGCTTGCGATATCAAAGGGCATAGTCACCGGCCTTGGCGGCCAGATATGGGTCGACACCGAAGAGGGCAAGGGCTCTAGTTTTTATTTCAGTCTACCGAGAGAAACAAAAAATGAGAATCCTCATAATTGACGACAGCCACGACATAACGGACCTGCTCGTCAAGGTTCTCACCACCGTCGGGCATGAGGTGGCTTCGTCCGACAACGGCAAGGAAGGGCTTGTCATGATAAATGACGGCAAGTTTGACCTTGTCTTCCTTGACATTGCAATGCCGGATTTCTCCGGCCTTGACGTGATTGACAAGCTTGTGCAGTCAGGCAGGATAAGGGACAGCCCCATAGTCCTGTTCACCGCCTCATCCATCACGGACGCGGAGGTGGCAGAGCTGGTGAAAAAAGGCGTGCATTCGTGTTTGAGAAAGCCGGTTAGGATAGAGAATCTGTTTGAAAAGGTGGAAGAGATTGGCAAGTTGCGAGCCTCTACAGCCAAGAGCTAGACTGGTGTTTTGATTATTGTCAAGTGACGACCAGTACAGAACCCACACTGCTGTACAATCTGGCGCCGAGCATGACGTAAAGGAAAAGCAGCAGATAGACCTCCTGCTCCAGTTCTTTTCGTCCACGAGGAACTATTGCGTCGGCATCGTCGACATGGTGGGCTCTACTGCCGCCACGATGAAGATGGCGCCAGACAAGGTCAGCCGCTTTTACAGCATATTCCTTAACGGCCTTGCTGATGTCGTCTCCCGCAACGGCGCCGTCGTGGTCAAGAACATCGGCGACAGCCTGCTGTACTACTTTCCTGCGACCGAGTCCGGCGATGCATTGGCATTTGAGCAGGTGCTGAGGTGCTGCTTTGCCATGATTGAAAAGGGCCCGCAGCTGAACGCGCTTCTGGGAAAGGAAGGCCTGCCGGAAATAAAGTATAGGATAAGCTGCGAGTACGGCGCAGTGGTGGTGGCAAGGATGTCCACGTCGTCCGTAAACGACATCTTTGGCTCGCCGGTCAACATGGCCTCCAAGATGAACCCGCTTGCCCCGCCGTGCGGGGTGGTGATAGGCCAGGGGCTGTATGAAATGGCAAAGAACGTCCCCGGCTATGCTTTTTCCGAGGTAAAGGGTGCGCCCATGTTTTCAGAAACGGGCTACAGCCTGTACATTGTCGATTTGGCCCAATAAAAGGCGACGGGCCTTGTGTACACCAATCAGCCGTGCGATATCACGATAGCAGTCTTGCAGAAGGGGCACCTTGTCATGTCAGGGTCTACAAGCTCGCCCTTTTTGTCATACAGTTCCACAGAGCCATCCGGCGTGACCCTGACCATGTTCTTTTCCTTGGCCCCTGCCATCTTCATGCAGCACCACGTAAAGGTATAGCGCACGGATTCAGGCTTTTTCGTTATTGCTACGTGCAAGACAAGAGCAAGCTCTATGGTTTTTGCTTATTATCTTTACTGTGTAAATCAGATAAAAACTGTTTTTACAAATGCAAGAGAAACATATGCATGGAATCGGCATCCAAAGCTCAGAGAGCTGTTGCTGAGCATGTTGTGGCAAGAGAGGTCCCACCCAACAGGAGGCAAGAGATCCTTGAATACCTAAAGCTGTTTGGATACAAGCCCGAAAGAACCGTAATTCAGGTGCATATCACGGGCTTTTTTGGCAAGAAAGGCGGTGGCGCCGCTGCCCCAAGAGAAGCTGCAAAAAGAGAGGCAGCGGCAAAAAGGTACGGCGGAACCACGTTTGTAGTGGTCGGAAGGACGCACGACCCGGCGATTATGGAGCAGGTGACAAAGCCCAGAAAAAGCGCCAAGGACGCAAGCCCCGGCTATGTTGGATATTTGTGGCAAAACCGCGACCCGCAGCTCAGGCCGCCCCATGAGGCAATACCGCTTGACTTTACGCCCGTTCACGTGCCTTACCCGAAAGACTGGAAGGACGTGTTTGCGACAAAGGGGTTCTTGCTTGCAATGCACGTCCCAAGCTCCTTTGCAAAGGAGAAAAGCAGCCTTACAAGGGCGCTCTACCGCCTTGGCAAGAACGCGGATGCAAGAGAACCTTGGACTTTTCTAAAAGAGCTGAAAAATTTTGGGTACAAGCCAGAGCAGGAATAACAGTGCTTGTACTACTAGTTTGGCTTGGGACAGCCTTCCATCGGCCAGATGAACACTTCTTTTCCGGGAAGCTGCCACAGCTCGTTTGAGTAAAGCGAAGTGTCGTCGATGTGGCAGCGCTCGCAGATGTTCACCATCATGTTGTCGCCGGTGGACTGCTTGCCTATCAGCTTCAGGAACTCTTTGGCGTATTCCACCGCCTGGGCGTCCATGTCCTTTGAAACCTGTCCGGCGTTTGACTTGTCCGTCGGAATAAAGACGTCAAAATGAAGCCGGCCTCCGTCAGCATACGTGTTGTATACTACGACCTTCTTGCGTCCACCGTGGTAGGGTTCAAGTTGCATATATGCCCAAGGTTAGAAGGAACGACTTTTAATTTTTTGGCCGGCGCTATTTTTATCTTGGAAATGCGTATGTCTTCACGTAGTTGGAGTGCGGGATATGCGGCAGGGAGGAAGAGATTCCGTTCAGGTGTCGCTACTGCAAGGGCTACTTCTGCTCAGAACACAGGCTGCCTCCAAACCATAACTGCCTGTTCATAAACGACTTTATGCGCCAGCCTGAGAAGGACAGGGAGTTTGTAGAGTACGTAAGCGGCATGGGAGGAGGAAGCGTGGGCGAGCGGGCTGCAAACATTGTGAAAAACACGGTTCTGCTCAGGTTCTCAAAGACGGAGATAGCCCACCTTGCCATTGGCATGACGCTTGTAGCGGCTGTTGGCATGTCGCTTTTTGGCTTTCGCTTCCAGCCTGCGTACATTGCAATATTTGTAAGCGCGTTTTTGCTCCACGAGCTTGCGCACAAATTCCTTGCCCAGTTCTACAGGGCATGGGCGGAATTTCGCGTGATATTTTTTGGCGCAATAGTGACTGCAATGTCGGCCCTTCCGTTCTTTCCGTTCAAGTTCATAGCGCCGGGAGCAGTGTTCATAAGCGGGTCAATAAGCGAGCGCAGAAACGGCAAGATATCGCTTGTGGGCCCGCTCACCAACGTAGCTCTTTGCACCGGAATGCTGCTTGCGTTCATGCTATCAGATTCTCCTTCGCAGCTGCTGGTGGTGGGCGCAAGGTTCAACGCATGGATAGCCATCTTTAACCTGATACCATTCATGGGTCTTGACGGGCAAAAGATATTTGCGTGGAACAAGCTTGTTTGGGTGCTTACGCTGGCTGCGTCTGCGCTCCTCTACATTGCAGTAGGGTTTGCGTCCGGCAGGGGACTCGGGTTCCCCTAGACGCCATTATCATTAGTAGTAGTCTTTTGTTGCCCCGGCCTTTATCCCGCCAACTTGCTTGGGGCTTGCGCGCATCTCTAAAAGAACGCTAAGTAGCGAGCCGGCAAATAGCACGTACGACACGGCATAGAACGTGTTCCACACCTTTTCATCCTGCAGCGCGGCAAAGTCGGTCAGCGCAAAGTAGCTGAATCCAGTGTCGCCCACGGCAAAGAGCACTACCGCCGCTGCAAAGAGCAAAATTGAGAACCTGCTCATTATGCCAAGCTGGTATCCCGTTATCAGGACCGCCGCCGGCACAAGCAGGATGCCGTCAAGAAGCGGGTAAGCGACGCTGACGGCAAGTAGCAGCCAGTCGTCTGCCGTCGGCTGCGCAAACCCTACAATGTTTTCCACCAGCTGTATGAGGAAAAAGTTGAGAAAGAACGACTCGACGGTAATTGCGATTACTATTACTACCATCTTGTTCTCAAACGCCCTTGGAGAGACCCGGTAGAGCGAGAACAGAAACAGTGCGACAAACGCGTAGCCGGACAGATAGAATATGTCAGGCACTGACGGGTACGGGACTTCGATTCCTGCCACAAGCTCAAAGTATGCCCACAGTATCTCGGCTACAGCCCAGAGTGCAAGTCCGACAGACAGCGCCAGAAACGGCTTGTATCCGTGGCGGGTCTTTTGTCCAAGCATCACGGGAATCGAAATTGCCGCAGCCGATAAAGAAGCAGCCGCCACGGTCAGGTCTTCGATTGGCGCCTTTAGGTCGCCTGACGCCGTCAAGACCAGCAGCCCTGCAACAACGACGGCCGGCAGGACTGCCGCAAGCGTGGTGGCGGTCGTCGACCGGCCGCCTGGTGTCTTTTTTTGCTGCAACTGCCCTGCTTTTCTAATCAGAAAATGACTTTATAGGCTTTTTCAAGAACGCGATAGCTTAACTCTTTTTAATCGAGCCTGCTACTCTATAGGGCATGGCCACCATCAGGGGCCACAAGGTCAGCCCCGCCCTAGTAGTAATTGACGTCCAGAATGGTTTTGTGAGCAAGGGAGGCTCGTACGACCTCCTCGGAATGGAGACAGCGCACTACCAGCAAGTCATCCCAAGAATAGCAAAACTCATCTCCCTGTGCAGGGACGCAGGCGTGCCAGTCTTTTACACGCAGGCAGTCAGGGAAAAGTCCGGAATAGACCTGCTCACAAGATCGCACAAGATCCTGCCAAAGGCAAGGGAGGAGAGGATTCGCAGAAGGCCAATATGCGTCAGAGACACGTGGGACGCAGGAATAGTGGACGCGATAAAACCAGCGCCGGAAGACCATATCGTGATAAAGAGAAGAGACTCGGCCTTCCACGACACCGAGATAGGCGTGTGGCTCAAGAGCCTCGATGTCGACACGCTCTTGTTCTGCGGCATCGACACTTCCATCTGCGTCGAGACCTCACTCCGGGACGCGTTTAACAACGGCTATGACGTGGTGCTGGTGTCAGATGCCACCGCGTCGGGCAACCGCAAGCATTTCGAATCGACGCTTGAGATTGTAAAGGACTATTACGGCTTTGTCATGGACATTGACGAGCTTGAACGCTCGCTTCTTGCGTCGCAAAAGCAGGTGCAGCAAAAGAGAGTGGCAAGCAATGACGACGACAGCAATCATCAAAAAATAGTTCAAGGTTAGAATAATGACAACAGCAATATAATGATAATATGAAAAAAGATAATGTGGCACTTTGCTGATGTTTTATCGTCGGCAAAATGTTGCCACGTTAGTTTTTGTGGGTCGTGATTAGATCTTTATTGTGCGATTTCTGCTGTGGCGAACCTGTTTCCTACGTTGGTAATCTTTACCTTGACCTTCTGACCAACCTGGCCGCCCGTAACAAAGATCACGAATCCCTGTACTCTGGCAATGCCGTCGCCTTTTCTGCTCGTCTCGGTTATCTGCACTTCGTATTCTTTACCTGTTTCCACAGGCTTTGGACCGTAGCTGCCACCGAAGCCGCCACTTCCACGTCTCTGGTATGACATTCGTTAGTGTAACGTGGGCACGATTGTAATATAAAGGTGTGGCTATGGCAGGAGGCTCATCTTTATGAGTTTCATCCACTGCCTGTTGGAGAACACATGCGGGCTGTGGCCCTTCATGTTCACCTTTTCAGAGACGCGTTTTGTCAGGTACAGCGAAAATGCAGCCACCGACCGCCACAACATGCTCTTGTAGTCTCCAAGGTACGAGTCAAGCGCCCATTTTAATACCCAGTAAAAGCGAGGGTGGTTCTCAAGAGCATGTCGAAGCAGGAGCTCGCGGGAGCTCTGGACTATATAATAGGCGTGCTCATACAGTTCGTCGTGTGAGGCGTATTCCCTGCACACCATCTTTATCCTCCTGTGCAACATGGCATCAAGCACCGAGTCAAGGTTGTTCTCTGCCTCTATAGTGTTGACGCACTTGCCAAGCGTACTTAGGACATGCGAGTCGCTTCCAGCCACTTCAGACATCGAGTTGTCGTGCGCAAACTTGCTAGCGACAATGTTTGAAAAGCGATCGACGTTGTTGCTGTTAAATGACTCTATCATGTCACAATATAGCGCCTTTTCACGTATGCCGTTTGATACTGCAAATGGGTGCGCAGCGCACGACACTGCGCCCTGCCTCTTTATCTCGTCAAGAGTTTCGTCAAGAGTCATGCCGGGCCGGATAGTCCTGTATATGCCGTAGGCCAGTACGTGGCCGCCTGTGTCTATAGTCACTTCTTCGGCAGGGTAAATTGTGATCTTTTGAAATTTTGCATGGTTTGCCTGATACTCCAATATCTGGCGGTAGCCGTCAAGGGTGTTGTGGTTTGTCACAAACAGCACGTCTATACCCCTTGCAAGGGCGGCTTCCAGCTGTGCCGCCATCTCGACCCCACAGTCAAACGGAACGCGGGCAGATCCGTTTTGGTGGTTCGAGAAGGTGTTATGGCAATGGAGTTCGGCGTTCAACACCCCAGTAGTCGTAGTGGCATCACGTCCCTGACGCCTGTAATGACATTGCCACATAAATATCAACATGATTGCAATAATGCGATCTGGATATCGTACGTTCTTATTAGATAGGATCCACTGCTCTATGATGAACACAGGCAAAACAATCAGGGGCCGCAAGTAATTTGAGGAGTTTTGGCTCTCCCATGAAGGAGACTTCCGGCGCGCCAAAGGACGGTCACGAGAGGATCGTAGCAGACAGGGATGGTGGCAAGCACCTTGAATATTTCAGGAATGGAAGCTGGCGGCACGATGCAACAAGATGCAAGGCGAAGATAAACAAAGAGTGCCGCAAGTAGGCATTTTTCTCTTGCTCGCATGCATCCATTCAGATTATATGGCACGCGCTACAATAGAAATCTGATTTTGGCTCAAAATAGTTTTCCAATGAGAGAGTGGCACGTCAAGCATATGGAAAAAACAGTAGTCAAGTATGTGGGCGGGCTTGCTCCCAATGCTTCTGCGTGGGAGAAAAAGAACCACAAGAGGTACGTCAGCTTTTCAAACATATGCAGGCAGATTGACTATGACATCAAGCACGGTGTCACAAATGAACAGGTCGTATCGTTTCTGAACAAGGTACGCCACGACACGTCATTTTCCAAGGTCAGAGGAAACGACGGCTCGCTGGACAGGCTCACAGAAGTAGAGAAACACTTTCACGAAACTGTAAGCTCTTTAGGCGGTAAAAAAAGAAGAAGAGAGTTATTGCTGCAATAGACTCGACACGACGACGACAAGATTCAGTGCTGATAGAAACGATGTTTTTCTTTTGCTGCTAAATACACACACGCACATAGGTCAAGATAGTTTTTTCTGGCCTAGCTTGTAGCGCCGTACTATCTCCTTGTCGATTTCTTCATGCTTTATCGCCTCTCCCCTTCTGCCAGGCGTTTTCATCCCCTGCTGGTTCACCTTCTTTCTTTCGTCTTCCAGCTCGCTCTGCTTTTTCTTGCGCAGCTCCTGCGCATAGTTTTCCCGAAATATCTGTTCTGCATCGCTATCTATTGCCATATTTCTTCCCCGTTACCCACTAGGGTTAGAGCCAAGGACTGATTAGGCTTTCCATTACCTTGCGTGGAATAGTTTGATAAGCGGGCTCTGCACAATGAACATCGTGGCACAGCTTATTGTCGAGTCGTACCAAAACGCGACAGTAAACACGATACTGGAGGACATTGGGAGAAAGTACAAGATTGATACAAAGCGCGATTGCCTTCAGGTGGACAGCCCCATCGAAGAGATCAAGTTCAAGTACAGGACGTACGGCGAGTGTGTCAGAATGCTCTACAAAAAGGCAGGAGTAACCTAGGTCCTGACTTTCATGAGTGTGATGTGGCTGATAGTGCAGCCGTGGCTTCCCTCAAGATGCGAGCGTCTAAGGTCCTTTGCCTCCTGTTCCGGAAGCTTTTCGGCAGAGATGTAGCCGCATTTTTTGCAAACCACAATGTAACTCCAGCTTACCACAGTAGATCTTTTACTCCAAAGGTGCAAGCGTCTGGTTGGTTCTTTTTTGCGCGGCCTTTGCTTCTTCTGTTGTCATCTGCTGCACAAAATACGTAATCCCGTGGTCTATCTTCAAGTGGCTCAGAAATGCCACGCCATTGTTTACCGTGTCCTTGACAATGAGGGCGCGGCCACAAATGCTGCATTTTACGATGTGCTCGTCGTACGCTGCTGCCAAGACTGACACATATGATAGCCAAGCCCCCTAATAAGGCAAAAGATTGCAAGCATAGTTGCACGTCCCGCATCAGGCGCATATACATACAATACACATATTATAAAGAGGAGAAAAGTAAGTGGGCGAGGCGTGATTTGAACACGCGACCACCTCGATGTCAACGAGGTATCATACCGAGCTAGACCACCCGCCCGTACGCCAACTACCTTTTCCGCCCAAATATATTGTTACACATTTTGTAGATGCCGCATGCAGGAAAGGTTAAGAATCTGATCACGCGCTGTTAGAACGAAATTTGGCCGGCGACGATCCATTTCAGGTGCTGCAGGGCGACGCCCGGGACATTGCAAAGAGCCTAGAGCCCGGGACATTTCGTGCGATAATAACGTCTCCGCCATACTTTGGCCACCGGCACTATGGCCCCGACAGGGGTGAGATAGGGCAAGAGCGCGACGTTGAAAGGTACCTTGACGCGCTTGAAGGCATTTTTGTTGCGTGCAAGAGGCTGCTTGCAGAAGACGGGAGCCTATGGATAGTGATAGGCGACACGCGCCGGCGCAAGGAAAAGCTTCGCGTGCCCCATAGGCTTGCAGAAAGGCTGTCAAGTGCAGGCTACAGGTTTCGAGAGGACATCATCTGGTACAAAAAGAACAACATCAGCTCCAGCTCTCGGGACAACTTTTCGCAGGCCTACGAATACGTCCTGTTCTTTTCCAAAAATGCGCACTCGTACGCGGACCTTGATGCAGTAAGGGTGCAGGGCAACGAAGCCGTGGAAGGCAGAAACAGGGTCCCGCCAAAGGAGATGCTGCAGTTTGCACCTGAAAACCCCGACAGAAAGGAGATAGAGCGCATTGCAGACATTATCCACAACGCAACTGCAGGAACGCCGATTTCAGAACTGCCAAGCACTTCAGAGATAGCGCGCGCCTACGGCTACGACCCGGAAAAGTTCTGCCCGACGTGCTACCGCAAGTTCAAGCGTCATGCGACCCGGCGCAGGATAGGCGACCACAAGCACTACCCCATATTTGCAGTGTGCAACCCAAACGGCAAGAACCCCTCAAACGTGTGGGAGATAGCGACAAGGGCGCACTATGGAAACGAACATTTTGCCATATTTCCCGAAGAGCTTGTGGAAAAGATAATTCTCTTTGCCACCAAAAAGGGCGACTTTGTCCTTGACCCGTTCTGCGGCAGGGGGACCACGGGCATTTCAGCAGTGTCGCTTGGGCGCAGGTTTGTCGGCATCGACCTCTACAGGGAAAACGTTGACAGGGCGAGCAAGAACATTTTGCGGGCGCAGCAGCAAATCTAATAACCAGCGGTGTTGCGCCAAAGCACAGAGACACGCACAGTGGCTGAAAGAGGAGTAGATTACGCTTTTTCCGGCCCGGAGAAGGAGGGCCTGTACAAGGCGATATTTTCAAGGAGGGACGTCAGGTCCCACTTTGTACGGAATAAAGACATCCCCGACGACGCGCTCTTGCGCATACTGAATGCGGCTCACCACGCGCCGTCCGTCGGCTTTTCGCAGCCATGGAACTTTATACTGATAAAAGATGCACAGACACGCAAAAGGGTAAAAGAGTCGTTTGAGCGTGAGCGGGAGCGCTCGATAAAGATGCTTGAAAACGACAAGGAGAAGCAAGAGAGGTACGCCAGGCTGAAACTTGAAGGCATAATGGAGTCGGCTCTCAACATCTGCGTCACGTACGACCCGACGCGCTTTGGGCCGTTCGTACTTGGCAGGACTTCAATCGAGGACACGGGAGTATACAGCGTCTGCTGCGCCATTCAGAACCTGTGGCTTGCGGCGAGGGCAGAAGGCGTCGGCGTCGGCTGGGTCAGCATACTATCAAATGAAGACCTCGAACGCATACTAGGCATACCTGCGCACGTCAAGCCGGTCGCCTACCTGTGCCTCGGCTATGTGGAAGAGTTTGCGCAAAAGCCGGATTTAGAGCGGGCTGGCTGGCTCCCGAGGATGGACCTTGCCAAGGTGATATGCTACGAAAAATGGGGCAAGCAAGAGTCAGAAAAATGGTCAGGCCTGTGCGACGCAGTGAGCAGGCTTTCTCGAAATAATATATAGATGGATCGACCGGGATTGAAAATATACCGGCAGGCAGGCATATTGGGTTCAAAACCGGGGAATAGTTTTAGTGTTTCTTGCAGTAGCCGCGTGTACGGCAGGCGTAACACACGACACCTGTTGCCGTTTAGCCTCCACTATCATGACGCTGCGCGCTGGCTCTTTACACTGCTTCTCTTCTCAGGATTGCTTTCGACCGGCTGGTTTGGCATACCGCTCATCCCCAGATATTTCATCGGGACTGCCGACATCATCTCTGGCATTTTTGCCCTGTTCAGCGCGCTTGGCGCCATCTGGGGCATCATGGCCTACAGGGAATTCACAAAGTCGTCAAGCGCAGTCATTGACGCAAGGCTTGCCGCGCGCAGGCTCGACCCTATGATAGGCGACTATGAGTACAAGTCTTACAACCCCATGACAAGGGAGTATGACGATGGCTTTGTGCCGTCGGGCCCGGTGGATTTCTGGGACAAGGAAACGACGGTTCCGGCGTGGATGGACAAGGGCAAGTACTGGCACATACTGCTGTCGCTGCAGAGCTCAGGCCGCGAAATACGACTGCAGGTTGTTCGGGATAGAGACTTGCCGTTTGGAACCGGGATGCGAAACGTGGCAGTCACGTCAAAGGACCAGAGCGACGAGGGCCGGATAATGAACCGCTACATAGTAAAGATACCGCAGTGGCTCGTCATGAATACCGAGCGCCGGCGCTTCTCCGAGCACGAGGCCGAAGGGCCGGAGCTGAGCGCGCTCATCGCCGATGTCAACAGAAAGATTGTAGCGGCCACAAACGAGGTCGCAGGGTGGGAGCGCCTGCGCGTGCGCTATCCGTGGCGCTTCATGACGTTTGCGATATACCTCAACAAGAGCCTGCCCCTGCGCATCGTCTACAGGCAGGTCATACGCAACTTTCCCGGCGCAAAGGAGCGCAAGATCTACGAGACAAACGCCAACCTTGCAAACGTGGGCGACGACGAGCTCGTAGCGTCCATAGTGGAGCTGGCGCAGAGGAAAAAGATCCCGCCTGCAAGGAGGGCACAGATCCAGACGCTGATGCGCTTTTTGAAAAACGCGTACACCCGGCAGGGCCTGGGCGAGGGCGCAAGCGAGTACCACAATTTTCACCATTCGCTTGAAGTGGCGTATGTCGCGATGCAGTTGCTCCCCGACTATTTTCGCGGATACGAGTTTGGCCCAAAGGACTATGAGCTTTTGCTGGTGGCTGCCCTCCTGCACGACTATGACCCCGCGCAGGAGCTTGGGTCAAATTCAGGCAAGCCAAAAGGCCCGAGCGCGGCAAGGACAGTAGAGGAAGTGCAAAAGACAAGGATCCATGACGCGTACTTTACCATGACAAACGCCGAGTTTGAGGACTATTTCCGGCAATACAAGTCGTCATCAGAGTCGCTCCGGCCGCCGGAAGATTATGCCACCACGCATCCGGAGAGGGTCAAGTCCGACTGGACGCCTACTGAAAGCCTCATAATCGAGACGCTAATATGGAGGACAGATTTTCCATTCTTCAAGCAAAAGCTTGCGCAGGAAAAGTATTCTGCCCTGCTATCGCAACTGAAGGACAATGGCAAGGTGAACCTGCTTGCAGAAGTGCTCTGGCTCGCAGACCTTTCCGTGACGTACATGGTATCTGACCCCGTCAGGGCGTGGGACAGGGTGAACAACCTCTACGACGAGTTGTTTTTGCCAAAGCTTGAGGCGGTATCTAGGACCGACGCGTTCTTTGCAGATTTTGCGGACCTGCCCCTCTACAAGGAGCTCCTCTCCCAGCGCGGGTTCCCAGATGTTTTTCGCCGGCGATGGAGCCTGATATACCAGTTCTTCCACGAGGGCAACCCGTCCACCCCGCTCAACCGCACCATAGAGATGGCGCGCAAGATTTACTTCAAGGTAAACATGGAGCTTGGAATGAGGCATGGCGAGATGCTGCAGGAAATAGCATCGGACAACTGGTCAGAGTATTTCATAGGCATTGGAAAGGACCAAGGAGAGGTCCTAAAGGCCAAGTCGAGGCTCGCCCAGCTTGACCCGCAGAATGCGTCGGCGTTCTGGGGCGACGTGCAAAAGCTCTTGCCTTCCATACCCGATGGCACCATCGACAACTTTTTAGTCGTGATGCCGGCTCGCGTCGAGCCGCTTGCCACGCAGGAAGAAAAAGCTAAGATGGAAACTATGCTCTCTGTGCTTGTCAAAAAGCTCGCCCCGGGCGGCACGGTCAAGGTTCTGACAGACATTGAGGCAAGCAGCTTGCAGCTCAAGGAACTGATGTATGCGGCAGGCAGGGCAGGGCTTGTTCCTTCCGACGCGGGCAAGCAGTATTTCCCGGCAGGCTGGACAGACCCGGACTTTTTAGAAAAACCCCATATAGTCACGCTTGTGCCGAGGCCAGCAGCAGTGGCGACGAAGGCTTAAAATTAACGCAACCGTGGTTGAACACTCAGGCGGCCAGGGCTCGTAGCTCAGCATGGACAGAGCGAACGCCTCCTAAGCGTTAGGTCGTGGGTTCGAATCCCACCGGGCCCGCTTGCTTGTCGTCGTCGTCGCTGTTTTTGTTGCACAGATCTTCAAGCGTCTTGGGCTTACCGTCCTTGCACACCTCTTGCGGATAATGCTGCATCGAAAACAGCATCAGCTGGTCAAGCACGGGCTTGAGTGCCATGCCCCTTTCGGTCAGGAAATATTCTATCTTGACAGGCGTGCCGGGGTATACCTTGCGTTCTACCAGGCCATTTTTCTGCATCTCTTTTAGGCGCTGCGAAAGCGTCTTTGGGTTGATGCCCTCGATTGTCAAAAATTCGTTGAAGTGCCTGTGGCCAAAGAGCATCATGTTGCGCATGAGAAGTACCGTGAATTTTTTTCCGATTATCTGGAAAGTATAGTTGATTGGGCACTGCTTTAATTGCTGCATTACCGCTACATAATTGGCCACGGACAACTTACCCTGTCTTCACCCACTTACCTGATCGATACCTGCCAATTAAAATATTACTTTTCTATATCTGATATCTCGAAGTAACATGGCTACAATAGTTTACTTTGAGATAGCAAGCGACAACACCGAGCGTGCCGGCAAGTTCTACGGCACGCTGTTTGGCTGGAAAACCGAAAAGATGCCGGGTCCAGTAGAGTATCTGATGTTTAGCACTACCGACCAGAGCGGCAAGGAGGTAGGAGGCGGCGGCATTATGAAGAGGAAGACGCCGGATCAGGGCATCATCAACTACATCGGAGTAGACTCTGTTGAGAAATACGCCAAAAAGGTGCAGGAGCTTGGAGGCAAGGTCAAGGTGCCCAAGACAGAAGTGCCAGATATGGGATGGTTTGCTGTATGCACGGACACAGAGAACAATACGTTTGGGCTCTGGGAATCAAAACCACAGCAGTAATCATAGCAACTACACTAGACGCCGGCAAGCTTGGCGTTTCCGTACAGGCGCGCCTGGTGGACCTCATTTATTTCCTCCCGGCGGTGCTTGCGCCTCTCGACTACGTATCCTGACGACGCGTGGTATATGATGACCATGTCCTTTGGGTAAAACGACAGCATCTCGTGGTTTTCGCTGTCTGAGGCCATGTGGCGCAGGTGTATGCGCTCCCAGGCAAACAGCTCGTCTACCTTGCCGCGAAAGTGGAACGTGCTGCCGCACGGGCAGCGGGTGTCGCGCCAGTTGCCGTCAATATTGTTGAGCCATTGGCCGTCTTGTTTGGTCATATGATATATGCTTCCAGTACACCGGCAGGCTCCGTTTTATATTGTTAGCCGCCAGTCATGCGGGTAAAGTCGTTCTTTCTGTTGACTGCCTTGATATAGTCGAGGTTTGCCAGGGCAACCACTGCCGAGTCACGCACCTCTTCGCTTTCGTCGTTCTTGAGGGCATAATCCAGCGTCTTTCTTGCGTCTTCTGATCCGATGACACCAAGAGCCACCGCGGCCTCGTGGCGCACGAAAAAGCTCTTGTCGTTTTCCACGGCATCGGCAAGCGGCTTTATCCCGCTTGAAAAGCCTAGCTGGCCAAGCGAGAACGCGGCCTCGTGGCGCACCAGGTCGTTGTCATCGTTCTTCAGCACCTTGCTTATGGGCGTTACCGCCGACTCGCCGGCGATCTCTGCCAGTATGCACACCGCCCTTGTACGGACGACGCTGTCCTGGTGTGTCAGCAGTTTCTTGAAATAATCGACATTTTTTTCGTCAAACTGCGCCTCCATCTCCTCAAATAACTTTAGCCTGCTATTGTCATTATTAATGTGGACCTGTTGTTTTTTGGCAGCCATTTCTTCCTTGGTTTTGCAGGCAAGGCCTTTTTATTTTTTGTCGAATGCACTAGACGTTAGTTATTATAATCCTGCGGGTTACAGATGCGCCGTATATGCGTGTCAGGTACTGGCGTCTTGGCATCACTGACCTTCTGGAATCGGCGTATCCTTCCGAAAAGGCAAACCACTGGGACATCAAGTGTATGCAGGGCGAATATGAGCACTTTGGGGTGTTTTGGTACCGCTACGGTACGCCGTTTGACAAAGAGCCGGTGCACGGCATCTGTTTTTACTTTAACGACGTTCCCAAAAAGACGGTCGACGACCTGGCCGCGTTTTTGCAGGGCAAGTTTGGCGGGCAGCTGCTGTACAGGCAGGCAAGGGGCTTTTTGCAAGGTTCAAAAGAGTTTGCCGACGGCAAGGCAGTGGGCGTACTGGCAAACGAGCTAAGCCTAAAGTTCAATGCGCCGGTGGAACTCACTGTCGAGTTTGAAAAGGCTACCAAAGAAGAGGTAGACAGCGAGGCGTGGAAGCTGCCTGCAGGAAAGGCACTTCCGATACCCGGTCCAGACTAGACAAATAACTAAGAAATTATATTCTACGGCTGGCTACTCTAGCTTGAAGAAGAGAAGAAGAAGCAATGGCTGCAGAGATGACCCTGTTTGAGCACATCAATGAACTGCGCGCTCGCATAGTGCGCATAGTCATTGCCGTCATAGCCATAAGCATTTTCTGCATGTCGTTTGGCCTAAAGCCGGTAGAGTATGCAGGCATACAGCTAGCATATCCTTTTCCAGACCCAATACACAACGTCTCATCCCAGATAATGCTCTACATGCAAAAGAGCCTCATCCCTACTGGAGTCACTCTGGTCCAGACCGCGCCGGGTCAGGCGTTCTTTGCACAGGTGTACGTCTCGATGCTTGCAGGAGTGATTGGCGCCATGCCGGTCGTCGTCAAGGAGATAGCAGGCTTTATTGCGCCGGCGATAAGTCCCGGGACAAGAAAGTCGATATCTCATGTTGTTGCGCCGGCCATTGCCCTCTTTGTCGCCGGCGTCGTGTTCTCGTACCTGGTGGCAGTGCCGTTTGTGCTCCAGTTCCTTTACCAGTACGGCGAGGCGATAGGCGCGGTGGCGCTGTTTAACATATCGGATTTCATATCATTTGTTCTCCAGTTCCTCCTGGGTTTTGGCATCGCATTTGAGCTTCCAGTCCTGATGTATGGCATCTCACTCACAGGTGCCATGTCGCCCTACTTTTGGCGCAACAACATCCGCTACGCAGTCATCGTCCTCGTGGTGTTTGGTGCCATCATAACCCCTGACGGAAGCGGCATCACCATGTGGTTTGTCGCCGGCCCAATGATAGCATTGTACCTGGCGGGCATGGTGGCAGTCGAAAGCAGGGCTAAAAAGCTTGAGAAGGCGGCAAGATTGGTATCTAATAACACTTAAATTCTTAATATTTACATACTTGTTTGATGGCTGAAGGAATTTCAAGCCTCATAATGCAGTTTGGTGGCCTAGGCGGCGCTGAATGGATATTCATCATAATAGCAATTGTGGTGGTATTCTTTGGGGTCAAAAAGATCCCCGAAATTGCAAGGAGCTTTGGCAAGGCCTCTGCCGAATACGAGAAGGCAAAGATAGAAGCCAAGCGCGAGCTCCAGCAATACAAGAATCAGGAAAATAACAGGGTAGGCAGGGAAAAGCTTGAGGAGATTGCAGACTCGCTTGGCATCAACTACACCAACAAGAACGACGACGAGCTGAGAGCGGCAATCGACGTCGAGCTGAACAAGTCTACCAAAAAGTAAGGCTTTTTATTACAATCTTTTCTCTCTCTGTAGCCGTTGATCGGCCAGCAGCAGATCGCACCGATAATAGACCGCTACGACCCAAAGCACGTCACCATTGGCGCCATAGGGAGCCACTCTGCCCTTGAGGTGATGGACGGCGCCAAGGACGAGGGAATGAAGACGATCTGCATATGCCAGAAGGGCAGGGATCTGCCGTACCGCAGGTTCAAGCGCCTCGCCGACGAGATAATAATCCTGGACAAGTTTTCCGACATACTGAACCGCGAGAACCAAGAAAAGCTTCGCGACAGAAACTGCATAATGGTTGCGCACCGCGCATTTACCGCTTACCTCGGCTACGACAACATCGAGAACAATTTCAAAGTGCCCGTGTTTGGCAACAGGGCGCTCCTGAGAGCAGAAGAGCGCACCGCGCCAAGGAACCAGTACTACCTCATTGAAAAGGCCGGCCTGCGCCACCCAAGGATATACCGCAAGCCGTCAGACATAGCCGGCCCGGCGATGGTCAAGGTGCAGGAGGCAAAGCGCAAGCTGGAAAGGGCGTTTTTCATAGTCACCTCGTACGAGGACTACAAGCGAAAGGCCAAGCAAAAGGTCGAGCAGGGAATCATAAGCAAGCAGGACCTTGAAAACGCGGTGATAGAGGAGTACGTGCTTGGCACCTACTTTAACCTCAACTTTTTCCACTCGCCCATTACTGGCGAGACAGAGTTTCTTGGTATTGAGCGCAGGCTGCAGACCAACCTCCACGACTTTGTGTCCATTCCTGCCAGGCAGCAGATGGAGATAGAGAATATCCAGACGCAGAACATCGAAGTCGGCCACACGCCGGCAAGCATACGCGAGTCGCTTCTTGAAAAGGTGTTTGAGATGGGGGACAAGTTTGCAGTAGCGGCAAGAAAGGAATACCCGCCGGGGATAATCGGCCCGATTTCGCTCCAGAGCATAGTCACCACCGATCTGGATTTCGTAGTCTATGACGTGTCTCTCAGGGTGCCGGGAAACCCGATAATGGCGACGACAAGCCCGTACACGAAATACTACTATGGCCACACGATGGGCGTCGGCCGCAGGATTGCCATGGAGATAAAGAATGCGGCGGCACAGCGCAAGCTGCGCGACATTGTAACCTAGCAGCTAGTGCTCAAGCGCTTCTTCAAAGAGGCTTTTTCGCACCTTTATCGGCGTGTCATAGTAGGAGGCAAGGGCTATGGAGTCAGAGGCACGGTAGTTGCGAAGCACTATCTCCCCCTTTCTGCCCTGGAAATACAGGTTTGCCCGCAGCACTGTCCCGCTCTGGTAGACGCGCACTTCTGTCAGCATCAGGTCTGCCATTGCGGCAATCTCTTCAACAAGGTTGTAGATGGTAGGTATGGCACCCTTGTCGCCTTCCTGAAAGCGCGAGATGTGCCTTGCGA
This sequence comes from Candidatus Nitrososphaera evergladensis SR1, assembly GCF_000730285.1. Classification (NCBI taxonomy): domain Archaea; kingdom Thermoproteati; phylum Nitrososphaerota; class Nitrososphaeria; order Nitrososphaerales; family Nitrososphaeraceae; genus Nitrososphaera; species Candidatus Nitrososphaera evergladensis. Next base: position 710,830 of record NZ_CP007174.1, on the reverse strand, counting down.
CCTCGCCGGAGAACGCCCGCATGGGAAACTCGCGGCCGTCCTCTGCCTTTAGTATGACAACCCCTTCGAGGCCCACCTGATCTACAAATCCAACATAACTAATCCTCGCGCTGACGTACTCATCCTCACGGCCGAGCATCACAATGTATTGGCAAGACTGAGAATTAAGGATTTGCGGAAAGAAGACGGCGATGATGGCGATACGATTTAATTTGAAGCAGGACATTCTATGCACGATAATGAGCTGGCGGGCCATGCGCGAAAGTGGCTACAGGATAATGTTTACAGGCGTGTTTTCGCTTGCAATTGCGTTTGTAATCTACTCACGGCTGTCAGGCACGTCCGGCGACGCACCTGTGCAGGCGTCGCAACTGACCGACCTTGCGTATGCCATTCTGGGCGTCACTGCCGCATCACTTGCCGCGGCCATGTATGGCGCACACACCATCTTTCGCGCAGAGCAAGCACGCGCCGCCGCCAGCGGTGGTGGCAGCCTCATGTCGTTTATCACAGGTGCCTTTTCTGACGGCAGGTACTGGCGCATCATGGCGATTTCCGCCGTTGGCTATGGAATATTCTTTGCGTTTCTCTCGCAGATACTGGTCTACAGGCCCGACGTTTCTTTTTCAGAGCGAGGGATAGCAGTCCCGTCCACCGATCTGATACCATGCTGCGGCGCTCCTGGCTACATGCCCATGTTCACCGCATATTTCACCGACCATTTTCTCCTGCTTGTGATCCCAGTCAACGTCATCCTTGCCGCTGTCGTGTCGGTGATGGTTGGCTTTAACGTGGCACTCAGCGTCTATGCGTACAGGCTCAGGCAGGCCGTGCAGGGCAAGACTTCCATAGTAGGCGGTATCGGCGCCGCAACTGGACTGTTTGTAGGCTGCCCTACCTGCGCTGGAAGCATGATTTCTGCGGTGCTTGGCCTGGGCGCGATTGGCGCCGGCGCAAGCACGAGCGCGCTTGCGCCATTTCAGACGGTGTTTATAGCAGCCAGCCTGCCCGCGCTTGCACTTGCACCGTTTTTGCTTGCAAGGAGCATAAGGTCCATCTCAATGTGCGGCGCCAAGTAGCAGCAACTGGGCGACCTGCATCATGTCCGGCTTGCGCACCACGCTTTTTGTAGCGCTGGCAATGTCGTCGTCTTTTGGCATGAACGCAATCCCGGCGCCGGCGCGCCTTACCATGCAGATGTCTGCCCGGGTGTCGCCTATTGCGGCAGTGTTTTCAAGCGGCACTCCAAACTTGGTCGCGTATTTTTCAAGGTGAAAGCGCTTGCACACCGACAGCTTGCACGTGCAACCGATCTCCTGCCAGCCAAGCGGCATGTGCACAGTGCCGGTTATCTTGTCACCTTTAAATTCCAGCTCGTTTGCTGCAAGAAAATCCATCCGAAGCCTCTCGGCAACCACCGACGCGGCCGTTGCATAGCTGTCGGTTATTATCCCCACTTTCCAGCCCTGCTCCTTCAAGAGCGAAATTGCGCGCTCGCAGTTTGCGGCAAGCGGGACTGACTCTATTGCGGCAAGAAGGTCCTGCCGGGTCAACCCTGCAAAAAGGGCGGCTATTGCTATTGTCTTTTCGTAATTGACAAGCTTGCTATCTGCCTGGACCGACCGGACCTTGCCGTCAAGCCCAAAGCGCTCTGCAAGAGCAAAGACGAGCCTTCCGTCAAGAAGCGTGCCGTCCATGTCAAAAGCCGCTAGCTGCGCCATATCTTGTGTACGTGTTGTTGTAGTAGTATGAAACAATCTAAACCTTTTTGAAAAGCCGTTTTATTACAATACCATCAATGCAGCTGCCGATGATATGATGATGCGATTATGGTGGTCCAAGATAGAAAGTATCAAAAGAAAAAAGTCGCAGTAGAAAAGTTTGTCAAAAAGAACGGCACCGCAGACCATTCAGCAATCCTAAACAGCATCGACGTAGACTATGATACGCTGATGCGCATCCTGTCGGAACTCAGAAACGAGGGCAGGATTTCTTCTTCCTAGAGATCTGGGCACAATGTGGAAAAAGGCTTAATTCTCTATCATGCCAAGTTGCAGTGTAATATACACACATGAAGGCTACATTTGGCATGGGATGTTTTTGGTGCTCTGAAGACGTTTTTGGCCGCGTAAAGGGCGTAAAATCAACAACGGTAGGATATATGGGAGGCAAAATCGAACACCCTACATACGAGCAGGTGTGCACTGACAGAACAGGGCACGCAGAGGTGGTGCAAATAGAATACGATCCTGCACAGGTTTCGTACGAAGAGATCCTGAGCGTGTTCTGGGCAAACCACGACCCCACGATTCCAAACAGGCAGGGATGGGACGTGGGCACACAGTACAGGTCGGCTGTGTTTTACCACAGCCCCGAACAAAAGGCCGCTGCTGAAGCAATAAAACAAAAACTTCAGGATTCAGGTGCATTCAAGAGAAAGATAGTGACAGAGGTATCGCCGGCGTCTGCGTTTTGGAAGGCAGAGGAGTATCACCAGAAATACTACCAAAAGTGCGGGCTAAAGATGCACGGCTATGGTACCTTTTGGTGATCGGTCAGAAGAGGCACGGATCCAGTACTGCAAAAGTTTTGAGTGCCGGCGCTACGCGCTTTGGCCTACCACCGGAATACTAGTGCAAGCGCGGTGGCGTACGGCACATGGATAGTGACCTTGTCCGTATTGGTGTTATAGATGCCGTAGATGGTGTCGATGTCCACCTTGTCGTATTTTTTGTTGAGGTACTTGCTGTCGACTTTGACGTTTTTTCCCTCGACGTCAACTGATAGGCGCGTATTGGCGCTGTCGATCTTGGAAGGCTTGATGTATATCTTGATGTCAGAGGCATTTATCTTAAACCCGACGAATTCGCGCTCTATATCAGGTATTTTATAATCACGCTCCTGGAGCTTGCCAACGATGTCGTCTTTGATCCCCTCGGTTGGAAAGAGCTGCTTGGCGTCAATGTCGGCTTTGTACTCGAACAGGCCATCAAGAAAATTCGCCGAAAATGCGATGTTTGTGCTTTCTGCCCGGGCCTGCTGGCCGGCGTACACAGTCAGGGCAAGTACAAGGGCAAGCGCAATAGCTACAGCACTTGTTAGAGACATCTGCGATTAACGAAGGAAAGATAAGGCTTATGTAAAATCTTTATGTCTAATTATTACCTATGCCGCCTAGTGATTTTTCAAGACACAGTATTTCGAGCAAATAATTAACTGGACTATGTCGCTCATTTGGGTTTTTAGACAGCGTTGCGATGCAGAGCTTGCCGCTACGTTTAGCACGTCAAGCATCTTTATTACATGAAGTTCCCAGCGAACATCATTATCTCCCAGGCATTCCATAAGCGCTTTAAAGGATCTCTTTAACGTAGAAAAGAACCGAAATGAATTCAGACCTAAATGCGATCATAGGGTGCGCATTTATGGTGTTGATGTTGGCCGGCGCTGCAACACATGCACCACCTATAGCTGTGGCACAGGCAGCGCAGCCAAACGATCTCACCATTATAGATGATGCGCGTTCCACAACATCAAATGGCGACACCGACGCTATACAGACGTCCAAAGACGACGCAGAAGAACGACCAACCCTCACTGTAAAAGCATTGACTGCCAACAACGAAGAGGTTCGCATGCGGGCAACGATCAAGCTGGCAGACAAGACTGTAAAGACAGGACTGACTCCCATCACATTTCAAGGAACAGCAGGCAAGACGTACCAGCTGACTGTTGAAAATCAGGAAAAAATGGAAAACGCGACTTTCAGCCGGGAAGGAATCATATTTAATCGCTGGGAGGACACCGACGACACTAGCAGATCGCGTGATGTCACCATGCCTGACGACGGAGAGTCGCTGGACCTGCGGGCAGTCTACAACAAAGGCGACAGGGCCACTCTTGAAGACCTAGGGGTGCTGCAGCTTGTATCCCATGACTTGTATGACGTAGTCCGCGATGGACCAAACCCGGGCAACAGAGAAGATAGAAGACTCAACCTGAGTACAGTCTTGGATCATGGAGAAGACCAGATAGCCACTGGCGGCGAGCCAAGGAACAGCGAGAACATTGCGCTTCACACGGTGGCGGTAAAGCTAGGCAAGATGCACCTTGATCTCATTGACAAGGGAATGGAGCCAGAGGAAGCAAGAGAGCAGACTGTCCAAGTCTACCTGCAGATGGTGGCAAAAGCCTATAAAGACACGTTCCATGAGCCGTTACCAGAGGCGGCGCCAAATGAACATGAACAGAAACAAGACGGCACAGAGAACCTTACGGGCGACTTGGCGATGAGGACGGTGCACGCGTACGTGCCAAGCCACATCATGGTAAACGGAGAAGACACGCCGATGCTTGACCGGTCGCTAAGAGGCAAAACGCTATCTGATGAGGACATGCAGCAGCTGTCAAAGCCTTTGGATGGGACGTTTGATCCCTTCCTTAGAGACGTCACCATATTTCTGCCGCAGCCCGATGCTCTGCCACAGAAATTCACAGTCGACCTCCTTGAAAAGGATAGCAGCTTTGCAGAACAGTTTGAGACAGATGTTTCATTCGAGGAATTTTTGCATGAACTCAAAGACGGCCACTTTGACAAGAACGAACAGGTAATGAGCTACATCAGAGAAGACATGGCTGCGGGATTGCTGCCTGTACAGGATGAAGATACTAACCAGCAGCAAGACATGGGAGCGCCCACCGAGGATGAGGAGGAAGAGTCTGAAGACGACAATAGCGAAGAATTCAAGCCGTCCTTTCTGAGAGACAGAACATAATGGTGTGAGAGTGGAGGCATCCTCCCTCTTTTTTTATCGATTTACACACGTGATTTCAGCCGTCCTTAATTGCAGTTAGCGGAAAAGGAAAAAAATTACCATATCACATACCGTAATTGCTTTATAGAAACATATTCATAATTTTGCGTTGATAATTCACCTGCCACAGGGCCGGCAGATTACCAGAAACCGTTATTGGACAAACTTTCAGCTATTGTTTGGCCATGTCGACCTAGGATGCTATGACGGGAAAAAGTTCTGTTTGTTCAAGTGTCACGAGCATGGCGTGGTACTTGACTATGAGCGCGGATACGAAGGCCACCTTAATTGCCCCCTATGTTCGATGAAGTAAAAAGTAATTCAAGTTAGTCCCTTCCTAGTGGCTTGAAAGCTGATCCTTTTGAAAAAAGCAGACAAAAAATGGGCGCCGAGATACCTCTCTTCTTTTCAGCCCATATGTGCCTAGCTCTACAACCCAATTTTCGTCATGAAATTGACAGCAATATGCCATCGTCATATTCTATTGTGAGCATAAATGCAAGACCAGCTCAAGAGAGTGGCGCACAGCTTTTTCAGTCATCTAGCGATACACTGCAGGCACACATAAAGATGCAATGCCGGTTTTCAAACTGCTGCAGGTACTACAACAAGGATGATCATCGTTGCAAAGATGACCAGGATGTAATGACAATATCATCCTGCGCAGCAGCGTGGCAGTTTGACAGATATGCAAGAGGAGACAAGGACATTGGGATGAATGTGGCCAATATTTTCATCATCAAGATACATAACGGATAAGCGCGGTTAGTGCAGACGACAAGGTTACTCAAAGAAAGCCATCTTGCGTGAGTGTATTAACAACAGTAGTTTTGAAATATTTGCAGCGGCCTTTGTACAGTCATGTCAGGAGGAGAAAGAGAGGCTATGCAAACAGCAATTGTCACTGGAAGTTCTTCCGGCATAGGCCTGGAGACATCCCTTGCGCTTGCACGAAACGGATTCTACACCTATGCAACGATGCGAAATCCCGCAAAAGGAAAAGCACTTGTCGACAGGGCAGAAAAGGAAGAGCTGCCGTTGCAGGTAGCAGAACTTGACGTCGACAAAAGCGAGTCGGTCAAGAACACGATCGATGGCATCATGGAGGAACGCAAAAGGATTGATGTCGTGGTTAACAATGCAGGATTTGCCCTGGTTGGCGCGCTGGAAGAAACATCGATGGATGAGATAAAGGCCCAGTTTGAAACTAACCTGTTTGGCGCGCTAAGAGTCATGAAGGCGGTTATCTCCATAATGAGGAGGCAAGCAGGCGGGACAATAGTGAACATAACTTCGATGGGCGGCAGGGTTGCAATCCCGCTGGATCCAATTTACCACGGCACAAAATTTGCGCTTGAAGGCATTACAGAATCCATTCGCTACGAACTGCAGCCATTTGGAATAAACGTGGTACTTGTCGAGCCTGGCGCGGTAAAGACTAACTTTTTTGATAACCTAAAGTTTGCACATGGCGCTACCAGGCAGGATTCACCTTACGCCAAGTTCATGAGTGGCTTGCAGGCGGCCGCTGCACACATGGTACAAGATGCAATTCCTGCCAGGGAGGTTGCAGAGGCGATAGTGCAGGCAGTCAAGTCGGACTCACCCCAGATGAGATACATTGTTGGAAAAGATGCACAGGCCATGATCGAGGCCAAAAAGAGCATGGGCGACAGGGAGTTTGAAAAGTTCATGTCCGCTCGGTTCGCTGAAAGGCAGTAGAAGAGACAAGGGTAATAAAAAAACATAACCAGCCCTAGCCGCGTGTGCGCGTATGTGTGTTTGATGGCTAGAATGCACAAGTGATGCACAACGACAACTAGACATAGTTTTCTATGTCTTGGTTTGGCTCTATGGTTGCACTTACCTTAAGCGTGATATAGTCCGTACTGGTGGAGGGATTTACGACTATTCCGACGTAGCCCCTTCCTTGTATCGGAAGGAGCATTGTTTTTGCCATGTCATAATCAACGACAATGCACTCGACTTTTCCGAAAGTTTCCTCCGAAAGCCGCGCAGTTGCAAACACCAACGCGGCATAGTCGCCGCTGCCCTTTTTGAGCTTGTCAGGAATTTTGAATTTCTTGTCGAAGGCCTGTTTTGATGCCGCCTCTAAAATCCTAAAGTTAGAATCCATGAGACAAACGGCCAAAATATTCTCGTCGATGGAAAGGATGTGTTGCGATGCGGATATAATCATGGACCTATCAGGTGTGGAATTTCGCACTTATAATTCTGTGGAGAATAACATTCTAGGGCAATATACTGCTTGAAAAAATTTGTGTTGATGGCCTAATCATTATTTTTATGTTCAGTGAAAATTTAGCCCATCAACCATGATACTTGCTCGCGGCATAGAACCACTAGTCATGTGTTTTTACAGGGCATGTTATATATTACTTACATGATTTTGAGATCAGGAATTTTCAATAGATTAAAAACTGGTGATCAGATAAATGAGCAAAATTCTATTCGGTCATACTGCATAATTATAAAGGTATTGCCGTCGTTAGTAAAGTTAACGATAGAGTTCTACAGAGATGCACTGCATTACGTTTTTATTCGAATCTGGCAAGATAACAGCGGATTGCGTGAAAAGAGCAGATGGACCTGTTCTTTGCCCCAATTCGAAATGCAAAGTGTAACATTGTCATAGCACTAGGTTCACTTCTGTGCTTAGCTTAACTGCTTACAAATTTATCACGTACGACTTGTCTACAGCGGGGGGCTCCACACACCTTAAAAATCATCAAATTTGATCGATGTCGATTAGACGGAATGGAAGAAACTCGGAAAAAACAAAACAACAAAATTTCACAGCCATCTAATTCTCTGGTCCTTTTGAGGAAAGGTTGGAGCATCAGAAGGTTGTGGATCCTCTCTATCATTGGAGTAGCAGGATTGGGATTGGATGCCTCATTTCACACGCTGGCCAACGGCACGCCTCTGTCGATTATATTTGATGGGGCAGATTTTTCGACAAACCAGATCATCCTGACAACTACTCCTGCCATTGCCACCCTATCCTGGACCGGCCACATTACTTTCCTTACGGCATTCACCTTGTTAGGGATACTGCCAGTACTTTTCTTTGAAAAGTTTGCACCGGCAAGATCTAGCGACCAAGGAGGCCGCAGGTGGGCGATCCTGAAGAAAGGGCGCAACATAAAACAGATGTGGATAATAGGACTAATTGGCGTAGCAGGATTGGCGCTGGACGTGTCATTTCACTGGCTTCAGGACGGCGATCCATCTAAAGTGGTACTCAATGGCTTTGAAGACCCACGCCCACTCGTCAGCATGCTTGCAATAAGCGCCCATATGATGTTCCTAGGCGCATTCGCATTGCTGATCTTCCTGCCAAAGATACTCATTGCTGCACAGCACCCGCCGACAACTACAGTAGCGATGTCTCCTTCAAGGTAAAAGAAGGAGGCAAAATCTTGCAGCGTGATCAGCATGAAAATATCGCAAAGAGTTGTCGCAAATACTGCCTTTGCACTAGCAATTCTGGTGCTGGTAGCAGTACCTTTATTGTTGCAGCAACAAGGACATTTGGCAGAGGCGCACCTTCTCGGCATAGTAAAACAAGTCGATAACTATCAGGTTTCATTCCAGCAAATCCCGCAGTTCCCCTCGGCAGGCAAGAACACTACACTGCATTTCTCTGTTCTGCAGGACAATGCGGCGATAAGCAATGTAAATGCGGCAGTGCAGATAATGGAAAAAGACTCTGGCAAAATCGTAGAACAAATGCCGTACAAACTTCACGAAATTAGCGACATCACGATACCCTACACATTTCAGAACAATACAGACTATGCGGTAAACCTGTTGATGCGAATGGACGATGGAAACCCGGAACACATGGCCAAACCTCTCGTGGCAGACTTTGACGTTTCCGTCATACCCACGTCTGCGATCTCGCCAACGGAACTTCTTATGGGAGCATTGCCTTTCACAGCTGGCTTGATCGGGGCAGTTGTCCTAGTCTTCAAGAAGGTGAAATGAAAAACAAACCCCGGCTAGTTTTTTTATGGCCGGCAACGATGCAAAGCATTGGCGGAACACATATGCAGTTCGCAAGAAACAACAAAAAGTCTTATTGCGCTGGAGCTGTGGGCCGCTTCCAATGCCCTTTTTTGGATTGTGTAAATGACGGCAACCAAATATGAATGCGGAAATTATCTCAGTGTTTCCACATCAGACGCTGGCTCCAGAACTGACTGGAGCATGTACAGCATTTTCCTGATGTATCTCTGCTTTGATGGCATTTCAATTAATTTCTGCTGATAAAAGTCGATTAAATGGGAGATGAAGCATTTCATTTCCTCCTTGCTTTCAGGCAGATTGATCAGTATTGCGGAATACCAGTATTCCACCAAGGCGTCTTCGCCATACCTTTTTTCCAGCTCGACAAGGGCTGCAAAATTGGCGTGGCATTTCCTGCACAATCCACCGTGGGCGTCTGCATAGGATCGTGTTGCAAAATGACCACACCTTGTTTTCCAAAGCATCGCAAGAGTTACGCGGCAAAATAGAAATATAAACGGTAATCAAAAACATGGAATTTACACCGCAATCAGAAACAGTTGCGCGGATTATTTACGTAAGATCAAGACTCTTTTTAATTATAACGCGTCTATAATGAACAGGTGAGTAGGGACAGGGATGTCCAATGTAGACTATAATGTGGAATCGGGAAAGGGCTATCAAGAAGGCGCCTCAAAGTTCAAGCCCATAAAGGTTGAAATGAGGGTTTCAAACGTGAACAAGGACCAGGTCAGCTACTGGATAAACGAAATTGCGAATCAATATGCCGATCTAGTTGTGACAAACGTCAGCACAGGAAGCGACAAGATATCTTTTGACATAGGCTCGCCTAGCATGAGCGACCTGACTGCCGAAGACATCAAGTTCAGGATAGAAGAATACCTGACCATGAATGTGCCGCCTTTTGAGCTCAAAGAGCTAAAGGTGCAGTAGCAACAACAACAAAAATTCTTGCCTTATTTTTTATTTGCATGACGAAAACTAAATGCGCCGCAGCCCTTCTACTTTTTTCACATTTACAGTAACATAATTTACGGCATATCGTGTCATCAGCTGAAAGTACTCACATTTTTTTCTACTTTGCGTCATAACACAGACGCAACGCATATGAAAAAATAAGGATAAGAAGAAAGAGTTGCCTTACTACTCGTTAGCTTCTTCTATTATGAGCTACTAACATCTTTACTTCCTTGAACACGCAAGGCTGGAGTTTTGGATCGTGAATTCTGCATACCGCAAAGTGCCATGCGGTCTCCAGTGCAAGGTAAGTAAAGGCGAAGCCCATTATTGGATACGCCAGATTTTCCAACATTGGGAACTAAATGCATATAGACGCATATAAGATTATCTTGGCAAAGAGGAAACGTATGACAAGAATAACGGTAAAAAATCTTGTATTTGTTAAGCCAGAAGGGCAAGACGGGTAAAATAGATTCTCGTATGTAAACAAGCGAAAGTGACTCTGTTTTCATCAGGGCGATTCAATCGTCCTAAATGCCAATCGAAAAATACAGGCATTCTTTCAACCGTTTGGCTTGCAGCGGCCTTTAGCTAGCTATCACAATGGTGGTAATAATAGGAAGAGAAGAACATCTTTGCGCTGTCAACTCACTATTGAAGGATGCTTGGCTAACCCTCTCCTTCTCCTCCCCATATACAGGCGAAAAAAACAGTCGATCATCAGGGAAGAGGATCGATTTCCCGGATGGACAGTTTTTCATAGGCTACTGTGCCCTCCTCGTTCCTCAGGTACACCGACAAAAAGGGCTTTTTGCTTATGCACGAGGGAAGCACCAGGCTCCTGGTGAGCCTGATGGCAGGATCGACTCCAGAGCTGCACGAGTCGTGTCCAACGCCCCAGTTATTGCCGGTGTCGGTAAAGGAAGTGACCATTGTCCACGGGGACCCGTCGGCGGAGTCTTTGTTTCCAAGCCACAGTTCCACGGTAGTCTGCGTGTTTGCGGCATTGTTCCTTATGACATACTTGAAAGGCACGGGAGTATTCTTTGGAAACACGTTTCCAAGTGGGAACTTGTCGGTATTGTGCGCCGGCGCGTAGCCGTTATCGAGGTGATGCGCCGTCTCTTTTTCAAAAGACCACGTACCATCGTAGAGAAAAACTGCGCCGTAGCCTCTGTTGTCGTTAAGCAGCTTGTCTTCGTCATAGTCTATGCCGTGGTTTGTACGGCAGTACACCTGGATGTACGAGTCTTTTGCAGGTCCAAATTCCCTTATTCTTGTAAGAACGCCCGTTATCTCGAGGTTCTCATCCCATTCTCTTTTATGATCCGGCGATACCACATAGATGCGTACATAGTGACCCGTGGCAGTCAGTCTGCCAGAGCCATTTATCTCATACTTGCCTTCGCCGTGCGAGAGGTCAAGCCAAGGATCGTCCGGATCGATTCCGGAGGCAAGCTTGCGCACGTGGCCGTTGTCAAATTTGGAGTACCACTCTATTCCTCCTGCTTTGGTAGGGTTTAGTTTCGCAAGACCAAAGCGGTCTGTTGGTCCCGTTCTACCGGACGGCGGCGTTGCCGGCGGCGGGGTGCGGCTGTCTGTAGTGCCGGCGTTGGTCATGCCTAAAATATTTTTTATACCCTTGAGCATGTCGTTGTCTACAATATGACAATACACGCTGGCGAGTAGTAAAGACTCGTGCCAGTTTTGCACGTGCCCTCTGCAGGATTTTGCCACAGAAAAGACGGTTATTGGCATTTGAAAAATGCAATTCAAGGAGAAAATTTAAACTGCAGTTTCTGCAGTATGCTTTTTTTGTCATTTGGCAGTGCCACATAGACACATCAGCTCTTCTTTAACCCAAACCATCCAGTCCTAGTAGCCACAAGGATGATTCCTACTGCTCCCGCCATCATGATTGCCATGAGTGCAAAAGGGATGCCAAATTCTGGCGAAGGCGACGATGCTTCTGTTATTGTTTGCGAGTCTTCATCTAAATCAGTTGCATTGCCAAAGTTATATCCTCCATCAATATTTTTTGTGAACATGATATGGTTTCCATCTTTGAAAGCATAATCCAGCCAAGCAATGTAGACGTGATTCTTGTCATCATCGGCTGCCATTGCCTGTCCAGGGTTTGATATCCCTGTGTTGCCAGTCAGATCAACTGGTTTTCCAAATGTATCCCCACCATCAGAACTCGGTACAAAGAAGAGCTTCTGATATGATGTGTTATTTCTGAAACCCGCATCCTGCCATGAAACATAAAACCTGTCTCCGGAGGCAGCTGTTACAATAGGCTCAGAGACGCGGGTTCCGCTGTTTATCTTTTGTATGCTTCCAAATGTATTGCCGTAATCTGCGCTTGCCCTAGCATCGATCTCCGCGCCAATTTGAGGACTGTGGAAATTATACCATGTCAGGTACACAAAATTCTCTGACGCATCAAGAGTCAAGGAATTAACATGATTGGAATCTGGACTGTTGTAGTTTGCCAGTACAGCCGGCTTGTCAAAATCAAGTCCGCCATCGTTGCTTTTTGCCAACAGTATTGAAACGCCGCTAGCAATGCCTTCTGAACTGTCATCGGCACTACTGCTAGTCGTTCCAGCAACGTAGACATTATCATCCGAGACAGCTATAGCACGTGCCCCAATGTTGCCGAGGCTGACTGCAGGCCTGACAGAAAACGGGCCGCCATCACTCTTGTCCATGTTTATTTTTGTAACAAAATCTGCTCTGCCAAGGTCTCCCGCAGATGACCACAGGACATATGCCTGAGTGCCTGTTTGAACCATATGAGGAGTGGTCAGATAGCCGGCGGTACCCTTACCAAGCAAAACAGGCTGGCTAAATGATTCGCCGCCATTTAGGCTCTTGCTGAGGAAAACCGCATCAGTCCCATTGTTTGCCAAAATTCCTGACCAAATGATTCCAATATTGTTATTATTGGCAGGTGAGGCAAGTACGCCAAAGATGCCGTTCTGTACGGTGCCATTTGTGTCTATTTTAACGGCTTCTCCAAAGGTCGCTCCGTTATCCGTACTTTTTTTGAAAAATAGTGTCGGTGATGGTTGCGTATACTTGAACCATGCGACATACAAATTATTGCCATCTGAGGAAGTAGAAACAGCGGGTGCGCTACCTGCTGTATTTGAGTCGGCTATGACAATGGAATTGCCAAACGTATTACCGTTATCTGCACTCTTTTTGAAGAACAACACCCTCTGTCCACAGTCATAAAAGTAATTCCAAAAAACAAAGACATCGCCGCTGTTCTCTCCTCTTGCAATTACCTTGGGCTCATAACCGCCGGATATTGGCGGACAACCGTATTGAGCAGATGCATAATGCTTTGGTACGAGAAACATTACCAAGAGAAGCAGCAGGCCGCAAAGCAAAATTCTTTCAGATATTGTCGGCATGACAGTGCTTACTACGAAACATGCATTTACTTGCAGATATATTTTGCACCTTATCTTTATTTTTATTAATTTTCTCTCAGTATATTTTGGTCCGGTTGTCTCTTGTGGCGTTCTAGACGATAGTTATCCATCTGTCAGTGCCTTCAATCTCGATTTCTTTACACAACTTCAGTTGTGTCTTTCAGACAACCAGAAAAAATCGCACAAAACAAGCGTGGGAAGAAGATTAACTTTCACCCTTTTTACCTTCCCTATGCGCTTAAGTCATCGTCAAGTCAGAAGACACTGGCCATGCGCGCCTAAAAAAGCGGCACAAATCCATGGAAAAATTGGGGGTCGTCTTTTTATCGACACAAGGAGGAAAAATAATGGTATGGAGAGCAGTCGGATTCATTTTAGAGCGGAATTCACCATAGAAGAAGGAAAAATAGAGGAATACAAGCAACTGGTGCAGGAAATGAGCAGAGTAGTGGAAGCCAACGAGCCAGATACAATCGATTACCAGTTTTATCTTAATAGAGATGAAACAAAGTGTATTGTACACGAGACGTACGCAAACTCGGAGGCGGCACTTGCTCACAACACGGGCGTTGCTTCGCAAACGATACTTCCAAAGATTTCCAAGGTTGCGAGAATAAGCAGGTTTGATGTTTACGGGAACCCTAGCGACGAATTACGGAAAGTGCTGGCAAGTTTTAGCCCACAGATTTACAATCGATTTGCAGGATTCAGCCGTCGCTGACAGTTTCTTTTCACCAACTTACTCTTGGAGATGCCCAAGTCCAGACTATCAATACTTTCGTTATGTGTGCTTCCATGTCACCATGTCGTGAAGAGCATATCGATATTCTTGAACTTTTATCCAAAGGCCTCTATCCCGTCCTTACTTCAGTAATCGATTATGGTTTTTCCAAACAGTCCGTCGTTCTGATTGTCTGGATGTCTGCACCTAGGTTAGTAGGACGCAATCCTGCACCTGAGCATACCAGAGACATCTTGGTTTCCCACGGGGAAATATTGATGTTTAACAACATACTTCTTACAGATGGGTACTGCTTCTCGGTATCATATACAGGGTAGGAGACAAGAGTCCCGTTGACAACGTAGTATACAGCGGTGGTACAACAGCCATCGTCACGGCTTATGCGCGGACTAGCCGGACCAAATCTCTCTTGGAATACCTGCACTTCTCTCATGTTGTTTACTCTGTCCAGGATTTGCTGGTCCGATGAGTTGAAAGCTGATATGATAACTGGTATCAAGAAAAAGAGAATGCCAATTCCTCCTATCAACGCAATTATGGCCAGGATCCTCATCGACATAATTAGAACGTACGGAGGGTTCTTTTGAGCTTTTATCTAAACGCTTCTAGCCCGTCAACACTGCCGTTATTGCGACGACGCAAATTGGTTGCAGAGACTCATAGGCGCGAATTAGTTGTTTTTCGCTTTCTATGAGAAGCGTATCAAACAACGACAGCAGTCGCCGCTACAGTGCCACCGACAAGGAGTAGAATATCCAACCAAGTAGCCCAAGGAGCATAACCGGAGATGCCGGTGGCGCCGACATTCATCATCATTTAAGATGAAATGATCGTTAGAAGATTTAACCTTATACCAAATGTGTCACGTTTGCTCGATAGGCCGTCCTTACTTCCGTTATACGTACTAACGCCTTTGTACATGTCTGAAAAAGCGGCACAAGTTTACGCTCAAAAGAGGGGGAGGGAATTATCTTTCGTTAGTTCATCTGCCAGTGTAAGTGGATTAATCTGCCGGTCATTCAGTCCGTTCCCCAAGGGTTGTCGATCACGAAGCGCCACGAGCCGTCGGCCTGACGTCTCAGAACATCGGCAGATTTTGAC
Source organism: Candidatus Nitrososphaera evergladensis SR1 (assembly GCF_000730285.1). NCBI lineage: Archaea > Thermoproteati > Nitrososphaerota > Nitrososphaeria > Nitrososphaerales > Nitrososphaeraceae > Nitrososphaera > Candidatus Nitrososphaera evergladensis. The sequence continues at coordinate 695,714 of NZ_CP007174.1, read as the reverse complement.
GCCAATTTCACCGGCTTGCCATCTGGTCCGGTTCCAGTGAATGACCATACCCCAATTACGAGAGCCAGACCATTCGCCTCAAGGACTCTTGTCACTTTGAGATCGAGTTTGCCCTTCATCGCAATGAAGCCGGTAAGCGCTTCACGGACACCTGCTAGGCCGTGAGCAAGGTTCCCGGGCTGAGCCGCGAATGCAGCATTCGGCTCATAAAGAGGCACTAGAGCGTCGAGATTTCCCGTGTTAATTCCGTCCACTATCGACTTGAGGACTTCCTCAGGTGTTCCGCTATGCACGCCTTCGTTTGCTCCTCCTAGTTAATATCGATTCTGACATGTCCGATTCTCGGAAGGCGCCAGCAAAGCACTCTCTCCTCTAGGCTCCATTCAGATTGTTTTCTGGTTTATCCAACTTTTTGTCAGCAGTAGTTCATTTGGTTTTAGGCTATCTCCAACTAACCATAACGTACGACACCATCTAGTGATACCTAAAAAGCGGCACAACCCTGAGCGTGAAAAGAGGGCTTGTCTTTATAATCGACAAGGAGTATAAAGAATTGAACTCCTGAAAGCGTATATGCCAACATTTGCACTTTGTAATAATGAGAGCAGCCCACTTTGCTGTCGTTGTCGCAGCTCTCTTTGCATTAGCAACCTTTTCTACAATCTTAAAAGATGCATATTCACACTCGATGGGGCCACTTTCAATAAGGGCGGATATCCCTGTCTACCGCATAAAACTTGGAGAGGCCCAAACGCAAGAGATGAGAGTGTGCTCTATGCTCCCTGGCAAATTGGTCATTGACAGCGTTACATTCAATGGAACTAATTCTGACTGGGCGCGTGTAGAGAAAGGGAGTTTTCCAGTTATTGTAACTCCGGCTGCCAACATGACTGCAAGCGCAACCATCCCTCTGTCCGTAACCGTGCCATCGAATTTTACGGGCGATCATGCAATCATTCAAACTATCGTCAACACCATGTCTCCTCTTGCATTACCTGTGCAAGGCAATTTGATAGTCTTGATTACCAATAACACTGTTGCATCGACACAAAACCTGCTAGAATGCAAGAGCTTGCTGGAGATTCAAAGAGGGATACAGTACTCTGCCATAATTGTCGGAGCCATAGGGGCAGGCTTGATTGCGGTGGGCTACTTTGTGTTCAGACGTAGTAAAGCCAAGCCTCAGGAACAAAGAGCACGCAGAGGGGCAAAGATACTATTGGTTGTGCTTGGCATCATTGGATCCTTTTTAATAGTGGAGGCAATTCTCTCTTTGCGTTCTTGAAAATGATCCTGCTCACCGCCATCCCCTCGATTCTGTGTACAAACTGCGTCCCATTCTGAGCCTAAAAAGCGGCTCAACCCTTTCCGTCATTACCTACGTTATGCGTACAAAGTCGTGCGGGCGGGAGGGGGATTGTATTTTTACTCTTTGTCTATGAATTCGTCAGGTCCCGGTGGCTCTGGGTTGAGGCCCTTCCTCTTGCGCGTCTCTGCAACCAGATTCCTAAAGATCGAGTTTGGAACTGGCGCCCACGTCTTGAAGAACGTCGTCCACATCGCCTTGCCTGCGGTCCCGCCCCTCATGACCTCTGACAGGTCAAAAGTCTCTGACGCCGGCACCTCGCCCTGTATGATGGCGATGATGCCCTTCTGCTCGACGTTGAGGAGCTTGCCGCGCTTGCCTGACAGCACGCTTGCGACGACGCCTATCTGCTCCTGCGGGCACTTGATCTCGATGCCAAGTATCGGCTCCAAAAGCACGGGGTCTGCAATCAGCATGGAGCCAAGCATCGCCCTCCTCGTGGCCGGCATCAGCTGCGCAAGGCCCCTGTGCGCAGGGTCCTCGTGCGGGACAAAGTGGTGCAGGACGAATTTCACGCCCCTTACCTGCTCCTTTGCTATCGGGCCGTTCTTTATCACGTCGTCAAAGCCAGAGCGGATAGAGTCCATCGATTCCTGTATGAACTGGACACCCTTGGTCTCGTCCACCATCATGTTGCCGGACGAATCGATTGCTACGACGCTCCTTGACTCGTCGGTGCCCCACCCCTTTTCTCTCAGGATCTTGGCCATCTCCTTCTTGTCCATGTCTTCCTTCAGCTTGCCAGTCCTTATCATGTCGACAATGTCCTCTGGCAAGGGCTCGACGCGCATGAATATCTTGTTGTGCTTGTTTGGAGACTTGCTCATTATGGGGCCGGCCTTTGCGCGGATCGTCTCGCGGTAGTTGATCAAGGGCTGCGTGGTGACGATGTCAAGGCCCATTTCCTGCAGGAGCGATGTCGCGATTTCAAGGTGCAGGACACCCATGCCTGCCATCAGGGTCTCGCCGGACTCCTCGTTTATCTTGACTATCAGGTTCGGGTCCTCCACGGTAATCCTGCGCAGGCCTTCCACCAGCTTGGGCAGGTCCTTGGGGTGCTTTGGTTCCACCGCGATGGTGACGACAGGCTCTGATACGTACTTGATTGATTCAAACGCCGTCGCGGTCTTGACGGTCGATATCGACTCGCCGGAAACTGCATAGTCAAGGCCAAGCAGCGCCGGTATGTTGCCTGCAGGAAGCACGCTCACAACTTCGCGGGTGTTGCCCATGTAGATGTTCACGGACTGCACCTTGCCGGGCCTCTTGGCGTCTATCAGGTAGATCTCGTCGCCGTCCTTTATCGTGCCTGAATACAGACGCCCTGTTGCCACCCTGCCTGCCTGCGGGTCGACGTTGATGGTCGTGACCATCATCATCGCCGGACCTTTTTCGTCGCAGTTCAAGAGCGCCTGGCCGATCTCAGAGTTGAGGTCGCCCGGCCAGATTTTCGGGATACGGTATTTCTGCGCCACGTGGGGCGGCGGGTGGTGCTCGACTACCATGCCAAGAACTGCATCGTGCAACGGCGATTTCTCTGCCAGCGCCTTTATCTTTTCAGTGCCTTCAGCAGTGTATGCCTCGTAGACATCCTTGAACCCGACGCCCAGCTTTTGCGCCATCTTGAAGTTAAAGCCCCAGCGGTCCTTGGCAGAGCCAAAGGCGACGCTGTTGCCCTGTATCGATACCTTCCACTTTTCCTTGTACTCCGGCTCTGCGTAGAGGTCAACAAGCCTGTTGAAATCTGCGATGATGTTTGAAAGCCACTTTTGCATGGCCGGCCCGTCCAGCCTCAGCTCCTTTACGAGGCGGTCTATCTTGTTGATGTAAAGGACTGGCCTGACGCGCTCTTCAAGTGCCTGCCTCGTGACAGTCTCTGTCTGGGTCATGATGCCCTCGACAGAGTCAGAGACGACTACCACGCCGTCGATTGCGCGCAGCGCCCTTGTGACCCTGCCTGTAAAGTCGATGTGGCCGGGCGTGTCTATCATGTTGATGACGTAATCCTTGCCCTCGTTTTCGTAGAGAAGCGTCACGTTTGCGCCCCTGATGGTCATCTGCCTGTTCTGCTCCAGCTTCATAGAGTCAAGAGCAAGGGCCTGGCCCGCCACCGACGGCGCGATGATGCCGGACGCGGCAAGGAGGCTGTCTGACATGGTCGTCTTGCCGTGGTCGACGTGTGCAATGACACCGAAATTGCGTATCTGATCCTTATTACCGATGATTCTCAGGATTTCCTGAGTAGACTTGAACTTTGGCATACACTCAATTTTCAAAAATTTTGTTTGGGGACTATAAATGTTGCCTATATTTCTCATGGAGATATTGATTTAATAGTGGCGCAAGGCGCCTGCATGAGAGAGATGGAGATAACGCTTGGCCACACTCCTGACGCCGACGACGCGTTCATGTTCTATGGCTTTGCATGTGGCGCAGTAGGGTCCAGCAGGTTTGCGATAAAGCACGTCATCCAGGACATCGAGACTTTGAACAAAAGGGCGCTTGCGCACGAGCTGGACGCGACTGCGGTGTCGGCGCACGCCTACGCCTACCTGAAGGACTATGTAATATTGCGCGGGGGCGGCAGCTTTGGGCTGAAATACGGCCCGGTGGTGATTGCAAGAAAGGACAAGGGCATGACCCTTGACGGCCTAAAAGACGCCACGATAGCAATACCTGGCAGGATGACTTCTGCCAACCTTTTGCTGAAACTTGCCATAGGCAAGTTCAGAGAAAAAGAGATGTCGTTTGAGGCAATACCGCAGGCAGTCCTGACAGGAGAAGTGGACGCTGGGCTTGTCATACACGAGGCGCAGATAACCTACGACAAGACAAAATTTGCGGGGATAATGGAGCTGGGCCAGTGGTGGGACTCGCAGACGGGCGGCCTTCCTGTACCACTTGGCATAAACGTGGCAAGTGCAAGGACTATGGACCGCGGCCAGTTGAAGGAGTTTAGCGACCTTTTTGTAAAATCAATAGAGTACGGCCTTGACAACATCGACGCTTCTGTAGATTACGCAATGCAGTATTCCCGTGGCCAGCCAAAGGAGACCATAAAGAAATTTGTGCTCATGTACGTGAACGAGATAACCCGCGACATGGGTCCAGAAGGAAGAAAGGCGATTGAAAAGATGTTTTCAATGGCCTGCGAACGGCGGATTTTAGAATCTGACGTCAGGGTGGATGTCATCTAGAGATCTTTTATACGACAGGCGCGCAGCTGCCTTGTGCACGGCGGCCACGACGACGACGATTCAGAGCAGGCAGTAATAAGAGACTACAAGGACAGCCTTGTACGGGGTCTTGCCCCGTCTACCATAACAGTCTGGATCGAAAAAATAGTCGAAACAGCCAATGCGTTATGCGGCAGCAGCTCTGCCGCAATCAAGTACAAGAAAGGGGAGGCTATTTGGGCGAAATAGTGGTTCCTACCAGGAAAGATGCAGAATGCCTGTCAAAGGCAATAGACATGCACGCCCCTGCCGCGCCCGAGCTTGTCAGGGACATACTGATGACGTACAAGGCAAGGCCGCTTCTCACCTAGAAGCGGCAGTTTGCGCGCCGCAACAACAGCCAAGAGCCCTAGTAAAAGGTCACGCGGTTTTTTATCCTGCCCAGCTTTTCAATTTCCACTTCGACCACGTCGCCGTGCTGCAGGTATTTCACGTGCGACGACAGCGAAAGCACGGTGCCGCTTGGCGTGCCGGTGGATATGATGTCGCCCGGCTCTAGCGTCATCACCTTGCTCAGGCTGTGTATTATCCTGTCTATTTTCAGGACAAGATTTTTTGTGGACGAATCCTGCCGCACCTCGCCGTTTACCCGCGTCGTGAGGCGCAGGTCGCACGGGTCTGCGATCTCGTCCTTGGTCGTGAGCCAGGGCCCGCAAGGCCCAAACGTGTCAAAGCCCTTGGCGCGTGTGTACTGCTTGTCGATGAACTGGACATCCCTTGCCGATATGTCGTTTATCACAAAATAGCCTGCCACGCATCCAAGAGCCGTTTCTTCTGACATATTTCTGCACTCCTTTCCAATCACCACGGCAAGCTCGCCCTCGTAGTCCAGCTGGGTGACGGATTTTGGGCAGGCTATATCGTCGGCAGGCCCGCACAGGCTTGTCCGGGGCTTTAGGTAGATAACAGGGTCCTTGGGCGGGCTCTTGCCAAAGCGCACCCAGCTTGCCTGATCCGAATAGTTAAAGGCAAGGCAGATTATCTTGAACGTCCGCCTTATTGGCGGGAGCAGGCGGAACTCGCCAGGTTTGTGCGCGTACGAGATTTTTCCAGTCGTCACTTTCTGGGCATAATCGCCGAACACGAAATCCTCAAGGGCCGCAGGAAGCTTGACCCCTGCCTGCCTTTCCACTTCGTCTCGCGTGGCCATGCCGCCGTCGCCTTCCGGGCTGACTAGCGCGTAGGTTTCACGGCCACCTTTTGTTGATATCCTTGCAATCTTCATGTATGTGTGCAGCCCAGCCCAGTTGTGCCCGTACTATTGCCACGACGTATTACGTAAACTTTTAACCAATCCTGAGCATCATGTCCACAAACAGCACGACGCTTCCAACGGCCACCGTCATTATCATGAACGGGAACCCGATCTTCATAAAGTTGTTGAAGGTTATCGGGTTGCCGCCCTTTTCCGAAAGGCCGGTGGCGACCACTCCCGCACTTGACCCTATCAGCGTGCCGTTCCCGCCGAGGCCCACTCCAAGCGCAAGGGCCCACCACAACGGGCTTATCTCAAAGCCGCCAAACGCAGAGGCGATGCTTCCGTTCTGGTTCAAGACGTGTATTAGCGGGATCATGGTCGCGGCAAAGGGTATGTTGTCCACAAACGCGCTGGCGACAGCAGACATCCATATTATCAAAAAGAAGGTCACCGTAGGCTCGCCACCCGTTATGCCAAGTGCTGTGTTTGCAAGCAGGTCTATCATCCCGGCGTGCTCGGCGCCACTGATTATTACAAACAGCCCCGCAAAGAATATGAGAGTCGCCCAGTCCACGTCATGAAACACTTTTTCCGGCTTGGCACGCGTGGCCACCAGCAGCACGCCTGCGCCACCGAGGGCAATGAGCGACGGCTCTACATGGAGGCTTCCATGTATTACAAAGAGCGCTATGACGCCGGCAAGCACTATCATTGATTTTTTCATCACGCCCTTGTCGGTTATCAGCGACTTTTCGTCCTGCGCCATCAGCTCGTCAAGGTTCTGTGGCTTTTGCGCAAGGTCCTTCCGGAAGAGGAACTTTAGCATGAACAGCGACGCGACCATCGAGACGCCTATCGTGGGCCCCATGTGGAACAGGAACGCGTTAAAGTCGATGTTTGCGGCGGAGCCGATTAGTATGTTTGGAGGGTCGCCTATGAGCGTGGCCGTCCCGCCCACGTTTGATGCAAGCACCTGCGCGAGTATGAACGGGACTGGGGAAAGCCGGAATATCCTGAAAATGGAGATGGTTATTGGCACCATCAGGAGCACGGTAGTCACGTTGTCTATGAACATCGAGGTGACAGCCGTAAAGACGCTCATCATGACGAGCAGCTTCCACATGTTGCCCTTTGACGCCTTGCTCATCCTGATTGCGAGGTACTGGAAGACGCCTGTCTCGGCCATTATGGCCACGATTATCATCATGCCAAGCAACAGGCCGATGGTGTTAAAGTCGATGGCCTCTGTCACGAACTCGAAACTCTCGCCGGCCTGAACAAGCCCGGTCGATATGATTATTGCAATTACCGCCGTGGCGCCGGCAAGTGCAATTGCCGTCCTGTGCACTATTTCAAACGAGAGCACCACGTACACGGACAGGAGCACTATCGACGTCAGCTTTAGCGGCAGGCTGATTGAAAACCCCAGGACATCCGGCACCGTCAGGACTATGGCAGAGAGTGTGGCAACTAGCGCAAGGCCGATCACGGTCTTTTTCTTGTGTGCCGCACTTGCCTCAAGCAGGGCCAACCCCTATTCACTGTCTCCGGAGGTATATAGCCATGATCGGATTTTCCGTAGTTTACAGATGCCCGCGGTCAGCTTGTGTCCGGAAACGCCGACCTCACGCCGTCGATGAACTTTTTCGAGTCAGACACCCAGCCAAAGACCCCGCCTTGCATCTTGATCTGCTTTATGGCCGCCTGGTAGTTTCCATAGTCGGTTGCGCCGGTGCCGTCCTTTAGCAAAAGGCACCAGTAGCCATAGTCGTTTGCCTCCCTCATGATAGTGTGTACGCAGACGTCCGTCGTGATGCCCGTTATCACCAGGTGGGTTATGCCGAGGTTCTTTAGCAATAGCGGCATGTTGCTCTGGCCAAACGCGCCCTTGCCGGCCTTGTCTATCACGTACTCTCCCGGCATAGGATAGAGATCGTCGATGATGTCCCAGTTCTTTTCGCCCCGCGTAAGGAGCCTGCCGAGGCCGCCTTTTGGAATATCGCCAATCCCGACGCCGTCTCCTATTATCTTGCTTCGCAGCACCTTGTTGTACGGCGCGTCAGAGAGGTCCGGCAGGTGGCCCTCGCGTGTGTGTATCACCTTGATGTCCGTCCCGTTGCGGATGTTGTGGAGCACGTAGTGTATTGGCTTTATCGGGGCAGACGTCAGCCCGAGGTCGTAGCCCATCACGTCCACGTAGCCCTTTGGCCCGCAAAAGTCGATCTGCATGTCGATGCTGACAAACGCCGTGCGCGCCGAGTCAAATTCGACCCATGCCTTGTCGCCAAAGCGCGGGCAGTCTTCTACCTCCACCTTGAACAGCTTGCCCCGCGGGGGGCCGTACAGCCATGCCGGGAACTTGAAGGTTTTAGTCTTCTTGAACTCCTCGTAGTCCTTTTCGACCCTCTTCAACACCTCTTCTCTCGCTGCGGAGGTAAAGTCCCTGTTCGGGGTCGGCGGCTGCGGCATTTTTTCCTTGGTCATTTGAATTGACTTCCTCCTCCTCCCCTGTATGATAAACTGGACCAGAACGGCGTCATAAACTCCACCAGCCGGTCAATCCTGCCGCAGGGGCTTGCTTGGCCGCCGCTTGCCGCTACTCCACTTCCGGGCGCAGACGGCGTAGGCGGCTGGTCCGCGGTGCCTGCAGCCCCGTACGACGCGCTGGTGCCGAGGCCCTTTGGCGTGAGCCGGCCGCCCTTGGTGTAGCCTGTTATCTTGGCCACAAGCGGGTAGACGCCGACGCCACCAATGAGGCCACCCAAGACTGCAGGCAGGTCCGGCGCCACCAGCTGTATGCCTATGGCTATTGCAAGGCCCGCAAGGAACCCTGTGACTGCCGGCCCGTTTATCTTTTTGTCACCTGCTGCCAGCAGCTCGTCCGGCGTGCACTTGCGCGCAACTATCCAAAAGTGGCCGATAAGTATCCCGCCCACCAAGGGGACGACCGACCCGAGGAGCAAGAGCCACGGCACGATGCTGGTGAGCAGGTTTGCCGCAGCGACTGCTGTTCCGGCAATCATTACTATTATCGCCATCTTTTTCCACGAAAAGTTGAGGCGCTTGCCAGAGATGTAGTACACCACGTTCTTGAAGCCCTGCGTAGCGTTGTACATGCACCCGTCACACGTAGAGCCGTTGCTTGCCCACTGGATTATCATTATTGGTATGCCAAGCGCAAGGGTTCCAAGGCCAAAGAAAAAGTCCAGCTTGCCTGCGACTGCGGTGAATATGCCGCCCGTCATGAGCATGAGCATGTTGGCAGCCAGAAAGGCCACTGCGATGACGCCCCAGGACTGCTTGACGCTTTTTGTCCACCGGTTAAAGTCGCCCGTCATTGTCGCGCTCACGATGAATGTCCCCACCGAGGCGGTAAAGCCCATCGCAAACGTCCATGGTTCGCCTATGGGCTGCGAGCTGAAGAGGTTGCCGCCCGTTTCCACGCCCACTACGCTCACGATGGAGTAGATCATCCAGCCGGCAAGCGCGGTCACAGAGATGACCGCAAACCAGCCCATCCACGCCATGGCCCTGACCCCATAGACTGCAAACATGCCAAACACTATCGCAAAGACGCCCGCCCAAAAGCCGGTGGTCCCCAATATCCCGGGAAGTACCCCGCTTCCTGTCCCGGCGTTGAACGACTGGCCGCCGTACAGGCCGACCATCAGGTCGGCGGCAAGCCATGCCTGGAACGCGTACCAGCCGGTGACAAGGCCGGCAATCATCAGGACGGGCAGCGCATATGCGTACCGTCCAAACGCGGCCTTGCACATCATTGGAAAGTTTAGTCCAAGCTTTGAGCTTTTATGCGCGATGAGCCCGGCGTAGCCGAACAGGAAGACCTGACCGGCGATGATTGCGACATAGCCCATCGGGGCTCCCAGGCCGCCCATTATCTGGCTCCCGATAAAGATGCAGATGTATGCGTAGGTAAATCCGGCCCACACCAGCGTAGGTTTCATAAATCCAAGCCGCGCGTGCTCCGGCACAGGACGTTCAGCATATTCTTCCTGTTCCACCATATCTCGAGAATTTTCATTCTTGCGAATGATATAAGCCTGTTTCTTCTAATCTCGTCGATGAAATATAAATAAATGATTTCAAGAAATCACATTTATGTAAATTTATGTATTTTGTGATACATGATGGTATTATGAAAAATGCTCACAAGTCATCTCAAAAATGGAACAATATCCACTGTCAAGCACAGATCTAACAATGCATTTGACAAACAAACACCGGCGTTCATCTGTACATATGGTTCAATTCCGTCTCTGGCCAGTTGGCAATTGAAAACATATTGCGCGGTGGCAATTGCAATAGATCTGCAAAGCAATTACGCCGTGCACAATTGTCACTGTGCCAAATGCGCATTAAAAATATCTGAAAAAATGCGCGCTAGTTGATGACTTTACTCTGTTTTGCGTCTTCAGACTCGACTTGCTCTTCCATCATTTCTTTGTACCGCTTTAGCTTTTCTTGAAGCTCCGGATACTTTAATGCGAGGATCTGGCACGCAAATATGCCGGCATTGTACGCCGCGTTTATCCCCATCGTCCCCACAGGCACCCCGCGAGGCATCTGCGCCATGGAAAGGAAAGAATCCATGCCTCCAGGCGAGGCATCTCCTTTTAGGGGAACCCCGATCACAGGTATGGTCGTAAGCGAAGCTATCATCCCGGGCAAGTGTGCTGACCCTTCCCCTGTGGCGATTATCACTTCAATTCCCCGGGCATGACATTCTGCCACGAACCTAATGGTTTTATGAGGCGACCTGTGCGCAGCCACTATGCGGGCTTCGCTTTTGATCCCAAAAGAGTCAAGGGCAACAGCTGCGTCCTTCACCTGCTCAAGCAGCCGGGGCAATGGCGAAACTACAGATACAAGTGGTCGTTTTTCATGCATCATATACATTTTGCAGAATTAGAACACGAAGTATTAAGCCTAGTTGACATAGCGGGAGAAAAATCGCATAAATGGAATTATGGTCAGTTGTGCATCATAATAACCGCCGCCCAGAGAGCGGCCCATGAATCAGCGAAATGGAATATTTTCATATATACTAACTTTTTCAAAAGTTATGATATTTACTTATAAACATTCATCGCAGAACTACCCCTATAATGATGAGGTCCTGCAATGAAGAAATCATCGCTCTATAATCCCAAGCTGACAATCAAGGACTTTGCAGAGCTTGTTTCTTCGCAAAGCATTTCGTGTGAGGAACTTACAGAAATAACGCTGGACAGGATCAGAAAGCTGAACCCAAAGCTGAATGGCTTCATAACAATCCTGGAAGACTCGGCCAAGCATGACGCCAAGGATGCGGATGCCTCGATAAGACGAGGCAAGTACAAGGGACCGCTCCATGGCGTGCCCATAAGCCTCAAGGACCTCATCTATGTAAAAGGCGTCAAGAGTACGAGCGGGTCCAAGATACTTGCAGATTTTGTGCCGGACTATGATTCAACGGTAGTGAGAAAGCTGAAGGAAGCCGGTGCAATAATAGTCGGGATGAACAACACCCACGAGTTTGCCTGCGGGATAACCAACATCAACCCGCATTACGGGCCTTCAAGGAACCCCTGGGATGACAGCAGGATGTCCGGTGGCTCTAGTGGCGGCTCTGCAGTGGCAGTCAGCGCCGGCATGTCGCTGGCGTCCATAGGCACCGACACTAGCGGCTCGATCAGAGTGCCGTCTTCCCTTTGCGGCGTATTTGGTCTCAAGCCCACCTATGGTCGGGTGAGCAAGTATGGAGTAATGCCCCTTGCCCCATCAATAGACCATATCGGTCCAATATGCAGGAGCCCATGGGACATTGCAGCAGTCATGCAGCATATAGCAGGGTACGACAGCCACGACCCCAACAGTGCCAATGCACCTGTTCCCAACTACATAGATGAAGTGGAAAAAACACAGGGAAAATTCCGCCTTGGCATCCCCAAGCAGTTTTTCTTTGACATCATTGATCCAAAGGTCAAGCATACATTTGACAGCTTTGTAGAAAGAGCTGAAAGCTGCCAGATATCATCAACTCACGTCGACGTCGACCAGACGGACAAGATATACGAGACATGGCGGGCCATAAGGCTGGGCGAATCGGCGACAACCCACAACGAATGGCTCCGGACGCGACATGACGACTATGGAAAAGATGTCGCAAAGATGCTTGATGACGGCCTGAAGATAACGGCCGTGCATTACATCAGCGCGCACAAGTGGCGCCAAGAAATAAGAGGGGCGATTCTCAGGGCCATGAAGCCGTACGACGCGTTGCTTGTACCCACCACTCCAATCGCAGCTCCCCTGCTGGACCAGAGTACCGTGCACCTCGATGGCAAGGATATCGAGGTATATCCTGTCCTGAGCAGGCTGACCACGGTGTTTGACGTGACGGGACTTCCTGCGCTCAACATTCCCGCCGGCCTAGTAGACAATAGGCTGCCGGTAGGCGTCCAGCTTGTCGGAAGGCCGTTTGATGAAGCGCGACTAATCCAGATCGCAGAAAGGTACGAGCAGCAATACCACGTTTCAGAAGAGATGGTTCCGGCCCTTAACGTGACAGCCTAGCTAGCCTGACTGCTTTTTCAACTTGAACTTTTCGTTTACGGAATAGACTGCGAGGCCGACAAGAACCGCCACTGCGGCTGCCAGCACCCAGACCTCCCGGAGCGTCACGAGGTTTACCACCGCCACAAACATTGCGGCAAGCGCGGCAATGTTGATTATCATCAGCCGCCGTTTCATCTTTGGCCTGTCGCGTTCTGGAAGCACGTAAGAATTTTGAAACAATCGGGTTTTAAGCTTAGTTCACACGCCGTGCGCAAAATTGCATATATCACAAAAGCGCGTTCTGTGGTTTAGTCGAACCTGCGCAGAATGTTAAAGAAGGTGTCGCGCTGCGCCGGCTCGCGCTTTATCTCGCGCACCATGCTTGCAAGCTCTTGCAATGACGTTCCGCTTGACTTTCCGGCCGCCTTGAATATCTCTTCTGAAAAAGCAGTGCCCACCATGTCGTTTCCGCCGTACGAAAGGGCTACCTGCGCTATCTTTTTGCCAAGGGCCACCCAGTACACCGAGACGTTCTTTAGCGTATTTCCAAGCAAAAGCCTTGACACCGCTATGACGCGCAGGTCGTAGGGCGACGGGCTTTCTGACTTGATCATCTCTTTTTGTTCAAGTTCCGTGTTTTCAAGGCTGAACTTGAGCGGGATAAACGTCGTAAAGCCCTTGGTCTTTTTGTGAAGTTCGCGTATCTTGATTACGTGGTCGACGATGTGCTCTGGTTTTTCAATGTGCCCAAAGAGCATCGTGCAGTTGCTGCGGATCCCAAGCTCGTGCGCCTGCCTTGCCGTGTCAAGCCACTCTTCGCCGGAGCACTTGCCGATCACTATTTTTTTGCGCGTGTCTGGATGGAATATCTCGGCTCCGCCGCCCGGGAGCGCGTCGAGGCCGGCAGCCTTTAATCTCAAAAGCACCTCTTTTACAGAGTTGTGCGTCAGGCGCGCGATAAAGAACACCTCTGCTGGCGTAAGCGCCTTTATCGTCATCTTTGGGTGTTCGGATTTTATGGCGTGCATCATGTTTTCGTAGTATTCAAGCCCCAGCTTTGGATGAAAGCCTCCCACGATGTGGAGTTCTGTTGCACCCATCTGCTCTATCGCTATCTTGGCCCTTGCGACAATCTGCTCTACAGATAGCGTGTAGGCGTCCTCCTCGTTGCCCTTGCGGTAGAACGCGCACAACGGGCAACTGGCAGCGCACACGTTTGTGTAATTGAGGTAATAAGAAGCGACAAAAGTCACGGTGTTGCCGCACAGGTCGCGGCGCATTTTGTCTGCAGCAGCTCCGAGCAAAAAGAGGTTTTCCTCGTTCATCAATTGCACGCCGTCTTCGTAGGACAGCTCCTCCCCGGCAAGCGCCTTTTCAAGCGCCGGCGTCCCGCCGACCTTGCCAAAGGCGTCTACTATTGACTGCAACTTGTGTTGTAACTTGCCCGCGGTCCATTATAAATTTAGGCTCCTGTGTCTCCAAATCATTAAATAAGATAGGAGGGCCAAAACAGTCAGACATTTGCAAGGCAGGCTGCTCCAGGAATTCTTGTCAAAGTCTGACATCAGCGACGTGCTGGACAGCGCGCTGGCCGGACAGCGGCCGCTTGGCCTTGACGACTGCATACGGCTTGTAAAGTCCGACGACGCCTACTCGATGGGCCTTGTCGCAAACATACTGCGCCACAGGCTCTTTGGCGACAGGATAACTTTTGTCAACAACATCATACTCAACTACACCAACGTCTGCGTGACGTACTGCAAGTTCTGCGCGTTCTACAGGCCGCCGGGCCACGAAGAGTCGTACACGGTGCCCAAGGAAGAGATTGTGAGGCGCGTCGCCACTTCACGCGAGATGTTTGGCATCACGCAGGTGCTCATACAGGGCGGGCACAACCCGAACCTGAAAATCGAGTACTACGAGGATGCCTTCAAGGCAATGAAGGAAAAGTGCCCCGAGGTAGGAATCCACGGGCTTTCGCCCTCTGAAGTCGACATGATAGCCAAGGTGGAAAGAAGCAGCACAAAGGAAGTGCTTGCACGATTAAAAGCAGCAGGCATGGACACGTTTGCAGGGGCCGGAGCAGAGATCCTTGAAGACAGCGTCAAGGAGCAGATAAGCCCGCTAAAGATCAAGAGCGACGAGTGGCTCCGCATAATGGAGGAGGCTCACAACGTCGGGTTAAAGTCGGTCGCCACCATGATGTACGGCACTATCGAGACGGAGGAAGACAGGGCAAGGCACATACTAAAGATAATGAAGCTCCAGGAAAAGACGGGAGGCTTTGTCTGCTTTATCCCGTGGAGCTTTGAGCCAAACAACACCGAGATGCAGGCAGAGGGGCTGATAAAATACCCATCAGGCGGCCTGCAGCTGCTGAAGATGATAGCGATTTCAAGGATAATGTTTTACGGCCTCATCGACCACCTGCAGTCGTCGTGGCTGACAAACGGAATCGGCATGGCGCAGCTTGCGCTGAACCACGGCGCCGACGACTTTGGAGGCACGCTGATAGGAGAAGAAGTGGTGAGCGCCACTGGCGCGCGCTCTACAGAATTGACGTCTGACAGGATTATAGCCGCGATAAAACAGGCAGGATACCGGCCGGCAGAGCGTGACAACCTGTACAGGACAGTCAGACAGTTTTAATTGGAAAACTTATCTCCAGTCATCCATCAGGTAGACGTCTTTTCTGTTGTAGCCCGGTTCGTCAGGCCTGTGCATGGCGACTCCTTGGATGTCCGTGCGAAACTTGCGTGCAATCATTCTTTTGTATGCGTCGTGCCGACCCGTGTTGACGCCTGCAATTATGCGCGACAAGCCCTGCGAGCCTGCAAAAGACTCGCACCCATCCAGCAGGTGCTCAAACCGCTCTCCAGCAGAATCTTGGCCGGGCGCGGCCGCGCCAAACTTGACGTAACAATTTCCGCTACCTGCCTCGGTCCCCGGCCCGCAATGGCAGACTGCAAAGCCCGCCAGAGAGTCAGCGTTATCATTATCGTAAATCAATATAGTGTCGCCGAGCGCCTGCTTGTCGACAGAGTAAATTTCTGTTTTCAAGTCCAGCCCGTCATAGATTGTGCCTGTCAGGGCTTTGCACGCTTTGACGGTTTGCTCTTTTTCAGCCGCGGCCAATTGCGAATAACGGATCATCCTGGCTGCACTTTGGTTCTTGTCCACCGGCTTTGACATTATCGACGTCAGAAAGCGGGGCCAAAAGCCAAACTTTTGGTAGAGGTGCACGTGCTTGCTGCTCTGGGCAAACGTAAAGAGGCCAGCATGGCTTACCTGCCATTTTGCAAAAACGTCCATCGTCCCTTCAAGCAACAGCCTTGCCACGCCCTTGTCCCAAAAGTCAGGATGCACAGTCAGCGGGCCAAACACGCCGACGCTGCCCCAGTGCAGCGCAAAGTTTGACCCTGCAATTTTGCCGTCAATTTCTGCCACCAGAGCGGCAGGCGGGTCAGCCCGATAGCGCGTATAAACATAATCGGCATCTCCTGCAAACGACATCGGGTCAGGCAGGCCAATGAAGGTGCCAAAGGCAAGCCTCATTATCCTGTCTGCCTCTTCCAAGTCGTCTTCACGCATGGGGCGAACCGTCACGTCAAAAGCCAAAGCGCTTTTTCCTCCTAGGAGCTGAAGTACTCTTGCCAGCGCCTGTCTACAAGCGCCTTTGTCTTGTCATCTACGACCGCCAGTTGCTGTATCTCCCGCATGTAGCCTTCTTCTCTTGTCTTTTGCGTGGCGTCAATTCCCATCTTTGAGCCGAGGTTGACAAGCGGCGACGCAGGGTCAAGCGTGTCGGTCGGCGCGTTGTTGATGATGACCGTGTCGCGCGCGGCATCGGCCCGCGTAGTCACCGCCCATATCACGTCGTTTGCGTCGTGCACGTCCACGTCGCTGTCGACTACCACGAACATTTTTGTCAGTGCAAGCTGGCCCATGCCCCACAGGCCCATCATCACTTTTTTTGCCTGGCCCGGATACGTCTTTTTGATAGATATCACGGCAAGACCCTGGAACCATCCTGCGCCCGGCATGGAAAAGTCTACCACCTCTGGATGGAACATCTGTATCAGAGGCAAAAACGACCGCTCGATTACCTTGCCGATGTAGGCATCCTCAAGCACCGGCTTGCCCACCACGGTCGTCAGGTATATCGGGTTTCTGCGCCTCATGATGCCTGTCAGCGTAAAAGTGGGAAAGGGCTCTGCAGGTGTGTAATAGCCGGTGTGGTCGCCAAAGGGCCCTTCCATGCGCATGTCGTTTGGGTCTACGTACCCTTCAAGCACTATCTCGGCGTTTGCAGGCACTTCAAGATCGACGGTCCTGCATTTTACGAGTTTCACCCCTTTCTTCCTTGTGATGCCTGCAAAAAGGTACTTGTCCATGCCTTCTGGTACGGGTGCGACAGCAGAAAACACGGTTGCAGGGTCTGCGCCAATAACGATGGCGGCCTGTATCTTTTTGTTCTGCTCTTTGAGCATCTTGTAGTGCTGTGCGCCGCGCTTGTGGGTCTGCCAGTGCATTATCGCGTGCTTGTCGTCGACGATCTGTACGCGGTAGACCCCGAGGTTGCGGATCTCTGTCTCTGGATGTTTCGTGACCGTCATGCCAAAGGTGATGAACCTGCCTGCGTCGCCGGCAAACGACTGTAGAATTGGAAGCGAGTTGAAGGACGCTTTATCGCCCCCCTCTACCACTTCTGTCACAGGTCCCTTGTCCTCGTACTTTGGACCGTACTCGCCAATCTCTGACAGCTTGGGCAGCATCTTTAGCTTGTTGAACATGCCAGACGGCATCTTCATCCTTGTCAGGTCGACAATGCGCTGGCCAATATCCACAAAGTCCTCTGATTCTAGCGCCAGCTTCAGGCGCTTCATGGTGCCAAAAGCGTTTCCAAGGACCTGCATGTCAGAGCCCTCAACGTTTTCAAAGAGTACTGCAGGCTGGTCGCCCTTGTACATGAGCCGGCGCATCACTTCTGCTATTTCAAGGTCCGCGCTGACCTTTGCCCTTACGCGTTTCAGCTCGCCCGCCCTTTCAAGGGCATCAACGTACTCGCCGAGGCTTTCAAACGGCATGTGCAAAGACTCTATCCTTTTTTGTTTTCACTTCATGAACTTGCCCGTGTTCTTGCGCACAAGCGGGATTATCTTTTTCATGATGATGCCATGCACCTTGTCGCCTGCGTTGACGTCAAACGAAAGCAGCATGACGTAGTACAGCCGGCTGTTCTCGTCGGCTATTGGTATCGTGGCTCGGATGAGTTTTGCATAGTGCGACGAGGCATAGTCTATCTTGCCAAGGAGGTATTCCCACCGAAGGCGCGTGTACTGGCGCGTGGCGGCAGTGATTGCGTACTGGGCGCGCTCTTCAGGCGTCAAAAGTGGCTTCAGCCCTTTTCTCTCGGCTGTTGCCACCAGCTTGCCGTCCTCGTCGGCAATTCCTGCAAACCGTATCGCGGGGTCAAGCGACACTACCTTGTCGCAGATGTCCTGGAAAAATTGCTTCATTTTCTCAACGTCCCGGGCGACTAGGCAGTATATTTGATTTTCCTGTAGAAAAGAGTCAAGCAAATACTTAAATGGGTTACACGGAACGGTACCTTTCACTTTGTCGCAAGAAGCAGTAGTGATGTTAGAGGACCGCAAGAACTCGCTTTTGAGCAGGCGCGAGGTAAAGGCGCTGTTCAGGGGAGCCGCCGGCAAGCTGAAAAAGACAGAGGCTGCCGAGCAGGTAGCGAGCCAGCTTGGGGTCGACAAAAAAATAGTTATCCCGATAAACCTTGTATGCGAGACAGGAATGACGGACGTTCACGCGGTTTTCTACGTCTATGAAAACGAGGAGGCTGCAAAGAAGCAGCTGCCGAGATACCGCATGCTTCGCACCATGCCCAAAGCCGACAGGAAAAAGCTGCTCGACGAGGAAAAGGCCGCAAAACTAAAGGCCAAGCAGGCGGCAGCCGCTGACGCCAAGGGAGGCGCCAAGAAGTAGCATGGCAGACAAAAAGGCTCCAGCAAAGGGCGAGGTTGCAGTCTACAAGTTTTACAAGGTAGAGGGCAACAAGGTCACAAGGAACAAGCGCGAATGCCTGAAATGCGGCAAGGGCGTGTTCATGGCGGAGCACAAGGACCGCTTTACGTGCGGCAAGTGCGGCTACACGGAATTTGCGCGCAAAGAAGCCCCCAAGAAGGGCAAAAAGTAGCCTCTTACAGGCTACGGGCCACGTTTTTAATCGCCCTGGCCACCTGCGGCGACAGGACAGGCAAAAAATTCTCGATGTAGCGCTTGCTCTGCGCGAGTCGGCCGGCCACTTGCTCATTCCCGTACCCTTTTAGGAATTCAGCTGCCACTTTTGCTGCCACTGGCGCGTTTGCGCTTCCTTTCAAGCCCCAGCACACAAACTGCGCAAGGTCCCATACAGGGTCGCCACCCTCAAAGACAAACTGCTCAAGGTCTGTGAACCACAGCTCATTGTCACTTGCGATCACATTCTTGGGCTTGATGTTGCCAAAGCACGCGCCTTGCGCATGGACAACTGCAACCTGCCTTCCAGCTTCCCTGACAAGTCCAAAGTCGTTGCTGTTGCCGGCAAGCGCGTCCCGGATAATGTCGGCAAGGCTTGTACCTTCCACAAACCGGGTCGCAAGAATCCTTCTGTCAAGGACCACGGCCTCTATTTCAGGCGTCTTGAGCCCAAGCGTGCGCAGGTATCGCAAAGCCCGGTATTCGGTCCCAAGTCGGTACATAGGGTCGACCTTGAATTTTTTTACCTGCGCGGTCCACATGCTTAGAGCGGCCCACTTGACCGACTTTGTGCGGGCAAGCTCTTTTGCGGCTATTTTCAACTCACTGCCACCGTGCTTTAGCGTGTAGAGCATCGTCCTGCTGTTTGGGTTGCCAAGCCGGCGCTTTTTTGCAGAATATCCAGAAGAGATGCCGTGCGCCTGTGCGACGGCATCAATCCAGTCTCCTCCGCTGTGCCTGTCTGCCACTACTACAAGCGCGCCCTCGGGTATCTTCCAGTATTCGCACGCAGGGCACGCAAGAAATGGCGGGAACTCGACGTGCTGGCTGACGTGGCGGCGGATCTTTGACTCGGCCTCCTTGACAGCAAGGTGAAACATGTGCCTGCCGGCGTACGAGTGGACCACGTACGAGCTGATGAAATGCCGGAGCTTTTTTGTCAGGTGAAGTACAGGCTTGCCACGCGCAAACTTGACGCGCTCGCCAGACAGCCGGAGCATCGGCCCGTCGATTATGAACAGCCCGGGGTCTTCAATCACAATGTCAGCAAGTGCCCGCCTGTAGCCCTGCATCGCAAAGTCGATGTTGCGCGGGCTTGCTGTTGTGTTGTAGGTCTTGAAATAGCTGTACGCGGCGTTTGGGTACATTGCCGCACGGCGCTTTACCTTTGAAAACGCAATGTATTCGAGCGGAAATGATATTTCCGTTGCAAGGACGCTTGATGATTTTACAAGCTCCTGCAGCTCCTCAAGTATCACCCGGCGCTTGTAGATTCGTTCAACTTGTGCGAAAAATTCAGGGTTTATCATCGGCTCGTAGACATGCAGGAGCCGGCCTGCCACAAACTCGCCCATGCGCGCGCTCTTTGCGTCCCTTTCAAGCGACTTTTTGTTCACGACAAGGGCGGAAACGTCAATGCCGGATTCCTTTACGTATGCATACTTTACCCTGTACGGATAGTTTTCAAGCACGACAATGACGTCGATGTCGCTGTCCGGCCTTGCATAGCCGGCGACCTTTGAACCGTAGATGCACGCCGCGGCGACCTTGCGGCCCTTGGCGATTTTATCAATGCATTTTTGCAATACTTGTAGTTCTGCCGGCGATATACTAGACATAGCCGGTCGGGCTTTTGCGCTTGCGCAGTTTTACGCTTTCAAACTCGGCTATCTTGTCCCGGATTTCCTGCTCGACTTGCAGGCGCGCCATTGCCTGCACCGGTATCTTGATCACGTTTGCGTCTATTGGCACCCTTATCACTGGCAGGCCCTTGTCCATCCACAGCTTTATCGACTTGTCTTCCAGCTTGTAGTCCCGGAAACCTTCGGGGAAGCGGGTCGTAATGTGCTTTAAAAGAGTGGGGTCTGACTTGAAGACTGCGCGCTCTTCGAGGAGCTTGCCCGAGTCGGCGTACCTGCCCTCAAAGAGGGTGCCGGATATCTCGTCAGATATCACGTTCATCTTGACTATCCTGCTTACAAGCTCTAGATAGTGCAAAAACTCGTGCGCCAGAATCGCATGTATCGTGCCTTTCAGCCCAAACGCTACCAGCGGCGCCGTCAACTGCACCACTACGCGGAGCAGGTTGTCATCGCCAATCACCGGTATCGTGCGGGCGAAAAAGACGCCAAACTGCGCAAACTCGGCTGCCGACGTGGAAACCACCATAGACGGCTCGACGTAAAAGTACGGGTATTTCAACCCCGACGCATCCTCGACCCGCTTTATCCCCTCCTTGACGAGCGGAAAACGCTTGACTATCAGCTTGTAGGTTTTTTCGGGGATCTGGCCCGCGCGGGCAGCGTCGTGTACCTTGTAAAGCGGGTCAAAGCTCATCCTTGCATTTCCAGTGCAAGCGTCAGACAAAAACGTTACTGAA
Organism: Candidatus Nitrososphaera evergladensis SR1; assembly: GCF_000730285.1. Lineage (NCBI taxonomy): Archaea > Thermoproteati > Nitrososphaerota > Nitrososphaeria > Nitrososphaerales > Nitrososphaeraceae > Nitrososphaera > Candidatus Nitrososphaera evergladensis. The sequence goes on along the minus strand of NZ_CP007174.1, from coordinate 674,724 downwards.
AATAGATGTTTTTGCAGTGATCGATTGTCTAGTTTGTGCGCGTGCGTGCGCGCGTTTCCAGTGGACTACAAATACAAACGTAGTTGTAGTTCCTAGTTCTTTTATGGCAAGTTTGCACCCTTGTTCCGGCATCATATTCGTAGCACATCATTTTATACGCGACTGTTATAGCAACCTCCGCCCTGTTCCTGTTCCAGAGACGGGAGTCTTGTTCATGTCAAATTCCCGGGTAAACTGTTACTGTCTACCGACCTGTACCGAAATGCCCCTCAGAGATTACCTAGGAAAGAGATGGCACATAAATTCCAGTTCTTTATCATAGTACAATTGTAAATTGTAGATTAATTGATCTTATACATTCTAAAATAATTATACTCCAGAGCCTTTCTGCTCAAGGTTTTATAATCATGTCGGATAGTCATGTACATGCCAAGCCTAATGGCGCATAGAAGGGCGACCTTCGCCCTCTTGACGCTGGGTTTCGCAATCGCTTCACTGGCAATAGTAGCGATGCCGACAGCTGCGTTTGCAAGCTCGAACGGATACAACAAGGACGACAAGGACTTTGTTGTTTGCGTCTTCAAGGACGACAACAACAAGGATGACGACGACAATGACAACAATAACGACTACCAATGGTCAAGCTACAACAAGGACAATAGCAATGATGATGATGACGACAATGACAACAATGACAATAGCTGCGTTTGCTTCTCCAAGGACGACAACAATGACAACAAGGATGACTACCAATGGTCAAGCTACAGCAAGGACGATGAAAATGGAAAGGACACCATTGTATGCATACTGCATAACAACAACAACGATAACAACAACAATGACAACGGCTACTAAAAGACCGATCCTGTTCGAAACCCGCGGTATCACATATGACGTGAAAGCGGGAGATGCGTGATAACTTGACAATATCACGTCTACTCCTCCCCCCTCTTTCTTTGACACACACAAGAGCTTTACGAATTGGCCTCTTCTCTGCAGAGACTTTTTTACAGGTCTTGCCTGATGCAGGCGGCAAACCTGTCGCAGTACTCTTTCAGTACAGGCTCGCCTGTTATTTCGTAGAGCTTGCCAAGCTGGCTAATGTGCCCGCGATGATAGTTGTCCTGTGCCCTGTTGCCCATCTGGTCGTAGTAAGACCAGTCGCCGGTGTAGTATTTTTGCAGGTTGCCGTCAGCTGTGAGCCAGTTTACTCCCTTGCCAAACACGATGAGCGCACGATAGTCGCGCGTGTACTGATAGTATTTCCATACTTGTATCAGAGAGTTCAGGTGGCCGTTTAGCACGTAGGTCTTTTGAAAGCCCGGCTTGGCCAAAAGCTGCAGGAATATCGAGTCCCTCCCCTCGTCGCTTGTAACCCCGCCGTCGTCATAGTCGACCAAAAACGCGCCAAAAGCCCTTTTCGCCTCTGCAACATAGCGATCGTGGCCACCTCCCCCTGTCATTTCATTTGCCAGCAGCAAGACGTTGATTCCTTCGGCCTGTGCAAGTGCCGAGGCGTATGGAGGATCGACTCCTCCGTACCATCCCCACCTGAAGCCATACTGCCAGAGCGAATACTTGCTGCATTTGTATTTCTGTTCTTTTGCGTGCTCTAGCAGCCAGTCGGCGGTGTTGATGAGGTTCTGCCTTGCCTGCGGATCGCCTGTCCGCTGGTAACTGTCGTGGTACTGCAGCCCGTACGTGGCAACCACGGTAGGGTTGTAGACTATGCCTGTCGAGCCGCCATAGTCGTACATCATGACCCCGTTTTCGTCTGGGACCGGCCCGCGGCTGTTGTTGCCGCCAGTACGTCGCTCCGAAGTTGCCATGGCAGCAGATCTTTGTAAAAAGACAATGATAAGTGCACTGTTCAACCGTCAAGACATCTGGCAAAGCTCGTGCTCAAAATACCGCTAGCGATTGCCCAATTTGTTGCCGGTGTTGAGAAGATCTACTTTGAGAATGTCAAACGCGGCGCACTCGCACTTGGTGTTTAGAAGGCTTGAAACGTTTGGCTCGATGTACTGCTCGCCTCCCACGAACTGCTTGATAGGAAGGCCGCCGTCGGCCACGATTGTAAGCACAAACTCGCCTTCAGCGGCAGTTTTTTTGGCTTGTACGGAATGAATCTTTTTTATTGCAACCTTGGCCCTGTTTTCAAATCTTGCCTGCGAGCCTGCAAGCGACTTCTTTAGTTTCTTGATGTCATCCGTCGCAATCGCGCGTTCGCACCTGCAGGCAATTCTGGTCTTGACTGCAAAGCGCGCCTGCGTGTCCGGCATGTCGTCGAGCACCTCTACCACCCTCCCTTCGATGCCTGCCTCTGCAAATCTTGTTCTCCTTGGTTTGCGCAACTTTGGGTCTGACACCTTGACGTAAAACGGCCTTCCCCGCCCAAGGACGAGGCTTGACTGATCCTCGCTTCCTATCCACGAGAATTTCGGCGCCTGGCCTCCCGTTATTTTCATGATGTGCTTGGCCACGATGCCTTCGACGCTCCCTTGGTCGGCAGCGGCAAGGCCGGTGCCGTCGCAGAGGTTGCACCCCTTGCCGAGGCAGAGCGGGCATTTCTCGGCCTTTTGTGGCAAGCCACGTTCACGCTTTACATACCTACACAGGAGGGCAAGCGGCCTTGCCCTTGCCGCCGCCTCGACTTCGCCGTTCTTGCCTATCACGACACTGACTGCCAGGTCCGGCCGCAAGTAATCAGCCTTTTTACTGGTCATCCTTGCAAGGCGCGTCCCAAGCTCCCTTGTAAGCTGGCTCTTGACGCTCTCCCTTCCGCGGATCTTGAGCCGGGCGCGCAGCGCGTCCTCCCGTTCGTACAGCTGCGTCGGAAGCGTCGCTCCCACAAGAAAAGTGTCAAACTGGCGGTACTGTTTGGTCGCAAGGAGCGCCTTTTTTGCAACCTCGTCAAGCCTCTCAAAGAGCCCTTTGCAGATGTAGCATTTTTTTCCTTCAGGTGCCTTTCTGCTTCTGCTGCCCGCCGATGCTCCGCCAGCCTGCCGCAACAGGCAGTGTTTGCATAGTTGGTATTCCTTTAACAGCAATAGGAGGGCGTTTGGGGCGGCGGCATCAGCCAAGTCCGAACTTCCTCATGAGGCCCTGCATCTGCCGGCCCTTGGACTGCTTCATCATGGCCTTGGAGTTGTTGTACTGCGTGATCATGTGCTTGACCTCGCTTTCGGGCATCCCCGAGCCTCGGGCTATGCGCTTGCGCCGCGCCTCGTTAATGAGGTCGGGGTCCTTCTTTTCGTCCTTGGTCATCGACTGGATGATAAAGCGCCACTTTTCCATGCGAGCCTGCATCGCGTCCAGCTGATCTTCTTTTACCATGCCGGAAAGGCCGGGCATGTTTTCGATGACGTTTCGGAAGCCAATCTTGCTCACCTGCTCCATCTGAGCGTAAAAATCCTCAATCGTCATCTTGCCTGACAGCACCCTCTTGGCCTGGTTCTCGTCTGCCTGCATCTCAAGGCCCTTGGCCATTTCCAATAGTGCCTTGATGTCGCCCATGCCGAGCAGGCGGCCGACAAAGCGCGTGGGCGAGAACTGCTCCAGGTCGTCGATGCGCTCGCCTGTTCCGATGAACATCACCTTTGCACCCGTGGCCGCAGAGGCGGCAAGGGCGCCTCCACCCTTGGCAGTGCCGTCAAGTTTTGTAATAATGATGCCGCCTAATGGCGCCGCCTTGTGAAACGCCTCAGCCTGGCTGTACGCCTGCTGGCCGATGGTCCCGTCCAGAACGAGCAACGCGAGGTCCGGCGTCGATGCCTTGTGCATCTCGGCCATCTCTTGCAGGAGGCCAGCTTCTTCCTTGTGCCTGCCGGCGGTGTCTATGATTATGACGTCCAGATTCTGGGGCTTGAAATGCTCAAGGCCGTGCCTTGCAATGCCGACTGCGTCCTTGCTCTCCTCTTCGCCGTATACTTCGACGTTTATCTTGGCGCAGTTCATCTTTAGTTGCGTCAGCGCGCCGGGGCGCCACGTGTCCGTGCCGACGACTCCGACCCGATAGCCGTGCCTTGTGAGCCACCTTGCAAGTTTTGCAGTGACGGTCGTCTTGCCGGAGCCCTGTATGCCAAGAAGGAGCACGACGTTTTGCTTGCCGGGCTTGAAGAACGCGGTGACGCCGGGGTCGTCGTCTATGCCCTTTTTGTCAATAGTGGTTATTACCTCGCCAGAGTAGCCTAGCATCCTTGCCAGCTCGCCGTACAGTATTGTAACGATGTGGTCCTTGCGCGAGAGCCCCTTTGGCGGCTGCTCTGTCAGGGCGCGCTGCTTCAGGTTATCGGTAATTGTCTTGACAAGCCCTGCCTTTACGTCTGACAGCAAGAGCGAGCGCTGGATGTCCTTGCATAATGAATCGATAAGCTCCTCGTTAATGTCGGATGCGCCCACTATTTTCTTGAGCGCGCTCCTCAGGCCGTCACGCAGGTTGTCAAACATGTGTATTTGTCTACCGGTTTACTAGCTCTGCTTCCAGTATTTCAAATATTCCCCTCTGGCCGTCCCATTTTGCGGTGGCCTGCCCCACGGCGAGCCTTTTTGAGTAGAGCGGGCAGTCCAGGACAAGCGTCTCTGCCTCGCCGCCCTCAAACGCCAGGTTAAAGCCATATTTTTTTGAGAGCTGTACGAGTTTTGCAAGGGATTCTCCGTCGATGACTTTGCCAAGCCACTCTTTTTCAAGCCCCATTGCAGAGATGCCCACTATCATCACAGTAAAACCGCTTGCCAAGAGATCGGCCATGTATTTTTCCGGCTCGGCGCCCCAGAGTGGCGAGACGGGCACAAGGCCGTGCTCTTTGCACGCCTCCTCAAAAGCCTGCTTTTGAAATACGCTTGCGATGCCGCCGTTCACTATGCCCTCGACGCGGTACAGCAATTTTGCCTGCGCCACAGCCGCGGCAAGTGCCTTGATTTCAGCGTCCCTGTCAGTGCCGGTTACGGCGGCAGACTCTAGAAGCGGAATTTTCATCGCCTCTGCAAGGTATCTTGTAACGCGGCTGTTTGGGTAGTGAAACAGCGCGCTGTCGTCGGCCGCAGGGTGCATCGTTATCAGGCATTCAACGGCATGGCCTGCCTGCCTTGCGCGGTAGATGGCAAACGTGCTGTCCTTGCCACCGGAAAAAAGCGCCGCAAGCCTCATCACGGAGAGTAGCGAGGTTACGGCGGAATATAACACTTCAACATTATTGTTTATATCACTAGAGGCTGCAACTGCTATCTTGATGGCAGCCCCGCTGCTTGAGGTCAGGGACCTGCGCAAGTACTTTGCAGTCAAGCGCAGCTTTCGGCAGATGCTCCACCAGAAGGGCCGGGATTTTGTCAAGGCTGTCGACGGCGTCAGCTTTACTCTAGAGCGCGGCAAGGTTCTCGTGCTTGCAGGCGAGTCAGGGTCTGGCAAGACCACGGTTGCAAGGCTGGTGCTTCGCGCCACAGACCCGGACGCCGGATCGATAATCTTTGAGGGAAACGATGTCACGCTCTACACCGGAAGCCAGCTGAAGCACTTTCGCTCCTCCGTGCACATGGTGTACCAGGACCCGTACGCGTCGCTGAACCCCCGCATGAAGATAATGGACATCGTGATGGAGCCCCTCTCCATACACGACAGGGCAAGCACGAAAGAGCAGAAGGAGGAAAAGGTGCTAAAAGCGCTTGAGGAAGTGAGGCTTGTGCCGGCGCAAGAGATTGCTAGGCGCCTGCCCCACATGCTCTCCGGCGGCCAGCGCCAGAGGGTCGCCCTTGCAAGGGCGCTCGTCATGAGGCCGGCGCTCATCGTGGCCGACGAGCCGGTCTCGATGCTTGACGTTTCTGTAAGGGGCGAGATACTGGATCTGATGCAGACGCTCCGGCGGCGTTTTTCCCTCTCGTACATCTATATCACCCACGACCTGTCAACCGCACGCTATGTCGGCGACGACATCGCCATCATGAACGCAGGCAAGATAGTCGAGACGGGACCCATCGACAGGGTGCTCCTGAGCCCGGCGCACCAGTACACCAAATCGCTGATAGAGGCTATACCGGACCCGGACCGCGGCCGGACCTATGCACCATGAAAGATATATTGGAGATCCAAGGGGTAATCTCTCGTGAATAGAGGAGGGGCACCTCTGCTATCGGTATCGATAATTCTGGTACTGCTTTTGTCTGCTTTTTCTACTACGGTTTTCAACACGGCATACGCCCAGCAGCAACAGCAGGAAAAGAAGGGCCCGTACGTGAATCAGGTGACGTTTATCCACCGCGACGATGAGAACCTCGCCCTTGAGGACATCAAGTCGGGAAACCTTGACGCCTATTACTTCCAGATCCCGCTTGAAGCCGCGGCCGACGCAAAGAACGACCCCCGCGTGACGGTATACGACAGGACGGCCGGCTCTGCCGGGCTCTTGATGAACCCCGCGCCGTCCAAGGACGGCAATTCTCTCAACCCGTTCTCCCTCAAGGAAGTGAGGTTTGCCATGAACTATCTGATTGACCGCCAGTTCGTGGTAAACGAGATCTACAAGGGATACGGAAGCCCGCTCATCGACCCCTTTGGCATTTACTCGCCGGAATACCTCAACGTCATAGATACCGTAGAGTCGTTTGGCTTTAGCTACAACCCCGGCCTTGCCGAGAAAATGATATCTGACGCCATGACCGCCGCCGGCGCTACCAAGGATGCTGCAAGCGGCAACAAGTGGATGTTCAAGGGAAGCCCTGTCGCCGTCAAGATCATGATAAGGCTTGACGACACCCAGAGAAAGTCGATAGGCGAGCTTGTAGCCTCAAAGCTCGAAGAAGCAGGGTTCACGGTCCAGAAGGACTTTGGAGACCTGACGAAGGCCAACACAATCGTCTACGCTTCCAACCCGCAGGACTTCAAGTGGCACCTTTACACTGAAGGGCTGGCAGGCACCTCGGTGTTTGTGAAATACAACCCGATAATACCGGGGCAGATGTATGCCCCGTGGGTCGGCAACATGCCGGGCTCCCAGAACCCGAGTTTCTGGAACTACAAGAACTCTACGCTTGACGACGTCACGCAAAAGATATTCTTTGCCAACTTTACGTCGGCAGAAGAGAGAAGCAAGCTGGTGAACACGGCCGTCAAGGGCGGCATACAGGAATCGGTCAGGATATTCCTTGCGCAGAGGACCGAGCCGTTTGTAGCCTCCGCTTCGCTCAAGGGCATGGTCAACGACTTTGGCGCAGGCATCACAAGCAAGTATTCTCTTCTAAACGTCAGGCCGCCGGACGGCAAGGGCGCCCTCAACATCGGCGTCAAGCAGATCCACCAAGGCTCTTGGAACAACATAGCCGGCCTGTCCGATGCGTACAGCAGGGACATTTTCTATTCTGTCTACGACAGTGCCACTTTCAGAGACCCGTACACTGGCGACATAATCCCAATGAGGACCCAGTGGACAGACATTTCCACTCAGGGCCCTACAGGCAAGCTAAAGGTATCAGAGAACGCCCAGACGTGGGATCCGGCCACGCAAAAGTGGAAGGACGCCGGGCCAAATGCCACTGCCACAAGCAAGGTCACGTACAAGCTCCTATACTCAAAGTGGCACAACGGCATCCCGATGGACAAGTCTGACCTGCTGTTCTCTGAATATTTCACTTTCGAGTGGGGCACCGATTCAGGCAACGGAGACAGGACAGTAGACCCCGAATACACGTCTGGAGTGGCGCCGGGGCTCCCGCGCCTCAAAGGAATAGAGTTCACGTCCAACGACACCTTGGAATCCTACGTCAACTATTGGCATTATGACGACAAAGAGATTGCCGACTTTGCGCCTGTGTGGCCGGCAGAGCCTTGGGAGATAACCGCAGCGACAGAAAGGCTCGTCACCGACGGCAAGTTTGCGTATTCCAGGAGCCAGGCGGTTGCAAAGAACATCGACTGGCTCGACCCGATAGTGCCAGAGCATGCGCAGGCTATTAAACAAGAACTGCAACAGATGAAGAGCGAAAATTACATCCCAGCGGCTCTCAAGGGAATAGTGAGCGCAGACGAGGCTAAAAAGCGCTACGACGCAAGCATCGCCTGGATAAACACCCACAAGAACGCCGTCATCAGCAACGGTGCGTTCTACCTCGACAATTTCAACATTGCCGGAGGAACCATCACCATCAAGGCGTTCCGCGACCCGTCCTACCCGTTTGAACAGGGGCACTGGTCGGCCTACGAGAACCCCAAGCTTGCAACGATAGAAAAGGTGAATGCGGCCCAGATGATAGAGATAGGCAAGCCTGCAGAAATGACAGTCAGCCTGCAGGTTGACGGCAAGCCAAGCAACGACGCGCTGGTAGAATATTTCATTTTCAACAAGGACGGCAAAGTGGCTCTCAGAGGCGAGGCCAAGCCTGCGCAAGACAGCGCAGGAACGTTCAAAGTAGAACTGACGCAGGACGACACTTCAAAACTGACGCAGGGGCCAAACCAGCTAAAGATATTTGCAAACAGCAAGTATGCGTTCAGGCCGGACATTTCGACCAATACGATTCTTGCGGTTGCATCGGCGGCCGCTCCGTCCAGCAGCAACAATGGTACAGGAGGAGGAGGGGGGCAAACAACGACAACTCTTTCTGGCGGCAATGGAGGACAGCAACAGCAGCCGGCGCAGCCGTCCGGGTGCCTCATTGCAACGGCGGCGTTTGGCTCTGAATTGACGCCGCAGGTGCAGTACCTGCGCAACTTTAGGGAGCACTATATCCTGTCAACCGCCTCCGGCTCGGCGTTCATGAACGCCTTTAACAGCATCTACTACTCGTTCAGCCCGCAGGTGGCAGATTACGAACGCCAGCAGCCGTGGCTTCAGGCAACGGTAAAGGCCGCGCTGTACCCGCTCTTTGGGATACTCATGGCGTCAGAAAAGGCGTACTCGTCAGCGGCCGGGGGCGACGCAGGAGCGGTGGCCGCAGGTGCAGTCGCAAGCACGCTGATTGGCGCAGTGTACCTGTGGCCGGCGACGCTTTCGGCGCGCCTGCAGAGCAGGTTTGGAACGGCCGCCAAGATATCGCTTGCAGTTATGTGTGGCGCAGTTGCGCTGATTGCAATCGGCATGGCTACAACAGCAGGAGGCAACGCGCCGCTGCTGTTGCTGTCAATAGGCACATCACTGTTCGTCCTGTCGGCCGCAAGCGCGTCCGCGATTGCAGTCGGCAAGCTTGCAAGGATCGGCTACAGTGCGCTTGCCCGGACAGGCAGACATTAATAGAAAGCAATCCAAAAAGCTGTGGAGCAAATTTGGTTGGAGGCTTTGGCCGCTTTCTGATAAGGCGTTCGGCAAACATGCTAATCGTGCTGTTTGCGACGCTTGTCCTTACGATAGCGCTCCTTGGCCCAACGATGGATAAAATACTGACCGACGCGACTAGGTTTTCTATTGTTGACGAGGTAAACCACGGGAATCTGAAATTCCAGAGCGCGCAGGAGCGGCAGAAGTACATCGACGACAGGGTCCAGCTCCAGATAAAGACGCTCGGCTTGGACGAGCCGTGGTACTCCCCCAAAAGGTTCACAAACACCGTGCTGAAGGTGATGACGCTTGACCTAGGCAGGTCCAACTTTTTCACGAGCGACAGCGGATCCTCAAGCGTCCGGGACATCATACTGGAAAAGATGCCCAAGACGGTGCTCCTTTTCACAACTTCCACCCTGGTGATAACCGTGATAGGGCTGTACCTCGGCGCCTATGTCGCCAACAAGTCCGGCTCGGTGCTGGACAGGCTCAACTCGGCGTTTGCGGTGTTTAGCGGAAGTTTCCCCACGTGGTGGGTGGGGATACTCATGATCTTTGCGTTTGCATTTACGTACCACATTTTCCCGGCGCGGGCGACCCCGCTTACTTCGCCGTCAGACCCCGCGTACGTGCCTGATTTGCTGTACCACATGGTGCTCCCGCTGATAACCATAGTCGCGGTGGGCTTTGGCTCATGGGCATACATCGTGAGGTATTTCGTGGTCGGCATACTGGGAGAGGATTATATCGCTGCCAAAAGAGCGGCAGGGGTGCCGGAAAAGAGGATAATCTATTCCCACGCGCTGAAAAACGCTGCTCCCCCCATAGTCACGGTGATCGCGCTCAGCCTTGCAGGGTCCTTTGGCGGGGCTATAACCGTCGAGGCGGTGTTTGACTGGCCCGGCATGGGAAAGCTCTACTACGACGCAATAGGCTTTCTCGACATACCGGTAATAATCGGCCTCACCTACGTTGCCACGGTCATTTTCGTAATCACCGTCTTTGTCACCGACATCGTTTACGCGTACTTTGACCCGAGGGTGAAGGTCGGATGAGTAGCAGATCACCCGCGGCTGCCGCTGCTGCAATTTCAAGGTCCCAGATACTATTGGAGTTTCGGCACTCAAAGAGCGGCCTGGCAGGCATAGGCATACTATTGGCCCTGATCCTGATGACTATATACTCTGTAGTCGCAATACCGCTCGACTCGTACCGGCAGTGGAACAACCCCGACTTTTGGATAGACCTGCCAAAGTCCGCAGCGCCAGCATGGACAAACATAGGTTTTGGCCCAAAGGTGCCGGAGCACTTTGTGCTGCACGCAAGAAATGCAGAGGTGTCATCCGCTCTAGGCGAAGGCGGCAGCCGGACGGTGACGTATTCCTACACAGTGAATTTCAACTATGATTCCTATCCTAGCGACTTTATGCTGCTCTACTCTGCCAAATACGGCAGCACGCAGCCGGCTCTGCAGGCAGACGTGCTCAGGCCCGACGGCAAGGAGTTTCGGATCTACTTTGCGCCGCTTCCGCCTGCATCCCAGAGTTTGGGCAGTGCCGACAACGAGTTTTCAGGCAGGGTCTTTTCCACAGACAGCGGGATAGCCGAGAACCTGCGCAGCTATACGGGCGACTTTGCGTACAGGCAGGACCCGTCGAGGCCGCAGGTGATGATATTTGCAGACAGCCAGAAAAACCAGGTGCTAAAGGGCACATACGTTATTCGCGAGACGTTCTACCTCTTTGGACAGGATGACGCGGTCACGGATTCAGGCGTCATACTTGGAGGCAAGGTGTACGGGCTGATGGGCACCGACGAGCTGCGCCGCGACCTTGCAACAGGCATCCTGTGGGCCGCGCCGGTGGCGCTCTTTATCGGCCTCACGGTGTCCGTAGCATCGATACTCATCGGCCTGATATACGGCGTGGTGGCCGGATACAAGGGCAAGAGGACAGACGAGGGGCTGATGCGTATAAACGACATCTTTTACTCCCTGCCGACGCTTCCGCTGCTCGTCATACTCTCCGTCACGATAGGGCGCAGCATTTTTCTCATAACGGGTTTCCTTGTCATCTTTGGGTGGGTAGGCATGGCCAAGATAAGCAGGAGCCTTGCGCTCCAGCTAAAGAACCTGCAGTACGTCGAGGCCGCAAAACTGATGGGCCAGTCTGACACGCGGATAATCTTTCGCCACATAATCCCGCAGCTTCTGCCCCTGACGTTTGCAAGCATTGCAATTGCGGTGCCAACCGCCATCCTCGGCGAGGCCGCGCTCTCATTTCTGGGACTTGGCGACCCGTCGATACCAACGTGGGGCCAGATACTGCACGACGCCAACTCTGCCGGCGCGGCTGTCCGGGGCCTGTGGTGGTGGATAGTGCCGCCGGGCCTGATGATAGCCCTGACGGGCCTTGCGTTTGCGCTTATCGGAAACGCGCTGGACTCGATAGTGAACCCGCGCGCAAAAAGGATGATGCAGCAGTAGTAGTAATAATAATAGTGGATGCCTCAGGACTCATAATCCTCGTCACAAATCAGACGGCTCTTCCTTCACGTCATCAGCATCCAGACATAATGTCTTTTCTGCTGGCGTATGAACTTAGCGAATCCAGCTAACTAGCCCTTTACGCGGACTATTTTTATCCTGTCCATTACCTTCCAGTACTCGACTTCGCGCCCGTTGACGTTGTCCTGGAGCTTATCCTTTATCTCGTCTTCTACAGACGACGTCTCGAACACTTCAAACGTCTCAAGGTCCATTATCTGGAGTGTGTCGCCGTTCTTTGAAATTATCTGGCCGTTGCGCTTGTCTATCAGGGGCACCTCGACTCTTGTAGTCACGGGACCCACGAACGGGTGAGTGTTGCCGTCAAAGACGCCGACCGCGTTTATCCTGGCCTTGGCCGATCCATGCTTGCCGGGCTTGCTGTGGTCGTACGAGACGATCCTGCACGGCTCGCCGTCAATGATAATGTATGAACCAATCTTTAGTGCGCCAAGTTCCATCGGCTTGCTCAATATAATTCAGGAATTTTGAAAAGATCCAGCATATTTAAGCGTTGAGCTTCTTTTTCTTTTGGTTCTGTCAAGCAAGCGAGTCTTGTCAAATACCACTACTGTTTTTTTTAAAACATCCAAGGAATGATAAAGTTACGAAAACGGACTGACTTCTTTGGAGCTGTACAGGTTTATTAGTTTCGCCGTCTTTTTTGCTGTGTGTGCGTACGTCTATGGAGCAGCAACAACCAAACCCACTTGAAACCATAAAAAATCTAATTGCAGCCATCAACCAAGGCGACCTCGATGCAGCATCGAGCCTTTACGATCCGGAAGCAGTCATCATCGCGCAGCCAGGAAACATTGCTCGGGGAAGAGATGCGATTCGCGCAGCACTTCAGGGGTTCATTTCGTTAAAGCCCTTGCTCAAGGGAGAAGCCGATCAAGTGATCGAGGCAGGAGGTACTGCACTGTATATTTCAAGATGGACATTGGTGGGCACTTCTCCGGATGGCAAAAGCGTGTAGCGATGAATGGAACGTCTACAGATGTGTTGAAAAGGCAATCCGACGGACGGTGGCTTGTTGCCGTTGACAATCCATGGGGAACAAGCATTATTGTATAATAATTTGCAAGATCATCATATATCATTTTTTGACAAGTCCGATCTTGATTTTCTAAACAAGGCACTGGATTTTTAAAAAAGATGCTGCTTCTTCTTTTTTATTATTATTGTATTGTTAGATATCGTCCAGAGCAGAATTGATGTAGTCGTCAGTGACCATCGAGGGCATCTTTGGCGGGTTCGGAAGCAGCTTGCGGATCCGGTTGAACAACTTGACTTTTTTGTCCATGTCGTCTTCCTGTCTGCATTCCCAGACCAGATCTTCCATCCGCGACTTCATCACCTGATTATCGCATTTATCGCTTTTAGGTATTGCGGAAGGCGACTACACAGACTGCTGGCGCACATTATTTTAGTTTTTCAAGAATAGAAAAACTTACCAGATTGTTCAGCAGTATTCCCTTTCTAGCCACGTCGCGCCTTGTGCGCTCGCAGTATTTTTGGTCTGTCTGGTGCGTCTCTGAACCTTCCACTTCCAGGATGACGAGGTTCTTGGAGTAGGGAAACGCAAAGCGCGGTTGCTCGGCGGTCAAAAGCTGCATCTCTGCCAGGCTTGCCTTTTTCACCCTGTCGCGCCTTGCGATGACGTTGGCAAGGTCGGCTATCGCAGGGTCGCCGCTAGAATACTTTGTAAAGTACAGCGAGACATAGTTCAGCTTGTCGCCGATGCGGTCAAAGAGCGGGCTGTTCAGGCTGAACATGAAGGCAAGCCTGTCCATGCCGCCCCCGCGGATATCATCAAGAACCCCGGCCATGCTCGCAAACGACGCAAGGACATAGTTGTTTGCCTTGTTCGGAAAGTACGGCACGCTTTCGTCAGAGAACGTCGCGGCTGCAAAATACATGTCGACAATGTTTGCGCTCTTTTTCCACACTTCTACCAGTGATGCCGTCTGCTTGCCATGAGGGGTGCAAACGTACCCGGTAACTACCTCCCCCTTTCCTGTCGCCAACCCTTCATCTCTGATAGACACCCAGAATATATACCCTTTGCTTCCAAAAATAGGAATTTTTGTACTCGATTTCGGTCATTATTAAAATTACAATATTACCGATCAAAAAAAACAAAAATTATAGAAAAAGGTTATAGCCATCCCTCTTTACGGAAATACAATAGCATGACGCCGGCAGCAGCTGCCGAGAGCACGATTGTAAATATGAGCGTGGTGTAGGGCCCCAGCTGCGTCCACGGTCCCGTCAGCACGCCGCCGGGAATGTTGACGTTCATGCCATAAAACGCGCTTACCACGGTCGCCGGGATTGAAAGCGTGAATATTATTGTCAGCGCAGCAAGGATCTTGTTGGTCTTTTCCGTGCTCAGAACATAGTCGGTGTCCTTGTAGATCTCGACTGTCTCCTTTGCCTCCTCAAGTGCCTCGTACACTTTTTCCACGTGGTCCTGCACGTCCTTGTAGTACGGGGTAAGGTCCTCGCTTGAGAACCTCTGGACGTCCTTTGTCAGCTCCAGCACGGTCCGGCGCAGGTGGATGACGATCCTGCGCAGCGTCGTTATTTCGCGGCGCAAAAGCGCTATCTGCCTGGAGACAGAGATGCGCTCGTCAAACACCAGGTCCTCGATGTCTTCGATGTTACCCACCACCTTCATGAGGAGGTGCAGAAGGTCGTCTACAAGCGTGTCTATTATCTTGTGCAGGAGGAAGCCTGAGGACCTGCCCATAATGGCCTGGCGCATCTTCTCGTCTGCCTTGCACATGTTGAACAGTTCCTCAAGGGGCTTGAGGTCGCCCTGGTGGACGGTGACTACGAAATTTGCGCCGATAAATATTGACAGCTGCGAAAACACAAAGCCCCGCTCCTTGTCTGCAGTTGGAAAATGCAGCACGATGAACATGTGGTCGTCGTAGCGGTCTATTTTCGGCAGCTGGATCTTGGAAAGGCAGTCCTCAAAGTTGAGCTTGTGGAACGAGGGGTAGCGCTCGCCAAGCTGCGCAAGGTCGACATAGGCCGGCCTCTGTATGTAGGTCCAGTCTAGGCCATTGTTGGTGATTGTTTCCTGCCTCTTTTGCGCCTCCATCATTATGGTCTATCCTCCCCCACACCTGCCTGTTGCCATGATGCAGAAAGCTGTCATAAAAACGTGCGCAACATAGATAACGTATTCATAGGCCGGCGCGCAATACACGACCACACATGCAGGCGCACGCGTACGCAGACACGCTCTCTCTGGCAGGCCTAAAACGCGAACACCTCATCTGCCCGGTGTTTGTGTCAGAAAAACAAGAAGAGGGAGGCGGCTCGATAGCGGCCATGCCGGGCATATCCATATCGCCTTTTAAAGACGCGGTTTTGAGCGTGCAGAAAATATTCGATGCAGGAATCCGCTCCATCATTGTCTTTGGGATACCAAAAAGCCGCGACGGCGACGGCTCGGCCGCGGCCGACAGAAGCGGCGTTGTACAGCGTGCGACGAGGGAGATCAAGTCGGCGTTTGGCAGGTCGCTTGACGTGATAACGGATGTTTGCGTCTGCCAGTACAATTTGTCGGGACACTGCGGGCTTGTACGCAACAACAGCGGCACGGTAGACAATGATTCTACACTTGAAGTCCTTGCAGAGATTTCGCAGAGCCACGCAGAGGCCGGCGCCGATATTGTCGCGCCTTCTGCAATGATGGACGGGCAGGTGCGCGCAATACGCAGCGCGCTTGACAAAAACGGCCACTATGCGACAAGGATACTTTCGTACTCTGCCAAGCACGCCTCTTCACTGTACACGCCGTTCCGGTCAGCAGCGTTTGCAAAAAAAAATGGCGCGATTGACAAGGCAGGCTACCAGGTGTCGTTTGCAAACCCCAAGCAGGCGATACGGGAAATAGCAGGCGACATCGAGGAAGGCGCGGACATGGTGATGGTCAAGCCGGGCCTTGCGTACCTTGACCTTGTCAGGCGCGCAAAGGAGCGGTTTTCCGTGCCGGTTGCCGTGCAGAACGTATCAGGCGAGTATGCAATGATAAAGGCCGCCGGCATGATGGGCTGGATAGACGAGGAGCAATGGAAGATAACGTCGCTTGCCGCAATGAGAAGGGCAGGCGCGGACAGGATAATCTCGTATTTTGCACTTGACGTTGCCCGATACCTCCAATAGAATATATAGCATTCTCGCAGCCAACTGAACTGTCCCGCTGTAGCTCAGCCTGGTAGAGCTTTCGGCTGTAGATGTCGGCTAGCAGAGCTGACCACGTGTAGCAGCCTATCGGGCGTACAGGTAGCAGTAACCGAAGAGTCGCAGGCTCAAACAAAACCGGCGACATGCCGTTTTGGAGCAAATCCTGCCGGCGGGATACAATCCTTTCTATCGAGTGCTTATTAGCGCGCAGAGCGTAGTACTGCCATATATGCAGCAGCAAAAAATAGAAACGGTAAACCCGGCAACCGGCAAGGTAATTGCGTCTTATGAAAACGATAGTGCAGAAGTTGTTGCGCAAAAAGTGAGGCGGGCAAGGGAGGCCTTTTCTGGATGGAAAAAGCTCGAGCTTGGCGAGCGCGCAGACCACATGCGCAGGCTTGGAAGGGTGATGCGCAAGAACCGTGAAGAGTATGCCCACATCGTGACAGAAGAGATGGGCAAGCCTGTGCGCCAGTCGCTTGCCGAAATTGAAAAGTGTGCGTGGGTGTGCGACTATTACGCAGAGCACGCAGAGGCGTTTTTGCGCGACCAGATAGTGCCTACAGAGTTCCGCAAGAGCTTTGTGTCGTTTGAGCCGCTGGGCGTGGTCGCATCCATAATGCCTTGGAACTTTCCGTTCTGGCAGGTGATGAGGTTTGCAGTTCCGGCACTGACTGCCGGAAACGTCAGCGTGCTGAAACATTCTAGCGTCTGCCTTGGAAGCTCGCTAAAACTGCAGGAGGCGTTTTCCGACGCCGGCTTTCCGGAAAACGTTTTCCAGGTGGTCGTTGGCGACTATCGCGCCGGCGAGGCGCTGGTGCAGGCCGACATTGACGCGGTTTCAGTCACTGGCAGCGTGAACACGGGAAAGCGGGTGGCCGAGCTGGCATCCAAAGACCTAAAGAAATTCGTGCTGGAGCTTGGCGGCAGCGACCCGTTCATAGTACTGGAGGACGCCGACCTGAAGCAGACGGCGTACATGGCCACGCAGTCGCGTCTTTTGAACACGGGCCAGAGCTGCATATCTGCCAAGAGGTTCATAGTCGTAAAAAGCATCGCAGAGAAATTCACAAAACTGTTTGTCGAAGACACGCAGGCAGAGGTGCTTGGCGACCCGCTTGACCCCAAGACGACCATCGGCCCGCTTGTGCGCGACAGCCAGAGGCAGGCGCTTGCAAGGCAGGTAGACGACGCCAAGACAAAGGGAGGCAAGGTGCTTGTCGGCGGCAGGCCCGTTGCTGGAGAAGGCTACTTTTACGAGCCTACCATAATCTCTAACGTCGATCATGAGATGAACGTACTAAGAGAGGAAGTGTTTGGCCCTGCCGCGCCCATAATAGTGGTGGAAGACGAGGAGCAGGCAGTCCGCGAGGCCAACAACTCGGAGTTTGGCCTTGGCGCAAGCATCTGGACCAACAACATCGAGCGCGGGGTGAAACTTGCAAGGCAGATAGAATCCGGCATCGTGTCGGTTAATGAGATGGTCAGGTCTGATCCGCGCCTGCCCTTTGGCGGGGTAAAAAAGTCCGGCATCGGCCGCGAGCTGTCAGAGTTTGGCATCAAAGAGTTTGTCAACATCAAGTCGGTAGTAGTAAAGGACATTCAGAGCAAGCTCTTGGTAGAATAGACAAGATTCAATGCTCCCTGTGTATCTGCCTGCTGAAAAAACAGAGATAATAAACGTAAACGTACCTTTCAGAAGCAGAGACGCGTAATAAAGATGAAGAAGGAATCCTATGCGAGCATAGGCCACCACGTAAAGGTGAGATATCTGGAGGCAAGCATAGAGAAGGAGGAGGCTGCGTCTCCCATTTCTTTTCCTTATGATTGGGCCAAAAACAGCAAGAACGCCAATTCCACTCCTCCTTCTTCTTCTGCTGGGCGACCCAAAAGCGGAAAACAACCTCCTCGGCACGTGCTGTTCATCCACGGTCTTGGGTCATCGGCAGATAGGTGGCTTGACATTCCTGATGCAATGTCGCTCTTGGGTTTCCATGCAGTTGCCATAGACCTGCCGGGATTCGGCGGCAGCGACAGGCCCCTGGACACGGATTATTACACGGTTGAGAATTTCGCACAAGCCATAGCAGAATTCATGCACAAAATTGGCATAGACGATGGAAAAACCAGTATTGTAGGCCATTCACTGGGAGGCTACATAGCGGCGCAGCTTGCAATAGGGCACAGAGACCTAGTTGACAAATTAGTTTTGATAGACTCTTCGGGCATGTTGCAGGGTCCAACGCCTCTGCTCAGGGAGTATCTGGACGCTGCAATGAGCCCTTCAAGGCAGTCTGTCAGGAAGGTGTTTGAGCAGCTGGTGGCAGACCCGGCAAGAATCCCTGATGTGCTGGTTGATGGCTTTATCTACAGAATACAACAGCCAAACGCGCAGCTTGCTTTCAAGTCAGCTTACAACAACAGCACAAGCACACAAATAGGAATTAAAAGGCTAAAGCTAATCGATCAAAAGAATGTCCCGACGCTGATTGTCTGGGGAAGCGAGGACAGGCTGATCCCACCAAAATACTGTCAAATTTTCAAAGAGGGCACAAGAAATTCGCTTGCTGTAATAGTTAAAGACGCCGGGCACGCGCCTTTTGCTGAGAAACCTGCAGTGGTTTGCGAGCTCTTGCATGATTTTCTCAAGCCATACAACATATGACACAATACAAGCATGGTCAAGGCCACTACTGCAAGCTATTATTATCGGGTCAGGTAAAAATTCGCAACAATATAGAGAGATGTGCGGCATATGTATATAACCGCAAGTAAGGTAGCAGAACCATTTTCGTTCCATTCAAAAAGAGAAAAGAAGGGAGCGGGCCGGCTAGGGATTGATTACTGCCCTGCCAAGTATCTTGCCGGCCTTTAGCTCTTCAAGCGCGGTGTTTACCTCGTCGAGCTTGAACCGGCGTGACACCACCGACTGGATCTTGCCCTTCTTAGCAATCTCTACCAGCTCCACCAGATCGGCGTACTTGCCGGTGTAGGCGCCCGTAAGGGTAAACGCCCTCAGTGGTATAAGAGGCAGGTTGAGTTCCATCGAGCCTCCAAAAAGCCCGACCATCACGAGCTTGCCGCGCTTTCTCAGCATGTTAAACGAGTTTGGCGCCGTCTTGGCGTTGTTGACAAAGTCGATGACTGCTTCTGCGCCGAGGCCCTTTGTGGCATCCTTGACGCCCTGCACGGGGTCGCCCTTGCCCGAATTCACGGCGATGTCGGCTCCAAGCTTTTTCGCCTCGTCCAGCTTTTTGTCGTCGATATCAACCACGGCTATCTTGGCGCCAGTTATCGCCTTGGCTATCTGCACCGCCATGAGCCCAAGGCCCCCTGCGCCGACTATCACAAGCGTCTCGCCGTCCTTTACTGCCGCCTTTTTCACGGCGGTAAACGCGGTGAGGCCGGAGCACGCAAGCGACGCGGCTGCGGCAGTGTCATAGTTGCCCAGTTTTACAAGGTACTTGTAACTTGGAACAAGCGCGTACTCGCCATAGCCTCCGTCCTGGTAGACGCCAAGCGACCTTGGCGCATCGCAGAGGTTTTCCTCTCCGGCCTTGCACGCAGGGCACACCCCGTCGCCTATCCACGGGTAGACCAGCACCTTTTCGCCCTTGGCATAGCCGGTGACCTTGTCGCCCATCTCTACTATCGAGCCGGCGACCTCGTGGCCCGGCGTCAGCGGGAACTTTACTCCGCGGTCTTCAACCTTCATGAAAACGCCCTGCGGGCCGGCGTAGCCTCCTTCCCACAGGTGCAGGTCGCTGTGGCAGACCCCTGCGCTGTCCACCTTCACAAGGACCTGCTCGCCGCTTGGCTTTGGTGTAGCAATATCTTCTACTTTCAAAGGTTCCTTTGTCTTGATTATGCGTGCAGCCTTCATACGCCAGTTGTACGATGCGATTGGTATTAAACTAAACGCACACACACATAGACGTACAGTTTATCTTGCAATTTCGTGCAATCATATGCATATACTTTGATCAGAGTGGCAAGGATCTACTCCTTTGAAAATGACAAAAGCTATCGCGTGTTGGTAGACAGATTGTGGCCAAGAGGCGTCAACAAAAGCAGCGTGGATCTCTGGCTGAGGGACATTGCCCCGTCCGACGCGTTGCGCAGGTGGTTCTCCCATGATCCTAAAAAGTGGGACGGCTTTAAGGAACGCTACTTCAAAGAGCTTGACGAAAGGCAAGAGCTTGTCAAGGCAATCCTTGAAAAAGAAAAGCAGGGGCTCGTGACCCTGCTGTTTGCGGCAAAAGATGCAGAGCACAACAACGCAGTTGCGCTTTTGGAATACCTGAAACGCTTTAATTGCTAGGACGCACATCCTTTCACCTGTATATGCGTGTCAGCGCGGTCGCAATAGTCCTTGCGGCAATAGCAGTCACCGGCGCGATTGCAATCCCTTCAGGCAATCCCGCATTCCTTGACAGGGCGATTGCGCTTGAATGCGTGTTTATCGCCCTTGCGGTGCTGACCTTTGCCGGCTACAAAAAGCAGCTGTACGCGTGCATCCCGCTTGCAGTAATCGTGATGGTCGGAAACTCGCTTGCGCCTCCGCACGTAGAGATAATGACGACGTTTTCAAAGCCATTAAACGCAATAGTGCTCATAACGGGCGGATACATACTGCAAATAGCGTTGATAGCGACTGCAGTATTGGAGTTGCAAAAAAGAAGAAAGGTTGCTACGGCCAGCAGCCAGAAGAGAATATGAAATAAAGAGCTAGCCTGCTCCAAGGATGCTTTCTTTTGACAGCGCCTTGTCAAGGTCTGCCTTTGTCATCAGCTTCTTTTCAAGGACGAGCTCCCGTATGCTCTTGTTCGTCTTCAGCGCCTCCTTGTAGATTTCAGCGGCCTTTAGGTAGCCTATGTACGGGTTCAAAAGAGTTACAAGCACGGGGCTTTTCTCGATGTACGATTCCAGCTTTTCCCTGTTGGCCTTTATCCCGTCTATCATGTTTTCTGCAAATATCGGCAGGAAATTCTTTAGCATGTCAGTCGAGTCGAGCATGCTCTTTAGCATGCCGGGGAGCATGACGTTCAGCTCGAACTGGCCCGCCTGCGCCGCCATACCGACAGAGACGTCGTTTCCTATTATGTTGAAGCATACCATGTTCAGGCACTCTGCAAGCGACGGGTTGACCTTGCCCGGCATTATCGACGAGCCTGCGTGCACCGCAGGTATCAGGACTTCTGCAAGGCCGGCGACGGGGCCGCAGGCCATCAAGCGTATGTCGTTTGCCATTTTTGTAAGTTCTATTGCGACGTTGCGCAGAGCCGACGATGCGTTTGCGACATCGAACTTGCTCTGCAAGGAATAAAACATGTTGTCAGACGGTTTCAGCTTTAGTTTCGATACTTCAGACAGGTGCTTTATGGCAAGCTCGCGGTAGCCCTTGGGCGTGTTTGCGCCCGTGCCGACGGCAGTGCCCCCAAGGCCCACCTCGCGCAAGCCGTCCATTGACTCGCGCATCCTCTTTTGCGCCCTTGCAAGCGAGTAGGCGTACTCTTCAAACTCGGCGCCCAACGTGACAGGGATTGCGTCCATCAGGTGCGTCCTTCCGATCTTGATGGCGTCTTCAAACTCTCTGGCTTTTTTTCGAAGCGAGTTTATCAGGATGGAAAGCGACCTGTCTGCCTCTTCCATGTTGAGCAGGATTGCCACGTGCATCGCCGTGGGAAAGGTGTCGTTTGAAGATTGTGACATGTTGACGTGGTCGTTTGGGCTGACGGTTTCGTACTCGCCCTTTTTCTTGCCCAGGATTTCAAGCGCCCTGTTTGCAATCACCTCGTTTGAGTTCATGTTAAAGGCTGTGCCGGCACCCGAGTTTATTGCCTCGACTACGAACTGATCCAAGAGCTTGCCAGCAAGGATCTCGTCGCAGGCCTTTACGATAGCGTCGGCCTTTTTGGTGTCCAGCGCTTTTAGCTCCTTGTTTGCAAGGGCTGAAGAGCGCTTTATCATGACAAAAGCGCGTATCAGGTTGATGTGGGCTCTCTGGCCAGTGACCTTGTACATCTCTTTTGCCCTCGACGCAAAGGGGCCGTAGTAAGCGTCAGACGGAACCTTGACTTCGCCAAGCGAATCCTTGTCAATCCTGTATGACATCGCAACCGCGATGGCGCCAGCGCCGTAATAAATTAATCGACGCTCTTGCGGCTTGAATTTGTCAAGCCGACTGTACGAGCCAGTGGTGTACTCTTCTTCAAGCATTGAATACCTCAACTCGTCCAGCCATTCTCCGTCCTTCAAGACGCTCTTTCGCATCCTGCCTTCAAGCTCAAATCCAGCCTTTTCCAGCAGCTTTGCAGACGCGGTGTTTGGATGCATGACATTGGCGTAGATCCTAAAGAGTTTCAGGTCGCCAAATCCAAAGTCCAGGATGCCAAGGAGAGCCTCTTTTGCCAGTCCCCTGCCCCAGTACTTTTTGCCCAGCCAGTACCCGACTTCTGCGTTTCTGTTCTGGCAGTCTAGGCGGGTCAAACTGATTACCCCGATGATCTTGTGGGTTTGTTTAATCTCGATGCCAAACGAGTAGCCTTCTTCTCTACTGCTACCACCGCGACGGTGTTGTTGTTGTTGCTGGGCAATTTTGATGAAATCCCGGGCATGCCGCAACGTGTACGGATAAGGAATAATGCGCGTGTATCTGCTGACTTCTTTATCGTTTAGGTTTTCTTGGATGGACCGGGCGTCAGATTTTTCAGGAGTCCGCAAGACAATCCGTTTTCCTTCAATTACCAGAACCATACCGCCCTGTGATGTGCGTATTCGTGTCTATTAAGACAGGTTGCAGGTTTGCTGGATGCAAAAAAGATACTGCAAAATTACATGAGTCACCGGCGCTGCCCTGCCTTGACAGGGGCTATTGCAATCGTCCTTGAGATTATCGAGCAGATAATCCCGATTCCTGCCGCGGTGCCTGTGAACCATAGGACGTAATTGCCCAGAAAACCAGAGCCTTCTGATGCAAGGCCGAGGATAAGGCTCAGAATTATAGTAAGGATTCCCTGGCCGGTTCCTATCATCACAAAGAACTTGCCGGTTGTAATCCTGTTTTTGAAAAACAACACTCCCCCGATTATCACGACGATGCCGCCAAGCTGCGCAACCAGCGCCAGCAGCCCAAGCGGCACGATGGCGACCTGCCAGACATCTTTTGCAGTGTATTCTTTTAATCCGGCGGCAACTAGATCATAAATAGCGGTACTTGGATGGTAGCCGGAAGCAAGAAAAAGCACGCCGGAGGCTATTGCCAGCATTCCTGCCAGCTTGTTACGAATTATTTGTGATTGCATTTTCTTCTTGATGATAATCTTCTTTAAAGCTGTTTTCTAGTTCGTCCTTTCCCTCAGATACAAGCTGCTTTGCTTTTGCAGCAGCGTCTTTTATTATTGGGGCATTGGCGATTTTTTCCACTCCCTGTTGCAGTCCCGACAGGAACGTACGCACTCCAAGACCCAGCACGGCCAGAACCACTACTCCAACAAGGATCCAGGTCAGTACTCCCATGATGATACAGCATCAGAAAATATTTATTTTCAGTATTAAGCGATTATGGAGACTCTTTCTTGCACCTTTCTTCATTTTTGGACACGGCGCAAGTGGTGATGATGATGACGATATTATTTTGCAGAGCCGTTACCGCGCCTGCAAAATGACCGTAGACGCACATTTCTTCCACATAGTTTCTCTTTGTCATCATCCCATCTGCGGCATCTTTTGGGCCGGCGTCATGTTTGCAGACGGCTCCATGTCGGCGGTATTGGTAAAAGCCGCGTCGCCTGTAGACATCATTGTAGGCATCGAAATTATTATTGCAGATCCGCCTGTAACCATAACCAGAATTCCAATTATCACAAATCCAATTCCTGCAGCCCTTGCAATCCATATCCCCTTCTTTGACCAGACTTTTTCCCCGAAAATTATTCCCGAAAACAGGGCCATCCAGAGCAGGTTCATCCATCCAAGCGCCACCATTAGCAAAAAGTACGGCCAGCAGCATCCCAGGCAGTACAAGCCGTGAAAGACGCCCATCTTGGCTGCTCCTGTAGCGCCACTGCTCCACCTCCTCATGAAAAAGCTCAGGGGAGACTCGCAGTATCCGAGGCATTTGTTCTTGAGCGGGCTAAATTGATACGCCCCTGCGATAACCAAGATGGCGCCGTAGATGTATTGGATAATAGACAACCCCGATGCTGCACTTGTCATGATGCTCGTCAACATTGACCATCCAAGCAGCAGGACAAACCCTGTCAGGGACCACACTGCAAGATAGCCGCCAACAAAGAGCAAGGTCTTGAAGGGATAGACTTGCTTTTGGGATGCATCATCATTTTTCTGAAGAGCCACTTGCACTTGGCTGTTGTTTTTTTCAGAGCTGGCCAGTCTGTTATAGAGAAACACCATCGGAGTGATTGCAGGAAACATCATTGCGGCCATGCCAACGGTCCACAACAATACAAAAAACAGGTAAGAAGATGCCAAGCCAAATCCATTATTATCATCACCCATTCCAGAGGCAAAAGGCGACGGCATCATAGCCGCCGTTGTCATTGTCATCATCATGTCGTTCTGAAGGGTCTGGGAGGTCAGCCAGCTTGCTGCTGAAACGGAGACAAGTGAAACAAGGATTATCTTTTGCACTTTATCCATAGCCAGCAACAACTCGCTCCATCGTTACTGCGTCATCATCATCTCACTGCCCTCTGTATTCTACTGTTGAGGCATAGGCGTTCTTGCCCGAATCGTCAAAGTTAAGGTTTGGCGTCATTATCCTCATCACAGAACTCTTGGCGGCGTCTGCTATTTTCCAGACGAAACCTTTTGGAAGCTGCACCTTTGTGTCTTGCTCTTCGCAGGTAACAGGATTTTTAAAGCTCTCAAGACGGACATCTAGCACTCCGGGCACGGAGAAGCTGCTTTTCTTGCCATCCAGCTTGACGTTAATGTCAACGAACTGGGGCTCAAGCATGTACTTTATGGTTGTCGCAAAGATCGAAAAGGGCCCCTCCCCTTTTGCCTTTCCTGAAAAGATGTTTACAACTGCGTTTCTTTGCTCCGGTGTAGTATTACCAGAGATAAACAGTTGCATCGTACCGTTTCCTTCATGAATTGCTTTGGGCCAAGATGCGGCGTATACGACATCAATGTTGTCAAGTTTGACGTCGTTTCCGTAATGGCCTTCCCTTATAGGATACAAAACTAGCGCCCTGCAAAAGCCATATGTTGGATAGCCGTTAAAGTTGCAGGGACAACCATAGTCGCAGTTGCACGTTTCTATGTAGTCGCTCTTTGTCCTCCAAGAAGGAATCTCAACTACAGAAGCGGTCATTTGACGGATTTTGTATACGGACATGTATGTAATAAGCAGTTGTCGATGGTGCAGCTCGCATAGCCGGCAGGACATTCTAGAAAAAAATTATGGTTTATTCTTCTCCTCAATAACTTGCGGTAATTGACCATTTAGTTATAGTAAAAACAGGATAATTTCAGTAAATTTTCACCTTTTTATCGCCAACTTGCCAGAATCCTTGAATAAGGGAATTTATTCATTATAGCCGAATAGAGCAATCTTATATGAAAATGATCCAGCTTTGGACGAATCTTGACGAGACAGAGTTTGCGATCAAGCTGGCTTCAGACGCGATAGGGTTTCGAGCCTCTACCAGCGACACCGCCGACTATGTAAAACTCATAGACGAAATACATGAAATGGACGACCAGCAAATCGACTGGCCTTTCATGCTTGGAAAGTGGATAGCATCCTGGAAGGACGGCTTTCGTCATTCTGCCTTGCAATACGGACACAGAACGCAAAAGTCGCAAAAAGACACCGCGCATGATACCCTCGCGTATTTCCCCGCTTCAAACATAAAACAGAAAAGGAAACGGGGCAAGAGGCGCCGCAAGTCCCGGCGCAGAAAACTGGACGTAAGGTGCAGGTTCTGCAACCTGATGTTCTACAATGATGTCGAACGTGCAACTCACGAAAAGGAATGGCACGCAAATAAATTATTGTAGGCTAGACGGCGAGATCTAGGTGAGCGGCATGTTCAAGACAACATAGTTGGCCAAGAAAAGCACACACCCTCTGCTCCGCGCATGGCGTTTCTATGTCACTCTGTTTATCATAATCTCGATGATAATGTTTAGGGGCCGGTCCAGTCGAAAGGAATGTGCTTGCTCGATCTGCCCTTCCAGTCCCACTTGAAGCCCATAGCATCCACTTCGTCAGCCACAGCCCTACCCCATGTTGCAACGGTACCTGGTCCAGTCTCGCTTCCAGGCGCATTAAGAGTCTGCACTCGTTTGCCGGGTGGAGTCATGGGCCCAGTTAATGCTTCACCTCTTGCAACGACCTTGCCCGGTACTTCTGCGCTCCAGTATGCAAGGTCATTTGCTATCTCAAACTTGATCGGAACGAATTCCGTGCCACGGTCTTCTCCAAAGGCCTTGGCAAGCTCTCCCATGAAGCCACCTGCTTTGCCGGTAAATATCATCTGAAGAGCTTCTCGCTGCTTTTCATTAGCTCGCTCGTCGAAAAAGAATCCCATGGTTGCTTTTGCCTCCCCCGCCCAGATATTGCCTTTGAAGCCGCCTACCATCATCACATTCAACCCGTCAAGGGGCGTTTCGCCATAGTGTCCATTCTTGATATGGTATGCAAGTATGCCTTCGCAATCTCCATAAGATGGAGCTTGAGCGAATGTACAGGGGCAGGGAATATTGCATTTGCAAACATCAAACCAGTCTCCTGAAGCTTTCCATTTTGGAGTATCTTCAGACATACATTTGGTATAGTGCGCGATATTTTAAGTATTTAGAAGATGAAATAATGATTTTGTTACCTACGAGAAATTAATAGCTCCAAATTTTGCAAGAGCAATATAACATCAAGTAATTATTTTCGAGCCTGCAAGGCTTTCAATCTCGTACAGTTCGTCCTCGGTTATGGCAAGGCCGTGCAAGAGCGCGGGCTGCTTGCCGGCAAGAGGCGTTTGTGAAACAGGCACGGCAGGCAGGAACCTTGCGAGCATGGCAAACACCATCTTGCCGTACCAGTTGTTTTCAAGGCACGGCTTTTTTTCAATGTTGCTCAATGCGTCAAGCTCGACTATTTTTTCAAGCGTTGCAGAGCCAATTATTACAGAGTCGCCCTGCACATTTTTTTTGATGAGCAGGATTTTTGATCCTAAAGACCAGTCACGCCTGATGCCCACGTACAGCGACTGCCTTGCGTACAGCATACGCTCCTGCTCCTCTTTTATACGCACGACGTACGCCGATAACAACCTCCAGACTTGCAGGCACACGAAACAATAAGCGTTGCGAATCATCATCGCAATAACAATATATTATCACCGGGATTTCCATGCGCCATATGCAAGTAAGCGGCAGGGTGCTTGTCTGCGATTCAATCGATCAGGCAGGCATCGACAGCATGAAGCGCGCCGGGCTCGCAGTGGACTACAAGCCCGAGATCAAGGCCAATGAACTGGTTGCAACTGTCAAGGATTATGACGTTATTGTGGTAAGGAGCAGGACCAAGGTCACAAAGGAAGTCATCGACGCTGCCTCCAGCGCCAAGATAATAGCAAGGGTAGGAGTCGGGCTTGACAACGTCGATGTCAAGACTGCAGAGGCGAAAAAGATCAGGGTTATAAACGCGCCCGAAGCAGCATCCGTTGCAGTTGCCGAGCTTGCAATCGGCCTCATGATTTCGCTTGCAAGGAGCATACCAAGGGCTGACGCCGAGACGAAAAAGGGCAGCTGGATCAAAAAAGACCTAATGGGGACGCAGTTGTCCGGCAAGTACCTCGGCATCGTCGGCGTCGGAAACATTGGCCGGCATATCGGCAGGATGGCCAAGGCGCTCCACATGAACCTGATTGGCTACGATCCATATCCAATAAACAAGGAATTCATAAGCGAGACCGGCATGATAGTAACCGACTTCAACACTCTTCTTGAAAGCGCCGACTATATCACGTGCCACGTACCTTCGACGCCAGAGACAAAGCACATGTTCAACGCAGAGCGGCTGGCAAAGATGAAGCCGACAGCGTACCTCGTCAACACGTCAAGGGGCGAGATAATCGACGAAAACGCCCTGTACGAGGCGCTGAAAAACGGCAAGCTGGCCGGCGCGGCTCTTGACGTCTTTGAGGTAGAACCGCCGACGAACAAGCTTCTCTTGGGATTGCCAAATCTCGTTTGCACCCCGCACATTGGCGCGCAGACCAAGGAGGGGCAAGAGCTGGCATCGACCGTTATCGCAGAGAAGATAATACAGATCCTGCGTGGCGTCATATAATGACATGTGGATATTTACCGTCACAGCCGGTAAGCATTTCCTGCTTCATAGACCCACACAGGATCTCTACAGGCGTAACTTCCCGCAATCCCTGCGGTAGTTGCAGCAAGCCTTTTTGCAAGATGTTCAAGCTTGCATTGTAATCGCGGTCTATGACAAGCCCGCACCTGTCGCAACAATGAATCCTAACTGCAAGGTCTTTTTGCACTTTGTTGCCACATTGAGAGCAGTCTACGGTCGTATTGTAGGGATCTATCTCCATGACCATCTTTCCCTTGTAGGCTAGGAATTGTCTAAAAGTTGACCAGCCACTGTCAAGAATACGCTTTGCAGTATGACGATTTCTAGCCAGATTACAAGTGTGTAGACGTTCAACGAATATCAAGTCGTATTCTTTGGAATAATGGTACGATTCCTTATGAAGGAAATCTTGCCTCTTATTCCTAATTCTTTCGTGTAAACGAGCAACCCGGCTTTTTGCTTTCTGATAATTATGACCACCCTTTTCCCGTCTAGACAACTGGCGTTGTGCTCTCCGCAATGGCTTTGCCATAGATGTAAGAAATAAGGGATTGTCGACAATGCGATTATTCGAATCGTGAGCAAACTTTGTTATCCCAAGGTCAATTCCAACAGATTTTCGCGGGTCAATAAAACAAAATGTAGACTTTGCAATATCACACGTT
Source organism: Candidatus Nitrososphaera evergladensis SR1 (assembly GCF_000730285.1). Classification (NCBI taxonomy): domain Archaea; kingdom Thermoproteati; phylum Nitrososphaerota; class Nitrososphaeria; order Nitrososphaerales; family Nitrososphaeraceae; genus Nitrososphaera; species Candidatus Nitrososphaera evergladensis. The sequence continues at coordinate 645,723 of NZ_CP007174.1, read as the reverse complement.
ATGATAGCATACCACTTTTCATTGCGCCTGAAAACTGTTACTTGTTTAATGTCCGCAAGCTTTCTATGCAGGCGGATTTCCGTGCATCCTATTTTAGATAGCCACAACAGGTCAGTTTTTCCACGCTTTTCTATTTTGAACCCAGATTGATTATAGGTAAACGAATTGTAACTAGCTCTTTCAATAGAAGCAAAACTGCCAACTTTGCAGCCTTTCTTACGCAGGGCTTTGAGACTATTATGTTCGGCTGTAATTCTTGTTGATATCATTTGCAGCATCTTTGAATGATAATTGTACAACCACGGTTCCGTTTCTTTCAGCTCTGTAAGAGCATAATTCAACTCGTTTCTAGAATACGGCTTTAGTTGTATCAGGCGATTGTAGACCCAGTTGCACGTTTGCAGGGCATTTACGAGTTTAGATTCCTGTTGAAACGTTGGATATAATCTAAACTTGTAATTCCGCATCATAATATAAGAAATAAGGATTGCAAATTCGTATTTAATCCAAGAAGCACCTTAGGGAGAGGGGGACGTTTTAGGCGGACACATACAAATCTCTGTTGATTGGTAGATATTCCAGAGATGGATATCTGTTCCCGTTGCTAACTGAGAAAGCAACAATATATTTTGGAGCTATGGGTATCTCCATACTGTCATATTCTTTTTTTATAGCACCCTTAACGACACCTATACTTGTTTCACTTAGTTCCAGATCTAATCCGTTAGGATATCTGAAACATAGCTGGTAAGAAAAAGGTAGTGAAAAATCGTAAAGTGAGATATTTGTGATTCTTTTTGGAAGAGCTATACTGACGGGTACAACTGCACTTCGGGTAACAGGTACAAATGGGCTGTGATGCAAACTTCCGGGTATCCTATCGAAGATACTGGTATCAGCAAATTGTGTGATGTCCTTGTAGTCATAGAGGAGAAGGCGAGAATAGTGAGCATTCTTAAGTATCCTGCCAAGTTGTCTTCTTTTTATTTGGATGAATTTCTTTGAATGTACGTTTCGCCTTTTTGCTTCAAGAAATCCAATTCCTGTAAGTGTTTTTCCATCATCATATATTATGTTGACAAGAATGGCAATGTCACCAAAATCAGTTTCAACTTTACCTTTTGCTTTATACGGATGCCATAAAACATTAGTATTGTTCCTACTGTTTATGACAAAATCGGGGTTAAGTTTTCCCTTGAGTGTTTCTATGATTTTATAGGTTATATGATTTTCATCCCAAGCACTTGGAATACATGCAATTACAGATTCTCGAATCAATTGTTCTACTGCAAAACAAAAATGAAGACGAGAGCTAAATACCCTCAATTTTGATTATCAAAATAACCACCAATACATTAACTTTAACCAAGTATCGTTATCACAAATTAAGCAGATACTAGACCTAACTGCAATGCAAAGTATATTCCGTCAAGTTTTGAACCTTCCATTAACACCGTTATCCAAATCTCTATAAGGGGGTTAGCAACAGGAAACCGATATGCGCAGCTACATGGCCCAGACTTGGACAAAAATGTGGAAGGAGAACTCGGATGAACTAAAGTCCAAGGCCATTGCATGGAGGCAAGAGCCAACGATCAACAGGATCGACCGGCCAAGCAGGCTCGACAGGGCCCGCAGGCTGGGCTATAAGGCAAAGCAAGGTATAATAGTTGTCCGCGTGCGCGTCGGCAGGGGCGGCATGAGAAAGCAGCGCCCGGTAGCAGGCAGAAGGCCAAAGCACATCGGTGTCGTCCACATCAAGCAGGGCATCAGCATGCGCAAGGTTGCCGAGAGAAGAGTTTCAGAAAAGTTCCCAAACCTCGAAGTGATGGGCTCGTACTACCTGCACAAGGACGGCATGAACATCTGGTACGAGGTAATAATGGCAGACCCGGCCCACCCCGCGATATCAAAGGACCGCGAGATGAGGGGCAAGCTCAAGGCGTTTGCAAAGTAATTGCGCACGTGTGTATATACGCACGTTGTAATCAAATAATTTAACAGTTCCTTATCCCAGGTACGAATGGCGTGTCAAATTGCCCACACTTTCATAGCTTTTGCAAACGATTAGCCGTCAGAATGACAATTTCGTTAGTCTTGACATTTGCAATGATGATGACGATGACAACTACTACTTTTTACTTTCAAAGCGTTAATGCAGATGAATGCGCAGAAGATAAAGACTGGCCAGAAAAGCCCTGTCCAGCCTATGGAGCCGCATCAGAAGCTGAACTCAGAGAAAGGTGGGACAAATACTATGAAATGAAAGGAAAAGAATGGATGGAGGCAAAAAAGGCAGAAATGGACCAAGCCATCAAAAACAACACTTTTACGGAATGGATACAGTACGGAGATCTGGATAACAACAATGCCGCCAACAGGAATGCCTATTTCTATTATCGGCTAAACAATCAAGTGCCACTCAGGGTCAGGGATTTCGAAGGGCGGTATTTTATGCCAGAGGAGCAGGACCCAAGCATGTTCATCTTCACTCCCCTCTCAGGAGACTATTACGTCAAGCCGCCGCCGGCGCCATGGTACACCCGCCCCGAGGGATTGTACGTGATAATTGGAATCGGATCTGCGAGTGCATTGGCTTCATTTTTTGCACTTCGCAAAGTTATAAGGAAGTAAAAAAATTATTTTTACCAATGACCAGAATTTCTCAAGACAGCTTCGATATCCTATTTGATGACTTGAATCCTGTAAAATGAAGAAATGTACCCTTCTTTTCCGTACGCGTACGCGGTGACGAAATAATCTCCCGGCTCCAAATTGACTCCAAAAGTGTGCTTTTTTGTGCCGTCATCGCCTCTATCGTCCAAAATTCCCCACGGTCCGTTTTCCATGTCGTAAACATAGGTGCTCACTTGCAGGGTTCCGTTGTAATCGTGCCCTTCGAAATATACCGTGGAATTCCTGCTCAAATCTATCACGATTTTCTTGGCGTCATAGTCTGCACTACCGGTATCGAAATTAGAGTGTCCAGGCATAGGTCCGCTCCCCGCATCCCTGCCCCAAGCCATATTGCCGCCAAGGCCTTCATATTCTTTGTAATCATAGACCATCACAAGCCTTAGAGGCGGGATTGGACCCTCTTGCCTTACCACGTAATCAGAAAAGGAATATTTTGGCCACGGACGAGCACTTGTCGCAGCGCCCAGTATAGCAAGGAACATGAGTCCAACGAGCAGGCCGCCTATAGCCGCGTACGCCGCCCTGTCAGCCACGGGATTCATCTAGATGCACGTCTAATTAGCTTTTATCCAAACTGCAGCGATCCTATGATCCACTCTGTCAGCGAAGGCATCAGATTGATTTGCCGCGGTGCTTTGTTAGATGAAGTACTTTCAAAAGCCTTTAGTCTTTCAATGTGGTCGATAACATGAGAGAGAGAAAGTGTGTCTTCTGGAAATGTTACAGTCTCGGAAATAACGAAAGTAGAACAAAAGACAAGGGAATTCTTGGAGGGCCTTAAGAAGCAGGGAGGCCCGCCAATCCAGACACTATCGCCAAAGGATGCCCGTGCTGTATTGTCAAGCCTTCAGTCAGGACCGGTCACAAAGCTTCCGGCCGAGATAGAGGACCGTACCATCCCTGGCGGTCCAGGCGGCAAAGAAGTATCGATCCGAATCGTCAGACCGCAAGGCAGCGGCAATAAAACCCTGCAGGCTGTAATGTATTTCCACGGGGGAGGATGGGTGCTTGGCGGTAGCGACACTCATGACAGGCTGGTAAGGGAGCTTGCCAGCAAGGCCAATGTGGCCATCGTCTTTGTCAACTATACTCCATCGCCAGAAGCCAGATATCCAGTACCATTGGAAGAGGTCTATGCCGCCACGAAATGGGTTGCGCAAAACGGCAAGTCCGTCAATGTTGACGCTTCGCGGCTGGCAGTTGCCGGTGACAGTGTAGGCGGCAACATGGCTATCGCAGTTACGTTGCTTGCCAAGGAGCGCGGAGGACCCAAGATGACCTTTCAGGCGCTCTTTTATCCAGTCACTGATGCCAATTTAGACTCTCCATCCTACACTATGTACCAGGATGGCTTTTGGCTTACTCGTGAAGGCATGAGGTGGTTCTGGAATAACTATGCGCCAGACAACAACTCCCGGAAAGAGCCTACTGCTTCGCCGCTGCAGGCTCCAATTGACCAGCTCAAGGGATTGCCGCCAGCGCTCATAATTACAGATGAGTTTGATGTACTGCGCGACGAGGGAGAGGCTTATGCCCATAAGCTGATGCAGGCAGGGGTTCCGGTGACGGCAACCCGGTATCTTGGCACCATCCACGACTTTGTAATGCTAAATGCGATAGCCGATACTCCAGCGGCCCGCGGGGCAATCGATCAGGCTTCTGAAATGCTAAAAAGGGCGGTGTTGTCATCAGCTCAATAATAACAACACGCAGTTTTTCTTGCACAAACGCTAAATTGCGCATATATATAGAGACTTTTTTGCGTATGATTAGAGTCCGTTATTTTACCTTAATCAAGTCCGTCTCTGAACTTGATGCTTGCATGACTGCCGTTGCAAAACGGCATGTTACTTGAAGCCCCGCACCGACACAGCGTTGCGCGATTGCGCACCTCGTAGCGCTTGCCGTCGTGGGATTCGATAGGAATGCCTCCGCGAATCCACAGCGGTCCGCTGCACTCCAAGGCAGGATCTTCGACCACCCCAATAGAAGGGGGAAGCTTGTGTTCAATCTCCTTTCCGGTCTTTTTATCGTGCACCACCAGCCGGCCTGCAGGGCAGTGATTCGCTTCGCGTATCACCAGATCACGGGCAGCAGAGTTGTCAGTTTGCTCGATTAGATTCCAGATCTGTCCTGCAGGATCGCAAAAACGCGCAAATGCGCACAAGTTTTCCGCGTCGCTAAGGACCATTGTCGGGCCGTCATATTTTTTGGCTTGTCTGACATACGGCCTGCGCGTCGCGGTTTCTTTTCCCTCAAATCCTATTTTCTCATGGGTTCCGTCGCAAAATGGCTTGTTCTTTGACTGCCCGCATCGACACAGCGCATACTCTGATTGCGTATCAAACGATCTGCCCTCTGTCCAATCCCACGAAAAACCCTCTTTGTTCGGGGTGATTATCTGCATTGAAAGGGGAATGCCGCCTGAAACCAGATAGGGTCCGTTCTTGCTGACGATTATCTTTTTCTCTAAAGATTTGTCCACGTTCTGATCTTCCTTTCGCATTGGATAGACGATCGTTGTTGGTGCGGATTAATTTATCGTTCATGCTAATAGGCGCCGGAAGTGCAAGAGCTAGAAAGTAACCGGAAATATGTTATGATGTTGTTGTATTTTTGCAGGAATTTTGTTTCAAAGCGACACAGAAAAAGAATGTAAATCGATTAATTATTGTTGTTAATCGCGCCGCACTACGCTCTGAACTTTCCCTCCATCACTATTTCTGCCAGCGGCTTTCTGTCGCTTGGGTATTCCCTTTCGCGAAGGGCAGGATCGAGTTTTTCTTTTGGCGCTGGCCTGCCTATAGCAACCATCGCTAGCGGCTCATAGTCATCCGGCAGGTCCAGCTCGTGCCTTGCCCCATCGTGGTCAAACCCACCCATCGCGTGCGCAACAAGGCCGCGCGAGGTAGCTTCAAGGGCAAGGTTCTGCCAAGCAGCGCCAGTGTCAAACTGATGTGTAGCGTTTGGTTGGCCGTTATAGTCAGAGGTCTTTTTCGAGACGACCACTGCAAGCGCCGCGGCGTCCTTTGCCCACGACTTGTTGAGATCCATGAGTAGCCCAAACAGCCGGCTCCAGTGTGGCGTGTCCCTTTTTGCATAGACAAAGCGCCACGGCTGGCCGTTGAACGCTGACGGGGCCCACCTGGCCGCTTCAAACAGTGGCATGAGCTCTTCATGCGAGAGCGCCTCGCCGCTCATGGCCCGCGCAGACCACCTGTTCAGTATCAGCGGGTTTATCTCGTAAGTTGCCTTTCTTCCAAGCGCTTGTTGCTCTTGTTTCACGCAAAGCAAATAGCTGGCAGTATTAATAAACTTGGTAGTAATTTCCTACCAAGTAGGTAAGAACAACCTTTGCAGGTCAGCACCCACTTACTTTAACAATAGCTGATGGCAATCTCGGCAGGGCCTGCAAGAGGCCGCCTTTCCATTCCAAGAGTTTTCTGCAGCTCTTGCAAGGTGATCTGCCTGCCGCCGGCGAGCTTTGTAAACAGATCAAACTCTACTGCAGCCATCAGGGCTTTTGAGACCCAGAAGCCCGTCAGCATCTTGAATTCGGATCGGGCGAAAGAGGAGGGAGCAGAAGAGGACGACATATGTGTATATGCGTGCTGAATAAAAACATAGATCATCTAAGGTTTTTCCCGGGTCAAGGTGTCTGTTTTTCTTGCCTTTAGCAGGACATATTCAATGTCACCTTTGTCTGACAGCTGCTTCATTTTCAAAATCGACCTGTACAGTATCTTTTCAAGGTAGGCAGGGTATGCAGCAAGTATTCTTGGCCGCAAGTTTTCCCTGTTTTTCAGGTAATAGTCGGCAAGCGGCCCGTAGACATTTTTCCCGATGTAGCGGCTTGACTCTATCGACAGGCCCGCGCCCGTAATTGCGCGCTCGACGTATTCTGGATCATAGTGCTCCGACGACCAGGTCACAGCCAGTATTCCAAGGCTCAAGAAATGCAGCAGCCTCTTCTTGCGCAGTTTTAGTACAGGAATTGCCATGACCAAGAGGCCGCCGCTGTCAAGTACCCTGGCAGACTCCTGTACAAACCGGCCAAGTGGCCGAAAGTGCTGCGCCGATTCAAGCGCTATTACCCTGTCCACCGAATTACTGGCAAAAGGCAGCGCTGTAGAAGTGGCGTTTACCAAGGATGCCTGCGCATCCTTGGAATTCTGTAGCTGCGAAAAATTAATGTTCACGCAGGCAACCTGCAGCGATTTGTAGCAGGATTTCCAGTAGGCCGCAGGTGCGCCAAGGCCGCTCCCAACGTCTAGAACAGTCATGGAAGACGCAAGCTCGGCCAGCTCGCCAACTGCAGCGCAGAGCATCTGTTGCGCTTCAAGCGGTGTTTTTGCGGAAGAAGAATCGTCCCAGTAGCCGAAATTGAGCATCCTGCCTCCGGCTGCAATGGTCATCAGAGGAGAGAGCGAGTTGTAGAGTTTTACGACGTCTTTTTCGCTTCGCCGGAACGTCCACAGCAGTATGTCAAGCGGGCGTATGCTTGCTGTTGCCAGCGACCTTTACCTGGCCAGCTTTTTGGCTGACTCGATTATCTTGGCTACTTCGGCAGCCGGCGTTTCCTTGTCCATTGTAAGGTAGTAAAAGTTGTCCTCGTTTGTCAGGGTAAGGATTTTCACTTTTTCGTTTTCAGTGAAGGTGTATTCTGTCTTGCCTATCGACCGCTCGAAGCTTTTTCTCAGCTGGCTGCGCGTTGCTTCAATAAAGTACTCGTTGCGTGCCTCTTCCGGCTTTAGCAGCGGGACCACGCCCTTGCGCAGGCCACCTGCAAGCGTTCTTCCAAACTTGTTCATGACACCGGCGTAGCGTATGCGCGGCGAAATTGCAAGGATGCTGTTGCATTTCTCCCTGTATTTTGCAGCAGTGTCAGGGTCAGCCTGCGGTCTGTTGGACATATATGAATTGATCTTTGCAACTAGGTAATATATGAACTACTTTGTGCACAATAACAGACCTAAAAAATAGGAAGAGGAGGCTTTTAGACGCTCCCGATTTTTTCCATGTCAATGTTGTTGCTGTCGTCATATGATACGGATGGCTTTTTTTGAAAATAAGTGGCAATGTATGCCAGCCCGCCTGCAATGACACCTATTATCAAAAGCACTGCAAATGCTGCAATTGGAATGATGAACTGATCCATTACCGCAGGGTTTTCCGTCAGACCTGCATTCGCTCCTCCGCCACCGGCAATCATGCCAAGCACGCCGGAACCGGCAAGCCCTGCATAGACCATCATTAACGTCACCGCGGCACCTCCGACGTTCATCCCTACAAGGTTGGTCCACGCAAGAGCAGACCTGACCCCGCGGATCCTCTTTTGCAGGTTGACCTCCAGGTGGTTGTAGAATATTGCCGTAGTCGCTATTGCGACGATCAGTATCATGTAGAGTATGTAGCCAAGGAATATCCACTTTGCCGGCCCTTCAAACGACAGCGAAAGGATCTGGATGATGTTGACGCTGGACGAAAAGAGGAACTGCATCCCAACGAACGAAGCGGTAAGCAGGGTGATAGCCGCGCCCTGAATTATTGCCGACGCTATGAACCTGTTGGACCATACGCTGCTACTGTTTCTGCCGAGCGCTTCTCCTCTCACACAATCGTCACCGGGATATATTGCGCTGATTCTCGTGATAAGACTTGGTCAAAAGGAAAAGCATGGAGTAAAGTACGGATTATAGTGAGTTTAATAGGGCCGAATATGCAAGATCTTTATCAATAGCAAAACAAGGACGCGCCCTCTAGGGCGAATCTCGGCTATACTAGCGCATCGTCTTTAGTATTATGACGGTGTTGGTGTCAGACACGCCTTCTATCTTGCGGATGTCGTCGATGCACTTGTTTATCTCGACGATAGCAGGCGCGGCAATGATTGCTGCAATGTCGTACTGGCCCGTGATCTCGTAGACTACTTCGACGCCGGCAAGCTTCATCAACCTCTGCGAAACTGCCGAGGTGTCGGCAGTAGAGCTTACCGAGATAAGCGTTATTGCGCTTGTCTTGTCCGAAGCGCCTAGCTCTATCGTAAAGCGCTTTACTATGCCGCTGTCTGTCAGGTTCTTGACGCGCCTTCTGACGGCTGACTCGGAAAGGCCGATCTCGTTTGCAATGTCCACAAACGCCTTTCTTGAATCGGCCTGCAGGATGCGGATTATCTTTTCGTCCGTTTCGTCCATGTTGCTAATTGACATTTCTTCTCTGCTCCTCCCTTGTAAGTACCGCATCCATTATTTCAACTGCGCGGGAAACCGTCGCTTCGTCCATTACAAGTGGCGGAAGCAGGCGTATAATGTTCCTTCCCGAGTACAGCATAAGCAGCCCGTTGCTGATTCCGTCAAAGAGCACATCCTTTACCTCAAAGCGGAGCTCGACGCCGAGCATCATCCCAAGGCCGCGCACTTCCCGGATTATCTTGTGGCGCTCCTTGAGGGCTATCAGCTTTTCTTTGAATATCTTGCCGGTCTTGGCCGCGTTGTCTACTAGGCCGTCAGTCGTCAGGGCCTCAAGCGTTGCCGAAGCTGCCGCGCACGCTAAAGGGCTTGCGCCAAACGTTGACGAATGCTCGCCCAGCTTTATTGCGTCCATTATCTCGGGCTTTGTCAGCACCAGTCCCATAGGCACTCCGCCGGCGATGCCCTTTGCAAGGCACATGATGTCCGGAGTCGTGTTCCAGTTCTGCCCTGCCCACATCTTGCCCGTCCTGCCAAGGCCTGCCTGGATCTCGTCAAATATCAGCACGAGGTTTCTGCGGTTGCATATCTCGCGGATCTTGGGTATGAGGTCGTCTGGCGGGACTATGATGCCTGTCTCGCCCTGTATGGGCTCCAGTATCACTGCGCCTGTGGTGTCGTCTATTGAATCTTCAAGTTTTGAAGGCTCGCCGTACGGCACGAACTTTACCCCGTCAAGGAGCGGCATGAACGCCTTGCGATATTTCTCGTTATAAGTCACAGAGAGCGCGCCAAACGTCTTGCCATGGTAGGCGCCGTTCATGGCAATGACGCCGTGCTTGCCCGTGAATTTCCTTGCAAACTTTAGCGCCGCTTCTACAGACTCGGCGCCCGAGTTGGTAAAGAACATTTTTGCGAGGCCAGGCGGCGCCACCTGCGCCATCTTTTTCATGAATTCAAGGCGCGTCTCGTTGTAGACCGACATGTGCGCGGTTATCAGAGTCTCTGCCTGCCTTTTGATTGCGTCAACGACGCGGTCGTTGCAGTGCCCTACGAGCGCAACGCCGTACCCTCCCATGCAGTCGATGTACTCTTTGCCGTTTACGTCCCAGATTCTGGCTCCCTTGCCCCTTGCGACGTTTACCGGGAACCTCTGGTACAGCGTGCCTAGGTAGTTGTCCTCGCCGTTCATTTTGGGGTTATCACCGTGCAGTTGTTGTGAGCAATCGCCGACGATATAGGGTTGTCGACCTGGCCGGACGCGATTATGGCCTCCCTGACGCCCATCTCTAGCGCTTCCGTGCAGGCAAGCACCTTCTTTTCCATGCCAAAGCCTATCTTTGGAAGCGTTGCTTTTGCCTGCTCCAGGTTCATGCCCGTGACCAGCTTTTCGTTGAGCATCAGTCCGTTGACGTTGGTGATAAATATCACCTTGTCTGCCTTGACGCCTCCGGCCACGTATGCGGCCGCCCTGTCGCCGTCCACGTTAAGAAAGTCGAATTCTTCAGAAAGCGCAATAGGCGACACCACCGGCACATAGCCGCTGTTCACCAGCGTGTTTACAAGCGACGGGTCGACGTCGTTTATCTTGCCCGTGTAGCCGCCGTCGATGACCATCTTCCTTCCCTTTTCGTTTATCACCATCAGTTTTTTCTTCCGCTCGGCTTTCAATATGCCGCCGTCGACGCCGGCGACGCCTACTGCCTTTATTCCTTGGCGCAACAGCATTCCAACAATCGCCTTGTTTATCTTGCCTGACATGACCATCGTGTAAATGTCAGCGGTTTCCTTGTCAGTGTACCTGCTGCGCACGCCGCCTGGCGAGACGATGAACTTTTGTTCCTTGCCAAGCTTGGTCGCTGTCGCCGTCACCTCCTTGCCACCGCCGTGCACAAAGACCAGTTTCTCTTTCTCTGCTATTGCCTTGATGTCGGCAAGCGTTGACGGGTGCAGCCCGTCGACCACGCTTCCCCCTATCTTTATGACTATCATACCGGGGTCAGAGGGGTGTACTTCAAGCCCTCGGTCTCTTCGTAGCCAAACATCACGTTCATCACCTGCACAGCAGAGCCGGCGGCGCCCTTCATGAGGTTGTCAGACGCCGAGAGCGCAACTATCCTCTGGTTGTCCTCGTCAATGTCAAAGCCGACGTCGCAAAAGTTCGAGCCGACAACGAACTTGGGATCGGGGAACTTGTACAGGCCCTTTTTGTCGCGGATGAGCCGGACAAACGGCTCGCCCTTGTACGAGTTGCGGTACATCTTCCACAGCTCCAGCTCCTCGACCTTGCGCTTGAGGAACGTGTGGTTTGTAGTCAGGATGCCACGGACGATGTTGACTGCGTGCGGGCTCATGCTGACTTTGATCTGCTTTTTGGCTATCATCGACAGCTCTTGCTCTATCTCGCCAGTGTGCCGGTGCTTGGCAGGCTTGTACGGCCTGACGACTCCGTAGCGCATCGCGTGGTGCGTGCCTGCGTTTGCCTTCTGGCCAGCGCCGGACGAGCCTATCTTGCTGTCGACGACCACATGCTCGGTGTCTATAAGGTTGTTCTCGATGAGGGGTTTTAGCGCCAAGAGCGACGTCACTGCCATGCATCCCGGGCACGACACCAGCTGCGCTTTTTTGATCTCTTCGCGGTGCAGTTCCGGCACGCCATAGACTGACTTGGACAGCATGTCGGGGAAGGGGTGCTCCCAGCCGTACCACTTTATGTAATCTTTTGGGTTCTTTAGGCGAAAGTCTGCAGAAAGGTCGATTATCTTGATTCCCCTGTCGTACAGGTCTTTGACTATCTTGTTGGCTTTTCCGTGCGGCACCGACGTGAACACCATGTCGCAGTTGTTCGCAAGCTTTTCCATGTCCATCGGCGAGAATGTAAGGTCGATGAAACCCTTCAAGCTGGGGTGCACCCTCTGCACGTACTCGCCTGCCTTTTGGCGCGAAGTCACCATGCTGACTTCAACCTTGGGGTGTGTTACAAGCAGCCTGAGAAGCTCGCCTCCGACGTAGCCGGACGCGCCAACTACTCCAACCTTCATTGCGAAACGTTGTCCTCCATCATTGCCATGTTCACGAGATGATGATGCAGCATGTTAATATGGTTCTGCCTTAAAAATCCTCATTTATATTTTTTGGATATATTTGACCTAATAAAGGTCAATAGTGACCGAAATTGGTCAACTACTTCTTTACCAGGCTGACGGCGTAATCTATCATTGCGCCAGGGATGTCGTTTGTAGAAACGCTTGCAGCACCGCGGAATTCTACGGTGTTGTTTACTTCGTGGACCACGAGGCCGCGGTTCTTGTCTTCCATAAGGTCGACGCCCACGATTCCGCCGCCCACCGCCTTTGCCGCCCGCAGCGCCAGATCTTCAAGCTCTTTTGTCATCGGCGCAAGCTCGGCCTTGCCTCCGCGGGCGACGTTTGTGCGCCACTCGTTTTCGGCAGAGTAGCGGTATATTGCAGTCACGACCCTGTCGCCTACCACGATGCAGCGGATGTCGCGTGGCGGCCTGTCTATCATTTCCTGCACATAGTAGATCCTTGCAAGCGGGCTGTCGTTTTCCTCCCTCATTTCCACAATCATGCTTGCGGTCTCGTCGTCGCGCAGCGGAAAAACGCCCCTGCCCCACGAGCCGACTATTGGCTTGAGCACTAGTGGCAGGCCGGTCTTGCGTATCACCTCAATTGCAGACTCGGCTGAAAACGCCATCTGCGTCTTGGGCGTCGGGATGTTGTTCTTTGCCAGCACGAGCGACGTGACAAGCTTGTTACCGCACGTCTCTGCGGTCTGGAACTTGTTAATTACTGGGTAATCAAGAAATTCAAGGCAGGCTGTGAGGTACAGGCCACGGTAATGGCTCACGCTTCTCTGCATTACCACGTCGCCGAGTGCAAGGTCGCTCTTTTTGCTTTCGGTGCCGACGGTGATGTTTTTTCCATCCACTATCTGCGCCTTTAATCCCTTTTCAAGGGCCTTGTCATAGAGCGCCTTTTCCTCAAAGCGCACCTTGTCGTAGATTATGCAGAGTTCGACTGCCATTTCTGCTACACACTACTGTCCCCAGTCTTCGCCTACTGTTTCTGCCGGCTTCAACTCCACCTTGTCTGCTGCCTTGGCGGCAATTTCAAAGTCGCCACCGCAGTCAGGGCAGGTCACGATCTCCCCCACCACTGCGTCTTCCGGGATGTTGATGTCGGCTCCACATTCTTGGCATTCTTTTTTCATTTTCTATTTTTTCCTCCTACTAGTTTTTCTTGTTGCTGTTGCTGCTGTTTCTTGTCGGCCGTGCCTGCAACCGAGTTTGCGATTATCGACTGCAGCCCCCATAGCTCGACAAAGCCTTTTGCCAGAGACTGGTCAAAGGTCGACCCGGCCGCATACGTCGCCAGGTCGTTTTTGTAAAGGGAGTAGCGCGATTGCCTTCCGACCACGCGAAGCGATCCCCTCTGGAGCTTTACCCGCACTTTTCCGCTGACGCGGGTCTGGGTCGCGTCTATAAATCTATCCAGATCCGTGCGCAAGGGGTCCTGCCACAGGCCGGCGTATGCAAGCCAGCTCCACTGGTCGTCCACCATGCGCTTGAAGGCAAGCTCGTGCTTGGTCAGCACCATCTTTTCAAGGTCGCGGTGGGCCTCGATTATTGTCACTGCCGCCGGCGCCTCGTACACTTCGCGCGACTTTATGCCGACGACGCGGTCTTCGATATGGTCAACTATGCCAACGCCGTGTGCGCCGGCCTTGTCATTGACGTACTGGATAAGGTCGGTAAGCGACATGTGCTTGCCGTCTGCTGCGACTGGAACACCTTGGTCAAATTCAATTTCAACATAGCCGGCCTTGTCGTTTTTGAAATTGATGTACTGGAATGCTTCTTCTGGCGGCTCAAAGTCGGCGTCTTCGATATTTCCGCCTTCCACAGCGCGGCCCCAGAGGTTGAGGTCGATGCTGTATTTCTTGGCCTCGGTGCTTATCGGGATGTTTTGCTCCTTGGCGTACTTTATCTCGACGTCCCTTGTGAGGTTCATGTCGCGTATTGGAGCGATTATCTTTAGGTCGGGCCTGAGCGCCCTCATGGTGACGTCAAAGCGGATCTGGTCGTTTCCTTTGCCGGTGCAGCCGTGCGCAATTGCGACCGCGTTTTCCTTTGTGGCGACCTCCACCGTCTTTGCCGCAATGAGCGGGCGGGCAAGCGCCGTTGCCAGCGGGTACTTGCCCTGGTACAGGCCGTTAGCCTTGATGCTTGGGATGACGTAATCCCTGGCAAACTCGTCCTTGGCGTCGACGTAGACGTGCTTGATTGCGCCTATTGCTTTTGCGCGCCGCTCAATCTCTGCAAAATCGTCGTCCTGGCCGCAGTCTACCGTAACGGTAATGACATCCATCTTGTGCAGAGTCTGCAGGTACCTTATGCAGACTGACGTGTCGAGGCCGCCAGAATAGGCCAGGACCACTTTGTTTGCCATGAACGTGCGTTTCGTTTCGAGCACTACATTTATATTTTTTGGTCAGGAATGACCTAAATCAAGGTGATAGTGACCAATGTCGGTCAACGAGAAATCCATCACAAACGCGGTAAAAGAAGTCGTCAACAACGACCTTTCGTTCCAGGATTCGCTGCAGCGCGACTATTGCAACATCAGCGCGCTGGCAAGGATCGTCAAGCCGCAGATAGATCAGATGCTCGGCGGCAAGAACACCAGCGTTGAAAGCATTGTCACGGCGCTAAAGCGCTCAAGGCGCGACTATGACGTCCCCGAGCGCCCTATCGCGGCAATCCTTGCAGGGAGCACGGTCAGCGTCAAGACAGACGTTGCCAAGGTGTCGGCGGCAAAGAGCAAAAAGACGATTGAAAAGGTTGCCAAGTCGCTCACGCAGAACGTTGACAACTTTATCAGCGTGTCTGAAAGCATCATGTCCATCACGCTCGTGTTTGACGACGTGCTGCTTGACGACGTCAAGACAATGTTTGCGCACGACGACGTGCTCGAGGTTGAAGACGACCTTGCCGCCATAATCGTGCACAGCCCGGAAGAGATTATAAAGACGCCGGGGTGCGCCATTGCGTTTTACAACCAGCTTGCGCGCAGGCACATCAACATAGAAGACACGGTAAGCTGCTACACTGACACCATCATGCTCGTACGTATGGACCAGGTGGGAAAGGCGTTCAACGCACTGACCGACCTGATATCAAATTCAAGAAAGATGCCAAAGAAAAAGCATCAACATCAGCAGCACCGGTAAGGGTTTTTATCTTCCGGCAGGGCAGTTGGTACATGTCGATGTACCGGCGCTACACGCTCGATGAGGTAAAGCGGAAAATAGTTGACGTGCTTCAGAACGCCGGCACCGGGCTTTCAGGCGTCGAGCTTGCCGACAAGACGGGCATCAACCGCATGACGATTACAAAATACCTGGACATCATGAACACGATGGGCCTCGTAAAAAAGAAAAAGACAGGCACCGTCAACGTGTGGTTTTTGGAAACAGGCATCTCTGACATCGAGTTTCCGGTCAACTATGTGCAGGTGCAGCAGAGGCTCATTGACTTTGCGCTTGCCGGAGAGGAGGAGCAGGCCCGCAGGCTCTTGATAAGCGTGCTTAACTCCAACATCGACCAGGTAAAGATCATAACAGACGTCATCCTGCCTGCGGCAAACACCGTTGGAGAGCTGTACAGCAGGGGCAGGCTTGGCAAGACAGAGCGCGCGCACCTTGCCTCCATGATGGTCGAGTTCATCGATCTAGTGAAATTCAACGCGCACCCTGCAGAGCCAAAGATGAACGCCCACGTGCTTTGCGTTGCAGGCACCGACGACAGGGCGCACCTTGCCAAGAGCGCGGCTGTCGTCTTTCAGATACTTGGATGGGACTCGCGCTATGTGGGAAGCGTCGAGCAGGACATCGACCCCTTTTTCGACATTGACCTGCAGCGCTACGTGAGCAAGGCATGGGGAAACAAGCACGGGCTGATGCTGATGTGCGTGTTTTCGTCCGGCGAAGGCCCGCTGCGCTTTATTGCTTCCACCGTCAAGGCAATTGGAGGCCGGCTCAAGGGAGAATTGCGCCTTGCCGCCCTTGCCCCGGAAGCCGAGGCGGCTGCCGGCGAAAACGCCGACTATGCAGCAAAGGACCTGCAGGGGATTGTGGACTGGGCAGAGCGCCAGTACATCCTCATAGTTTCCTCTAGAATGTAGGAAACGGCGTTATCGGCGGCGTCTCTGGCACCAGTGCCTGCAAGCCTATCGTGATTATCGTGCCGATCACGGCAAACACTATGGTCGCAAGGATGGCTATCCCAAGCGCACGAAGCCATCCCGTGTCAAAGCCCAGCTTGAAGACACCTATCCAGGCGATGAACGCAAGGATGAAGGCGATGGTGGTTATGAATATCTTCTCTCCAAGCGTCATCTCCAGGATTGCGCTAGAGAGAAAGAACACGATGGCATAGGTGATGGGGCCGGCCGCAGTTACCAGCATTGCGCGCGTAAAGCGGGCCCTGCCGGCAGTCACTATTTTTGCCGCAATCCACACAGGTATGGAAACCAGTATCCACAGGATCAAGAGCCCAAAGATAAGGGCGAGCGCGGCAATGACAAAGTTTCCATTAACCTGTAAGAACAGTGGATCTAGCAACAATATATCATTCATTGCTTCCAAGCGCGGCGATAGGATTTAAGTCCTATTGGTAATCCTTCTATAGGTTTTTGGCCCGCTAGCTCAGCCCTTCATGAACCCAAGCGCAAACGCGGCTGCAAAGCTGCCAGTGAGCGGTATGCCAATGTTTGCCATCGCCATCATCACCTGATCGGCAGCGCCGGGCGTCGCGCCTATTGTCGCATTCTGTAGCCCTACCAAGGTAGAAGTAGAAGCGGCCCCTATCTTGTCCCAGTTTATCGTTATCACGTTCTGGCTGGCCAGGTACGCAAGTGCGGCCAAAAATAGACCTACGATTACCATCACTATCTTCAGAATCTTTTTTATCGCGTAGCCCATAACAAAACCTGCTACGCCACCTACGCCTACTGACGCTGCGACAGAAGTAAAATCAACGCTCATGATTATGTGCTGCTACTACTTCGCGCAGCCCAGATTTATTACTTGAAGGAAAAATGTTCGGGGTCAATCGCATAAAAGAAACTTTCAGCGAAATCAAAAACATCATGAATACAACACACACACATGTTCAAAAAGACAAAGGCGTGTTTTTAAAGCGGAGGAGTTTTGAAATCTGTAATCATTCTGCATAGTTTCCTTTGGCTTTTATAGCATAAAATCTTGGTGAACGAGTCACTAGCCATTATGGAGCAGAAAAAAGATGCTCATGGCTACCAATGCCAGAGCTGCTGAATATATGTTCAGAGCTCATTTATCACCTCAAGTTCCATCAGATCTTCCTCTCTCTTTCTTTCTAGCCCTCAGCGTTGATGCCTGAGCCATACCCTAGAGTTATCACACATGAAAAACAGGCCGATTGCCCTGCATTAGCGCCATACGTATTGGTTAACATAGTTACCGTATCTATAATTGCAATTCCGTGCATACATGTGCAGATACATATGTACGAAACCGATCCCAAACATGGCGTGCACTCGGAAGATTCTATCAATGCGACTTTTCGGGTCAACGCCAGCGTAATGAAAAAGCTGCGCGCAGAATCAGAAAAGAGGCAGACAAGCCTTAATGCATACATCAACCAAGTATTGCTTCAGCACGTAGAGTGGGACCTGTTTGAATCCAGGATCGGGATGATGCCGTTTCCAAAGCCGGTGCTGGCTAACATATTTGCAAGCTTGAGCACGGAGGAGATCAAAATGCTGGCGACCGGGATAGGAAAGAACACGGCCATCGAGATGTCTATTTTTGTACAAGGAAGATTCAATGTCGAGACGTTCATTTCATGGATCGAAACGAGGATGAAGAACTCTGGCTGCGAAGTTGTGTATCACACAGGGGGCGACGACGGTGCGCGAAAGACAATAGTGATAAAGCACGACCTTGGAAAGAACTGGTCTCTTTACATGAAAACGATGATTGAATCAGCACTGGAAGAGGTCCTTGGAAAAGTGTCTAACTCTTTCATTAGCGACTCGCTTGTCTCGCTTGAATATAAAATCTAACGCGTGCTTTTTGTTGTTAGAAAAAAATGGAAGGAGAGTGGAAGAGGAGGAGAAATCAGCATGATCCCTCTGCCGTTCTTCCTCCTCACCTCTGCGCAGATGCACACATATAGTGCCTCGGTTCGTTCACACGTATATACACGCGGTATAGTTCTTTTGTCCTTTCCTTCTCTCGCTTCTTACGGTATCGACCTGCTGTACAGCTTGCCTTCAAGCGCTAGCTTGTACATCTCTGCTACATACGGGTTCCTTGCCGGTGTTTCTGCACCCAGTTCCACCAGTCTGGCGTACACCCTGACGACATAGGCCAGGGCTCCCATGAATGCCACTACGACACCCATGTTGAACATCCAGTGGTTTGGAACGGAGAAGATTTCCTCCACGAACCAGAAGTGCCACATCTCGTTTACGCCGATCGTGAACATGGTCGCCAGATAGCCGATGATGGTTATCTTTAGGCCCGTGTTCATCGAGTTATTGGGCCCTCTGAGTATCGGGACTCTTCTGTCATACATAGCCACCATACCCCACCCTATTGGCAGAGCCACGAAGTGGCTGTACAGCCACCAGTGTGCTGGCGTGAATGCAGAGTCTCTGATTGCAGTCTGGTGCAGCGAGCCATCGACGAAGTTGTCTACTTCTACCGAAGCGGCGATAGACCCGAGGCATATCACCATGATGTAGATCTTCTTCAGTCTCTGGATTTCGACTTCTCTTGGTATCAGTGCGGGCATTTGTGCCATTTTGTTACCTCGACATTTAAAGAAAATTAATGGTTGAATAGATGCTGTTGTAAATACTATAGATATATATATCATATTTTACATCTTTTGCTACGAGAATATGCTACAAATTCAGCTCCCTCCGGTACATTCATTATAAATATTATATTATTGATTAATTAATCATAACTGATTTACCTTTATGATTAACATTCTTTGCAAAAAAATGCATATCAGTGCAAAACTTTGCAAACCCCTGCAACAACATGCACGGACCATGCTTTGATATCCGGGTTCATTTTTCTTTGTTGGCATGATTTCTAACATTAATTGCGATTGTATTTTCTCGATTAACTGTATGACGAGATATATACACACACATCTCCGCCTACAAGCATTATTCAACATGATCTAAAATTCTGTTGCACTTTTGTCTTTTCTTACTGGCAAGAGTCCAGGATATGTTTAACCCAGCTTCTATATCAGAATGGGCCGTAAGGGATTTGAACCCTCGACCTTTCGATTATCAGTCGAACGCTCCACCAAGCTGAGCTAACGGCCCGTTTCTTTCAAAACTGGGAGCGTTATTTAATCGTGGCTACATCATGATAGCGCACAAAGTGACAGAAGAGAAGCAGGATATATTGCTCCCATGTTGCATACGTTTAGAGTGGCGGCAAAGTTTATCAAAATAAAGAAAGGAAGGCAAGCGAAGGCGCGGTTGGAAAAGAACCAAGACAATATTCAAAGCAGGATTCTATGCTAAAGCGGGCCACCGGTACACTTTTAACCCCATATCTTGAAGATATCTTGGGATCTTAAATAGGCAAGAAAAAGGTACTTTCTGAATCAGAGCTAAAAGAGATGGTTATGCCTCAGCAGGGAGAGCTATTAGGCAGAGTAATCAAGCTGGTCGGCGGCGACAACATCATAGTAAAGTGCACCGACGGCAAGGTGAGGACATGCCGTATTAGGGGCAAGATAAAGCGCAGGATGTGGATCCGTGACAACGACCTTGTTCTTGTTGCGCCATGGGACTTCCAGTCTGAAAGGGCAGACATCATCTGGCGCTACATCTCTGCTCATGCAGAAAAGATGAAGGCAGAAGGCCATCTGCAGGGTCTTGATTAAGAACATTATACACAACTTCATGCGTATGTAGTGATGCCAGAGAATTAATAAAATAAAATACACTTAAATTATCAGTTTTCAGGCATTATATCTTTGTGGGCTGGTAGTTTAGTCCGGTAGAATACCTGCCTTGCATGCCATGCATATTCTAATACTCATGCAGGCAGAGGACACGTAGGTGGTCGTGGGTTCGAATCCCACCCAGTCCACTACATCATTTATTTTGGCGAGCCAAGCAGTTATCAAAATCTGCAACTCTATCTTTACGCCCGAACCATTTAGGCGAAACTATCATAAAACCACGCAATAACACAGTACTCAAGATACTCCTTCACAGGTAAGAAAGAAAAACAGAGACGGAGAAGGGCATCTGCGCTAGTACCCTTTTCTTACTATGGGTGCCCGCCTGCTTTAAAGAAATAGAAAAAGAGAAAAAATTAGGAGGGACTTCCACTAACTTCGATTGTTCCCTTCATAGTGTCTGGATGGTACTCACAATGGTACTCAAATGTCCCAGCCGCGGTGGGCTTGAACGAAAGCTGACCTGAGCCGTTTGGTGCAATGTCTCCGCTTGATCCAACTTCCTTACCACTTGAGTCGTTTATGACCAGCTCATGCTTGGCGTCAGTAGGGTTGTCAATCTGTACAACATTGTCTGTGTTGGCAGACATTTTTAGAGAAGGATTGCTGCCGCCGTCGCTTGTGACCCATCGGTATGTTTCATCTTCTTCCTTTGCGCTCATTTTGATGGAAGAGCTAGTAGCAGTGGAAGCAGCGGTTGGCTTGGCATCGGTAGCAGTAGTAGTAGTGCTAGTACTTGCTGCTGCACTAGAATCAGTATTGTAGTTGTTTGATGTCAAGCCGCTTGTTGCTAGTGTTGACACATTGTTGCGCTGTGCGCCTCCAGTAGAAGACAAGACAGCCACCGCAGTGCCCGCAATTGCTATTGCTATAACAATTGGAACAATAATTTTGGTCTTTCTTGCGTCCATATGCAAGCCAAATTATCAAGAAATGCTACTTTTATAGACTGAATACAATTCCCACTGCTGAATACCAACTTTGGTATCAAGGCTACAAATATTATAACAGCAACAGGCAAAAAAGGGAACAGGAAAGAAGGAAAAAGAGGGAGAGATAAAAAGGGAGAGATGAAGGGAGACTGGGTAAAAAGTGACAATGGTTGAAAGCTGGCTTGATCTTGTTAGTGCGATCCTGATCTTCTTTGCGGCCATTATACCGGCCTACCTTAGCTTGAAGTTAAATGGGAACATTCAAAAGATGACAGTTGCATTGACGGCTTTCCTGTTTTCTCATGGGATATACCATGTCGTCAGGATGCAGGGATTGGAATCGATGGCAGATGGCTTTTTCGAGCCGGCTTCAATTGTTGTGCTTATTGCGTTTGGAATAACTTACATTGGCATAACATCATTATCATCTTCCTCCTCTGCTACTTCCCGCAAGAAAGGGACATCGACTGGAATATGACGACAGAGACTGCTGCTTTTGTGTCAATCTTTACAGGCAATATCACATTGATACTTCTGGTCGTTGCGCTGGGAATATTCGGATGGCTAACTGCGAGAGCAAAGGACATCAAGGGTTTTCAGTTCCAGATATTTCTCTTCATTGTCATATGGATAGTTGGCGAGATAGCAGATCTCATGCAAGAGCAGATGAGTGGATGGATTCCACTATTTTCCCATTACCATGAAATTGGGATGTACATTCATGTGCTGGCAATGGCGTTGCTTAGCGCCATGTTGTGGACAAGATTCTACCTTTCAAGGCGAAGTGGCAAAATGATAGAAGATGACAGCCTGCATGACGGGGAAGAATAATAACAAGAGACAAACGGAGATCAGCTAGCTGGCCTCAAGCGAAAAAAGCCTCTCCGCGGTCCGTTCTAGCCTGTTAATGTTGTATTCTATCTCCACATCCAGTTTTCCATGCTCGTATTTGGCATTTATCGACTTTATCGTGCTCCGAAAGAGGCTGAACTTTTTCCCGTCGGGCGTTATCTCTATCTTCTCTGTGAAAAGCAGGCCTTCCTCTAACATCCACTTGATTTTCCGATAGGCGGTACTATGAGAAATACCAGTCTCGCGGATTACGTCACTAACGGACTTTGAGCGTAGCGTACATGAATCCAGTATCCTCACCATTTCCTTGTCAGCCATAGCAACCATGATAGCTTGCTTGAGGCTTTCTCGCTCAATTGCCCTCATACTGCAACATCAACAACGATAGTATAACCGATCGGTGCCGCCATATTTATTTGAGTAGATTTTCTTTTTCTGCTTTACTTTCATCCTCACCATTATCAAAAACAACAGAAACTCATCAGAGGACCTTGGACACATAGTCCCTAGAAGAAAGTCCAAATGAAAAAAAGAAAAGGAGAAAGTTATCCTACCTCTGGCAGGAAATCTTGTTGCGCCTTTTAGGGCGATTCTGGCATTAGAGGCGTCGTTGTGTTGCCGGACGAAGGCGGCGCAATTGTTGTCGAATTACCTGTCTCGCTAGGAACAGCAGTTTCGTTGCCTCCAGAGGGTGTCGTCATTGTTGTTGTCGAGTTACCTGTAGAAGTTGCATTGCCTGCTGACCCTTCTCTTGCTCCTTCGCCAACGCTAAACGTTGCAGTTGCATTTTCTCCCGCACTGCCAGCCACCGCTACCTGATGATCTCCGCTTGTTGTATTAGCAGGCACGAGCACTGTGGTGTTGAAGTTGCCAAAGGTGTCCTGTATCATATTGCCGGACAGCAGGTACCCGTCATCAAATGTAAATTTGAACGTCTGTCCGGGTAAAAATCCGGTTCCGGCGATTGTTACGTTGCTACCTGGGGCACCAGAGGCGGGTGTCAAAGTAATTGATGCTCCGGTCGTCGAAGTCTCGTTGTTTCCCGGCGTTGATGGCGTCGTGGAGGGATTCGTTGTGGTAGACGTCTCGTTACCTGTTGTCGTACTCGTTTCGTTTCCTGACTGCGCTACGGCATTGTTTGTTGCTACAAAACCCGGCATTACCGCCATCGCAGCTATGATTGCTAGGCCGACAACTACGGCCTGAGCAGCATACATTCTGGTTTCAGACATATATCAGTCGTCTGATATTCTCAAAAGCATGTGAGTTAAGGTACTCGCTGGATAGATCTATCCACAAGCGATCCGCTTTCCATCTTGTGAAAGGCGGTCCTGAAATTTTCCGGGTAAGGTGTAGAGATAGAACCCATAAACTAATTATCAAATTCACAAGCAGAACTGCATTCATTAGTAGGGTAGGATGCAGGGCATAGTTCACTATTTCGATAGACTGCTTTCATAATAGCCATCAGGTCGAGATAACCTGAACTCATTTACAGTCGCAGGATAGCAAAAATTAATGAATACCCACACACACACGCTTCCGCGTATGTCCCAGAGTACCTTCTTGTTTCTACAAAATACAGATGTCTAAGGATCCTTGCTTGATAGCAAAAGCTAGGAGCGAGAGATAGTTTTTGCGTAGTAGCTCCATATGAACGGGAAGTAGGTGCATGCACGCGCCCGCGAATGCACATACTCAATGAGGCGATGAGAAGGTCCTGTCGCGACAGATCGGATGCGTCGACTCCATTCAGTATGATAGCGAGCTGTTGCTTGCGTTAAGTTCAAATATGGTGCAGGACGGACATTTTTTGCAATGGAATACGTATATGCTGCTCTGCTCCTCCACAAGCTAAAGCAGAATATCACTGAAGATAATGTCAAGAGCGTTGTCAAGGCTGCAGGCGTAACGCCAGATGACGTAAGGGTCAAGGCCCTCGTCGCGGCTCTCTCCGAGGTAAACATCGAAGAGGCGCTAAAGGCTGCGCCAGTCGCAGTGGCAGCGGCGGCACCGGCAGGCGGCGCAGCAGCTGCGCCAGCAGGCGGAGCGGCCCCGGCCAAGGAAGAAAAGAAGGACGAAAAGAAAGAGGAAGAAGCCCTAGAAGGCCTGTCTTCCCTCTTTGGTTAAAAGATATACTTTCTTTTCCTCTCTCTCTTTTTACTTTCTCGCTCTTTACTAACTATTCCCAATTTCTATTTACTTACCCTCTCCCCCTTCTGCGCATCAAGGCAAAAAGCTCTCGCTATGCCAATGCAAGGTACTCTCTTTTTCTGTGCTTTTTTGCTTCATGGAACAAGGCGTCTGCCTCTTCACCGTATGCCTCTATGTGAAACTCGGCGCCGTCCTTGCACACTACCTGAACGCAGCAGCGCTTGATCCCGTTCCTCAAGTATCCAAGATTTGCCTGCACGTCTGTTATGCCGCGTCCATTCCTAATAGCATACAGCAGCGCGTCAACACTGCTGGCAAACATCTTTGTCTATATGCCCCCCTCGCACCTTGCCTGCCACAGCATCAAGGCAAGCTTTTTGCGCATCTTGCCGTACTTGCCTGCGCTCGTAAAGGAGACCAGGTGCCCGCATCTGCCGCAGCGCGCCCTCTTTATGTGCGACAGGTCCAGCCGATACAGCGGCAATAGCTTGCACGTTGAACAGCGATAGTGTGTAAGAAACAGCCTCTGTATCGGCGACATTTCTACGCGGCTGATACCTTCTGCAACGCAGAGGATGCTCACCTTTTGCTCAAGGAGCCTTTCCATTGGAGTCAGCATTGGCTCGTACGCCGGTTCCAAGTCATATCGAAACGATCTTGACATATTTCCATCACCACCAAGTCTGTGTAACGACATTTACCATGTAGTGCGCCTGCGCGGCTCAAATCCATTGGTAAAAGCCGTTTTGTCCAGATCTAATGCACCTATGCCCTGTAGCAGGGCATTACTACCCCTATAACCCGCTTGGTATTAATGATAATACATTTTTAGCGAGCTTTTTGCACAAAATATCTATTGCAACAATTACGATGTAGAAATTATCAAATAACGATAGCAAAAAGATAAAGAAATTGGCGGGCGCAAAAACCGGCCCGGAAGTACTGTTATTGCGCAGTATAGCCCTTTTTCTTGGCCTCGCTTGCCACTGCCTGTGCCTTGGACTGTGCCCTTGGGAGCACAATGTCTGCAGTGTCCTTGGTGAGGTAGCCCGACTCGGCTGCAAGTGACCTTGCGTGCTGCTGTGCCTTGACCAGGAGCGGCTTGACCGTCTCTGGCGTCATGTAGCCGGCCTCTGTCGCAAGCGCCAGCGCCTGCTGGAATGACCTGACGAGCTCATCCTTGTATTCAGCGAGGTTGATGCGCAGATCAGCTTCCTTGAACAGCAGTCCCTCAGCTATTGCAAAGTTGACAGTTATTCCTGCCTCTATAGGCTTGATGTTGAGCTTGCTCAAAAGCGAGGCGAGCTGCTGTGAAATGACATCACCAGGCTTGGCAACTACGGTGTCCTTGTTCACCCAGATGGTGCCTTGGTCTATCTTTGTCTGGACGTTTGCAACCTTGAACTCTGACAGAACGGGACCTGGCGCGATCCCAGTGTTGCCGGCTGGGACCACTATCTCTTTTGTGGCAATGTCGCCTCCCTTGGCAGGAAGGAAGATCTTGTTCTGCGAAAATGCTAGGTTGAGCTTGAACGGGCTGATGTTTGTAAACATGAGCGCGCACTGGCCTTCAAGCTCTTTGCTCAGGTTCTCAAGGCCCGCTACGCCTTGAACTTTTTCAAAGGCTCGTTGGGCAACCTTGTTCTTGATTATCCTTATCTTGATGTCGTTTCGGAACTTTTTGCGGATGAGCATCAGCTGCGACGCACGTACCTTGTTCATCTTTGACAACGCTATCACGTTGTAAGACTTGGGCAGCTCTTGAAGCTCCTGGTACATGACACGCTTTTTCTTTGGATAACTCTTGCGTTGGACTACTTGTGTTGTGGACATTTTTCCTACTGCTCCTCCTTCTCCCCTGCTGTTGCTTCTTTCTTCTTATCTGCGGCTTTGAGCGCTGATAACCGGGCACCCTTGCCCATTGTGAACTTGACCATCACGTTCTTTATGTTCTTGTCACCCTGCGGAAGCTTCTTTTCCACTGCTGCAATGACTGCGTTTGCGTTTTCGACGAGCTGATCATCAGATAGAGTCTCATCGCCTATCTTAGTTGATGCATTAAGCTGATTTTTGGCCTTTACGCGAACAGAGCCGCGGAAGCGATTTGCAATTGCCTCCACGGGCGCACCGTATGGAAGCGGAGTTGGCATCTTGCCTTTTGGACCCAAGAACTGACCCAGAGAACGACCTACCGCCGCCATTTGTGTGGTGTCAGACAGGAAAAAGTCGTGTGCCCGGACAAGTTTTCTTGCCTCGCGCTTGTTTGTGCCAAGCCTGCTGAGCTCTTCAGGCTCCATCACATGCTCTACGCCGGCTTTTTTGGCCCTCATGCCCATCTCGCCGGCGGCAATTACGCATATTGTTGGCTGTCTGCTCGGCTTGTGCGGTAGGGCTACTGTCTCGTTAAGGTTAAAACCCTTCTTTACGTCGATATCCTTCAATACTAGTGTTAATTCGGCAGACTGGCTAAAGTTGCGCTTGCCTGCTCCTTCTCGCGCCCTCTTGACCAGCTCCTTGATTTGGCTGTCGCTCACCATGTTTACGTACACGCTCAGAGCATTACAAGCCACTTTTAATCTTTAGGGTTATCAATTGCTCAGGTATCGCCCTTACTTCATATACATTAGCCATTCTTACCTCATAGAACTTAAATGCCGCAAAGCCGATTGTTGTCGTGATAAGGATCTGTAAGTTATCCGGCCTTGAAGACGTACAAGTTATAAAGTGCACCATCACCTTCTGGAAGCCTTGACTGGTAAGCGTATCCAGTCTTTACAAATCCATAACTCTCATAATCATGAGGGTAATAGAATTTGGCGGGAGTATCGTTGGTTTCCATGAGGACTACGGCTTTTTGAGCGATGCGCTTTAGTTGCTCCATAATCTTGTCAATATTTTCAACATGATCTAAAACGGAACATGTGAAAGCAACATCGCAAGGCTGAACCTTTGACAAGTGCCTCTCATCAGCCCTCAAGGCATTGATCCCCTTTTCTTTTGCTTTTTTTATTGCTGCTTCACTTATGTCAATTCCAAAAATTGACTTTACTCCTTTATCACGCAAAAGGACCAAGTTCTTGCCCACTCCACAACCAAACTCAAATACACTTGAGGGTTCAAACGACATGATCGTATTTACTAACTCATGATTTAGTGGGTAAACGTTCCCGTCTGCCACATATTTTTTGTAGAATGCCTTTGGTCCAAAAAGGAACATTAGTTTATCATTTTCTCCTCCTTTAGCGAACACAGATTGGTGAATTTATGCTTATTCATCGACGGATTCACGTTGACCCTTCTTGCATAAGATGCAGACATAATCATCATCATCATTTTTCAGTCTCCACTCCCGTCCGATCCTTGTTGATCTGTCGCCAGATTTTCTGTACCGCTTGTCGTAGCATTTTTTTCAGCATCTTTTTTTGGCGCGCGCGGACCTGCCTGCGGATATCTTCAGGAAATTTCGAATAGTAGCCCGTGTCTGCCGGCCTAAAAAGGACATAATAGCGCAAGATCTTTAGTGCTCCACGCTTACCAACAGTCTTGTTTGTAAGAAAATCCCATCCTATTCGAAATATTGCATAAGGCGGATAATACCCAAGGCATTTCATGCCATAACCAAACTCTTTGAAATTGTGACTATGTCCCAATGCATCATGATGGAATATCTCGAGATCGTTCAGTACCTTGATGCTACCCGGCTTTCCCATTAACGCTCTTTCCAAGATCTCGCTTTCATAGCCCAAAATGTGAGGATAGCCTTGAGGATAGTGCTTGAAAAAGAAGGATTGCTTTACAAACCGGCCGCCGCCATGTGGAGCCTTTGCATTCATTGGCCCCCAGTCTCCAGAGCATACCACAAGGTCAGGGTTCCTTGTAAACTCGAGTAATATTCGTTCTGCATAATTTGGAACGAAAGATGCATCGCTTGGAACTATAACATGATAATCATAGTCTGGCAAGATGCCCATGTTCCAAAGCAGTGGCAAGCGAGTATAGTCACGCGTCTTGTTGCTTGTTTGCCGGACATGAACTATGTGAGGGAATTTCTGTTCGTATTCAAGAACCGTTTGATACATCCCGTCAGTCGAGCCGTCGTCTATTATCATTATCCTGGCAGGCATAACCGTCTGCGCCAACAAGCTATCCAGGACTTTTCTTATCGACTTGTTGCCGTCTCTCCCAAAAACAATCGCATAATACGATTGAGATTGGCTTCCGCTATCTGATCTTTGCTCCTGTTGATACATCTTTTGTCACCACAGCTCCCATGCAGAGAAAAGCCTTGTCCCCTATGGTCACATGGTCTCGGATTTTTACACCCATGCCAATAAAGACACCGTCGCCTATTACAGAAGAGCCGCCTATTACAGAACCAGCCACGATAACGCATTTCTTTCCTATAGTGGCATTATGACCTATGTGCACAAGGTTGTCGATTTTTGTGTTCTCGCCAATTATTGTGCTTCCCAATGTCCCGCGGTCAATGCAGGTGTTTGCGCCGATCTCTGCATTGTCACCGATAATGACGTTTCCTATGTGAGGCCATCGCTTTGTATAGTTGCTTTGCGGATCAAAGCCAAAGCCTTCCTTGCCTATCACAGCATAGGCAGCTATTGTCACGTCTTTGCCAAGGATGGCATTCTCAACAATAGCGGTAGGATGAATGTAGGGCCTGGGCATTGGCAGTGTCCGGAGGTAGCTATGCGCTTCTTGTTGCGACTGGAACTTTTTGCTGATATTGTTGTTTTCTATGCTCATTTACCATTTCCACCCAAAAGTTTCTCGCTCTGTCAATTACTGCATAAGCGTCAACCTTGACCTTATCAAATGGGTTTTCGGACTTGACCCACCACACGGGGTGACAAACAAAGAGGAGGCGCTCATCAGCATGTGTGCAGATGCAACCATTTCTCCACCACCCTCCACTATCAGCGATGTATTTGTAGCTATATTGCTTGACGAGAGCCGCGCGGTCCTGTAACGTCGGGGGTATGTGGATGTCAGGCGTTATACCTACAAGATGCTGTGAAATGTTTATGCTTTCGGTCTTGATCATTGCACAAAATGCAGCATGAATTGTTTGAAGTTCAGAATCATAGTTGCCATCATAGTGCAATGCCAGCTCGTGTCCTAGTTCACCAATCTGCTTCCATACGGCCATGTTCTCTGGAGATAGCGCATTATACCATTCAGAATGGAGCAAGATGTAATAAGTAGCCTTTATGCCGTACTTGTGCTCTAGACTCGCCATCTGCAAGGCATAGTTAGGAAATATGTCAATGTCATGCGCCAAGATGATGTCTTTACGTTCTGTCGCCGTTCCTGCTCTATCCTTTACTTTCTCCAATATTTCCTCATAATGGGTTAAAGAGAACTCACATGGCATTCTTATCACGATTCAGGAACCACTTCAACCGGCAGAGCTATTTGCAGATTTTTTCCCATTTGGACGGTATGTGCTGGTAAATTATTTCGTTTGCATAGTAGACAGCGACTAGTTTGGCTCAATCATTATTCGCTTAGTTCGTTCTAGAACTAGGTAAGATTTAGCCTTTTCTAACTTGATTATATAATAAGCTTATACATGAAACTTTTAGTTATCTTCTCTTCAACTTGACCTCGATCCTTTTGTATACAACCACACACCGGCATCCATTTCGTTCTAAGGAGCTTTAGCCTTAAACTAAATTAGTTACCTTAAATAGAACATAGATGATGTTAACTAATTATTATTATCTGAGAAATATCGTCATGGATTGTTCTAGAAGTATGAGGAAAAAGCACTAGAAAATACTAAATGTACGAGCTGGCTTCCTATATATAAATTCTTCAGCTAATTGTTACATGTATACATCTTACCGACCGATCGACGATAGTAAGGATAGGAGGAAAAGAGTCGGCGCCAAGGTAAAGATAACTGCCAGAACGCTCTTGGCGGTATCTGCAGCATTGGTGCTTGTTCTAGGCATCCTAGTTTCTGTCCCTCGGTCGGCGTATGCAGACGACGAAAGCAGCAACAACAGCAACAATAATCCAGAGGCCTGCAATTGCGTCATTTTTAGGCTAGACGACGTGCAGGATTACTGGCTAAGTGACGTACAGGTTGCGGTGATGGAGAAGTTCATCAGCGAGCATGAAAAACTCACCCTCGGAATAATAACGAACTACATCGGAGAAGACGATAACGTAGTCAATGCAGTAAAGCACGGACTTGATTCCGGCAACTTTGAGGTAGTCAATCACAGCCAGAACCATGAATCATACGCAGACATGTCCGCAGAAGAGCAGTACAACGACCTATCAAATGCAAACGGAAACATCACTTCGCTTTTTGGAATCAGCCCCGTCGGTGCATTTATCCCACCCTTCCATGAATACAACGAAGACACACTTGCCGCACTCCAAGATCTCGACATGAAAGTCATCAGTGCGCAGTTTAACTTGGAGCTACCAGAAATTTACAACCCAGGCAACCCAGACAGCCCCGACAACAAAATCTACAGGGCATTTGAGGGCTCGGACATTAAAGATGACTTTGGCATCTACCACCTGCCACAAACTATAGGCTACTATGACCACGGAACATTCCCACACGAAAAAGTCGAAATAGAAAACATAATGGCGAGCATTGACGAAGCAATTTCATCATACGGATACGCAGTAGTGACTCTGCATCCACAGGATTTTGCTGTCAAAGATAATGATGGCAATGCCACTGAAGAGGTTTCTACCAGCGAGCTTGGTGACCTTGACCAGCTGTTTAGCGACATAACGGACAGAGGATACACAACGAAGACATTCTCACAAGCAGTTACGCCAGGCTCAGATGGCTGGAGTGGAGACAATGACAGCAATAGTAATGGCAGCAACTCTTCGCAGAACGGAATAGGTCGCAGGCCAGTGTATAATGACTATTTGGCGTACTTTATCACAACATATGTCGCAGGAAACGGCACAGCCAATCTTCCAGCACACGATAATGAAGCCAACTACAACAACAACTTTCTAATGAGAGCATACCCGATCGATTACCTCTTCACTATCGAGGCAACATACAAGACACATGATGAGAATATTTTGCAATGGAACAATCAGTACAAAGTTGTCAAGATTGACGACGGGCCCATAATGCACTGGCATGATCTCACAGACGGTCAGAAGGTATGGCTGATCCAGACATTTGATCACATCTACAGCACAGCAGATGTAGACAAGCTGATTGCAGGCCTGATGACGAAAGCAAGTGAAGGAGAATAAAAAACATCCCCTCCCTTCTCCACTTTCTCTTTTTCTTCAGTACGCCAGTTTTAAATGACGATTTACTAGGAGCAAGGCTTCTTAGGAGTTTATTTGAAGGATGCCCTGATACGGGCGAAAAGCGAGATCTGGAGCGCGATTATCACTGAAATGAGCGCCAGGATGGGCAAGATGATAGAGTTTATCTGGCCAGAGGCCTGGCTCAGCTGGTTCACAGCCGATCCTGCCTGTTCAATATCGCCCTTAATAGCCGCTCTTGCATCATTCACCGATTGAGTTAAGTCATTACGTGTAGCATTCAGCTCATGGCTCGTCCTGTCGAGCTCGGCCTTGAGCGAGTTGACGGATTCCTGTATCTCGCCAATGCTGCTTCCACTTGACACCACCTTGGAGTCATGGGCGAGAAAACCTCTGTGGAAGGCTATTGCGTGTATGATATATGAGCCTTCTTTGTCCAACTTGACGTCAGCGTAATAGATGCCCTCATGGAGTTTGACAAACTTGCCGAAGAGGTTTATCGTGTCGTTGCCAGAATGGATATGCGAAGATGACAGTAGCTGGTTTGGATCATCTACGTTTACAAGTGCCCCGTCAAAGGTCACCTGCACGAATATCCTAAATGTTTTGCCCACAGAGATCTCTGTAGGCGAGTCGAGCTTTATGGATAGTATGTTGGATTGAAATTGCGGCGAGCCGGCAGACGGTATGTCAGAGAAGGATACCGTGCGGCTTTCCTTGTAGGTGGGAACAATGGTCGAGGCCGCCTCGATCATGTAGCGGCCAAATACAAAGTTCTTTGACGGCTGCGGCCACAAAAAGATCTGCTCAGTAAACGAGCCATTAGCATCTGCCTTTATTGATTCTATTCTAACAGCCTTGCCGGCGGGATCAAATATCCTGATAACAATGGTATCATTTGCAAAGCTCTTGCCATACGCGATCAGAATGTCGCCAGGTAAAAAGTTATCCTGATTTACCAGAAATATAATGCGTGGAGCTTGGACTACGGTCTGGGCTTGCGCTGGCGCGGTAAAGTTCGCGGCAATTATTAGAGTCATCATCATAAGACTTGACGTTAAAACGTAATTTTTCATTTCAAAAACAAAAAGGAGGGAGTAAGTAGGCTACTCCAGCCTACTTAACTCACGGTTATGGTCGACTCGGATATCTGGGACAGTGCCGATGGATGGGCGATGTCGGTTACTACGAATGTTCTGGCCGTGTATGTGCCAGATACATCAGGAGTCCATGACAGCCCAACGTTGGTCGAGCCATTCGGGTTCAGAGAGCCTGTCTGCCACTGTAGGTAGACGGTGAATCCATTAGCGTCTCTCACCTCAACGATTGCAGCGAATGGCTGCACCGTGTTCTGGTTGTTGGTGACAGTTGACGACAAGACTATCTGCTGGCCTGCCGTGACCTCAGTCAACTCGTTGCCGCTAAAGTCCTTTAGTACCGGCTTTGCTGCGGATGTCGCATCCACGTTTCCGCTTCCACTTGAAGTGCCGACCGGAATAACAAAGGTGAAGTCCTTGCTTGGGTCTACCACCTGCTTTACCCTGTCAGCATAGTCAGCCGGGTACTTGTCCGTGTACTTCACGTTGACGTTATCTCCAACCTTAGCAGAGACCGAACCTGTGGTCACACCAGTTGTTGTCGTAACGGTTCCACGGAACACTCCGGTGTTGGCACCTGTCTCGAGCGCAGTTACAGAGATTCCGACTGGATCAGTGGTTGAAGTGACCTTCAACGTAATCGAATCGACTGCATCTCCATCGGTATTTGCATCTGCATCGGTGACAGTTACCTGAACCGAGCCGTTTGCGTCAATGGTCACCTTGCTGGAGTTCATGACTGGGTCTTGGCTGATCACCTTGATCACTTGGGACACAGTTGCCTTGCTGCCTGATGCATCTTTCTGGTCAGTGTATCTGATGGAGAGGATATCTCCAGGCAGTACAAATCCAGTTACTTCCTTTGTAGTATTTGGCGGGAAGAGTGGTGATGGTGTGGCTCCAGTGATTGGGTTCAGCGTCAACTTGGTTCTGAATATTCCAGTGTTGGAACCTGTTTCCTCGCCGAGTGCAGTGGTGAGAGTATTGGCGCCGCTTCTATCAGAAGTTATTCTGATGTATTCGACTCCGCTTGCAGTTGTGTCGATGCCTGCAGGGTTGGCGTTAAGGTCTGGATCCTTCACCTCGATGAAGATCTTTGTTCCCGGACCAACGATCGTTGGAGTGATTCCAATTGTGCCGGAACTCGTCTTCACTGTTCCGTCAAATTCTCTGTCAACACTCGTGCTAAGGTCGCTTGCAAGGAGGTCGACATAGTGGATTTCGAATGCGGTAGAGAACTTGTTGTTGGTAAGGTCAGAGATCTTGAAATCCTTTCCTACCGTGATTGTCTTTGTGAATACACCTGTGTCTGATCCTGTTTCCTTGAGATCGCTCAGAGTGATTGCTGAGCCTATATCATCGCTTTTGCCTTGAATTGTCACGCTGACTTGCTCGGCAGTGCCAGAATCCTTGTTCATGTCGGGGTCGTTTACGGTTATGGTTATGTTACCTCCGTTCTGGACTGAAGAGACATTTGACAATACTGTGCCGTCGTAGGATCTCAGTGTGACAGATGCAGATGTCGTTGTTCCGCCTGTTGTGTATGTAAATTTGATCTTGGCGCTATCCATGTTGGCTGCGATTTGTGTTCCTGAACCCACAGTATAGTCTGCTGTGAATACACCTGTGTTTGCACCCGTTTCAGTGAAAGTCTTGCCGGCACCAAGCCCGGTCATTATAGTTGTGTCGAGGTTTGATGAGCCATCCTTCTTTGTCCCTGCAATGGTAACACCAGTTGAGAATGTGTCGACGCTGTTGGAATTGACGTTCTTAGTCGAGTCAACGATTGTCACTGTGAACTTGGATCCAGTTCCTGCTGTTGGAATCGGGATTGTGCCTCTATTGATGGATATCGAAGCGGTTGGCTTGCCAATGTTGAATGTTATGGTGCTTGATTGTGTTGGGGATTCTGTGTTGTCTGTGTATTTGAACTCAATCTGGTCGCCGTCTGACAGGCCGCCTGATACAGCAGCGTTGATGATAGACATGTCGATGTTGCTTGCAGTGAATATACCGCTATCGATGTCTGTCTCTATGAAAGTCATGGTCAATGCGCTGCCAAGTGTAAGACCGCTGCCCTTTGCCTTCAGAGTCATCGTACCCATGCCGTTTGCAAAGCTCACGCCGTTAGCAGTGTTTGCAGGACTTACTGGGAAGGTGACGATGAATGAATCGACAGACTTGCTGTTGGTGTTCAGATCTGGGTCGGTTATGGTGAGGCCGAACTTGTCAGTCACTCCTGCCTGTGTTGGGCCTGCGAGTGTACCGGCACTATGAGTTAGTTTTGTGATCAGCTTGAAGGCTTTTGCACCTGATGGATCAGCCGCGGGATCATTGTAGGTGATAGTGATGTCCGGGTCCGATGCAATGGTAGCAGGTGTCAACTGTATGCTCGTTGTGGTAACATTATCGGTTGGTCCCACTTTGATTGAAATCTTGTTATCTGTTGTGTTTGGTACGAATATGCCGGAACCAGAAGCTGTTTCCTGCAGAGGTATTGCATTTACCATTGGAGAGGGCATCGTAACACCGTCAACTTGAACAGTAACATTTCCTACTCCGATGGTGTCTTTTGACTTAGTGTCGACGTTTCTGTCAGAGTCGGTGACTTGAAGCATGATACCGTTTCCGAGAGTAATCGGCTTCAATGTTGTAAGAACACCATCAACGTTCTGAAGGGTCACTGATTTTGACGAGGTGATGGTGCTTGGGTTTGGACCCACGACATCGAACGGAGCGGGGCCGTTTCCTGCTACGTAGACATCTTTGTCATTAATTGTCAGTGTGGTAGATGATGGGAAAGTTGCTGTTAGTGATGCACCATTTAGAGGAGCTGGTCCAGCGACGGCAACAGTTAGCTCAAACTGACCGGTGTTTTGTCCGGTTTCCCTGAACTTGGCACCTGACAGAGTAAGCGTGCCTGTTGATGCAGAGACCAGATTTGTTGCATTGAAGATGTCAGCTTTTGTTGGGTCTATGTTCGCGTCACTGTCTACAAGGGTAAGAACCACATTGTCACCACTGCCTGCAGTATTCCTGTCAACGTTTGCAACAGCATTGCTCTTGGCAAAGCTGACGGTCTTTTGAGGCAAATCACCGTAGGTAATGACTATAGAATCTTGATCTTGTAGTTGGGACGCAAGAGTCACTCCCTGATCATTGGTATTCACTGTAGTCGGGACTGTGTTAGCTCTGAGAACGAATGCACCACCTGTACCGGTAAATGTAGGAGCTGTTGGGTTCAAAGTGTTTGAGGTTGTGATAAAGAACTCGAATGTACCAGAGGTACCAATGTTCTTTATAGTGTAGTCAGCGGAACCAAGAGGGCTTCCAAGGTGGTTAAAATCTACGTGTACTAGAGCTGTGTCTGTTGCAGTGTTCTTTGCTGTGTCTGTGATGACCACCCTTAACAGGTTAGGTCCATAGAATTTGTCTGCGCTTGTGGTTATTGAAGTCGCCGCATAAGCAGCGTGCGGTACTACTACAAGAGCAGCAGTTACTGCGCCAAAAATAATGAGCGCTGCTAATGCAGTTCCCGCGTACTTCTTCTTTCCGTATGAATAATCCATGCTATACGCACCGATTGTAAGCCGGTTAAACTAACCAGACTATATAAGGCTAATGAACAATTTGTTCATTCTGCCTCACTAATTCGGCAGTGAGCGCGCATATATGTTCAGAAATTGGAAATAACAATATAAGATATTCATTTACTAATAAAGACTTTGCTAGTGCAATTCAGGTATTTTAGTTATGAACGTCAATTATTCAAATAAAAATATAATATTCATATATTGCAATCATACGAGAAATTCAACTTATACGGCCATGTCATCATGCACAAAATAACAGTAGACCAGTCACAAGATGACAGAATTGCACGCATTTTCTTTTGATCTCGACGTGTACCTGAATATGTATTGGCAACCATATGAAACGAAGACGGCGAATTCTTTTGCAATTGTCGATACTATGACTTTTGCATCAGCAGCAAGAGGTAGAAAGGAAGCGAGATCGACCATTACAGATCATTTGTATGACGGTATCGCTCTGCTAGGCCAGGAATTTCATTTCCGGCGCCTACTAGCCGATGCTTGACACTTCCTAGATAGTAGTGCATCCTTATTCTGAAAAATAGCGCGCCAGAATTCTCTACTATTATCCAAGTTCATACATACACAGAAGACGGCCATAAAGCGCTCCTGCAAAAATACCAAATAAAGAACGCCTTTAATGCCGTTATGAGAGGATAGTTGTTGTAACCGCGGCCGTGGCGATTAAAAGGTAAAGGTAACATGAAGCGTAGACATTTGAGCATACCATGTATTACCGTGTACAATGTCAAAGCCGGATATATGGCGGATAGCATGATAGGATATGAGGAATTTCGTGCCATACCATCCATTCCAAAGGTAAAGGTCCGTCTTGTAAGGAACTCTCTTATAAAGAGAAAGAATTTCGGCCGTCTTAGGCTGGCCTTCTTAGCCAGCATATGCAGGTCGGAATAACAAAGCCATCTCAAAAGGATCCTAGAATTTAGTTCCCATTTCAAAACACCACAGATCTCCGGCAGATCGCGTTTTTGATCGCCTTTTGATCTGCGACGATCGTAGTAGATCACAAGGTCAACTAGTGAAAGGAGGTAAAGGTCTAAGGCGGAGGAGCAAGGCTCTCTATTCCTGAAATGGACGCCTTTGCAAAACAAATGTATTAGAAGTATGTCAAGCGCATGAGATATTTCGCATACGCGGTCATGAGACTAAAGATACTTTCAGCATTCCTTTGCGTAGGATGGATTACAAACGACCTGCCGCTGCTGATTGCATATGATGATCCTATTGTTCTCCTGCCGCTAGTAATCAATGCGTTTTGGGCTTTGCTTCCCTGGGGCGTCGGCACAGTGGTTAGCTTTACAGCAAACTCTCTCTTTGTCGAGCTTCGCTGCAGCCATTGCAAAGACAGCTTTAGGAGACACGAAAAGCCCTCCGGCGAGGTCCATGCCTGCAAGGGATGGCACTTTGACATCAGACACTTTAGGCTTACAAGATGGGGCTGTCCTGCCTTCATCGCGTCTAAAAGTCTATGATAAGATCAGGATAAGAAAAAAGGAGAGAGGGGGATGCAGATAGTTCTGCATTAATGGCTGGCACTAATCTTGTTCTCTCTGTCTTGTGTCACAATCCTGGTCCCGTTGAACCTGAGGCCAGGCTGAAACCAAAGTGGTCGTCAGTTTCGGACACATCCTCCACGTTTGTTGAATCCTGAGTCCAGAATTGGTCTGCCTTGATAGTTGCAGAAAGTCCCAACGGTGATCCGTAAATGACCTCTACCGCACCCGCGTTGGTGACAGTTCCAAAGTCTTCAAACTGTATTCCTATCGCCAAATCGTTGTACCCATCACCGTTAAAGTCGCCTGCGGCTATGCCGCTACCGAAAACATCGCCTGATTCACTTGTCTCTTCTATTCCTGGCGAGTTCTGACTCCAGAATTGGTTATGAAGCACGCCCAAACCAGTTGGAGACCCATAGAGTATGTTAACTGCGCCAGAGGACGTGAGGAAGTTTATGAATTCGCCTTGGGCGGCAAGCGCCAAATCGCTGTAGCCATCACCATTGAAGTCACCTGTTGTTGAAGGCGCACCCAAGCTTCCTTCACTTCCTATTCCCAGAATTCCGCCCGAGTCATGATGCCAGAATTGGTTAGCGATGGGAGTTGTGGCACTCAAGCCGGAGGAGGAACCATAGATAACATTGACTGCGCCTTCACCCGACGCCGAGACTGCCAAATCGTTGTACCCATCACCGTTAAAGTCACCAGCAGTGACTGATGTCCCAAAACTATCTTGTGTTTCAGCCGTGTCAGCGATGCTAGTAGAATCTTGGTTCCAGAATTGGTTGGATACGGGAGAGGTAGCGCTCAAGCCGTCCTCAGACCCATAGATGACGTTGACTGCACCTCCATTAGAGACTGCGCCAATATCTTCGCTTGGAACTCCAATTGCCAAATCGCTGTAGCCATCACCGTTAAAGTCTCCTGTAGTTACTGCTTCTCCAAATACGTCGCCGTCTTCTGCACTATCTGCTATGCTACCAGAGCCTTGACTCCAGAATTGGTTGGCAACTCGAGCCGAAGTGCTCAAGCCGGAGGCAGAGCCGTAGATAACATTGACTGCACCAGCATTGTTGACGGCACCAACATCCTCAGTACGAACGCCTATCGCCAAATCGCTGTAGCCATCACCGTTAAAGTCGCCTCCAGCCAAACTGAAGCCAAATGCATCGCCCGATTCTGCGGTATCTGCTATACTCGTAGAGTCCTGAGTCCAGAATTGGTTAGCTATTGGTGATGTATCACTCAAGCCGGAGGCAGAGCCATAGATGACATTTACAGCCCCTGCGTCAGTGGCGTTTCCAACGTCTTCATCGGGAATTCCGATGGCCAAATCGCTGTAGCCATCACCATTGAAGTCGCCTACTGCAAGCGACCATCCATAGTTATCTCCTGCTTCTACGCTATCTGCTATTGTTCCTAGATCCTGATTCCAAACTTGGTCTGCCTGTGCTGCAGCGGCATCAAGACCTGAAGAAGAGCCATAAATCACGTTGACTTCTCCTCCTCTGATCCCACTGATAGATTCGTTAGGAACTCCGATGGCCATGTCGGCGTAGCCATCTCCATTGAAATCAATGATGGAGTCGGCTTGCACTTTGTGTAGTGTTACCAGCGCTATGGAGAACACAAGTATGCTAGCCATAAAGAAAGAGGTCCATCTTATTTTGCCCATGCTCCCATTTGTCGCTTGGTCCTGAATCCTTTCTGTGGCGTTTTTCAGCCAATAAGGCATCATTGTTCCCTAAAACGAATGTTCTACTATTAAAGTTCTGTGATATTGGCTACAGTTTTCTATAGTCTTTTACTGTAGCTGAGTCTTAGTTATACCTCGGCCTATAGAAAATAAGCGTCGAGCGTGAGAAACGTCTTTGGATTTTTTCTTGTGTTGATCAGAAACTGCACAAGATGTCTCAATGAGAAAAAGCTGCTCCTAGCTGCAATTTAGAATATACTTTGTGACTAGACAATTACGATGATAGGACAAAAATACCAAACCAAGTATAGAATGCCATGAATCATTCAACTCTTGGAGATAGCTTGGATTCCTTGATGCAAGCGAGATTCATTCGTTATATTATGAATTGATAAAACATTGGAATGAGCGCAATGCAGATGTAAGATCTTGAAGAATTGCCCGCACCTAACTATGTCATAGAGACCCCAAAGTCCATCGAACAGCTCTTCCGATACAGCTATGCAGGGGGCAGAGAAGCAACGGCTGGACAGGAGACAGATATGCAGCTAGCTATACAAATGCTGATGGAAACTGGATTAGGGTTTATGACTCTGACCATGATTTATGCGGAGGAGATTATGGAAATGAGCCATAGACAAAATGCGATAATATGAGAAGCCTACAATTGTAGCTTCTGGATAGGCTCTCAATCGATTAAGAACGGCAAATACGAGAGATTGCTTTGGAGGAGCTATTTTATACCTCCTCCCTTAATTTCAAAAAAGCTTGTCACTGACTAACAAGGTACTCGAGAATATCGGCGAGTCAGAACTATAGGCGTTGATAGACAACCAAGCAATGAAAGATTATCGATTACAAGCGTGATGCCGTCGGAGGGACGATACAGACAAAAAGAATTCTTGGTTCCCTATCGTTCTGCCTCTTCTGGGTATTTCTACAGAATTTGATATTTCATAATTGTCGACATCAGAGGGTCTCTCTGTTTCTGCACGTAAACTTCCGAGCTTGAGTAAGAATTGTAGACACTGTGGAGTCTACTGGTCAAGCCAAGTTATCCTAATGTGAATTTTTTATTATTTTTCATAGTTCCTTTATACTTCAAGACCTCTAACCCCACAACCTTTTTTGGGTTCGAATCACACTAGCTCAGACAAGTCTATCCCTAGCAAGACTGAGAACAGAGGGGCGCGGGGCAGACGCTGGTTGCATTCGGCCTAACGTGGGTAGAAGCAATTCTATTTTTATGCTAATAAGATTAGTGTGCTTAAATTATATCATTTTTTTATATAATTTATTAATTGCATGTCAGCTTACATAGCGCCTTCGATATTACTATGCATATAGTACAAAGCGCGCTTTGTCTCCTGATGTCGTACAGTTACGTAAAGTGCAGGTGTGGAAAAAAGGATTTTGTAAGGCCAGCAAGAGGGCAGACTCTTGAACAGTTGATGAATCAGAAACTCTGCATCTACTGCAGAAGACGAGGAGAGTGGCGCCGCCTACCTTGGAATCATGGCCAATTCGATAATATCAAGAGCGGCAATAGTAAGCAACAGCAATAACAATAACAATAACAGCTAACGCCCGCGTCGCCTCTCATACCTTCTGTTTAGGGGCAAGGCCATGCGAATCCAGCTGCCACAAGGCAGAGAGGCGCGAACGCAGTCATGGATTAACCTGACCTAGGTCGGTTGTAACTTTCTTAAAAGATTAATAACGTTATTACAAGAGCAATACTGTCGATTGCCCCAAGGTAATTAGGAAATAACTTCGCTCTTTCTGCTTCTTTCTGCCTCTTTCTCCTGCAGATCTACGGAGGGGGGTGAAGGAACGAAAGAAGTTCAGCTGGGTCTAGTTCTCTGCATCTCTATGCGCACATGTTTCTTTTTGTGAGTGCGAAAACGCGTTTTCGTGCCTTTTGCTTGCTCGACGACTATGTTTCTTTTATCTGATATAGCGCGCGTATGTGCTTCAGCACCACCACCACCATCAGCATGTGAAAAATGGATAGTAGATGTCTGCGCCCCGTAGTAACGATGCCAGTTCCAGACTTACTTTGGTTAGGCGAGACGCAGAGCATCTACCTTATGCTCATGGTTTCTGTAGCATCAAAGCATTCAAAACTACTAATATCATTACTGCAAGCGTGATACCGCAAATAATTCTATAAGTTTCCAAGACAAGGTGCATGTTTTGATCCTTGTTTAGGCACTCTCACATTCATGCCTTTTTGGCGCAGAAAAGATGAGGTAGAGGGGAGGGGAGAACGGCGACCACAGCACAGCATGTTTTATTTTCAAAGAGGAGCCCGCGCCCTTTCATGTAATCAACACACGTTTTGAGCAAACCTTTGAAAGGTCGCGGGCAGTTGTTGGTCCTTACGTCAATCATTGTTTCTACCGATCACTAATATAATTAGTGGATATCCAACATGTCACAAAGTTCTATAAAATACGCACGTATGTGCTTTGGAACACTGATGCTCTTGTCATTGTCAAATGCAAAGAGACTTTCATCTCTTACCCCTTTGTGTCTACCTCACAAAGCATTAGCCACCAGCAAATTAGCGAATGTGAAACTGAATGTTTTCGCTTACTTTGGTACGACGGTTCTTGCGGTGAGAGCTGTGCGTTCTTACCCGCCTGCCACATTCTGGACAGTAAAGTATTCCTAGTGGCCGTCTTTTTGCACATGAAGAACAGTACGTGTATTTAGAGTAGATTGGATTGCCCATACTACTTCTTTCTCCCTCCCTCTTTCCCAAGAAAAGCACTTCATCATCAAGATTTAACTGATATAGCGCAGAGATTCTCGAAGAGAGTACAAGAGCAGAAATATTGAAGATATTCAACAATGTGCGAAAAAAATCTCGCTAGAGTGACACAAGTGTTGCGCTATGCATCATATAGTTACATTTGGCCTTTCCGACCTGATCGCCGGACCGTCTATAGAGGGCGTACAAGTTGCGCATGCTTCACAGCTTAATTCACAAAACAAGTTATTGAGCTCAATTCATAATCAATGAGATTTTTTATCTTTGTCAACGGCCTTACTTGATAAAATAGCGATTTTATTTAATGTTTTACCCTATTTTCTGTTATACTAGTGCCATTCTAACATCTCAAATGACAGGATTAGCCGAGCAGGTCTGCAAACAAAAGTAAACAAGAAAAATCTCTCTGTGTGCGTGTGTTCTACCCCGCCATGCCAGATTGTGAGGTGTTCTCCAACGGCTAGTTCGGGGTAAAAAATCATACTCATATATAAAGTAGCATTGAC
The DNA here is from genome assembly GCF_000730285.1 of Candidatus Nitrososphaera evergladensis SR1. NCBI lineage: Archaea > Thermoproteati > Nitrososphaerota > Nitrososphaeria > Nitrososphaerales > Nitrososphaeraceae > Nitrososphaera > Candidatus Nitrososphaera evergladensis. The sequence continues at coordinate 603,375 of NZ_CP007174.1, read as the reverse complement.
ATTTTTCTAAGGATCCTTTTCACAGGAAAGCAGTTTTCTGGTTATTTTTATTCAACGAAGTTAGTTCAAACGGGTCTGTTGCTGTTCTAGAAGCTTCTACTAGTAGTACATGACTTAAAATGACTACATACCGTAAGTCCGAGGACAAGTCGAGAATAGCCATATTCGCACTCGTAGCGGTGTTGGCATTTGGTTTTGTTATAAGCCAGCCTGCACTTGCAGCAAATAATGGCAATGGAAACAATGGCAATGGAAACAATGGCAATGGAAACAATGGCAATGGAAACAATGGCAATGGAAACAATGGCAATGGAAACAATGGCAACCTTTCTGCCGATAGTCAGAGCGTAGTAATCGATGAGAATACATCTGTGGAAATTACTCTGACAGGCTCTGGGCCAAGTGGCTTCACCTATGAAATCGGAACGAATCCAACACACGGAACACTGACAGGAACGGCTCCCAACATGATGTATACGCCCGATACAGACTACTTTGGTACAGACTCGTTTACCTTCCACACACACAAGGGCGGAAATGACTCGCCAGATGCAACTGTAAGCATCACAGTCAACGAAGTTGTTGTAGTAGTTACTCCACCATCCGACGATGAAGACGATGACGACAATAACAACAGTATCGGAGATAACGGAAGTGGTTCAGGCGATGACGATCAAGGAACCGGAGATAATGGCAGTGACGGCGGAAATGATAACGACAACCAAGGTGTACAAGATGATAATGATAACGATAACACCAACAATAGCGGCGGTAATGACGATAATCAGCAGGAGTCTCATGTAGGCAACTCGCACAGTTGGAGCGTAGCAATCCAGTTTGCAGACAAGACAGCAGATATGGACTTTACGCAAGTTCCAGAGAGCACAACAGGTGTAACACTCTACAACGCAGTACGAGGTCCGCTTGGAGTGAACTTTGTTGACCTCTTGATGTCGTTTGACCTCAAAGGCATTCATAGCGGCGACCTGACAGACGGACAGATGGTATGGCTGCTTGAGCACTTTGACGAGCTGTTGAGGGGCAGCTAACTCTCCTCCCTCTCTTCTCTTCTCTCTTTTTTCCTGGTGATCAAATCAAAAATGATAACAGCATATTCCGATGAAAAGCGTGGCGAAAAAGCACCACTTGTTACCGTTGGCAGAAAACACTGGTGCACCTGCCAGGAATGTTGTGAGGCTCATGAGGCTAATTTCAGAAGAGAATGGTGCTAGGTATGAAGAGAACTATTTCGTACATTACGCTTGCCGTAGTTCTTGGATTGGTTTCAAACTCGGCTATTACGTCATTGGCCTTTGGTCAAGAAGAGCCGCAGCAAACGCACACTTGGATCTTTGTCACCGGACCTGCGAAATATTGCGATGAAAATACGCAGGTTCTGTCAGATTATATCTCTAGTGCTACTGCATACCTAGCCTACATTGGCAGGCATGACATCGTCTGTTTTCCATCTGCCGGCGACGTTATGAACGTAAGAGACAACGTAGAACTGATTCGCACATTATACCCGGATGACAAAATGGTATTTACATATGATTTGCGCAACCCTGCAAAGGATAGGGACTTCAAGCTGTTTTTAGGAACCGTGGATTCATTCAACCACAAGAATTCACTTGGCAAGGCCTTTATCTCTGAAGGATGGGCCGTTTCTGCCTTTAGCGGCGAAGTTGCAGCACATGAATTAGCACACTTGACTACTCACAAGGACCATCCGCCAGGAACGGATATGAATGATCCTGCGACGTGGAGGTAAAATGATACTTCCAAGTTTGGAGAATTTGCACTGGATATATCACATCTTCTGCGACCTGCATACATCATCATATACATACAATCCATTATGTCTAACTTTTCCCTCCCCGACACCGTCTCCAGTCGGAGCGCATAATTTCGATACTCGTTTAAGCCATTTTTGCGGAGAACGGCAAAGTCAGTGGCAGCGGCCACAAGCAGGCTGACAATTGTACTATGTTCATTCTGTCTCTGCTGTCGCTCATACATACATAGAGGAGCTGCCAATTGCAGAGCCATTTTACCGGCAGGGCGGTCTTTGTAGAACGGTAGCTAGTTCTGCGCCATGTCTTTCGGGGTTTTCTCGCCCTCTGTTCCCTTTGAGCCCGCGTAAGCACTATGCATGTCGTCTGTGCCGCGGCCAAGGAATCGTAAGAGTCAAAAGAAGCGTCGCACGCTGTGTGCAACCAAACTTGTTCTTTGGTTTGTACGGTAGTTATAGCTGGCTAACTAGCTTCGGTGATAAATGGGTCACCAAGCGCAAATAAAGCTGTGCGCGCGCTTTATAATCATCCAAGAGTAGTTGCTCAATGTACTGATGTTAATCTTTCCATTGCCTTCACATTTTTTGCATCTTGCGGCAGTCGTACGAAGCAAGATATGTTCAGGACCATTACAATTTTGACACTTTTCTTTTTCCATAAGCTAACAGGAAAATGGCAGAGTTATTTTGGCCTGCCGATAGAAAAATTTGGGTGGAATGCAGGTAAATGATGCCAGTTAACCCAAGTCTAGGTTTACGCTCGTCCTTGAACCCTCATAATTTTGCCACCAACTATTTGGATTGGATTTCCTTTGTTCTTGTACATCAGTCTAAAGCAGGCAGACTTGAAAAGACTAGCACCAAAAGCGAAAGAACTGTTGGCATTGTCTATCGTTTAAAGGTAGATTTAAAGAAAGATTTAAATGTCTCTATTATTATAGCCTAACGAATGTCAGACGCGGAATCCGCTGCAGTTGTCGAATACAAAGCTCAAACTTACAACAGTTCGCGACAGGCATTAGAAGAGGAATTGTCAAAGTTAGAGATCAATCCAGAATTTTTCAAAACGCTCACAGTAGACCAACTCGCTGATTTGCTCTTTGGGCTTAATAGAGCAATGAATGCAAATGCTGGCTCGGCAGCAGCCAATAAAATTGCAAAAAAAGTCAGTTCTGGTCTATCTTCAATCGACAAAAAGATATTGAAGGCATTATTGGAGTCAAATGGCAGCCCATCGTCATTGCAATTGTCAAGAGAACTCGATATACCAATTACCACTGTCCAGCGTAGACGCAAGAGGTTAGAAGACGAGTTTGTAAATGAATTCTACTCCCTTCAATATGAAAAGTTTGGCAAGAGACAGGTTACGTTCATTGTTTCGCTTGGAGCTGTAGATAAGAATGCGATTGCAAATGAGATTCTTGGTCTTGAAAAAGTGATTGCCGTTGCACGTACATTTGGAGATGGTGCAGACCTGAAAATTGAAGCTATACTAGAAAGTAATCAGGAATTTATGGAGACGTCTGAGAAGATAAAGGCCATCCAGGGTATTCAAAAAGTATGCTGGTTTGAATCACTTGAAATACTGGGAAGGAAGAAGGAGTTAGATCAGGCTATAGTAGAATCGGCATAATCATAGATTCAACAATCCGATCCAGCCGACACTTTCCTTACTTCATACAACTAGCATTACCGGCGACTCTAACTGTTTAGAGAAGACACAAGGGTCAACTGCAGGAAGCAGGAGTTGGGCGGGCGCCTCTCTCTCGCTCCAATGCTAGACCGTTAAAGATGATGTTCTTATCCGATAGTACATATTTTTCTTAGGTTCAGAGTCCATGAGGAGGCGGGCTTGTCTGGATTGTAACTTTGAAAAAATCCGCGTCACAATATATACTTCCACTAAATGTTATAGGAGTTGCTTGGCTAGAGATTGCAAAAAGTAGTCAATATACCCGAGCCACCACCAAAACGGAGTCCAGACCGAACAGATAATTTAGAAAAATATTATCTTGTAACACGTTATGAAACTATATTGAATGTTTCACATGGCGAGCACAAATTTGGAATTATTGCTGGAATCCAATGTTCTAAAATTCTGACAGATAATGACGATATCCAATAAAGATCATCAAAACAACACGATTAGTTATTTTCTAATAAAATCATCAATTCTTTTAAGGAAACAAGAGATGAACATTCCGCTAGAAGCACACACACCTCTCCGCACGTACAAGCCAAATTATTCCTGTACTACCCTAGATCCTTCTGTAGTCATAGTGAATCTAAACACTGCATCAACTTCCGAATCCTCAAATATCTCTGCGTCGTGTGTGATTATTATCATCTGTGACAGCGGACCTGAGCCTTCTCTGAAGGCCTCTGAAATTATTTTGACAAGGGCTTTTCTGCGCTCGTCGTCCAGATGGGTCGTTGGCTCGTCAAGTATTACAAAATCTAGTTTGTTTGAGCCCATCATCTGTGCTATTCCAAGCCTGAGCGCAAGGGCCACTGCCACCTTTTCTCCGCCAGAGAGCGAGTCCATGTCCACCTCCCCGTTCTTGCCGTAGCATGTAATTGCTATTTCACGGGCTTTTTCTGTTAGCTCTATCCTAGAGATTCCAATGTTAAACAGTGCAGCGTATTCTGACGCCTTTCTTGAAATGACTGCAAGCGCCCACGACCGAAGGCTCATTCCCACCGACCCGTCGCGATTGTACACCGTAGAGCGAATGCGCTCTAGCATTCTCACAATCTCTGATGCGTGCTCTAGCTCTTGAAGCGATTTTCTGTCAGAATCAATGGCCTGCTTTAGTTCCTGCACAGCGTTTTGGTATGCACCAAGCTTGGAGCTTATGCTTTGCAGCTTTTGGACGGTGTTCCATCTATCATCCTTTGCCGCTGTATATCTGGCCATGCTAAAGCTCCTAGTCAGCGCTCTAAGCGACACTATCTCGTCGGCAAACGACCGGGATACCTCATCGATTGCAAGTTGCAACGGGTCGCTTCCAACGCTTGCCACACTTTTTGGCAGACGCAAAATCGCCTTCTTTTTTGGGCCAAGCTCCGACTCTATTCTGACAACGTCATCGACGGTCTTTATCGAATTGGCAGAGAGAAATGACTCTGCCCCCGCGATGGCCTTGGCCTCTTCGGTGAGCTTTTGCTCCTCCTTCTTTAGGCTTATTCGCTCTGCCTGCAGAGCTGACTTGTCATTTTCTATCTTGCGAATGTCGCTTTGAATGTGCTCGCCGTCAAACATCTCGTTTATCTTGGAGACAACTACAGAGTTGCAGACAGGGCACCTCCCGTCGACTATCTTTATCTTGCTTGCACATTCCACAAATCCCCGGAGCTTGCCTGCCTGCCTTTCCTTTACCTCGATCTGCTTTTGCACCTCTTCGAGCTCGTACTTTACCATCTGAAGCCTCATGCAGGCTTCTTCCTTTCTCTCCAGAAGGGCAAGAGCACCTCTGGCCTCCCGGACAACCCTTTCCATCCTTGCAAGTTCTGCGCCCACCTGGTCTCGCTTTTCAGCTATGTATCGCACAAGACGCTTTTCTTTTGCCTGCACCTCGGCTGCCTTCTCCCTAAGGGGCTCCATCGCCTCGATTTCTCTGTCTATCTCCTGAAGCATCTTGTCCTGGCGTACTTTTTCATCCAAGTATTCTCCGGCAAGCCTCTCTGATTCAGCGAGTTTTTTTTCTGCCTCTGATATTTGCGATTTCACGCGGGGAAGGTCCTCATCTGTATAACCGCCCCTGTCCGGGGCAATCTCGCTTTTAAGGCGCAGTCGAAATCCTGAGATGACGTCCTTCATCGTGGCAAAGGCAAGGTCAAGCCTGTCGATGCCAATGAGCCCATTCAAAAGCTCCTTGAACTCTTTGGGCTGCGCCTCCACTATCCTTGCCAGCTCACCCTGCTGGACGACTGCTGCCACCTGTAGCTTCTTGTAGTCTAGCCCCAGCACTTTGGCAACTTCGACGCTCATTGACTCGCCAAACTGCCGGCGTTCGCCCCCGGCCAGCTTTTTGCTGACCGACTTGCCGCCCTCTGACACAAGCTCTAGCTGGGAAAAAGAAGCCGACCCTGCCGCAGATACTGACCGTGTAGCCTGAAACTCCTTTGAGTTGAGAGAAAAGCGCATCCTCACCATTGCAGAGCCGGTGCCAGAGCCTCTTCTTACAAGGTTCTTGTTCGTCCTTCTCATATGCTCTGCAAAGAGCGCAAACGTTATGGCATCAATTACAGAAGATTTGCCTGCACCATTGTGGCCGACAAATATCGTGATCCCCTTGCCAAATTCCAAGCGGGTGTCTTTGTGGGAGATGAAATCCTTCATCTCTAGATCTTTTATCATGGGCCTTTTACGACGCCTCCTTCTTCTTTTCCTTCATTATTCTGCGGGGTACTGTTATTGTTATTATCATCAGCCGCTGCTAAAGCAGCATCAGAATTATCATTATCTCCACTCAACCTTTTCTTCTTGAAAATATCCCAGACAATGTCAAGCACGGCTCCGGCATTTCCGCCTGCTGCAGGTGGCAAAAGGTCTCTGACTGCCAAGTTGGCAGCTTCTTCTGATCCCAGCGCGTCTTTAGCCAGTCTTAGAAGTTCTGCGTCAAGGTCTGCAGGCCGCTCATCAAATGCAAGGGAGGATGACGATAGCTGCTCATCGGCAGGCTGCCACACATAGTGGAGGCATGATTCGTTCAGTCGCCTCAAATTTGCTGCGATGACCTTGGGATCAAGATTCTTGCCGTCTACAAGCACCTTTACCACAGGCTTCTTTGCAAACGAAGATGCCTTGGAAATGATGTCATCAATACCTTCGGTAAGCCTATCATAATCAATATTCATGGAGAATTGCGGTCGACGGGAGGAGAGTGTAACCCAGTTGGTGGTGGCTTCCTGGCCGGACATATCGACCAGTACAAAACCCTTGTCCACCTCTTTAATGCCCTCACTAGGCGTCAGTTCTATAGAGCCGGGATACACCAAGAGCGCCCCGCCGAGGTTCTGATACCTCTTTTCGATATGGTCGTGGTAGTGACCCATTGCATAATAATCAAATCCTGCAGGCAAGTCTGTGGAGTTTATTTCGCCAGCAAACTTGTTCATGTCGGTAAGCCCTTGATGGAGTACAAGGATCCTCTTCCGCTTTTCTCGATTACCTGTCATCTTCTCGATATTATGCAGGCGTTCGAGCAGCGCATCGATGTTGCTGCGTCTTTCCTTGTCGGCACCATAAACCGCGCAGTCGCCCACAACAAAAGGCTCGTCTAGCCGTAATTTTTTAGCAAGCCCGAGATTGCTAAATACATGCGCCAGTGGTACATCACGCATCCTGCTGATGTCGTGCTCGCCAAGCACGTATGCCACAGGGATTTGCTTTTCTTTGAGTTTTTTAAGCGCGTTTGCCAGCGTGATTATGGCCTTGCCATTAGGCCGAGGAGTATGAAAAATGTCACCACCAAGGATAACTAGTTCCACCCCTTCCCTTATCGAGATGTCGACAGCTTCATTAAACGTGGCGTAAACGTCTTCCTCTCGCTCCTCAAGCCCAAACTGCGAATATCCAAGGTGAAGGTCGGAAACATGAGCGACCAGCATTCAGGATCGGCTCTGTATCCAATATTCTCTAAACTAAAGGTTTTGAATTCTTGCTGTGCTTTTCAGCTTCACCTACTATTCGGCTGATGGCAAACCATACACGACGTTCATCAGCAGAGCATCCGGTGCAAAGTCACCGACACCCATTAGTCATATAGACATATTGCCCATGCGAAACATCATAGACAAAAGCATGTTGTATTTTTGCTTCCAGCACAAACTGAATGTACTGTAGTTACCAGCCCTTTAATCCTGTAATGATATTTTATGCGGTTCAGTTTCTTCGTGCGCAGTCGTAATTGCAACATCGAAAAATCTGGGTTCTATGACTTGAAAAAGATGTTGGAAGTCAAGTTTAATGTTTGACTTCTATCTTGGATTTTCCACGGTTGACAATTGCATCAACCACTTCTTCTGAGACGTTCCTTGGGAGAATAATTTCCAGTCCTACTGGTTCGTTATTCTCTGTGACGTCGAGATATTTTCCCTCTCCCATAGGAATTGTTTTGGCAATGCGTACTTTTTTCTTTTCAAGTGAAACATACATCGTCTTTGCGTCAGGATCAAATGTTACCAAAGCCATGAGCCCGCAATCCTCCCTTATCAGTCCACATGACAGTAATGACCTTAATAAAGTTATTAAGATTTGTGTAGATGACTATGAGATACCTTTCCTGCTTCGTGTACGGATCAATAGCTCTACCATAACAATGGCGTGTTCCCTCGTGGGCATCAGATATAATTCCATCCGGTTTTTCAAGTATTCGTCTTACTTCTGATTGATCTATGCCGCGAGCTATTGCTTGGTCTCTTGCGTGTGCAGTGAAGTGAATTTTCTTCTTCGTTACGAATGTAAACTTTTAAACTATTTTTAACCATTTCCAAGATTAAGGCGTTGTATAAAAAACCAGAGGTTTAGCGCCAGAATTCTGAACTTGTTGTCTAATCGAACATGGCCGAGTAACTTTTAAACAAAGCCATACTCAGCTCTGTCAACACTCGTACAATAGCAGATCATCCTCAACGTGCAGCAGCATCTGATGACTACAACAAATATTTTGCCTCAGAGTAAGCTTTTGCAGCTGTTTGAATATGGTTTCCGTTTCTACCTTATGTCAAAAGAAGTCGTCATTTAGCTTGAATCTTTCCTTGACTTCCTTCATTGACAGTGTTCTGTCGGCCTTGGCATCCTCAAGACTTTGCTCTATATCCATTATCGTCCCTTCGCTCAATTTACCCTCGTCGGGCTTTGTGGACATTATATTCGCTCCACAACCTTGTTGCAGATTCACCAGGATATAGCTTGAGTTCCTTTAATTTGTCGCTGACGCTTTTGTCGAGTTGTATTGTTGTAGTGTCCAAATATGCGCACTTGTTACATACACTTACAGCTATTTACAGATCACAATAAGGGATACTGTCATAGTCACCACTTCATTCCAATGCACGTTGTCCTATTCCTGTATGTAGCCAGAGGGCACGTACGAATCAGACGACTCTTTTGCCATCTCCTTTGCCTCCGCAAGCATACCCCACTGCTCGACCGCCTTTTGGTCTCCACCTATCTTACGCTCCCTTACTTCGTCTGCCTTGACAAAGGCCGGCAGGTTGACCCACTGTCCTGCAAATACCGCCTCGCCAGGATTCAAGGATGGAAGCTGGTCTATCAGGTCCCTGCTGAGGGCCTCACTTGCTGCTGACACCTGCATCTGGTCATCTTGCTGGATCATGCGCATTACCGCAAGCGACCCCATCTGGCTTAGGATGTTGGCGTCAATGCTCCTTGGCCTCTGCGATACGATGACAAGGCCCAATCCGAACTTGCGCCCCTCTCTTGCAACCTTGGATGCAAAGTGCTTTGTTTCCGTCTTTTCGTCCTTTGGGATGAATATGTGCGCTTCTTCGATGACTACAAGCACTGGCGCCGTGAACCTTGGCGGAGACTTTATGTCCTGTTGCGAAGGCGACTTGTTTTTGGCCTGCCTAGTGGCGCGTTTGCGGTCGTCTAACAGCTCTTCTAAGTAATACGAAACAGAAACGTTGGCCTGCTTCTCTGTCAGTTCTACGAGATTGATGATGTTTATCTTGCCGTTTTTTATCAGGGCAAGTGGGTCGGCCATGCCCGGATCTAAAATGCCGCCAAATTTCTTGCGCACATAATCTATCTTGTCCTCCACTTTTGCGGCCGCCTCACGGTAGATCTTGTCCTCCGCTCCGACATCACGAACTCCTGCTGAAAGCGAATCCCAGAAATCATCTCCCTTTCTCTGGCGCACGCCCTCTGTCAGAGCCTGCCTTACAACATGAATCTGGTTTGTGGCATTTTCCTGAATCTCAATTACCTCTGCCAGCTTGTCTGCCGGAAGCATCCTTGGATTTATCTTGGCAGGCATCAAGTTGATGCACCTGCCCATTTCAAGCGTAGAATAGTCGTCGTGATAGTCGAAAATCACCATCGTTCCGTTGACCTTGGCCACCTCCTTTGCAAGCATCGACACAAGGTTGCTCTTGCCCATCCCAGTCATGGCAAGCACTGCCAAATGCCTAGAGACAACCTTGTCTATGTTTATCCGAGCCTCGACCTCGGTGTTACGTAAAAGAGTCCCTATTCTCAACCATTGAGGACCTTCTGGTGCAAATATAGTACGTAGATCGTCCGGTGAGGCTTCAAAGACCTGCGTGCCAGGTTCAGGCGGCAGCGCAGGAATTATGGCCTTGCATTTTTTCAACTCATCGAGATACCCAAGGACGCGCACATTGGCCTTGTAGCTTTTGTCATGACGGTTTGCCTGTGCGACCAACCTGCTCTCTGATGCTTCTTCATAGTTGCGGATGTGGGAGCCAAGCGCGTCGCTTGCTATAGAAGAGCGCTCAACAAGACCAAGGACCTTTCCCCTTCCATATTTTAAAATAACATACTCACCAATACTTATCGGACGCTTGGCCTCGACTGTAACTTGGTCGGGCTTCGCCACTCCAACGAGTATCCCAAGCTCTTCGATTACGGCCCGTTCATAATTATTTTTATTATCATCATTATCATTCATTTAACGCATCCCTCGCCCCGGGTTCATTTTGCAAGCCGTATATGCTTGCGAGTCTGTCTATATCATCATTGCTTATCTTGCAGTTTTTGTGCGCTAGTTTCAAGCAGTATGGATATCCAGAGACAGAATGGTACCGTAACAGATCCATCATGTTCCTTATTTCCTGCTCCGATGCACTGGCAAACGAAGACGAGGATCCCTTTATTAGCTCTACGCGAAGGACAGGCATACCAGCTCGAAGGCGCATGTAGATTTCGTACACAGATCCACCTCTGGATTGAACCTGCGCAGGCACACTAAACCCTGCTTGCATGGTCGCTTGCCGGTAGTAGTAGATGTCGCCTGCCCTTGAGCCCAGAGCGCCAAATTGCGACCTGCTTTCAGATGTCTTGGAGATGAATATGGCGTCACCATATTTTCTGACAGTCTCTACTGCCACACTAGGCGTGCTCTTTAGCAATCTCGAAATCAGCGAGCCATCTACGCACACGATTTTCACCATTCCGCTTGCGTGAGCCTTTTGTGCCACTAAAGACTCCATTTCCATCGCCCTTGATTCTAGCTGCTCGGCGCGGATGGAACCACCTATGTCGTTGTCCCACTCTTTTGCGATGATCTCGTTTGTGCTCGTGACTGCCACTGCCGCTATCGCATACAGGTCAAAGCCCTGTAGTGCCCGCTTATTCCAGCTAGAATCTACTCCTGCGGACATGCAAACTTGTGGCTTGGCATCATGAGCTACCCAGCGAGATTTTGCTTCTGCAATTATGTGATTATGATTTGCGTCTTTCAAACGTGCCAGTTTGGCTTCCCTATTCTTAATGGCGTCAAGTATTAGCTCGTTGAACACAACCGCAACTGCTAGCGTTAACACCCCTAATTAAAAATGATCAAGCATATACACAGGCATATGTTCAACAATATATCAAAACTCCAAAGCACAGGTACACAAATACTTGGGATAGTTGGGATGTTTGTTGAAAACATACACTTGTATACTGCATGCGTAAACATTATATTGTAAACAACACAAAGTGAATTGTTGGCCACAGAGACGGTAAGCTTTAGGCTAAGCAAGGAGCTAAAAGATTTAGCAAAAAAGTACGGATTGAACGTTTCAAAGATTGCAAAGGAAAAGGTCGAAGAAGAACTGGAAAAGTTACAAAAAGAAGAGCGCAAGAAGATGCTTGAGAAGGCTGCAGATGTCCTAGAAGATGTAACCAAACAAGATATTGTAACGGCAGTTCGAAAAAGCAGAGAAGCAAGATAATAACGACGGGATAACAGGCATATGACAAAGAAAGATAGCTTTCTGTTCGATACTAGTTCGTTATTGTACATTTTAAAGGCCAAGCAATACCAGAGACTAAGCAAAAAATGCCACATATTGGACCTTACATTCTACGAATACGGTAATGCAGTTTTGAATATTCTTGGAAAGAGAAATGTAAAGGATTCTTCTCCTCGACCATCAGCAGAAGAGGGTACAAAGCTCTTATTACACGCATATGAAAAGATTGCAGAGCAAATAACCATTCTAACTTATCAGTGCAATCCAGCGTTACTACTAGACATATTTGAACTCGCAAAGAAAGAAAACCTAACCTTCTATGACGCAAGCTACCTTCACTACTGTCTGATTCATAACCTTTCTTTTGTAACAGAAGATAAGCAGCTGGCAGCCGCTGCTATCAGGAATTCCATTGATGCAATGGATGCAGATAGATGGACAACAACATCTAGCTAATACACGAGTTGCTTATCTTTTTCATTATTGTTCTTGCATGACATATCTACAGTCCCTCGCCTACCAAGACCATAGTTTGTTCGCATATGCGCATCAGGACATCCTAAGTGCTATTTCCGCAGGGTCCCACATTGTCAGGGCTTTGCCTGTTGAGGTTGTTGCAAGCACGCCTGCCTCTATCACCTGCATAGCCACCTTTGCGGCCATCGGGAGCGCGCCAGTTGCGCCCGGCGAATTGTAGTTCAGCACGTGCACAGACGAATCGCGTTTTAGGATGAGCGTGTCAGGGACGAACTTGCCTTCGCTGTCAATGACAGACGAGCGTATGCCTGCCGTTCCCCGCTCGGTAAAGGCAGAAGGCTTTAGTGCGGGCAGAAATTCCCTGACCCTGTTTATCATCGCAGTTTTTGAAAGTGAGCTTTTCAGCTCTGTGCTTGCAAGCGACAGGAACTGCCTGTCAAAGAACACCTTGCGGGCGCCTGTCGCCGACGACTCGATTATCTTGGGGAGCATGTCTGCAATGTTTCTGCCAAGAGAATAGGCGTACGGCCCAAAGACGGGCACGGCGTTTGGCCCCACCTCGCGCCTGCCATCCGCCCTCACTATCCAGTGCGGGTCAAGGAACGGATACTCTGAATGCCGCGGAACAGAATACACGGACAGCCTAGTCAAATCACGGTACTGTTCTGGCGCCTGCCAGTACTCGCCCCGGAAGTGCAGGTCGGTGTATTCCCGGGCGATGCTCATCGAGTGCGCAATATCCACCGCGTTCCCACCTGCGGCGTTTACGATAAACTCTGCTTCAATCTTGCGGCCCTGCCGGGTCGATATGACGTATGCGCCGGCCTTGCTGTTATTTTCTATCCGCGTGACGCAGTGGCCAAGGAGCACTGCGCATCCAAACGACCGGAGGTCCTGCAAGAGGGCGCGTGAGAACGAGCCATAGTCAACAGAGCCGTCCTTGCCGCAGTATATGGCCGCCTCGCACTGCACACTTGGCTCCATCTTTTTGACAGCGGCCTTGTCCAGAAGCATCAAGTCGTCCTTGGCAAGGCCGTTTGCCTCGCCCCATGACATGTACTTGTGCAGGCGGTCCATGCCTCGCTCGTCGGTCGCCACTTCAAGTACGCCGTCGCGCTTGAACGGAAGGCCCCGGGCCTGCGCGAACTTTTCCCACATTTCAAAGCCAAGCGACGCGGCCTTGGCAAACAGCTTTTTCTTTGCAGGGTCGTAGAGAAAGGGCGCGTGCACCTTGCCGGTGTTTCGGCTGCTAGTATGCCGGGCTATGTCAAGCTCTTGTTCTACCAGAGCTACAGAGCCCGGGTCCCTTGCCTGCCCGGAGAGGAAATACGCAATCGAGGTGCCGAGGATTCCGCCTCCTATCACGGCGACAGAGTAGTGCAAGCGCAAGACAAGATCGCACTCGTGACTATATTTGTTCTTGGAACAACGATGATGATGATGATGACGATGGCTGTAAAACGTTTAATATGATATATGTTGCGAGAGTCATTGAGGATTGGCGCAGCAAGAAGTTTTTACACAGGAAAGGAGAAAGCGCTTTGACGATCTCCCCGAGATGCCGGAGGACAGGCCGGCCCTTTTGCTTTCTGCAGTTTACTCTGGCGAGGAAAGAAAGGTATACCTAAAGTTCTATGACCCACGTGACAACGTCATCTACCACTGGCGCGACAGGACAGGCCATGTGCCGTATGCCTATAGCAAGATCCAGTACGCCGACACGGTTGACCAGATAGTAGCAAAGGAGACAAAGTACAAGGTCGAGCGCATGAAGAAAAAGGACGTAATCGCCGACCAAGAAATTGACGTGCTAAAAATAACTGCGCCGGACCCGCTTTCAATAGGCGGCACCGACAACAGCCTGCGCGAAAAGGTGCGCTGCTGGGAGGCCGACATCAAGTATCATGAAAACTACCTTTACGACAGGGGCCTGATACCGGGCACCTATTACGTCAGGCACGGCGACAAGATAGAACAGCACATGTACAAGATCTCTGACAAGGTCGAGTTTGAGCTCAAAAACCTGTTGTGGGACAAGATAAAGGAGGAAGGAGAGGGCGGCAAGGAATACAGGCAGTACGTGACTACGTGGGCCAACCTGCTCAACCAGCCCATACCTGAGCTCAAGAGGGTTGCAGTAGACATTGAAGTTGAGTCAGAAGAAGGCAGGATGCCTACGCCCCGCGACCACGACAGGCGCGTCACCGCAGTGGGCTTTGCGGGAAGCGACGGTCTGCGCAAGGTCTTGGTGCTTGGCGAGAACATGGTCGACAACGGCAAGCCCCTCGTCAAGGAAGCCGAGGTGTGCAAGAATGAAAAAGAGCTCTTGGAAAAAGCCTTTGCGATAATCAACTCTTATCCCATAATCCTGACGTTCAACGGCGACGACTTTGACCTTCCGTACCTTTATGCGCGCTCGCAGGACGCGCGCATCAGTAGCGACGGCAAGGCAATCCCAAGGGACGCCGTTCCGATAATAATCAAGAAAGAGTCGTTCATCAAGCACGGAATGCAGGCCGAGCCGGTGGGGATACGCCACGGCATCCACATCGACCTTTTCCGCACGTTCCAGAACCGCTCTATACAGATCTACGCGTTTAGCCGGAAATACACGGAATTCACGCTCAATGCCATCTGCGAGGCGCTTTTAGAAGACAGCAAGCTGGAATTTGAAGGCGACATAAGCGACCTTCCGATGCAGACGCTTGCGGAATACTGCATGAAAGACGCCGAGCTGACGTTCCGCCTAACCAGCTTTGGCGACAACCTGCTCATGAAGCTGTTGGTCGTCATTGCGAGAATAGGGCGCCTGTCAGTCGACGACATTGCCCGCTTTGGAGTCAACCAGTGGATCAGGGGCATACTGTACTACGAGCACAGGCAGAGAAACGAGTTGATACCCCGGACAGACGAGCTGCATGAGAAAGGCACTGCGTCCACCGCTGCCGTCATCAAGGAGAAAAAGTATCGCGGCGGGGAGGTAGTCGAGCCGACTCCGGGCATCCACTTTAATGTCGTCGTCCTTGACTTTGCGTCGCTATACCCAAGCATCATCAAGGTGCACAACCTCTCGTACGAGACGATAAACTGCGTGCACCCGCGGTGCAGAGAAACAGGCAAGATAGAGGGCACAACCCACTGGGTCTGCCAGCAGAGAAAAGGGCTTTCGTCGCTTCTTATCGGCTCGCTCCGTGACCTGCGGGTCAACTATTACAAGTTCCTCTCAAAGGACAAGACGCTCCCTGCACAAGAGCGCCAGCTCTACAACGTGGTAAGCCAGGCTATCAAGGTCATTTTGAACGCAAGCTATGGAGTCATGGGCGCCGAGATATTTCCATTGTATTGCCTGCCTGTCGCCGACGCGACTGCCGCAATCGGCAGGAACACCATCAATGCTACTATAGACAAGTGCAAGGAGCTTGGCATCGAAGTAGTGTACGGCGACACCGACTCGCTCTTTCTCAAAGAGCCTTCGCAAGAGTCAATAAATAAGGTAGTCGGGTGGGCTAAGGACCAGCTTGGAGTCGACCTGGAAATAGACAAGCAGTATCGCTACGTCGTTTTCAGCGACCTGAAAAAGAACTACCTCGGCGTCTTGCCGGACGGCACGGTAGACGTCAAAGGATTGACAGGCAAAAAGTCGCACACGCCTCCCTTCATACGCAACGCATTCTACGAGATCCTCAACATACTTGGCAGGGTCGGCTCCCAGAAGGACTTTGAAAGCGCAAAGGAGAGCATCAAGAACATCATCCAGCGCGACGCCAAGAACCTGGAGGCGCACAAGATCCCGACGCCGGACCTTAGCTTCAACGTCATGATAAACAAGTCGCTTGCAAGCTATGGCAAAAAAGTAAACTCTGTCAAGACGATGGACGGCAAAGCCTCTCAGATAGAGACCTACAAGGGCCTGCCGCAGCACATCAAGGCGGCAAAACTGCTTGCAGACAGGGGCAAGGAGATCAAGGCCGGCGACATCATCTCGTACGTCAAGACAAAGAACGGCGACGGGGTCAAGCCGGTAGAGCTTGCCAAGCCCGAAGAGATTGACACAGAGAAATACCTGGAGGCTATGGAGTCAACGTTCGATCAGGTGCTTGGAGCGCTCAGCTTTGACTTCAAGTCGGTGTTGGGCAAGCCCCGCCAGCAGAGCCTTGACGAGCTCTTTTGGAGCAAGCCTTCAGTATAGTAGTAGTAGGTTTATTATCCGCGCTTTTTGAGAAAAAGAGGATTTGGATAAAGGCTTTTTCGACCTGTTCGTTGTGCCGGAAAAGACGAAGGCAGGCTATAGTTTTGCCGATACGCCGGTCAGGATCTCATTTCAGGAAGCAAAAGTTGCAGTTTACGGCGTTCCTCTTGACGCGACTACGTCGTTTGGCAGGGGCACAGCAAGGGGCCCGGAAGCAATCAGGCTCACGTCTGCCCGGCAGATAGAAACGTTTGTGTTGGACGAAAAGGCCGACGTTTACGAGTTGAGCTCTATATTTGACCTTGGCGATCTGAAAATGCCACCAAAGAACAAGGGCGCAAAAACTATGTTTGCGTACCTTGATAGGACGATTCCGCAGGTTGTATCGACTCTGCGGGAAAATGGCAAGATCCCAGTTATGCTTGGAGGCGAGCACACGCTCTCATACTATCAATTAAAGGTGCTTGCAGGCGAAGAGCCGTTTGTCATACACTTTGACGCACACCGCGACATGAAGGCCGAGTACGAAGGTATGAAAATGTGCCATACGACGCCCTTTTACCATTTGCTAGAATACATACCGGGCAAGGATCTCGTGCAGATAGGCATCCGCCAGACAGATAGAGAGGAAAACGATACTGCTATCAAGAATGGCGTGACAACGTTTGATGCATGGCAGGTGCATGACGACCTTGACAAAGTCGCGGATTTCCTTGCCAAAAAGACGGCAGGCAGGAACATCTACATCTCGTTTGACATTGACGCCTATGATCTTCCGTACGTGCCCTGTACAGGAACACCCGAGCCGTACGGCCTCGACCCGTTCCAAGTGTTGCGCTTGATTAAGGCAGTACATCCATCGGCCAGGCTGATAGGTATGGACATGGTCGAAGTCGGCCTGAAGAATGATGACTACCGGGAAGGCGCGCTTGCCACCCAAACGCTTTTGCGGATACTAGCGCGCAAGTATGCACGCTAGCAGGGGGTGAGGGGCGTACTTCCAGTGGAACACGTCAAACAACACTTACTTCTTTTATGATGCGGCAGAGTGACATACTGGTTTGGCCGTTATCTAGGCCATTATCTGCGGCCTGACCGAAACGTACCTGGGCAGGTTCAGCGGCAGATAGGGCTTGTCCTTTGTCTGCGCCTTTACCTCGTCTATCAGTTCCTGCACGGTCATTTCACGCTGCTTGCCCTCATTTCTGTCGCGCACAACCAGCTTGCCAGAGGCTACTTCCTTGTCGCCGATGACAATGGTGTAGCGTATCCACTCTGTTTCAGACTCGCGGATCTTTTTCCCCACAGACTCGTCCCTGTCGTCAACGTCGGCGCGAATCTGGTTTGCAGACAGCTGCGCAAGAAGGTTGTCGCAGAATTGCAGGTGCTCCTTTGCCACTGAAATGATGCGCACCTGTGTGTGCGCAAGCCACAGCGGAAATGACGGTATGCCGCCCGTCTTTGAAACCTTGGCCGCCTTTTCCATAAGCGCGTACATCACGCGCTCGACCGCGCCCGAAGGCGAGTTGTGCAGTATTATCGGGTTCTTTTTCGTGCCGTCCTCGTCGACGTACTCTATTCCGTAGCGCTTGCCGTTTTCGACGTCTATCTGGTCGGTTGAAAGCGCGGACGCCTTGCCGAGGCCGTCGACGTAGTTGAACTCCCACTTTAGCGTGAAATAGAAAAAGCGCTCCTTCCACACCTCTGCAAGCACCGGCCTGCCAAACCTGTTTATCAGCTCTGTGATGAAGTCCTTGTTCTCGTTCCAGAAATCCTCCGTGAACCTGATTGCCATCTCGACATCCTCGTTCTGGAGGCCGAGCGCGTTGAGCACGCTTATCGAAAGCTCAAACCGCTTGCGGAACTCTTCCTTTGCCTGCGCAAGGTCCTTGCAGAACGCGTGGCAGTCCGGCATCGTAAAGGCGCGCAGCCGGCGCAGGCCGACTAGCTCGCCGGACTTTTCCCGCCTGAAGGAGTAGCGCGTCAGTTCATAGAGCTTGAAGGGCATGTGCTTGTACGATACGTTCATGTCCTTTGCTATCAGGAATTGCCCAAAGCACGCCGCAAAGCGCAGGAACAGCTGCTTGTTGTCAGACTGGATGTTGTACTGCCTTGCAGGAAAGCGGTTAAAGTAGCTCTCCATCGACGGATGCTTTGAATCGTACATGATTGGCGTTTCAACCTCGATGCCGCCGTACTCCATCACCCTGCGCGTCACGTACTGCTCGATGAGCGACTTCATCAGCCGGCCCTTTGGGTAAAAGCGCATGTTGCCAACGTCGGACGCCGGCTCGTAGTCGGCAATGGCCATCTTTTTCATCAGGCGCACGTGCTCGGGCTGCTGGTTCACCGCGCGGTTCTTTGAAATTTCATAGTTTGCAAGCGTCTGGAGGCTTGCATCCTGCTTTTTGAACTTGTATTCGCCTACAGGGGTCAGCGTGCCGCCTGGCTGCAGTATGTACCAGAATGATTTCAGCTTCTCCTCGTTCTTTAGCGCCGTCGACTCTTTTCCCTCGTCGTGCTCGTGCAGGTGGACTTCCTCTGCAGCGCCTGCCTGCTTTGAAATTGCCTTGGCGTTTTCAGCCAGCGGGTGGCCCTTGACCTTTATGTTAAACGACTTGGTCCATCCAAAGGGCGACCTGTGCACTTCACTTGCTGATTCTCTGGCGTAGCTTTCAACCGCCCTGACAACGCCTGCCGCTACATCAGGTGCCGCAAGGTCGGAGCTCAGGTGCGCGTACGGGTAGACAAGAAGCCTTGACGCCTTGACAGTGTCCATGTATTTTTTTATCTCCCCGGCCGCCGCCTTGGCTACGCTTTCGTCGTCGCCGGTCTCCACTGCAACAAACGCGACTACGAGGTCTTCCAGCCTCACCTTGGCCTTTGACTGTATCTCTTCGGCGCTTTTGATCTCCTTCTCGATGGGCTCGTACTCGATAAAATCAGAATGAAGTTGCAGCAGACGCATATCGCTTTTGATCACGGATTTATGCTAATTTATAGTGTATTAGCCCCATCTGGCCCTCTCGTTTTCCCTCTCTTCCTTGCTGGCCTTTTTCCATTCCTTGTAGTGCTCGTGGCAAAGGTAGACGTGCTTTGAACTGTTGAGGCCCATGTCCGGGGCCATTGCGGCCTTGCTTCCGCTTATCGAACGTTCCGCTTTGTTTTCGCAGCCGCTGACGCTGCAAGAGACTCCCTTTTCGACTCGGCCCATAACTAATTCTACTGTTATCCAGAAACCACCACGTGTATATAAAAAGCTGACTGGAATACTTATGGACGGGCGATGTGAAGCTAGACCGATATGATGTACGGTCCCCTGTGCGAAAAGTGCCTCCACCCTCTTGAGCGCCACGGCTATGTGCTCACCAAGCTGGATGGAAAAGAAGTAAGGCGCTGCGAGATAGGGGTGTGCACCTGCGTCATAATGACAAAGTAAAGAGTAGCTATTGTGACTCTTCGGTTGCGGATGTAATTATAATTATTATCCGCATTCTTTTGAAGCGATAAAGTCGATTTTAGGCAAAAAAAAGACAGCCACAAATTTTTCTGTTGTCCCCTGCCCAGCCGATTTTTAAGAATCAGATTATTTTGTGAGAGGTTGCTGCCGTCCTTACAACTTGAAAAAGATGCAGAGTGATAATTCTTCTTACAATTATCACTCTCTGGGTTTTTCCGCATCACGCTTTTGTTGCTGTCTTACCAGTCATAATCATCGTCGTGGTCGTGGTGCTTGTGGTGATGGCGATGGTCGTGGTCGCCGTCGTGGTGATGATGATGGTGATGATGCCCATCGTCATGGTGGTCGTGATGGTCGTAGTGGTCGCCGCCAACAGCAAATGCAGCAGTCGGCGCTGCCATTACTGATCCTATCATTGCGACGCCCAACGCCAACAGCACGAACGTCAACACTTTCTTGTTTGCTGTTATGGTTGTTTTGGTCATCACACAATCGTCGCAATACTGGTTTTAATTATTTGGGAAACATTTGGACGCGATAATTTCACTCTAGAAATTTAGAGTAGGACTGGCTTGAAAACTTCTCCAAGAACAAAGTTAAGCGATTCTTTTATTCGATGCAGACCCACATGTTGTCAGAGAACGGCATAGTCTGCCGTTGTCATCGTCGTCGCATGTACAAGCACGAGGGGTTCCTATCCTGGCTGTAGCACGGATAGGCCCTTCATGCATTTCATCCAGATGCTGCAAGCCAGCCAAAATTGCAAGCGTATGCTGCAGCCATAATATTACCATAATGACAACGCGTATACTGCAGGTTCAACAAAGTTTTCTGTAGCGCGCATATCCAACCGATATCGCCAACGGAATCGCCAATGAAATTATTGTCAAGAAATACGCTGGAAATTCAGGCACCCTTTGAATATTGCTGTCGTCAGTTATGATGACTGAAGCTTTATTTACAGATGTTTCGCTGGCAACAAAAAGCTTGTCCGTATTTGGATTAAAGACAACGTCGGATATCACCCCGCCTAGTTTCATCATACCCATCACTTCATTTGTAGAACCATCAATCACCTGAATATTCCCTTCAGAATTTGGCACATAAACTAGGTTTGTTTCTGGATTTACGGATATTGCCCTAAGAGGAAGGCTATCAAGAGTAACATTGGCCACTACCTTGTTTACCGCGCCATCTATTACTGAAACGTAATTGTTGTCCGTGTATATCATGTTGGTCTTGGGATTAACAGCTATATCGACACCGTATCTAAAAGCATCTGGAAATGTGGATACCCCTGTCCTCACAACATAGTTGAGTGCGCCAACCGTGACGTTGGCCACTACCTTGTTCGTACTTCCATCAATCACAGAGACAATATTTGAGCCGTTCCTGCTATAGGCAAAACTGTCCACGTACACCTTGTTGGTGTTCGGGTTAACGGCTATTCCGTACGAAGCGCCCGTTCCCAACGTGACATTAGCCACTATGCTGTTTGTCGAGCCATTTATCACAGATACAAACCCGTCAGGGTAGTTCCAATTTGCGACGTATACCATGTTTGTATTGGGGTTGACTGCCACGCCGGCCGGCCTGTTGCCAACCCTTATTGTGTCAATTACCTTGTTGGCAGTTCCATCTATCACTGCCACCAGATTGTTGCGAGATTCGGTTACATACACCATGCCAGTATTTGGGTTAACAGCCATCTTGAGCGGGGCACCATCCAGTGCTATGTAAGACATAAGCTCGGTGCTAGAACCGTTTATCACAGAAATTGATCCACTTGCGCCAAATGCTCCGGTAGTATTGGCCAGGTAATCTATCCAATTGGCAACATACACGATGCCAGTATTTGGATTCACTGCTATCGATTCCGGGCGCACGCTCGTAGTTGCGGCAATAATTTGAGAATTGGAACCAACGAACGTACTATTATTGTCGCTATCGGTGGCGGCGGCATCGCTGCTACTTGCAAATGCTAATTGTTGTTGCAAGTGAAGTGGCGCTACTGCAATAACCGAGGTCATCAGGATCGTTGCGGACAGTAAAAATAATGTCTTGGTTCTATCAAGACAAGAGTGCAGAGGTCTTGAAGTCAGAGTTTGCTGGCCTGAAGAATTTGACCCACCTTTGAGGAGGAGGATGCAGAATGCGCACCTCATTTTGTTTTGCAGCATTTAACTGGCACTCACCAACAACTTTACTTTTCCCTGATCGCCTGCCAAGCCTGCCATTAGCGGGTTTCCTTGCGTTATCGTTATCCCAGCTATTGTCCCGCCGTGCGAGGCCAAGACGGTCATTGGATGGTCGCGCTGAACCTGAACGAACAAAGTTTCGCTAGTACCGTCTTGGAACTGGACTACTACTGGCATCATGGGATTGGAGGGAAGCGGAATGTTTAGAGGTCGGGCAAACGTGAATGTCACGCCGGCAAATTTTACTGCAGTGCCGTCCGGCTCGCTGAAAAATGCCGATTTAAGGTTGCCATCCAGAGTGGTCATGTAAAAGCTTTGATTGTTATCCAGCACAGCCATCCCTTGCTCAGAATCAAGCCCGGAGTAGCTTTCGTTGATGACAAGTGAACCGGGAGGTTCGGCCATCGTACCCGGGCCGGCGCTTTCCCGTCTTTTACCTCATGGACTGTCCAAGGGTTTACCTTCACATATGTACGTTCTATGGCGGGAAACGACGATGTATTATTATTTTGAAGGCCAGCCTTATCCTTCATCATCCCATTGTCTGCATAAGTGAAAGCAGACAATGGTAGAACAAGCGAAGCGGCAACAGCAGCTGCCACGACTCGATTGCTGCTATTATTACTATTTTCCGGTTCATTTGTATATTCGCCTTTTGGAAGTCAAATATTTCAAGTTTGTTTAGCTTTGTTCAGGGATGAAATCGGGTATAGCCCTGACTTTTTTATCTGAATTTTTAGCGCAATCTCAAAAAAAGAGAAAACAAATATGATGATAAAAAACGGCGAGTTCCTTTGCCGCTAATTAAGGACCAGGACGCGCGTACTGTCCGAGATCGCTTACTGGAGCGTCCAGACGCACTTCTGCACCGTCAAACCCCTGCACCCTTTCCTTTGGAATCAGGAACTGGGATCTGGACCCTTGCGTTTCGACGTGTATTGCGTCTCCAAGGACTGCCACGACGCTGCCTACAGGCTCCCCGTCAGCAGCGCGGACGTTCTTGTGCACGATGCTGTCCCAGTCAAGCACAGGAGATTCCCTAGTCGGATCAACCGTCCTCCTTGACTTTATCACGTGAACCCTGGTTTCAATGTCTGGAGGAACATGGGCAACCCTGTACTGGGCATACTCTTCATACGAGGGCGGGGCTTCCCGGCTGAATCTTTGCGTTTGGGCCTCTGTGACGTTAAAGTAGACGGTGTGCCCGTCGTATCCTACTGCCAGGTACTTGGGGATGTAGAACTTTTCCCTGCTCACCCTGCCCTTTTGCGTCACGATATAGTTCCTGCCTAGTTCCCGAACTTCTCCCAGATCGACATCACCCTGCGTTCCTCTTGCTTCCTTTCCTTTCAGTTCGCTCCAATCTACGTAGCTGGTTACGTCGTCTGTCATGCAGTAGCTTCACAGTCATTATTTTAATGAGGTACGCTTCTTCTTTTTTTCGCACACTTGCCAATATTGTACATCATATCGCATTACATCTTGCGCATCAGCCTGCCTTCTTTTTGTTGTCCTTTGCCATTTCAAAGGCAAGCACTGCTACCACTGCTCCGATGATTGGCGCTACCCAGTAAACCCACTGGTCTGAAAAATTTCCTGCCACCAGGGCGGGGCCAAACGACCTTGCAGGGTTCATGGACGCCCCGGAAACAGGCATCCCCATTATTCCAAGCGCAGTTATCGCTGCGCCTATGGCTATGCCGCCAAACGCCTTGTACCCTACATCCTCCTTGAGCGAGATTGCGACAAACATCAGAATGAACGTAAACACGATCTCTATGACAAACGATGCTAGCCAGCCTGTGTGAGGTACTGTGAGCCCCGTTGCATCCGAATGGCCGTAGGGAGCAATTGCAAATGCGACTACAAGGCTTGCAACTATCGCGGCGGCTACCTGCACTGCAATGTAAAACGGCAGATCGCGTTTTCGGAGATGCCCTGTAAGGGCAAAGCCAATAGATATTGCGGGGTTAAAGTACGCGCCGGATATCTTGTCAACGGCATAAATCATTGCGGCAATGGCAAGGCCGGGGGCGGCGACTACGGCCAGCGCGCCCAGTTCATGCCCGCTGAGCGTGTCTGCCACGCTAGCCCCTGCCGCGGCAAACACCAGCGTAAAAGTTCCAATGAACTCGGCCACGATGCGTTTTGAGAGCGGGATTACCTTTTCAGCATCACTAGGATCTTTTCGCTTCATTTTTGATCTGATGTATGAAAGGGAAACTAACCAACTACCTACTATCGCCACTATTGTCTGGAATTGATTTTAATGAATAGTGATGCTTTGAGGCTTCACTAACGGCAATGTTATCCCTCTCCCGCTCCTTTTCTGCGCTCATATGCCTACAGAGTAATGATTGGCAGGCATGATTATTGAATATGATGCTATTGTAATAGAGGGCAGGCATCATACGCACGCTGTCGGTGTTTCTTACAGCGAGAATAAACTAGGACATGCTTGATGAGTTTTTATGTCACTTGGAGCGCCATTTATGAATTTTGAGCTATTGATGTACATTGCATATAGCGCATAAAGCAATAACAATAGTCAAAGTCAATAGAATCGACGATAGTCATTAATAGAATAAGGAAGAAACTACATAATGGAACACAGAATATCCTCAATAGACTGGAGCGACGTCATAAAGAAAGAAGCAAGAGGAACAGATGATAGTGATTTTGGAGAGGTACAAGAAGTAGGACAAAATTATGTTCTGACACAAAGAGGCACGCTTGAGAAAGAAAGATTCTACATTCCAAAGTACCTTGTCAACGGCTACGACGGCCACACTCTGTGGTTTGATGCAGGTAATGTAGACATGACAGAATTTAAACGAGACTCTCCGCCGCAGTACGAAGAATATGGTCGATACAAGAGAGAGGGCATGCCTGCAGACATTGAAACAAGGATACCACTCATAGAAGAAAGACTGGACGTTACAAAGAGGCTCAAGACAGGCGAAGTGACCATAGCAAAAGAACCGGTCACAGAGACCAAGACACTAGAGGTTCCAGTGACGCATGAGGAGGTCAGAGTAGAGAGAAGGCCAACAACAGGTGCCGAGACAGCAATGGCTGAAACTACAGATAGGCCTGTTGAATCAAGGACAGAGGTTAATGTCCCTGTAACCAGCGAGGAAGTGGAAGTAACCAAGCGACCGTATGTCAAGGAAGAAGTGGTAGTAACAAAAGAGCCTGTCACTGAAACAGAGACAGTAAGTGACACGGTCAGAAGCGAAAAGGTAGACACGAAGAACGTCAGAGGGAGAGGAGAATTTAAAAAGACAACAACGTCAGAAACGTCTTGATTCTCTCTTTTTTCTTAGTCCGGACTGGCCGGCGATGAAAACCCGTTTCTTCTCCTATCCGGCCAAACTCTGACATCATTTGCTGATCATAATAAATATATAAGATATATGAAGTATTACTTAAAATTACCTAGAAATTGCCAAGTGTTACTGTGATATAAATATAAATTTTTGATTTTCCAAAAACTCCTTAATATCTTTGGAACCATAAAACATTAACAATGAGTTTCGAAATCTCGGGCATCCTCACGCTCCTGACTACTTTTCAGGCAGCAGGAGCAAATGATCTGACGACTCCCATCGTAAATTCGCTAAACCAATTCGGGACTACACTAGGAGCTGCCCTGCCAAGGATCATAGCAGCTCTAATTCTCCTTGGAATTGGATACTTGGTAGGCAAGATTGCAGGATGGGTGGTTAGCAGGGTCATAAAGGCACTCAACCTAGATAAGCACTGGAGCAAAAGCGGCATAGGACAGGCGACGGTAAGCTCTGGCTGGAGCATGTCGAGGATCTTTGGAACGGCCACCAAGTGGTTCATTTACCTCTTCTTCATAGCCGCGGCGGTAAATGCACTGCAGTTCCCGCAGATATCACAGGCGATCAACAGTGTATGGTTATGGGTTCCAAACGTGGTGGCATTCCTGCTTGTGCTGGTGATAGGCTCGCTTCTCGCAGATTTCGTCGGAAGCTGGGTCCAGAGGGAGCTACCAAGGAGAGGAATCATGGCAGGAAAGACAATTGGCCTTGCCATAACCGGAATACTCTATGCCATAGTCCTGACAGTGGCAGTCACGCAGCTGGGCATTGGACAGCAAATATTGAATTCAGTGATTAGCGCGCTCATCTGGAGTCTGGCAGCTGCAATTGCCATCGGATTTGGAGTGGGCCTTGCATACGGACTAAGAGAAGCAATCCCCTCGCTCATAAAGGGCAACACGCTCATACAGCCGGCCATAAAGCAGGGACAGAGGATATCCGTTAACCAGCACAGAGGCGTTGTACAGGAAGTCGGTGCCTTTAGCGTAATAATAAAGGATGAAGAGGGAAGAACAGTGGTGATCCCGACAAAGAACCTTGTGGATGAAGAGATAATCGTAGAGTCAGGCCCGACACCAGAGACGCAGGAAAGAGTAATGGAAAGAGGAGGAGAAGGACCATCATCGACATCGTACTCTGCGGCAGCATAATGTAACGTCTAAAGTGCCAGTTTAACCAAGGCCACTCTGCTGGCCTTTCCTTTTGTTTTAACAGACAGGTACACATGCACAAAAGCTTACGATATGTCGCGATGCTGGAAAAATGATACAACCAGCATTTTGGGAATACAATCAAACAAAAAAATAAACAAACGCGGTAGCTTCTTTTTTAATTCGCTATTTTTTGCTATGGAAGCTTCTGGTTCGCACCTTTCTACCACAGACAGGACAGTAAACCGTTCCTAGCGGCCGCCGTTCGGCGCATGTACTGCAAAATGTATTATGGAGGTAAATCGAGTTGGCGATGTTACATTTCACCTAAATTTCTGACGGCATAGCGTTCTTTTATTTAATATAGTGTCAAGCTTCTTGAACTTAGTACCAGAGCCGTGATATTTTTTGGAAAAAAGCAAATTTTATTTCAGGTTATATTATTCAATGAGTGTGCACAACTCTTTAACGATTTGCCTTGGTTAAAATAACCAGAGAGAGAAATATGTCAAGTCCACCGGCTATTAACAACAATAACAATGAAAAGTTTGTCCAGTACCTCAACGAGGCGCTAGCCATGGAAAACGCAGCCGCAGAGAGGATCCGCTCAAGAGCGGATGAAACGCCAATAGAACAAGCCAAGCAGCAATTGCAATACCATCTGGAGCAGACCATCCAGCAGCAAAACAGGCTCAAGGGTGCCATTTCCAAAATGGGCGGTCAGCCTACCAGCTCAAAGGCCACCCTGCCAGCGTTTCAGCCAATGAACGCGCCAATGTCTGTTGCAGAGCAGGAACTTGTCAGGACTAAAGAAGACGCAATAATAGAGAATGCAGAGGTCACGTCGTACAAGATGCTCATGCAGATGGCAGAAAAGGCAGGATTGAAAGAGATCGTTCCTGCCCTTCAGGAGAGCCTGCAAGAAGAGGTAGCGATGGTAAATTTCATCTCGGCAAATGCTCCGCTTGTATTGACCAAACTATGGCAAGAGCTTGGAATGTATGACGCTGCTGGCGCTTCTTTTCCTTCATACAAGCAGCAACAACAAAAATCCCAAGACAGCAGCGTGTCTATGGCGTCATGACGACCTTTGTCACGTCTTCTTTTTTGTCAAACATGTCATAGGCTTTTGGCGCCTCGTCAAGCTTCATCCTGTGGCTTATTAGCTGTGTCGGGTCCACTCTTCCGACTTCAATGAGGTGAAGCAACTGCTCGTTGTACTTTTTCACCGGGCACTGGCCCATCTTGATCTGAAGCTCCCTCTGGAAGAACTGACCTAAAGGAAAGTCGGCATATTCTGTCAGGTATACCCCGGGTATGCCAACCGTGGTGAACTTTTTTGCGGCCTGCACTATCCAGTTTATCACCTGCAGCGAGTCTTGCGGTATGTACGCAGGGTTGGCGCTGTTGTCGTGCAGGTGGTGTCCCACAGCCTCGTAACCGACGGCGTCTATGCATATTGCGCCCCTGCACTTGGTCTCTTGCTTGATTTTGCTGATTGGGTCTTCTTGGTCAAAGTTTATCGGCTCGGCTCCTGCTTTTTTTGCCTTGTCAAGCCTTGCAGGCCAGTGGTCGATGGCAAAAACTCTTGCTGCACCGCGCAAAAACGCGCTCACTACTGCAAAATAGCCGACAGGGCCGGCGCCAAACACCGCAACGTCGTCCCCTGGCTGCACGTTTGCCATGTCGGCTCCAAAATATCCCGTGCAAAACACGTCGCTTAGAAAAAGTGCCTGCTCTTCGCTCAGGTTCTCCGGGATTTTCAGAGGGACGGTGTTGGCGTAAGGTACCCTGACATACTCTGCCTGCCCGCCGTCATAGCCTCCCATGTTCTGGCCGTACCCAAATACAGCCCCAAGCTCCCCTTGGGGGTTTGACCGGTCGCACTGGGACCACAGTCCATGGCGGCAGTACCAGCAGCGGCCACAATTGATGTTAAACGGGACAACTACTCTGTCGCCTTGCTTGACTTCCTCCACCCTGTCGCCGACTTGCTCGACAATCCCAGCAAACTCGTGGCCGAGCACTTGGCCCGGCTCCATGCCTTTTATGTTGCCGTGGTAAAGGTGCAGGTCTGAACCACATATCGCGGTCTTGGTTATTTTCAAGATAATGTCTTCTGAATGCTCTATCCGTGGCTTGGGCCTGTCATCGTCAATCTGCACATCCTTTGGTCCATGATAAACTACTGCCCTCATTCCTGTATCCTGTATGATTTCTTCAACATTTCTTAAAACAGTGTTGATAATGTGATAGTGAAGAAGTCAGCGCGATGTCGTCTTGTCGTTCAAGAAATTCGACAGCAGCAGGCAACAACCGGCAACTTGTGTCAAGTAAAGTAATCCTTATAATAATCCTCTATTCGGTTATTTTGGTGGCTATGTCAGAAGACGATGACTTTGAGGATGACTTTGAAGACGAAGAAGACGAAGATACTTCCGACGATGACGACGGGGACGAATAGACGGGTGTCCCCGCGGCTTTTATTGCGGTTGTTGTAATTTTTTGTTATTGCTGTTTAGCCTCTCGTACTGCATCCTGAATAGTTTGATGAGTTCCTGCACGTCCTCGTCGCTTTTGACGTAAAACGTCACCCAGCCGGACTCTGGCAGGATGTGGTGCGGAGATACCTTTCCCTTTTCAACCAGCTCTTTTCTTACATCCATCGGAAACGGCAGGTCGGCCCAGCTAGAGCCATGCATGTGGCCCATTTCGCGGCCGTTCAAGTCAAACTCGGTCCCGCCAAACCTGTGGGTCTTGGTTTCCACTCCAGGCCACGAGAGAAGCTCGCTTTTCACCCTCTCTAGTGCGTTTGCCATCATGGTGTACTATGGCGGCATAGAGATTTAAGCATGGTACAAATGACTGCTTGGCAAGCAGTAGTAGTAGCATCGCATCATCTAGCTCGGGTCGCCCTCTCCCAAAAAGCCATTAAAAAACTGATTTACAATTCTTGATTCTTTTTTTGCACTCCTGCAAGTGTTCAATCCAAAAGCCGCTCATTAAACGTCCATTTCTTGTTCAGCAGAAAGTTGCTGCTTGATGCTGCAAGGACCGCCAGAACCAGTGACAATGGGTAACTGATGTGGTAGGTTTCTACCAACAAATACAATGCGCCGATCTGGATTAACGCTCCAAACGTGCTAAAGCCCAGGAATAAACCATACTGCTTGGCTGTTTTGCGAATTTCAAACCCCCGATCCTCAAAGGTCCACACCTTGTTCAGGAAAAAGTTGGAAGTGATGGAGAGCAGAATGCCGACTGCACTTGCATGCAGATACCACAGGTTTGGAAACAGGCTGCTCAGGATAAATGATGACGCATAATTTACGAGCAGGCCGGTGGCGCCAACGCTGTAGAACCTTGCAGCTTTTGAAAGAAACTTGACAGAAGCCCGTTTTTCCTTTGCCGAGATGGATCTCCCGTATCTGTAAAGCCTCCACACTGATTTGACGTAGTCAAAGATGACGGGGAGGTTGAGCTTGCTTGCGCCAGATGTGCGGTTGGTAAAAGTGTAAGGAACTTCTTTGACGTGGGGGTTTTTTGCTTTGACAAGGATCTCTAGCAGTATTTTGTACCCTATTGCGTCAAATTCTATGCCTTCGACGATTTGCCGCCTAAAGGCAAAATAACCAGACATCGGGTCTTTGACCTTTTTTACGCCAAGCCCATACTGGGCGATTTTGGTCGCGCCCCTGCTTAGCAACCGGCGCTTAAAAGGCCACCCAATTATAGAACCTCCGCGCACATACCGGGAAGCGACCACGATATCGACCGGGGGACTGCCCTCCAGCTTCTTTATCATTTCCGGAATAATCTGTGGAGGATGTGAAAAGTCGCTATCCATAACGACAACAATTTCACCTTGGGCAGAATGTATCCCCCTTACTATCGCAGAACTCAGCCCGCCCTTGGTGGCCCTATGTATGACCTTAAGGGAGAGTGCCCTGTTGTTGCCTCTTTTCTGACTTGCATATTGCTCGGCTATCTTACCAGTGTCGTCAGGAGAGTTGTCATCAACTATTATAACCTCGGAGGTCATGGTCTCAGGAAGAGCATCCTCTATAGATTCTAGAATTTTGATAATGTTCTCAGCTTCGTTATATGTGGGAAGGATTAATGAGAGCTTTAACAGTGGCTTTTGAAGTGTCATTTATTATTAACACCAGCAGTCGTTGTTGCTGCGAGTGCGTCTTGCCATTACTGCTGCTTTTTCCTTTGATGCCATGGATTTAGCGCCTGGAGAATGCGTAACAGCGCTATTCATAACAGATATTCCTGAATAGGGTGTAGTATAATGCAAAACGCCAATAATTGATATCAAAATGGTTTCTCGCATTTTCTGGCGAAAAAATCGCTCACCAGATAATTAAGAATTATGGACGCAGACTGCATAATTATTAAAATACATACGCACGATGAACCTCGCTGCGGCTACGGGCTTGACTTTAGATAATAATAAGAAAAATCCCATCTTTGGGGCAGGTAGGATTAATCAGGCTCCAATAGGAGCAACAAAGGGGACTATTGCAGCGGGCCTGGCAATGTTCAGAAAAGGGTCCACGAGCAAGAAGGTAGGCTCGCTGTTGGCCATATTCGCCGTAGCACTGGCAGTTATTAGCGTAGTGAATTTTCAGTTTAACATAATACGCGAGGAAACTAGGGAATCTATTCTCAATGATGCAAAATTTATCCCTACTGTAAAAGAGATTTCCGCCACGATCCCGCACGACAAGGGCACAGTCGTCACGGTTTCTTCCAATGGACCGCACATCACATACTTTACCGGCCTTCGGGCAGTATCACCTTACGGAGTCTCGTCAGAGCCTTCACTGGTAGATTTTATGAAGTCAAAAAAGTCGGAGTATCTTATCGTAATTGAAAACAAGGCCGACGAACCGAAACTAAGGCCGCTCTTTAGCTCGCAGGGACTAAAGCTGCTGAACGGGGACTTTCAAAAGATGTCCAGCTACAAATCGGACCAATTTACGTTTCACCTCTATCGATTGGCAAACTCCCAATCGATTGAAATTGTTTCGCCGTTGGCAGGAGATACAATATCAGGACCCTCGACAGGAGTTCTTGTCAGCGTAAAGGGGCGATTGTTGTCTCCTTCATTTGCTAAAGATGGCGACGAGTCTTTTGCCAAGATTACAAAGGTCGAGGTAGTTGTAGACAATCTGTATCCATATCAGCTAGCCAAGCCTGGTTCGACCGAACCGGATGACTGGTCGTCATGGTCGTATCAAATCCTGATCACGTCTGAGGGCACACATCAGATTGTGGTGCGCTCGACAGACAGTGCGGGAAACCAACGCTGGGTTGGACAATCGGTAAAGGTGGTATTCACGGACAATGATGGGACAGGCAAATAGTAATAATAACAGGAACTGCCGAGGTAGAGGAAGTCTAACGAGCATCACAGAAAGGATGAGGAGGGTATCTTTGTATGGCCGTAAATAATGATGACGGCAGCAGAAACGACAATAGCTTTACCTCCATCTCAGGGAAGGGCGCAGGCGGCAGACATTTTGGAAAATTGCCGGCTATGAGCAAAATCGATATTGCATGCATAGCTCTCATGGGGTTGCTTGTGGCTTACTATTTCTTTTATGCGTCTACAGTAATAGCTACGCCAATATGGGATGGTGCAGTATATCTTTTAAACGCAAGAGGCTGGCTGTCCGGCGACAACGTGCCGCTCTACGAGGGTTTCAGGCCGCCGCTGCTCTCATGGATTATCGCAGGGATCTGGACAATAGCCGGAACAGAAAATTTTGAGATTATCAAGTATATCCAGCCCCTTTTTACAGTCGGCGCAGGGTTTGTCCTGTACGCGCTGCTTGGGAGGCACAAGGGCAAGCTCTTTGCGTTTGGCGTAGTCGCCCTCACTATGCTAAATGCGACCCTGTTTTTTAACAGCAGCCAGATCCTCACAGAAGGATTATCCCTCTTCTTTCTAGTCACAACGCTGTACCTGCTGGCAGGCAAAAGAGGCGCATCAGAAGAAAAAGAGAGTGGACAAAAGATTATTGCTTTTGGAGAAGGATGGCGGTGGTTTTTTGCAGGCATAGCCATAGCCCTTACTTTTGCATCAAGATACCCGATAATCGTTCCCGCAGTTGCCATCTTTATCGTAGCGTCAATCCTTCGAAAGGACATAAGGCTTGCAGCCAGAACCATCATCGGCGCCGTACCAACCTTCGCTTTGATAGTGTTGGCAGTGTACCTTCGGACAGGCACGTTTGAGACGGCACTAGCAAAGGATACAAATCTCAGCCTCCTTCTCTCGCCGTTCTACATAGCAAATTCGATCAACATCTGGGGCCTGGTTTTCCTGCTTGTCCCTGTTGCATTTATTTTTAGGAAGACCTACACGGACAAGTTTAACTATCTTTTCATTGCGTGGTTTCTGGCATCTCTTGCATTTTGGAGCGCCAACACGAGCAATTTTGACTACAGGTTTACCATCCAGCTTACGCCAGCGGTATACTATTTAGCTGTACTTGCAATCGAGCATATTGCAAAGCACCACAATACAATTATTGTAACGATCCGCAAGGACGGCAGCAGTAGCGACGGCAATGATAGCCGCAGCAATAGAGAAAAACATCCTCCTTCTTTTAGGGCAAGCGCAGAGACCAAGACCTGAGATGTTTTTCACATACATGCATCTTGCAAAAAAGAAGAAGCTTGCACAGCCAAGTCCCAAGAACTATAGCTCATTTACTTGGCATCGATTTGATTGCAGGCAGGTTTAAGCCTCAAGAGGCCTGTGGTACGTTTCTCTCTATATCTTCAGCCCAAAGTTCTCGGCAAAGCCCTTGAACTGGTTGTACGACTTTAGAAACTCCATGCCCTTCTCGCTGATGCGGTATTTCGAGTCCGGCGCCTCATCGAGAAGGCCGTACGCCTTTAGGTCTGAAACTATGGACGAGAGGCGCCGGTGGGGCACGTTTGCCTTGCGAATGAGGTGGGTGACGGGCGCTCCACTGCCATTGTCATAACCCTCGTAGCTGTACTGCCTTGCAGTGTCCAGTATGTCGGCTATGATGCTGATGTGGGTCCTGTTGTTGTTAGGCATTTTCTTTTAGCCTCCCAAGGCCGCTTGTCAGGCCGAATTTTGAGAACGGTATGAACATGAGGCCAAAGCCGGCTACCTTGGCCGCCATGGCAGGATAGATGAATGTGCCTGGGAATATGAAATCGTACCACGCCAAAAGCTCCGCTACGGCTAGGGTGCCAAGTCCAGAACCAATCATGAGGGTATTGGTCCTCATGCTCTGCATATATGATGCTAGTGTTTCAATTGACACATATACTAGTAGAATAAAAGAAATTGACCTGATAATATGTTCTATTGAATTTCCAGGTATTACAAATGGAGAAGCTGCTAACGGTATCAGGGCAAGGGCGGCGCTCCTCTGAGGAGCAAAGTCAAACGACGACTTGAGCCCATGAGACATGGCTATGAAAAAGTAGCCCACCGCCTGCGCGGCAAGGCCGGCAGTGTCGATTGCGTGGGCGGAGTCAGGCGAGGCAAAGAGGGAGCCTATTATCAAAGCAAAGCCGGCGGCTATGGAGACAAACGCCAAGGTGAGGCGCAGGAGGTTTGGGCTGCCGATGGTCGCATAGCCGCTGTACGCAAACCGGCCTATCATCGCAGAAATGGCTAGGCCGACAAGGTTTATTGCAGCAAGTTCAATCTCCACCAAACGGCCGGTCGACAATATGATGGCTTGCGTGCAGAGTTATTTACTTTTTGTAGTCGCTTAGGATGTCGCGGTAGCGCGCATCCTTGTACGCGATGTATTTCACGTACTCGCCGTAGGTCATGTCAAACTCGCATTCGGTGCACTTGACGTACGAAAAATCGTCTGCCAGCTCGGCTATTGCCTTGCAGTCGGGGCAGCGCACTTTCACGATTGTACTTTCGTTGCGAAACTATAATAACTTTGGGAAAAATCATGCCGGATCTGGAAAAACCTTCTTAAGCAATGGGCGGCAAGTTATACCCAAGAGAGAAGAAGAGAAAGATGGACGGCAGCCTAAAGCCCGTGTTAAAGCGCCAGATAATGTTCCTGGCAGCAAGCCTAGGGGTAGGGCTGGTTTTGACCTACTTTTTCGGGTTTCTCGTAGGCATGGCTGCAAACATTGCGATATTTGTCGGAGCCATCTTTTACATACGCTATCGCCAGACAAAGGCGCTTGGATCGTTTGGTTTTGGGAGCGAAACTGCCGGAAGGGGCCACATGAGCGAAGGAGTGAAGCTAAAGTACGTCTGTCTGGCCTGTGGCGCAGAGGTCAAGGGCACGAGGTGCTCCAGCTGCGGTTCGAATATGAAAAAGCCGCTCTTTTAAAACGTATAATAATGGCTAGCGTAAAAGGTTCTCTCAATATATGAGCGGCAAGACCTGCCTGAAATGCGGCAAGCCAATAGACGCGCCGTCAGAAGACCCGGCCGCCGACAAGTACCCAGCGTGCAACGCGTGCTGGAAAGAGTGGACCACGTACGCTATCATGGTGATGAACGAGCTCAGGCTCGACATGTCTCTTCCGGAGCACAGAAAGGCGCTGCGCAAGTATGAAAGGGCGTTCTTTGGCCTTGAGAAAGGCATTGGCGAGATAGAGAAAAAGCCAGAGCAGCCGCCGTCGCACTAGAGGCCAAGTGCTTTTCTTGAATAATCTGGGACGGCTGCAAGTACCTTTTCGCGCTTTGGAAATGCAAAGAGCACTTCTTTGAACGAGTCTGCAAGGATCTCGCGCTCCTTTTCGCCAAGCGACAGAAACGTGTCTGTAAGCGACCGAAAGTTAAGGCGCTGGAGCGACTCCGGCTGTTTTGCTATCTGGCTGCAGTAGACTTCAAAAATCGAAGTGCGCTTTTCTGCGTCAAACCCTGCAAGTACCTCAAGCCATGTTTTTACAAGCACGGACAGCTTTTGCTGGTCTATGGTCGGCGCCGCCGCAAGCGCAAGCGCGATTGTCTCTTGCCTTTCCTTTTCGGCCATGTCAAAGAATTCAGAAAGCCTCTTTTGCAGCATTGGCTTGCGCAGAAATTCCGGCAGGTTTGCAAGGATCTGGATGATGTTTCCAGCCGCTCCGCCAAGGTCCTGCTGCTCCTTTGCGCCCAACAGCCTGTGTTTTATGGTATGGCTCAATTTAATCCGTATGCTGTGATAGAAAATACAGCAGCTGAGATTAAATAACGACGACATGCCAAAAACTCCCGCATACATATGCCGTGCCTTGTGACAGTAGGCGGATTCTTTGGCGACGAAGGAAAGGGCAAGATAATAGCATACCTGGCAAAGAAGGACAACCCGGTCATCGCAGTTCGCGGTGGTGTTGGCCCAAACGCCGGCCACACTTTTGCGTTTGAAGGCAAGGAGTACAAGGTGCGCATGCTCCCAAGCGCAGCGCTCAATCCAGCTACCAGGCTCTTGATAGGCGCCGGCGTGCTTGTAAACCCGCAGGTTTTGCTCAAAGAGATTGAAATGTTCAAGGCAGACGACAGGACCTACGTCGACGCGCAGTGTGGAATCATCGAGCAGTCGCACATTGACCGGGACAAGAGCGAGGACCACCTAAAGGGCAAGATCGGCACGACAGGAACTGGGACTGGCCCGGCAAACGCAGACAGGGCGCTTCGCACGCTAAAGCTTGCCCGTGACGTGCCAGAGCTTTCATTGTTCATTGAAGACGTCAGCAACTCGGTCAACTATGCGCTTGAGAATAACGAAAATGTGCTGGTGGAAGGTACGCAGGGCACGTACCTTTCACTGTTGCACGGCGGCTACCCCTTTGTCACCTCAAAGGACGTCACGGCTTCAGGAATCTGCTCTGACGTCGGGATTGGGCCAAAAAAGGTGGACGACGTTCTTGTGGTATTCAAGGCGTACGTGACAAGGGTCGGCGGGGGGCCGCTTGCAAACGAGTTGTCGGAGGACGAGGCGAAAAAGCGCGGCTGGATGGAGTTTGGCAGTGTGACTGGCAGGCAGAGGAGGGCAGCGCCGTTTGACTTTGAACTTGCGAAAAAGTCGATAAGGATCAACAGCGCGACGCAGATAGCAGTCACAAAGCTTGACGTGATGTTCCCCTCGTGCGCGGGCGTGCGCCAGTACGAAAAGATGCCGGCCGATGCAAAAAAGTTCATCGAAGAAATTGAGGGCGAGCTGGGCGTAAAGGTGACGCTCATCGGGACCGGTCCGGACCTTGACGACGTGGTTGACAGAAGAAGGCGCTAAGAAGGCTTTGCCAGAAGCGCCTTGAGCGCGTCACGGCACTCGCGCAGCTCGTAAAGCAGTTTTTTCCTGTCGCCTTTTTCCAGGTCAAGGCGGCCTAGCTTTTCCTTTGCAAAAGCAAGCAGGTCGTCTCTCTTGGCAGTCCTCTTTGGCGCAGTAGGAGGCGATTGCTCATGCTCCAGGCCATGCCGCAGCTTGATGTCAAGTATTGCGTACTCGACTGCAACGTAGGCGCGCCAGAGCGATGCAGGGTCGTCAGCTTTTGCAAGCACGCCCTGCGCCTGCCCTACAAGGTCGCGCGTCCTGCTATCGGCAGCAGAAGCAGCAGCCATCTCTATCTCTGTGAAAAGGGCGGATGACTTTAATACTGTATGCTTTAACCATAATGCGATTCGATTTGCGCCTCAAAGCCCCGGTGTACATACCGCTTGCCGGCCTGAAGGATTTTGGCAGGCTCGTATGCGCGCTAGAGCGCGCCCCCATGCCGTCCTTTGCACTCACAGTCGGGGGAAAGCAGGTGCTTGCCGCGCAACTTGACATCATGAACGGCAGGCCAGTCATCTACTTTACAGAGGCAGAGGTAGGAAACTCGCAGTACCTGGCGTACAGGGCGTCAAACGGCGTCGAAGAAGTCATGCTCGCCGACTCTGTCGGCAACCCGACGTTTGTCTACTCGCCCATCCTGAACGTGGAAAAGTTCCCGCCTGCGCTTGCGAAATTTGGCAAGGTGGAAAAGGGGACAGGCTACACCGTGATAAAGCTTAAGGACATGGCAAGTTTAGCAAAGGTCGCCGCGTACAAGACCATCTACGAGGAGGCGCCGCTTCCGCTGTTCCTTGCAAAGCAGCGCGGCAAGACAATAATTGGAACGATGATGAGCGTCAACGAAAACGAGTCGCTGTCGTACTTTTACTATGTCCTCCTAGAGTCAGAGCCGGCGGAGCCCTTTTTGCGCTATGCCAGCCAGAGGCCAGAGCAGCCGGCGTTTTGCTCAAGCCTTGACGAGCACGGATACATCTACCTAAAAGTGATAAGGCTTGCGGCGGACCACCCGCTGGTAAAGACCTATGACTAGCTCTTTTTCGCAGCGTATGGCGCAGCTGGCAAGGAAAAAAAAGAGCAGAATAGTGGTGGCCCTTGACCCTGCCGCAAACAAGCGCAGCCTAAAGCAGTTTGCGATAAGGACCATAGACGCGGTGGCAGGCGACGCCTGCGCAGTCAAGATGAACTTTCACCTGCTGCTCCCGCTGTCGTCAAGGGAAATTTCAGAAATAACAAAAAGGGCGCACAGCCGGCGCCTCCTGTGCATTGCAGACATCAAGCTGAACGACATCGGCGACACCAACGAAGTGGCGCTTGAGCACCTTGCCAGGATGGGCTTTGACGCCGTGATAGCAAACCCATTCATGGGCGCAAACACGCTTGCATTGCTTGCAAATAAGGCGCGCGCACTTGGCATGGGCGTAATAGCGCTTGTGTACATGAGCCACCCCGATGCGGCGGACGGGTATGGCCTGCAGGCGTACGGCGACATGATGTACAGGATATTTCTTGACAGGGCCATCAAGGCCAAAGTCGACGGCATCGTGGTCGGGGCAACGCAGACAGACATACTGGAGGAAGTATCTGAAAAAAAGAAAGAGCTCCAGATTTCGCTTCCCGTGTACTCGCCTGGCGTCGGCGCGCAGGGAGGCGACGCAAGGCAGGCAGTTGAAAGCGGCTCGGACTACCTGATAATCGGAAGGTCCATAGTGCAGGCAAAGGACCAGGCGGTGGCGGCGCGCTGGTTCAGGCTGCTTGCTGCTTCTCCTTCTTCATCATGAACTGCGCCGCTGCTTCAAGCAGGCTCTTGGCGTTTTTGTAGGTCAGCTGCTTCATGGCCTCGTCGTAATCTTTCCATGCAAAGCCGATGTGCTCGTGCGATATTGTCACGTCTCGGGTCTTTGTCCGGGCCAAAAAGAGCACGACTTCCTTGTTCACAAGCCTTCTGGCCTTTCTGTACCTGTACGATATTATCTGGCGGAAGCCCTCCACAAACTCGACGTCGGCGATGCCGGTCTCTTCCCGGATCTCCCGCGCCGCGGCCTCTTTTTCGGTCTCGCCTGCCTCTATGTTGCCCTTTGGGAAATCCCAGTGGCCGGCGGTATAATGCAAGAGGAGGTATTCTGGCTTGCCGCTGCCGTTACTGGACATGATAAAGACCACTGCGCCGGCGGACCGCTCGTCAACCACACAATGAGGTCAGCAAGGTTCTTTGTATGTTTTACCTTTTCACCTGCATATACACACACATAGTCAATCTTATCTATTCGTACAGTCAATTCCAGACATTGAAGTCCCTGGCGGTGGCGGCGTTAACCGTTATCCTAGGCGTGTTACTTTTCAGCCAATTACACTTTAAAAATGCGGAAGCAAAGACATTATACAGTTCAGATTTAGGGCAAACGTACGCGGTATTTACCATGATTGCTATCGCTATAGCAGGTTTTGCAATATTTCTGGCGATATATACTAGGGAAAGTATGGCAGTCAAGCAGAGCTAAAGAAGGCAATCGAAAATCGCTCCTAGCAGCTTGAAACAGGCTTATTGACACTGTAGAGGAAGAGACTTTTACCTCTTTACCCTTCTTCTCCCTCTTGCTCTTCTTCCTCATCCTCTTCTGCCGTCGCTGCCGCGGCTCCTGTGTTTGGAGGCGCATAGTCGTGTATGTCCTCCCACTCTTCCTGCATCATCCAGTAGCCGCAGAACCATTTCTTTTGCGACTGCGAATCAAACTCGCCATGTTCGGGCGCCATTATTGTTATGTCTCTCCCTAGGGTTGAAAATAAAAGATACACGTTATTTATGTTTCAGTTGCTGCCATTATTACTACCACTGCTGCCACCGTTTGCTTTTACCTGCTCGCCTCCGCGCCTGTGCCGGAAGTGCTGGTACAGAAACGCGGCCGCTACAAGCGAAACTGCAAGCCCTATCAAGAGCGACGACACCAGAGTGAACGGGCTCGTGGACAGCGTGAGCACGTCGGTAAACTGGAGCACCGGTATGTAGAGCAGGCCAAGCACGACCAGGCGCAGTATGTCGGCCATTGCGTGCGAGCTTCCCTTTAGCCAGTTGCTCAAAAGCACGCCGGCCATCACGGTGGCTATCCCTATCCACATCATCGTTATCATGCCCTTGGTAAAGCTTCCCACGATAGTCTTGTTGGTGATTATCTGAAGCGCGTCCATCTGCGACACGGGAATGTCATGAGGTATGCTAGAGATGCCGTTTGCGATGGCCGCAAGCATCATCAGCACTCCCCCGATTATAGAGAAGATTTTGATAAAGTCGGTTGGCCCCATCTTGCCAAGCGAGCTTATTGCCCTGTCGACGTCAAAGGCGCGCACCATGAACGCGCCTCCCAGGATTGCAAGTATCATGACGGTCAGCCACTTGGTTGCGTCAAACGCCACCGCAAGGCCGCCGGCAAGGAGCAAGGTTCCAGGAACTCCGAGGAAGAACTTGCTGTACTGCGGGTCGTACATCATCGCCTTCAGATAGCGTCCAAACACAGCGTACGAGTATTCCACGCTTCTGCTGTGGCGGATGATGATGCGCTGGACCGACACCACGGGCACCCTCGACTGTATGACAGGGAGCACCGTCTCGTCGTCCTCGCCGTCAGAAACTATCACTGCGCCGGTAGCGTTGTATTTTTCAAGAATTGCCTGCACCTCCCGGCTTATCTTTTCGTCGGCCTCAACTCCCCTGTTGAACTTGCCTGCAACCACCGCAACTTCGACGTTGTAGCCCTTGCTCACAAGCTCTTCGTACGTCTTGACCGCCCCGAAAATGGCGTTTCCGTCGGCGTCCTCGGGGTCTTCAATTGCAAGGCGAGTGCCGGCGTTTATGCACTGGTCGCGCCCGACAATGGGCGTCTCGATGCCTCCCTTTGTGCCAATGTCGTCATCCCTGTCAATGCAGAGGACGAGCAGCCTGCTCTGTGAGGAGTCCTGGCTCTTTGGGACTTCCAGCTTGTGGTTGCGGGCGTAATAATCGGGCTGGCTTGGCATCCGGGGATATTTTACAGGTTGCAGAAACAGCTTAATTAATTTAATCAACTTTAGCTGAGGTTATTTGGTTTAATTGGGCAAAGTCCG
The DNA here is from genome assembly GCF_000730285.1 of Candidatus Nitrososphaera evergladensis SR1. Classification (NCBI taxonomy): domain Archaea; kingdom Thermoproteati; phylum Nitrososphaerota; class Nitrososphaeria; order Nitrososphaerales; family Nitrososphaeraceae; genus Nitrososphaera; species Candidatus Nitrososphaera evergladensis. The sequence goes on along the minus strand of NZ_CP007174.1, from coordinate 562,429 downwards.
GTGAGCATGAGAGAAAATAGCAATCATTCACTGGTGGCGAAAGCCGATGCACACCAGGTACAGTTCCGAACTTTCCTGCCGGCTTGCGGTTGGCTTGCTTATGAGCACCTTGGCAAAGCTTGCCTTCATCTCGTTCTTCAGCTCATTTAAAAACTCGCCCTCAAACACCTTGAATACCGCGCTGCCTCCACCCTTTAGCACCTGTTTTGCAAGGGCAAGGGCGCTCCTCGTAAGGTCTATTTGCCGCGCGTGGTCCACCTCCCACATGCCGCTGACGTTTGGCGCAAGGTCTGACAGCACGACGTCAGCTTTTTCCTCTCCCAGGGCCTCGATTATTTTTCTGACAGCGACGGGATCGTCTATGCTCCCTTGCAGTATCGTCGCGCCGGCCACCGGCTCTACCTCCTTGAGGTCGATTCCCACCACTTTGTTGTTACCCGGGCCGACCTCTTCCGTGGCGACCTGCACCCAGCCTCCGGGCGCGCAGCCAATGTCGACTATTCTGTTTCCGCGCCTGAGAATGCGGTAAGAATCGTTGATCTGCTTTAGCTTGTACGCGGCTCTACTCCTGTATCCTTGATCCTTGGCAAGGCGCCTGTAGTGATCCCTGCGGGCGTCTGCAAGCCTCATCTGGACGGATCTACTTCTTCTGTTTTTGATGTCGAGGATTGTTGATCTTGCTGCGACGGCCTTCTCTGCTGCTGGTTGGCCATGTTGAGGGACAGCACGAGCCAGTCCTCTATAAGGTTGCAGGTAATTGGGCTGTACGAGCCGTCAATAGAGCACATGTGCTCAACAGGACAGGTAAGGCAGGGCGCGTTTTCAACGCTGCTTGTGTCAATTGGCAGTTTGGTGGCAAAAAGCTTGTAAGTCCACCTGCCGTTTTCCAGCATCTTTTCCCTTCTTATCAGGGCACGGCGCTCCAGACGGATGGCTACTCTCGAGCCGTCGCGGCTTGTCAGGTCAAGTTCCTTCCAGAGCTCCGACTGCAGTATGCCGCCCTTGCCATTTGAGACGATTGTACGAAAGACTTTGCCGGTCAGATCCTCGATCTGGGCTTCATTCAGTTTCAAACACAGCTACCCCGAAGATACTTCTTCTGACGCATAACTGATAAATAATCCTTTTCGGCCGGGCACTCTCGTACACGGCCAAAAAAGCTACTACTTGGCGTTCCTGTCTTCCCTGATTATCCCAAAAAGGTTGCCCTCGGTGTCCTGGCAGGTGGCAAACCAGCCGACACCCGGTATGGCCATCTTGGGCATTACCACCTTGCCGCCACTTGAGGTTATCTTTTTGGAGAATTCGTCAACGTCCGGGACATCTATGGTATTCATGTTGGGCATGCTCTGCTGACCTCTCTTTGAGAGGCCGCCGTTTATGCCCGGCGCATCCTTGTCGCCAGTGGTGCACATCCAGTATTCCATCGGCCCGTCCCACTTTTCGAATTGCCATCCAAACACGTTACTGTAGAACTTTATCGCCCTTTCAGGGTTGTCTGCCGTCAGGTCGAAATGACATGGTCTTGGCATGGCATTGCGTAGATCGTCGAAATATTTAAGGATGCTTACCAAAAGTAAGCAGAGTAAAGAAAGTTACTACTGCTGCTTGCCCTTCTTCCTGACCCCGAATATCTTGTTGAAATATTCCGAGTTTTCCTGCGATATCTCGGCCGTTTCGCCTTCCTTGACGCTTGCAAGGTTCTTGGCAAGCTTTTTCTTGTATTCCAGCTGCATCTGCCTTGCTATCTGGATGCGCTGCGCCTGCGGAGAGCCGGCGCCGTGCATAGACTCTGTCAGGTAGCCTACCGCGTTCCTGCCAAGCGTCATGTTCTCGATGAGGCGGAGCATTCTCACCCTGCTCTCAGTCGAGACGCCCTTGCGACCTTTGAGGTATTTCTCAAGCAGAGGGCCAGTCTCGGGCCCGCGAAAGTCCTTTTCCGAGGGAAGCGTGACCATGAGGCCGCCGGCAATGTCCTGCGCCAGCCTGCTGATTTCATAGGGGAATTTCGTCACATTGTGCTTGCAAACGTTGGCCAGCATGTCGTCGCACTGCCAGTTTCCAGACGCCGTCTGGTGAGCCATGTACGAAGACGCAATTCCCGCGCCGAATATCGTCTCGTTGAGGTGAGTCATTTCTACAAGCTTGTCCTTGATGTGCGAGGCGCTTGCGACCCCGTTATAGTCTGCTATTGCCGCCGCGGCGCCTATCAGCACGTCGCCAAGGCCCGTCTTGCAGACGTACGAGCGCCTGTGGTAGCAGGTAAAGCGCTCGACGAGCATGGCCGCATAATCGTACTCGCCGTCCATGAAGATGAGCTCGTTTGGAATGAACACGTTGTCAAATATTATCATGGCCTCCTGGCCCCCGAACTTGCTGTTGCCGGCGTCAATGTCGCCTTCCTCCATCGACCTCGTGTCGCACGACTGCCTGCCATAGATGTAGGTGATGCCAGGGGCGTCGACCGGGACTGCGCCTACTATGGCATAGTCCTTGTCTTCTCCTTTCAAGCGCATGGTAGGCATGACGAGTATCCAGTGGGAGTTGATGCAGCCGGTCTGGTGCGCCTTGGCACCGGTGATGTAGACTCCCTTTTTGTCCCTCTTGACAATGTGCACAAACATGTCCGGGTCTGGCTGCTGCGACGGCGAGAGACTCCTGTCGCCCTTGACGTCCGTCATGGCGCCCCCGATGACATAGTTTTCGCGCTGGATCATCTTGATGAACTCCTTCAGGCGCGAGTGGTATTTCGTGTTGTGCTTCTGGTCAATTTCGTAGGTAGTGGAATACAGTGAATTCAGGGCGTCCATGCCGACGCAGCGCTGAAAGCACGTGCCTGTCAACTGGCCCAGCCTCCTTTGCATCTTGTTCTGGTTCACAAGGTCCTCGGCGCTTTCTGCGATGTGGAGGAACCTATTTACCTGCAGGCCAGATATCGACGACTTGGCTCCGGCCATCTCTGGCTCGGCGTTTGCAAGGTCATATGTAGCGGCCACCGCGTTAATTGAGGGGCGGATCATCGGGTGATCCACCGGCTCTTTTACAAGCTGTCCAAAAAGGTATACTTTGAGTTTTCTCCCCCTGAGGCTCTCTACGTACTCGGCCCCGTTCTTTATCGGCATATAATGAGGTACTTTGTCATGTTCTTATTTATATCTTCCAGATTTAGTTCTATAAGAGAAAAAGTTGGCTATTGTTGCTGCGTTGTTGTAGGAAATTTAGCACAGATGAGCGAACAGTGTGCTTTTTGTGATATCAGATTCCATGCCATTCTTCTTATTGTATGTAGGACTGGCTTGCCCTGTCGAAATTCTTGATCACCTGAAACTCGCGGCCAAACTGCGTCTGCATCATGTTGCGCAGCTGTGGGAACAGCGACGATGGGTCTTCCTTGGCCATCTTGGTCGAGCTGTGGTCCTCTCCAAGCATTGTCTTGCAGAGGTCGTACGTCATCTGGCGCACCGAATTTTCGTCGATGATGCCAAGGCTGTGCAGGTATTCGTGCGCCAAGACCATGAACACGTACGCGTTGTACTCTGCCTCCGAGCCGGACAGCCTGCGGATTGCGGCAAGCACGTGGCTGTTCATCACGATCACGTTTGACCCCAGAATATGGTAGGCGCCAAGGTTTGTCGGCATGACCTGCAGTATCAGGCTCAGGCCGGCACGGTGCATCTTGAATTTTTCATAGACGGCGCTCTTGACCAGCTCAAACGCTTCATTAAAGTCCTTGAGCCCGGCGACTTTGGCCTGAAACTCTGCCTGCGATGACTGCATTCTTTCTGTCTATTATTAGGCAATCGACCGTATAAAGCAGGCAGTAAGCCGGGGCTTACTTCGCAATCTTTTTTACCGCCACCCAATGCGTAGTGTCCGTGGTGGCCAAGCTAAACCTCAACAGGATAATCGGCAAGCATCAGGACTTTCCAAAACCAGGCATACTTTTCCGCGACATCAATCCTGTTTTCCGGAACCCTGACGCCCTCAAGTTCATTGCAACCGAGTTTTCCCGCAGGTTTTCAAAGACGAGGTACGACATGACGGCGGGCATCGAGTCAAGGGGCTTTGTTGTCGCAACGGTACTTGGCATGAAGGCGGGCAAGGGCGTGATAATGATAAGAAAAGTAGGCAAGCTTCCTGGCCCCACGATAAAGAAATCGTACGACATCGAGTACGGAAATGCCACCATGGAGCTGCAGATAGGCGCGGTGAAAAAGGGACAAAAAGTCCTGATAGCTGACGACCTGATTGCGACCGGCGGGACTGCCGTTGCAGCGGCGCAGCTGGTAGAGGAGCTTGGAGGCAAGGTCGCAGGGTTTGCTTTTGTCATTGAACTGGCAGGGCTAAAGGGAGCCGACAGGCTGCGCGAGATGGGCTACAAGGTCGAGTCGCTGGTGGTGTACGATTAAAAAATGGCAATGACGGAAAAGGCAGACATTGGCATCATCGGCGGCACGGGCGTTTATGACTCTGGCCTTTTCAGCGACAAAAAAGAGATCAAGGTGCACACGCCGTACGGCGAGCCTTCCGATCTTATTACAATCGGTGAGTACGCTGGCAGAAAGGTGGCATTTTTGCCAAGGCACGGCAGGGGCCACAGGATACCGCCACACATGATCAACTTTCGCGCCAACATATGGGCGCTAAAGCAGCTTGGCGTCAAGCGCATAATCGCGCCGTCGGCGGTTGGAAGCCTCGGCTTTGACTACAAGCCCGGCCACATTGCCCTTCCCGACCAGTTCATCGACTTTACCAAGAAAAGAGAGTACACGTTTTACGACGGCGGGCAGGTGGCGCACGTCTCCATGGCAGACCCGTTCTGCCCGGAAATCCGCGACGTCGCTGCGCAAGTTATCGAGAGGCTAAAGTTCCCGTTCCAGCCAAAGGCGACGTACGTCTGCATCGAAGGCCCGCGCTTTTCAACTAGGGCAGAATCAAAATTTTTCCGCGACGTCATGAAGGCCGACATCATCGGCATGACGCTCGTGCCAGAAGTCACGCTTGCACGCGAAGCTGAAATCTGCTATCTGTCCGTGGCAACAGTCACCGACTATGACGTATGGGCAGAAATCCCGGTCACTTCAAAAGAAATCATTGAAACCCTGCACAAGAACGTGGAAAAGACGAAAAAGCTGGTTGCAGAGTTGATACCGGCAGTGCCGCTGGAACGCACAAAATGCGCCTGCGGAAACGCGCTTGAAGGCTCGCTACTCTGAAGGCGGCTTTATTCCTTCCGGGAGGGTGACGTCGCCTTCCACTATTTTGCGCTGGATGGTGTCAACCAGCGCGTCCGGGTCGATTCCCATCTTGGCTATTTTTTCAAGCGTCGTCTTGGCGATTTTCACGCTTGCGTTATGGCCGCCTATCCTACCAAAGGCAATGGCGGTGAACCGGAACTCTTTTCCCCTGACTACAAAATAGCCGGACAGTTTTGCGGCAATTTCGCTCCCGTCGGCGTTTTTGACAAACACGGTCACTGGTGGAATATTATTGTCGCCGGCGCGCTCCATCTTGCCTACTTGCCCTCTACCTCTACGTTGCGGTTTACGTTGTTCTTGACCAAAAAGCTCCACCACTCCGGGTCGGCGATGGCATAGTCCTTGACCTCGATCTCGACCAATTTTTCGTCGGCGTCTTCAAACCTGAACCGGCCTTCTTTTACAAGCTTGACAAGGCGCCATCGCAGGTGCCCTTTCCGCTTTCGGCTCACTGCGACTGCCCACTCTTCTTCCTCCTTTTTCTTGGGCATACCAATGTAGTCGACGATGTCAAGGATGCCAAGGCGCTTTTCCTCGCAAAACATCTCTTTTGTCAAGAGGCTGCGCCAGATGTCCACGGACCCAAGCGTCCTTCCGTTCTCGTTGATGTTTATCACCCCAAAATAGACTACCTTGTCGCCGCCCGTCGGGTCAGAAGTCGCCATCTCTTGCCATACAGAGAGCCGGCGGACACCTATTTAGTTCTTGCATCTTCAAACGGCTTTTCAAGCACTATTCCTATGTTGTCTACCCGCAGGTTCTTTTTGAATGGGATGTTATCCTCGGCGCAGCGGCGCCTGTAGCGGTTGGTGACTGCAAAGCGGGGATGCAGCGACTCAAATTCCATTGCAGTTATCTCGATCACCATCCCACGGCCTACAAGGGATTTTGCGACTGCCTGCGCCTGCTTTTCATCGCCAATGCCCGTTGCCTTTGATATCCTGGCGGCGTCCATCTTGCCGCTCTTTACGATGGCGACGTACGCCCGGGCTTCCTCCGGGCTTATCTTTAGCTCCTCTATTATGGCCTGCTCGACGTTTGAAAGGTTGACTGCCATTTCTCACTTACTTTACTTCAAGCGAATTGAGGACGTCCTCGGTATGCTGCTCGTCCTTGACCTCGTCGGCAAGGATGGTGGTGGCAAGGTTGTACGTCACAAAGTCGCCCAGCTCAAGCGCCTTTTTGGCAAGGGCGTTATAGTTTTCAACTGCCTTGCCTTCAAATTGCATGGCTCGCTCCAGCGCGGACCGCAGCGTCAGGTGCTTTACTGGGTCAAGAGGGCCGATGGTGCTCAGTTTTTCCCATTCTGCAGGATTGCTTGGCGCCTTGCCCCCAAGCTCAGATATCCTGTTTGCCAAAAGTTCTGCGTGCATCAGTTCGCCGGTTGCCTGCGTCTTTAGCGCCTGCGCGTAGGTGACAAGCCCTATTCCTTCCATGTTGATGCCCACGTACCAAAAGTAGTGAAAGATGCGCATCTCGTCCGAGTACGCCTTCTGGAGGATGTCGACTATTACCTGCGCGTTCTTGCCTAGGAGCTTTTTCTCTGTGCGTCCCATATCTATGTCACGGCATGTGTTTCGGGGTATTTATTTTTGCCAGAAATCCCGGTCCAACTGGCATCCATGTTATTAGATATCAAAAACCATAACTTGACAGGCATATGATAGTTGAATACATACACTACGAGATCCCAGGCGAAAGGCAGCAGGAGTTTGAGGCAGCGTACAACGACGCAGCCAAGTCGCTGATGTCATCTGTCCATTGCCAGAAATACGAACTGTCACACTGCGTTGAAAACCCTGACCTGTACATACTCAGGATAGAGTGGGACTCGCTTGACGGCCACATGAAAGGGTTCAGGGGAAGCCGGGAATTTGGCAGGTTCTTTGATCTGGTCAAGCCGTTTTTTAACGATATTCAGGAGATGCAGCACTACGAGCCAACCCGGGTAAGGGGTGAAAAGTAAAGCTATCAGAATTGCACCAAGTTGCGGTATTTCTGGTAGCGCCCCTCAACGTCGTCTTTGGTTATAGCAAGAAGCCTTCTGACGCCAAAGTCCTCCACGGCAAAAGAGCCCATGACGTTTCCGTATATCACAGCCTCCTTCATCGTGCGGAAATCAACCTTGTCTTTCCTTGCGATGTGGCCCAGAAAACCGCCGGCAAACGAGTCGCCGGCGCCGGTCGGGTCGGAAATTTCGTCGAGAAAGAACGCGGTCGCAGGGAACACCTCGCCGTCTTTGGTAAAGAGCACGGCGCCGTGCTCCCCCTTTTTTATTATCGCAAATTTCGGCCCAAAAGACATTATCTGCCTTGCGCATTTTGCGATGTTGACCTCGTTGCAGAGAAGGCGCGCCTCGCTGTCGTTTATCACGACGCCGTCAGTTTTTCCGATCATCTTGACGACGTCGTCCCTTGCCGTGTGGATCCAGTACTCTATCGTGTCGCAGACTACCAGCTTTGGCTTTTCAAAGTGCCGCAGTATCGCCATGTTCTGCCGCGGGTCGTTGTTTGCAAGGTAGACGTATTCAGACGTTGCATACTCTTCCGGAATGACAGGGTCAAAATCGGAAATTACGTTCAGCTCGGTCTTGAGCGTCTTTCTGTTTGAAAGGTTGTAGTCAAACTCGGAATCATAGTGGAAGCACTTGCCGCCGCTGACTGTCACGATGCCCTTTGTGTCGACGCCCTTTGACCTGACCGCCTCGATATGAGAAAGAGGCATGTCCTCTCCAATAGCTGCGACCATGCCCGTCCGGGCAAACATGCCTGCAGAAAGCGAGGCAAAGGTAGCGGCTCCGCCAAGTATCCTCTCTTCTATGCGAAATGGCGTTCGCGTGGTGTCAAGGGCCATCGTGCCAAAGACGGTCAGCACGAAAGGAAATGCGCGACTGTCAGTAAATAAACCCTTGCGCTACAGGCGGCATCGTTATATAACAAGTGTACAAGCTTGCAACTGTGCGGCTGGTAATCGCCATAACGGGGGCCTCCGGCGTGATATACGGAATACGCGCCCTTGAGGCGCTCAAAAAGCTAAAGGTAGAGACGCACCTCATCCTGAGCGAGTGGGGCGAAAAGACCATCAAGATAGAAACCGACAGGACGGGCGACTCTGTCCGCTCGCTTGCGACCAAGGTGTACGAGGACACCAACATGGCCGCGCCAGTTTCTTCCGGCTCTTTCAGGATAGACGGCATGGCAGTCATCCCGTGCAGCATGCGCACGCTTGCAAGCATTGCAAACGGGCTTGACGACACGCTGGTGTCAAGGGCGGCAAGCGTCTGCATAAAGGAGGGCAGAAAGGTGGTGATTGTGCCAAGGGAGGCGCCGCTGTCAAAAATCCACCTTGAGAACATGAGCAAGCTTGCCGGGATCCACAACGTCGTCATCATGCCGGCGATGCCCGGCTTTTACCACAAGCCGCAGACGATGGACGACCTGATAGACCACGTGGTTGGAAAGGTGCTTGACCAGTTTGGCATCGACCACGGGCTCTTTAGGCGCTGGGGCGAGCATACCGGCGGCAAGATGGCATGATGACGAGAGAAGATCTATAAGTTTTATAATCTCTGGATGGTATTGTTTTTTGTAGAGAATGCCGGAGAGAGGAGGGGGATAAGCAGAATTGGCAAAGTACACCAAGAAATATTCCACCGGGCGCTCGATAGGCTTTATAGTTCCCCTGCTGGCACTGATGCTTGTCGGTGCCATGTACGTCATGGCGGCAAGAAACGGCCAGAACAACGGCGCCAGCTTTATCCTCATCACGATTGCGGCAGGTTTTGTCATCTACTGGGTGCGCGAGATCCGCAAGATGTCCGGCCCGCCGGAACAAAAGGTCATAATGCCCCGCGACGCGGAACAGCAAAAGAAGGACTGGGTCTACGACCTCATAAAGAATAACGACGGGGCGATGGTGTTCGTGGCAGAGGTTCCCGGCCCGGAGGACCAGATAAACGTCCGGCTTTCAGAAGGCGTGCTAAAGATAAAAGGCGGCCAGAATTTTTCCAAGGACGTGCAGCTTGACCCGACTGCCACTACCCCTGCCGCCGCTGCTGAAATGGGCATATCTGACTACAAGTACAGAAACGGCGTGCTCACGATAAGGATGCAAAAGCTTTAGAAAGTTTTTTCTTCTTCCGTTATTCCTTCTTCTTCGTCCTCTTTACCTTCTTCTCTTCCTTCAACATCGTGTTTGTCGTCTTCCCACAGGCGCATCCTGTCCATCTTGTCGCGCCTTCTTGCCTCCTGCAGCATGTTGTAGACGCTCTTGTGCATGCTTCCCCGGCACAGCATGTCTATTGCGTCCGTCGCAAGCCGGACCTCGTGGTACGTGCCTATCAGGCTCACGGTGTGTCCGTACACAGACACGGATGCGCCGCTCAGCTCTTCTATCGTGCGCCTTGACTTGCCGCCCTCGCCAATTATCCTGCCCTTGACGCGCTCTAGCGCGTTTGGCGATCTGCCGGTATAATCGCGCAGGTCTATTTGCTGGAACAGCATCTCTTCCTCTTCCAAAAGGCGCATGGCGCGCTGGGGCGAAAAGCCCCGCGATATCGCGGAAATTATCTCTACAGCCTTGAACATCTCTATCTGCTCGACAGGCTTGTTTTCTCCTGTTGTTATCACGGCGTCGCCGGACTCGCTGTCAACTTCAATGGCGACTCCGCACCTCTTTTCAATCTCCTGCTTTATCCTGCCGCCCTTGCCTATCAGGACGGCTATCCTCTCCCTTGGAAGCTTGATGTTGTGCTGGAAGCTCATATCTTGTTTTTCTTATCCTGTCATTATTTTTTCCATGAGGTGCGTGGTGTCAATGACGTCTATGCCCCGCTTGATGAAGAACCTGTTTACGTTCTGCACGTCGCGGACTAAAAACTGTTTTGAATAGGGGTGCTTGACGTCCACTGCCGAGCCAAAGTCAAGCAGGATTATCTCGCCCTGCGGGTTCTTGAATATGTTGTACTCTGACAGGTCGGCGTGCACAAGCCCGGCCTTTTGGTACAGGATCTGCAGTTGTTTTACCACTTCAGAGTAGTCAGCGGGGGTCATGTCTTCAAGGCTTGCCAGCGGGGTCGCGACGTTTCCCTCGCTGTCGCCGATAAACTCCATGACAAGCACGTTCTTTTCAACCGCTATTGGCGCCGGCGCGCGGACGCCTGCCTTGTGCGCCTGCTGCAGGTTCTTGAACTCTTTTCTTGCCCATGCCGCGATAAAGTTGCGGGTGCCTCCCTTGATCTCTGAAAAGCGCGGGTCGCCGGCGATATACTGCATCCTCTTTTTGAACTCGGCGCTCACCGTCAGGTATATCTTGACCGCAAGGGGAGAGCCGTCAGGCGCCTCTGCGATGAACACCTTGGCCTCCTTGCCGGACGCAAAGTGGCTCTGCACAGATTTCAGTATGCCGTCGTTTACCATTTTCGTGATGACCATCATGGTGGGCATGTCAAACACCTCTTCTACCACCTGGTAGTCTTCTGACCTCTTGTCCAGAAACCGGTTTTCCCGCTCGTGGCGGCGGTAGCGCCTGTCAGCCCGCGCCACTGCCTTTGGCTCTTCTTCTTGTCGCTGCTGTTGCTGCTGATGATGATAGTGCTCCTCTTCTTCTTCCGGCCGCTGATCCTCTTCTCCTTCTTCTTTGCCCATCAGAGCATCACTTTTGCTGGAACTTGAATATCATCAAAAATGGGACTCCGGATATGCGCTTGACGCTTACTTCTTTTGCCATCTTCATGGAAAGCGCCTGGCCCACTATCTTGTCGCCTACCAAATTTGCTATTGCGCATTTCTTTAATAGCTCGCCAGCCTGCTCTTGCGTTATCACTTCTTGCTTGAAATATGCTTCTGTCAGGTCGATTGCAAGGCTATCCTGCTCTAGCTTGCTTCCTATCAGCTCAAGGTCGCAAATGTCTATCATGAGAGACCCCTGGTACTGGGTGGTCCGGGCGGCGTACAACTGGTTTTTGCTTCTACAAACAGTGTAATGAGTATTTTGCTGTGTGCGTATTTCTTATCTAGCCGTACGTCTCTACCTTGATGTCAAACGAGCCGTCCTTGCGCTTGTTCCTGTTGCTGACAAACCCGAGCGGCTGCAGTATCGAGATCACGTTGTCGATGGTGCCCGAGTAGCCGCAGATGTGGAAAAACGAGTTTTCCGGCGCGACCCTGTTTCCAAGCGCCCTTTCAAGCTCTGACACGCCATCGCTTTTTGGCACCAAAAGCGACTCCACCCTGCCGGTGTGGCCGGTCCAGCCCTCCGAGCCGGGCTCGTGTGGCCTGCTTATTGTCGGCAGGTAGATAAAATCACTGTTTTCTTTTGCAAGCCGTTCAAACAGGTCGCGGTAGCCAAGCTCCTTTGCGTTGCGCGCGCCGTGCAACAGTGCTATCCTGCGCTTTGACCCGATTGCCCTTAGGTGCAGGACATAGGCGACAAACGGTGCAAGGCCGGTCCCCGATGCGACCAGTACAAGCGTCCTTTCGTCAGACGTGCCGTCTGCTTTTTTGTCCTCCATTGTAAAGGCGCCGGCAGGCTTGCGCCAGTAAAGCTCGTCGCCTTCTTTCATGTCAAAAAGGGCGGTGGTGAACTTGCCGGGCACCGGCTCTTGCGCCCACTTTATGTATAGTTCAAAGTACCGCTTTTCCTCTGGAGGCGAGGAAAGCGAGTAGGCGCGGTTTGTTATCTTGTCTTCGCCGTCCAGCTTTAATCCAAGGGTGACGAACTGGCCTGGCCTAAAGTCAGGCACAGGGCTTCCGTCAGACGGCTGGATGCGGATTATCGCAAGGTCAGGAGTAAGGTCGTGCCGGTAGACAAGTTTGCCAAGGCTGGGCTGTACGCTCATGTGCACTTGTACTCCGGATTTTGCGGTATATTTTGATATGCTTTTTTTGGTATGTTTTTATTTGGAGCTGTTGCACGGTGTAACTGCTTTGGCAAGCAAAAAGGGCATAGTGATAACGGCCATAATCGCCGCCGGCATAATCGGCACGAGCGTACTCATCTGGCTCTTGCCGCAGCAGGGCACGCCCACCGGCGTCAACATCACCGATGAAAAAGGCGCCGAGGCCGACGCCGCCAACCTGCCTGCCGACAACCTGTCGTTTGTCTACACGCAGCACAATTTTGCCACGACCGAGGTTGAAAACTCGTTTGACAAGTGGTCCAAGGGCGAGGTCGCTGCCAATGACATGAACGCCGCCATAAGCACTGCAAGGTCGAACCTTGATGCGCTGAAAAAGCGCGTCGACACGCCTGGCGTCCCGCAGCAGTGGCAGGAAAGCTATGGCCTGTACTCTCAGGCCCTTGGCAAGTTTGGCAGCTACCTTGATGAGATGAAGAGGCTCGTCGACAGCAACGACAAAAACGCAGCCGACCACGCAACGCTTGACTCTATCAAGACAGAGATGAACGACTTGGTTGACCGCTCGATAAAGGCGTTTCCCACTACCGCTGCTCCTGCTACCTGAGCACGTCGATTATCCGGTCTAGCCTTGCGTCTGTTTTAAAAGCTCCAAAGTTGAGAGGCGTCTTTGACGCCCTGTAGCCGGCGGCTTGCAGCTTTTCAATTATCTTTGGGATTGAATGAGGGTTTGTCCTCAGTTTTGAAGAAATCTCGTCTGCCTTGAAGTAGTACGGCACATGGTCGATCTCATCGAGGGCCGCGTCAAGGACTTTTTTGCTTTTCTCGTCGTTGCCTGCCTGCTCTTTCATTTTTGCGACAAACTCTTTTTCGTGCAGTTGTCCAGTCCACAGCTGGCCTCCAATGCGGAGCTTTTTCTGGCACAGCTCGCACTTGACGGTTCCGTCATACTCGCGGGTTGCAAGCCTGTTGCCGCAGTTAAAGCAGTGCATCACGTAGCCGATGTTTGCATAAACGTCGTTTGCCTCGCTAGAGCTGACCGATACCTGCGCGTACACCCGCAGGTAGTGCATCGTGGCGTGCGAAAACACCGGCTTTATTGCAAGCTCTAGCCTTGAAGCGGTGAGCGCTATCAGCGACGTGAGCAGGCGCAGCGCAGTCTCGTTGCCATAGCTGTTGTTCAGCGGCCGGCCGTAGTAGCGGCGCAGGCACACTTTGGGATAGACGCCGCAGAGGACGGCAGTATCAGTCGCGGTTATCGAGACCAGGCCGTCGTCAAGAGCAGCGCGAAGGACGCAGTCGACGTGGCGCGCAGGCGTTCCAAACGGGTCGAGGTCGACGATTCCAAAGCGCTCCTCGCTGTCGTTTCCCTTCATCAAGAACTTGCAGACTTCGTTGATGGAGAAGCGGCATTTTTCAGAGACGCCGTTAAGTTCTGCAGATCTTTTGGCAGCTTCAATCGCTGTCGGATTTGCGTCATTGGCAAACACCTGCTCTATCTCTGGCACCTCCACCGCCACGCGGAGGGCGCGGGCGCCAATCCCCGTAAAGCCGTCTGCAAGCGTCTTTTCCTTTAGCCGGGGCGCAAAGGCGCGGTACGCAAGTATTGAGAGGTCGCGGCTCTGCTTTGCCGCAGGGTTGAAAAAGGCGGGGACCTTGGGCGGCACCCTTTCTGTCAGAGACAGCGCTGGCACTAGCAGTCTCGTCCTGCCCTCCACTGTCTCGACAAAGCCGTCCATGTATGCAAGAGAAGGCTGTTTTATGCGATATTTTTATTTATTATTGTCAAGCGCAGGTACTGTTAACTATTCGTCAAATGCCAAATCATCTCAATATCGATGTAACCTGTGACAAGCAGGTTGCCAGCACTGGCTAACACACATTTTATACCCGGTTGCGGAATTAGATTGCAGAGAGAGTAAAGCAAATTGCAAGGACAGGACGAAGTAAACAACGTCGATGACTCGCTACTTTTGCATTTTGAGCAAGAGATCCGGAGCAAGGTTCCTCACCTAGGAGAGAAACCTGGCGATGCAAAGACAGCGGCTACAATAATCAACGCAACTCCGCTTGTCGACATCACCAAAGACCTGAAGGAATGCGCAAAAAATGTGTTCGGTCTGGACCTTGCTGACAAATCACTGAGGGTTTTCGGCAAGTTCGATTCGGACCTGCTGGCAGGCTCCATCAAAGTAAGGCCGGCAGTCCAGATAATCCATGATGCCATCGCTACCGGGAAGCTCAAGCGCGGGCAGACGATATTTGAAGCGACTTCGGGCAACTTTGGGATTGCCCTGGGGCAAATCTCCAAGCTGGGCATAGATGTTGTTGCCCTTGTCTCCAGAAAGCTTCAGGAAGGGGTGTTCGACGAGCTGAGAAACGAAAATACGCGCATCATCAATCTCGACATGGACATCTGCCCTGCTCCGGGAATGAAGGGAAATGCAAGCCTCATGGCCGCCAAGGCGACAGCCTCAAACGTTCGCGCACAGCTCACCGAATTGGGGTTTGACCCTGCAATTTTCGACAAGTCGCGCTCCGAGGTGGAAGCGATCCTGGCGAGCCAGGACATAATAAACCTGGCAAAGCTGCTTGCAAAGATCTATGGCGGCTTTTGCCCTGAACAGTACGACAACGAGCTGAACATTGAAGTGCACAGAACCATAACAGCTGCAGAACTAGACCAGCAATTGCGTGAACAAGGAGTTGCGCTGTCAGAGTCCAGAATCGTCTGCACGTTTGGCACGGGCGGCACCTCCGGCGGCCTGAGCAGGTACATGATGGAGAAATACGGCAAAAAGTCCGTGCACGTAGTCTTTCCACTTGGCGATCAGGATGTCGCAGGGATAAGGACAAAAGGCAAGGCATCGGGTCTAAAGTTTTACGAGCCTGACAGGTATGCAGGACAGCATGAAGCGGATTTCAGGCAGGCAAAACGCCTGCTAAAGTTTTTCGTGGACAAAGGGTACGACATGGGGGAAAGCAGCGCCCTAGCGCTTTACGCCGTGGTACAGATGGCGAACTTTGGCATGAGTGATAGCTTTATCGTGATGATCGCAGACGGGATCCAAAAGTACAGAAAAAGCCTTGAAGCGATGAAGGAAGAAAAACAACAAAGGAGTTTGCAGGTTCCCCTGCAAGAAGCTGTCTCCAACATCGGAAATTATGACCGGGTTGTCTGGATTCACACGATGTATACCCCGCGCAAAGAAGGGATAGAGCTCATCGCAAAGTCGCTGGGCGTTGATGAAAGCAAGATCTTTGTTCCAACGGCCAGAGAGGTGGAGCAGTTATTGATGACCCAGCAAGTGCCCAAGGAGATGGAAAAATCATTGGGAGGCGCCAATGCAAAGCCATTGCTTGTCTGCATGATGGGAAACACTTCTCTCAGGGTAGCTGAAGTGCTTGCGCAGAAGGGCATCGTGGCTGAAAGTTTGAATGGCGGGATATCAGCCCTTTCTGAAGGGAAAGGCAAGCAGTTGCCCGAATTGGTGCGAATGGCTACCGAATAAAAAATGTTAGCCTGCGCAACACATCTCGAATGCCCCCAAGATCGAACAGAGCCCAAGCGCAAAAGGGATAATAGCTACCTCCAAAATCACATAGACAGCTTATGCTGTTAATTGGCGGCGTGGACGAGGCGGGGCGCGGCTCGATAATAGGGCCGCTTGTTGTTGCCGGCGTCTCTGTCCGCGAGTCAAAAATTACAAAATTAAAAGAGATGGGTGTCAGAGATTCCAAGCAGCTGACGCGGCAGGCTCGCGAAAAGCTCTATGACGAAATAATCAGCATCGCCGACCACTACCACATACACACGATAAAGTCGACAGAGGTGGACAGCCATGTGCTGCAGCGCGGCCTGAACAAGCTGGAGGCAAGGGCGATGGCTCACGTCATCGGCAAGATGAAGGTCGACGAGGTGTACGTCGACTGCTGCGACACAAACCCTGAGCGCTACAGGGAGCACATCGCGTGCCACCTAAAGAGCGCGACGCAGGTTATACATTCTATGCACCACGCAGACAGGATAAACGTCGTCGTATCTGCGGCGTCGATACTGGCCAAGATAACGCGCGACTTTGAAATACAAAAGATAAGGAAGCGCTACCGCGACATCGGCTCTGGCTACCCTTCCGACGAAAAGACGATGCTCTTTATCCGCAACTGGGTGGAGATGAAAAAGACGCCGCCGGCGTTTGCGAGAAAGTCGTGGAAGCCCCTGCGCACGATGCTTGAAGGAATGGAGCAGAGGACGCTTTTTTAGGACCTGAAAAAGCAGTAGATCATTCCGTGGTCCTTGTCAAACGGCTCCAGGTTCAGCACCTGGTCTATTGCAAAGCCGGCCTTTTCCAGTTTTTTTGCCTCCTGCACTACAACTGCCTTTGGGTCCATCAGAACGTCGATGCTGCGCGTCTTTACCACAAGGAGCATGACTCCGCCTGGCTTTAGGTACGCGTTGCAGTTTGCTATCGCAATCTCTGTCTGGTCCGGCTGGGCAATGTCGCAGTAAACGACATCAACCTTGCCAAACACTGAAAAATACGAGTTTGGCCTGCGTGCGTCTTCGAGGACTGGCACGACGTTCTTGCGCTTTGACGCCACGTTTTCTATCAGCTCCCGGGCAACTCGGGTGGCCGGCTCGACTGCAAACACTATGCCGGAATTGCCGACAATGTCAGAGACGTGGCTCACGGTCGTCCCGGTTGAAGCGCCGAGGTAAAGCACCTTGGTGCCGTTTTTTATCGGCAGGTTTCTGAGGCCTTTTTTCAGCGCGCCGGCAAGCTTGCTCCGAAACGGGTCCCACAAGCGGTACTCTTCGCCCCCTTGCTTCACCAGCTTTTCGCCATAGACGCTGTCGCCGGGGACAAGGTTTACCGTGGCCGCGTGTTTTTCGCCGCCGGCAAAGATCCACTTAATACCGTCGCTTTCCAAAGCGCTTTCGGTCCTTTCCCTTCTTCTTGCCGCCGCCAAACCTGTCGCGGCCGCCCTCTTGGCGCCGGTCTCTTCCTCCGCCTCCGCCAAAGCGCCTCGGTCCCCTGTCTTGGCGCCTCTCGTGCTCGCGGTATTTCTTGTCGCGCTCTTTTTCCGGCACTGGCTCCTTGTACTTTTCGCGGATCTCTTCAAGGCGCGTGTTCAGCTTTTCCGTGATCTGGGTGTCCTTGCCGGCGTGGCGGTAATAGTCTATCCTTGCCGCGATTGCGACCTTGGACGCCACCGCGCGGGCGATTTTTCCCCGCTGCCACTTTGGAGCCGAGTGTATGAGCGGATGCTGGAACAGTATGCCGTGCTTGGGCGGCCTTGCGCCTGTCTTTAGCGCGCGGAAGAGCGCCTTTTCTGCCCCAAGCACCTGGATGGTGCTTGCAGGGAGCACGGCAAGCCTTGCGAGGCTTCCAGCCTTGGCGATGAGCCTTGCGCCGACTGCGGCCGTCAGCAATTCCTTGACGTTTGGAGCCACGACTTCCATCGCGGCTTCGATGTGGTCTGAGAGTATGCGCCTCAGGTCCGACTGCAAAATGACCTGGTCTGCCAGCTTTTTGACGATTGCGAGGTTCTCCGGCGTCATGTCGCCACCCCTGCTGCGCCTTGCGCCGTCAAGGATTATCTCTGCCTTTTTGTCCTGTATGCCAGCGCTCTCCAGAATCTCTTTTGTTATCTTGTCACGCGAGCCGGCCCTGCTGATTATCTCCGCGTGCGCGACCTGGCTCTGCACAAGGTTGTCAAGCTCCGGGTAATGCAGGCCGTACCATTCGCGCATCCTAGTTCCGATTGTATTGATTATCTTGTCCAGCTCGTCCAGCGCGTTTATCGACTGGACTATGTGCAAGTCGAGTTTTTCAGACGCTTCCTTTACTCTCGATGAAGATAGATCTATTGCAAAGTCGCGCAGCGCCTGCATGGCGTCCTGCGGACTTGCCGCAAACCCAGCTTTTACGATATAATCAGGCTTGCTTCCCTGGATCTCTTGCTGTTGGGCCTCCTGCATCATCTGGGCGTTGGCAAGGCCGGCCTGGCGCAGCACTATCGCCACGCTTGCGTCATTTACGGATATGGTATTGTACGAGCGCAACTGGTCCACAAAGGGCTTGATCTCTTCTGGCGTGCCCCCGCTCTTTAGCATGCGGTACGAGCGCAGCGCACTGTCGAATTTCCTTGACGCCACGACGTTGCCTGCGCCGTCAAAGGCGGCTATGCCAAGCTCCAACAGGACCACGGAGCAAGAACTGTTACTTGAAGACATTTGCTGTGTGCTACAATAATGCCATTAAAAAACATAGGGTATGGCACGCTTGTACCCCGTAATTTTGAATAGCAAGTGTGCACAAGCGCCGCGTGCCCCAGAAAAAATCAGCTAGGATCAAGTGAACTACCAAGCCCTAGGGGAGGGCACTGGCTTCCCAGACAGGCTTGCGCCCGTCCCCCTGGTTAGCTGCATGTCACCATACAACGTTCCTGTTTCAATGACCTTACTCTGAGGCTCCACAGGCGTGACTTCCCGGCGCTCCACCGGTAGTTGCAGAAGCGTCAAACCGTTCTGCAAATGATTGATGGCAGAGTTGTAGTCTCTATCTAAAAGCGCGCCACACTTTGGACAAGAGTGGATACGTACTGCAAGTGACTTGGGTACGCGGTGGCCACACCTAGAACAGTCAAGCGAACTATACGCCGGATCCACTTCTACCACTCTGTTGGCCTTGTACTGGCACATAATCTTGAACGTATACCAGCTTGCATCCAGTATCTTGTGCGCAAGCTTGTGGTTCTTGGTCAGGTTAGCCATTCTTAGTCGTTCTAGGAATATCAAGTCGTAGTTTCTGCAATAGTATGCAGATGTTTTATGCAGAAAATCACTGCGCTTGTTGTTTATGCGCTCATATAACCGGGCAAGCATACGACGCGCCTTTTTTCTATTGTTGCTTCCGAGCTTTTTCCTCGACAGTCTGCGATGAGCCCTCTTCAATGGCCTTGACATTCTAGTCGAGAACTGCGGGTTTTCTACAACATGATTGTCTGAGTCGTGGGCAAACTTTGTGATACCAACGTCTATTCCTACTGGCTTCTTGTATACAATGGTAGAACATGACCTGCGAAGTATCTCGCAGCCTACTACTGCATACCATTTCCCATTCTTTCTGCATATCGTTACCTGCTTGATGTTGATTGGTTTTCTGTGTAAGATGATCTTTATGCGGCCTATCTTGGCGAGTACGAGCCTATTCTCTTCTATCTTGAATCCTTTTTGGTTGTAGGCAAAGGCGTGGAAATCATCGTTGTATCTGTACGATAATCTGCCGGTCTTGCAGCCATTTCTTTTCAGAGAGGACGTTGCTTTTCTGGCTGCTGCAACCTGCTTTGCCACCATTTGGAGCATCTTGGCGTAATAGTTTCGGAGCCACGGGTGCTGCTCCTTTAGTTCAGTCAGAGCATAGTTCATGTCATATTCTGACATCGGCGGGATTGACAAAAAATAGTTGTATATCCACCTGCAGCCGTCCAGTGTTTGCTCTAGTACAAGCTCCTGCTCTCTTGTAGGAGGTAGACGGAACTTGTAGTTGAGTATAATCTACTGGATTACTGGTTTCAGTACTTAACTAGTGACGCACCTTGGGGAGAGGGTGTAGGATAAGTAAATGCAGAAGTACTAACTGATAAACAAACACCTTTTATCACAGAATAATATTCTGTGGTAATCATATATTTGTATTCTGGTCGAGCAAAAGTAGTTCCTACAGAAATATGCAAACAGGTGAGTTTGAATGTCAAAAATGCAAAGGTGTGCGAAAGCATACTCTTAGACTTTATGAAAAGAAAACCAAAGCGTATTCTGTAATCCCCGCTGGCATAGACAGAGAAGTAACTGCGATTTGTCATGGATGCCTGACTGAATGGATATTGGATAAGAAGTATGAAAAACAATTGATTGAGCTTTACAAAAAATGGGACAAAGAAGAAAAGCTCGAGAAGAAACAGCTAAAACATGACGACTCTACAGGGATCGGTTCAATGATTAATGAGGCATCAGAATTAGCAAGCGCTAATCAATACGATAAAGCAATGAAATTGTTACAGAAGGCTATAAAGAAAGACCCCTCAAGACCTGAACCTTATGTTACAACAGGTGGCATACTTTTTAATCAAAAGGACTATCTAGGAGCATTAGATAATTTTGGCAAAGCATTACAGTCTGAACCAAATAACTTGACCGCCCTTATTTTTACAGGGCATTCTCTGATAAATCTAGGCAAAGATGATCAAGCTTTAACCCATATTGATAGAGCTCTAGATATTGCACCAGAAGAAAGTCAGGCGTTATGGGCAAAGGGGAATATACTAATTAGATTAGGGCGATTTGCTGAAGCTTTGGATTACTTCGATAAGATATTGTTACTGAGCCCAAAAGAAACAACCGTTTTGATTGCCCGAGGCGAATGCCTATTAGATTTGGAAAGGAATGAAGATGTTATTTCTTCTTTTGACAAAGCATTGCTTACAGATGTAAATAATATTGATGCTCTTCGAGGCAAAGGTACTGCTCTCATGATGCTCGGTAGAAATGACGATGCCTTATCCTATTTTGATCGAGTTTTAGAAATGAATCCCAATGAAGCTCTAACAGTATACAGGGTTTCTTGTATTAAGACACTTCAAGGCAGACATAGTGAAGCCTTGAATATGATTCAGAATATAATTAATATCAATAGCCGTTACAAGGAAATTATCAGAAAGAGTAAGAATTTTGACAACTTGTGGAATTACGATGAATTCAGAAAGCTGATGGTTTGACGTTTCTATAGAGATACTCCAAACAAACCAGCCTCCATTAAGCAAAATCTCTCGTTTTTAATAGAGCCCTTTTTCTACTAGAATTTATACCCACCCCGCCAACTGGAGAAGCGTACATGGGCCTTGTACTTGCCGACAGAAAAGAGCTTGAAACGCTGCTAAAAGCGGCTGCCAAGGACCCCAAGGTGGCAACGACCATTGCAGGCAGGATGGTCCCGGGGCAGGGCGACGCAAAGGAATTTGCATACGGCCTCTTGGCAGGCATGGTCATCGGCAGCTTTATGGCCTCTTTTGAGGCCAGAAACAGCAGGCAGCCGGACAGGGACGAGACTGCGGATATCCTGTCAATCGTGATGTCGAGGATGCCGACGCTGAGAAAGGCCATAATGAAGCATCTAGAAATGCGCTAGAGAAGAAGAAAAGATGCATACAAGAACATAGTTCGAAAACGTTTATCTAATGTTTACGTCACAAAGCCTCCGTTGGAGCAAAAATCCAAGCTGCCCGTCGCAATGCGCGACATTATCATCGTCGTTGCTGGCGTGGCCATAGTGTGGCTCGGGCTGAGGCTTGCGTTTGACACCAACAACCCGTTCTACGTAGTTTCTAGCAGGAGCATGGTCCCGGTTCTGCAGGTAAACGACGTCCTCGTGGTCAGGGACGGGGGCTCGTGGGATACCCTCAAGGTCGGCGACATCATCGTGTTTGACAGGCCGGACGGCGAAGACCGGGTGATTGTGCATCGTGTGGCCGAGATTGGCGAGAATTCTGCCGGCGAGCGCGTCATCAGGACAAAAGGCGACGCAAACCCGGCCTCCATACCCGGTACAGACTTCCCTATCCACAAGGACAACTATATCGGCAAGGTCGTGTACGTCCTGCCGGGCGCCGGCGTGATAACAAAGATCATCAGCCCGCCTGTAAACTATATCATAATCGCCATAATCCTAGTGATACTGTTCTTTAGCAAGTGGGGCAGAAAGGGCAGCAGTAGTAGTGGCGCCTCGCAGCCGCCGTCATCTTCATCGTCGTCGCCTTCGTCTGGCGCAACATCACCGCCGCCACCACCGTCGACATGAAATCCAAGACGGCATACCTGACGTTTAACACGCCCAAAAGACACGCTTTTGTAAACATCACGCCGCAGGTGAGAAAGGTGGTAGAGGAAAGCGGCGTAAAGGAAGGCATGGTCCTGATAAACGCGATGCACATATCGGCAAGCGTTTTCATAAACGACGACGAAAGCGGCCTGCACCAGGATTTTGAAAAGTGGCTTGAAAAGCTTGCGCCGTACTCGCCGGAGAGCTATCTCCACAACCGTACAGGTGAAGACAACGCCGACGCCCACCTAAAGAGGCAGGTTATGGGCCGCGAGGTCGTCGTCGCCATTACGGCAGGCAAGCTTGACTTTGGCCCGTGGGAGCAGATTTTCTACGGCGAGTTTGACGGCCAGAGGCCAAAGCGCGTTCTAGTAAAGGTCATTGGCGAATAGGCATAGTAGAGTATTTGGCGTTGCTTAAATCGGCTGGCTGAAATTTACTGCAAATTTTCAAGAAATCATTCAAAATATGGCAAGCAGGTATATATACCGCCCCTTTATAAAGGGGAGTGTGCCGCAGACCAAGCCCATAGTCAGTATCGAAAACGTTGTAGCTTCTGCAACCGTCAACCAGACGGTTAACCTAAACCTTATCACCCAGATATTCCCTGACGTCGAGTACCACCCGGACCAGTTCCCGGGCCTCGTGTTCAGGCTGAGGTCGCCCAAGACGGCAACCCTGATTTTCAGCTCCGGCAAGATGGTCTGCACGGGAGCAAAGTCAGAAAAGATGGCAATCCAGGCGGTCAAAAACGTGGTCCAGAAACTGAAAAAGGGCGGCATCCCGCTTGAAAACGAGCCGCAGATAGAGATCCAGAACATCGTTGCGTCTGCAAGCCTTGGAGGCAAGATCCACCTTGAACTTGCGGCGCGCGTATTGCCAAGGAGCATGTACGAGCCGGAGCAGTTTCCCGGCCTCATCCACAGGATGCTAGACCCAAAGACAGTCATACTGCTCTTTGCCTCCGGCAAGCTGGTGTGCACCGGCGCCAAGAAGGAGAGCGAGGTCTACAGGGCAGTCGGCAACCTCCACACGCTCCTTGAAGAAAAGAACCTGATGATCTACGAAGGATGAAAGGGTAAAGGGTTATAGCGCTCGTACTAGAATGTGTCAGCTGTAGTGGCCCGGGCGCTTGCGTTTGCATTTGTTTTTGTGGTTGCAGCAATCGTTATTGTTGCTTTTACCGTAACACCGGCCTTTTCCCAGGCTGCTGCAAAAGGCTCTCGCCCAAAGTACATTTACGACAATGCAGAGGTTATCACGCCTGAGTACCGCCAGCTGATTGATACATACTTGCGCGGCCTTGACGACGCGACCACGAACGAGATCGTGATTTACACCATCCCAAGCTTCGTGGGCCACGGGATAAAAAAGGACGGGATAGAAATTCATGACCGGAACATGCTTGCCAATTACATCTACAATGAATTGCCGCTGGACGGCATAAAGGGCATCGGCAAGAGCGGAAAGGATAACGGCGTGCTTGTATTGATGTCGCTAGAGCGCGACGCCGGCGGCGGTTCTATGAGAATCGAGGTTGGCAGGGGGCTTGAGGGCGACATCACCGACGGGACGGCAGGCGAGATCCTTGACAGGTACTTGGTGCCGGCAAGGCAGGAGTACGAGGACACGGGAAGCACTGCGGCGTTTGGCAGGGCGTTTTACAATACAGTGATTGCGCTTGGCGCACAGGCAGACGGCACCAGCGTGCCTACTACAGACAATTCCCGGCCGGCGGCAGACAATGACAACACGGATGCGATCATGTTTGGAGTGTTTATCGCAATCTTTGTCGCAATCGTGGCGCTCAACGCCAAGTACGGAAGGAGAAGGAGGAGGGGCGGCTATTTTGTCGGCGGAGGGTACGGTGGAGGATATGGTGGCGGCTGGGGAGGAGGCGGTGGGGGCGGTGGGGGCGGTGGCGGCTTTGGCGGAGGAGGCGGCAGGTCCGGCGGCGGTGGCGCAGGGCGCTAAAGGTAATAAATAGGCGCAAATAATGACAGGCTACCACATTGGTCAAGAAAAGCATCATAGTCGTTGGCGCTGCCGTTGGCATTATCGCAATAATTTTTGGCTCGCTGTACTCCATGTACTTCTCGGGGTTTAATGCGGCGCAGGCCAAGGACGAGAACGTGAAAAGACTCGCATCTGACATCGATGTGCAGCTGCAGCGCCGGTACGACCTCATACCCAACATCGTCAGGACGGCGCAGGCGTACCTCCAGTTTGAAAAGAGCGTCCTTGAGAATGTCACAAAGCTCAGGACCGACTGGCAGAGGGCCTCGACGGTGAACGAGCGCGTACAGACGAGCAACCAGATAGAGCAGGCGCTCAGCAAGATCCTGATAACATACGAAAACTACCCGCAGCTCAAGTCCGACCAGCAGCTTACAAGGGTCATGGACGAGCTTGCAGGCACGGAAAACCGCATAGCCGTTGCTCGGGGCAACTACAACGATGGCGTACGAGACTTTAACGTCAACCTGCGCACGTTCCCAAACAACGTGTTCAATGAGAGCGGGTTCCTGGGCACCAAGCCGTGGGGCCTCCAGCAATATGCATCCTACCAGGCGACAGCCGCTGCGCAGACTACGGTCCCGCAGGTAAATATACAGGTGCCGTAGCTGGCTGGTCAATCGGTTTCCAGACCGCCGCTTGCGGCTATCTGCTTGACCACGGCATCCATCGTACTGTCGTCGACAAGCCCGGCCCTGTGCAGGGAGCTTGCGATGTCCTGTATGGTGGCAACCGAGACGAGCCGGACTCCCATCTGCTTTAGCTTTTCCTCAGCGCCTTCCATCCTGTTCACGACGGCGACGACGTCTTCAACTACGCCGCCGTTTGCCCTCAGCGCGTCTATCGCCTTGCTCACGGAAAGGCCGGTGGTTGCGACGTCGTCGACTATTACCACCTTGGCGCCGGATGCAAGATGGCCTTCCACCAGCTTGCTCATGCCATAGCCCTTGGATTCTTTTCGCACGTAGACAAATGGCTTTTCCATTTCGTAGGCAAGGGCTGAGCCAAAGACCAAGCCGGAGGTCGGCACCGAGGCAAATGTATCAAAGCTTGGCATCTTTTTTGCCACGACGTCTTTGAGGGCGCCAATAGTCAGGCGAAAGTGCGCCGGAAAGCTTGGCAGCATGCGCAGGTCGATGTAGTAGGGGCTTGGCTTGCCGCTTGCAAGCGTGAATGCGCCGAACTTGAGCGCGTTGCTCTTTAGGAGAAACGACGCAAACTCGAGCGTAAAATCAGAAGACGAGGAAGACACGATATGTTGATCTGCAAGGGATTCGTTTTTATCTTTTGTCATCGTGGCTTGCACGGGGAGGGATAACATACGCCAGAGATTTGGCTCAGGTACGGCGGCACCGACGTGGTGCTTGACATCAAGTTTGAAAACCTGTCAAGCCAGGTTTCCTCTACGTTTTTGGCCATGCCCGACGAGCAGGCCAAGGCGGCGCTTGACTCCATCCCAGTAACGGACAACATGCTCGTGCTGGCACTTGCCTCCTCAAAGGCGGCCGCAAGGACTATTGCATCCATTTCAGATGCTGCAAAGACCAAGGGCTTTGCACCCATCACGGTCGACGTGCCGGCAAAGGCCGCCGGCGCGCTGCGGGCAAACCTTGCATCCATTGCTAATGCAACACCTGCCGTCGGCGACCCTCAGCAGACTGCAGCAGCTGCAATCCCTTCGATAAACCGCATCGACTACCAGTCTCTTGAAGATCGCATTAAAAAATTCCAGAGCGCCGTCGTAGTGTCGCAGGCCGGCTTTGACCCGCTCTTTGGGTTTTCCGGGGCTCCTACCGCGCTCGTGCGCGCCCTGTTGCCTGAAAAAATGGCAGAGGCGTTTTTGGCGCGCAAAGGCAACGTGCCGGCGCCCGGCGAGCAGGGCGAGCCCCTAAAAATAGCAGTGTCATCGGTACAGAACATTTCAGCGATAACGTCAGTCGAGCTTGTTGCAAATGGCGCGGGCATCGCCGGCGTGCACACTGGCACGGTACACGAGGCGTTTTCAAAGGCAGCAGAGCAGTTAAAGGCGGTTGCGACCGTCGAGGCCGACCCCGTCAGGTCCGCGGTGATCAGCGCAGGAAGTGAGGCTGGCACGCACGCGACGCTTGCCGGCGCGCTCTATTCCCTCTGGAACGCAGTCCACATTGTAAGGGACGGCGGGTCTGCCGTGCTCCTTGCAGAGTGCCGCGAAGGCATAGGAGGCGGCGCGTTGCAGGCGTTCGTAGAGGGCAGGCTCAAGCCGGAGCAGCTTGCAGCGGCTCAATACATCGACGGTCTTGAGCACCTGCTGTACATGCAAGAGCTGAAGCAGAAATGCGAGCTGGGGCTCGTGTCGAGCCTGCCGCACTATTACGCCGACACCAAGCTAGGTTTGGCAACGTACGCGGGTGCAAGGGATGCCCTAGAAAAGCTCCTTGTGCGAAACGGCAAGGGCCACAAGGCGCTTGTAGTGTCCGACGCCGACATCACGCTTCTCAAGCCAAGGGACTGAACACTTGGGCAGGCAGCGGCGCGCACAGGACGGCAAGCGCTATTGCCATCCAAAAGAGCATCTTGCGCTTTTTCGACAGCGGAGACACGTCATCAAGGGGCGTGCTTTCAGGCGCGCGAGAGCTAAAGAGGAGTATGAATGCGGCCATGATGTAATAGTTAAGGCCCACCAATATGCCGACGCTAGAGTAGGTCAGGATGCGGTGCCACCGGACGCCAAGAGCAGACCTTGCGAGGTGCCCGCCGTCCAGCTGCCACGCAGGCAGCAGGTTGAGAAACGTGACGAGAAAGCCCACCCATGCGGCAAAGAGCACGGGCGACATTATCAAGACCGCGTCGCCGGCCGCCGCGCCGTGGCCGGTCAAATTCAGAGTTGCCTGCATCAGAATGCTGCTGTTTATGGGCATCAGTCCAGAATTGCCAAAGTCCTGCATCCTGTCGGCTGGCACGAGCACCGATATCGACGAGCCGTAAACCGACACTATCATAGTCACAAGGAGGCCGGCTATGGGCCCGGCTATTCCCACGTCAAACAGGACGTTTCGGTTGGTCATGTTGCTGCGTATCGCGATCATTGCGCCAAAGGTCGGCACAAAGAGCCCGGGTATCCCCGGTATGAAATACGGCCATGAAGCCCGGATGCCGTGGTGCTTGGCAGCTATCATGTGGCCCATCTCGTGCACGCCCAGTATCCCTACAAGCGACATCGTATAGACTGCCGCAAGTAGCAGCGGGTTGTGGATGAACATCCTGGCAAAGTCGGACTGGGAGCGGTACAGGCCGTCGATAAAGACGACGGTGAGGGTCGCTATGAACAGAACCGCCGGAAGCGAAAGCAGGTACCTGTTTTTGC
The DNA here is from genome assembly GCF_000730285.1 of Candidatus Nitrososphaera evergladensis SR1. Classification (NCBI taxonomy): domain Archaea; kingdom Thermoproteati; phylum Nitrososphaerota; class Nitrososphaeria; order Nitrososphaerales; family Nitrososphaeraceae; genus Nitrososphaera; species Candidatus Nitrososphaera evergladensis. The sequence continues at coordinate 535,075 of NZ_CP007174.1, read as the reverse complement.
CCTGCTTGCGCTGCTGCTTTTGAAGCTTGGACACGGTAATTACCACGCCGTCTTCGACTGTCAGGTTTGTGGATGAAAGCGAGGGCATCAGCCTCGACGCGTACCTCGTGCGCTTGGCAGTGGCTATCATGTCCACCTTGGCAAGCTCCCTTATGAGTTTTGGAAACGAAGAGTAGATGTCAGACTCGGCTATGAGGAACCGGACAGCGTCTTCGGTCTGGTGCTTTTGCATGTCCACTATGCTGTAGAATGAGGAGACGACCGGGACTGCCTGCGAAAAGTCGCCTCCGACAAAGCTTGCCACTGCAGTGACCTATTGGCAATTTTGGGATTAAAACATTGTTCTGGATGGCTCCATGCATGGTGTAGAAGGAGGTCCGGCCAAAGCCGGCCAGAACTGGCAGACTTAAGGTTAAATAGTGTCGATTTGGAGCTTAATCCAGATTTGCAGACTGCCCTGCGAAAAGTAGGCGACGACTATGTCATACGCCGCTGCGAAGAAAGCGACCTTCAGGCAGTAATAGACATCAACATGGCCGCCCTGCCAGAGCATTATTCAGACTATTTCTTTGAATCGATATTGAGGGAGCTCCCTGAGGCGTTCATCGTGGCCGAGATGGGGGGCAAGGTAATTGGCTACATCATGTGCAAGATCGAGTTTGGCTTTTCCAACTTTCGGAAGCTGGGCTTTGTGAAAAAGGGCCACGTCGTCTCTGTAGCAGTGCTTGACGAGCACAGGGGCAAGGGCGTAGGCAAGGCGCTGATGCTTGAGGGCATCAACGGCGTGCTCCACAGAAAGGCAGACGAGATTTACCTTGAGGTCAGGGTCAGCAACACCAGCGCGATCAAGATGTACGAGAGGCTGCGCTTTGAGACAAAATCGAGGCTGCGCTCGTACTACCGCGACGGAGAAGACGCGTACCTCATGGCGTTAGAGCTTGCCTAGTTAGTCTACAAAGTCGTTTGCGATGTTGCTTATTGCTTCCATTATCCTTGGCTCGTGGGCTTTGGCGTTTACAAGCACGACTGCGCCCGCGCCTTCATAGGAAGAGACAACCTCTGACACGCGGCGCAAAAGAGAAAACGCCTTTTCAAACCCAAGCGTGTATATCAGCTCTGTCGCGCTGTCGATGAGGATGGTCGAACCCGGGTTTTTCCTGATCATCGACTCTATCTCATGGGCTATCTTTTCCTCGTTGTCCGATGGAATCACATGATCAGAGTTGTTTTTTCTGCTGCTACTGCCCTCCTCAAAGCCGCCGGCTCCTGCTGATGATGACTGGAGTATGTATAACCTGGACTTGTTGTCCTGCGCTGTGATGCGATAGTAGATGTTGCTCCCCTTCCTTGTAAGGACAATAGTGTTTGGGCTTGCAAGCAGGTCTTCAAGCGCCTTTGCAGCATGGCCAAACCTCCTGCTTGCGTTGAGGAGAACGAGTTTGCCCTTGTAACTGTCGATGACCCTTGGAGGAGCGGGCAAATCTCTTGCAGCAAAAGCCTTTGTCTTGCTAGCGGCAGAAGCAGTCGGCTTTAGACTATTACTATTATTATTGTCAGTGTCCTCGGCAAAGGCCCAGGTTGGCCTTCCTGCAGCCGCCGACGGGTCGTCGTCTTCGATAAACGCCTTGGCCTTTTTCTTGCCAATGATCACGTCGTCCTCGCTTGCAGACGGCACCACGGCCGACGGCACGTCTGCAACAGTAACGGTGCGAGGCACCTGGCCTTCACCCTCCTGCGACATCTGGCTCTTTACCATCTGGAGCAGGGCGTCAGAGCCCCCGCCAATGAGGTCTCGGAGCGTGGTCTCGACGAGCTCTAGCTTTGTCATGCGCACGAGGTCGCCAAGCACCACCCTCTTTGAGATGAGTATTGCCGCTGCAGTAGCGCACGCGGCCGAGATTGCAGACGCAAGGCCGCCGTAAAAGAAGGCCAGCTGCATCACCTGTTGCGACTGGGCGCGAGACGCCTCGCCTATCTGTGCATCAACTGCGAGCAGGTCATTGTATGACGACACAAGCTTGTCGGTCTGCGCCACAAGCTGCAGCGCCTCTGCCTGTGCCTGGGGCGAAAACGACGGGTCGGTGGACAGTATCGCAAGGTCCTCCACCTTTGTGCCATAATCCTTCCATTGCTGGGCTATGGTCCCTACAAGCACGGTCTCGTCGGCCGATATCTTGCTCAGGTCGACTCCTTCCGCAGGCAAAAAGTCGCCCGGCAGGTCCTCAATTGTCTTGTAGTTTCCCGCAGTCGAGGCGATTCCGTTTTTGAGCAGCATCATGTGTGTTATGCCGGCCTTTTTCTGCGCAGGATCTGGCGAGCTTGCGAACTGGATCAGGTCAGACCTCATTCCCAGCAGGTCGCCCTTGTTCTTTGAGAGCAGTTCCACGTTTGTGACGTAGCCAGAATAGATGTTGGCTATCTGGTCCTTGAACTTGATTATCGTGACCGTCGAGACGGCTGAAAGCGCGATAATTGGTATAACCGCTATTAGGATGAAAAACAGGATGAGCCTGTTCTTAAAATCCAAAGTATGGATCGATAGAAATAGGTTCTATGTAAGTTTTGTTGGGACCTTTTTTTGGACAATTGAGGGAATTTTTGCTTTAATTGCGGCCTATTTCGGTGAGTTTAAAAGCGCACGGCAGAGATGATGCACGTATATGGTTTTCAAGTACATCGACATCCTAGGTGAGTCGACCAAGAGCTTTGAAGACGCAGTACAGAATGCAATAACAGAGACCGCCAAGACCGTCAAAGACATCCGCACAGCCGAGGTGATGAAGATGAACGCCATTGTCAACAGCGACAAGATAGTAGAGTATCAGGCGGTGGTGCGCGTCGCGTTCAGGGTCCGCCGGAAGGAAGGCTGACTGACTGCTGGCTAAAGATTGATAAGATGCGCAGTTTGCCATCATCAACAGCATAGAGATATGGGCGCGGTGAAAGGCAACAAGGGCGCAGGTGCGGCCCTTTTAGCTGCTGCAATAATCGTGTTTTTCGCCTACGCCTACGCCATGTTTGGAACGCAGTACAGCATGATAATAATGAAGGCCACGATGGTGGGCGCTGTGGGCGTACTCCTTGCGGTGCTTGGCTGGATAGGCTACACGATGCTGACTGCGCCGAAGGAAGACAAGACAGCTACTTCTTCGTGATTTTCACGTCTGCAACAATCTGGTAGATGCGCGGGCCGACTTCCCGCACGACGGTTGTCCCCAAGATTTCATAGCTGTAGGGTGCAAACACCTCTTTCGCGTCCTTTGCGCCTGCCTCTTCTTTTGCCTTTTGCTTGCCATCTGCCTTGACGTGGGCAAAATAGTGCACGACCCCTCCGTGCTTTTTCAGGGCAAGCACGGCCGGCTCGACAAATTCTTTTGCCCTTTCCGGCAGCGGCATTATCACCCTGTCTGCGACGCCGGCCAGTTGCGACTTTATTGCTTCAGAAGCGTCGGCGCATATTGGCACGACGCGGTCGGCGACCTTGTTTATCTTGGCATTTTCAATGCACAAGTCGTGTGCCACAGAGTTGGAGTCAATGCTGTACACCCTGCACGTCTTGACCGCCTTGGCGATTATTATCGAGTACGTGCCGATGCCGGCGAACATGTTGACTATTGTTTCACGGTCCTGCACGAGGCTTGCGATGCGCTGGCGCTCTGTCGACAGGCGTGGCGAAAAGTAGGCGCGCGCAACGTCGACTCTGAACCGGCAGCCGTGTTCCCGGTATTCCGTGATAGTGCGGTTCTCGCCTGCGACAAATTCCAATTCGCGGATGCGATAGTCGCCCTTTACAGCTGACGCCTGCGCAAACACTGTCTTTGCAGTCTTGACGTTTGCAAGTATTGCCTCTGCAATCACCTGCTTTTTTGCAGCGAGGCTGTCAGGGATTTTTATGATGACAATGTCGCCCACCTGGTCAAAGGCGGAATAGACCTGCGACGCCTCCTCTGCAGTAAGCACGCCGGCCAGCACGTTTTTGAGCATGTGCGGCATTTTTGCTACTGTGGCTGCCTTGTGTAGTAATAGTTGCCCGAGTCCTTTTGCTCCCTGTCCAGCCTGCCGCCTTCCTTGTTCACGCGGGGCCTGCCGGTGGTCTCGTCGCGCCTGTAGGTTATTGCAAGTGCCTGCAAAAAGCGGTTCATGCCGTCTTCCTTGCGCATCGGCGCAGTAGCATGGCCTTCGATGCCCGGCTTGCCCTCAAATATCACCAGCGTGTCGGATACCAGGTCTATCAGCTGGAGGTCGTGGTCGATTATTATGGCCGAGCGCCCCTGCGCCCTGACAAAGCGCTGCAGGAATTTTGCGACGGCTATCCTGTCCTCTGCGTCCAAAAACGCGGACGGCTCGTCAAGGGCGTAAATGTCTGCCTGGCGCAACAGCGACGCGGCAACTGCGACCTTTTGAAGTTCGCCGCCGCTCAGGTTCTTGACGCTCTTTTCAAGCAATTTCTTTATGCCCAGCGGGATAATTATCTGCTCTTCTGCCGGCGAGTTTTCAATCGGGCTCTGGTAAGCGGTGTACAACAGCGAGCGCACGTCGCCTTCATAGTCCTGATTGAGGTACTGCGGCTTGTAGGATATCTTGGCCCCCACCTCTATCTTGCCCGAGTCTGGCTTGTCGACGCCGGCAAGCATGCGCATGAACGTCGTCTTGCCGAGCGCGTTTGCTCCCACCATGCCCACTATCTCGCCCCTGCGGATCTTGCCCGCAGCGACGTTCAGCTTGAACGACGGGAACGCCTTTGAAACGTCTGTGTAGCTTGCAACTGTCACTTCCTCCACGACGTCGTCCATGGCCGTGGCGACGTCAAAGCGGAACGCCTTTTCACGGAATCGCACGTTTTCTGCTGGCAAGTAGCCTTCGAGGAAGTTGTTGATCCCGACCTTGGTGCTCTGCAGAGCAGAGACGATGCCGTATGCGCCCGGCTCGCCGTATATGATGTGCACATAATCAGACAAATAGTCAAGGAGCGTCATGTCGTGCTCGACTACCATCACGCTCTTGCCCTGCTCTGCAAGGTTTTTCATCACCCTTGCGACTGCGAGGCGCTGGTACACGTCGTTGTACGATGACGGCTCGTCGAAAAAGTAATAGTCGGCGTCCTTTGCCGCCGCCACTGCGACTGCGAGGCGCTGTAGCTCGCCTCCTGAAAGAGCCGCAATGTCGCGGTCAAGCACGTTTTTCAGGCCCAGCTCTTCAACCAGGCTGTCAGAGACGTTGCGCTCGTCGTATTTCTTTAGCAGTTCTTTTGGCGTGCCCTTGAACGCCTTTGGAATGAGGTATACGAGCTGCGGCTTTATCGAAGCGCGCAGCTGGCCATTTGCTATCTTTTCAAAGTGCGCCTTTAATTCCGTGCCCTGGAAATATTTCAGAACCTCGTTCCACGCAGGCTCGCCGCCCTCGAACTTGCCGAGGTTTGGCTTCATGTTCCCGGAAAGGATGTTTACTATTGTAGACTTGCCCATGCCGTTTCGACCCACGAGGCCCACTACCGCGCCTTTTTTAGGGGTCGGCAGGCGGTAAAAGCGGAACGAGTTGACGCCGTATTGATGAATTTTGTCCTCTGACAGCTCTTTTGCAAGGTTGACTATAACAATAGCGTCAAAGGGGCATTTTTTTATGCAGATGCCGCAGCCCGTGCACAATTCTTCAGATATCAGCGCCTTGCCATCCTCTTCGCGCTGGATTATGCACTGGCCACCCGTCTTGTTAACAGGACAGTACACTATGCACTCTAGGCCGCACTTCCTTGGCTGGCACAGCTCATAGTCCATTACCGCTACGCGGTGGGTCGAGGACGGGTCGTCGCTTCCCATGTACTAGATAGACTGCGGCACAAATGTGTTATATAGCTATTGCCAAGAGAGCAGGTCGTCTCTGTCGTATTTGCTTAGCGAACTTTAGCCGCCTCTCATCTCGCAGGTTAGAGATTCCACCTTAACAAGAATACTCTATAAACCTATTAATCATCAAGCCCAAAGAGGCCCTGATGCCTGCCACAACAAGGAGCAAGGTTAAATTAACCCCTTCTGGAAAAAGAAGGTAAGCCGGTCATAGCGGCAGGGTGCGACCCGGTCCCATTCCGAACCCGGAAGTCAAACCTGTCGTCGCTGCTGTGTTACTGATCTGCGTGAGCGGTCGGGAAGCAGCAGTGCTGGCATTACTATCATATCATATCACACATACTCGCTTTCCCCAAAGTGCACCTGCTTCATTAGCTTGCGGGCGTGCATCGCCATCCTGTCAATGATCCCAAACACGGAGGCAAGGCCGGCGGGGTCCCACACCGACGTTTCAACGACGCAGCAATAGTTGTGCGCCCGGACGTTGATGCGCCTGCACTCCTCCTTCATGATGTTTTTTGCAAGCTCGGCAGAAAGCTCGGCGTCCTGTGCAAGCAGGTTTGAAAGCACGCCTCCGCTCCAGCCGAGGTTCTTTGGCCGGCCGTTATGCAGCTGAAAATAGGGGCTTGCGTCCAGCAGGTTGTGGGCGTTGTCGTCATTTCCCGACAGCGAGTCGTTTCCAACGAGGCAGTAGACGTTGAAAAACGGCCCCATGCGCACCACCTCCTCTATCCCGATAAAGTCGACATGGCCGCTTTCCATCGTCACAAAGCCGTCACGGTTTTGCAGCCACCGCTCAAAATACGGCCACCTGTCCGGCATGACGTCTGACCGGGCACCTTCCTTGCATGCGTATCCAAGCGCCGCAAGGGCCTCCACCAGAGCGTCGACTGCAAAGATCGGCATTTCTTATTGTTATTGCTGTTGCTGTCCCTGTGCGGATGACGACGACGCGGAAGGCTTTTCTTCCTCTCCAAGCAGCTTTAACAGCGTCCTTATGCCAAAGCCTGTGGCGCCTTTTGGGTTGTAGCTTCTCTCGTAGGTGCCGTCCTGCGTCCACGCCGTGCCGGCGATGTCCATGTGGACCCACGGCGTGCCAGAGACAAAGTTGGAGAGGAACGCGGCTGCAGTTATTGCGCCTCCCGACCTGCCCCCGATGTTTTTAATGTCCGCGTACGGGCTTTTTATCTGCTCGTGGAACTCGTCGTACAGCGGCAAATCCCACACGCGCTCGCCGGCCTTCTCTGCCATCCTGCGCACCCTGTCTGTCAGCTGCTTGTTGTTGCCGACAAGCGCCGCGACGTTGGCGCCAAGCGCGATTATGGCGGCGCCGGTCAGAGTCGCCATGTCGATGACTGCCTTTGGGTTGTAGGTGGCAATGCCGTACGCAAGTGCGTCTGCAAGGATCATGCGCCCTTCGGCGTCCGTGTTCAATACTTCAACGGTCTTGCCGCTGTACATCCTGACAATGTCGCCGGGCCTGTACGCCGTGCTTGACGGCATGTTCTCAACCGACGGCACGATGCCGACCACGTTTACCGCAAGCTTTAGCGAGGCCACTGCGCGAAGTATGGCAAGCACGTTGCATCCGCCACACTTGTCAAACTTCATCTCGTCCATCTTGTCGCCCGGCTTGAGCGATATGCCGCCAGTGTCAAACGTGACAGCTTTTCCCACAAGCAGGTAGGGCCTGGCGTCGCTTGCGGTAGCGCCGTTGTATTCGAGGATTATCAGTTTTGGAGGGTTGTTGCTCCCCTTGCCCACCGCGACGATGCCTCCCATGTTCATGTTCTCAAGCTCGTACCGGTCAATCACGCGGGCCTTCATGCCGTAATCGGCCGCAAGGGAGAGCGCCACCGACGCAAGGTGCGCCGGCGGGCAGTCGTTTGGAGGCAGATTGCCAAGGTCGCGAGCAAAGTTGACGGCATCAGCTACGTGGCTTGCGCGCTCGGCTATCATTGAAAAGCGCGGCGAGTCAGAGTTTATCAGGATCGTGACCTCTTCGACGCGGGCGGCGTCTTTGTCTTGCGCCTTGTACTTGTCAAAGGTGTATAGCGCAAGCGCGATGCCTTCCGTCATGGATTCCACGAGCCCCTCGTCGAGGTTTGAGAACTGCAATATTGAAAACTCCTTTGTGCCAAGGTCCCTTGCGCGGTGCGCCGCCTTGCCGGCGCATATCCTTGCCATCTCGTCGGTGAATTTTTCACGCTTGCCAAGGCCAAGGAGCATTATCTTTTTCATCGGGCCCTTGCCCAGCGTGTACGCGACCATGCTGGAGCCAAAGGTCCCCCGGAAATCCTTGTTCTCAAGCGCCTCCTTTATGTACGTCAGAACGGACGGGTCAAGCTCCTTGGACTGCGAGAAATCCTGCTCGCCTTCAAACACGCCGATAACCAGAAGCGACGTCTGCTTTTGATCGATCTTGGCCTTTTCTACCCTGATCTGGACCATAGGATTGTATGTTGCGCTCGTCGTTATTTTAATAATTTGATGATGGGGACTTTCTAGGAGAAAGGAAAGGTAGCGCCGTGCGACAGCATCTTTGCCAGGCGCTTGAAAATGTTGGTGGGCGTGTAGCACGACATTGACGGGGCGATGCCGTCGTATTCGCATACGGGTGCGAACATGTCCATGTTTCTCCTTCCTCCCCGGAACCACCCTGCCACTATCTCTTTTGCAAGTGGCGGCAGACCCGAGCGAGCTCCGTGCGCGCCAGACCTGTTGACGAGCCAGAACATGCGAGTCGCATCATAGCCTTTTGGGAATATCATCTCCTTTGCCCTCTTTGCCTCCTCAGAGCGGTAGTGGCCGGCGGTGCGTATCCAGCCCCTTGAGAGGGCGCTGGCGGTCCTGGCGAACTTGGTGCACGAATAGCACTTGTCGTCGTATATGAGAAGCGGCCTTGCAAACGTCGACGACAGTGACAAGCGTCAATGTACACGTTGCACTGCAGGCGTTATAGCCTTTTCTAGTAGAGGCGCACAGAGCTATGTTTTTATTTCCTCAAAGATAGGTGTCAGCTGCTGCTTGTGCTGTTGACGGCAGCAGCAGGGTGACAATGACAATAAAATGGGATTTGACATGCGCTATCTGGAACTAAAGAGAAAGGTACGCGAGGTCCGCATGTGGGCCATTCAGGGAATCGCGGAGGCCGGCTCTGGCCACCCCGGCGCGTCATTTTCAGCCGCAGAGATAATGAGCACGCTCTACTTCCGCAGGATGAGACACGACCCAAAAGACCCGTCTTGGCAAGAGCGCGACTACTTCATCAATTCAAAGGCGCATTCTGCGCCCGGCTACTATTCCACGCTTGCGGTGGCAGGCTATTTCCCGCCGGAGGAGTTGAAAACTCTGCGCAAGCTGGGGTCGCGCCTTCAGGGCCACCCCGTGCGCTATTCGGAGCGCCAGAAGGACCACAGCGTGCCCGGAATCGAGTATTCTGGAGGGTCAGAAGGCATCGGGCTGTCTGTAGGTGTCGGCATCGCGCTTGCAAGCAAGCTGGACGGCAAGAAAAACCGCGTCTATGTCATGATAGGCGACGGCGAGTCAAACGAGGGCCAGATATGGGAGGCCTCGATGGCGGCTGCAAAGTTCAAGCTTGACAACCTGGTCGCGGTGCTTGACAGGAACCGCATCCAGCAGGACGGCTTTACCGAGGACATCATGCCCCTTGACCCGGCAAAGAACAAGTGGGAGGCGTTCAACTGGCAGGTGTTTGAAGTCGACGGCCACCGCGTCGAACAATTGGTGGACGCGCTAAACAGGGCGGCCCAGGTAAAGGACAAGCCGGTGATGATAGTCGCAAACACGGTCAAGGGAAACGGCATACGCCACATGGCCAACAACCCGCAGTGGCACGGAAAGGCGCCGTCGAAAAAGCAGACCCCGGTGCTCCTTGAAGAGCTGGAAAGCGAATACTTCATAGCGCCCTCTATAATCGCCGGCGAGAAGGAGAACTACGAGGACAAGATACGCAAGGTCGAGCGCGAGGGGGTGGAGATGATACACCTCGACGTCATGGATGGCAAGTTCGTGCCAAACACCACGTTCCTTGCAGACACGATAAAGCGCCTGCGGCGCGTGACTGCGCTTCCGTTTGACGCGCACCTGATGATAGAAAAGCCTCTTGCGCACATTGACGAGTACATCGACGCGCGCTGCGACGTCATCACGGTCCACGCGGAGGCGTGCAATGAGGATGAGTTCGTGCAGATACAGGACAGGTGCCTGGCAGCAGGCATCAGCCCCGGGATCGCCATAAACCCCAAGACGGACGTACCGGAGTGGCTGTACCCGCACATCTCAAACGTCGACGTCGTGATTGTCATGTCGGTCAACCCCGGCTTTGCAGGCCAAAAATTCATGCCCGAAGTGCTCCCAAAGATGGTGGCCGTGAACAAGAAACTTCGCGAGCACGGCTTTAAAGGATACATAGAGGCCGACGGCGGCATTGATTCAACAACATTGCCGCAGGTGTACGACGCCGGCGCGCGCATATTTGTGGCTGGCAACGCCGTCTATGGCAACACCGACGTGCACACCGCGGTGATACAGCTGCGCCACAAGGCAGCAGTGGCGCTTGAGAGGAAGCTTCTTGACCACGCAACGCGCCTTGGCATAAGGAGCGACTGGATGAAAGCGCGTAAACATATATTGATTCCGTACGCTTCCGAACTTGGGATAGAGGCGGAGCTCCATGCTATTAAGTAGCGAGAAAAAGACGGCAGACATGAGGGGCGCGTACGGCGACGCCTTGGTAGAACTTGGCAAGACCGACTCGCGCATAGTCTGCGTCGGGGGAGACACCACCGACTCGCTCAAGACCAAGAAATTTGGCGACAAGTACCCCGAGCGCATGTTCAACGTGGGAATCGCAGAGGCAAACCTCGTCTCAATAGCCGCCGGCCTGGCAATTGCAGGCAAGGTGGCGTTTGCAAGCACTTATGCGGCTTTTATACCTGGAAGGGCAGTCGACCAGATCCGAAACGCCATATGCTATCCTGCGCTCAACGTCAAGCTGGTAGTGTCGCACGGCGGGCTCACGGTCGGCCCGGACGGCGCGTCGCACCAGCAGATTGAAGACCTTAGCGCTACTCGCGCCATGCCAAACATGCGCGTCACCGTCCCTGCAGACGCAGTTGCAGTCAGGCACCTGATAAAGGCCATGGTAGACACGCCGGGCCCCTTTTACATGCGCCTTGCAAGGCCGACTACAGAGCTTGTCTATGCAGAATCTACTCCGGCGGACCAGTTCAGGGTCGGCAGGGGCAACGTGCTTGTGGACGGCTCTGACGCGACTATAATAGCGTGCGGCTTGATGGTTGGAAAAGCGCTGGAAGCGGCAAGCGCGCTAAAGCGCGAGGAGGGCATCTCTGCAAGGGTTGTCGACATGTTCACTATAAAACCAATCGACTTTGACCTCGTGGCAAAATGCGCCAAGGAAACAGGCGCGATTGCCACCGCCGAAGAGCACAACATCATCGGAGGCCTAGGCGGGGCGGTGTCAGAGGCGGCAGGCGAGACATATCCGGTTCCAATAAAGCGCGTCGGCGTGCGCGACACGTTTGGCGAGTCGGCAAGGGACGAGGAAGTTGACACGCTCTTGGACAAGTACGGCCTGACCGCAACAGAAATAGCAAAGGCAGTAATTGAAGCAAGGAGCAGGATTAGAAAATAAAATGAAGATCTTTCTTGACACGGCCAACCTTGAATCTATAAAAAAGTACAACGACATGGGCCTCGTTGACGGCATCACCACCAACCCTACTCTTTTGTCAAGGGAGAAGGAAAACCCGGCACAGATCATGCGCGAAATCGTGCGCATCGTCAAGGGCCCTGTGAGCCTGGAGGTCGTGGGCACCACCTACGACAGCATGATGGAAGAAGCGCACAGGCTGAAAAAATACGGCAAAAACGTCGTCGTCAAGATACCGATGCTCCCCGATGGCATGAGGGCGGTCAAAAAGCTCAAGGAGGAGGGCATAGAGACAAACGTCACGCTGGTATTCTCTGCAAACCAGGCGGTGATTGCTGCAAAGGCGGGCGCATCGTACGTCAGCCCGTTCATAGGCAGGCTGGACGACGCGGGGCAGGACGGCATGACACTGGTACGGGAGATAGTGCAGATCTTTAGCAATTACAAGTTCACGACAAACGTGCTTGTTGCAAGCGTGCGCCACCCTATGCACGTGATAGAGGCCGGCAAGATCGGCGCCCACGTAGTTACGCTGCCCCCTGACATCCTTGGCAAGATGATGGCACACCCGCTAACCGACAAGGGCCTCGCATCATTTCTTGCAGACTGGGAAAAGGTAAAGAAGGAAAACCCGAACCTGTCGTTCTAGGTGCGCAAGAGCTTTATCACTTTTTTTGGCATGTCCTGGAGCCTGCTAACAGACAGGGTCTTTTCATAGTTCAGGTATTTCAGGTTCTGCCCGATGCCCACTGCGTCGCTGAGGTTGCGCCCAACGCCTATTGCCACCATCTTTATCCCGACCTTGCGGTAGGAAAGCACCATCGCCCTCACGGCGTCAAAGTCGGACGGCTCGCCGTCGGTCAGGGTCACAAATATGTCGGGCTTGAACGACTTTAGCACCGGCTGCAAGAGCCCATAGACTTCTGCAAGCGGGGTCCCGCCCACCGCCTTTATCTGCACGAGCCTGCGGGCGCACACAAGCGACCACTTTACCGTGGGCGGCTTGACCACCCAGCACTTTACCTGCCGGTTCTCTGTGGAAAACGCGTACACGGCAAATTTCACGCCAAGGTAGCTGAGCGCCTCGCAGAGCGCGACGGTTGCCTGCTTGTATTCCGTTTCCACGTCGGCTATGCTGCTTGAATGGTCCAAAAGCAGGACGACCTTGGACCTTATTGATAGTTTCACGTCGGTGAGGAAGGGCTTTGGCAGCGACTCTACAATAGTCTCGATGTCAAGCTCCTCGCCCATCTCGTCGTGGCGCTCCACCCAGCCTGTCTTCCACTCTCTGAAAGCGGCCTTGACCTTTTGTATGAGGTCTAGGTCGTAGATCTGCGTCTCGTCTACGTCCATCCTGTCCGGCACGCTCAGGCCAAAGTTCTCCAGGCTGTCGTAGCCCTTGTTCTCGGTTTTCTTGCTCTCCTTGACCAGGGTCTCAAACTCGTGCAGGACGTCATTTCCTTCGTAGATCTCTTTGGACTTTTCCTCAGAGTCTTTCTCTTTCTTTTTCGTCCTGACGACTTTTTCTATCTGCTTTAGTACGTCTTGCTGCGTCAGCGATGCGCCCATCCTTGTGCGGGGCGCAAGGATGGGTATGGAGACTAGCGGGTCAAGCTCCAGCATCCTTATCAACTTTGGAATTTGCTGCTCGACCCACTCTGTGCCATAGTTGTTGTCAAGGGCCTCCTTTACCACTTCGTTGGCAAACTCAACGGCCTTTTGCACCTTTTCAAGCTCGCCCCCGAAAAGCTCGCCCTTTACATAGCCTGTCAGGAAATACTGCGAAAACGCCTCTGCAATCTTGTATCTGCCGTAGATGGTGTTCAAAAGTTGCCGGGACTGCCACGATATCCCCTCGTAAAATATCAGCTCGTTTTCCATGCCTTCCCAGTCGGCAAGTCCAAGAATCTCGACGCGCTTTGTTTCAAGCGTGTTCAAGAGGAAGCCAAACGCGTGCTCGTTTGAGAGAACCTTGCTTGAATGGCGCATGCGCATAGACTCGTACCAGAGGGCGACGCGCCACTGCCTGTATTTCTGGAAATCCGTGCCGACATAGTATGCAAGCGTCGGAAGCGTCACCTGGCTCTTGTCCGGCTTTGTGGCAGGCGGCTTGTCTGGCGCAAGCGCGACGACTGTCTTGTCATTGCCGGACCACCTGCGGGCAAGAAACGTGGCGATGTCCAGGAGGATGTCGTTTCGCATCACGCTTTTTTCAAGCTTGGACATCGTGTCACTTGTCGCCAAAGATAGAGGTTATCATGTCCAGCACCTTCTGGTATTCCACCTGGCCCCACTGGTCGTACGCGTTTGCGTACACAACCTCGGCAGCCTGCCTGCCTGAAAGCCCTGCGTTTAGCATCTTGGCAAATGCTATGGTCTCCCGGAGCGACGGGCTGTAATACAGCTCTTCAACGGCTGCCGCATCGCGCAGGCTCCTTGCAAGCTGGATTGCGTGCTTGACGTCGCGCATCTTGCCGTCATCGTTGTCCATCTTGACGTGCCTCTTTACTATCTCCAGCTCCAGGTCTTCTGGCGGATAGTCAAGCCTCATCCTCACCGGGAACCTGCTCAAGAGCTGAGGCGGCAGTTCCTTTGTCCCCACGTGCGAAAGCGGGTTTATCGTTGCAATCACGAACCAGTCCGGCGATGCCTTGACAAGCTGGCCCTCGGCCTCCTTGAGCACCAGCTGGCGCCTGTCGTCAAGGGCCTCGTCAAGGCGCAAAAGGACATCAGCTTCGGCGGCGTTTAGCTCGTCAAGGTACAGCATCGTTCCTTCCTTCATCGATTTTACCAGCACGCCTTCGACAAAATTTATCTGCCCCTTGTCAATGGTCCTCGTGCCGACAAGGTGCGACTCCCTTGTCCTGAGCGAAAAGTTTACGGAATAAAGCTCTTTTTCCATCGCCGAGGCAAACTTGCGCACAAGCGTGGTCTTGCCGGTCCCCTTGGGGCCGATGATGAGCACAAAAAGCCCGGCCTTGTAGGCTTTTTCAAGCACGTCCAAGGCATTGTTCCAGTCAAGATAAATGACCTCCTGACTGCTGCTGCCGTTGTTGTCCAGTTCAGTCGTTGCCATCTCTGGGTTATAGCGGGATGCAATGGTATTTGAGCGTTTAAGCGTGCATACACACAAGATATTGTTATAATGAGGCGCCTGCGCATTCTTTTTCTGTCGTGGCGATGAGCACCCGGGAGCTTGTGCAGGACCATGTCACTATCAGGCGCATACGCGACATTGCGCAGAAATGCTCTGACAGGCTGTACGCCGGCGACCACATCCCGCTTGAGGAGATCGAGATCATCTCTGTAGTCATTGAAGAGTTTGTAGACGCATTCCATCACGGCAAGGAGGAAAAGGCGTACTTTCCGGCAAACGAGCGCAAAAATAACGAATACGCAGAAGAGGTGCGCAAGTTCAAGATAGAGCACGAGTTTGGAAGGAGGGTCGCAAGGATGATGCTTCGCAGCCTAAAAGAGTGGAAGAATGGGGTTGGCGACCGGAGGGAGCCCGTTGCGCGGTTTTTAAGGACGTACGCCGCGTTTGTCACCGACCATACCGGCAAGGAGGAGAGATTCTTTGAGATGGTCGAGGAGGCAAAGAGCATATCAAGCGAGGAAGACAGGCAGATTCTGCTCCACTACAAAGAGTGCAGAAACGACGTGGGCGGAAGCGCAAGGGTGCAGGAATTGTCAAGACTTGTGGAATACCTGGAAGAAAGGGAGTGGATGGGGAGGAAAAAATGACCTACTCCACAGTCAAAGTGCCCTCCATCCACGGATGCAGCGCGCAGTAATAGTCGTACTTGCCTGCGCTATCGAATTTGTGCGTCCACGAGCCGCCTGCTCCTATCAGCGACGAGTCAAAGGCCCCCTGCCTGTCTGTGACCGTGTGTACGGTGGCATCCTGGTTTACCCACGTCACCTCCAAGCCAGCGTTGACAGACATTTCACGGGGAGAGTAGTTTTGCTTTTGCTTGTTGTCCCATGACCCTTTTGCGATTGCCACCTGCGGGCCGGTGCCATGATGGGAGCTTGCCTGTACCGTGGCGTTTGTAACGGCAGTGTGCTCCACTACCTCCGGCTTTTGCAGTTTTTCAATCTGCTCGTGCTGCCAGCCAATCATCGACTCTGCTTCGTACGGCCCCTGCGACGGCTCGACCATTATCTCGCCCATGTTGCCCCGCTCCTCCTGCAGGCCATGGCTGTGGAAAAGGTACGTCCCGGGCCACTTCCACCTCGCCTCGACCATGGCGGCGTTTCCCGGCCCTATTTCGACCGTCTGGGCGTCTATCGGGTCGTTGGACCAGAGCCCCGACGGGTACGCCTTGAAGATGGTGCTGTGCAGGTGGAACGAATACGGAATCGTGGTGCCCATGTTGATGACGTACATCCTGACAAGCTCGCCCTGCTTGGCGTGCAGCATATTGTCGCCCATGTACTGGTCCGCATAGCCGTTTACAAGATAGTACTTTGGCACAAAGCTCTCCTGATCCTTCGGGTCAAACTCGCCCATCACTATTACAAACTCCCTTGCAGGCTCGGGCTTGTCGTCGTCCTTGGGGTCTATTATCAGCGCGCCATACATGCCCATCCTGATGTGGAGCGACGTAGGGTACGCGTGGCAGTGGTACATCAGCGCGCCGGCAGGATCGGCCACAAAAGTATAGTTGTAGGATTGCCCCGGGAGCACCTGCGGGTGGACCCCGTCGCTTTCGTCGTCGTGGTTTCCGTGCAGGTGAAGGGTGTGCGCAAGTGGCGTCTTGTTTATGAAATGTATGGTGACGTTGTCGCCCTCGGTGAACCGCAGAGTCGGCCCGGGCACGGTGCCGTTGTACGTCCACGCTTTGACGCGCTCGCCGGGCGCTATCTCGATTTGGGCTTCTTCGGCCACAAGCGTTACTTCTTTTTTATTATTATTACTATTATTGTCGTCATTATCATTATTGTTAATGTTGTTGTCCATCTCTCCCAATGCCTGGCCTTCCGGCGCAAGGAAAAAGAGCGAGCCGGCTACGATACTTGAGGCAATCGCGGCCACGATTGCAATGGCAAGGAGCTTTTTGCCGCCGTCATTGTTATTGTTGTTTTCACTTGGCATGGGAAAACTGTTTCCAGTTTTGCATATAGGCAGGCCGTATACACAGCAAGCCCGCCTCTGTACCATAATCGCCTGCAACCTTTTGCAACCGGCCGCAGGTGTGCGCCTGCTTGCCAGTGCTTGCAATGTAGACTTTTGTTTTAATAGGGGCGGCATAAAACGTGATTCCGTTGGCCGACCAGCTGGTGGAAAAGCGCGCCCTTTTGGAGGGCCAGATGTTCGTGGCAATAGCGGACATTGAGCTGAAAAAAGGAAAGGAAGACGAGTTCAAAAAATGGTTTGTACAGTCAAACCACATCCTTGCAGGGCAGGACGGCTTTATTGCAAGAAAGCTGCTAAAGTCGCCCAGAGGCAGCCACCGGATACTGGTCATCATGGAGAGCAAGGAGGCGTTTGCAAGGATGCACACGACTCCCGAGCACGCCAAGCTCCACATGGAGGCGCTTGCGTTTATGACAAGGCCGCCAAAGATATCCGCGTACGATTCCGTGTCCTGACTTTTTGTACTCTCTATTCGTCGACGGTGAGCGTGAGCATGGTGTTTGAAGTCACGATATCGACGCGCCTGTTCAGGATCTCGTTGAATATCTGCTCCAAGAGCGTCTTGTGGTAGAGCGACCAGTTGTATCCCAGGTCGTGCTTCATCACAAAGACGTGCCGGCCTTCGTTTTCGCTGTGAGAAAACTCGATAGACGAGCTCTTCATCCGGGTTTCAAGCCACGACAGAAACGACGAGAGGTCCATCCTCGTCTTCATGAAAAGCGCGATGTCGTGGACCACGCCCTTGCCCACCTTTTGCGCCATCTCGATTATCTCCTCCCTCTCCATGTTTTCAAAGAGCGTGTGCACTATGGGCCTTGCTATTGGTATCATGCCGATCTTGGGCTCGTACACGTCCCATTCAACAAAGCGCTTCAGTATCTGGTTGACAAGCGTGTTGAGGCTGACTTCTCTCTTTTCAGACTCGGACCTGAGCTTGCCCATGACGCCTTCTTCGATGCGGAATGTCATCGTGACTGTCTTTTTAGAATCATCTGTCATGGAGTGTGGAAGGTTTTTCGCGGTTGAACTATAATAACGATGCTGAAACGCTTGCAGGCGATTGCAATGCGTACCTGATGCATAAGTACCGATTCCAGCCTAGACACAACCAGTTGGTCCTTGGTTGCAGGGGGCTCTGCGCCCGGCTGGAGACTATTGGCGGAGGCAAGAACTCGGCGTACAGCCTGGGCTACAAGAGGTGCTCATCCTGCGACGTCTACATAAAGTGGGACAGCTGCCGGTGCCCCTGCTGCAAACTGCCATTGCGCGTAAAAAAGAGGACAAAACAGCACAGCAGTAACATAATCCCTGCGCACTGAGATCTGCTCTGTGGCATATTATTATCTATCTATACAGCTTGACAGTTATGCCGTCAGGATCGCGCCCTGTAGCAGAATTCTGTTCTTGCGACACCAGCACACCGTGCCGCAACAGGTTGCTCGCCGCCCTTCCTAGCTCCTCTTTTTCATCTGGAACCTTTATCGCAAAGTGGTTCAATCCTACCACTGCTTCCTCAGGCAAGGCAGCAGCAGAAATGTTTTGGCCAAGCCACGTGTTGGTTGCGACGTGATGGTGGTAGCCTCCCGCGGCAAAAAAGTATGCGCCGGGAAAGGTAAACGTAAGGCCAAGGCCAAGAATCTGCGAGTAAAACTGCATCGCCCTGCCAAGGTCGCGCACATGCAGGTGTACGTGGCCTATCGTGGTCCCCGCAGGCATACCCTTCCAGCCTGCCGCAGTAGCCTGCGCCAGCAAGCCTTCTGTGTCAAGCCTTTCTGTCACCATCTTGATTTGCCTGCTGGATGTCACCTGCCATTCCGAGCGTGACCTGTCCCGGTAGATCTCGATGCCGTTAAAATCCGGGTCGCGGATGTACACGGACTCTGAAACGCTGTGGTCGGCCATGCCGTCAAAGTGAACCTGGCCGCGCGTTTCTCTGCCAAGGAATGCAAGCGCGTCAGCAAGGAATTTCCTTTCTGGCAAGAGTATGGCAAAGTGGTAAAGTCCTGCCCTTTTTTGCTGCTCTGCTCCTTCTTTTTTTGCGGCCTTGCGCAATTCCAGGAGGTGCGCAGTGTTGTTGTCAACGGAGAGAAGCGCCCTGTCGCCGGCGGACGATTGCCTGCCCAGTACCTTGAACCCAAGGACAGACTCGTAGAATTCAAGCGACTGCGAGATGTCTGATACGTTTAAGCTGACGTAGCCTATTTTGGAGGACGGGTGGGCCACAAAGCGCCCACCGGCAGTGGTAGCCATTTTTACCGTACGTTATGTACGCGCCGGCGTATTAAAATCAGCAGAGACGGTAAAGAGACTTGCAAGCGGCAGAATAATAATAGCTAGTATGCGTGCTTACAATCACAACATATTATTATTTATCCGGGCTGCAAGGACAAACAATCCAGTAAGAAATGCCAAAAGAGCTTTCAGAAGCGCAAGCGTGGGAGATAGTAAATCCGGTATGCAGGGAGCTGTTTGAGCTTGTCAATGAAAAGATGGTCAGATTCGTTTCTGCCACGGAAAGCGACAACGGGACGTACGCGATTAACTTGAAATCAAGCCGCATACACCTTGCCTCCCGCGGGTTCAAGGACAGCATAGGAGACATCGAGTACGGCGAAGGCAAGCTGAGGATAGGGTTGCGCGCAAACGGCAGGCCGGGAAACATTTTCATCGACTTGGAATAAAGCAGTAGGTAGGTAGGTAGGTAGATTGTTTACTGTACTTTATCATCCGCTGCAGTCATCATGTCGCAGGCATTTGCGTTCTTCTCAATGGCACACTGATAATCCATCGAGATCCACCCTGCTATCTTTGACTTGTTTGCCAGAGCGTCCAATTGCTTGATTACCTTGGCTGCAAGTATGTTGTCTCGGTGTTGCTCATTAAACCACATCATAGGTACGAGTTGGCCAGACGCTGCAGCATTGGAGTTGCAGGCGACATTTCCGGAAGAGCCAGTAGCAGGTCCTTCGCACCACCATTTCTCAAACGCCTGGAGGTTTTGCGTCTCGTTCTTGGCAAAGTCAAAGTGGAACGCAAGCTGGTTCCAGGTCACAAATGATTTCCAAGGCGCAGCGAAGGTTCCCTCCACGTTTGTTGCATCAGCATAATCTCTCGATACAAGATACTTGATATGCCTTGGAAGCACGTTTACCTGCGGCGCCTGCTGGGTGAGGTTCCAGATTACGGCATCTCGATTCTGCTCAAAATAACGCATCATAAAGATAAAGTCAGGATTCTTGGCAAGAGCGCAAGAATCGTCAGCAGGGTCTTGACACCACCATTCCTTGAACGACTCTAGGTTCTGCGTTTCTGATTCTTGGTAAGAGTAATGCCAGGCCAGTTGTTCATATTTTACAAACAGCTCGTTCGACAGGTTTTCTTTGGAATCCGGCGTAGCTGCGTAAGACGGCAATAATATTGGCAGGGTTGTTGCAGGAAAAACCAACGGCACCGCCAAAAACAAGACTGCAACGATAATAGCAGCAGCTCTTCTTTTTTTCTTCTCCTCGTCCTTTCCAATGACACTTTTTTTGCCATCACCGTTCCAAGGCATAGGTATTGTTGACTAGAATATTCCATTGCAAGTAGGAAAGGACTGTGTTCGTTTGTGTTTGTTTTGTGTAATATTTTGCCCTCTAGTGCCAGAATGTAGAAAAACATTGAGGTATATCCCTCCCTATTTTCAATACTTGCAGCCTAGCAAAGAATGTAATGCAACAATATCATCATTGTTAACTCGAATCAGATTTGGAGATTTTCTTTATTTTCCTTTTTTTACCCATGCGTCTGTTTCAGTATCATGTACATGTCATCGCCTGTGTAGCCAAGCCACGAAGTGCCGTATTGCTGGCGGTACGTGTTTGTGCCGTCAAACGGGTCTGCCGCATCACGGTCAAGCATCACTGCGATGAAATTGTTTGAATTGCCGCCAGCATACTTGATGCCTATCCTGTCGCCGGACTGGATGGTGTACAGCTCGTTGCTAGACAGCGTAAAGACATAGTCTGTGTACGTCGTCGTGATGGTAGTGGCGTCCTTTGTACCAAACAGCTTTTTCACAGTCAGGTCAGGATTAAAGATTCCCACCTGTACTGTTCCTGTTGGAGCGCCGGTCTTTCTCAGCTTTAGCGTTATTTCATTTATGCTCTTGCCTGCCAGCTGCGATGCAGATGAAGACACGAATTCAACGTGCGACTGGGTGGCAGAATACAGGCTGAGGCCGTATGTCTGGGTCGTGTCCGACATGCGGGTTACAGGAAAAGTACCCGGGCTGATGGTGTAGATCTCTGTGCGGACGGGGCTAGAATTGCCCGCAGTGTCTCTGGCAAAGAATTTGAGAGTGGTCGTGGCAGTGATTGAGATCGGCGATGAATAGATGGGGCTTGACGTTGTTGGCGCACTGCCATTGGTGGTGTAGTATATGGTAGCCTGCTCGTTTGCAGTCAAGGTGACAGACTGTGCGGACGGGTAGGAGCCGCCGGCAGGCATTGCAGTCACCACGGGCGGGGTGGTGTCTGAAGGCGGAGAGGCTATCCCTACAAGCTCGTTGAAGGATTTTATAGAGTAACCCCGTGAGCTGATGCCATTTATAACCGAGTCTATGCGCGCTATAGAGTTTGCGTTTACGGAATTCAGGGCGGTTACCCCGTCAGGTGCATAGTTGCTAAAGTCCTGCGGGTGCAGTGTCACGACTGCCCAGCCCCGCTCCTCTATGCTCGAATCTATGCCAGACAGAATCTGGCTGGATGTCAGCTGGAAATGCTGGTTGTTGGTCCATTCGCTAAATGCCGTCACCTCGGGAGCATGGTAGATTCCGCGGTTGTCGGCGGAAGGCGCAAGTGGAGTCGAAGGATTATCCTCATAGTAGCTGGCAAACATGTCTGCGCTGATTACCTTTAGGCCAAGGTTTTGCATTGCAGTCAGGGTGTTGGCGTTGAAAACGTTGTAGGGAGTAATGAAAATGTTTGATTTCTTGCCGTACAAGGATTGCCTCTTGTCGTTTGCCTTTTGGAGCTCGGACTGCTGCTTGCTCTGCGAAAAGGTCGTATAGTCGTCGTGGTTCCAGCCATGCAGTGCATACTCAAATAGTCCAGCATTGCCTTCCTGCTTTGTCTTGTCAACCACTAAAGAGTCGCTCCCAAAAAAGTTCATTATCTCTCCCAAAGTGAGTCTTGTATTTTTGCTGATGAATTTGTCCATGACGGCAACTTGGACGTTATTTATCCAGTAATCTTGGACGTCATCAAGCCGGAAAATGACACAATCACAGGAGGCCGCAAAAGCTGGTTTTGCACTATAATAATAACTGCTACCAATGCCAACAAACACAGACGACAAAACAAGCATGACTGCAAGGACAGATGCCGTGGAACATTGCACGATGCCCTTTGGGGCCAAGACCATGCTAGCAAAGACAACCTCCAACGAGGTAAAATGGCGCAAGACGAATCAAGCTTCCTTTCACAGAGAGCCTTCTGCGGCTTATGTTACTGTCACTGGGACTGAGAAGAAATACTGTTGTCGCGGTAGTAACAGTGGCGGTGATGGTGGTCGCGTGAGGGGTAATGACGGCCGCGGTATTAAACTCGTGCGAACTTTTCTTGAACATTGCCATAGGTGTCCTGCATTACAAGCAGCAACAACTATTGCTTATAACATCATACACTATCGTATGCTATATCTAACTTTAATATAAAAATTCTATATGCGCATAGAAGGTACATGTTACCGTTTGCATATTCATGTATTGGCGCTTTTTTTATTTCAGACCCGGAACTCTTTCTTTGCCGAGTCTGGCACAAAGACACGAGGATATAAAAAAATACACATCCATCTCGCATTGCAAAGCATATGATCATTCATACCTGTTTAATATCATGACATCGAAAGATCCGTCGATGGGTTTTCTTGATGCAAAAAATCATTCTGGGATGTTTATTATCACTGCCTTTGCTCTGATAGCCGCTCTTGCTAATACAGGAACAATAGCAACAGGCGGAGGAGCCAAGTTTGCATTGGCCCAGCAGGCACCACCAAAAGGAGAACCGCAAACTGAAGCAGATCATACAGTGAGTATTGCCAACGGCACTGCCCAGAGAGGCGTCAAGAGTACCTTCAATCCTGCAACCATAACAGTCAGGGATGGCTCGCTGTTGACGTTTTTGAACCGGGATGTTGTAGAGCATAGTGCAGTCGCAGGAACCGCCAAGAATGGGCCAACAGGACAGTTTGATACCGACGTTATAGAGCCGGGGAAAAATGTTACCATTTCAATAAATGACAAACCGGGAGCAACCATCCAGTATTTCTGCAAGATTCATCCGTTTCTAACAGGAACCATCAAGATAGCCGCAAATGAAGAAGCAGGTGGCGGAGCGACTGAAACCCAGCCGCAACAGCAACAACAACAGCAACGGCAAACAACAAATAACAACAACAATTCTGTCACAACGTTTACAGCCAGCGGACCGATTGCATCATGGGCAAGCGGCCCTAGTGCCACCGCCGACAGTAATGTAACTCTTCTGCCCTATGTCATTTCAGGGGCATGGAACCTCAAGGTTGTTAACGGCACTGCAAAATCATTTGATGCAAACATCACCATGGTCAAGGCAGACGGTACCGATTTTCATACCCACAGACTGCTCAATTTCAGAGCCGCCAGCGCATCTTTGGCAAACACGCTGCTCTTTAACCAGACCGAGAACAACAATAATACTAGTAGTAATAATCGTACAGAAATAGCCGCCGCCCCTCTGACTGTAGCAGGTGCCCAATCCGAACTTTCCATTCCAGGACATATTGATATCACGACCGATGGCAACGAGACTTGGCCAGATGTTTCAGTAAACGTCATGATAAGGCAATGGCACACAATCAACATAGTCATGGATGAAAATGCAACAAACAAACACTTTACTGAAGGGCATTATGCCCCCGCCATCTATGGCGGAGTCTCTTCGGTAAAAGATAAAGACGGCAAGGAACTGCTTGTACAGCAGTAAAAAAGGATGATTAGAGAGAGAGAGAGAGAGAGAGAGACATATGCAGGACAGGCGCAATTACGCATACATATAAAAAGAATAAGGAGGGTCCCACGGCAAGTATGATTTATAACAGCAGGGCATTAGTAGCCTCTCCATCCGGGTCACACTCATCTAAAGACATTCTCATATCCTTCAATATAGTATAGATATAGCGGGAATTTGCACTCTACTTTAATAGTAAAATCAGATATTTGACGACGTGGGGAACAAGTACGACGCTTCATCGTCACGGCTGGCAGCTATTGCATCAATATCTGCAATATTACTCGGAGCAACGTTGGCCATTGGATACATGGTGAATATTCAGACAGCGCAGGCACTGTCAGCGCAGGTTGTGGTGGGAGGCGATAACAAGGGAGAGCAGGGCAATCAGGGTACAGGAAGCGACGGTGGGGAAGGACAGAATGCACCAGAGGGAGGAAAAGGAGGAGGTGCAGGAAGCGACGGTGGTGGTAGTAATAATAATGAAGGAGATAGTGGCGGTGGAGACGGCAAGGGAATACAGGGCGGAGGAAGCGACGGTGGTGGTAGTAATAATAATGAAGGAGATAGTGGCGGGGGCGGACAAGATAATGAAGGCGGCGGGCAATATTGCTACAGCGTATCAATCACCAACCCGCTTAATGGCAAGACACGCACCGTAGATGTGTGCTTTGACAGCCGTTCTGACTGCGAACAGGCCCAGCAGCATGACCCTGATTCAGCGTCTGACTGCGAAACGCATTAGCAAAAGACACCAAAACACCGCGTCGACGCGGTGTTGCAAAAACAAGATATGCACGTGTGCGTATATGTATATGAAATAGCACCAAAATCAAATGGCTGCTGCAGATAATAATAATCAACAACAATTATTCTTGTACTTGGACACTATGGGATGGAAGACAGGCAAAAGACACCAGATAGAGATCTGGTTTGTCAAGTACGATGACAAATATTATGTAATGTCAGAGCACGGAGAACGCTCTCACTGGGTCCAGAACATTGCGCATGATCCCAACGTTTCCTTTAGAGTCAGCGACAAGAGGTTTGAAGGGACTGCAAGGATTGTCAAGCAAAGGGATGAGCCCAGACTAGCAAAAGAAGTTGCAAAATTGATGAATGCCAAGTATCGATGGGATGACGGCTTGATTGTAGAGCTCAAGCCGGCGACATAGAGAGATATAGTCCGGATAACTTGCCGGCTTTGCCGCAGTTGGCAATTACGGAAGGGGATTGATTTCTCTTATTGTAAAGTCAGAGTACGCCATAGTTCCATATTCGTGCCTTGCGTACACAGAAAGCATTGGCTTGCCTGTCTCGCTGCTGTCGTTTATGAAAGAGTGTATGAGGGGCAGCGAGGGGTCTACTTCAGGCCTACATGCACCTCGGCCGACGCCGAAATTGTCGCCATTGTCAACAAACTCTGTCACCTTTTGCCAGTTGCCTCCGTTTGCTCCTCCCGTTGTGTCGCGGTACAGCTCCAGCTTCACCTTGGTGTTGTCGTCCATGTTGCGAAGGACGTACTTGAAGCCCACCCAGGTGTTCTTTGGAAGGTCGCCAGAAGGCCTTTGTCCTGCAGCGCGGGTATAGCCATCGTCCAAGTGGTGCGCCGATTCTTTTTCAAAGGCCCACCGGCCGTTGATGCCCACCAAGCCGCCGTAGCCCCTATCATCGCAGTAATTGACGTTTTCGTTGCCGTTTGTGCCGTGGTTTGTACGGGCAAACACCTGGAGGCCGGAATAGTCCACTATCTGCGTCTCGCTTATCCTCTTGACGTACAGAGTTATCTCCAGATTCTCTGACCATTCGCGCTCGTCGGCAGGATCGTGGATGTACATCCTGATAACGTCACCAGATGCTGTCAATGTTCCCTTGCCGTCTATCACGTACGTCCCATCACCGTGCGTTGTTTCAAACCAGTTGTCTGCAGGGTCGACTTCGTTGCCGATTGTACGTGCGTTTCCATTGTCCCATTTTGACGACCATTCGATCCCTCCAGGAGAAGTTGGGTACAATCTGGTGATTCCAAACCTGTCTTTTGGCGACAAAAGATCAGCTGTTGGAGGCACGGTCGGGAGCAAATTTTGAAAAATGCCGGCCAGCAGTACCAGAGCCAATGTCAGCACTATTGCGGCGATGATGACAAAAATGAGTCGCTTGCGGGTGCTTGGCGACTGCAGCAACAATAGTAAGGATCGCTTTATGCGGTTGCCCGTGCTGTCGCTTGCATTGGCGTCTCCTATAGTCAACTTTTTTCTCCTTCAGTTTTTACGGTTCATGCTGTATTACATACGAATGTGTGTGTAACAGCCCGATCATCAAGGTACAGGCAGAATAATATATCTACAAACGTGTCAATTGCAGGCACAATACCGGAACTTTTTATCATACTCTTCTTCGACCATAGAGCAAAGACTCATCCATCTTGACGGGGCGTTGTCAGGGCCAGGCCACTTCTTTTATGCAGCCGATAAAACTACAGGCAGGGTACAGAGTATGTGACAGACAGGTGCAGAATACATTTTTTTGAAGAACAGCATATGTCGTTATCTGCCGCCAAACTTTTTTCCGGCTTTGCACCCTGCACACGCTTAGCGTACAGAAGAGCCTTTTGCATCCAAGCACGCAGACCACAGCGGCGCCGCATTACTGGGCGTCCTTTCCCACGGGTTTACGCACTTGTTTTTTGCTATCTCTGCTTTATGCTGGCGGTACGCTTCTTCAAACCATGACTGCATGTAGCCCTTGTTGCTTCCATTGTCAGAAACACCCTTGTTGGTGGTGGTGGCGGCAGTAGTAGCCTTATCCCAGAGTATTTCGCGTCCATACTGCTCGGAAAACCACATCTTGTGTGCCTTGTCAGATTCTTTTTCCCCTCCTCTGCTCCACCACTTGTGAAATGTCTTGAGGTTTTGCTGTTCCGTCTTGGCATAATCGTAATGCCAAGCTTGTTTTTCAAGCGACAGGTAATGGCGCCAAGTCATATCGCCGGGCTTGCCGTGCTGAGTCATGCTGTCTCTCATCTCTGTTCGTTTCTGCAAATACTTTAGCTGTTCGTCTGTCTTCTTTATCTCGTGATGCGGCTGGTGATTGGCCTTGTTCCAGAGCATCTCGTCCCTGAGCTGCTCGTGCTGCCACATCGCGTCCTTGGGATAAGCTGACCGGTCGCAGGCATGGGTAAAGTCCTTGTAGCCATGCAAGCGCAAGTCTGCACAGTACCACTTTTGGTATGCCTTGACATTTTGCTTTTCCACTTTGCTATAGTTGTAATGCCAGGATTCCTTTTCCAGTTTCAAAAATTCCTGCCAGTATTGTTGTTGGTGTTGCCGCTGTTGCTTTGCAGCAGCAACGCTGCTGTCACTTTTGTCGAAAGCAGCATTGTCATTATTAATTATCTTGGCTGCTTGTTCCCCTGCCACTGCAGCAGATGCCCCGTGTGGCGATGATTGAACGGTAGCAAAAATCAAAAGGGCCGCCAGAGATACCACAACCGCAGACATTATCCCGGTGCGTCTTGTTTTGTCTATGGCAACGCTATTGCTATTATTATTTTTACTCTCATCCTCAATCATTGCTATTTCTGTCGCTTACAATGATCCACCGACAAATAATAAAGAGCCATGATTCCAGCCTCTTGAGTGATAGTGCAGAAGGAATTTAGGGTATTTTTCTCTCATGCGCACATATGGGCCTGTTGCTTCTGCCTCCTTAAAGACCGCGCAATCATGAAAGGGAACTTATCTCTCTTATTGTAAAGTCAGAGTACGCCATAGTTCCATATTCGTGCCTTGCGTACACAGAAAGCATTGGCTTGCCTGTCTCGCTGCTGTCGTTTATGAAAGAGTGTATGAGGGGCAGCGCAGGGTTCACGCCTGACCTGCACGCTCCATAACCCGCGCCGAAACTGTCGCCATTGTCAACAAACTCTGTCACCTTTTGCCAGTTGCCTCCGTTTGCTCCTCCCGTTGTGTCGCGGTACAGCTCCAGCTTCACCTTGGTGTTGTCGTCCATGTTGCGAAGGACGTACTTGAAGCCCACCCAGGTGTTCTTTGGAAGGTCGCCAGAAGGCCTTTGTCCTGCGACATCTACATAGCCGTTGTCCAGGTGGTGTGCAGTCTCTTTTTCAAGAGTCCATTCGCCGTTGATGTTTATGAGGCCGCCGTAGCCACGGTCATCGCAGAGATTCACTTCTTCGTTGCCGTTTGTGCCGTGGTTTGTACGGGCAAACACCTGGAGGCCGGAATAGTCCACTATCTGCGTCTCGCTTATCCTCTTGACGTACAGAGTTATCTCCAGATTCTCTGACCATTCCCTTTCCTTGGCAGGGTCATGCACGTACATCCGTACAAAGTCTCCAGATGCTGTCAGCGTGCCCTTGCCGTCTATTGCATACATGCCTTCACCGTGTGCTGCATCGAACCACTTGTCGTCAGGGTCTATCGCGTTTCCAATCGTTCTGGCGTGCCCGTTGTCCCAGCTTGAAGACCATTCCATTCCGTCAGGAGAAGTTGGATATAATTCGGTAATTCCAAATCGGTCTTTTGATGAAGAAGGGTTTCTTGTTGTTGTAGTGGTGGTAGTAGCGGTGGTGGAAGAGGACATCGGCGGGGCGGGGTTTGGCTTTTGAGAGACTCCCATTAGAAGTACAGGAATTGATACTACCAGCACTGCCGCCACAAGGACAAGAACGAGACGCTTGCGAATGTTCGTCGGCTGTGGCGATGATGAGGATAGCAAAAGCCGCTTTATCCGATCACCAATATTGTTTGTCTCGGCTTCATTGTCATCTCTTATTGCAGCCACAACTCTTTCCCCTCTTCTCTTTTTTTTGCAATTTACTTGCGCTCCGTGACCCTGATTGTCAGGGTCGGGGAGAATATATCACTAAACATGTCAATATTGCACATAATACCGGAACTTTTTATCATTGCATGAAATCACAACTGAGCACTGATCTCAGAATATTGTGGATTTATCGGGCAAAGAGTGCAAAATCATAGCTGTATAGAGGTTTTGTTGCAGGCGCAGGATATCATTCTGTAGTGGATCAACGGGGTGTTGTCACGCCCCGCAGCCAATGCAGTGCTTTGCTTTTGTGCAAAGTGTCGTGTACTGTAATGGTTATAGCAAAAAAGCGCGATATATTACAATAACAGGCCTTTGCAGTACAGAATAATCAAACGCCTAGGGTCAGGAGGCTTTGGAAACGTTTACCAAGTCGAGGGGAGCGACGGCAACACGTACGCCATGAAGCTCTTAAAAAGCGTCGACGTGGTCAACAAGAAGCGCTTTGAGCGCGAGATCAAGATACTGGCTACGCTGGACCACCCAAACGTAGTCAGGATATACCAGTGGAACCTTGGAGGCGACCCGCCAGATTTTAGCCCGTGGTATGTCATGGAGTATTTGCGCGGGGGCTCCCTCAGGGAGCACATGGACGAAAAGTTCCGCAATAGGTATGTGTTTCAGCGCAACAGGTCCATAAACTCGATAATCCTGCCGGTATGCAACGCGCTTGCGCAAGCCCACAGCCTGAGCATATATCACCGCGATTTAAAGCCAGACAACATCATGTACATAGATGACTACAGGACCGCTATCAAGATAACGGACTGGGGCCTTGGCAGGGATATCAACAAAAAGTCTCTTATGCTCACCGCAGAGATAGGCCACGTTGGAGGCGACCCAGGCTACTGCGCGCCGGAGCAGTGGTTTGCAACAGAGAATCCTGACGGCAGGGCTGACATTTTCTCGATGGGGGTGATGCTGTATGAATTGATGACGGGCAGGAGGCCGGCGCACTATGACAACCAGATGAGGAGACCTGCCATCGAACCGCCGTCAAAGTTCCATCCAAGCATATCGCCCCAGATGGACAGGCTGATACTAAAGATGCTCAGCCTGCACCCGGAAGAAAGACCCCAGTCAGTATGGGAACTAATGTCTGAAATAGAGAACCTGCCTGACGCCAAGTACTATTAGAGAAAGCATATACACGCGCTTTTTTGTACGGCATGTGTAAAAAGAGATGTCGAGTTGCTATTGTTCTTCTTCTTTGCACAAAAAGTCGCTCTCGCTTTCTCTTTGAGGCAAGGTTCGTCAGACGAGTGATCATGTCCCGATTGGTATGCCCATGCTATATAATCCCGTTACGTTTTCAGGGAAATCTCTAAATTGATAACCTGATGCCGACCCTGTGTCATGAAATATGCAAACATCGCATCTACAATAGCGGCCATAGGGGCCATCCTTGCCTTGGCCCTGGTCCTGGTACAGCCATCGCAGCAACAACAACAGCAACAAACCGCTGCGACAGGCCTGCTAAGAACCAGGCCGTGGCCGCCCAACGTCCACACCAACGTCAGGACAGACTTTAATCCGCAGGCAAGCACCCCACAGATAAGCGATAGTGCTTTCATTCACCCATATGCAATAGTCATAGGCGATTGCCACATAGGCAAGATGGTGATGGTGGCCCCCACTGCAGTATGCCGAGGAGACGAAGGAACGCCAATCCATGTTGGCGACTACTCCAACATGCAGGACGGTGTCGTCATCCACGCCCTGGAGACAACAGAGAACGGAACAAACATTGACGGCAGGCGCTTTTCCCAAGAGGGAGAGAGACTGCAGGCAGCAAACAATGACACCTTTTCAAAAGGATACGCAGTGTGGGTTGGCGACCGTACAAGCCTGGCTCATGGCGCCATGATTCATGGCCCTGCATGGATTGGAAACGACACGTTTGTTGGCATGGAAGCGATGATCTTTAACGCCAAGATAGGAAATAATGTCGCCGTAGGCGTTTCAAGCACGATAACTGGCGGCGTTGTCATACCTGACGGCAAGTTCGTTCCACCGGGGAGCGTGATAACCACGCAAGAGCAAGCAGACAGTCTTCCGTCCCGCATTGGAAGTCCCTATGAAAATACCAACAAGGCAGTCATACACGTCAATGAAAACCTTGCTGAGGGTTATGATGAGCTCGAACTAGAAAAACTGGCTCATCAAAGAGAGGCGCAAATGGAAGAAGGAATGGTAGAGACAGGTAATAATAATAGCAGTGACGCCAGCTAGCTAATCCTTTCTTTCTTTTTTATTTTTTAGTCATGAAAACATCTAAAAAAAGAAGAAAAAACCGTCCTACTTAACAATGACAATAATTATTGCAAATAGGACATGTGTTATCCTGGTTATGTCCACACTTGTGGTCCAGGCGCTGCTGATATCGGCGCCTCGTATAGCCAGGATCGTCTCCTTTACGTTCATGGCTGCTAGTCATCTTATCCTTCTCTTCTTTCCTTCTTCCGTTTTCAGAATGGTCATTGCAGAAACGACTTATAAAACTGACTGGCTAGTCATTATAATACTGTAATGGCGCTTTCAAGTAGAGGCCACCTCTGTTTATGTTTATAGATAATACTTTTCCTTCTGTGTTTTAATAATCGTCACAAAACATCATGCCAAATGTACAGAAAAACAATTCTTGAAAAGAAGAAAAGGAACCACCATTATTATTATCATCTCTTGGCCGGCCTTGCCGCGGTGATAGTAGCAGCAGTGACGGTGATGGGAATAGAAGATTTCCTTTCGTTTGGGTCGTTTGCAGTTGCGGAAGGAATTCCTTCTGCAGCTGCTCAGGAAGCAGCAAAAGATACCACAAAGCCGACTGGAACCATTACGTCGCCGGCATCTGGAGATGTTGTCAAGCTAAACACCCCCATCACGGTAAATGGGACTGCATCTGATAATGTAAAGGTATCAAAGGTCGAGGTAAGGGCAGTTAATGCGGAAGATATACTTGGAACCAGATATGCCCCGGCGACTTCAACCGATGGATATGCCAGCTGGACATTTAGCCTGACAATACCAAACACGGATTATGAGAACATCACTGTGAGGATAACTGACACGTCGGGCAACCAGAAGTGGATGACGCATCGTGTCAGCATTGCGGCAGAGGCAGCAGAAGGCCCTACGTGACAACACACTGCACTAGGCTATGCGTTTGGTGGACTTGCCAAAGTATGCCATGACGTATGGCCTATAGAGATAGTAGATGATTGCTGCAGATATTATCACGCTGATTATGCTGCTAGCATTTCCCGCGGCCAGAGACGCGACTCCTATCACTATGCTGATAATTGATAGGATAAGGGTCGCTGTCCATGCCCATCCGCTCCCTTGGAGCAGCCCTCCTGCAACGACAAAGGAAACAATTCCAAGTATTGCAAAAATGCCTCCGAAGAATATTCCAACTGGAGCCAAGAAGATGAGCGCTACGCCAAGTACCGCTACGCCCAACCCAACAAGAAGCATAACAATGCCACCAATGACATTCAGGATAGCAAGTATAGTCACGCCCATTGGCCGGGAAGAAGTCGATATTGACATGCCAGAAGTAAAAAGTACACATGGAAAATATTAAAGCGGCATCCTCTGCATTTTTTCTTGTGGATTGCGAAAAAGATCTCTTTGAAATACAACATATGCTCTTTGGCCTGTGATATGCTCTTCTTCTTGTTCTCTTCTTCTTTGCTCTTGCCTCTTTTTCTGATACTTGAGGTTGCAAGATCATTAGGTGTCTTTTACAGGTAATCAAGAACCTGAGAAGTTTTTATCATATGACCGGACGCACAGATGAGCCAGAAGAGGTCCAAGTGATTGTAGTTTTCGGGTCCAGCATAAAAAAGAAAGGCAGACAGAAGAGACACGGAAATAAACTGTTTTAATTCAAATTCGCTTATGTACTCATTCCTATGAGTAGTAGCAGCAGCAACAATAGCAGCGGCCAAGAAATAAGAGAAAGAGATGAAAGGAATGCCATCAAAATGCAGGAAATGTCATCCCAATGGGCTGAAGTAATCGGACAACTTGTTGACAGGCTCACAGGTAAAGAAACTTCAATAACATATACGTTTGACAACCTCACTGTCGACATGCCTCGGGCACAGGGGCCAAATGGTCAGGATCTGGGGAATGCCCAGTGGACGATTAACGGCAAAGTGGTAATTACTGCAGAGGCCCATGACGCTGTAATGGAGGGAGGAGACAGCAGACAAAGGTCGCTAGCAGCCTCTTCGACCGCCTAGCAATCAAATAGAGAGAAAGCCATGCCAGGTAGCAAAAAGCATTTGCACATCGACGATGGAGACATGATAGCCACTTCAGTAAGCAAAATGCTCAAGACCGCAAAATCCGGTGCAATTACAATCGATTTTGCGGATGAACCCGCAGTGAAAGTAACTGCTAACAATGGCAGAATTGCAGTCGACCTTTTACAGCCAACTATTTTCAAGGTTCCAGAAGACGAAACAGGACTGTTTGACAAGCTAAGGACTGCCTCGGAGTTTGCCTCCAAACTTTCTGACGACGGTGTAACGCTGTCAATCTTGAGAAGGGGCAAAGAGGTTATCCGGCTTGGAAAAGATTCCAGGCCAACATTCTCTAGATTGATTACCAGAAGCAAGGATATCCAGATGTCAAGCATGACTGAATTTGCCAGATTAAAAAAAGATTTCAAAGCAGATTAGCGCATATGGGTGGCTCTAGAATAGTGTTGTTAACCGGCGGTACGGCCACCGTGTTGTTTGCTGGCGGAACGTACGGTGCATATGGACGGTAATGAGGTCCCGGCATCTGTGCTTGTACGGGAACGACAGCAATGGCATAAGAAAGCGCCGCTATTACCCCAATAGTTGCGAGTGTGTAAACGGTCGTATCCTTCATTTCTTTCAAACGGGCTACGGCTTGCCAGAAATACATTAAGGAAGTGATTTTCATAGAATTGGTCTACTAATTCATTTCTATTCTTATCTTATACAGAAAAGTCAGCAGAGCAGAGAGGGTTTCCGTTAACGTTTTTGATAATGATGATAATGATGATAGCCAAGCCTTATTACTTGTGCAACAGATATTTGTAGACAGGACATAATGATAGGAAAATGCGAAAAATGCGGCATGTCAAATGTCGAGGTCAGGACGATAAAAACAGAAGACAATAAAGAGGTAACATTGTGCAATCAATGCAGGCCCGCTGATGGAGCTTATGCCTATTAATCATCGCTGCGAGCAAACTGTTCCACCGCTGTAGCAGGCACACAAGTGGGACACGGTCGAAACTAGGATCCGGTGGGTCTTACTCATCATATTATATGCTCATATAGAAAAAAAAGAGAGAGAATTCTCCTGCTTCCGGATTAATCGGATCAAAGCTCGGTGTTGGTTGAGGAGTGGCATCTGCCATTGGCTGGCGTTTTAGCCTATCTGGCCCAGACAAAGAGAAATAGCAATTCATGCAATAAAAGACTTGGTGCAAAGAGAAATTCTCTCGAGAGACAAGAGACAGAAGAAGGCGATGATGACGATAGTATGAGAGTTTACCGTATTTCTGCCATTACGCTCAAAGTAGACAAGATGGAAAGTTCGTGCCAGTTTTATTCGAAAATACCAGGCTTTAGAATTGTCTATGGAGGTGCCCCTAGCGACGCCTTTTCAACATTTGAGGTAGGCGAAGGAGAGAGGAAGGCGTACCTCAATTTAGAGTTGGCAGAGAGGGCAGGTAGAAAGACCGTCAAGCTGGATAACAACAAACATCATCATCACTACACGGTCGTTGACCAGCAGCAAAGCCTTGATCATGATGAAAATTTGGAAAAGGCGATGAAAACAACAACAGGCACAGAACGAGAAAAAGAAAGAGGAGGGAAGCAAGGAAGCAGAAGCGATTTTGGAAGAATAATACTCCATACAGAGAACGTTGATGACCTCTACGAGCATATGAGGAAGGACGAATTTTTATCAAATCACGCGATATTTGAGACGGAGCCTGTCGACGCGCCTTGGGGCGAAAGATTCTTTCACATTAGAGAACCTAACGGTTACCAATTGTCTTTTGCCCAGCCTCTAAGGCGGTAAAGAGAAATCGTACAAACCACGCGCATCATCATTACCTACGAATTACAAAGAGGTTTTGACCATAAGACGAGTCGAAAAGGCGATTAGCGTCCCTTGTGCATTCCTCTTTAATATCACATAGTGCTTTTGTATTCTTGTGCGCGTCTCTTGCAGATGTCTTTTGGCATTCCTGATAATTATTACCTCGTTTCTGGCCATATTCCAATACGCGTTCATGACGCCTGTTGCAGCAAGCACTCAATCCAATCTCACGGCTGCCTCGCCGGCGTTGTTAGCGCAGGAAAGAGAAGGCATGTTTGTATCAGCCGATCAGCCAAGCACTAGTCATCATCAAACAATTGCACAAAAACAGCAGCCGCCGGGCATTTCTGATGGCAACAACACTGGTACGTCGTCAGGCAATGCATCATCATCATTATTATTATCATCGCCTTCTTCTCAGGCACAAAGTCAGTCCATTCCTTTTCTGGCCGTTATTTCGGATCAAGCCACCGGCACGGTTTTTCCGGGTTCCGGCCAGGTGCTAAAACTAATGATAGATGTTAGAGAAGGCAGAGGAGACATCTTGGTGAACACAAATATTTTTTCAGGAGGGATGTGGCAGAATTCTGCTAGGACCGCGGCGTCGGTAGCCCAATCACTGACGCAGGAAGACCTATCTTCAAAAGATGTGGTACTCACGATAAAAAGCACAAATTCTACGGAAAGCGAAGAAATGTTAAGAAAATTTGGCGGAGGCGTCGACGGCCCAAGCGCCGGAGGAGCCATGACTGTCCTGTTGGTTTCAGAACTTGAAGGAAAGGCAGTCAACAACTATACGGCCATGACGGGAACGATAAACCCGGATGGCACTATAGGCCCTGTTGGAGGGATTATCGAAAAGGCAGTCGCTGCAGGAAGGTACGGGGCAAAGGTAATGCTGGTTCCAGCTGGCCAGAGTTATTATCCGGAGGTATCTTGTCAACAACAACATCCAGAATCGTCTTCATCATCATCTTTCGACACGCCAGCAAAGTCCAACACGTGCAGATTAGAAGAAAAGTCGCTTTCGTATGTGATGGAAAAGCAGTACGGCATGAAGGTAATAGAGGTTCATGACGTGCGGTCAGCATTGAGCTATTTCCAGTCAGATGGCGGCAACGGGACGACGACAACGGTACAACGCTCGCTACAGCAACAAAGAGAAGAAGAAAAAGGCTTGATGCCTGCAACAATCGTCAGCAGCAATAAAAACAATAGCAATGATGACGATTCAATTCTCAACCTAAGCAACGACGATGGGTTCTCGTCCTTTTTCCTGACAGCCGAAGATGTCAGCAGCAACGCCATGATGGCGGCCTCTGGCAACAATGTCTATGCAATCTGGGTGGACAACAGCACAGGGTCACTGGGCAGTTTTGACATTTTCTTTGCAAGGAGCACAAACGGCGGAGACTCTTTTGACAGGGCAGTGGATCTCAGCGCGCCTATCCGGAACAACGGCAGTATATACGGGAATTCTTACTCGCCGCAGATCGCTGCCTCTGGGAGCAGCGTCTATGTCACATGGATTGAAAATGTTTACGCCGCTTCGCAAGACAGGCAAGACTCGCACATATTGTTTTCAAAAAGTGATGATGGCGGAAGAACCTTTCAAGGCCCATTTGATATAAGCGGTGGCACGTCTGGAATTCCAGAACCAGAGTCGTTATCGCTCGCTTACCCGCTGTACTCCAGCAATCCACAGATTATCGCAGCGTCTGGAAGTAACGGCGAGGAAGGCGGTGGCGCTGCTGCGGCATATGTTGTTTGGACCGTTCATCCGTTAATAGTACCTACGGCAGGAGCACAGCAGCAACAGCAGCAAGGACGGGTTGGAGAGGGAGATATTTTCTTTACAAGAATCGGGCCGGATGGATCATTGTTAGCCGAACCCGTAAAT
This sequence comes from Candidatus Nitrososphaera evergladensis SR1, assembly GCF_000730285.1. Classification (NCBI taxonomy): domain Archaea; kingdom Thermoproteati; phylum Nitrososphaerota; class Nitrososphaeria; order Nitrososphaerales; family Nitrososphaeraceae; genus Nitrososphaera; species Candidatus Nitrososphaera evergladensis. The sequence goes on along the minus strand of NZ_CP007174.1, from coordinate 498,531 downwards.
CTGAGCAACAATACGGGAGAGTCACACTCCCCTCGCATAGGATTGTCAGGTTCCAATGTCTACGTGGCGTGGGCAGACGATACTCGCGGAGACGGCGAGATATTTTTTAGACATATCTCAGACAATGGGCTTACGCTTGGGCCAGTAGTCAACATAAGCAACAACTATCTTCAGGATGACAAGCCGCAGATAGCAACAGGGGTTGATGGAAATAACAGCAGCGTGTATGTGATATGGCAGCACTCGGGAAGGAATGAAACTGGCGCGACGACAGGAGCCATAGGGTTTGCATCAAGCCAAGACAATGGCACTACATTTAGCAAACCAACATCGGTCATGACTACACGGATTGATCCCGCAATAGGCCCGCTTCATCACCTTGCCATTACTACTACTGCCACCACAGCGGGCAGGAACCTTGACCAACAGGGCAACAGCAATAATAATACGGACGGCAGAGGCAACGCCAGCTCTAGTAACAATAGCGCCTACATCGTCTGGTCGGATGGAACAATTGGAAACCGCAACATATATTTCTCAAAAAGCAATGCGACAGATAACAATAACCCCTTTCCCTACTATTACTGGACCTTGAGCAATAATACGGGAGAGTCGATTCTGCCGGAGATTGCCGTCTCTGGCAGCGGCAATGTCTATGTGGTCTGGATGGACGATGCTTCGGGGGCATACGACATATACTTTAGAGAGGCCAACTTTACATCGGCAACAAGCAACAATGATTTTGAAGTAACATTTTCAGACACCATAAACATCAGCAATACCACCGCCGGTAATTCCGTATTCCCGCAGATAATTGCAGAAGGCGACAACGTCTACATCGCATGGGAAGAGCACGTCATTAGCAACAACGGCAGTAATAATAATGGCAGCGCCGTCGACAATGTGAATTCCGAGATCTATTTCAAAAAATTGGAACGATGAGAGGGGAAAAAGTGTTTTACTGATAATGGGTCTTTTGTGTCATATAGTAGAGAGAGAGAGAGAGAGAGAGAGAGAGAGAGATGATCTAGGGTTCTTTCCCTGTCATTTGAAGGGGCATCAAGATGCAGGATATGACGATGGAGTTTCGCCAACGACCAGAGGTCCTGTCAGGCGAGCAGGATTATTGTCGTTATCAGCGTCGTCCCCGCCGGTATTCGATTCTTTTGCTACCGTTGTCTTTGGAGCCATCATGTTGGCGACTGCCGTAGAAAGAACAAGAAAGGCTCCCAGAACCAGTGTAGCTCCGGCCAAGATAACTGCTGCTTTAACTTTCTTTGATGTTGCGGGATACCGATCTTGGAGCATATATGCCAGAGTCCCTAGCACACATAATCCTCCAGTCGATAGTTAAGCAACACGACAGTCTCCTCTAGATTGAGAAGAGAAGAAGGAGAGTCAAGTATGCCTTTACTTATTCTCTTTTTTTGATACGCCTTTATCTGTCGTCCAGGTATGTCATTTTAGGCAAATTGGCCTGCGGGTTTTCCTTGAGCACCTGCGCATGAATTGATTCTATGTATTTGCGTGCGCGACTCAGGTCGTTAGTTTGAAAAATAAACAGTACTTCACCAGAGTCATCGGCATTGCGCCAAACGTGCTTTAGATACAATCCCTGCTCGCCATGCTTTAGCATGTCTGCCTTGAGCATGTTTTTGACATCTTCAAACTTTACGTCTCTAAGTTTTGCTAATACGTGTGCCATGATACTGAAGACAAGCTGCCTCTATTTTATGAAAATATCTATCAAGGAAGGAGGGGAAGGAGATGGAGGCAGCAGGCAGCCCTTCGCTAGCTCAGACATTGCCTCAACATACGCTATCACAGATTGCAAGCCAGCAACAGAGCCTGCAACACATGCAATCTTGGATTCGAAAGAGGAGAGGAGAGAAAAAGAGAGAACGGTATTCACCACTTGTTCGCAGAAGATACAGCGGAGCAGCAATGTCGCGAGATTTCTCTGCTAGTTCACGAAAACAGATGTTTCAGATGTGGGAAGCACTTCATCTTCTGAATTCTGGGCAAGCATCACTATCGTGTAAACTCCCTTTCCATATGTATCGGATAGTTCCTGCAAAGAGAAGGCGATGTCAAATTCCGAACCTTGTGCTTGCCAGTTTTGAGCTTCTATGATAGAGAATTTGTCAGGTTGTTTATAGGCAGTGCCTTCTGGCGCAGGCTCTGCTACAAGAGCGATGAGTTTGCCCAAACCGTATGACTTGTCGTATCTATGTTGCTCGTAAATCTCTGGGGTCGGCAGGCTGTCGTAATAGACTTGCACATTTACGAGAGACAAACCGCCATCACCATCGTCGTTGTTGTTGTCAGTGCTGCTGTCGCCTCTATTGTCCACCAATGATCCGCTCATAGTTATCATCTCCATTTGCTGTTGTTGACCCGAATTGTCATCACTATCATCGTCGTCGTTGTTGTTGGCGTCGGTCTCCTCTTGTTCTTCGCTTATCCTGTGCGTCCATACTGTGTATTTATCCTCAAAGTTCTGCACCATGACAAAAAAGTAGTCGTCGTACGCGATTCCAATGCTCACGTGAGTATGGTGCTTGTCGAGAATATTGTTTCTGTGGCCGTCGTCGCAGCATTCTTTGTCTTTATCCATCATGTTGTATTCCACCTGGTCTATCGCTTTGCGCGGATCGGTCTTTTCACATAGCAAGGTGCCAGAGACGCATCCGTCATAATCCTGCGGATAACCAGAAGTAGCGACATTCTGCGCTACTGCGCCTTCTCCGCCGAGCCTAGAATATGTCATGTACGGCTTTTCTCCGTCTGTCGTCCAATGCGATATCATCCGTGTTTTTAAAACATCTTTGGCATGTACCTGCGCAGCCATATTGTCGCCCATGCTGACAGGAGCGATGCCAAATTTGGCCCTGTCTTCGTTTATCCTTTGAAGTGCATATTGTTTCAGTTCGCTATTGTTATTATTATCTTCATTATCGCCACTAGTACCACTTCTATTATCACCGTCATCATCATCGTCGGCGTCGGTGGCAGCAGTCAATTCAACTGCTGCGGCAGATTGTACCAGTCTGCCAAGGGCAGGCGACATCATTGTTGCCATGAGCAACAAGGCAACTGTCAAGATGGCCAGAGCTGCTGCTTTTGTTGGATCGTTGCTGTTACCACAAACATAACGCTTTTTTTTGTCAAGAAACGACATATGGGAGTAATTAGTTCCACACGCATGGAATAAAGCCTGATGGCAGCCTCTACAGTACCAATTGGTCGGTTAAATTCCAGATAATCGCTCTGACTTGCCATTGTTGCAGATTTTTTAGATAGAATGTATTTGCCCTGCTCAAATGATCAATGATCAGCCGGTAAGCAGGGCTTAATTATCTTGGATTTCTATTCGATGGTCATGCTAAAACACCTTGATACAAAACCCCTAGAGCCAAGAAAGAACAGATCAAGTCCTTTCTATTGCAATGCATGTGGAGACATTGCAACGGCAACGGTACTCTTTGAGACACAAGATAGCAGTATTATCGTAATGCGAAGGATCTGTAACAAGTGTTTGTCTAGCGGAGACTATGCCTTTGATTGAAAAAGGTCTCTAGTGACACAGGATCTTTAAGGAACAGAAAGGGAGAAGGAGAGGGACAGAAGCACGCGAATAAGGATATTTTTGCTCCTTGCCTCCTCATCCTCTTTTTCTGCCTTCTTTGAGATTTCTTGCCCGCTCCTCCTTCTTCTTTTTAGCCACGTGGCGAGCACATCAGGATCAGCGGGTGAAATCCAGTTCATCCGCAGACAGGGATGACACCGCCGCTACTGCCGTTCTACGACCGAGCTTTCCATGTGTCAAAATCATATGTTTCTCCTGTCTCCGGCAAGGCCGTGCCTGTTTGAACAAGGAACTGCTGCGGGTTGGCACCAGAAATTACGTGCAATTCAGTGCCGTTTGTTTCTGTGTCAATCATTTTAATGGCGACAAGGTCGGAAGTGCCATCGTTGTTCCAGTCATCTGCAGCAAAATCAAATTCCTCGCCGGCTTGCGGCAGGGCTGTGCTCGTCTGGACAAGGAACTTTTGTGGATCGGCTCCTGATACAACCTGTATCTCGGTGCTGTTGGATTGGGTGTTTGCCATCTTTATGGCTATTACGTCAGCAGTTCCGTCGTTGTTCCAGTCGTCTACTGCAAAATCAAACCCGTCACCTGTTTCTGGCAGGGCAGTGCTGGTCTGAACCAAGAACGCAGTAAAGTTGGAAGCGCCGTCAAGTACCTGCACCTCTGTGCTGTTTGTTGCAGTGTTTGTCATCTTGATGGCAACCAAGTCTGAAGAGCCGTCGTTGTTCCAGTCGTCGAATCCAAAATCGTACGTTTCGTCAGTGTCTGGCAGGGCAGTACCTGTGTCAAGGAGGAATGTGGTAAAGTTGGAAGCGCCATCTAGGACCTCGACTTCTGTGCTGTTGGATTTGGTGTCACTCATCTTGATGGCGACTATATCCGCTGTGCCATCATGGTTCCAATCGTCTACTGCAAACTCGTATGTCTCGTCCGTCTCTGGAAGAGCAGTACCTGTCTGGAGTAGCAGCTGCTGAGGGTTAGTACCAGGGATTGCATAGACCTCGGTGCTGTTGGATTTGGTACCGCTCTTTTTAAAAGCAAACAAGTCCGGTGACGGTGTCTGGGCGGCTGCCAGGTTTGGCTCTTGGGTCGCCGCTATCGAGAACATGCCGGAGACAAGCATCATTGAAATGACGATTGCCGGCGTTTTGTATCTTTTTTTGTTGTTGATGATGGTATTATTCATCGTCCTAAATTTCGAGGTTTGTTTTTAACCACAACAGGTATTCTAGCAGATAACAAAATAATGAAATCATATATAGGAAGAAGATTGTATTCTGCACCCCGTACAAGAATTATTTGGTTTTCGGTGGCGGGTTTTGTTGTGTGTGCCGATTGTTCTTGATACCGTTTCTCGCTGCGGCTGTGCCTGCAAAAAATGTACGTCTTTGATTTTGTTAAAGCAAGTCTATTCGGCACGGTCATAATAATGACATAAAAATGAAAAAGTAGTGGTAACGCCAGTAGTTACCACATTTACTGTAGAGCCTGCAATGCTGCTATCTATTGCTTTTACCCTCTCCCTTTCTATTCCATTTTACTGTCGAAGGGGCCTGCTGTTCTTTAGGTATCAGTGATGTTTGTGCTTGTGGTGCTTGTGGTATTTGGGGTGCTTGTAGTGTTTGTCGTCATCATCGTCGTCTTCATCATATCCGCTATTGCCGCCGTTACCTCCGTTGCCGCCATTCCCACCGTTACCTCCGTTACCGGAACCGTGACTATCTCCTCCATTTCCACCGTTACCTCCGTTACCTCCGTTGCCGCCGCTGCCATGTCCGGGACAGAAGACGCAGTCGCCGCCGTCTCCACCATTGCCGCCGTTACCTCCGTTTCCGCCGTCGCCGGAACCATAACTATCTCCTCCATCGCCGCCATTGCCACCGTTGCCGCCATTGGATGCAAACGCATCAGGTAAAGAGATTGCATATGATGCGATTGCGAGCCCCAGCACTAGGCTCATCAACAACATTTTGCTTTTTACATGACTGCTTATCATCAGACGCTGTCTAACAAAAGTTTGATTTAAGACTGATGCAAAATAATGGGTATAATGACCAAATATTACAGATAGCTAGAGTCAAACATCATTATCCTAGTATTTTTTTCATAGATTATGAAATTATTATACTTTCATAGAGTAAGACACTATTGGTCTTTCTACCTAATTTAAGGTAATAATAATCTTAAAAGAGTTTTTGCGATAATTGTATTATGAATTATCGCTTCTCAATGCTTTAAGGGGGCATCTCATAGTCTATTAAATGATGTGGAATGCCATATCTAGCAAAAACATCATGCTTTTCGTGGCTATTGCAGCTGTTGGATTAGGTCTTCTGTCATATGCAACATCACTACAATATGTGATTGCAATTCCTAATAGAGGGGACAATGACCCAAAGAATAGCAATAAAACGGCGAACGATGGCCGTGATGGGCATCCGGGCCTCAACGGCAAAGGCCAAAATGGTGGCCTCGGAGGCGAGGGTGGCAAGGGTGGCACAGCCGGCAGCAGCGACGACGACGAAACGACGGCGGCGACAGCACGAACCAATGAGACGAAGAAGATAATGCTCTACGAGAGGCACAACCCGATGCACAGATATAATGAGACGAGCGAGTCGTACTTTGACTCGGAAGGAAACGAGTTTGTATGTGACGAGGTTTTCAACGGCTCAATATACTATAAGTTCAATGAGACGGCCTTTTTCAAGTGCGACAGTATTAACAGCGTTGCAGGCGACCAGTCCTTTGTTACGGTGCCGACGATAGTAACCGAAGAAAACGCCACTCAGTCGGAATCAAGTAATAATAATGGTCAGAACGGTCAAGACGGGCAGGACGCGATAAACGGTATGGATGGCAAAGATGGGAGGGATGGCAGAGACGGCATGGACGGAGCCTAGCGCCCTCTTCCTTGCCTGCACACATAGAGCGACTGTGCATAGCCAGGCATCAGAACGGCTCCAGACACCAGATAAAGAGAAGGTCGTAGAAAGAGAGGGAGGACAAATGCCAAAATGGTTGTATCAATTCATCCTGATGATAAGCATCGTAGAAATAGACACATGCATTAGCGCGGCTTCAGCTTTGGGGTCGAAGGCTCGCTTTTGATTTCTGCTAGCCCTCCGCACAATGTGTGATAACCAGGTATTGATATTATCGCACAAGGTTACAATGCCTCGATATAGATCTGTTCTAAAGACGGCTTAAATCAATTGTCGACGAAAAGTACATGCTTTGATAAAAAAGCTAAGACCAAATAATCGCCTGCCAACGAGATTATGCAGAACCCTGAAGTTCTAAATCACGAGATTGCGCAGGAGCTCTATTTCTGAAATAATCAGTCCAATTAAGAGATTTTATCAGAGAGGCTCGAAACCACACAGACCTGCTTCTTTGATATTAAATGATGTGCCTGTCAAGCGACCCGTCAGTATGGGAGGTTCAAAATCCTGCCTTTCGCACCTTTTTCCTTCCCATCCTTTCCTACTTCTTTAACAACTGCCCAAAGAAGAGTAGTGATATCTTTTGCTGCCTGGAGCGTTGGTACACCAACCCTGTGTATATTACGTCGCATACGAATATGGAAACGTAGAGATATGTCATCAGAAATGACCCGTGCGAGATCGGCTGGTACAGGTAGAATGCAAGGCTGCTAACGCCGGTTCCAAGCATCTTGAAGAGGGCAATGTAGAAGGACTGTCCTCTAAGGCTATTACTACTATTGTCGTCACTGCTGCGGCTGAAAAACATCCATATGAACAAGACAGACATCATCAGGTTCTGTGCAAAAGCCGCGTACGCCCCATGCCAGTCCTCAAATTCGTATGTTACAAAAAGTACGGCAAAGAAGGCCATCACCAGCCCAAATGAAAATGCAAGATAGAATTGAGCCGTAGAGAATTTTGGAAAAAATTCTTTTTTGCCATATTTTAAGAACTGAAATACAATGATCGCATCAAGTGCAAACCATGCATAGTTTATGTACAGTTGAGGCGGTGAAACGGGATGAAGCATCGAGAATATCGCCTCCCAAGAAATGTTTGCACAAAGGGCCGCTAGCGGCATTCCAAAAGTCTTGTCTTTGAATCCTTGACGGATTATCAGGACATATGTAATGGACCAAAAGACTCCTCCTGCTACCATCAGTTCCGTATACATTTTTTTCAGTCCGTGCTCCTTTTTTGGAGACTCTCTATTTGTTCCTTTTGCGTGCGCGAAAAGGAGCAGACGCGCACGCCGTTTGTCGAGCGCAAATTTATCCTAGCACGTTGCGGCATACTTCATCATTGTAGTATTTTGGCAAATGGCATTCGTAGCCCTCGCATGATAAGGAGGTTTTAAACTGCTGCCATTCTCCGTAGCCAGAGGATAGCGTACCCATTTCCAACAATCATGACCGATGCTGCTATTATTATTGCCATTGTCAGCGACCTCTGTTGACAGCAGCATATCATCATTATCTGCCGCAAGGGAGATCGTTGGTCTGGCTGCACTTGAGCTTGAAACAAAAACGACCTCTAAAGCCACCGCCAGCAGCATCTTGGTTTCAAAGAAATATGGCCGGCCCGTTAATTCGACGATGCCACAATAGCGGCAGTGCGCATTTTCCTAAACTATAAGGTAAATAGCAAGATTGCAGAATTAGATACTATGAGTGATTTTGCTTTCTTTAGATTTATGAGCCAAGGTATGCTAACAAAGGAAGAAAAAGAACACAAGGATGAGATTATCACGTTAACCGAGGAAGTACTTCATGAGAGGGGCCTCAAATGCGATGCGAGTATTGCAAAGGTTTCAGAAGCCGAATTAAAGGAAATTCTTGAGAAAGTCAGGGCGCTTCGCAAAAAAAAGAAAAACGTATCCAATTCAGAAGTTATTATTTCAGAGGATAGGCAACGTGAGGAGGAAGAAGAGGCAGAAGCGATAACATGCGCTTAACAGACAGGATCAGTGGTTGAGCGAGGACCATACGCACATGGACTTTACAACACGCTGGCTTTCAATCCTCGGGATAGGAACAGTACTCTTTGCCATTTCTTTACTCGTTCTACGAATACCAATACGCACAATTCTCATCTTTTTCGTACTTGGATTATCTGTTGTCACATTATGGTTATATGCCGACAGAAGGGCGAATCAACAAAAGAAAATTTCCTCGATTACCCGTCAAGCATGCCTATGTCCAATATGCAAACATGAAGAGGCAGGGCTGTGCATTCAGCAAAAATGTGCATGTTGCCTCATAATGAAAGGAGACACCATCATAGGTCATTCTTTAAATCCATTGCAGTAAAAGGAGAGAAAGCGTCTTGCTTCTCAAGTCGATTATGCGCATGTAGCTTAAATGCCTAAGAGTGCATATAATAAGCAATGGCGGATGATGTGTTTCCGTCTGCACTCGTTTTCAGCATAATTTTGCTCATTATAGCTGCTGTCCTTTCTTCAATAGGGATTAGGCGTTATATGCGGCGGCGACGCAACAGACAACGGGAAGTCAGATACGAACATCCACCACCGTCACAACAACAGCAGCAGCCGTCTGGACTAGGAATACCATCATTAAAAATGCCGACTCTTCCAAGAGTAGAAAACAAGCTAAAAATCGTGGCAGCGGTTGTAACTGTCATAGTCGTCATAATTATCCTCGCTGAATCGGTAGTTATTGTGCAGGCAGGACACAGAGGGGTCGTCCTTTATCTGGGTGCTGTTGAACCCCGCGTACTCAGCGAAGGGATACATTTCATAACACCATTTGCAGAGCAGGTAATACAGATGGAGGTGAGAACGTTGAAATTCCAAGCTGATGCCTCTGCGGCCTCAAATGACTTGCAAGAAGTGCAGACGGTCATAGCATTAAACTACCATATTGATCCGAATGGCGTAAACACCATCTTCCAACAGCTAGGTGCGGACTATGCGGACAGAATAATCTCGCCTACCATACAAGAATCTGTCAAGGCAAGCGTCGCAAAATTTAATGCAGAAGAGCTGATTACAAAGAGGGAGACGGCAAAAGGCGTAATTGCTGATACTATACGTAAAACACTGTCTCAGAGAGACATCAGTGTTGAGACAGTATTCATAACTGACTTTAAATTTTCGGAAGCATTCGCCAATCAAATTGAAGCAAAAGTAGTAGCTTACCAAAAATATCTAACTGAACAGAACAACCTCAAGGCAGTACAAGTGGTTGCAAACCAGACTGTGGTTCAAGCTGAAGCACAAGCGAGAGCAAATGTGGCTAAAGCAAATGGTGAATCACAGGCAATCAAGATCATTAACGAGCAATTGAAACAGAGTCCGGATTATCTTAAGTGGCAATCCATAAACAAGTGGAACGGACAGATGCCATTGGCTCTAGGTACCAATGCATTTCCATTTTTTGAGCTACCTGTACAGCCGCAGAACCAGACCAGGCAGCAATAGGGTTTTATCAAGCCTCCGGTCGCCTGTGAAAATAGATTAGCATCATCCTGCAACCAAGTTACAGCATCGAACGCAGAATATTCACACTGATACATGCAGGGTTGTTGTTTGGTATTTTGTACTCCGAAAGTTTTCTGCTTGTTATGTGCGTGTGTGTGGTAGTTTAAATCCACCACCAGTAGTTTGCGCGTACCTCCAAGACTATTCGTTAGCATGAATTGATTCTTGTTTATGAGTTTCATAGTGGTGTTCATCGGCATCCTCTTTGGTCAAGAACTCTTTTGCACAGGTGATACATCTAAAAGTACCTAATTCATATTCGCTGGCAGGATCCTTTTCCATCGGGGAGTCTGTGAACCGATTGATATTATTGTCAATGAGCGGAAGGATCTTTTCCGTTATTATCGAGTCAAAATTCTTTTCTTCCTTGTCAATAGTCAAGAGCAGATAATGATGCTTTGTAATTGGTATGGTAGCACGATTCAATCCTTCATACTTTCCAAAGGCATACCTTAGTTTTCCTATTTTTGTTTCAAATTTTGTCCTAGTCTTATGCCGGGATATCGCGGAGAGGACATATTCCTCATTTTCCTCCTGTGTCAAAAGGGGCAACAAGCCGGGCCTTTGCTTAGAACTTAGGATTACACCATTGTCGCTTGCAATGGCTGTCCATCGAATAGAATTAGCCCTCGCTAGAATTTGCTCACAAAGCGAGTTGAGAAACTGATAATCCACTACCAATGGAGCGCGGCCATCACCACCTATCTCTCTTTTTTCCGTTCCTCTTTCTCATAGTGATATGGCACAAAGAAGTAATAAAAGACTGCGATCGGCCCTTCCCTTCAAGTTAGTTGCAATTGTTATTGTTGTTGTCTCGTTACACGCTGCAAAGGCTTTTCTTTAGCTCCTTTGCGCGGTAAAATGTGTTGCAAGAACTGCAGGTCCATACGGGATCTTTGCTTGCTACCCAGTAGCCGCCGTCAAAGTACTTCATATTCAGAACAGTGCAGCACTTTGGACAGGTCAATGACATGTTACGGCGGTCACTGCAGAAATATTTCAACTAATTACAAAGAAAATTTCATTTGTATGATATATTGAAAGACACTGCGGCTGCATGTTATATTACAAAGTATATGGCACATACTTTCAAAGGCAAGATAAAAGCGAACTTCCCTACACAATGGTTAAAAGTCCCAAATCTGGACACACAATAATGTCCTTAACTAATAACTGTGACATTTTTGCTGCGATCCATGATGAGGGCATTAATAGAGTAATTCGGCATATCATGCGCCAGCGTCCATCCCTCTTTAACTATGGGACGTCGTTAGTAGCATCCAACCCTCAATTACTTTGTGAGCGCATCGATGCAGCCCCAGAAGTGATTCGAAATCGGAACCCTCTGGTCACGGTTCTTGACCCACTGCCAGTCATTGGATTGAGTGGCCTTCCGCAGGATACTTCTTTAGGTCCGACCAACTTGGGGCTGAATTTTGGAGTTCAACTTTCTAAAGGGGAAATGGACTTTTTCAGAGGGAACGTATTCAGCCTCCCTCCTGAACTCAGTCCTCTTGCAAGTCAGCGCCTGGCCGTGCACTTTAGAGTGTGTGCAGGAATTGGCTGCCCATCAAAAGAAATAGTGCTGCCCGGAAAATTGGCAACAACATCATCATCACTATCAACTTTTGCCAGTAGCTTTGCCAGAGAACGTCGTATCATATCAAATTCCAATGCAGCTCTGCAGGATATTCTGGGACCTCATGCCGGCGCTTCCCTGCCGGGTCGAGATGGCGATAACAGTAACATAACTTTGCCAGCAACGCGGCTGGAATGTTTTTGCCTTGACCTGTTCGCAACGGCAGGATGCAAGATAACAGGGCTGGTCGGAAATCAAAGAATAGAGCCCAGAGTGGACGGCATAGAGATAGTAGACCTAAAGCCGGAAGGTATGGAAAACGCAATCGAATGTTACGCCAGGCTAGTCCTGAATCACGGAATATTTCCCCCTGTTGCAGAATTCATTTCAAAACTGGCATTTGGCTTATTTGAACTGCCAAGCCCTAATCCAGGCGACGATGTCCAAGTTTCAGGAGATATCCAAGTTTCGGCATCCACGGCAGTCCCTAACAACCCTGCAATAGAGGACGACCAACTCAAGACATTTATCAATTTAGACAAGGTGGATCTTGACATAGTGATTTCTCCATCGGGCAGCGGAGGCGGAGGTAGTGGGGGCGGTGGTGGCGGAGGAGGAGGAACAATAACCAGAACTGTCCGGCCTCGCACTCGGACTGGAACCTTTGACCTGACGGCTGCAATATCCGAACAAGCCTTCAAGGAGATTTACGGTGCCGTCATCAAGGGCTTCAAGTTTGTCAAATCAGGCACAGGCAGCTCCGGCATATTCACTGCATCTTACTCGGTAGCAGCACATCTTGAAGGTGGCACGATTGACCTGCGCAGCAGTGGCTCAATAGTGGTAAGCGAACTGGATGTCAAGTGGGACACGCTGCATGTCAATATTGGCATTGACATCCCCACGGTCACCATAGGGGGATTTTGCATTATTCCCAACCCCTTTGGCGGATGCCTAGTTAGGGCGCCTTCCATAGACCTTTTCAGCGGTAGCCCGGATATCTCCATACCGCTTGACCTAAGCGGAATCATAACGTCTGAAATAACTTTTAGCGCAATCCCCAAGGTGTTCTACGGCGTTGGTTCTGGAGGGTTGTCAAACAGATGGCAGATTACTCTGGTACCAACACTTCCAATCGATCTTGACATAATTGACATAGCCGACACCGCAGGAGATCTATTTCACAACCTCATAGTCGACGCAATCGATAACCTCCTTGGCTCTCTCGGGCTTCCAGACTGGGCAATAGACTTTATCGACTTTGTTCTTGGAGGTATTGAAGGGATAATCAGAACTGTCCTGGACATCCCCGACGACGTTGGAGAATTCCTGCTGGACTTGATTGGCAACCTAGGAATATTTCAAGCGCTCATCGATGCCATAAGTCAGTATATCGCCATAACGCTCTTTGAGCTCGAGGACCCCTTGGAGGTCCTTCCAGCAAACCCCGTCCCCACGCCTGCAAATCCTGTTGCACCACTAATCCCGGTAAAGATTCCAATCGAGTTTTTAGGTATCAGAGTTAATAGCGGCGGTAATGAAATGATAGTAGAAGGAGACGTGGGAAATTAGAGACATGAATCTAATAAATAATATCAACCGCCACCTGTTCACCCAAGTAAATGTAGACAGCGGATCACTTTCGATACTGTCCGCCGTCATACACAGATTTGCACAGCCTGGCGAGTACGAAGGCATTGTGATGAAGGGACCCATCAAGACGCAAAGATTCACCGTTACAGTTGTAGAGGATAATAATATTATTAGTAGTAGTTCTCAGGCGGCCGCCGCCACTAACACAAATGCTGCAGCCGCCGAACAGATCAAAGTTGATCTAAAGGATACAGCCAGTGATCGTTTCACATTGAGAAGGGGAGGATACGGAGTATTTTATGTCTCCACAGGGCCTGGCGGTTATGTAGTAGAGATTCGCAAGTATGAAAAAGGCTCCCAGGTCAAGGTATTTGATAGCTCTGAATTAAAGGAGGATGACATCTTTTCCACCACCATCATTCGGCCTGGAACTTACTCTGTTACAAATACGCTAAACAATGCCAAGGCAGAACTTATGGTGAACTACCCGGAAATTGGCAAGACGCAGAGGAATCCTCAACCCATCAAGATCGAGTGTACCGCGCAGAATCAAATTAATCCAAATAGGATAAGAATCGACCCGTCGCAGGGATTAGTATTTACGTCCAAGACGCCTTTTCGAATAAAGATCGAGCTGACAAAACCGGAGGATAGGCCTTCAAGATTAGCACGCAAGGAAGGGACGCTTGCCCAAAGAATTGCTCAGCAAAAGGGACAGGAAAAAAAGATCATACGCAGATACAGGCTAATGCCAAGTGGCGGCAGCTGACCCAGACTGATTGGCAGAAAATGAAATGATCAGGTGGAACAAGTGTGTAGATGATGTATATGTGCCATTTCTGGCAGATGCAAATGAATTCCATCTCGAGTAAGGAGTTTTTACTACACACCACGTATCATGCAGATAAGGCGTTTTTTGTTCTATTGTTGTTATTATTATCGCATTGTCCAACGCGAACGATACAGTACCAATAAATAACTTGTACTCAAAAATTTGCATGAATTTGTTATATAATCACAAACGCATCAATTGTTCTGAAGATATGTACATTTTCCTTAAATAATTGCCAGCTTAGTTACGTTATACATGCAAAACAGGGTGAATTATGAGAAATGACGTCGGATAGTAAACCACACAAACAAGACAAACGTCATCATCTAGCGATGCGAGCAGTAGTCGTCGTGATACTGACAGCAGCAACCGCAACAGCCCTCTTGTCATTTGGCATGACCGCACAGGCCGATGCACAGCGCGTCATTGTGAAACCAATCCTTCAAGATACTTACCGGGTAAAATTCATCCAAGTGAAGGTCCTCAATGACCATGAGGGTGCGCTGAGTGGCGATGGCGAATTCAAAATGTTTGGAGGAGCCAATGGCAAGCAAATCTTCATAGATACTTGCACCCCTGCGGCCGGCAAAAGTGACTGCGATGGAGGAATGAACGACGTGTCTCCTGGCGAAGTCGTAAAGCTTCCTGCATCAAAGTATGTTGACATCAATGTAGCACCCGGCGGGGCGATTAACGTTGGGGCATACGGAATAGAAGAAGATTGGGAAGGCTGGACGCCACCAAAGTTGCCTACTTGGGCAGAGACTACCTGCAAACCCATACCTGGCGCCCATTACGTCTGCGACTACTGGCCTCAAATATCAAAGGTGGCGTCGTGGCTTGGTGCTCACCTAAATTCAAATGAGAAGCTAGGAGTTGTAAATGTGGCATATACGGCACCAAACTATCCTTCGGGCAACATCAGTGTGCGTTCGAGCACCGGTGACTACATACTTACCTTCAGTATAGAAAAGATAGGAGGCGTATCACCTCCGTTAGCAAGGCAGCAGTAGTGCCAATACATACGGGGCATAGGGGAGAGACAATAGCTGGAAAAAATCATCTCAGGCCTTCTGTTGTCCCTTTTCCCCCTTTTTCCATACCTGTATCTGCCCACCATATACCTCATCATTATAGAAGAATCCTGGGATTTGTGCGTAGCACCCTTCTCTGCCAGAACTAAATGTTTTTGGAGGCAAAGGAATCTCGTGCTCTATGCCATCAGGCATCCGTATCACTGCAAATGCGATCTTGTTGCTTTTCGGCTTTGATGGCGGGGAAGAAGAGGAAGGATTGGTGTTGTTAGTTGTAGTAGCACCGTCTGCGGACATTTTCGTGTGTATTCTACTTCATAACACCTATTATAAAAAAGCGCGCCAGCAAAACAGCGAACTATTTACGGTCTTGCAAATTGTGCTCACATTTTGCCGAATGTAATCGATACCCGACTACTTGACAGAACCCTATCGTCATCGTCCAAAAATAATGACAATCCTTTTTCTTGATGCGTATTTTTTGCGTGTCCAAAAAGATGATGATAACAACAGTAGTAGAAAGAAATGCATTTGTTCTTAAGGTCAGGCAGAGAGGGACAGAAGAAGCAGTGAGAAAAGCTATCTCATTCTCTCTTGTGTTCTCTTTTAACCCTTGTAGGCGTTTTTGTGCCAGAGAAAACGGTCATCTTTTGCCGCCGCTCCTACTATTTCTTGGCCGCCAGTTAGCAGAAGACGGTCTTCTAGCTCCTGCAATCTGTTGAGTGCTTCAACATTGGACCATAACTTGGCGTATTTTTCATCCAGCCTAATTTTGCGAAATACTTCCATTACTTCGCTCTTTTCAACGCCGTGCTTCATATCATATTCTATCTGCTTTATACAGAACGTAGCCGTGCCAAATTTCTTGTGATTGCGTTTTTCAGAATATGTTGCTGTAGAGGCTAGACCTCTTGCAAATTTGACTGCCACTTTTTCAATATGCTCAAGGTGCCAGTCCTTCATGGCAAAAACATTTGGTTTCATTGTTTAGTGATGCCCCTCCCCTCTTGTTCTTATTCAAAACGACATTTAATCCATGGTGCGCGTTTGTAGGTTCTGCAGCGCACTCTTATCTTGTAGTAAGATCACTTTATCTCAGTGTAGAACCGATCGATGGAAGCAAAATATAGTGCACCAAAAATAAGGTCAGAGCTTGGCAAGCTCGTCTGAAAAGTAATTCTGGCAAATTGTGCATTCTTATCAAGACGCATTATCTGTCCTCTAAAGTCGGCATGATGGGATACGTGCCTTATTATGACTTCAATTCCTATCTTGGCTGCCTGAAACTCTTCGTTTGTAGGTGTTGACATATTACTAGAGTATACACGTGCCAATCATTTCTCAGAGTATCGATCACATCATTACCACTGCATTCTTCTGCCAGAGGCCCTACCTTAACGGAGTTGATTGTCTCTCAAAGCAGAGGGTTACCAAAGATTGTTATGCCGATGCTGAAGTTCAGTCCTATCTTCCTTGTCGACATATAATACCAGAGGACAATACACGCTCAGCCAAGTTTAGGCCTGAATAGCTCAGTAAGTGCCTCCATCTCCAGTTGGTCCAGAAGACCACCTCTATCTGTTGGTGATGACGGCAATGGCTGCTGCTCGCTCAGGAGTCCTGAAATCAATGCTCGACTCCGTGCAATGGCACGAAAAATATCCTTGTCAGTGATTATCCCGATGATTCCTCCTTCATTATTTACCACAATCAACCTCCGAAAATCTCTTGTCTGCATTATCTGGATTGCCTCAGTCAACGAAGTTTCAGGTCTAACAGTAACTATGGGCTTGCTCATCACGTCGTGGACAGGCGCTTGTATCGCGATTAATTTTAGGGCAATGTGTCTTACAATGTCGCGTTCGGTAATGATGCCTGTCGGTTCGTCAAAGGAAGGTTGTTTTCCATCTGTTGTTGATGATGATGACGAGGATGATGAGTAGGAAGCAGGATTCTTGTTTTGCCCTTTACTGGCTACTACCACCACGCTGCCAATATTGTTATTATGCATGACCCTGCAGACATCCAAGATGGTTTGCTCTTCACTAACAGTTTTCACGTCCTGAACCATTATGCTCGAAATAGGCATTACGTTGATGCTACTGGCAGCAGTATCATTATTACTCCTAGAATTGCCGGAAGAAGCAGTTGTTGTCATTTGACACTCTGAAAATACCAAAGACTCGTATTTACGAGATTCGTTGGTGAGGTTGATCTCTATGTCTTATGATAACGCAGACTTACACCATGACATCAGGATGCATCTTTCTGCGATGGTCTTCCATCTCTTCAAATGCCGAAAATTGACGGCTGCAAACATCGCATAGCTTTCTTTGATGGTTGTTTCGTCTGGCCTCACCGCGGGCTAATACCATCCGGATCCGTACGATTCCAAAGAAACGCGCGAAGTCCATATTATTCATATATACAACAAAAAGTACGATTTTGTTATTATAATGGGTTTGGCAATTTCACTCTGTATGGAAACTAAGTGGCCATCTTCTGTGTAAAAAAGAGCACAGACATACGCATACACACACGCATGTTCTATCGTATGGAGATAAAGATAAGAGGAGGAAGAATGAGAGCTTTCTATCACTTTCTCTTCCTCTTTCAGTCATCCACCTCCTCCTCATTATCTTCCTCGGAGGAAGACAACAGTAGTCCTGCCGCAACGTCTTCTCTCAGATAGTTCATTACTTGTTCGTCTTTGTCGAACCGGCCGTCCTTGAGCTCGCCCATAAACTCCTCAAACGAGACGTCTGTCCCAAACTGCTTTGCAAAGCTGCTGTCCCTTTCAAAGAGGTCTATGGTGAAGAGGTTTGGCGGCGGGTTGGGCGGGGGCAGGAATATGGTGACGTTTCTGAACACGGGGTCAAACGTCCCATCAAGCGGCTTTGACAGCTGCTGCATGTCCTTGGCGGAAAGAGTCTTGCCCCTGAGCGACGGATCAAGTATGGGTGTGTCGACTCCATTTACCATGATGTGGCCCGGGACGTACGAGTGCACCGCCCTCAAAGACAAGTCACCGGTAAGGTTCTCTGCGCTGTCCGGCTTTTCCTCATGCGGGTTAGGAGCAGGGGCAGGCAGCGGCTCGTGGAAGGCATGGTTGTATGCCTTTTCAAGCTTGGCAAGGTACACTTGAATGGTCTGGTTTCTTGCATCGGCCGGATCAATCCCGCTACCAACTAGACCAAGGTACATCTTGCCAAGGTTTACTGCCACCGTGTGAATTGCTATGTTCTCGCTGTTCCTTGGCTCCCCTCCTAGAATTATCTGGTCATCTCCATGATCAAGCAGGGTACTAAGATTAAGCCTTTCATCCTCTATGCTGCCTGGATTGGGGCCATCGCGGATCGTATTATATAGGTCATGGGACACAAGCTGCAGCACCCCAAGGTCCTCTAGTGTTACCCTGTCGCCTTTGTTGTAGATTCCCACTAGTTTCAAGACTCCACCGTCGTTTGCTGGCATCGTGATGCTGCGGACTCTGTTCGTGTTTCCTGTATCGTTCCAGTGATTGAATATAACGCTGAGAGGAGGAAGGGCACCCTTCTTTGACTGATCAGGCTGCTTCTTGTTGCCGCCGCTGTCATCGTTACCTAGAATGGGAAATGAGGATAATGATGATGCCGCCACAGCACTTTTGCCATTATTTTTTTCATCGAGAGTCAGCGTGTAGGTTTTGCCGGGGGTTCCATGAAACGTAAATGGAGTCAGCAGTCCTGTTTTCACAACCGCTTTTCCGGACCGGATTGTTGCCGACATATGCAACGGCTCGCCGTTAGCTGTCAAAGCGTTTACAACCAGCGTGGATGACGGCGATGGTGGTTCAGTCTTTTTCTTGAAAAAAGCAGTCAATTCAATTACGGGCAGAGATTTTGAAAGCTTTACCTGTTTAACACTATTTGTATCGCCATCCTTCCAATGGTCAAAGGTAAATTGCTGGTTGTCATTTACCTTGACGACATATGTCGCTCCCTCTTTGCCTACAAAAGCCATAGGAGTATTTCCTTTCTTTAGTGCCTGTTGCTGATTCTCCTGACCATGATTGGGAGGAGGAGGAGGGACAGATGGAGGATGGTCGCCCGACCAAATCTCCACAGGTATGCTTATCGGCTTGTTGCTGCCGTTTGACGGCAGCGAGAGTGCGTTTACGATAAGGACCTTGGATTGAGCACCTTCAGCTGCGCCCACTCCCAAAGAAGGCAAGAGCGAGTGTGCTAAGGACCCAGCCAAAATCAATACCATAAACGTGACGGTTACAATCACGTGTACGTTTGATGAGGCTCGCATGGTGGTGGCTTTTTCAAGAGTGTAATGACTTAAAGTTATTATGTAAAGAGATACTTGATTGGCAGTCTCTTTAATTATAATATTACAATGAACCGGAACTTATCTTAGCATCCATCTCTGTTGCGAGTGTGAGAAGGCGGCCAAACATATACAGCTGGAAGTCTTGTCTAATTTTTTGCTTCCTTGCCATAACAGGAAAAAAGAAAAGCGAGGCTGGAGAGATGTATATACAGAGATGAGCAGATATGCTCGACGATGAAAATAGTAACAATAATAATTTTCAATACATCTGTCGCGCTGACCAAATATCACAGGGGCAGTCAAGAGCGTTTACAATAACAACAAATGGCGACCGTGGCGGAGGCGGCGGTAGCAGCGACCGCAATAGCAAAATCGAAATCGCCGTTTTCAACGTGGATGGTGCCTTCTTTGCGATATCAAACGTCTGCGTGCACAAGGGTGGACCTCTAAATGAAGGCGCCCTCAAAGGCGACATTATTACGTGCCCCTGGCACGGCTGGAAATATTCTGTCAGGAATGGCAAGTCTGCGCACAAAGGTGGTGACAGCATAAGCTCGTATCCGGTACGGGTCTTGGAGGGAAGAATCTATGTAAGCCCTATTCCCAAAGCCGTCGGAAAGAGAATATCCAAACCCCACAAGGCATATCAGGAACTCGAAAGTGCAGTCAAGCAACATATTAGAAATGTTGAAAGTTCGCAGGTTCTGCCAGTTGATGATGACAACGCGACAAAAGTTCGCGTCCTAGGTCTCTCTACAACTAACATGAACGACGAGGTAACGCCTCGAAAAAGTACTTCTGAATCATCTCTACAGTTTGCGTTAGATTATGCGAAGAGGAAATACGGCGCAGAAACCGTCATGCTCAAGCTCAGGCAGCTCAACTTTCGTCACTGCGAAGGCTATTACTCCAAAAACGCCAAGGCTTGCATCTTTCCGTGCTCGATATCAGAGATGGATGAGAAAGACCAGATGATAGAAATCTATCAGAGAATGATAGTGTGGGCAGACGTGGTCATTGTCGCGACACCAATCCGCTGGGGAAGCGCCAGCTCTCTGTACTACCAAATGGTCCAGCGCATGAACTGCGTGCAGAACCAGATAATTACGCACAACAACTACTTGATACGCGACAAGGTGAGCGCCTTTATCATAACGGGCGGACAGGATAACGTGCAGCATGTCGCCGGCGAACTCTTGTCATTTTGGTCGCAGCTGGGATTCGTATTTGGCAAATTCCCGTTCTCTGGATGGAGCCGGGGCTGGTACGCAGAGGATACTGAGAACAATGTCTCGGATAATGCAAAATCTCTGGCTTTCAAGCAAGACATCATGCGAACAGTTAGCGGCGCGGTAGAAATGTCGCGTCTAATCAAAAAGAACAGGTACGATGAGAAAGTAATAACAATTGATTCAAAGAATAATAGTAATAATAATGGGGCGACGATTCGCGAGTCGGTCGGCTCTACGCACGAGTAGGTGCTTATGTCCAGAAACACACACATGCATACATACATACATAACTATCAGTGACTTGAATTGGACAAGCAAGTCAAAAGCTTGGCTTATTCCGAGGCTTCTCGCACTCTCCCTGCGCAGGTTTTTTGTAAGGCAAATAAAAGACATAAAGGCGCGAAGAGTGGAAAAAGTAGTACACATACACTATGAGTTACAACAATCTAACTCCAGAAGAAGAAAGAATAATAGTACGCAAGGGAACGGAGCGCCCTTTCTCTGGTGAATATGACAATTTTTACAAAGAGGGCACATACGTATGCCGGCGATGCAACCAACCTCTTTTTTCGTCCAAGAGCAAGTTTGATGCAGGCTGCGGATGGCCCGCTTTTGATGACAGTTTTCCCAATGCCATAAAACGCCTGCCAGATCCAGATGGAGTAAGAATGGAGATAGAGTGCGCAAAATGCGGCGCTCACTTGGGGCATGAATTTATCGGAGAAGGGCTGACAGCCAAGAACACTAGAGAGTGCGTCAATTCACTGTCAATACGTTTTATCCCTGCACGAGGACGTGATAAAGAAGAAGACGACAAGTGATGATGATGATGACAACTGAAATCGCTACGCTTGCCAATGGCTGCTTCTGGTGTTCTGAGGCAATATTCAGACGGCTAAAAGGCGTAAAATCGGTCCTGCCAGGCTATTCAGGAGGAAAGGTAGAAAATCCATCGTACGAAGCTGTATGCACGGGAAGGACGGGTCATGCAGAAGCCGCTCAAATAGAATTTGATCCAACAGTTATTTCTTTTGAAAAACTGCTTGATGTTTTCTGGCATACCCACGATCCAACTACCCTTAATAGACAAGGCAATGATGTGGGCACGCAGTACAGGTCAGCAATATTTTACCACGATGATAAACAAAGGGAGATTGCAGAGAATTCAAAGAGAGAGCTTGAGGCTAGCGGCGTTTACAAAGACCCCATTGTGACAGAGATAGTACCTTTTAAGAAATTTTACGTCGCAGAAGATTACCACAAGAAATACTACGAATATCATCAGGATGCTCAGTATTGCAGGTTTGTCATCGAACCGAAGATCCATAAACTGCTCAAGCAATATGGGAAGGACGTAAAGGACGAGTTAAGCTAGCTAGCGTCAGTGTTGCTGGAGAACCCGAAAAAACAAAGAAAAGTTATTGTGGCGATATTCGAAGAATCTTGTCGTCATCAACTGCAGGCGAGCCTCTTCCATCTGTGTTGCTTGTCAAGACATAGACATAGCCATCGGGTCCCTCTTGAACATCGCGCAGCCTCCCGTACATATTCTGAAAGATTGCTTCGCTCGATATGACTACTGACGATGATGATGCTGCTTCTTTATTGTTTTCTGCGCTGGTGTCCAGCTGCATTACTTCAAGATGCTGCCCCCTCAGGGTCGCCACAAGGAACTTGTTTTTCCACTCAGGGATTTTATCTCCATGATAAAAGCTTGCGCCAGAAGGGGCCCACGTGACATTACCGGTTTCCAGGACTGGATCTACGTATCTAGTATCATTGGCCTTTCCAATAACATTGGGCCATCCATAGTTTTTTCCAGGTTCGATTACATTAACTTCATCGTGTGCGAAGAGACCCTTCTCACCTGATGGCCCATGCTCGGCCTCTACAAGCTTGCCCGTCGATGGATCCCAGTCAAATCCCTGTGGATTTCTATGACCGTACGAGTAAACGGGCGAGTTGGAAAAGGGATTATCCGCAGGAATGGTTCCGTCCGAATTGATCCGCAAGATCTTGCCTGCCAGAGAGCCAAGGTCCTGCGACGAGCTTCCATTCGCAGCGTCTCCAGTGGCCACGTAGAGCTTTCCATCGGGGCCAAACTTGATCCTGCCACCATCATGATTTGACGCGGCTGGAATTTTGTCCAGAAGGATCTGTTCATTAACCAGCGCGTTATCCTTTTCGGTAAATTTTGAGACTCGATTGGCAGAGCCAAAAAATGGAATAGTAGAGTATGTGTAGTAGAGATAGACAAAGTGGTTCTTTTCAAAATCCGGGTCCAGGGCCAGACCCAAGAGGCCACCCTCTCCAATTGCAGCAACGGCGCCGATCTTTGCAACGGGCTGTTTTGCAAGCGTGCCGTTTGCTTCTATCACTTGCACATTCCCCGCCCTTTCTGTAAAAAAGATTCTTCCGTCGGAGGCAAAGGCGATTGACCAGGGGATATGGAGATTAGAGGCGACAGTCTCTACTTTCAGTCTTGATTCTGCTTCTTGTCGTTGTTGTTGCTGCTCCGAGAGATTCTGAGCAGCGACTGGGGACAATAGGTTTGGGGACACCACTACAGAGAAGATGACAACGGCCATGACAAGCAAGGTAACGGCTGCTGCAGCTTTTGTTGATGTGCACGGCATCAATAGCATCATAATACTTTTTTTACTTTTTTTATCGTCACTTTCATCATTAGGACTCTCTCCCTCCCTCGCTGTCTTGCTTCTACTAATCTACGCGGCTATTTCGGACTTGATGATATTTTAGGATGTATGGAAGGTCATTCTCTTGGCACTAAAACATCCCTTATGCCACGAAGGATTGCGCATCATTATTGTCGGAGTGCATTTCTGCCTCATTATTGAATTGCCCGATGCGAGCTATATTGTACCTGTAGTACAACCTATGCTCTTATTGCTGTTATTGGCTCTCGCAGGCCAGATTCCATTCCTCAAATTCCTAGATCTTATCTTTCTTTGCTTTTGTGTTTACAATTTTATAAATTCTGAATTATTTAGGAATACCATAATTGAGCCTAAGAAGAACCTCAAGCTTGAGGGTAACCAGAAGATCTCGTGCCTGAAATGTCTTATTCTCACATAACGAAGTGCTCATGGTTTTTCCGCGCCTTTCAAAAACCGGCGTTCCTGCCAACGGTAAAGGGGTTGCCTATGAGCCATCGCCACGTACTGCCGTCCGGCTGGCTTCGTGCCACTTCGATTGCATACACGGACATTTGCCGGGACGGTGAGGACATCTTCCACTCGGTGCGCATCAATGCGATGTCGCCAGCTTGGATGACCTGCTTGATGTTGAAGTCAAAGGAAGCATCGCCGAAGCAGATAGTCGCCGGTTGAAAGAGATCCGCTTTTTTCCCCTCCACCCCTCGTGAATTCGTGTCTCGTTTGAGCACCCACGTCCGGATTTTTCACGGGTTTCTGGATAAACATACTAATTATAGAAATGATCTAGAAAATTATCCAAGTATAAAGAAACGAAAGAGTCTTTATCATCGGATGTCTCCATATCTAGTTGATGACACTTGCCTTGTGTCTGATAAAATGCGATTACCAATCAGTGAAAGAGACCTTGCAGAGCATAAGAAAGGTAAAAGGCGTTTTAGAATCGCATGAAACTAGCGGCCCGTATGATGCCATCCTGAAGGTAAAGGCAGATTCTCAAGAAGAGCTGCGAAGCATAGTCAGGAACTTGGGTACAATTTCCGGCGTCTTTGCAATATTGACTGCGATTGTATATAATGTAAAGTAGCAGGACCGGGCGGAGGCGACACGTCGCTCTGCTTCTTTCTCGTCTATTCTTTTAGTACTATATCAATGCCATGCATTTTTTGCTGTTAAAGGACCGTAGTGGTAACTGTGATGATAATGAAGTGGGGAGGGGCGATCATGGTGCAGAGGAGTAGCAGCTGCCAACATACTATTGCCATCAAATAATTGTCAACATCATCACTGATATGCTGTTGCTACTACTATCACTATCTCATTCTTCTTGCTGTATCTTAACACTATGCACTATATTTTCAAAGACTGGGAGATATCTTTGATAGTGCTTAGCTTTTATCTCAAAGTCCTCTATTGATACAAAGGTAAGTGCCGAGTATGACAGCTCTACTCTGAGGTTAGAAGAAGCTGAGGTGTAGGTGTATCTCTTTTCGGTTGTTGTTATGTTGTGTAGCGTGTCTAGGAAATTGGCAATCTTATCAGCATCTGTACCAGTGGCAGTGGTGGTATTGGTAGTGGAGGCACTATTGGCAGTAGTAGTTTCTTGATTGGTACCAGTTGTATTCGTACCGCTTGAACCATTAGCAGTATTATTGTTGTCAAGGATACTGCTGCTATTATTGTTGTTCAGGTTGGTATTATTATTAGCAAGATTAGCAAAGCCAGCAAAGAAGGCTCCCAAGAATAACTTGAGTATTGGAGCCATGTCACATTCTTGTTCTGTTACTGTAAAATTGTGGCCGTTTATTATTGCAGTATTATTATTGTTATTGCCACTATTACCAGTGCCATTGTCATCGTTAGGATTCAATGGTTTGCAATATGGATTTTGAGCAAACAAGTCTATTTCTTGTCCTTCTGTTTGATTTTGCTCTGTAGCGAGTTGCCTTTGCAACGCATCACCTTTTTGCAATTTTATTGTAATAGTTGGAGAAAAGGGATCATTGGCAGCAGCACCATTGTTGTTGTCATTGTCAAGACTGCTACTAATATTGCCATTAGTGGGAGACGAGAACGATGAGAATAAAGAAAATGGATTTGCAACACCAGGCGGAGAGGAGGATTGCGTTGTCGTTCCTGTTGCATTTTCAAGTTTTAGAGTAATTGTTATTTCATCGGGCGTTCCAGCCGTGCTATTTTGTTCTTGTACTGTTCTTGCCCAGCCATTAGGAAATTCTATATTTTCTATTCCGAATTGTAAATTGGAATATGTATTGTTGTTATTGTTGTCGCTATTATTGTTATTATTACCGCCGGCTATTTGAATTTCAGCGAAAGATACGTGAACTAGCCCTGCAGTTACAAGACCTGAAGCCAAGACTATTGCAACAAAGACACGTAGACTTGATCCGTCGGAGAACATATCTTTATTTTTTTGAGATCTGATGCTAATAAAGCGTATGTCCTATAAAATAATGCACGAATCTTTTACGATAATAAATAACCCTACTTGCTTGCTCGCTCGTTTGTTAGAAGAATCGCGGAGATTTTTTTGCAGGGAGTTTAACCTGCAGGTCCTGTGATGTGTGGCTTGGCTTCTAAGGATGGTTACCTTGCCGGTCACAACAATTCTTCTCGTAGAAGCACGACTGATATAATATTCTTATAAAGAAGCTAATTCCTAATCTAGTTATGGAAGAATTCCGCATTCGTTGCAAGGTAAACGACGCATCCGGAAGACTTGCAAAGGTAGCTATAGGAGTAGACCAGTTTACGGTTGAACAAATTTGGAACTGGATTGCTACAAACAAGTATGCGTTCTATACCGAAGAGAACGGCATAAAGGCACCAGTTAAACATGTGCAGAAAGGACGGCGCAAATACATCACAACAGCTCCTGACGGCATTACAGAAAATAATCTGGCGGAGCTTCAGATCTGCAAAGTCAACATGGGCAGCAGGTGAGCTCTCTGACTCATATGCATACGTATATCTGGAATGACGGATTAACAGCTGACGCTGTTCAAAATACAAGCTTCTTAAACTCGGTGCTCAGACAGCTCATCTGAGAAATAGTGCTGACAAATAACACAGTCCTTGTCAAGCTCCTTTATTTCTCCTCTAAAGTCTGCATGCTCTGCCAAGTGAATCACCACGAATTCAAGATTCTCTTTCATCTCTTCTGTGTCAAAGCTCTTTGTTGCTGGTGACATGATATCATCATGACTTATGCATTAATCACTTTTGAAACTATTGCTCTTCCCTTTCTTCCGTTCTGCCTACACACATACATATGCCAACGAGGGGTGCAGAGGGCGGGCGGGCTGTTGCCTTTAGTATTCATCTTTTCGATACAAAATGGAATTAATTCCGATATACTCAATCTCCGAATATTATAGAATCAAGGCGAACTCGTGGGAGCGAGGTAGACATGAGAGATTGGGAGGAGCCTGATAACAATAACGGAGGGAGGAAAAAGAAGACGCTTGTCAATAGGATGTATGAACAAATGAACGCTTTGACTCCAAGGAGAGGATACAACCTTGTCCGAATTGACCCATGGTCCATACAGGATGAGGATGATGCGCTTACCCTGATTGGGCACTTTGACACCTACCAAGAGGCTGCTGACGCCAAGAAGAAATACCCTACGCACAACACCACTATTTACGGTCCAAGGAACAGAGAGGTGGACATAAAGGGTTGGCAGCGGGCGGTCGCCTTGTCCTGATGCCCGCATCTTGTGCGCCAGTACGATGTCTCCTCTACTGTCGGTTGGGAATTCACAAAAAATATCCCAAGTGAGCAAGTACACAGGCGGAAGTTCGACGAACTTTGCATTTGGCCGTATGCCCCCGCCACTCAGTTATACGAGTGGATGAAGAAGAAACTCAATGCGTATTTTCTGGAAGGCTTGTTTTACTGATGATGCCTCTTGATAAGCCCTTCGTTCTGTAAAACAGGCAATATCTTTGACAGTATTATGCTTTCATGAGAGGCATCTTTTTCAAATGATGCTATTAGAAGAGCATAGTCCTCGTGTTGCAATGGAATAGATGCCCTCTTCACCTTGTCATACAAAGTGAATGTGTACACGGCTCTTCCCAGCTTTGCTTCGTAATCCTCTCTTGTCTTCATACGAAGCACGGATTTTATGGCAGAACCTTCCAGCTCTTCAAATGTAAGCATTGGAGTCACGCCTTCCCTGAACTGATGAGCGACTACCTTTCCCATCTTGTTTGTGATGCCTGCAAAGCGAATTGACTTGTCGAGTGATAGTATCTCATTGCATATTTTTTTCAGGTTGTCTACCATGTCTATCTACTATTGTACCTCCTTCGATATATTGGAACAACGGCACCATCGTTTTTAAGGCGATCTTTAACATTTCGCGCGTGCTAACTCTTCTTCTTCAACGATTGAAAAATGGCATTTTTGTTCTAGTGTCTTAACCGCCGGCGGCAACAACCACCCGTGCAGGTTAAATGCGGCTCGCTTCTCGTTCGTAGAAGCTGTCCCCTTGTTCAATATCGGATCAGAGATATCAAATCATCCTTTCCAAGCTGATCCGTTATGATAGTTGATTTTCGTGTTTGCACTAGTCAATCTGCCAGTGTTGTTATCAATCTCAGATCAATGATAATAATAGCTTTTTGGTTTCATTACTTTTTCCTCGAAGCTGTGAGCTCTCGTAGTTAAATAACACTTTGCTGAAGATGACTTGATCCACAAAAAATGGCGGATCATGCTAAAAAAGAATCGAACTACTTTCTATGCGATGTTTTAGTTCTAGGTGGCGGGTCTGCGGGTCTTCGAGCTGCAATTGCAGCTCATGATGCTGGCACCAATGTCCTCATAGTTAGTAGAAGTAAAAGAGGTGATCCTCATACAACACTTGCAAGAGGAGGCATCAATGCGGCGCTTGGCACCATGGATCCGGAAGATAACTGGATGGTACATGCAAGTGACACACTGAGGGAAGGCGAGTTCATTGCTGACTATGAAAAAGTCGAGGTACTTTGCAAAAATGCACCCGACGCCATAATGGAACTAGTAAACTGGGGTGCCAGATTTCACAGAGAAAAAGATGGCAGGCTAACGCAGCGGTTTTTTGGAGCTCACACATATAGAAGGACTGTATTTTACGGAGATTCGACGGGCCAGGAAATAATTCGGGTGTTGATGGAGCAAGTAAATCAGCGGAAAATCAAAATGATAGACAATGTTTACATTACGAAATTATTAAAGTCAAACGATAGTAGTAATAATGATGATGGAAATGACGATGATGATTATCATGGTGAAGTAAATGGAGCACTTGGCATAGATATCGAAAATAAAGGGCTTGTAAGATTTGTATGCAAATCTTTAGTCATTGCAGCCGGCGGATACACACGGG
Source organism: Candidatus Nitrososphaera evergladensis SR1 (assembly GCF_000730285.1). NCBI lineage: Archaea > Thermoproteati > Nitrososphaerota > Nitrososphaeria > Nitrososphaerales > Nitrososphaeraceae > Nitrososphaera > Candidatus Nitrososphaera evergladensis. Next base: position 469,790 of record NZ_CP007174.1, on the reverse strand, counting down.
TCTACCCGGTCAGCAGTTCCAGGCTTTTTGAAAACTACGGAGAAGGCGTAGCTTTAGCATATGAAGCAGGTGTAGATCTAGTAGATATGGAGATGGTGCAGTTCCATCCTACTGGAATGGTTTGGCCCGAAAAAGCAGTGGGCGTGCTGGCCACAGAAGCAATACGTGGTGAAGGAGGCATTTTGTTAAATTCAAAAGGTGAGAGGTTTATGAAGAATTATGATCCTGAAAGAATGGAGCTAGCACCACGTGATGTGGTGGCTCGTGCTAATTATAATGAAATAATTTCTGGAAGAGGTACGGAGCACGGTGGAGTTTGGTTAGATGTTACTCATCTACGAAAGGAAGTAATTCAAGACAGGCTTCCCACGATGTATCAACAATTCCTAGAACTTGATGGAATTGATATATCCAAGGAGAAAATGGAGGTTGCGCCCACTGCACACTATTCTATGGGTGGAGTCGTAGCAGACATAAAGTGCAGAACGAGGATTAGGGGTTTATTTGCTGTTGGAGAAGTAATAAGTCAGATTCATGGCGCTAATCGTTTAGGTGGAAATAGCTTGCTAGACACAATGGTTTTTGGAAAAATTGCTGGTGAGGAAGCGGCAAGACTAGCAAAGCAACAAAAAGAAGGCGTCGCGGGAGAAGGAGGAAGAGAAGATGCAAAGAAAACTAATGACGACGATAATTATCATGATGAAGGAATAATCTTTGTAGTTAAAGAACCAATTAAATTTCATAACGAAATACAAGAGATAATGAAACAGAATGCAGGAATAATAAGAGAAGAGACAAGACTCCAAAATGGATTGAAAGGAATTTTGGAATTAAAGGACAAGTTTTATTCCAAAGACAACATTGTAGAAGTATCCAAAGTTGATGACAATAATTCTGAAAATATTGTTATGACCCTGCAGGTAAAGTCATCTCTGGTTGCTTGCGAGGCCATAATCAGAAGTGCCTTGATGCGACAAGAGAGCAGAGGAGCCCACCATAGATCTGACTTTCCAAAGCTTGATGATGAAAGATGGAAAGCAAATATCTATTGCAGGAAGAAGGAAGGAAAGGAAGTATCTGGGACGGCTTTTGTGGCGGCGGAGGCGGCAGAAATGGTATTGTTTAAACAGAATGTTAAAGAAATCAAAGGACCATTGTCAGACTTTCTCAAAGTACATGTCAAAGCAGCACACCAACGCGAATTCGAATAGCAATAAAAAAAATAATAATAATAACTAAACTGCCAAGCTAATCTCTCATTGTATCTGGTTTATGACAAGATTCTCTGATTTCATCTCGTCATCACACCTTCCGAGAACTCAAGCACATCAATCTCGCATACATCAGACTTGACTTTCTCAGTCGATTTTCTGATCCTGTCAAGTAGGTACATCATTATCTTCTTCTTGGGCTGCCAAAGTCGAAGATTCCTTTCGCCGTAAGCGTCGTATGCCGTTGTCGCCTTGTTTTTTTACAGCCTGCCGAAAGGAGGAAATCGAAGTGGTATTTGCTCATAAACTTGGGGCCAGAATCTAATGTGTCCTTGTTCACTCTGATTACTTCAGTCTCCAATGCCTTTTTATTTTTTGTATTTAGGGTTCTATCTCCATACAGGGACTAGACCTTTGAAAATTAGGGGTTCTATCGATTGGCTCTTTTTGGGTCTTTGGCAGTCTCCATTTGATCCGTTTCCCCTCCCTAAAAGTTCATTTCAATCTCTGCAGTAAGGAAGATGATGATGTTCAAGTCCCTTGACTTTTTGTATGTTCCTGCGCCTGATATCGAGTCTTCGGTGAAATACTACACACAAGTGCTTGGAGGCAAACTGCTATGGAAAATACATGCCTACGGAGTTTGGGTTGCATGTATTGAACTTTCAAAGGACGAAAAGAGGCCATATGTTCTACTTGCGGATCACATCAAAAAGAATGATGTGATGTTGATATATCAGGTGGAGAACCTTGAAAACGCAGCCAGACAACTAAAATCAAGAGGCTGGAAGGAAGAAAGCAGGGTTGAAATTCCTCCCGGTCCATGCTGCACGTTCCGCGATCCTGCAGATAATGCCCTTGTCATATATGAAAACAAACGACCTTATGTTATGCAGGAGTTTAGAGGCAAGATTGACTCCGCCCCACCCACCTGAGGCGGCATCATCGTCGCTTCGTAGCATTATTGTTATCGGACCATAATGATGAAGAATAAAGGGTCAAAGGGTTTCATCCCAAATATTGGGTTCCAACCCCAATGAGTTCTTAGCTGATGAGCAAAAAGGGAACTCCTCCTTCCACGCTCGTTTTTGTGCCACTATCTGTTATAGTGGAATAATGATGGAACAGTTTGGCTCGACACCTTTTATCTCGAAACTAATCGTAATTCTGGAGATGTCAGTTCTTTTGTAGAAATTCCAGAACCTTAGAATTGAACGTCTGCGGCTGCGTCATTATTCCAAGTTCATGCGTTGCACCCTCGATAAAGACCTCCTCTGACCTTTTCATACGGGATTTGATAATCTCTGTAGCCCTTTGGAAAAACTCTGGACTTAATTCTCCTCTTACGAATAAGGTCGGCACAAGGGACGCACGATCCAGGTCGTTGACACTAAGACCTGAGGGCATTGGATTTGGCAGCTGTTTTAGAAACCCCGGAGCGTTACTTACCATTGATGTTCTTACTGGAGGAGGAAGCTGGTCAAAGAAGCCCTTTGACATTACTCCGTCTATGAATATTCGCACACCCTTTTCGAAATCTCCTTTTGCCATCGCTTCTCCAGCCGGTTTCAATACATTATCGACTAATGCTTGCGCTAGCTGTACATCTTTCTTGTCATTACTCTTGAAGACTAGTGGAATCGCAGGGGGTTCGCCAAGCACTAATGATCCTACCAATTCTGGATTTTTGCATGCAGAAAGCAAGGTTGTAAATCCCCCATCAGAGTGACCCACTAGATGGGCCGGAGCAAGATTGAGGTTGCGTATAAGCTCAGCCAAGTCTGAAGCAAACTGTGTGATTCCATCGTTATCGGCAGTGTATTGGAATCCCTCCTGAAACTCATTTGGATAGTTATGCCGCCTGCTGTATGCTATGACTCTGTAATGATGAGAGAAAGGCTCAATCTGTCCCTGCCAAATCCTATAATCAGCCACAGCTCCATGCACGAAAACTACTGATTGCTTGTTGTCAGATCCCAACTCTACATAATGCAGTCTGGTACCGTTGACCTCGACGGATTTCGTAGCAGGTAAATTAGCGGTCATAACTTATCGAACTATTGGTATTCGAAGAATATAAGGAATCGACGAATGATATTGCGCCGTGGTCTTTGTGTAGAAAAAGAGTTTCCGTTTTTATGCACGATCCTGCCTGCTTTTTGGCCTAAAGAAAGAACATTGGAGATGTATGATGGCTGTGACGACGGGCTTTTATTTCAGCTATGATAATGCATTTGCCTTCAATGACCTGATTCTTTCTTCAGCCTCATTCATTATATTGGTAATGATCTCCTTTGCTGGAAGAACATTCCGAATTAGTCCTGCCGACTGTCCTGAGAAGGGTACAAGTTCGTGGCTCCTTCCTTCCTTTATGCCAGTTAATATCGTACTTCTTAACTGTGGAGCCTGTGATTTTGCTTCGCCAGATTTTATATTCCATTCTTCTATGAATCGAGTACGTAGTGCACGTGGAGCGATCTCGCCATACGCATCGGGGTTTGCAACAGGAAAGACAGAGTCAAGGAAGTTTACTTTAATTGCATCTTCTGATTCTGCTGAAATTATTTGCTTCTGCCATTCTGGGCCAACGAGTGAGGCTTCGGACGATGCCAGGAATCGTGTCCCCATATTTACACCCTGTGCGCCCAACATCAAAGCTGCAGCTAGACCTCTTCCGTCCGCAATCCCTCCAGCAGCAATGACCGGTATTTTCTTATCGGCCACGGCATCAACGACTTGTGGCACTAATGAAAGTGAGCTTACATTGCCGGTAAAACCGCCTGCCTCGCTGCCTTGCGCAATAATAACGTCTACTCCTAATTCTGCCGCTTGACGTGCTTGTTTTACCGTATGTACTTGATGCATGAATAGGAGACCAGCGTCATGCACCCTTTTGACCAATTCTTTTGGATTTCCCAGAGCAGAAGACACAATGCGTGGCTTTGCTTCACTTACGACGTAATTGAAAATATCTTCGTTAAATGTCGTTATTGTAAAGTTGATTGCAAACGGACGACTAGTTAACTCTTTAGTTCTGGCAACCTGCATTCTCAGATCATCCATAGAACGCAAGGCGCTCCCGATGCTTCCCATTCCTCCTGCATTTGACACCGCTGACACTAATTCCGCCGTAGTGTAAGGCGCTATGGCTGCTTGTATGATAGGATATTGAATGTTCAGGACATCGCACAAAGGGGTGCGTATCATAATCGTTGAGAATGCCAATATTTCTTAAAAGATTTTGGTTCTCTTGCCGAATAGTCAAATGAAGGCGAAATTAATTCTTTGGCCTTTTTACGGCCAGCTAACTACTGCCACATCAGCGGTATTTCGGCCTGTGTACAACCCATTTTGGGCCATGCAAAAAGCGGCACAACTTAGCGTGAAAATGGGGCGTTCCCTTTTATCGACAAGGAGTAAAAATAGTATCCCTCACGTTGAGCGTGAAAATCCGCGCGGCCTCGTAAAAGCTAAAGCTCAGTGGCTGGAGTATTATTTTGGCCAGCTGCCGCGAAAAATAACTTGACACTTCTAGGCAAGAAGAACCATTACAATGTGAAACTGCTGAAGGGATATGGATGCTCCATCAGGCTAAAGGACAACAAGGCGGTACTGGGCGAAGGAACGGATGTATTTTACCGGGAAAGCAGAGGTTGAAGAATCGCTTGCCGCTCAATTGCCATCTAAGAGAACATCTCCTGCCGTAAAGGATGCCTCACAATTAGCGCAACAATAAGTGATCAGAGATGTTGCAGAATTTTGGTTAAAAACAAAACAGCATTCGCATTACACACTATAGTGCTTGCTTTAAATCCTGTTGTGTCTCCAGCTCAATGGAGCGTAAAGATGAGCCTTTTTAAGATACAATTGAAATTCCCGGAAGATAGAGCAAGAATCTCAAATCAAAAAGAAATTTTAGTCTGTCGGAGCCGCTTCTGGACGTCATCGATTGCAACCTGATCTGAAAATTGCAGACACCATCAGGTCCACTCTTAGGGCATCTCTAGGCGCTACGATATACGAAGTAATTGCATTGCATATCCAGAGTAGGACCGGCATAGACTTTTCCCATCCTGAAACGGTAGTGGGCAATGTCAGAGTTCTGGAAGATTCTCTTCATCAAACTTTTAAGGACAGCGCAGCCCCCTTGATGGAGAAGGCGGGAAATAAACTCTTGGCAGCCTTCTCACTTCCAAACGACTATAATAACAATAATTTCCAATATTCTCAAACGGGGGACTTGTCTACTCTTGTAGAAAAAATACTCAAGAGAAACGACCCTATTGCAATCCTCCACAACGCTCGGGATAGGGACCATTTTACCATGAGTTACACTCGCAAGGATGAGTTTCCAACTCTACTTGTTACCTTCCTTCAGCGAGGAGTTCAGAATAATTGCCTAAATGTGCTTGTCATATCAGAAGATGAGAAACGTCTGTTTGAATCTTTTTTGAACTCTTCAGAGGGTCATCATTATTATGGCAAAAGTACAACGGGCTTCTCTGACGATGACAGCATAGTCATAGTGACACATGACGAGTTGTATGGCGACATAGATTCTTTCTCTTCATCATCGTTATCATCTCAACCAGTCGTAGATAGCTTGAACCGAGTGAAACAGCGAGCCATCCAAAAGCAAATGTCGGGACTGAATATAGTTGGCACTTTTGCTGGCCGGCTCTTCAGCAAGGGTCGATTTGAGGAGTGTTTGCAAATAGAAAACCTATGGCATCATACTATACAGCAATTTTCTATGCCGATAACTGTCATGTGCCCCTACGAAAAACCAATTGATGAACCGCATCGAACTCCTCTTGCTATTTGTCATAACGGAGGGCTTCATCAAATATAATGACGACAACAATTACTCATCCTCTAGACTTCATAGTGACGCTAGACAGCAAGCCAATGCATATTGCGCTCTTTTACGAGGACGAAGAATATGCAAGAGAGATAGAGTATGCCTTTTTGAAAAATGGATTGGCAAAATCACAGCACTGCATCTATACAACCCACGGAGGCGATGCCGATATTGAAAGGATTCGGACAGAGATGATAAAACACGGGATTGACGTGAGCAAATTTGAGCCTGCAGGCTTTTTGCACATCCTGAAAATATCCGATCCGCGCGACGACCCATCAGGCTTTGAAAGAGGAATAGAGAATCTAAAAAACAAAATCGTTGGGAGAAAAAAGCCCCCAATAAGGCTGGTATCTCGATTTATAAAGGAAGTAGAAAGTGAGGATGATGCAAGGGCGAACATGCTGGTAGAACGTACCATCCACTCCCGCTTCTTTGACGATTACCAAGGCGGTCTGTTTATGTGTCCCTATCCAGTTGACAAGGTGCCTTCTCAGGTTCGTGCAGAATGGTTTCTAAATCATATGCAACACCATCACGCGGCAGTATTTGCCCCAAAATACTTTGAAGGATCAGGGCTAGTGTTAGAAAGGTACTGAATTTCTGACTGCTAAATCTTCTTTCGTCACATATGTATACAGGCGCTTACAGGAAGATATACTACTATACTCGTCACCGGCCGGCACAAGACCGCCATTAGCCATAGTACCGCAATAAAAATAGAACGAGAGAAGACGAGCACGTGCAGATATTGCATCCATGTCCATTTTTATCAACCTTCATTTGCCCCTCTCTGCCTCTCTCTTGCCCTTCTTCTTCCCATTTTGAACAGATAACGAAGCCTCGTGAATGCTTCGCAGCGCACCTCATTCTATCGACAACTAGTGGCAATCAATTACCCTAAACGACGTATTGCTGACATCTTTTTCCGCATTAGTAGCATGAAATACACATATTCATTATCAACATGGCAACGGGAGAAACTTCTTGACCTGCCTGCATGGAGCCGCGACTTCAGCAGTAGTGGCAGTAGTAGCCATTTGCAACAGAGCGAGATCCAACGATGACCAGCCTAAAAGAAGCAACAACGACAAAATGCAAAAGCCAGAAACAAAAGGAACCACCATCATCATCACTGGATACCTTTGCTCGTGCCGAGATTTTCGATTACTATAATGGAATTTGCTATTACTGCTGCACTCAATTGCAATGGCAAGATTTTTCTGAACGGTGGATTCTTAGACACAAAGGCCATACGGGCATTCCGACTACTGTCATTGCACCCTATGCGCCAACATGTCTGTCCTGCGATGGTAGAGTCGGGACACGGCCCTTGAGAAAGGGATTCTTTTGCAAGCGCGGGCATAACCATGGATACAGACATAGCACTAGCCAATTGCATGAAAACCGCTTTTCTAGCTAGAGAGAGAGAGAGAGAGAGAGAGAGAGAGAAAGGGAGTATTGACGCGGTATATGATGCTACTATTTTTCTTTTCACCCACGCCGTTGCCAACACAACATTGCTTCCGAAAATACTGCTGTCGTTGACATCATTACTACTACTGCCGCCACCGCCAGGAGTCGGTGAGCGAGCGCGTGGGCGATATTATTAGAAGATCGCGTGGATCTCTGCGGCTCCTCCTTTTTTGATCCTTATTTTGTTGCTCCCTCCTCATCGTCATCATCATCACCGTCATAGTCATGTTGTTGTATTTGCCGACGATGCCTTCTTTTTTGATTCCTCGCGTGTAAAACTAAAGGTACCATTATGCTTTCTCATTGCATTCTCTATCTTTTCAGTGGCGTTAGTAAGTGCCTTTTCTGCTATCTTGAAATTCTCTGCCTTGATTGTAAGTCGGTATTTTGGCGCGCCGATGTACGCTATGTTAATTTCGGCTCTCCCACCGCTGCTTCCGCTCTTGCTTTTTTCAGCATCCAGCAGAATATTTTTTATTATCTCGATGCCATCAGGTTTTTTAGAAGAAATCTCCAGTATTCCCCTTACCTCCACAAGGGGAACCTGTATCTTTTTGCTCTCTCCTTCTATAGCCTCCAGTACTTTAGCATCAAAGCCGAGATTCTTGATGGAATCTATTCCCTTTATTGCAACTGTCTCAAATAGAGAATAGAGGTCATCATACTTTTGAAGGGCAAGGTCTGTGATTTGCTGCAGTTGGGCATCATTCAGGCCTGCCACGACCTTGATAGTGTCCATAAAGCCAGACGCCTTTTCGCTTTTCTTTATTTCAATGAGTTTCTCTTTTCTTTCCTCCCCAGAAACCTGCTTTAAAGATGTGTCAACTTCTGCCCGTGCCTTGTTAACCCTTATTACTTTTAGAACAGCCTTTTGCCTCGGCCTAATGTATCTCTGAATATTACGTACCCACCCCGTTGCAACCTCTCTGATACCCAGAAAGCCGGTAAGCCCGTCATATTCGTCTAGGCTAACATAGGCCCCATGACCTGTGACATCCTTTATGGTGGCAATTACAATATCACCCTCCTCGGGAAGTGGCTGCTCATGCGATGGTTTGATCTCAGACCTTGAAGACAATATATATACAAGAGAATAGGTCGCATCCTGACACTTTAAAGGTTGGCAATTTTTGCTCCTTCGAAGGAGCACCTGCCAACGAGGAAGGGAGAAGAAAAAAGCTTCGCTGCAATGCGCGGGAAGTCCCAGTGAAGCTGCACCTGTTTCTCGGTGAGGCTGAAAGGTACCATGTTGCATTCCGGCCCCAAATGCGGACTTGGCAGGTAGTGATTTTGCCAATGCCGACCGTCATGGAGCTGACCGTACTCCTCCTCGTCTACAAAAGGCAACTAGAGCATAAGATTCTGAAAAAGCACAAGACTCTTACATGTGACCTGCTTCTTGTTAATTAGGTTCTGGAGAAGCTGGAGGAATTATGAAAGATTGTATTCAATGCTTTAACCCTATAAATTCCGACGCTTTATCCTTCGAGCAGCGTCTTATCGGTGACCAAGATTTCTGTCGCAGATGTTTTGATGAAGCAATAGATGGCGAAGGATTAGCCTTCTTGGATAGCTCTCGCTTCTTGTCATCTAACAGATAGCTTACACCATGAAAATGACTGTAAGGGGTTTCACTGTTTCTAGAAGGAATGGAGGCAAAGGGTGACGTGTTCATAAAAGACAAGTCATAGGCTGCACCGAGCACCAATGTTGTAATATTCTATGGCCTGATGTTGCAGTTTTTGTTTGCATACAATCAATACACACATTGCTGGAAGGGCTTTCGCCCAACGTAACAATCCTGGACCAATTTGTAACTCCGAGAGCGGCGCTTGTAGGGTTGCCAATTCTTTTCACTTGGTCATGTCCAAGAATATGCCACACACTTCCGAACGGCCAAAAAAGAACTGCAAGCCAAAGCTTAAGAGGATAGGAGGATACATGCTCTTAGGAGAGTAGAGGTAAAAAATATGGACGAACGAGAATATGACCAGCTAGACGCACTTACTTCAAGCTCCGTCATGGAAATCAGCAGATTAAGCCTGATAGTCAAGAACTTGAGGCAAAGGGTGGAGTCGCTAGAGAAAAATCAGACTGAACTGATGGACAAAATCAACGAATTAGAAAAGCAAAAGGAAGATGATGACGACGATAATGGCTAGTCGGTTACTTGCCACAATAGAGAATGGAGAATTCTTGATTAGGATTACTGGACACGCGGTGTTGGACTAGGAATAATAATAAAAAAACATCGTAGATGTATTCCCGTCGATATATTGAGCAAACCATAACAAGAGTGTCTCTCACCCTTTTACGGTTTTGTTCAAGTAATTCTTGCAGCAAAGTTCAGAACAGAAATATAACGGACTTTGTGTCGACGTTGCATATATGATTCCTTCGGTAAAGTCTTGGAATTCTTTGCCACATGATTTGCAAACTCGCATCATATTTTCTTTTCATTTGATGATGTGAACCCTTTCATAAAAGGCAATCTGTCAAGGCTTGGATAAGCCCATATTCTGCAGATATCTTTCTATAAGACATAGGAGAATGTATCTTGTAAATGGCAAAAATTAGAGTGTACAAGAGAAATTCAACCTTCATTGATTTGTCAGATTTAGTCGAGCGAATCGGCAGTATTGGACTTGCGGAGACTTTGAAAAAATACTACAACCCGCCATTTGAGCATGAGGCCAAGAGCATAGTTGCAGGGCCAAGCTTCATGCAATACCTGAACCGGGTGTTCAAGACTCAGATTGCAGCTGGAGATATACTACAGTTTGAGTCGGGCGATCACGACAAGTATTTCATGTTCTCGCTAACCGGGACGTGGGACGAGATAATCAAGTTGCAATAACTATGAACGAGATAGAGATGCATGCAATTCATCTTACGACCAGTACTGGACACGGCGCATAGGCCAGTACACCTGCTGCAACGCTGCCAAGGAACATTTTCTCAAGCTCTGACTTACCTTTCGAACCAACCACAATAAGGTCAATCTTATCCTCTTTGGCATATCTTGTTATTTCTGCTGGAACCGATTCTGCAGTCTCTTTCATTTCGGAGCTAATTTCAACTCCATTTTCCTTTCCTCGCCTCTGGATTTCTGCAAACCACCCGCCAGTATCTTTATTGATATCGTCAATAAAGTCCTTATGCCAAGCTGAACGCGGATAGAGGCTTTCGCCAAAAGGTATGTGAATAACGTAAAGAGCGGTCAATGCAGACTCGTATTTTTTTGCAAGCGATATAGCGATGTCGACCGCTCTCATTGACTGATCAGATCCGTCAACTGCCACAAGGATTTTCTCAAATTCCTTTGTCATTTTCATTGGGAAAGCGAGATGTATAGCAACTGGCAAACCAAACTGCACAGTATCCTATTATTACTCTAAATCGAATCGATGAATTTGTCTTCAATAGTTTCCAAAGCTCTTTTTACATAGGCGTTTGTGAACATTGAAGGCAAGCGCAGTCGTATTCCTTCAGGTAACGAACTGTTCAGTGTCTGCAGCATCGCAACGCGCGCATCGATGTTTGATGCTTCTCTAACGGCAGAAATTTGAATTAGAATATTCTGTCTAAAGGTTATCATTGTACACAATACATTAACCATATCTCGCTTATAAGCAGACGTACCGAGACTTCCAAAGTGTAGCATCAAGGGGACTCGATAGAGTCAAGATTAATTGCAGCCTTGCGTGTAGGCGGCACAACATGCGCTAGGGAACATCAAGAATGTGTTTTTTTTTTTGCACAACATCAAGAAAATAACACCGGTAGCAGCTTGATTGCTGCCGGTTCTTGGTTGGGCTAGGCTGAAGAAACGGGACTACTACTCAGTTTTTCTTGCACATCTTTTGGCAAAGTCTCGAATCGTGATTTTGCTAGTGTTGCAATCTGGTTTTCTTCGACGTTTGCTGTGCGCAGTAGAGCTGTTCTTGCGTCTGTATTGGCATCATTGTATTTTGTTGCTGCTGTTTGTGTTTGTGACATATGTGCATATTAGATGACCCGCATTGCTCTTAATGCTTCCTCAATCAAATAATAGCCCGCATACTAACGTGGACTATGCACACAAATTTAAACAGGAAAGAGAGAGAGATGGAGTGAGGATTGCCTTAGGGATTTTCCCCGTTGGAAAGTCTTCGCTAATAACAATGGCATTTCTGTAAATATCCTGAGTTCGAGGAGCGACTTCAATTGAACTATTGTTGTTCTTGCCTTTTGTCATATCTTTAAAGGAAAATGTGTTAAACTATCATTAGTAACAAAAATAATCATGCCTGCGTGAATAGTAGCATGAACCCTTACATTCATATCTACTTGCCCCAGATCTCAATGAAAGGATGATTGACATTCTGAAGAGCATCAAAATATTTTGGTACCTTGATGTTGCCTCTGCTATGGATAAATAACCAGTACACCGCTATCGTTCTTGGAAATTAAGTGAATCATTTTGCATTCTTTGGGTTCTAATGGAGTTGCTTGAACTTAGATTGCAAATACAAGGCTTTAAGGACTCGTTCATGTTCAATCTATATGATCACTATTATGAAGAAAAATCCTCTATCGTTAAAGATCCTTGAAGCTTATACGAGGGACGTAGGGCGCGGGGTTGCGCGTATAGATTATGAAGCTCTAGAATCGCTTAATGCATCAGCAGGCGATATCATAGAGATTGCAGGGGGAAAGCGATTGATCGTTGCCAAATGCATGCCCCTTTACCCAAGCGACGAAGGCAGGAAGGTGATTAGAATAGACGGTCTGGCGAGAAACAATTCCGGAGTAGCAATAGGCGATGCGGTAACCATAACAAAGGTAAAGGCGGTTCCTGCGGAGAAGGTAACACTGGCTCCCATGGAATCCATACCCGAGATTGACGAAAGGTATCTCACAGACGCACTAGACAATCTCCCAATTGTTAAGGGCGACAAGGTTACGGTACCATATTTTGGAGGAAGGCTTGCCTTTGAAGTAATAAGCATCGTACCTGCATCTGTTCCAACTCTCTCTAACAAAAGGACAATATTCCACATTACAGCAGGCGAGAAGGCCCTGGGCGGAATCGCACATGTTACGTACGAGGACATCGGCGGCCTGAAGGAAGAGATCCAGAAGGTCCGCGAGATGATAGAGCTCCCGCTCAGGCACCCCGAGATATTCGAGAAACTGGGCATCGAAGCTCCAAAGGGCGTGCTGCTCTATGGTCCACCAGGAACAGGCAAGACATTGCTTGCCAAGGCAGTAGCCAATGAGACCAATGCGCACTTTCTCAGCATCTCGGGTCCTGAGATTATGAGCAAGTTCTACGGAGAATCAGAAGCTCGAGTTAGGGAAATATTCAAGGAGGCAAAGGACAAAGCGCCCTCTATCATCTTTATCGACGAGATCGATTCGATTGCCCCAAAAAGAGAGGAAGTAATGGGAGAAGTTGAAAGAAGGGTCGTCTCTCAGATGCTGTCTCTAATGGACGGACTTGAGACAAGAGGAAAGGTTATCGTAATTGCCGCAACCAACAGGCAAAATGCGTTGGATCCAGCCTTAAGGCGCCCCGGAAGGTTTGACAGAGAGATAGAGATCAGGGTGCCAGACAAGCGCGGCCGACTGGAAATCCTCCAGATCCATGCCCACAATATGCCACTATATGAAGACGTGGACCTATCCAAGGTGGCGGCAGTTACTCACGGGTTTGTTGGTGCAGACCTGGAGTATCTCTGCAAAGAAGCGGCCATGAAATGTCTGCGCAGAATGTTGCCGGAGCTCGACTTGGAGGATGAAAAGATATCCCCAGAAGACCTCGGCCGGCTGATAATAACCAAGGCGGACTTTGAACAATCCATAAAAGATGTCATGCCCTCAGCAATGAGGGAGGTCTTTTTGGACTCTCCTGATGTGAATTGGAAAGATATTGGCGGACTCGAAGAGGTAAAACAAGAATTGCAAGAGGCAGTAGAATGGCCGTTAAAGTATCCCGACCTCTATTCGACACTTGGCTACCGCGTGCCAAGAGGCATCATCCTTTATGGACCGTCAGGTACTGGAAAGACGCTGCTTGCCAAGGCGGTGGCAACAGAATCTGAAGCTAACTTTATCAACGTAAGGGGTCCGGAATTGATGAGTAAATGGGTGGGAGAATCTGAAAGAGGGATCCGCGAAATATTCCGCAGAGCCCGACAGGCATCTCCATGTATAATCTTTTTTGACGAAATAGACTCAATAGCCGCATCCAGGGGGCATGAAGGTTCCAACGGTGGGGGTGGAGTAGTATCGCAGATATTGACGGAATTGGATGGCATCAATGAACTTCAAGGCGTAGTCGTGGTAGCTGCCACCAACAGGCCTGATATGATCGACAAGGCTTTGTTAAGGCCTGGAAGATTCGACAAAATAGTCTTTGTTCCAAACCCCGATGGCAAGACAAGACTGAGTATATTACGTATTCACGCAAAGGGAAAAGATGTGGGACCTGAAATGAATCTGGAACAGATTGCGACCCTGACAGAGGGGTTTAGCGGTGCGGACGTGAGTGCCGTAGTAAACACGGCAGTGTCGATAGTAGTCCAGGAGTATCTTGCAAATTACCCTACGCCCGCAGAGGCGACGAAGCACATATCCGAGGCAGAGATAACTATGCGCCACTTTGAGGAGGCAGTAAAGAAAATCAGAAAACAAAGAGAGATGAAGCCCGATGGGAAGGCAGCGATGTCACACTATGGATAATCCAGGTCTTTCCTCCCCGTACGGCCTCTGCCCCTGTGCATGTGCACATGTGCCAATGCCGTAAGATAATTCAGTTACAGTTAGCCGAATAAAATCTCTTCTTGTCTGGCGGCATATGCAGAAAAATCATTATCGCCCCACTCTCCCTCCATCAGTGTGTGATGCCGAAAGTATGTCGTCTATCCTTAATAGCATCGCGGCTGTCTCTGTAGCCGATTTTAACACCTGCTCTTTTACCTCCAGTGGTTCTATGATATTTTTCTTGCTCATGTTTGCAAGCTTTAATCCTTTTACATCCACCCCCATCCATGGATTGTTTTCAGATAATTGCTTTGAGTGCATTTCTGCAAGAATATCGATTACGTCCATACCAGCATTTTCTGCCAATGCAATTGGAATCGACTCGATGGCGTCTGCAAATCCCAAGATAGCGTAGTGCTCTCTTCCCGAAACGCCAGTTGCCCACGCCCTCAGTTTCTGTGCGATGTACGCCTCTGAAGATCCTCCTCCTGCAACAACCGCTGGTTTCTGCACGACATCTTTTACGACCATGAGCGCGTCGTGCACGGACCGTTCTGCTTCTTCAACCACTCTCTCAGAGCCACCTCTGATAAGTATCGACACTGCTTTAGGATTCTTGCATTTTTCGACAAATACCCATTTATCGGTCTCTATCTTCCTTTCCTCGACTAGCTGCGCAAATCCAAGATCGTTTGTGGATGGATCATCTAGATTTGTAACAGCCCTTGCACCAGTGGCTTTTGCCAACGCGTTGATGTCTGATTCCTTCACTCTCTTTAATGCTGAAATGTTTGCCTTTGCCAGATAACCTAGAGCCACATCGTCTATTCCTTTCTGGCAGATTACGATATTCGCACCTGTGTTTGCTATTTTCTCCACCATCGTTTTCATCATGGCGGTTTCTTCTTCAAGGAACATCTTCATCTGCTCTGGGCGGTCTATGCTAATTTTGGCCTCAAATTCGGTCTTTTCGATCTCTAATGGAGAATTTAGAAGAAGAATCTTGGCGTCTTTAATCACCCTCGGCATATCAGGGTGTGCGATTTCTTTGTCAACGATGATGCCTTCGATGAGGCTTGAATCAGACATTGCACCCCCCGGTTTCCTTTGTACTTTTACGTTGTCAAGATCTACGGGCATGAAATAGTTATTATTATTATCATCATCTTCCTTTTGGATTCCAATATGCCCTGGCTTTTCTGCCACTGCAAGTATGGCTTTTACCGCAAGGTCTGAAAGAACATTGCTGTCAACAGAAACGATTTTTGATTCCATACTGGTTCTTGCCACCTCCCTAAGAACCTCATCATGATCATCCACGTTTACATCTTCGGCGATTTCGTTCAGGATGTCAATAGACCGCCTCATTGCCTTGCGGTAACCATCAACAATTACGGTTGGATGAATTCCTTGCTTGATTAGCTCTTCTGCTTTTTCCAGCAAGGCGCCGGCAATTATTACCGAAGAAGTGGTCCCATCGCCAACCTCATTGTCCACTGCTTTGGCTATTTCGACCATCATCTTGGCCGCAGGATGCTGCACGTCCATTTCTTTTAGAATAGTGGCTCCGTCGTTTGTTATTGTTACATTTCCAGTAGAGTCTACAAGCATCTTGTCCATTCCGCGTGGGCCAAGGACAGACCTTAGCATCGACGCAATGATCTTTGCTGCCTCTATGTTATTCCTAAGAGCATCTCTGCCCCTTGTATCAGAAGTCCCTTCCTTCAACAAAACTACTGGAACGCCGTCTCTTGTGTTTCCCACCAAAGATAGTGATGATGACATAATTATGTATCAAGACCTGCCAGATGACCATCTTGCTTGATCTTCTCAGCGTGCGCCGAGATGTAGCGCCAGATGATGTCTGCCCTTTCAGACTGGAAATCCCACGGCGCGACAAGCACCAAGTCGTTGTCACGGATCCACATCCTGCGCTTTATCTTGCCTCTGATCCTGCAAGTCCTTACCTTGCCGTCGGTGCATTTCACTACGATGTTATCTCCTCCGACCAACTTTATTACGCGTCCAAAAAGCTGACCTTGGCCGGGCACCATCATCTCTTTCAACTGAGCTTCATTGAGGACTCTTCTCTTTCCTATGTTAAGGACCAGTTATACTTACGCACGCCGCGCTTAAGTGCATGACTATACATGCCCGCCTAGGCAGTCCCCATCATGAGGGCTGGCGGGGGTGGAAATATTCCTCTCTGTATTTACAGTGATATACGCTTCTTTCTCTCCTTTCTCTCATTATCGAGTCGCAAACTCTAGAAATACCAGAAACACAGGGCGTATGGCTGGTCGAATTAGCATGTGCAAATTGCCTTATACTTGCTATAGTTAAACTGGCCGGGTTCCAAATGTGTACTCTTGACTCTGGCTGGGGGGAGGGGAGGAAAAATGCACAAACAACACGTAAACGTGCAAAAGCCATCTCTAGTTAAGCAGGCCATTTAGCGTATCGTCGCTTCAAAGCACCGACATAAATGTCACATAATAGTCTCACTTGCTTGCACTGATAACATACTGATGCTGGCCGATCATTGTCCTGAGCTTACTAATCCCATAGCCACTTTTCGAAGATATGGCGACCGGATTCGGTATTCCTAAATCCTCCGCAATCTGCCTAGTCGTCTCTTCTGGATTTGCTAGGCTGTCATACTTTGTAAACACGACAAGAACCTTCGATCTATCTGCTTTTAGCTCTTCAAGTACGCTTCTACAAGCAGTGTACTTTATTCTAATTTCCCGAAGACCTTCCGAAACATCTATCAGCAGCAGAATCAAATCTGCCGCGAGCGATTCTTCCAGCGTTGATTTGAATGCATCTATCATGTATGTTGGGAGTCTGCTGATAAAGCCAACAGTATCGGTGAGCAATACTTCGTGCTCATTATGGATTCTTAATGATCGAGTTGTCGTTGAGAGAGTTGTAAACAGATTGCTAGAAGTTTGCTTGTGTTCGCCCGTCAGCAGATTGAACAATGTGGTCTTGCCTGAACTGGTATATCCCACTAGCGAAACGACAGGCGTCCCGATTCTTACCCTCTGTTGATGGTAGAGTTCGCGCTTTCGCTGAGCATTCTTTAATTTCTCTTTGATAAATGACATACGTCTCTTCAAATCTCTGAATCGTACATCTACTACATACTCTCCCATGCCCCCCTTGCCGGCGCGCTCGCCGCCAGAAGTCAGTTTAGCGTTTTCCCGGACGCGTGGCATTTCGTACTCGATTTCTGCAAGTTCAATCTGCAGCTTTGCCTCTGTTGAAGTGGCCCGAGAATAAAATATGTCAAGTATCAGGCGCTCTCTGTCAATCACCTGCACGCCTGCAAGCTTTTCAAGATTGTATATTTGTCTCGATGTAAGGTGTTCATCAACCACTATCTGTTCTGCTTTGGATTCTTTGACAAATTCTTTTATCTCCTCAGCTTTACCCGAGCCAACCCCATATCGCGAATGGTTCAGATATTTTTGAGTAAACATGCCGGCGATAGAGCGATCCGCGGATTCTACAAGGCTTTTTGCTTCTTCTGCTGCGAAGGGATCAGGATAGCTTACAAGAACTACAGGCCTCATTGGCTTGCTCGCCAAGAAGGATGATGATGATGATGATGATGATGGATGTAAGGACGATGCGGATGAGGGGAAGGAGGATGACAACTTCTTAGGACCAATCCATGTAATCTTCTGTGAGGTACATGTTCTTGTGTCCTCTAGAACAAATGTGCAGCGGATCCGAACTTGTAGCAATTGATTTAAAATTGTCAGTACTTCCTTCAGGCACGTAGATCCCTGGAAACACCTCTCCACAACTCTTGCACTTTAACATCAACATGGGCATTTATCATCTCTACTCCATCTAATTCACACAGAGAAGGTGGACCTTCAGATCTTTGAATCTGTTTCTGACAGTTACCTCGGTTACGCCTGCCGCATCCGCGATCTCTCTCTGGGTTATCTTCTCATCGTTGTCCAAACAAGATACGTACAGGACAGTTGCGGCAAGTCCTACAGGGTTCTTTCCGGCCGATATCTCTTTCTTGACGATATTGTTCATTATATCAATGGCAGTTCTCTGCGTCTTTTCTTGAATTCTTGTCTTATTTGCTATCTTTGCGATATACCTCACAGGATCTATCAATGGAACCTTGATGTCAAGTTCACGAATTAGTAACTTATAGTGGTGTGAAAGTGCCTTGGATTTGACATTGGTGATTTCAGCCGTCTCGTGAAGTGACCTTGGAGCTCCCATCTCTCTGCATGCTATGTATAGGGCTGCGGCCAATATGGATGGGATGGCCCTTCCCTTTATCAGCTGCTTCTGTTGAGCCTTTCTGTAAATGTAAGCGGTCTTTTCCACTATTGCATCCGACAAACCAAGCTTATCCTTTAACCTGCCAAGTTCGCTGAAGGCCTTCATCCGATTTCTATTGGCGGAGGAACTGGACAGGCTTCTGAAATCCCACGTCCTTAACCTTTGCATCGCAGAATTCATAGATGCATCTAATTTGTGTCCAGTGGAGTCTCTGCTATCCGTTCCGATGATGGTAGACAGTCCCATATCATGAAACGCAAGGGAATTTGGTGAGCCGACCCTTTGCCGATTGTTATTTTTATTATTATTATTGTCATCCAAGCCAAAGACTCGCCATTCCGCACGGCCATCTGTCAACATATCTTGCGATACAAGGCCGCACCTGCTACATATGATCTCGCCAGACTCTGGATCTGTGACCATGCGTCGACTGTTACACATACAACATAGGATTGCTGAAGTTTCCATTACAATGACGGGTGAGGAGAAGAATTAACTTCTCAGAACATGTTACGTATTAGTGTTTTACATACGTGATTCGACTATATAAACAATCCTAGTAACAATGCGGCATGAAAATTTCTTGTGAGCAATTAATGTAAAATAAGTTAGTGCCGCTTAACTTTAATCCAGAACGTCGTATATACCATGAGACCACTGCTCTTCAGATGAACATAGGGAATTCTGAAGTAAACCATATTCTTATCGCAAAAACATGCGGTTGCACATCTTCTGGCAGGGTGGCATATTCCTTTGTCGATACATACCATGCGCTCTGTCTTGACAGGAAGGAGATCATAGTTGCAGAGCTTCAAGCATGCGAACGTCTTTTGAAATATGCTGATGAGCCAGAAAGTCGGATTATCCAGAGGGAGATTGACGACCTGAAATTTGCCCTGGATCTAATAGAATAGTTTGTTGTAATCTAATATGTATTTAGAGAATGTGAAGGAGTAGCCTTTGAAAGCAAGATGTGCAAAAAGGAGATTCATTTTTGTAATAATATTTCCCTTGTTTTTCTCGGTGCGCATCATGTTTGCAGGCAGGCGATGTGTCTATCGTGCGCACCATTGCGTGGATCAGAATCCGGGGCAGCAAAGCCTCGATGTGCCTGGCGGCAACAATTCTATACGTGTTGTACAGGGAGAGCGGCAACGCCACAAACCAGAGAAACATTCTAGATACGGAGCCAGTGTGACTGAGGGGTTCCCCATCATGAACAGAGTAAAAGATTTCACAAGCCGCACGTATGGGAGGCGTTTTCTAGAAAAGTGTGTCAAATGGTCGCTATGAACTTGAACATGGCATCAGCTAGATTTCTCTAGCTCTAAAAATATTTTCGCGCATTAAATAAATTCTAAAAAAGAACACTAGCAATTAGAGTCGATTTCGCTTCCTTTTCGTATTTGCGGCCTTTTCTGCTACAAGCAGTCTTGTAATCTTGGAACATTGATTGTTTGATGTTATCGGCCAGCTCCTCAAGTTCTTTTTTGTCATTAAGTTCCTTCTTTCTTTTCGGATTAATCCCAAGTGAACGCAAATCAGTGACTTCGGCCGCTTCTTGCTCCTGCATCAGACTTTACCCATGATGAAGCCTCGTAATCATCGCAGATAAGCCTTGCCTAACCAAAGAACACAGCCTGACTCCCAAAATCATGCGTCTCATCGGTCCTGTCGCATTACCATCGGATAGCATTTTTCATCACTCTCATTGTCAAACCAACCGACGCGAATGATACAGAACCTTTTAGATGGCTTCAGGTATACCACGCAGATCACAGATAAAGCGAATACCTGCAATCGTCTCTCCAGAAGCGACAGCATATCGAATACTTTTTCCATCATCCTTGACAGCCGGGTTTTCAAATGAAACAGGATAATTTTTCACCCTACTAACGTCATCCCTATTTGGTATCAACATGTTATATGGACGATAATCGATCGGCGGCCTAGTTGGCGTCCCATCAGTGGCTTGGCCGAAACTTAGGTTCGAGACTTCCACTTTGTATCTGATTGGGAATGGAGTGTTGCCATTACTGCCGCTAGCCTTGTTCCACCATTCTATTCCTGTAAAATGATTGCCCCCTTGATACGAAAATCTCTTATCTTCTGAAGAGACATCGAAAGAAAAAGTTTCATTCTGTTTCGTACCGAGGTCTGTTAATGAAAATTCAATCGACTTCTTTTCCTTTTTCATTATTATCTCACGGAGATAAGAGTGGCCCACGGCAGGAAGGACTTTGGTAAACTTGTATCGATTGATCCCCCTAAAGATTGCCCAAAAATTGTCCCTATCATTGAACTGACATATCAGGTCAAGCTCCACAGCTGCCGCTGTATTCTTGTCAAATAGTTCAAGCAGGTAAAGCATCCAGGACTTGTCAGGGATATGGTTTCCGAGGTCTTCCAAGATAGTCAGAGTGTCAGAAACTGCAATGACGTTAGATGGGTAGGACGGCGAAGGTGGTGGTTTGATTCGAGCAGCTATTGACGAGAACACCGAGGTCAGGGTTGTGGAGGAGAAGGAGGGTGATGGCGGCGCCCGTAGGCAAAGCGAACCAACCCAGAAATGATTTGCCATTTTATGATGCACCTCTCCTTCTTTTCTTATTTTTATCTCGCATAAGATCGTATTAAAAAATACTGAACAAGGTACTGCTGTTGACTATTCGTACGCTGTTCGACTCACGGGTAATCTAACTGAAATTCATGCTCAATATTGTAGTAAGCACCCGCAGGCTCTGCTAACTTGCCATCGGCTAGCATATGTTATTGAGGCAATTTTTCAGCCGACGAATAGTTATAACGGTACCATTGTTTGATTTCTCTTCCCAATTGTGGGCATTGATGCAGTATATGCGTGCGCTTTTTGAGCAATAGAGGCTATGGAGCTTTGGTGGCTTCTTATTTGCTTCATACAGTCACATATGCACGTCGGACTGGCGATCGCGAAAGAGAGAGGAGGAAGACAAAGAAATCCCGTCCGAGGATAATAATGATGCCAAGGACCTTGTCTCTGCCATTGACAAAGATGATAATATCGATGCAATGGTCGTTGAATTATATGGCAGGAGGCAGCTTTGAAGCACCATCATCTTTAGAACAGCGAGGGTTTTGTCTTGTTGCTACGGCTGTTGTTATTACGCTTGGTGTTCTTGATTTTCAAGCAGTAGCATCCGAGTCTGTACCAATGAAATAAGATTCTGAACCTCAGGATTACCAGGCGCAATCCTGTTCAGCTGCTCCAAGATTTCCAGAGACCGCGAGTAATTCTGCGCTTCAAACTCGAGTAGTGCCTGCCTATACATTTTTGTGAATTGGCTTTCCTGCGCATGAACGTTTATTCTATTCAGGAAATCTTTGACTATACTAACAGGAATCAAGAAATTAAATGCGGAATTTTCTTCTTGCCCGGTAACAGGGTTAATGCTGGTAGAAGTTGTAATTCCTACCACTCTCCCTGATGAATCCACGGCAGGACCACCGCTACTGCCGTGGGATATTGGTGTGGATGTTTGAACAAGACTAAATCCAAAGATGGTGGGCTGAAATCCGCTAAACTGGCCCCTTGTTATTGAAGGTTGGATGCCTTGCGCCAAAAGGTCGGGAAAGATTGAAACTGAACCGGGGAATCCTATTGCGATTATGTCATCCAAAGATGCTAGAGAATTCTCATCGCCAAGCGCCACGGTGGGTAGGTTATCGTTACCCTCTACTTTTAGAACTGCCACATCTTTACCCTCAGCCTTTCCAGTAGCACTCGGAATGACTTCGGCAGGTACTAATTTTCCCCCTGTCAGTACTCCCGGTATTGACACTCTCATCTCTGCAAATACATTTGGCTCAAAGCCAGTTATATGATAAGGCGCATTATGGTAATACTGGATAAAAGCAAGCAGCAGGCCGTTCTCTTCTTCAGGAGTAAGCTGAAGTGATGCGACGTTCGGAAACATTGGGACAAAAATATTTTCCAGTGTTCCGCTAGTGTCGGCAAATACCTGCGGCAAAAATGTCGCAAAAAATGTATCCCTATCATTTCTAATCGTTTGCTCAATGTCATAGTCAGGAAATCGCACAACATGTGCATTGCTTACAATATAGCCGTCAGGCGTAACTATAAAACCAGAGCCGGTGGCATTCATCGATGCAGAAAGGTTCAAGGTATCTGGTAATGGAGCAAGATATCTGCCAGGGTCTTGATATATCACCTCAATTAGAGCATCTAGCACAGCCCGGCTGTCTTGTATGTCAAGCTTACCTTGGCTTAAAAGCTGGTCAAGTGCACCTTGCAGACTCTGCACCTTTACACCCGCTGCTTGAACAGATAATGAAATAGAGGCAAAATTATAAATTTTAACTACCGCGGGCTTTGCTAGTTCCACCGCAGTATTTTCGCTTAATGCCACTTGCTGGGCATATACATGCTGCAGCCGCCCATGTTCCAGATATAGCGAAGAAAGCATGACGATACCGAGAAGAGAGGAGGAGGCCATAAGGTAAAAGACTGTCACTGCAGTTGTCTCAGTTATGACCCGACCTCGAAACTCTGCTTTGATCATAATTTCACAGTACTGCTCAACATCTGAATACAATATTTAAAGTGGTCCGAAGGCAAAACTATAACATCAGATAGTATGATTTGCTCCAAATAGCAAATCTTTTTTATGCTACGATATGTAGGCAGGTAGGTTTGCCAACCAGGTCTCATTAGTTACAGGCTACTACTATTATTATGACAACTTGAAGCATTGTCGGCGCATTCTTGGATATATATATATATACGCACACAGACACACGCCACGAACAGAAGAAAAAGATCACGTCTCTGCTGTTTTGTCCCATATATAGAATCGACTATTCTGGCGAACTCTGCTCACACGAGTGGATAAATAGTCATATTTCTTGGTGCGTCAAATCTAGCGTTATTAGAAATGTGACCTAGGGAATAATATAGTACGCACTGGATATGTATGTGTGTATGTGATGTAAGGTTTGGAGTATCGTCGTCCTTATGTGAAAGGGAGCACCTTATTGATAGGTTTGACACTGATGATAGCAACTGCTCTTGTTCAGGTATGGATTACTGCATGTGGCGTGAATCTGTCTCAGGATCCACTGGCAAATGCGCAAGTGCGTATTGGTAGTAAAGCAAACCCAATAATCCCTCCGAATCCTCTGCCAATACCTAATCCCATATCATATCACCAGACTGATTGACCCCAGTTGTATTGTGATGTGGATATTATGATGTTGATGACATCAGCATCGGCAGGAAATCCAAAAAGAACTTAATTCGACCCATATTTGAGAACAAACAAGTACTTCTCTAGAGAGTAGAAGAAGGAGAACCATAAGCAACAAGTCTCGTTAGGAAAATATAAAAAGAGACAGAAGGAGAGAGGCGATACATTATCGTCCCCTCTCCCGAGATTTGTCGACATTACTTGTGTTTTGGCTTCTTGTGCTTAACCAGAGGCTTGTGGACTACACTGTCGCCGCCTTCTCCACCGGAGCCGCCGCTGCCGCCAGAGCCACCTTTACCGACTACAGTACTGCCGCCAGAGCCGCCGCTGCCGCCGGAACCGCCATCGCCGCCTTCACCGATGACTGCATTGCCGCCGCCTCCGCCGCCTCCGCCAGAGCCGCCGGAACCTGCATCACCAACTACGGAATTTCCACCTTTGCCGCCAGAGCCGCCGGAACCGCCGGAACCGCCTTCACCGACTACGGTGTCGCCGCCGCCTCCGCCGCCGCCTCCGCCGCCTGCACCTCCGCCGCCTCCGATAACAGTATCTCCGCCTCCGCCGCCAGAGCCGCCGCTGCCGCCGGAACCGCCTTCACCAATGACGGTGCCGCCGCCAGAGCCGCCGCTGCCGCCGGAACCGCCGCCTCCGCCAGAGCCTACTACAGTGTCGCCGCCGGAACCGCCGCTGCCGCCGGAACCGCCGGAACCTGCATCACCGACTACGGAATTTCCGCCGCCGCCTCCGCCGCCAGAGCCGCCGGAACCGCCGCCTCCAATTACAGAGTCGCCTCCGCCTCCGCCAGATCCACCGGATCCGCCTTCGCCGCCTTCGCCAATGACGGTGCTGCCGCCAGTCCCACCTTGGCCGCCGCCTCCGCCAGAGCCGCCTTCGCCGACCACAGTGCTGCCGCCGCTGCCTCCGGATCCACCAGAGCCGCCGGAACCTGCATCACCGACTACGGAATTTCCGCCAGATCCACCGGATCCGCCTTCGCCGCCTTCACCTGCATCACCGATTACAGAGCTGCCGCCGCTGCCTCCGGATCCACCAGAGCCGCCGGAACCTGCATCGCCGACCACAGTGCTGCCGCCAGAGCCGCCGGAACCGCCTGCTCCGCCTTTCCCTGCTGCAAACGCAGTAGACATTGGCATCATATATGATGCCAATGCCAACCCGAGTACGAGAAAGGCGATGTAAGAAATCACATTTCGTCTTTCATGTGCATGATTTGACATTGACTATAATTCCATATAGGCTTGCTTTAAAGGCTTAAGACAGCTGCTTATGTAAGTAATAATATTATATAATATATAGGAAGGTAAAAACATTTGAATTATAGAATTCTGTGTTTGTTACTTAGATCTTACTTCAGGCCATATCATGTTTCACTTGTCATTGAAGAGATTCTTGTAATTAGTAATAACCAAAAAGATTTTCATTCTACGTACAAGTAACTTCGTCTGTTTGTTTGGAGACTAATCATTACTAGAATTACTTTTTTGTCATCTCATGAATGTATATATAGTTTGGCAAGATCACAAGCGGATACAAAAAAATATACTGGGAAGAGACAGAGTAAAAGAATGACCTAATTAGCAGCTAGGAAAAAGGCATGCCGAATTGCAGGTCTAAAACAAGAGAGAGAGGAGATATAACAGCACAACGGGAGGCCATGAATATATAGTATATATCTATATTCTCATTGGCCAGAAGTTTTTACTTGCAGGTGTAATAATTTAGACAACGAATATACCCACATAGTTCTGCAACTTGACGATGTGTAAAAATAGCATATACTAATTTTGTTTCATAGAGATCACTTTCGCTCAAATACCAGGTGAAACATAACTGTCTGTTAGAGAATCAAATAGTAAGGATGAATAGGAGTAGGGAACACCTTCTCTTAGAGCTTAGCCACCTTGGCCGCCTGCACCGCCAGCGCCGCCTGCGCCACCTTGACCACCGGTTGGACCCGCGCCGGGTTCACCGGGCTGACCAGGCTGTCCGCCAGCGCCGCCTGCACCGCCACTACCAAGAATGCCGCTACTGTTGTTGATGCAGATCAGAGGATTTCCATTGCCAGCGGTGTCAAGAATGCTGCTACTCCCACCTTGGCCGCCTGCACCGCCAGCTCCGCCTGCGCCACCTTGACCACCGGTTGGACCCGCGCCGGGTTCACCGGGCTGACCAGGCTGTCCGCTAGGACCTCTCTGTGTACTATTTGTATTCGCAATCGAGGTAACATTATAGCAATTGAGGATTTCTCCAGTCAAGGTCGAGCAATTAAGTGTGTGAAGTCCAGCAGTTCCACCCTGACCTCCAGCTCCGCCTGCGCCACCTTGGCCGCCTGCACCGCCACTACCAAGAATGCCGCCAGCTCCGCCTGCACCTCCGCTGCCGGCATCACCTCCAGCGCCGCCACCAGGCCCTTCACCGCCCTGACCGGGCTCGCCAGGTTCACCTCCAGCGCCTCCGGTTGGACCCGCGCCGGGTTCACCGGGCTGACCAGGCTGTCCGCTAGGACCTCTCTGTGTACTATTTGTATTCGCAATCGAGGTAACATTATAGCAATTGAGGATTTCTCCAGTCAAGGTCGAGCAATTAAGTGTGTGAAGTCCAGCAGTTCCACCCTGACCTCCAGCTCCGCCTGCGCCACCTTGACCACCGGTTGGACCCGCGCCGGGTTCACCGGGCTGACCAGGCTGTCCGCCAGAAGCTGCCTGCGCGGACTTGCCGTCGTTAATATAGCAAGTGAAAATGTCTGAAATTCCAGCGGCCTGAGAGGAAGCTAAATTGTTAGAAAGAGTAAAGCCAAACGGCACGAGTGCCAAGCCTAAAGCAGCAAATGCAGAATAAAATATCAGTTTGTTTCCCTCAACTGAATGATTCGCCATGCCATAGAATTCTAGGCAGGGTTGCTTTAAAGGCTTAAGACAGCTGCTTATGTAAGTAATAATATTATATAATATATAGGAAACTGATACTTAAGATTAGATTTAAAAAATTCAGGGTTATGTTTGAATACTCGGCATTTGAGGAGACAGATGTCTGTGACTTTTGAAGCTCACAGGATACAGCTCTGCGAGAAAAAATACAACCTCTTTTTTATTTTTCTCGCTGAAGAGATGGTAAAAAGAGAGAAAGTGAGAACGGGCTACTAGATCGCGTTTTCATACAAGTATCTCGTCATAGAGACGACTTGAACAGATGGTCGGCCATTGTTATATATCATGTTTTAAAAAGACAGTCTAGGAAATCCCACATTTCATCCTCCCGGCGGCGGTATTACTGTTGTTGCATTGTCTTTTGGTTGTGGTAAAGTTACGTTCAGGTTTCCGATAATGATGTCTATAACCTCGCCCGTTTGATTACGCGGCGTTAAGGGATTGGGAACCTTTACAGGTTCAGGCTCGACACCCGGAGGAATTTGAGCATTGGCAAGAATTGACGAAGAATGAGTGGCACCAAGTGCTGTTAAAAGAGCAAGAGCAAGAGCAACAGTAACAGTAACAGCAACTGAAAAGCAGCCGCCAACTCCTCGCATTTCTTAGCTATCCACTGCAAAGCATTTGCAGATCAATGTATATCACTTGTTGGCTCATAGGTGTTACAAAGCCTGGGGTTATACCTCACTCAAGTGAAAAACCTATCCAGTATACCAATACAAACGACAGCAAAAATCTTTTTCATCATTTCCAGTATTACACGGCAAAGACTCTGCAAGCTGCCCGGAGCTTGCACATGTATATATATGCACGTCTCTAGCGCGCAGGTAGATACGTGTTGCAGCTATACTGCTTTTTTTAAAGCACCAATGAGGTGTGTCTGCCAAATTACTTATGCACCCATAGAAGAAGAGTTAGTCGACATAATCCCTCAAATAAGAAAGAGCAGGATAGTCTACACTAAAGAAGACAGAAGGTTATTACCTTGAAAACTCATCTACCATATCTTTTGTGAAGCTCTTCAGGGTAGCAAAAGCCGTTTCTGCAGAATATAGACACGAAGCTACGATTCTAGCATTTATGCTGCGCCCTGATGGGCTTGTGCCGTACGATATGCACATGATGTGAGATAAAAACGGAGGAGCGAGATTGTGCGTATATGTGTGTGAGAGTATGTTGTTGCAATAACACGCAACAGAGTCGGCACTTTTCTTGCAGGTTCACAACTTTTTCTCCACATATTTTGGCCCCTAGTCTCTACCACACATTCTCTCTCTTCCTTCGACTTTCTGCCTAGTTCTCTTGTGTTCACTCCACTGCAAGATAAAGGAAGAGGAAGTGCATGTGTATGTGTTTCTTTGCTCCGGACATTTTCTTAGCGATATTTTGGATGGGGCTTGTGTGGCTTGCCGGGATGCTTGCGGTCGTCATCGTCATCGTCATTGTAGTATCCACTGTTTCCCCCATTTCCTCCACTACCATGGCATGGACAGAATACTCGGTCGCCTCCGCTGCCTCAGTCTCCATCGTCGCCACCATCACCTCCGCCTCTTGACGCAAACGCATCGGGCAAAGATATCGCATATGATGCGATTGCGAAGCAAGCCCAGCACCATGCTCATCAACAACATTTTGCTTTTCAAGTGACTGCTGTTTATTATCGAGCGCTGTCTAACCAAAGTTTGATTTAAGACCGATGCAAAATAATGGGTATAATGACCAAATATTGCATATAGCTAGAGAAAAGTATCACATTAATAGCATTTGTTGCAATAATTAAGCAAGCTTCTTTATCAACAGCATCTAAAGCCTAGCAATTACAGAGAAGGGGAGGGGGAGGAGAGCGAGGTGCGGGTACTATGTGGCAGACTATATTTCTGGTCGGTAATTGTAGTCGTGGCTTTGACGCCATTCAGATATATGCCGCAGTTGATGAATGGCTGCTACTACTACTATCACTACCACTAACGCCTGTTATAGATTTTAGCTGGCAGGTTGGCGTTTGCGTAAAAACACACCACGATTATTAGCTTGATGCGGCAGGAAGGGATAGAAGCCCGAGATGCCTTGTTTTACTGTGATTTAAGAGAGGCTATATCAATGGAGAACCGGTATTTCACATCGGATTTGAGCATTATTCTCTCATAAGCGTCGTTGACCCTCTGGATGGGGATAACTTCGATGTACTGCCTATTACCCTTCTTGGTGTTCTTGGCGCCCTCTAGCCAGATTCGACGTACTACTAGTAGCAGTAGTAGCAGTAGATCCCTTCAAGAATACGGCCGCCACATATTTCTTGCAAGAGTTATCATCACGACCGCCGTCGGTCACTGCCGTTGCTGATGAGGAAGATGGTGATGGCTCAAAGGGAGGCATAGCTGCGGCAGTATACTTGCGATGATGGAAATAATACAGCTTGCCCAGCCTTGTCTTTATTCCATTAATTGGAATTTCGAAGAAGAAGCTCTCGATTGGTTCGCTGTGATCTAGTACATAGCCTTCTCGGATTAGCTTGTCATAAGCATCTAAAAATTCGATAATTCCTCCATACTTGCGGAGCATGATAGCGATGGCATCTGTCTTGTAAATGATGATTTCCTTCGATGAAAGTAGTTTTTTGAGATCATTTCCCTCCTCCTTGAATACATTGAGTTGAGAGATGCCTGACCTTGCAATCGGTGAGAGCCTGTCCTTCGCAGTAATCGTTAGCTGTGAAATTTTGTCAAGTGCGATTTCTGCGGATTCTTCGAGTAATTCCGTCAATTCTTGTTCTTGTTGATGACGATGATTCTGCTGCTCCTCCTGTATCTGTTGTTTCTGCGGCGCTTGTCCTCCTGTTTCTGAATAATAATCATCATTATTATTATCATCAACAATAACATCGATAACGTTTGCCGAAATGTGGTTGTTTTCCTTATAAGCCGTATTGGTATTATTGGTATAATTACTATTGTCCTCTGTTGCCGGCGCCGCATCAGAAGTAGTAGATGTTGAGGACTCTTGTTGTTTGTCCTGAGTCGAGTGAACAAACCGGTTTGCTTTATCAAACCATTCCTCTACCTCTTGAGGATTTGTTCGCACTTTTAACTTCATTTCCGCAAGTTCTGTCCTGAACTTTTCTATTTCTTCTTTTTCTTCTTCTTCGGATATTGATTCATGCTTCGACGACATGCCAGCGTAAACGCGGCTGCCGCCTTCCATCAGTTTTCCAACCCACTTGTCAAACATGCTGTGATTCGACCAGTCGCGACCCTCACTACTATTGGCGACTACATCTTATCGAACAAAGGATCTATTAAGATGCCATGGTATATTCATAGATAAGAAGAGATGATAGGGAGTGGCCGTAGTGCTTCTGTCAGATTTACTCTATCTTCTTTATTTAGGGCTGGCTGTCATATTTTTTCTCTCGGCCAATTAACGCAGTACTGTCTTAGGATAGACTACTACTGATTATGGATTCTTGCAGGATTCAAAATAATGCGCGCACTGTGAATGACATGACCAGATAAATTGCTACTGCTGCTGCGGTAAGTGCCAAGCTCAGAAAAAGACCTTTTTTTGCCATCTCTTGCGACCTATTTCTTATTGCAAGGTACATTATCAATCCTCCTACCCAGTTTAGGAAAATTGGCAATAGATACCATGCCAGACTGGGTTTTTGTGTGGATGCAGAATCATTGCTGGGATATGTCACAAATCGACACCTCCATCTCTTTCAAGCCTCCACTTGGAAGTAGAGCTTATGTTAGTTTTATTAGATTCCAGTTTGTCCTGTAAACTTTTGGAAATGGTTTCCATGCATCAGATATCGATGCAGGGCTAGATTAGGTCTCTTCAACGAGAGCGTTAAATATCAACCGGCACGTTGAAGAAATACAGGATTTGGAAGAGCTTGCAGAATTTCTTTTCATTCTTGCCAACAGAGACCGGTTAACCTTACTCTCTGAAATCAGAAATGAAAGACTTAGATTGAGCCAGCTCACGGCCAAGATTTCAGCCACACCTCAAGAGACTTCCAAGCACCTAATGCGCCTTCGAGATGCAAAGCTCATAGAGAAGGACTCTGATAGCTTTTTTGGTCTGACTTTGTTTGGCGAGACAATTCTGAAGCTTGTACCGTCAATCCACTTCATGACACAAAATAGGGAATACTTTCTTTCGCATGATATAACGTCTCTGCCCGCGGAATTCATAGAGCGAATAGGCGAACTCCAACAATCAAGATATGTAGATAAAGTAGGCGCAGTTTTGGCGCATACACAACGGGTAGTGAAAGATGCGGAGGAATATATCTGGCTAATGGCGGACCATCTTCTGGGTAACCAGAACTACGTTATCAACAGCGGCAAGCTTGAGAGTAGCTCTGTTACATGGAAAATAATTGTTCCCCATGGCAGTAGGGACGACTGGGCAAACTTGCGGAAATCTGTAGGAGCCAATAAAGGTAGAATTGAGTACCGACTAATGGAAGATCCTAAAGACATCAAACTGGGAACAGCCTTGAACGAAAGATTAGCCGGAGTGGTTTTTCCAGACAGCACAGGAAGGCTCGACTTCAATGGTGGATTTAATGGCACGGATCCTGTATTTTGCAAGTGGTGCCGAGATCTCTTTCTTTTTCACTGGAACAAAGCCGGCAGATCAGTGCAGTTATAGAAATGGCAAAAGAACTATGACTTTCTGAGGGAGGAGAGGGTAAGGAGGGAGGCGCAAACGCTTTACGAAAGGCAGAAAAGATTAGCTGTCATATCTGGATATTCTCGAGACACTCAGATATTGTATCAACCCGCATGCGCACACACACATGCATACGGAAACAGACATACATATACATACACACATTCCTTTGCAAGGCCTTGCCTGCCCCTCCCACATAAAGAGAGCGATTGTATTCCGTCCACACCCAGTCCTTTATCACGCTCTTTGTTATTCTGTGTTCTGAATCCAAGGGATGCATTGCTTTGACAAAGAGGACCATATCGATGCGATAGTCATTGAATTGCATACTATAATCGACTTTGAAGGATCATTTTCACCGCCTGAGCACATTAGATCTTCTCTTACCAATCGGCCATTCGCTCCCACTGCTTCCGCTACTCCTTTGCACCACCACTCTTTGAACGCCTCTAGATTCTGTTCATCTGAAAGATTCTTGTTAGAATGGAATGCCAATTTTTCGTAACTCTCGTAGAGTCTCTGCGTTCTTCCATCTTTACCACCGTACGCGGCCAGGAACCATTTTTTGATGTCTTCCTTTGTTGTCTTGTCCTTGTGGGTGGTTTCATAGTTATGCGGGTCGTTGGGATGACTTGCCTAGAACTCGGTGACCTTGATGCTGATTATTTGCAGCGTGTGTTCTTTGACAAATAACATGAGCCCTTTCATGTCGCGGACGACAGGCTCTGCTTCTTTGTTGTTGCAATTCTTTAGCATACTTCCTTTAGAATCTATGCACCACCAGGTCTGAAACGCTTTTAGATTTTGCTTTTCCGTCTTGGCATCATCATAGTGCCACATCATTTTCCAGTAATTGAAGCCGACAACTGAATTTGGCCCATCAATTTTGAATGGGTAGTATGCACCTGCCACTGCCGCATTGGGCGGTGCTTGAATAGTTGTGGATAGGAGCACCAAGACAATCAGGAATAACCCAGAAGCAAACAGTACTTTGCGTTTGATGTTATTATTTTGTCGTAGCAGCAGCGACGGCCTATGGTCAAACATTGATGGCAAGGAGTATCTCAAACATGTAGGAAAACGTCGTGTTCATACAGAACTATGTATCTTAACATTATCCCCTCTCGATTGCGAGCGCAGAAAAAATCTAGGTAGCATCATATACGTGTTTCGCTAACTGCACTAGCGGAGAAATTTGTTACAGCAGAGATACTTTGTCATGGTGACCAGCTGGACAAAATGGCAATTTAGAAACCGGCTTTGTATCGCAATGTGCCCAGACATTACTGCAAGGGCATTCACTCGAATTTGACGACAGACCAACATTGCATCAAATATCTTCTAATCTTCTATTCATAAGATTAGAAGAATACCTATCAGTATAAAGCACACCTGTTATCCATTTTGAGAATCTTCTAATATGATACGACGTGGTCGATAAATGCAAACAACAATTTCAAAGCTTTGACTCTTACAGTAATTTGGCTGACCTTATAAGGGTACAAGAGCCTTTTTATAATTCCAGGACAAATGCGAATCAGGTATTGTCGAGTTTTCCCCGCTCACCCAGACTGATCAAGGGTGCTCTCATATCGTACGATCCCGCAGGCTTTGTACCACAGGTCATAATTTTTCAGTATAATCCCGAGACTCTCACTCGCCAGGTTCAGTCCAACAGGCTGCAACAGACGATTAGCACCGTGGAGACTCAGAGACTCACGGGACCGCCAAAGGAAACAATCACGCTAAAGATAGAAATTGACGCGGCGGATCGGCTAGAAAAGCCGGAGCAAAATCCATCTACGGTCGCCATGGGCATCTACCCTCAGCTTTCTGCCCTAGAGATGATGATCTATCCGAAGAGCTCTTGGGCGATCGAAAAGAACGCGCTTGCGGCTACGGGTGCCATAGAGATAGCGCCTCCGGAAGGACCATTTACGCTTTTTGTCTGGGGTCCAAGCAGAGTAGTGCCGGTCAAGATCTCGAACTTTACCATCACCGAACAGTACTATGATCAGCTTCTCAACCCGATAGTGGCCGAAGTATCGGTTTCACTCGATGTGCTCACGTACAACGATTTCAGGGTAACCCATCCGGGCTATTCGGTATTCTTGTCACACCAGATTCTAAAGGAAACGATGGCCGCAATAGGGTCCATCACAAGCGTGTCCGGGACAATATCAGGAGCGCTGTGAATTGTTCCAGCCCACCAGCAGATACTACAACATTGAAGATGCAAGCCTTGCAAAGGACGGAAACGTTGTTGCGTACAAGAAGAGGCGCTTTCTTCCAAAGGGCGAAGAAATGCCCTTGTTGCAGGCATTGACGGTCTCGGCCGGCGACAGGCTGGATAGAATTTCTTCGCGGGTGTTTGGAGACCCAGAGCAGTTCTGGCAGATTTGCGACGCCAATGATGCAATGCACCCACTCGACTTGACCGAAGAGCCGGGCTTTATGCTAAGAATAGCAAGGCCGTGGAGATAAGAAAGGTGCGAGTTCCTCCATGGAAGGTCTGACAAACGTTTACGTCATATTGATGGCAGGACCCACCATCCCAACTCCTGTTCCAGAGGCTGTCGCCAGCGCTGTTGAATCAATCGAGGTCACAAATAGAGACATTGCTCCAGACGGCTTTGAGATCATCTTTAATGTTGGCAGGAGCAGGCAGGATCTTCAAGACTATGCCCTTATCGCAAATCCGTTGCTCAATCCGTTCAACCAAGTCAGGATAATTGTAACATTTGGCGGCATCCAGACGAACCTCATAAATGGAATAATTACAACCAAGCAACTGAGCCCGAGCCAGCAGCCAGGACAAACTAGGATGGTCGTAACAGGCGAGGATCTGAGCTTTTTTATGAGCAAAGACGAGAGCCCAACGACTCACTCGAGTCTGGATGATAAATCGATCGTGGAAAAAATAATCGCCAAGTACACGCAGCATGGAATTGAGCCGGACATCCATGAGGTGCAGTCGCCAGTGCGGCATCCCGAAGCAGACCAGGTCCCTTCCCAGCAGTCAACGGACCTCGACCACATCAAGGACCTTGCAAGAAAATACAATTATGTTTTCTTCCTAGAGCCGGCCCTTCTTACTAACAAGAGCAGAGCGTACTGGGGTCCAAGGAAGTACACTGGCGCGCCGCAAAAGGCCCTGACTCTAGACATGGGTTCGGAAAGCAATCTCAAGGCAATCAGCTTTCAGTACAATGTGACAGAGCCGACGATTGTTACAGGCAAGACAGTTGATATCGTCACGAACAAAGAGGTACCCGTTACGGTGACAGGAAGCAGCCTTCCGCCGCTTTCTCTTTATCCAGTTCTTTCTATGCAGGCGTCAAGAGTACAAAAGAAGAAATACAACAGAAGCAGCGCAAGCGCAGCGCAGGCAATGAGCGAAGCTCAGGCTGAGACCGACGAGTCCACAGACGCTGTCATTGCCACGGGTACACTTGACTCGCTTGCTTATGGCGGCGTTCTGCAGGCGCGCAAGCTGGTCGGCCTAAGAGGCGTCGGCTTTTTGCACGACGGCTATTACTACGTCAAGGAGGTAAAGCACGAGATCAAGAAAGGCGAGTACAAGCAGTCGTTCAAGCTTGTGCGCGATGGTCTTGGCTCGACAGCGTCGGTGCTCAGCACATGATAGAAGGCAGGAAACGCGTCTATGGCAAGTTCAGAGGCAAGGTAGCCGACAATGCCGATCCAAAGCTCAAGGGCAGGATCCGAGTCAAGCTAACCACGTCGATATACGGAGACGAGATGAGCGGATGGGCCGAGCCCAGCTTGCCGTACTGTGCCCCAGACGCAGGCTTCTTTTTTGTGCCTCCTGTAGACGCCAACGTATGGGTAGAATTCGAGGAAGGTGACCCCGACAAGCCGATTTGGACGGGCTGTTTCTGGAATCCGGACGAATCTCCTGTTAATGGCCTTGCCAGCGCGCAAGAGGCCCACAAGATAAAGATGATAAAGACAGAGTCTGGCACCATCAAGATTGACGACAGAGAGGGCCAAGACATCATTACCATAGAAACGGCGTCGGGCCTCAAGATAGTCATGAACTCTGAATGGATAGAGCTTTCTAACAATGCGGCAAAAATAAAGATGACATCCTCCAGCGTGTCGGTCAACGATGGCGCGCTGGAAGTAACATAGAGCAGGCAGCTAGACGGCCTTTTGAATGCTACTGTAGATGGACCGGGCAATGTCTGGTCCCAGAGATCTGGATGTTCTGGATGAAAGCTCAAACGAGCCACCATCCGTTACATTAAAGTCGCCGCCTCGAGCTATCTTTTTCTTGAACAATCCGCTGGCACCGGCATTGCCGGCTTCTTCTTGGCCACTGTCTTGGTGAACATGATACTCATGCTCAATCAGCCTTGCAAGTTCCGCGTTAATCGAAGATTCCAAGCCGGCAGCAGTGACGCCTCCCTCCAATCCCTCAATGACAAGCCGGTCAATGTTCACGTTCACCCTCACCTTCAACTTTTGGACCACCCTATCTCTGGCATCGGCCTTTCCATCTTGTCATACTCTTGCTTTGCCGCCTTCATCACGTGTCGCATCTCCACCTGCGTCTCCTCGTCTGCGGCCAGAAACGCCGCAGTCAGAGCGATGTTGTATATGCCGCCGCCGGTTACATCGAGCCGGGCAAGAAGGTCGTAATCCAGTGGCTTATTGCCAAGGGCTGCCTTGGGCATGATTTTTTTCCATATCTCTTTTCTGCTCCGCTCGTCAGGAAAAGGAAAGTTTACCAGAAATTTGATGCGCCGCACAAAGGCGCTGTCAAGGGCGCCCTTCATGTTCGTGGTCAGAATGGCAAGGCCGCGGTACGTCTCTATTCGCTGCAGTAGGTATCCCACTTCGATATTTGCGTAGCGATCGTGGCTGTCCTTGACCTCGCTTCGCTTTCCAAACAGCGCGTCGGCCTCATCAAAAAACAGGATTGCGCCCCCGTCCTCCGCAGCGTCGAACACACGCCGGAGGTTCTTTTCGGTCTCGCCTATGTATTTGCTTACCACCATCGAAAGATCGATCCTATAGAGGTCAAGGCCAAGTTCGCCGGCTATGGCCTCGGCTGACATGGTCTTGCCAGTGCCGCTGTCGCCGGCAAAGAGTGCGGCTATTCCCAGTCCCCTCCCCTCTCGCATTCCAAATCCCCACTCCTCGTACACCTTGTACCTCTGCCTGACAGTCGCAACGATAGAGCCAAGGAGGTCTTTTTCCCTGTCTGGAAGGACAATGTCTTCCAGAGTGACATGCGGCACTATCCTCTGGGCAAGGTCAGGCAGCCTGGGCAGGGCAACCTTCTGGCAGGCATGCCAGATGGCACTAGCCGGCTGCTCCCCTCCGCTTATCGACAGATGGGCTTCGTATGCTGCAGACTGGATCGACTCGATATTGAGGTTGAACTGATTTACGGCGCGCACAATAGCCTGATTGCACAACTCTGCTTTCTCTGAAGACACATCTTTCAAAAGCAGGCCTTGCCAGATGGCGCGCTGCTCGGCCTTTGTGGGCTTGGAGACATTGAAGGATAGTGCTGGCAGGGTGTCTGCCGGCGAGGCGTCACGGCGCGAAAGAAACGACAGTCCGGATAAGCGACCAGCAAACCTAGTCACCAGTTTCTGTGCTGCAGACTGCTCCACATCATGTGCACAAATGTAGAGAGAGGCACGAAGAAGCACTGATTCTCGTATCCACAGCTGGGTCAGCGCTTCAAGTTCGTCTGCCTTGGAGGGCAAGAGATCGCCGGCTATTTGCCACAAGTTCAGCCCAAGTTGGCCGCAGGCCTGGCCTGCCACCTGCTTTTTGCTTGCTTCGTCTGGCCCCACGAGTTGTATGATGCCCAAAGGTTGTCCGCCGGTCATCTCGGCATATTTCCATGCATTGACTATGGACAGTGCGATGGCTCTTTGTGACTCGCCTGCGGCATCGGCCGTAGCTACCGGCTCGAAAAGCCCGTGAACGGACTTGTCGAGGTACGATATACCCACGAGGTAGTGCAGCACCCTTTCGTCTATTCTCAGCTGACAGCCTGTCACTGGCCCCTGCCCGTAAAGCTCGATGAGCCGGAACCTGCGCAGAGGCGAGGTGGGTACGAGCGCGCTCCAGTGTGCGTCAGGAAGCACAGAAAGCGCAAGCGAGAACGTAGCAAAAGTGGCGTCAGGATTTCCATTGACCTTGGCGCACAGCTTTGGCACTTCAGAATCAAGTTCCACGGCCGAGCAGAGCACCAAGAGAGACTTTTCAAATTCCGAGAGGCCAAATGCGGCAGAGAGTTGTTCAATCGCAGGCATCGATGCGGTATGAACGGGGGCATTTGCCTCGGCATCCCAGACAGGACCCTGAGGAGGCGTCGACGAGGCTCCAGACTGGGTAGTACTGTTGCGCAATAGTTCCTTGACATAGTCGATGAAACTGACCATGTATTTCTGATTCTTGCTTGCCCACTCTTGGGTCATGTAATATCCACCGTTGGACGGCCGTATTCGCTGTTGTTTGGCGGGTCCGTACCAGGCTGGCTTTCTGCCCTGTCTATTTGCAGCCTCACAGGATATGTCCCCTTCTTTATTGCCGGCGGCAGGTCCACTTCGACCTTACTGGCATCATTGTTTAGCTTGACTTCTATTGGAGCCAGCGAGCCCAGTATCACGGTGACCTTTTGCTCCTTCTTTGCAGGGGGTTCGAATTCTACCACGAGCCTCTGGTTATTTGGAGCGTCAAGCTTGGCAACTGTTATTTTTGGGGCAACCGCAAAGACGGCGGTGTTGGACTCTGGCCCCCGGTGAGGTTTTCTCGGCGTTCCCAGGTTCAGCGGGTGGACAACCTTCAACTTCTTCACTCCTGCGGTGGAAAAGATCGGCGATTGGGAAGGATTCGGTATCTGGAGTGTTATCCTTTCTCCCCTTACAAGGTCAAGATCCAGCTTCTCCATTCGGTCAAACCGCAGGTCTTCGAGTTTCTCCCGGTTCAGAGTTTCCTCCTCCTGCTTTGTAACGCCGCGGCCATAGTCGAGCCGCACATCGTCCGCCCGCAGGTTTTGGCCGATTATGTCGACCTCCATTCCGTTTGCCGCATATTCAACTATCTGTGGCTGTATGTACGCTATCTCTGGGCTTCTGGCGGCGATGACGTAGACGTTGCGGTCGCGTACAGGTGACGGGGTCCTCTGCTCGCCAGTCCTGCCCTGAAGGAGCACCGTCGTGGCCTTGTATCCGGCGGAGAGATGGTAAGGACTGGTCTTGAAAAAGGACGACCAGAGCTTTGTTAGGTCTTCAAGGGACAGGTTCTCCCGAGTTATTGTGGTGTGTCTAACTTGGTCAGGAAGCACGAACTGGTCTATTCCAGGAAACTTGGCCTTGACTTCAGAAGTTGTCAGTATGGTTTCTAGGTCTTGGCGAAGTAGAAGCTGCCTTTCGTGGAGTTTTCTTGCGGCTATTGCCATAGCGATCTGCGCCTGCATATCATCATCTTTCTCCCCGTAGGCGGTAACAAGGTAGTGAAGGTCAAGCCAGAGCTCGGGCCGGTGCACAAGTTCTCGCCGGTCGTTGCGCGTTGGAAGGTCGGAGCCGTAATAGCCGGGGTTTTCAGAAACCCGGTAGAGAAACACGTTGACCCAGTTACGGCTGGTGTTTCCATCCTCTTTGCCGTCTGGAGACTTTAATGTCACTTTTAGCTTCGGGTCCCCGTCCAGCTCCAGAATATACCAGAAAGCCGCGGTAACTGCAACAATCTCGTACTGGTTGACGCTCATTTCTTGGCGTTTCTCCTCCTCAGATACTCGGCAAGCGACAGTGGAGGCGAAAATGCCGGCGGAGAGACAGGATGTTCAGACGGCTTTGGCTGTGCAGGAGCCCTTATCTCGATTCGTCCAATGTTCACCGTTACGATTGTTTCGCTGGCCTTTTCGCGGACATCCCTTTTTTTGTACTCAACATATGTCGGACGGACGGATGTTGCAGAGATTGAGTCAGCTGATGCAGACTTTGCTTCCCCATCACCTTGCTGCGCCAGACGGGCATGCGTGGACTGCTGCAGGAAGGAATCTTCATCCCGGCGGAGGTTCCTAACAGCGGAGGGTGGGAGTGCAGCCGGCAACCTGCCGCCTGTTATTTTGTCGTCAGAATCAACACGTACGATTGTTTCTTCTGCCCCTTTGCTAGGCACAGAAGGAGGCGCTCCTGCCAAAGCCGGAGCAGCGGCCTGCGAATTAGAAGCGGCATCGTTGTCATCCTTCCTGCCGTCGAAGGCATCCCTTCTTGACCTATCGCCTTTGTCTAGAGGCGCAAATTCAGTACGTTCCCCCTCGTTCATAACGCCGGCAGAGTCTTTGGGAGAATCGCTTTTGATAGAATCAAGATCGTGTTTTGTTTCGGGTTGGTCCCTTTGCGAATTGATGCCTGTTTTGTTCGGGGACTTGGGAATCGCAAAGCCGCGTTCTTGGGGTTTTACATGTGCCGAGTTGACATTGACATCCTTCTCTGGGATGCCGTCAGATTCCGGCAATTTGGAATCCAAGGAAGAAAGAGTCGACTTGTCATCTCTCGCCACGACCTGTCTTCGAGGAGGCTCAGCCTTGGCGGATTTGGCATCGGCCGGCTGATGGTCGTCTTTAGAAGCACTCTGCCGGTTACCTTCTCGGAAATCTCCATTGGAAAGTGGCGGTGTTCGCGAATAAGCATCTGTCAGCGGCTTAGGATGCAACGCCATATTCCTTGGAGCGCCGATAGAGTCAAGAGATTCAGGCTTTAGTGCTAGCTTTACAGCCGGGACTCTGTCCGGTCCTGCCCCTATCGTTCCTTCCACGATGCGCCGGAAATAGCCGTCGCGAGTGCTGCCAGCGGTCAAATCATCTCACCCGAGATGGTGGCATTGATAAGGTCTATGTACGCCTTTCTCTTCTTTATCGGAAGCGAAAGTATGTCCTTCTCACTCCAGTGGTAGTGAAACGCCAGCCAGTGAATATCCTTCTCTAATTGATTGCGGGCTGCAATACCGGTGTCCTGAAAGAATAGGCGCTCAATAGGTACCGAAGCCGAGAAGCTCCGATTGCACTCGGGGCATGAAACCCTAATGATGGTATCCGAGAGCGGATCCACCTCTTCAAGTGTAGAACTGACGGCCTCGTACACCTCATCTGGAATCCCGTCAGTTGCGGGAAGACTTGGCACGCAACTTCTAATACACATTCTTACAAGCGTGGCCTGAAAATCTGTTCTAGAGTGCGCCTTGGCAAAAAGGGCGTCCTGATCGGCACCGGTGACAGGATGTATCGCAAGTTGGTATTTGCCCGCCTGGACTTCGTATACCTCTCTGCGCTCCCGTGCCCCGCCTTCGAGTAGCTGTGTGATAGAGAGGTCCGCAGAGAGATTGTTGCCGCAGTTCGTGCAAGGAAGCACCAGCGAAATCCGATCACCAAGCATCGACCGTCTAATGTTCAGGAGAAGTGCGGACCTATCACCGAGGCAGAGCTGCCGTGTGATTTCCTCGCTATTTTCCGGCGGGACATCCTTAAAGTGCGCAAGCCGTCCAAGCAGCGCTATGGCTCTGCGATAGATTGGGGTCTCTGCAGGCAGGTCCAGAAGGAACTGTTCATCGTGACC
The DNA here is from genome assembly GCF_000730285.1 of Candidatus Nitrososphaera evergladensis SR1. Lineage (NCBI taxonomy): Archaea > Thermoproteati > Nitrososphaerota > Nitrososphaeria > Nitrososphaerales > Nitrososphaeraceae > Nitrososphaera > Candidatus Nitrososphaera evergladensis. Next base: position 428,705 of record NZ_CP007174.1, on the reverse strand, counting down.
TACAGGCTCCCGAAGAGTTGCCTCGGCTATCCACGAACCGTCAGGGCGTGGTATACCTCGGGGAAGAGAAACGACGGCCGCAGCGATAGCTTGAGACATTGGTCATCCATCACAGCTTCGGCTCGTTTGGCTCTGTCACGCTTTCGTCTCTCTCCCATCCCTCATTTTCAAGTTTTAGAGTCTGTATGGCTATCGCGTTGCCTCCCGCATCCAGTTGTGGCAGGGCCTGATATTCTGAAACCCAGCACCTATACACCTTGTATGCAATGGCAAGCTGACCAGCCTCGTTGTACACCTCAATGATGATATCTTTTCGGAAATCCTTGAGGGAGACCTCGGAGCCTAGGCCTGCGCCAAAGTTCCACACTTTGTTGGCCCACTTTTCAAACTCGAGGTCATGTGTGACACCGCGCGAGAGGGTTATTGCACCGTACGATGTCCTGCCAGGCGACTTGCGACTCATGCTGGGATCTCCACCTTCCCTATGCTCAATCGACGTTGTCGTCCGCGTGAGGGCAGACATCATGCTGAGACCGGCGACGAACTTGCCGTCCCACTTGATACGGAACTTGAAGTTCTTGTACGGGTCAAAGCGCTGTGCGTTTATCTCAAACTGCGCCATTTTGACTACTGCACCTCCGCCTGTCCAGCCAGCTGTTGGATCTTGATGATGACAAATTCCGCTGGCTTGAGAGCCGCAAAGCCTACAAGGATATTGACTATGCCCCGGTCAATATCGTACTGGGTTGTCGTCTCCCTATCGCATTTGACAAGATATGCTTCCTTTGGCGTGCTTCCCTGAAACGCCCCCTTGCGGAAAAGGTCATGCATGAACGACCCGATGCTCAACCGCAGCTGCGACCACAGCGGCTCGTCGTTTGGTTCAAACACGGCCCATTTGGTGTTACGGTACAAGGTCTCTTCTATGTAGAGCGCGGTCCTTCTGACAGGCAAGTACTTCCACTGGTTTGCAAGATTGTCGGCCCCCTTGGTGGTTCTTGCGCCCCACACCACCCTCCCAGCCGGAGGCAGAATGCGAAGGCAATTGATGCCTTGCTGGTTTATCGAGCCGTTCTCCAAGTCAGTGAGCCTCACTGTCAGGTCAGGGACTCCCAAAAGTCCGGCGTCTATTCCTGCCGGAGCTTTCCATATGCCCCGCTGGGCATCGGTTCGGGCCATCACGCCAGCGATGGCGCCACATGGGGCAAAATCTTTCAGCCTGCCCTCCTGATTTGGATCTGGAGCCCTTATCCGCGGGAAATAGATTGCTGCATTTTCGTGCCTGAAAAGCCCCGACGTGTTAGAGTCAATTCCTATGGAGCCGCTGATGGGATCATCTCTTGAATTCCAGTTGCTTGGCGGGTCCATTATTAGCACGGCCCGCTTGTCTTGGCAGTACTTTGCCGCCGTGGCATAAACCTCGCTATAGAATGCCGGAGCGGTAGTTCCATCGGGACTTGGAGGAGGTATGCACAGCAGATTAAAGATGTCCGCCTTGTCAAGAGCGTATATGCCAGTCTTGTGGTCGTTGGTGTTCTCGCCTTTTAGCTCGGCATTGGTAACGGCGACGCCATCGTCTCCCTTCTTGTCCGATACGATGTTGTCGCTCATCGACGGCAAAGCGTTGATTGGAGGATTATCCTTGCTCACCCGCAGGAGGTCCGACTCTTCGTCGAGCACCGTCTTGACAAAGCGTGGATCACCGGTGTTGATAGAGATGTTGAGAAATGTCTCTTGCTCGACGCCGGCGTCATCCAGGATGTGTAGATTGAAGAGATGCGGGCTAGGAACGTTCCTGCTGGCGTCGACCTTATCATCTATCTTTAGTTTGTAGTCGTTTGCCCACACACCGGGACTCGTCGCCTCAAATGTAATGCTGCCTGCGGCAAACCTTGCCTTGGACTTGTCTTCATCGCTTCCGGTCTGGGCCTTGAAGACCCTGACAATTACCGCGTCCATTCCCCCGTTAAGGAAGTACTGGTAGACGGCGTAGCTCATCGTGCTTTCCTTCCACAGCCCTCCAAAGATGCTTTCAAACTCGCCAAAGTTGTGTATGAGAACAGGCTTGTTGGTGGGGCCGGCAAGGGCGCGACCTACAAAGGCTGTAACTGATGTACTGACTCCGACTATGGTCTTGACGGGATTTTCAAGCTCTTCGATGTATACGCCCGGATAGGTTGGATTTGTTGGCATTGCATGACACTCCTTTTTCTTATGCGGCCATCCTTGCCACCACTACGTCGATATTACCCTCGGCGGCTTCGGTATTTTTGAAACTTATCTCCTTTGGGGCCTGAGCGAATAGTTGTATGACCGCGTTGCTGGTAAGAAAGTGGTCCTTGTCGAGTGTAACCTCTGCGCTTTCGCTGGCGCCATCCTTGAATTTGTAGGTGATCTTGCCCTGCAGGTTGGCTTCTTGCAGCCTTATATACATGAACTTGATCTGGTCTAGGTTGCCAGGCTGAATTTTTGCTGTAGTAACTACTGGAGTAGTCACGCCCCCGGCAACCGTCGCGGGCTTGGCTTTTACGCTCACTACGTCGACTGCATCAACTTCTACCGGACTGTTGGAGCCCTCGGAATAAGCAACCGTTGGTGCGCCTTCGATAGACATCGTGATGTTCCACGTTACGCTCTTGCCCAAAATTGGTCATCCAGAGATGCGACCAAATTTATTTAAGGCTATTTGTACCTCAACAGAGCCAATTTTTTCTAATGGCAGCATATTATTGAAAAGAAGGGGATTTGACCCAGACTGAATCTAGTCAGATAGGATCTTGTACAACGCCCTGCCAGAGATGCTCGGTTCCTCGTCATAGGTCGCGGTCATCGTTTGCTGGGTTTTTCCATTGAACTGGAATGTCTTGCCATCCGCTGTCGTTATCTTGCCTCCTCCGCGCATCGTCGTAATCTTTAGCACCGCGCCATACCTTCCTAGTTTGTCGTTTCTCTTCAGCTCCAGTGGAACGGTGACCGGCACGGTGCCGGTCTGGCTAATAGCGAATGTTGCTTTCAGCGAATCCTCGGTGTTAAGAGGATCTATAGCAAACACGACTACTGCAACCGGATCGCGGGTCGTGAGGGGAATATCATACACGGCCTTGTCAAAGCCGATGGAAATAGGCTCTCCGTATTGCGGCCTCTTTTCCTCCGGAGGAACGGCCCACCAGCGCAAAAGCACCATCTCCTTTTTTAGCGCCACCTTGGGGTCAATCCAGAGATGAACTTTGAAGGATGTGGGTGTTATCATCACGGGCTTGAAGCGGAGGTCGTCCTTGCTCGGGTAATCCTCAGTATACTCGACCCGCGACTCTTTGGAGGGATGACGCTTTCGCTCGACGAGCTTCTTTAGGATTTCAAGAAATTGCGACGTGTTGGTGACGACCTTTTGGGCGATCTTGAGAAAGAAGTCTGCCTCCTTTTTGGATATCGCCGCTTGCATGAACAGCCTGTCATAGATGCTCAGAAACAGATCCACTTCCTTTTTATCCAGTTGCTTCTCCTCTGTGAGTCTTTTCAGTACATCATAAAGCGCGGACCTTATCTCCCATTTGTTGATTGTTTGCCGTTTGCTGTGCTTTATAATAAAGTCCATGAGATACTTGATTTCATCGGCATTGAGCCAAGCAAGGTACTTTTCCTCAATGGCTAGCCCCAACATCACCGCAGGAGGAACAGACAGCCTGGGCAGGTAATGCTCAAACGGCCCGTACACAAGAGGCATTGGAAGGCTTTTCTGCGGCACTGTCAGCTCGAGTATACCAGTATTGGCCGCGGACACGGCGCTCTGCAGTCTGACGTTAAAGTACAAGGGCTGTATGGACGCCTTGTGCAGCTGGGCCGCGGCGCTTTTCCGGTACCACAGCTCTGCCTTAACCTGACAAATCTCAGAGGTGCCGTCAAGTTTCAGTTCAACACTTGCAATCCCGTTGGCAGGGTTGTCGCGGTCTGACGAAAGATTCCCGCCTGCGTTGGGTGGAACTTTTTCAAAACGCACTTCATAGTCTGTAGAGCTGACAGAAGTATTGCCGATTGCCACGCCTGCTGCCAAGGTGACGCTGACACCAGGCGGCACCTCCACTCCGTCGCCGCTTATGTAGTAGAACGACAGCCTTTGCTTGGCGTTAAAATGCAGGGCTGGAAGGCCAGCGCAGTCCGACAGGGTCGCTTCAACCTGCTGGTCAACCATTCCTTCGCCAAGCGTCCAGTAGCACTTGGCAATGCCGTTTACCACCTGTACGGACTGCGAAAGCTGCAGAGGCCCGTCTTCTGTCAGAGACAGGCCACCGGTGGATCCGGGCGGGACCTGCGGGTATTTGGCTAGTGCAAACTTGACGGTGGCCTTGGAGCCTAGGTAAGTCTTGTCAAGGGGCGTCCGTCCAAGCAAGGCCACTACCCGCAGTGGCGCCGCTAGATGGTTGTCCGGCAGGGCCTCCTGCCCGTCGCCTCCGGCATAATGGAGGGTAACAAGGTCAGCAACCGAGGAGAAAAAGCTCCTGACATCCCATTCATCTTTGGTAGAATACTTGCCCCCGGAATACTGCACTATTGCAAGCGGCGCGTAGTGATGGGCCACGCCCGCCGGCGGAAGCGCAAGCGGATCCGCAGAGTTCCCCGGCATGGTTGGCCACTCTACGCTCTCGGAGCTGTTTGCCCTTGCGGGGATTAGCCAGTAGTCACCCGTGCGCAGACCTTCGTCTGCGGCCTCTGTAATTATTTTGATCTGCACGCCGTCTTCAAGCAGGATATAACCGTCCGCGTCCTTGTCGCTTGCAGAGCTCAAAAGAATGTCCGAGTTGCCGCTTCTGTCCCATCTCCTTGCCTTTGGGTTTTGTGGGAAATTGACGCGGGTTATCGCGTGGCCTCGGATGGTGGCAGAATCGTACTCTACAATTAGGCCCTTGACCGTCTTTATCTGTACAAGAGTGCCGGGAATCCCCAGCTCTTCGTGGACGTCGTCGATTATCTCTATCCAGTCGCTTGGTCCAAAGTCAAGGTTTGCATCTCTTCCCCTGCTTCCAAGTTCAATTGTGTTTTGTATCGCGCCGAACTTGATCGTAGATACCACGACGCCGTTGTCCCTCGACCACTTGAAGGTGGCTTCTTGGGGCTTGCCGCCATTATGTACTTCCACGCGATAAAGGTGGTTTTCAAGGCCCCTGTAGCCCGCAGTCTCGTACAGGTCGCAGCTGTTGGCAGGAGGCACGGTGGGCTGAGCCCTTGCCTTCAGTTTGCCAGGCCTTGGACTAAAGCCGTTGACGAGGCTCTGCGCATCGCACCTGTCTGGTACGTCATTACCCTCTGTAAGAAGGTCAAGTTTGACTTGCCAGGCAGTCCGGGTCCTAGTCGACGTGTCTGGTCCGCCAAGCGCCTTTTCACGGATGTAGGCATCGTCGAGGAATGTGACGTTTCGGTCCCAGACGTCCAGATACGCCAGGTACTTGCCGTCCTTCTTTGGCAGGGAAGGGTTTCCAAGGACGTGCCACACCTTTCCGTTGTTTTCTGCGATGATTTCCGCCGCCACTGCGCCGGCAGGACCCTGCAGCGTGACTTTGCCTCCGGCCCTCTCTAGCGTTGCCTTGACGGGCGAGCCGGAAGCTGGCATCGAAACTACGAGCTTGTTGGCGTTGCCGGAGTCAAATGCGACGGTCATGGCGCGGGTGTCCGGCATGGAGGGTATCATGCCTGCTACAAAGCCGGCGACAGCGTCCCTCACTGCAGGTATCCCGTTTGCGCCCGGCCAGTCAAAGAGGTAGAACTTGGCGTCAGAGACATCGATGTCAGGCTGCCTCGAGGCTTCCATGTCGTAATCGTTTTCACACAGGATGCCATCGACGTAGTAATTGCCCCGGCGTATCATGTAGTTTGGAACTGATACCTGGCCGGCCTGGCTTGGAAATTCATAGAGTACAGTGCTACCGCCGTCTACCTTCAGCAAGACCTTGGTGGCGCCGGTGTTTGCGCGCTCAAGCGTTGCCTTGTGGTCGCCGTTTGTGATTGTTATCGTGTCGCCGCTTGCCGTGAACGGAAGTGAATCGCTGATCCATAGCAGGCCAAAATTTCCTCGCAAAAAGCCCCTTAGCGATTCTGTGTCCTTCAGGTACTGGATGCGTTTTTTGACGTCTAGTGCATCTACTTCGGCCTTTGTCTTTATATCGCTCCATTTGAACAGAAACGTAGAGATCTCGAACCCATCGTCCTGCTGCATGGTGCCGCTTTTTCCAATCAAATCACTCAGGAAAGTATGCTCGTGATGGGACCGAATGTCGTTCTGCTCGTTCCAGTCGGCGTCTACCTGAACCCTGCCCTGCTGCATGTCGACGCTGCTATAGTGGTTTCCCTTTCGAAACGTCGACCTTGTAATATCTTGTGTCATACTATCATCACGTCACCAGAAATACTCCCGCTTCAAGGCCGAATCTCAGATACTCGTTGAGGACCTGCTTGACGTCGGCAATGCGCTGGGCCTGGAACAGATGGTTAAATGCGCCCATTTCGGCGCCGTTGTCTGCCCCGGCAAATATTTCTGCACAGACGTCGCGGTACAGCTGCGCGTATCCCGGATTGCCGTACTTTTCGGACGTAAACGTAGGAACGACATTAGGATTTTGCTCCGTTGGAAGGCACATGTAGCGCTGAGGGGTCTTGGAGCCTTCAAGAGGAATGTAGCTAAAACGTACGCAGCCCTGCTGCGTTATCATGGACGTTATGGTTCCGGTAAATATCGAGTTGCTTGCAAGGTCCAGCCTGTCAACATCTGTCTTGCCAAACACGGTCGAGTTTTGTAGTGAAGCCGAATGAACGCTTATTGCAACTCCGCTGCCTGCGTCAATGATGCTGTCAGTCGCAGACAGATGCACATCGGTCTTTTGCGTGTCAATCCTGCCTGTTATTGACCGGATGAATGAAGCATGAAGGTCGTCATTTCCTTCCTGGACATACATGTTCTTTTTGCCATTTTCAGTGACGACGGTGAATTCATAAACATTCTCCTGTAGCACGCCTGCCTCGGACAGCGTAACGCGAGCCACTTTTTCGCCATCGGCGAGGATGATGTACAGCGAATTGTGTCCGGCTGTCACGGATAGCTTTTCGGCGTTGCTGTCGTCATCATCGCTTGAAAAGGGTGGGCTGTCGGGAATCCATCCGGCGCAGTTTGTCTTTAGGAATTTTGCCAGAGCTTTGCGCTGGTTCTGATCTGAAACGACCTCGTCCCATGAGCACAGCAGCTTGGGCTTTTCCTCTTCGACAGTAAGAGAAGCGGAGGGTCCGGCAGGAGGCAGAGTACAATGACTAACGACCAGCTCTGACATGTCACCGGCCTTGACGCGTATGTTTGAGCGGATCAACAGCCCATCAAGGACCAGCCTGCTACCTCTTTCTCCCCGCACAGTGATCTTTTGCAGGATGGGCCGCTGGTTAGCCGCTGCGACTATGGCAACGGTGCTGTTTGCAGGAAGATCTAGGTCTATGTCTCCGGCGGCCGCGCGGTATTCCAGGCTGTCGGCCACCTCAAAGACGACTTGTTTTTCATTTGAGAAGTCCCACCACATCTTGGCCTCCGGAATGCTGCCGTACGTATCCTCATGCTTTGAAACATAGATGGCGCCGTTGATTTCCCTTGCAAAAAATTCATACTTGTCGACTCCGTTTACCTGCAAGAGCGCACCGACATTTCCTGCGGTAAGCGACAGTGTCAGCCTGTTGGCGCCACTTGTAAGGGTAATCTGGCGTCCTGTGCTTGCGAACGTTGCCCCGGCGTCAAGCCATTCTATCCCAAAGTCGTTGCGCAAAATGTCCATCATGTGCGCGGTCGCTTGGTTTTGGACGCTACTCCAGACAAACACTTCGCGCTGGGCTATCCTAAAGCGCCTAGGCTGGGGCATCGACTCGGTCTGGTCCTGCCTGCCGTACTGGCCGCCGCCCACCTTGCCAGAAAAACCGTAGTAATACGAGACCACGACCTCGTCGGCATTTTGCGGCAGCGAAATTCGCCCGCGCGCCGGGTCTATAGCAACCACGTCTCCCGCGGCCGGCGATTGCCAACCAGCTACATCCCAGTCCTTTAGGCTGCAGACCATGACATCACGCAGCTCGATCCTGCGCCGCTCTACCTTGCCAGCGTATTTGACTTGGAGAAATATGCTTTTTCCATAGCCATAGTATTTTTCAGGAGCGTCATGCAGCGTCCTCGGACTTATCGGTGCTGGCACGTTGATCTCCTCGGCGATGTGCGATATCGACGTCTCGTCGGCAGGCGAGTTGAATATCGGCGCGTCAAACCCAAGAGGGCTAAACGTGAATCTTTTCCCGTCTTTTTTGAATGCCGGTGTGCCAAGCGACGGAAAAGCCTCGAGTCGGTAGAGAAAGAGTCCGACGTTTGGTATGTTGTACCTGCCCCTGTTGCTGGAAATGCTCCTTACTTCCACCGTATGAGCAGCGGTGTCAAAGGGCGTTTCGATGAGCTCCAGCCTGGACTGGTTTCTAAGGTCTGGAGCTTGGTGGTTTGCCAGCCTGACATGGTTGACGTTCTGAGTAGTGCACAGCAGCTGGAAAAACTCGACGGCCCTTGCGCCCCACTGCGTTACGTCGCGGGCAAGTTGCTCAAGCACAAAGGCCGTGCCCTTGCGCCTGCGGTAGGCGATGGTGTTTGCGACATAGGCGCGCTGCGACAGCTCTTCAAGCGTCGAGATGGATGAGCTCTTGCTTGCGCTCAGCGAACGGGCGCCCACAAGATCCGCAATATAGGCAGTCACCCATTCGTCGCACGTGTCAATGAACCAGTTGTCGTGCAGGCCGCCAATGTCCTCTTCCATCATCGCCACGTTCTCGGCGATAATCCCGACGAGGTCCTCAAGGGGCTTGCCCAGTTTTGCATCGTGCTGGCGGTACACCGCAGGAATTAGCTCGTACAGTTTTTCCTTGGTGTAGCCCGAGGTTACCGGCTTTTTGTTTCCTTCCGACTCGCTCATTGCGGCGACGCCTCCATTTTGTCTAGGGAAATGCCGTCCGCGTTTATCAGAAGAAGGACAGGGACAGGTATGCCGTCAGACTGTACACCGTTGGGATCCCTTGCCCGTACAACATCGGTCGGCTCCTTGATGTCGTGGTCGTAAATGCTTTTTACCTCTACTGCAACCACCCCTTCGACTCCCTGCATCACAGAGACGACCTCCGAGAGGGTAACTGCTTGGCCGAAATTGCGCTTTTCAAAAGAGAATGTTTCTTTGAGCGCGCTCTTGAGCTCGGCCTGCACGTCTTCAAACTTTCTGTCGGAGGAGACCTTTATCCTTGCGTCCACGTCAAACAAGCGTGCCTTGAACGAGGAAAGGATAAAGCGAGACGCAGGATCCTTGTAGTTTTCAATCGCCTGTTCGAGCTTGGAATAGAGGTTGTCGGTCTTTTTTAGCTCGGCGCCGCTTGCCGTTGCGACGGCCACCAGCACGACGTTGTCGTTGCCTATTCTTATTGGGTACGAGCCGGCCTTGCCAATCCCCTGAAAGCCCTGGGCGAAATTCTTGTAGTCCTCAAGCGAGACGATGCGGTCCATGGTCAAAACCGTCCTGGGCGCGTTCTTGCGGGCGTCATCAAGTTTCTCTGGATCCCCTGCGCCAGAGGTAGCAAGGGGGTTCGTCACTTTGGAAACTCCAAGGGGCCGTGTCAAAAGTTGGCTCAGCTGGTCGGCCTTCAGTAGGCCTTTCATGCCTATTCCAACGCGGTAGGTAGCCTGGATGTTTTCCGCGCCGGCAGGCGGCAGCCTCCCCGTTACCCCATCGCCAAAGATTACCGTTGTCTTGCCGCCGTCGCTCCTGCGAGTGACAAACGCCTTGTCGCGGTGGTCCAGGTTTTCAAACGACTCTTTTTCTTCCCATTCGACGCCGTCGATGACCACCTTCAACGTGCTTGCTGCGCCTGAAGCATTGGCGGCAGGGACAAAGGTGAGAGGGCTGTCGCTGAGTTCAAACGCTTGGAAGCGCTGAGCGGGGTCCCCGCTCCCTATCGGCACCTGCTTGGTCTCGCCGTGTGTGGCAAGGGCGACGTTTGCATTTATCGTGACGGTCTCACGCCTGTATGAGTATTGCAGTTTTGAAAGATACATCGTCGTCAGCATGCTCACCCTGTCAAAGTGGACTATTTTGGACACGGTTGCCACCTCTCTTCCCATGACTCCTGGCTGCTGCGCAAGCTCGCCCGACACTATGACAGGCCGATCTGCCACCAGGTTTCCAACCATCCCGTCAAGGATTACTGCGTTCTGGCTGTCCTGAATGTCGCCGGTGACGGCCACGTCGGCAAGTTCAACTTTCTCGGGAGCGCAATATACCACGGTGTCGCGGAAGAAAAAGTAACCCAGGTCATCTACTATAGGATCCTTGGATGCTATGTGCTTGGTCTTGTGGCCCTTTTCATCCTTTTTGGTTACTTTGAGGTTTGCCAGGGTGTCGTCCAGCAAGGTGCCCGTCGCTTTGGCGCTTTGCGCAAACTCCGCAAGGCTGGCGTCGGCCGTTTCTGCCACGTAGTAGGCTGACACGCGTGACGGGTTTGCAAGAATAACCCAACTTTCCTTTTTGACGCTTGGATAAACGTTGTCCAGGTAGATGAGGTGGCCGTTTTCATTGTAGAATGCAAGATCGGACATATCTCTGCGAGAAGCCTTCATTTTTTTTCTGGAACTGCGATTCACCGGGACTGGGTACGTGTCCCAGTCATGTGGATAGGGCGCCTCGATTTTGTTTGGGAACCGTTTTGTGGGATCAGTATAGTCAAAGCGCATCTCAGGAGGCAGGCTGGACCAGAGCGGTGCGCTGTTGCCAAAAACGCCGCACTTTACCCGGAAAGCGTAGACAGAGCCAGAGGCCGAAGTGTCGCTCTCTCGCTCGGAATTGACTGCGTCGACGACCTTGTCCACTGACCAGCCCTTGAGAGTCGCAAGGGCCTGAAGCTCTGACTCTTCCAGGCTTTGAAAAGAGATCAACGACCTTAGGTCGCCGTACGTAAAGTGGGTTTCAGAGTCTATCACAGAGTCATCGGGTTTTGTCGCAGAGTCGCCCTTTGCAGGAGGCGGATTCTTGACGGGCTCAAAGCCGGCGCCTGCGGTGTCAAACAACACCACGGTCTGGCGTTTTGGAGCGTCGACCAACACCTCCCGGGCAATGACAAATGCCGCCTCTGCCTTTCCGGCCTTGCTTATCACAAACAAGAGCCCATCCCCTACACGGACAAGAGTCGAGGTGCCCTCAAGGACAACTCTACCTTCTTTTAGAGCAGTTTTGAGATCCTGCTTTTTCACCTGCCGGGGCAGGATTGCGTTCCACTCCTTCCTTGCCTCGATATCCTCCATCGTCTCAAAGGTCTGCGGAAGCTCGTCCTGCGCAGGAATACTCTGCACCTTCGATCCAGAGGGAATCTTGGCACGCCGGGGCGATCCCGGCGAGGTCTCCATCGAAAAAGCTAGATGGGCGCTGGCCGCTACGCCCGGCCCAAGCTCGTAGCCAATGCTACGGGCAAGCTCCAGAACCGACCTGCGCTCCGTGGCGGTTCGCAAGAACCCCTCGTTTGCTATACGCTCCTGATAGAAAGAGAGCACGTCGGCGACAAGGGCCCACGAGTCCAGAATGGCTATCGAAAGGTCAGAGTCATCCCTCGTCTTTAGCGCCTGGAGCCTTGTCTGTGAGGCGATGGACGAGACCATGTCGGCCTTGAACTGGGCGTGAGTACCTACCCTGTAAGAAAGGGAGCTCTGGCCGGCAGGATTGTATATCCTTGCAGGAGTATACTTTTTCCTTTCAGGGCACCCGCAGTTGGTGGAATGGCCGCAGCTGCAACAATTGCCTTCCATGTCAGACGCCGCCGCTCCCGCAGAATTCGAATCTGATTATGCCGTTTTCGGCAAAGTTTGGATCGTTGTCAAGCCGGATTATCTCCATATGCCCTGTCCTTATGGCGGCATCCTCAAGCTCGTGATTGGGCTTCTTCGCCCACCGGTGGAAAGACTTGACGACCACAGACTGGACGCCGTCCACGGCAAGCGCGGCTTCGTATACCTTGCTGAGGTAGACTGGTTGGCCAAAGGTAAAGTTGTCAGGATGAAAGAAGCCTCGGCTGCCGTTTGGAAGAACCCTGTTGCTAAATGCGTCGACAAGGCGCTCCTTGACTTCTCCTTTAAAGTGTCCTTCCTTCAGGCACACCTCGATGGCTATATCAAGGGGCACGTATATCGGCGGCTGCACCTCGATATCGTAGCCAGCCAGCCGGTACTTTTCCAGAAAGTCAAGGATCTCGTTTCTAAAAGCGCCGTCGACCTGCTGCCCGCCCTTTCTATCTATTGCCACGAACATGGTGTACCAGCTGCCGGTCCACCTCTTGGCTGCTGCCGCCTGCTGCACCTGCGGGTGGCGCTTGAGCACCTCTTCATAGTCCGCCTCTGTTACGGCGCGCTCTTGCCTGCGGAAGGCCTGAGGGGCGTGCAGGCTGATGCTCGCAAGGGTCTCCGGGTCCTGGCCTCCGGCGGCAGGCAAGGGATTGAATGCGACAATTTCTTCTGCCAGCTTGCCATTTTGCATGACGACTCTGGTTATCGACTCGGCTCCTACGTTGCCCCTTACCCCGTTTCCAATCCTGTATGTGGCTCCAAACTGCACGGGCTTTCCCTGCCGGATGGCAAGAGCCCACGCCTTTCGGCGACTTTCCCCGAACCGGATGTATGAGATGCCATCCACCTCGGTCTCGACGGCAAACACCCGGGCAAACTCGTCGTTTGAGAGAAGGTCTCTGTCAGGCTCCCATGTCAGCCGGTCGTTGCTCTTGTCAACCAGTTCAATCGCAGGCAGGACTTGGTCGGCGCCATAGGAAAATGCAGAAGCGGCCGAGCCTCCTTCCCTTGAGGATGCGTCAAAGCCCGGCCCGGCCATCGTCAACGGTCTCTCGGAAAGGCGCGGATAGTACTTGCCCGATGCCACCCTGTTTTCAAGATTTTCTGTGACCGTAAGGCCGTGGTCGGCAAGGACGGTGTTGCCATAGACCAGGCTTGCCGGCTTGCCGCCAGAAGCAAGGCAGAGTGAAAACGGCAGGGCGTCTTCTCTGGCCCAGGACACCTGAAGCACGCTGGCTCCTGTAAGAGGGTCCACTGCCGTGCTGAGGCGTGTCAGCCGCACCGCATGACGGCGCGAGATATCTGCATCTTGTATCCCAGACTGGGACCCGCGCTGCGCAAAGACAAGCACGTCTCCCACTTGAAGGCACGAGGTCTTGATGACATGGTCGTTACCGGCAACAACCTTTTCTGCTGCAAATTCATAGAGGCCCTCCTCGTTCACCGACAGGACGGCCTTACCGTTAGCGCTGTCCAGTTTTATCACGAGTTTGTCGCCGGCGCTAAGCATAGTAAGGGTATCAGGAGAATTCTTTGTTATCGCGGCCTTGGCGACCCACCCAAGGCCAAAGTTGTTCTCGAGGTAGCCGGTCAGCTTTTCAGAGTCGGCTCCTGGCACGGCGTTCCAGTTAAAGACGTCCACGCTTTCAAGGCCGGCGCCGTCGATTGAGGCAGAGATAGCGCCGGCCGGTAGCCAGCAGTCGGTCTCTCCCCAAGTGTAGAAATTCATCTCGTTCTTGCCGGGGTACAGTGTGGCCTTGTACATTGTCTCAAATACCTCTGCGCCTTTGGCCACCTCTTCGTCTATTGACCGGAAAACGCCGGCTCCGGCGGCAGCTTCTCCTTCGACCTTGGTCAGAAGGGTTGTTCCCTTCTCTAGCTGCATCGGAGAGTTGACGCTAAAGCAGACCCATGCACGGGCATTGCGACCGTCGTTCACAGGATAGTCGAGAAGGCGTGCATGCCTTGCGGCCGAGATCCTTTTTCTTGCCGTTCCCAAATAGCCCTCGGTCGCCACGGCGTCCTGGTAGTAGCTGAGGTGGTCTCCGACATAGGCGATAACCTCGGCCAGCATCATGCCAATGTCGGCTGGATTTCTGTCCTTCCAGTTTGGCATGATAAGCGTGAGCCTGTCAAGCACCAGCTTACGAAAACTGGCATAGTCCTTGGCCATGTAGTCTATGGCCGGCTCCTCAAGAACCTCATTTGAGGGCTCTTTGCACAGACAGTCAAACTCGGCCTTGCATTCTACCATAAAAGAGAACCTGACCCTTGAAAGCACCGGATCAAATCCTAGCGGCGGCTTGCCTGGCGAATCCTTAAGGGTCAGCTCGTACGTGGAAAAGTCGCCACAACTGGAAGGCCTTATGACAATGGCTCTGGCAGGATCCTCGATCTTGTTTATGACCTTGTCTCGCTCCTCATTTGAGACGAGGTGTCTAAATGGGCCCGGAGGGTTATCGGCAAGCTCTGTCGCAGTATGCACCCATTGCGCTGATACTCCCCTTATCCTGACTCCCCCTTCGATGACTACATTTTCAGCGCCAAGGGCAGCAGGTGGTACGTCCTTGAAGCAGTACAGTATGACAAGGGGGTATGGAAAAGTGCCCGCCATAGAATGCACGGTCCGAACTTCAAGGTAGTCGACTCCGTTTAGGTTGGCGTCGTCCCGGATTGCGGAGCGCCTTGCGTCGCTTCCACACTTGAACTGCAGCGCCTCGGCCATCTTTTCATGACTCCCTTGTAAATTCTGCAGACTGGCGCTGCTGGCTGCGCTTGATGATATAATGCACGACGACGTGGAGGGAGGAGTCTTCATTTCTCACCACTACGGACTCGACGTGTATCAGATCTCCAAGCCATTGCTGCAGGGCCCCGTGCACCAACAGCTGCGTTGCCGACGCTAGCTCATTGCTGTTTGGCGAAAATACTAGCTGGTTAACGCCGCTTCCAAACGTAGGCCTGTTCACTCGTTCGCCAACGGCGGTAAAAAGGACCTGTTCCACCAGCTGTTTGATGTAGTCGGTGCTGGTCGCAGACGCAGTGCGACCACGGCCATCCACGTTAAATGGGTACCGGTTATAGTAGGCACGGTTGGCGGAGGTCGGGACGGTCATATTCCCTTGACCCTCGTCTGCGTCGTCGTTATGGTCGGCGCGCCCTGAAGAATTTGTTCTCCGCTCCAGCATTGGCCCGTACTGTCCTGCAGTACCACCGGCTGGCCCATCACTTTGACTCGGCTTGCCAGATTTGTCCACGTGACTGAAACGCACGGCTGGGGCTTTGATCCTGCAGGTGTCGGAACTTGAAATCCGCAGCCAGTTACGGTATACTCGCCTGGCTTGATTGGTACTTGCTGAATTGCTACCTGCTGACTGCTTACTTTAACGCGGGTATTGGTAGAACTATGATTGACTTGAGCCGAGTGAGCGCACATTGCATTTCCGCCGACGTGAAAAAGGTATCCAGGCATTACACCTTGCTCCCGTTTTCAAAAAAGAAAGGCCTCATGCTGTGGTTCGCTGTGCATACAGCCCGGATGTTTTTAGGCATTCTGCCAACGACTCGGCCAAATTTTTTCGGCGCCGAAAAAGTCAATTTCCAAGCGCGTGGTGGCCCAGTTTGACTTTTTCCCTTATCAGGATGTCGATTTGCTCGTGGAGAACATTCTTGTGGTGCATGAGCATCTCCCGCACCACCCAGTCGTCATCATTGTCGCTTATGACCTGTCCGGTGTTGTTGAGCGCGACTCTTAGTATGACTATCATCTTGTCAAATGCCCTTCTTCTTCTTTCTACGTCTCTTGACTCTATACCCCCCTCCTCGTCCTTGTATTGGTTCACAAGCTCTCGGGTCTTGCGCAGAGAAAGATGGCGCTTGTTTATCAGAGCCGCTAGCTCGGATTGTTTGGTAGGGTCCTTTACGGAGCATAGCTCCTCGGCCACGCTCGAGTTAAGGGACGAGTCGATAATGGAGCTGATTACGTCAGAAGGCATGTCAAGCAGCTTGATCTTTTTGGTGATGTAACTTGGGCTCTTGCCTATTCCTTTGGCAAGCTCAGAGACTCCTCCCCATCCAAAATCTGTCACGTACCTTTTGAAGGCCTCTGCTTCTTCGATTACGGATAATGTCTCCCTCTGTATGTTTTCAATTATAGAACATTCGAACGCTGCCTTATCGTCAAGCTCTACAACATGGCAGGTTATCTTTCTCCATTTCAGAATCTCGCAGGCCTTGCACCTTCGGTTGCCCGCAACAATTTCAAAATAGCCATCCTTTGGCCTCACCAGTATAGGTTGGAGAAGGCCATTTTCCCGGATCGAATCGGCCAGTTCCGCGATTGATTCTTTTTGAACCCTGATAGGAGTCGCGGAATATCTAACTTGGGAGATGTTAATGTCCTGAATCAAACCACGGCTTGATGAGAGAAGGCCCAAAGAATTGGACATGGCACACATTCACTTTCTGGTAATTATTATCCATTCCGCCATTCATTGGAAATTTTTTTATAAATGCACTTTTGATCTTCTATATAATAATTTCTTGCCGTTATAGGTGATACTATTTAACCAAATCGCATGAGTTGAATTATTTCTATATTCTGTCACAGATAATAATAGGATCTAGAGAATATAGAATCCGTATAGATTTGAAATTATGATTTAGATCTAAACGCCGCCAGGTATAGAATTCATCTTGCATGATCAAAATTTATGCGAAGGTGATTATTGCCGGTAGTGATAGGTTGGACAAGCCTTTTCTACACGAGAAGTAATTCAGTCTTGCCGGATGTCCTCTGCATTTCAAAGTGCGGGTGAAAAGAGCAGCAAAGCCAGCGAGATTTCAAGTATCTCAGGAGTATTATCAAAGTCTCATGAGCTAGGTCACAAGAACTCGGCTGATACTGGCGAATCTTTTCTATCAACGCACAAAAAAATGGTTCAGAGATTCAGCGTCAACGGGTTTGATTTTGCCAAGACAGGCATCTTTGAACCAGACCTGCATGGACCCGGCAAGTCACCAGAGAATGTTCAGGAAGATTCATCTCAGAAGGCAATTGCAAGGACTTCAGATTCCATTCTGGATTCTGACACAGCTAAAAATGCCCCACCCATAGTGCAGGGAGTCCTTCGCTCTCCGGGGCGCAGCCTTGACCCCCATGCCTTGGAATTCTTTGGCTCCCGCCTTGGCCACGATTTTCGCAATGTCAGGCTGCACGATGACGAGGCGGCCTCGTACTCGGCCTCGATATTTGGCGCAAAGGCGTACACTTTTGGAAACCACGTCGTATTCAATAAGGGACGTAATAACCAGTCAACCGAGGGACTCCAGTTGTTTACCCACGAACTTGCCCATGTGGTCCAGCAGGATATGGGCAAGGGAACCGGCTTGCAAGCAAGCACGCCCCAGGCGGAGGACGAGGCGCGAGAAATATCAGCATTGGATCAAGCCGAATCCGCTACTGTAAAAGTGGCCGCGGGAACAGGAATGGCCTTTTCGCTGGAGGATTGGCAGAATAGTACGCCAGATGTGAGCACCAGATCCTACACCGAGCTAATAGAAGACATTGACCAGATCTCGCAGTGGCTGGATAGGCAGACCACCTCCTCCTTTGAGTCGACCCATCTAGAGGAAGTATTGGTGCAGCTGAGGGGCGAAGTCGCGCGGCGCGACGCGGCAGCCAGAGGACGGTCGCCGCGCAGGCCGCGCGGCAGGACACGTGCAGCCAAGTCCGGCACCGCTGCTCCGGCCAACGAGGCGATGCAGATGCCCAGAGTGCTTGCCGAGAGAAGCAGCTTTGCCTACGAAAACTCTGACGAGATGCGGCGCGAAGTTGACCTCATAATGGCGTGGCTTCAGCGCTCTGATGTGAGCAGGTCTGACAGGCAGATCCTGCAGATAGAGCTTGGCAACCTAGCCCCGCAGCTGCATCAGGACCGTATTCAACGCGCAATGGCGCGACGCGCAGAGACGATCCAGCGCGCGCTGGCACCGCCAGCAGACATGCAAGACGCACGCGCCAGGACTTTGGAGTCCGTTAGACGCATCGATGGCATAGCTAGGAGACCCGACGGCCCTGGTTTTGTGCTGATGCAGGGAAGCGAGATGATAGTGCTCGACGAATCAGAGGTCACTAGACTTCGTGCAAGTGTAGTCGAGGCTCTGGACAGAGCGGTAACCCGTGCGCGGGACATGAACGAATACACCTACTCCCGAGGCCAGGCACACCTTCAGCTAAACTATGAGGAACATCCCTATGTCGGCTTTGCAGTCAGCGTGGTCAGCGGAGAAGAGCCGGCGGAGCTGTGGAACCGGGTTTTGGATCCAATCCAAAACTCGAATATCGCCGCAACAGGGTACAGAAGCATGGGCGACAGTGTGTCGCTCACAAGCAGGGCAGAGCGCGCCTTGTACGCCATCGAAGAGGCAGACCGTGCGCGCAGGCTGCTTAATCAAGGCATAGAGAGGGCAGAGTCATCTGCTGAAAGAATCGTAACAGGACTAGAGATTACTCGCGACGTTGCCTTTACCATTGCCCTGAGCCTCGGCGCAATAGCCGCCGCGCCAGTGGTTGCCGCAGGAGCAGCCGGCGCTGGCCTTAGCGGAGCCACCGCGTTCGGAGTGACGACAGTTGGCACGGGCGCCGTGGTGGGCCTAGAGGGCGCGGGACTGGGCATGGTCGGAGGCATGGCCCAAGAAGCGGCCGCAGGGGGTTCGCTATCTGACGTTCTTGCAAGCGGAGGACGTGAAGCAAGAAGGTGGGCCAAGCGCGGTGCCGTTATCGGGGTCAGCGCAGGCCCCACTCAAGCTTTTCGAGCGGTATTGGGTGCAGGAACCCCGGGCCTCAGTACCGCCAGCAACCTTGTCCGCTCTACGGCAGCAGAAATGGGAGGCAATGCTATCGTGGGAATGGGAGAGACTGCTCTCGAGGGCGGGAGCGCGAAGGACATCCTGAAGTCAGGCGGTATTGGCGCGGCAAGTGGCTTGATTTCAGGCCCTCTTGGCGCTGTCACGAGCAGGATATCTAGTCCAACAGCGCGGACCCTTGCAGGCATGGCAGTCGGCGGGGGCACTGGTTACCTAGGCGCTAGCATCTTTTCTGATGACCCAAACCAAGCGTGGCAGTCGGCAATAATCGGCGCAACAGTTTCCGGGGTTTCGTCTAGCCACGCTGGAAGCGCAGAGATGACGCCAGGTCAGCAAAGAGCGTATGAGATTGGAAGAGGTGTCCGGCGCCAAGCGAGGGTCATGGTTGGAAGGGCGCGTAACGTGTTGGCTGCGGCTATGATTGGAACTGCTGACGCATTCCCTCCAGCTCGCATTACTGGCTCTTTACCTTCGATTATTGGCAGAGACGACATAGCATTATCGTTGAGAAATCCGGCCTTGTCAGAGCCAGTCGAGGCAATTCCTGCGGCGCGTACTGGAAACTCATCGGCTCCCGACATCGAGACTACCCCATCATCAACTCAAGAGGCCGCTCCAGGCCAGCCTGCCAGTGACGTCGGCCCGGCAAGCCCAAGTCAGCCAGCTAGGACGACTCCGGGCAGAGTATCTGGTCCAGAGGTCTTTGAGGAACTCTCAAGAGAACTTGGCCTTACGCCACCAGGCGCATCGCAGCGCGGAGCAGGCTCCGCCGCAGCTGATGCCCTAGCCGGAGGACTCATTGGAGCCCAAGGCGCTCCAGGCACAGTCGATATTGCTTTTCAATCGCATGGGAGCGCTACAGAGGTCCGAAACGCCTACGGGGTCACAGGACAGCAGCAACAATCAGCTCATGTAGGCCCGACATCGTTCCTACGCGACGTACCAACATACAGCCGGAGGAGAGCTCTTACGACGCTTCTGGATCCGGCCACACATAGAGCATTTGATGACCACTGGAAGAACTGGGCGATCAGGCAGAGGAGGGCAGGACGAGTGAACTGCACTGTCGGAGAGATGAGACAGGTGATGTTTGATGCAATAGAACAGATACCAAACATGCCTCAACGCACTCGTAACGTGTTGAGATGGCGAATGGAGCTCGAGTTGAACGAACTTGGACTGGGGCTTGGCGATAGCATCGATCTGCCGTACGCAAACATCAGTCCGACAAGTACACAATAAAGAAGTTGGACGGAACATTATGGTTTATCGACATGGGTTAAGATCTTGGATCAGATGAATAAGGAATGTTTTTCTAATTGCCATCCTATATTGTGTCATATTCTTTGCTCCAGGTTATCTAAATAAAGCAGGAGACAAGACGTTGGCGGATGCCAAGCCCTCTTTATCACATTGAAGAGTTGAAGAGCTCGACCTGTGCCTTGATTTCTCAAGCCTATTTCGCCTTGGCGATGAATGAAAAAATGACCTGTACCAAAAAACAATATTCGGTTCACATGCAACCGAGACTGATTAAGTGTGAAAACGGAAGGTTCTTGCCGGAGAGGAGCGGCGCAAGCAAATCGAAATCCAATGGCAATCAACGAAGAATAAGGAGGGTACCAAACTTCATCGTAAAGTAGTAGAAAAAGCCAGGTAGCTGTCAGAAAATCGACAGTGTTATCTACATGAGCACGATAAACCGTAGTAGGCCAATGTCATTTGCGTCCTCATACCGAAGAAAGGACAGCACGACTGACAGCAAATCATTGGGAGTCGTTAAAGCTCCCTCTTATCGCAATGATTCGGGGGAATATTCCGGTAATTCCATTATTCATTTACGACAAGCAATTGGGAACCAAGCAATACGGCGATTGATGTACTCCGACGCAGGATTTGATTTTGCAAATATCACCATTCAACCAAAATTGAAGGTCAATCATCCTCACGACGCACATGAACAAGAAGCAGAAAGCAAGATTGACGGTGCTCGTTCTGGCGGCGGATCTCCACTTGACACAGGCACCAGAGAATTCATGGAATCAAGGTTTGGTCATGATTTCTCTAATGTTAGACTACATACGGATGAAAAAGCTGCCAGGTCAGCTAGATCGCTCAATGCCCTTGCCTACACCATAGGAAACGACATTACATTTGGAAAAGGACAGTATCAGCCCGGTACGCGTCAAGGAAGAGAACTGCTTGCGCATGAACTGGCGCACACAATCCAGCAACGCGGCGCCGATGCGCCGCCATCCAATGACCCGCAAGGCATTCACGAGACGAGTGCACGAACGGCCGCGCAAAACGTGGTAAACGGGCAATCCGTACGGACTGAACTGCCTGCGTCCGGCGTCGGCTTGTCGATGCAGCCCGCCGAGGATGAGGAGAGGAAGAAGGCAATCGCAGAAGCGGAAGCCGGTGCGGCTAGGATTGACCAGCTGCTCAAAGAGGATGAGGAAGAATCACTGCCAGAGATGCCTCGACGACCGACAACGCTCTCGCTGATAAAGCCGGATCCCAGATTCCAGGCGCGGATGGTGACTGACGAGCAGATCTATGCCCCACTCAAGGAGTTTGATGAAAGGGAAAAAGCTGCAAAGACAAAAAAACGTATAGTAGAGGAGGCACTAGACGAAACCCGCCCCGAACGGTTCCAGATGTTTCGAAAGGTTCTCAATGAACATGGATTTGCAGGGGACGTACTCGCTTCGTTCATGAGCGAGAGGATACCGATGCGAGACTTGCAGGTTCTTCGGCGCTACGGGCTGGAGTGGCCGCACTGGTACAACAGGTCCAAGTTCCAGGGCAAAGTCGAGGATGCCCTTGACCGGTTCTTTGCTGACCAGCATTATATTCAGTACGGTCGCTCGCCCGTTGTAAATGAATTCACCAAGGAAGACCAAGAAGCTTTGGAGAGGGAGCAAATGAGACAAAGAGTCATTCAAGCGTGGCTGACAACTATTTCACATGCGACAGGTTCGCTTGGCGGAGCACTTGGCGCCGGGATTACGGATCTGTTCACAGACGATCCTGAGAAAATCGCTGCGGGAGGTGGATTGGGGACAGCTGCTACCGGAGTGCTCGGCGCCTTTGCTCAGGCTCGCATAAATCAAGGTACGTATGTGCCGGATGTCGAGAACCCATTACGCCCAGAACCTACCCCTCAACCGAAACCTGCAAGGCCAAAAGGATATGGAAACCCCGAGGCATCTGCCAAAGCAGCCATCAAAAGCGAAACCAAGAAAGCACCTGAACCCTCATTGACAGAACTCCAACAAGAAATTGTCCAAGATCTAATGAGTCAAGGACATAAACTTGCTCCCAGAACTGCCACAGAAGCCGCAAAAGGAGCAGCCGAAGCTATACCCACTTCTGAAGTCAGAAGTTCCGATGTGAGACTTGTGAATGGAAAGTTGCGAGAGGTTACTGCATTTGAAGGAAAATTAGATAACCTAGGAGGGCGTCTAGCGCGGAAAGGAGGACAAAAACCTGACGAGATCTTCGTTCAAGTAAATACGCCAGGAGTCAAGAAGGAAGACATCATAAGGTTGATTCAAGGTCCAAATGGAATACGATACGGCTATCAGGAGCTCGCCGGCGTGTATGTTAAGGTATTTGATAGTGAAGGAGCGGTATTATGGAGTGGCACTTTTGGATCATTTAAGAAATGAGAAAAAACTACTCTGATTCGGACTAATGGTCATGTTGCTTCTCCCATTTGTTCGTTGGAGCTTTATTCGTTAGCTAATTGCGGGCATCCAAGCGTCTGCAGCCAAAAAACGCCTAGTGCGAGTGAACCTGCGACTAGGCTAGGTGCTCAACTTGTCTCAGCATTAGTCAGGTATGTCGTTTTCATGGTAATGTCGAGAGCTGGTGGAAAACGACTGATCCCTAGCTCAGAAGAAAAGTAGATCCTCAACATCAACCGACTTTTCACCAGAACTACATTGATTTTTTGAGGCAGACGTTTTCCATAATGCATCATGAAGACGGCAGTCTGAATAGTGGGCCAAAAAGTCATGAGATTCAATTAGTATATTTTGATTAACAGGAAAACAAAGTGCGTCAGCTGGTGATTTCCTTCTGGCGGGACTATACAATGACGTGTCGCGCCCTTCTACTAGGATACACCATCATCAAAAGACCAAAGTATATGAGAGGAAATTTCAGGTTATGGAGAGAAAGGACTTGCTTCCCAGAAGCACATTGAGAAGCAAATCCGAGAACCAGCCGAGGGCTCTTGGGATAGACCAGGTCTTTGGCCTAGGACGCCGGCTGGAAGAGCTGGACGAAAAGGCAGAGTGGTGCTCCAGAATTGCTTCTGACCTCAAAGGCTCTTCGACAAGTGACTATATTGTATCGGCCCTAGAATACTATAGACACGAGAGGAAATCACTGACAGAGACGCCGGCTCTCGCATATGCGGCCACCAATGACACCCTAGAATGGTGCAGAAGAACAAGGATAAGGATGACAATGACCAGTCGACAGAGACGATACAAGCTTCACACCTAAAAGCAGGAGTCATAATTGTAGAGTCAGGCCTTTTGCAGCAGTAAGAGCTTCAGGATGGAAATGGTGGTAGTAGCAGCTCCAAAATGGATATAATGTCTGACCTGAAAGAGACGGCAAGAAAAGTAACTGTCGCTGGACTTGAACGCTTGAATCTCACTGGCATTTTGTAGAGACGAGGTCAAAGGACAAGAGAAGCGAGGTATCGCTGACAGAGCAGGGGAGAAATGCCTTGAGGATATTTGGTGCGGGCGGATAGCTGCCCCTAGGCTAGAATCGAGTGGAGCATCTGCGAGAAGGGTGTCCAGTGGTGATGATCCCTCATTACATGCAGGAAAGCAGAAGGCCTGTGTCACATTGAGCCCTAAAATGTCAAGTTTGTCACATCAGGAACCTTGCTGCCACAGGGCCAGGCGTGGTTGTCACGTGCATGTCAGATAAATTCAATAATTTTTTGATAATCGATGTTAAAAGACACAGCTCATCTCATGCAATGCAGCTAGCATTATCAGCATTATTACAGGTCCATTTGCGAAGAGCCGGCAGGCATGTGACCTGTCTGACAGGAATAGACAATTCTGTACCACAGAACCTTATGAAAAACTCTCAGTAAATTATTAATGACTAATAACTTTCGTGGACAATTTCATATACAGTAATGATTAAAAAGGCGACTAGATTTTTTTTATATAGCATGGTCAAAAAGTTTTCACCCGAGCAGGACAACCTCATCAGATCGCAATGGTACCAGGGTCTCCCAAGGCCAGAGATCGAGAGGCAAGCAGATGCAAGTGCAGGTCACATCAGCGACATAGTAGCGGAGGAGAAGCGACTTGTGGGGGAGGGCAACGTGGACACCTTGAGACGGCTCGCCATTGAAGTTGGCAAGAAAGGGCATACGCCCGTTGACATCATGAGAGCCATCAGGTTCCTAAATGCCTGCAATGGTCTGGGAATGGATGACGAGAAGGTTATAGGATGCCTACCTCGCGTTGACGAGGCTTGCAAAAGAGGTGGCATAGGTATTGAAGGACTACCCGTTGACATAGAGAGCAGGCTCGCCAAGGCAAGAGAGCTGGATGCAAGAATACAGGAAAGCGAAAGGATTGCTGCAGAGGCCGAGAAGCACCGAGAAGAAGCCTTGAGGAGGGCCGGGCAGACAGACGAGTCGCTTGCCAAGTGCCAGGAGACAAGGGATTTCCTCGCCTCTCATGGTCTGGTGGCTGACAGCCCCGAGAGGCTAAAGAATGCGCTCTTGAATGCAGAGGAGGCCAATTATGATATGGAAGCGATTGTGGCAGGAATTTCAGAGAACGAGTCTCTGAGGAGGGGCAATGCCTCGCTCGCTACAGAGAATGCAGAGATTGAGAGGCGCAAGGCAGAAAATGCGAAAGTGGTCGGGCAGCAAAAGTCAGAGATGGCCAGAAATGCAGAAGTGCTTGGCAAGCTCCATGAGCTGGAGCGCAAAGGGCTCGGTCTCCCAGAACTGACGGTCATTGCTACGACAGTGTCTGACGTTGCCGTCAAGAACGGGATGGACGGCTCGACGGCTGTAAAGAAATTCATAGACGACCTCAAGAGCACCGACTATGACAGGAAGGCGGGATTTGCGGTGAAGGCCGACAGGCTGCAAAAACTATGCGAAGAGCGCGAGGCAATGCACGACCAGCTCAAAATGGAGTATGCCGCAGACAAGCAGGCGATACAGTCATTGCGGGTGCTCTATTCAAGGGGTGTAAAGAACCACGAGGTCGTCGCGCTAAAGAACATTGTAGTGAAGAGCGGTGCATCGACAACAGCCGAGCTTGAAGATGACATAACAATGTATGGCACCATCAAAAACGCCAACAAGGAGCACGAAAAACGCAACAAGGAAGTACAAACAGAGAATCTGGCCCTGGAGAAAAGGAACGAACTGTTGAAGCGTGAGAATGAGGCCCTCAAGAAGGCGGGTGAAGAGTTCCGAGCATCGTTCAAGAAGGATACGGAGGAAATGACCGGCACGGTCAAGGCTTCCAGGGAGGTCTTGGAATCAGCAACTGCGGGCGCAACGCAGACTGTACAGAAGGCAGTTACTGACATGGAAGAGAAGGTCAAGACGTTTGGGACAAAGATTGAAGGACTCTCTGATACAGCCACAAGAGAAACAGATAAGATAAAGAAGAACCAGAGCCTGCTTCGCTATGACGTCCTTGTAAGAGCGGAGCAAGGCGAGCCGGTATCAAAGGCCGCGGCAATAGCGTCACTAGTATTGGCCATACTTGCGGTAAGGCCTATGCTGACGGGTGTTTGGCTTGGTGACGCTGGAGACCATCTCGACATAGTAGTGGATAAAATGAAATATGCTCTAAAGTCTGGAATGATCAGTTGAGAGCTTGCATGCTGTTCAGACCTCCGTGCCCTTGGCAGATATAACCTTCCATTCTCTTCAATGTTCAGCTTGGCCGCTACCAAATATCCTAAGAGCATTTCTGCCCTGCTCGGTTAGCACAACATCGCTCCTCCGCCCTCTCGACTTGACCTCCACAAAGTGCCAGTTAGACTCCATGGGCCCAAGGATGGCTCGAAGGCGGCTGTGAGGTGCACTCCTTGGCTGGGAAGGCTGGTAGTGAGGTATCATCTTGACCTCCTGCAATTTTTCAATGAGGTCCTTCTTGCTCATCTTGCCTCCGGCTTTGCTGATTATCGACAGCACAAGGAGCGACTCTGCAGAGGGCATGTGTATCTGGCATACCGGCAAAAGGTCAGTTCCTGTCACCTTGCGTTTGTCTGCGCCCTTGTCAGGCCCTCCGTCTTCATAGTCGAGCTTGGCATAATACGGGTCCCCTTCCAGAGCATGCAAGATAGCATGCCTGCCATTGCAAGCACCTTGCTTCCTGTAAAGACATTGATGTAGATATGATTGCGGTCTTCTTCATTCTCAGACTGAAAGATATCTTGGTATTTTTCTAGGCACGAGAACAGGTCCTTTATCTTTGCTTATACGTGCTTGATTTCAATCGACGGATACTTGGCAGGTTCTGATTTGACTTGCTTCACGAAGCCCGGGCAGAGCTCCGATGCTGCCCAAACTCTTCTTTTTTGTATTTCATACTTTAGAACTGCAACTTTCAAGATGCTCATCTATTCCAGCCATTAATCTCGCAGCAGCTGCAAAAAAAGGGGCGCAGCGGTATTATGACAATTACGATGCGATGTATCCAGAGTTGACAATTGAACCTGAGCCTGTGATTCTGCCGCCCGCATCCGTGCTGTGTACGATTATGTAGCCAGAGTTGACAAACCGGCCTGATTTACCCTTGATGTTGTCTATTGTGCCATAATTGTCAATGGTGTTTGAATTGCTCAGGGTACCAGAATTCTTGAGCAAGCCGTAGTTCTCTATGGCGCCAGCACTGTTGATTACACCAAGGTTATCTATTGTACCATCGTTCTTGACTGCGCCAGAGCTGATTATCGTGCCATTATTTTGCAAGACGGCAAGCATAGATACTTTGAGGGTAACAGTTGGTGCAATCGCAAGGAAGCCAGACTTTGAAATTGCCAGTGTGACGCCATTATTTATTGTGCAAGTGGAAGTGGCGGGATCCCAAGCTACCGCTGCTGATGATGGTGGTGGTAGCGCTGCTGTAGTATTAGTTGCTGTTGCCGATGTCGCCATTGTTGTTTTCGTCTCCTGCTGCGCAGACAGGGCCAGGCATGACAAACTGTCAGCGACCACAACAGCAGCATCATGATCATCGGACAGTATGCGCGTACCTGCAGATGGTCCCCACGACGGAGGACCAAATGAATCTCCTCCCCCTGGAAGCGTATCAAAATTGGTTATTCGTTTTTGCCCACTTCCATCGGCGGCATTCATGACGTATATCTCAGAATGCCAACCATGATGGTCTCTCCAACTGCTAAAGGCAATTTTAGCGCCGTCTGGGGACCATGTCGGTCCATCGTCACGAGCAGGGTTACTTGTGAGCCTTGTCTGGTTGCTGCCGTCGGAAGCGTTCATGACGTAGATATTCCAGTTATTGGTCACGCTGCCGAAAGGATCATGACGATGTTCATCATCTCTATCACTTGCAAAAGCAATCTTCTTGCCATTGGGAGAAAACGTCGGAGATATGTTATTTGCGTCAGCTCCATTATTCGTAAGATTGGTCAGGTCGCCGCCGTCATCCGCATTCATGGAATAGATGTCGCCAGCGCGGGTAAACACTATCTTTTTGCCATCAGGAGAATAAACAGGACTGTCGTCGTCCGCGGTGTTATTGTTTGTCAGGCGTACAGCGCCTTCTACGGTCCCATTAGAATTCATGACGTAGATGTGCCTATGACCGTCATCGTCAATCTTCCAACTGCTGAAGACAATTTTGGTGCCGTCTGGAGAAAATGACGGAGAGTAGTCATACATCCACCATACAGTCCTATTTGTGACCGAGAACCATACAGGGTCGGTGCCATCTAGATTTACAGCATCAATTTCAGAGCCTCCCAAAAAGCCAGATGTACCGGTGCTCCACTTGTCAAAAACAAGCCTTTTGCCATCCGGGGAAAATGAAGGTGAGGATCCGCAGCCGTCAGCATTCGGTACGCGTTTTGGGTTGGTGCCATCAGGGTTCATGATGAAGATGGCGCCACCGCAAACGATATTTCCAGCACCGTAGAACACACCAAAAGCAATCCTGCCGTTGGCGTCAGCGGTGGCAGAGGCAGAAGCCGATGCGGATTTTGATGATGATGCTGACGACGATGATGATGATCCTGTTCCCGCCGTTGCCGCGTATGCATTCTGGGGACGCTGCAAATCAGCACTAATTGGCAGGTCTGTTCCAGTCATCGAATTCAGCAATGGAAAGGCAACAAGATTTAGCAGCGCTAGTAGTAGTAGAATGACAGGCATTACTTTGGGCCATTCAAGTCTCCTCTGGGGCAAGAGCAGTTTCGCCAATAGAATGCAGAAGCTTGTATTTATATTGCCTGTATTGGGCATTCATACCAATATTTCCGTAAATAGGATTCACATCAGACAGCGAATATGAACGGCCGCGCGCTCTTATAAATAACTGACATTCTATAACATTTCTCTACTTGTCATCGGCCAGTAGCGGCAGTAGAAGTAGTGCTAGAAGCCGCATCACATTCTACGGAGGGGTCCATGAGATAGGAGGCAACAAATTCTTGGTCGAGGACAGGGACACAAAGATCTTTCTGGACTTTGGGATGCAGATGGGCAAGGTCAATCAATACTTTGGAGAGTTCCTGCAGCCAAGGGCGAGAGGGGTCAGCCTACAAGGCAGTCTAAGCGCGGAATGCTCCATAAAAGGCTCCCCTCAAAAGGTGTGCGTCTGTAGGATGTTCAATGTGACCAATCGGCGACGAGTGCTGGTATGCAAAGTCCCAAATGATTTTCTCCCGATTTTTCTCGTAAAAGCGCATCAGAACCTCGAGGTCATGGTTTTTGTTGTTGTTGATGTTGCTATAGTCGCTTCTACAGAACGATGCATCAGCTGGACCGCGTGCAATTTCGCCGGTGCTGGTAACTTTGATAGCGGCCGTATAGCACCACCATTTTTCAAATGTCCTCAGGTTTTGTGTTTGTGACTCCTTGCCATCATAATGCCATGCCAGATTCTCAAACCGTGCAAAGTAGTTTTGAGGAACGTTTAGGCTGGGCTTTTGATTACCAGTCTTGGACCCGTCGTGTTTGAAGGCAATCAGCAGCCACTCTTTAATGTCTGCTGCCGTCGTTGTTTTGTCATAAGCCCTAACTTGTTTCAAGCTAAGGGCCGAAACCTTCTTTTCAAATACTTTCAGCGCATTTGCCTTGACGAAGAGCATGAAATCCCTCAGAGGGACTGGGTGGCCGCAATATTGAGACACGCGGTCGTCGTCATCACCATCACCATCATCACTGTACCACCATTTCTCAAACGCTTTCAAATTCCAACCGTATCTTTTTTCCTTGTGCAACAAAAAAAGAAACTTTTTTTCTTTTGCAAAATCTAAAATAAGGCCTATCATCACTGGCCTATTCACTTCAGTTATGCAAAGATTGCATCTTTTGTCGGCTCTGGCTGGTGCTGTATTATTCTTCATTGCATTTGCTGTCGTTGTCTATCTTCCATCATCATCATCATTACCATCGTATTCTCAGAAGGATTACGAGATCAAGGTGGAGTCAACTTCTGACAGCGATAAAGGATTCTATGGCGTAAACGAAGGTGCAATAATAACTTCAAAAGTAACACTGGAAAATTCTGGAAGGAAGCCACTTGCCGACGTACAAATCAAATACATGAGCACAGTAAGATGCGAACAGCATATTCAGTTAGACGATAATGATGTTCCCGACTCGCTTAGGTCAGATTTAACAAAGGCAATCAGATATGATGAAGAAGGAGGGTCCGAGCTGGTTTCTAGCTTCATTCAAGAACATAAGAACCAGATAGACGGAATCGGCCTCGTTTATCCAGAGGATGAGAGAGGGGGAAATGGTGAGCCGGACCTATTCTTTTACAAGATCGTGGAGAAAGAACGCCTGATTGACAGAGAGACCATCAAGGCCATCAATCCGGCTGAAAGGATTTCTCTTTCTCCGCCTTCAGGTGCCCAGTATGTAGTAGTTGATGCAAATTACCCGGGAGTTAGCGGCATGGCAGCCAAGATTCAGGGTGCACCAGGAGCGCAAGAAGTTCTCGCAGATGCGGCCAAAGATTGCCTTTGAAAAGATTGTCGGAATTATTACAAAGTACGATATATACTGTGTCGTCAAGGATAAAGAAATTCTTGCTTGCATGAAAAAAAGGAGTCTCGTCGTGGCATCGTTACTACAAGAGATAGAACGAGAAAGGACTAACATTGGCAGTCACAAGTATATTTTGCACATTGATACTCGCTATCTCCTCTCTCATTTTCTTCCGCCTTCTTCTTCTCTTGCTTTCCTTCTTCCTTTTCCTCCTCCTCAAATCTGAGGAGGTAAAATGAATTCAGGACTGGATGCCAAGGGTATCTCATTCTATACAAAATAATTGGCGCTCAATTATCCCAGATGCCGCAATGTCGACGTTTTTTCGCTTTAGTGATAAAAAATACGCACATATTCAATATCAAGCCGACGGCAGGAGAAAAACCTCTTAACCGGCATCTAGACGGCTCCGCTTCTGCGGCAATAGCAGTAGTAGTAATAGCGGGAGTAGAGCCGTTTGCAATAGACGGCCAAAGATCCAACGATGACCACCATCACTCCAAAACAAGCGGCAGCAGCAACAAGAAGAAGAACATGGCGCAAAAGCCAGAAACAATGGAAGAAACAATGGATGTACTTGCTCGCGCTGAGGTTTTTGATTACCATGCTGGAATTTGCTATTACTGCTGCACTCAATTGCAATGGCAAGATTTTTCCAAAGAATGGACTCTCACATACACACACAAGGGCCGCACAGGCATTCCGACCACTGTTATTGCGCTCTTTGCTCCAACATGTCTGTCCTGCGATAGAAGAGTCGCCACACAACCTTTGAGGAAGGGAGGGATTTTTTTGCAAGAGTGAGCATAACCATGGAAATAGCCACAGTGCCAGGCGATTGCATGAAAACCGATTTTCTAGCGAGGGAGAAAGAGAGGAAGAGAGGAAGGTGCGATGGAATTTTGGATATACAGGTGCGAGATCAGGGTTTGTCGTTTTTCTTCTTCTTGTTGTTGTTGCTGCTGTTTGCCTCGTTTACATCACCACCCAAAAGCACAAGCGCTGCAACTCTAAACGGCTGCCATGTCTTTTCATCTTCTAGCTTTTGAGGATCGAGTATGAGCTGAAATGCAAGGCCATTAGACATGGCAAGGAGCAAGCCAGCAATGCCTGTCGATTCTTCATGCGGAATATCCGCAAAACTAGCACCAGGAATGGCAGCCGCAGCAGTAGCAGTAGGAGCAGTAGGAACAGCAGAAGAAGAAATCTTTTCCAACTCGGTTCGAAGTGATTCTATTACGCGGTTCACACAATCCACAAGTTCTGCTTTGATCTTTTTGCTGCGTCCGCTTGCGCACCACATTTCAAAGAGCAATTTGTAAAATCCAGGATTGTCACGATAAGTCCTTTTTAGCAGTTCTATCGCGTTATCAACTATTTCTTCCTTTGACCTGCCTTCAGAGAATAGGCCCAGAGTAGGAGTGAAAGCAGCATCGGACGCGTATCGAAGGGTCTTGACAACAAGATCTTCTTTATTCTTAAAGTAGTAATGCAAAAGACCCCAGTTGACGTGCGCTGCCGCAGCTATGTCCTTTATGGTCGCATTTTCATATCCCTTTTCTGCCAAAACTACGGCCGCAGCCCGAAGGATTCTATCCACCTTTTCCTGCCTATCTGGCTTCATAATGTAAACTCACTCTCATATGACCACACGAATAAGCAAATGAATATGCTCTAATTGAATACCACCACATGTTGATATATAAGGTTTAGTTAGTCCACTAACTAAAGATTTAATAGCCGGCAATCGTTTAGTTAGTTGACTAACTGAGGTGTGAATGAATGGTAGAGATTCGAGAGAAATGGACAATTGCGAATAAGAATGAGGAGGAGGACGAGGAAGAAGAAGAAAGAAATGTCGATGTAGAAATTGAAGAAGAGGACAGGCTTATTGGTGGTGGTAGCGACGGTGTTGGCGATAACGATCATGACATTGGAGATAGAGGCGACAAGCCCCTTCAAGCGTTATCAACATCAGCATCATCAGCATCATCATCAACAACAGCAGCAGCTGCTCCTGCTACTATAACCAGCACAGACGTTTTGATAGTAGGTGCAGGAATGGCAGGCCTGACTGCCGCAGTGTATCTGGCTCGTGCCGGAAAGACTGTGGTGATAACCGAGCAGTCAAGCAGCATTGGAGGGCGCGCCAGAACGGCTGATTTTGAAGGGTATCACTTTAACCAAGGTCCTCATGCACTATATCTTGCAGGACCGGCCGTGAAGATCTTGCAAGAGCTTGGAGTAAAATACCACGGAGGCTCGCCGTCGGGATATGTCGCAATAAAGGAAGGCAAGGTGTTTCCACTACCAAGTGGTCTATATTCTATGATGTCGTCAAAGCTTTTGTCGCTTTCCAGTAAAATCGAAGCCATTCGCTTTCTTGCTTCACTCTCCAAGATGGAGACGTCGCAGTTTGATTCCATCAGCCTAGACAGCTGGAAGAAGGAAGAGATACGACATCAGGATTTTGCAGAGCTGTTAGAAACCTACCTTAGGGTATCGTCTTACAGCAACGATCCCAAGTTTGCAAGTGCCGGTTCGCTTCTGGCTCAATTCAAGCTGGCATCATCTGGTGGGGTACTTTACGTTGATGAGGGGTGGCAGACGCTCGTCGATGGACTTCGAGACGCCGCCTTGGATGCGGGAGAAAAAAATGTCCAGATACTGACGGGTAAAAAAGCTGTGGGTGTAAAACAGAGAAGTAATGGTGCCTGGACGGCCGACCTTTCCGATGGCAGCCAGATCAATGCAACTTCTCTTGTGATAGCCACAAGTCCTTCAGATGCGTACAGATTATTCAGCAAAGAGCAGAGACCAGAAGTGATCACAAGGGCTGCCAAGGAGGCAATACCTGTCAGGGTCGCGACTCTCGATGTTGCATTGAATAGCCTGCCAAGGCCGGACAGACTTGCAGGCTTTGGAATAGACAAACCATTGTACCTGTCTGTGCACTCGGCATTTGCAAAACTTGCACCTTCTTCGCGCGCCGGCGGCAGTAGTAGTAATAGTAGTAACTCCGTAGAAGTACAAGGGCCAGCGGCGGTAATACACGTGGTCAAATACATTGGATCTTTAACTGACATGGATCCCAGGGCTACGGAAAATGAACTGGAGAGACTGCTAGACCTTATGCAGCCGGGATGGCGCAAGGTGCTGGTCAAAAAGAGGTTCTTACCAAACATGGTAGTCTCAAATGCCCTAGTAACTGCATCTCAAGGCGGGATTCGAGGAAGACCGCCGGTCAAAGTTAGCGTCGCAAAGAATCTGTATATAGTAGGGGACTGGGTTGGCCACGAAGGATTGCTATTGGACGCCAGTCTTTCAAGCGCCAAGCGCGCGGCAGAAGATATCTTGGAAAAGCGCCGAGGGGATGAAGAGCAAGGGACTGTAGCGCCTGCTACTGCTGTTCCTCCCACCACTACTACTGCATAGTCATTACTTCCATAATACATCCATACACACACACGGCCATACGGCTTGCTCAGATGCGCTGTTTTTGCGCTTTGAAAAAATGATCTCTATTTTTTATGTCCGTAAAAACACCGGGTTCAGCACTGCAATTAAAAAGTGCTCAAGGTAGATTCTTTCCCTTGCATCCTGCATAGACAGGTACTGCACGCTATAGCTGCTATCTAACTCAAAGCCACCACTTCTATTATGATGATGATTATTACTATTGCTGTTCTCGCCGCCGTTGTCAACAAGAAATTGCCGTAGTTTACAGAGCCCTGCTTGAAAATCCCCATTGTCAACAATTTTGTCAACAATCCAGTTAAAATGAGAAGGAAAAAGGTGCGAAGTGCGGGATTTGAACCCGCGATCCCGAGCTTGGGAAGCTCGTACCTTAACCGGGCTGGGCTAACTTCGCTTCTACTTTTATCCAAAGTGGAATTTCGAAGTTGAAGATAAAAGCGTTTGCCAAGTTACAGAGCCATACGCATCATAACCAGAATAAGCACCGCCATAATAATAATCATCATTGTTACCACAGTGGCAAGAGTACTATGCAATGATCTATGGAATAAGGCTTAAATGCATGTAAGTGCACTGCATATGTATACATACATGGCTACCATTACAATTACTATAACTGACGATGCATACAAGGCGCTGAAGGCCGAGAAGAGAGAAGGGGAATCCTTCTCAGACGTGATCCTGCGCAAATTTCAAAGGGGTAATCCGGCCGCGATCAAGGCAGTTCTCCTGGAATTAGGTCCTGACTCCGAGCTGGCAGATGCGATTGAAACGGCAAGCCGCAAATTACGCAAGAATTTCAAAACTAGAAAGGTAGAGCTTTAAGAGAGGCAAAAAAATCCATATGGTATGTGCTGATTCTGATTTTATTGCCGATCTAGATAGAGGCAGTCCGGCTGCCATTGCAAAACTAGACGAACTTGAACAAAGAGGCGAACCCGTGTACACAACGACCATAAATGTAGCAGAGCTATATCATGGCGCCCATGCGTCGCGTAACACTGACCGGGCCATTGGACGAATAGAAAAAATCCTGAGTAGATTCTCTATACTGAACCTTGACTATGGATCTGCAAGACTGTGGGGAGAACTTGCAGATAAATTAAAGTCCAACTCCATAGGAGAACTTGACCTCTTTATTGCCAGCATGGCCCTTACGAACAAACAGTCCATCGTAACTCGTAACAGAAAGCACTTTGAAAGAGTGCCGGGGCTGCGGATAGAAAGCTGGTAGGAGGGATAGAGGGGGGAGAGGAAGCGAGGTGGAGAGAGAAAGAATAACAACCGCGATCCCGAGCTTGGAAAGAAGCTCGTACCTTAACCGGGCTGCCAGGCTAACTTTGCACTCGCTCGGAGTGAAATTTTGTGACTAAAAATAAAAGCGTTTCCCAACATGCACATATCTTGGTCTCTCCAAGATATGAGAGATTATTCAGAAATCTTTTGCTTGTCCTTTTTGTGTATATGTATGTGTGCGTGTACGGGTGGTCTCATTTGTTAAGCAGTAGCTTCTTGCGGGTGGATTGCAATTCATCCAGACGTTTGGGATCCAGTTTCGGATAGCTCATCTCTAGCCCGTTCAGGGTCTCCAAAATGATCTCTGAAATGATAAGCCGGGCGTTCTCCTTGTTATCTGCTGGAACAACATACCAAGGGGCATAGGTAGTGGTGCTTGTTGCACTGAGACAGTCCTCATAAGCCTTCATGTAGTCATGCCAAAACTTCCTCTCCTCAACATCTGCCAAGCTGAATTTCCAGTTCCTCTTTGGATCATCGATACGCTCTAGGAAACGTTTTCGCTGTTCCTCCTCTGAAAGGTGAAGGAAGATCTTGATTATTCTTGTCCCGTTATGATACAGGTGCTTCTCCAAATTCACAATAGACTCGTACCTTTGTTCCCACACTTCTTCTTTTTTCTTCTCCTCATCTGCAGCTGGCCCGTCGTCTTGGTCAAGAAATCCTTCGCTACGAAGGTCTACTTCCGGATGCACACGAGCGGCTAGCACTCCCTCGTAGTAAGAACGGTTAAAGATGCCAATCCGCCCTCGTTCAGGCAGACAGACAACATACCTCCACAGAAAATCATGTTGAAGTTCTATTGGTGTAGGACGCTTGAAGCTAAATACCTGGCAGCCCTGAGGATTAACACCGGACATCACATGCTTGATGGCGCTGTCCTTACCTGCTGCGTCCATTCCCTCAAAGATCACTAACAAAGAGTAGCGGTTTGATGCAAAGAGCAGCTCTTGTAACGAGCTGAGTTCTTCAATGTGTTCATTGAGGATCTCTTTGTACTGCTTCTTTGATCCGTATAGAGGTTTCACAATAGTTGGCCGGTGCTTCAGATTTACTTTTTTTCTACCGGCAGTAGATACAATAAAATCCTCAGAATTAATTTTCATCGTTTTCGATTGGCATTGATGAATATTAATTAATTTATTTAATGACCAAGAGGCAGGCAAAGCGAAGAAAGTAGCAGAGAAAGCAGAGAAGTCCGAGTTGAAGGCGGAGAAGGAGTCTAAAAAACGGCAGAGCACGCCAACAAAGCAAACAAGGCAGCAAGAAGGTCATGAAATAATAACTGACCATGATTGGGTCTTAGCCAGAATATATGGTTCCCGAGGCACTGCCACATATCTTTCTTTCCATCATCATCTCATGGCGGGCTCACTCTTTCAGCCTGTTTTACGAGCTAACGCACTCCGTAAGTATCAATTTTAATTCTTCTATGCCAGGCTCCAAGATTTTCAAACTATTCGTTCTGCGGCTTCGTACTTGTTACGAGACTTGCTTCGGTGATAGCTGTGCGTGCGAACCCTTCTGCCACACTCGGGACAGTAAACCGTACCCAACGGTCTTTTCTTTGCGCATGTAATACAATACGTATTGTAAGGATAGATTTGATTAGGAATGCTCCCCCCACACTCCCAGTATCTATTTTCATCGCCTTGTCATTTATCTGATATAGTGCCAAAATTCTTGAAGACAGTACCAGAGCAGGAATTTCTAAGAAAGAAAAAAAGGAAGTGCAGTAATAATAATTAAAAAGGCCCTGCTTGCTCGGCTCAAAGAGCTTTTGAGTCCTGATGAACACGGTTCTTTCTATAACCGCCCGCCTGTAGAGAGAGAGAGACGAAGAAGAAGAAACAGCGTAACATGCGCGGATTAATAAGAATGAGTACCTAATGATACGTGTGCAAAAGAGGGATACACATTCCGATTGCAATCAAAACTAAAGCAAACCGTGTTTAATCTATACAATGCGGGCATTTTTCCAGAGGTGATTGCAACACAACTCGATATCAGCGAAGAAGAAGTCAATAGAATAATTAAAGATAGAATTTCCAAAGAAGCAGAGGAGGAGAAGGAAAAAACATCGGTCAAACAGACCTCCTCTTCTTCTTTCGATAGAGCCTTGCTAGGCATGTTTTACCTTGATGCAGTTGTCAACATAGGGAACATCATCAAGTCAGCCCAACTGGCAATGTGGAATTCATTGAAAGGAGAAATGGAATTTAACATTTCGGACGAAGACACACGGGACATCCTTGAAAAAATGGCAGGGTCCAAAGCCACTTTCGTGATACTGTACATCGACATAGTCGGCTCGACAAAGCTTTCGATGACGTTGCCCGCGGACAAGTTGGCCGCAATAGTCCGCGGATTCACGTACGAAATATCTCTTGTGGTGTCGGCATATGGCGGATTCGTACTGAAATACTTGGGCGATGCCATACTCGCATTTTTTGTCATTCCGGACAAGTCCAATCCGTACATGCCGTGCACAAATGCAGTGCACTGTGCGAGATCTATGATCAGGGCAGTGAAAGAAGGGTTCAACGTCATCCTGAATCAAGAGGGCTATTCAGAACTAGATGTTCGTATAGGAATAGATCTGGGAGAAAATGTAGTGGTGGAGTATGGATGGGACCTTCATTCATTGGTCATGGATGGTAAACAGATAACTATTAGAAAAGTGCGCCACGACATCCTTGGTTATACTATTAGCATCGCATCCAAAATTACAGGTCTTGCGCAACCAAACCAGATTGTAATTGGCCAGTATGTTTACGAGGAGCTGGATAAGCAGCAGAAGGACGCTTTCAAACTACTGTCCACTCCTCCAGAGACCTGGAGTTATGTGGGTAGCAAGACCGGAAACCTGTATAGCCTTTATGCCAGCTCCTTATAGTCTTTCCTCTCTCTTAACAAACATAGGCCGCAAGCCTACTCCTATTATTATGAGAGTGACACACACGGACGCTCTTAACATCAGATTAAATATTATAGACCATTTATAGAGACGGCTTAGCAATGATGAATATTACAGCAATAAAGTGGAATCAACCACTTCTATTAGTTTCTTCAATAGCTCTAATTGCCATTTTACTGGCCTTTTCCAGTTATCAATTTTTCAATGATGCATCAAACAAGATAACCGAAATTGCCGCAGGAGAAAACAGGGCAAGCGCCCGCATATTAGCACATGACTTGGCTAATTCGCTTGCAAACAAGCTTGGTGGCATTCAGCAAAACGTACAGATGATTGCGCAAGCATCGTCTGTCCAAGAGAAGAGCATCGAAAAAGTCAGTACATTATTGGAAATTACA
The DNA here is from genome assembly GCF_000730285.1 of Candidatus Nitrososphaera evergladensis SR1. NCBI lineage: Archaea > Thermoproteati > Nitrososphaerota > Nitrososphaeria > Nitrososphaerales > Nitrososphaeraceae > Nitrososphaera > Candidatus Nitrososphaera evergladensis. The sequence continues at coordinate 390,621 of NZ_CP007174.1, read as the reverse complement.
CAGCAGACAAGCGGTGACATGACTGACTTTTATGGATGGCTTGATAAAGATGGCAGGATAGACCGGACAAGCAGCATCACCGATAATGAAAACTCGGCTCAGTTCTTCTTTGGAGCAGACAAAAGCGACCGGGATTGGTTCATCAATGCGAGGGACGCCAAAAAAGGCTATGCCAGCTCGGCGGAAAAATCACCTGATGATGACGGGATAGACCGGCTTTTTATCTCCTACCCCATAATAGATAGCCAGAGCGGCAGCTTTGAAGGCGTGATATACGCAGGAATTCCACTTGCAAAGGTAAACAATTACCTTGGCAGCCAGATCTATCCAGGAGAAAAGGAAATTGCCATGGACATTTTGGATATGAAGGGAACCATCCTTCAGACGACCAAGCACCCAAGCCTTCTGGGAATGAACTACTTTAGCAAAGAATACCAAGATGCAATAGCTGGCGTGGAGGAGAAGGCAGCGGATGATACTAGCAACAGCAGCGGCGGACTGCAGGAATTCACAAGATATGCACTTGCCAATTCATCCTCATCACCACCATCATCTTCTTCTTCTGGGTCTGATGATGGTGTGTCAGACTTCACTTATGGCGATGGCCAGACGGTCAGCATTGCATATTCATATGTCAAGCTTGACAATACCAATTTCGCAGTCGTCTTCACAAGAGTATCCCATGGAAGTGCTGCTGATGTGGAGGCATTTATCGATCAGCAGAGATTTACTAGCATGGCTAGGATAGCCGTGATAGGGACTGCGGCTGTGTTTATTGGCGCTTTGGTATTGTTGTGGAACAGGAAACTAGAGAGAACCGTTGCAGACAGAACACAAGCGCTGGCCTCCAAGACAGCCGAACTCTTGGCCGCAAATGAGCAGCTAAAACAGCACGACAGGCTGCAAAAAGAGTTCATCAACATTGCAGCTCACGAGCTGCGTACGCCAATCACCCCAATCTTGACATCAATTGACACAGTCAGAAGCATCAGAGATCCTAATGGGGAGAACATGGTTATACTTTCAGAAGGGTACTATGACATTATTCTCCGAAACATCAAGAGACTGGAGCGGCTTTCTTCGGATATATTACAGGCTGCAAGAATTGAAAGTGGAAATTTCAGTCTACACAAAGAAAAGTTTGACCTTGGCAGACTCATCAATAATGTGGTTGTCGATGCAAGCGAGTCTATGCCAGACAGCAAAAGAGGCAGCATACAGGTTGTATTTGAGCCCAATCACAATGATGGAAACCTAGTTGTCGAAGCAGACCAGTCGAAATTGTACGAAGTCATGACCAATCTTATGCAAAACGCCGTCAGGTTTACAGTAGAAGGAAAAATAACTGTATCTACAGAAAAGAAGAGCTTCGAGGGCCTAGGAAGAGGGGCGGCAGTAGTAGTCAAGGTCAAAGATACTGGAAGTGGAATTGCACAGGACATTTTGCCCCGGCTATTTCAAAAATTTGCTTCGGCCTCGTCTCGAGATAATCTTGGAGGAACAGGGTTGGGCCTCTATGTGTCAAAGGCCATTGTAGAGGCACACGGCGGCAAGATTTGGGCTCAAAACAATGCAGACGGAAAAGGGGCAACTTTTTCCTTTTCCATTCCTATACAAACAGAGTAACCTCTAGAGTTTGAAAGTAAGGGGGTACTGTTAACTTGCCGTTTTCTCATGATATAGATGAGACAGATGCCTAGTCGACGGTAAGTTAACAGAGCCATATAGAGTCAGGGTAGTCTTCGTGGTATTACTATTCTGCTACATCTTGGCCATAACTGTGAAAAGTGCCTTGGGCAATACGCGCAGAGTTCCCTCATACACGGTTTCTATCGACTTCAGTATCTTGAAGTGATCTCCAAAATATTTTGCCATCATGTCAGTAGAGAACCTGTGTGGGCCGGGACCTTGGGGCTGCTTTGTGCTAAATGTTTTTAGAAAAAATAGACCCTCGCTAACAATCAATTTCTTTACTTGGGTAACATACTGCGATCTATATTTTGGATCCAAGGTGTGAAAACATCCCCTGTCAAAGGCATAGTCAAACACATAACCCTCTTCGGAAAGTCGGGAATGAATGATATCGTCAACGAAGAATGTTACATCCTTGGAAAGAGCTCTCGCACGATCAATTGCATTTTGAGAAATATCTGTAGCAGTCACTTCAAAACCAAGCTTGGATAGCTCTATTGCATGTGAACCCACGCCAGTCCCAATGTCCAAAAATTTCCCACTTGAAATCTTGCGAATGTTCAGTTCATTTTTTAGATCGGCATCAAGGTGCTCGGTGAACCATGGCAGCCGCTTCACTCGAGGTCCATACGAGTAAAGTTCTTCCCAATCCCAATCTGGAAAAAAGCGACTGTTTTCAGAAGAAGAAATATTGCCAGGCATATCAGAGCTCTCGATTCCCACTAACGTTCCTTACCTCCGGCAGAAGCCAAGACAAGTAATTACTTTGTACTGCTTGGAAGCAGACCATAAAGCTTGCTCTTCCGGATTCAGATTAATCCACAATCAATTTTGGGATCTCATTACTATCACTATTACTATTATTAGAGGAAGAGAGAGAGACCCAAACACCTCTGAGATAATTTTGCATTTTCTACACCTAAATACTGTAATTATATTACCTATTATGCATTTTCTACATTCAAATACTCTAATTATATTCACTACCTTGCATTTACTATACTTAAATAAAAGTTATTGACATCACATTCTGAATGGCCGAATTAATAACTGATGCAGAGAAGGAGAAGATCTGGTTAGTGTACATCCAAGCGTGGAACAATCCGACATTTAGAAAAGAATTTGTGGAAAACCCTGCGCAAGCTATCGATCGTCATCAAGACAAATTTGGATTCAATTATACCAATCTATCTGAACACGCCAAAAAGGTAGTATCTGCGGCTACAATGGAAGAACTTGAGGCCGTGGCAAAATTCCGAGAAAAGATGCGGTCTGTTCATTGCTGGATACCGGAGCCTGTCTCTTACTACTAATGGTTTAGGCAAAAAAATTATGAATCCAGAGAAATTCTCTGCGACCCGGAGTTTATCTGGATCACAGGGTAATTCTTCCGTTCATTCTATTCTGGCGGTCGTTTTTATAGCTGTCTTGCTGATGGATTCGCTTCTAAGTGACCTGTCTACCTTCGTCAATCAGTCGTTTTCCGAGTCAGCGAGAGTTACTTTGTTTTCTGCGATTGCGATTCTTGCAGTCATTTTTGGAGGAAGGCTCGTCCTTTCTGACACAAGAAAGATAAGATCTGAATTCAGTTCCAACAATATACTCAATTTCGCATCGCGCATTATGCCCTTCATTCAATATTCCATCCTTGCTCTGTTGATTGTAATTACATTGCAAATGATCTTTACATCACAATACTATACTTACATAATGATAACACTAACGGGGATGAGTTGGGCAGCATCCATAGGATTCATGCTCTTGATGTCCTATAAGCTCATCCAGTGGTACAGAGTAAGGCGGAATTTACTCGTGTTGCTATATTTCGTTTCTTCTGCGTTAATTGCAAGCGTATTGGCGTTGGGGATTGTTCCCCAAATTGTTATCATGACTCAGACATCATCTTTCTCGGTTAGTTCCCATTCATCAGAAACAAAGCCCTTTCAGGCAAATCCAGTCGACCTTACAGGATTGTATGTGATTCTTTCCGTCGTAAACTGGCTAGTCATTCCACTATCGTTTATTATCTGGGCTGCGACTGCTGTGATGTTAAGGCATTATGCAAATTCATTTGGACCCAGAAAGTACTGGCTGATGATCTCTCTGCCGCTTGTGAGCATTATAATAGGTGTAACATTCTTCCTAATTTTTCAGTCTTCAGTCACTACGGTGTTTGACCCGAACGTAATTGTATACACTATGATCGCCTTCGGCGGGATTTTGTCAGAAGGCTTCTTGCTAGGCTTTGCATTTATAAAAATATCAAAGCATCATAGAGGGATTACCCAATCTAGATTAAGCGGATATCTTCTTCTTTCCGCGAAAGGCGTTACGATTCTTTTTGTTGCATTTTTTGCCAACCCATCCGGCGGATCATATCTGCCGTTTGGAATTATTTCGGTTTCATTCTTGTGCTATGGCACTTACCTGTTCTTCTCTGGCATCTACTCTTGCGCAATCACAATAGCGGGCGATATAAGACTGCGCCAGACCATTCGGAAATCTCTGCTCGATGAATCCAAACTTCTCGACAACATAGGATTAGCCGACCTAAACCATGAAGTGGAAAGAGTAACGACTGAAATCGTAAAGAAACACAATCAGACTGTGTGGCAAGAGACAGGCATCGATGCCTCCATCCCTGAGAATGATATGAAGGATTATGTCAATGAAGTAGCTGGAGAAATAGAAAAAATTAGACAAAGGAGGGCACGCTGAATCACGGCAGAATCCGGATTTTCAGGTGGGAGTGAGCAGTAAAAAGATGGTTTACTCGCAAAGAACTGATAATTCTGCCGAACAATTTGGTAGCAAGCTCAGAATCAAGCTTGCGCTGATGCGTGATGGAAGAAGCAATCAGTTCGCTTCTTCTTCAATGTCAATTGAGAACGCCCGCGCCTGGTTCAAGGATTATCTGATTAAGGCGCATTCGATTATCAGAGCCAGCGTTCCTCTTATGGAAGTTGCTCGTCATAGATGCACAGTGCTGCTGGCTGATGAAAAGAACCCGCTACTACTCACTAGCCTCGCGAGTTACTTTGAGAGGCATATCAAGGAGGAAACAGGACATGATGAATGGCTGATACAAGATCTCGAGGTCATTGGCGTCCCCCGTCGTGAATGTTTAGAAAGGGTGCCGTCTCAAGTAGTTGCCGAGCTTGTTGGATCCCAGTATTACTGGATAAATCATTGGCATCCCGTAAGCTTGCTAGGATATATTGCATTTTTGGAAGGGAACCCACCATCATCAGAGTGGATCCAGTTAGTTAGAAAAATAACTGATTATCCTGAAGAGGCATTTAGGACAATAATCAAACACTCGGAGCTAGACCAGCAACATCGCGACGACCTTAACGATTTGCTGGACGAATTGCCGCTGACATCAGAGCATCAAAAATGGGTGACGTCGAACGCGTTGTACTCCGCAGGCAAATTCCATGATATTTGGAACCCATAACCATTAATTCGAGATACATATACGATTAGTGTGCTTGGACAACAACACAATCTAGGAAAGTCAAGCCTCTGTTCCAGTTCCTAATTTTGCTGAATTATTATGTTGGTCAAGGTAACTCCTGTCGATATTCATATTGCTTGAGAAAGCCTTTCTCGGAATAAAAAAATGATAATATCAAAGAAGAATCATTTTTGTTTTTGGGACCGCTTGGGTAGTTCGGAGGTACTATATCTGGCATTGACAATAACATATGCTCTGGCAAACCATGCTAGAAAAGCTTCTTGGCAATTGTTGACTTGCGATTCTTCGATTGCCCTATAGTATCCATCCACCCATTCATATGGGATTTTGAACATTGGATAACCGTTTCGAAAAAGGATAAAATTCATTGCTAGCCTCGCAATCCTGCCGTTGCCATCAACAAACGGATGAGCGGATACTAATTTGAGATGCATCAGCGCGGCCAGCTCTACGGGATGAATCTTTCCTTTGCTTGTCTTGTACCATGCAAACAAATCTCTCATCAATGCCGATAATTCTAGTGGAGATGGTGGCGTGAATCTGCTGCCAGAGATCGTTGATTGGTGTTTTCTTATCTTGCCCGCAATGCTAGGCTTGGTCGCGCTGAATATCTTATCGTGCCATCGCAAAATTGTCTGTAGCGATAAATCATTCTTAGATCTAAGGATCTCGGTGAACAGTTCTAATTGCGCTTCAGCTTCACCGAGGTCTTGCAGTGGCGTGATTCCCCATTGCCAGAAGGGTCTGCCTTTTGGAGCTTTTCCTTCTCGGAGAAGTCTCTTGGTTGCCGCTAACGATAACTCTCGTTGTGTTTTATTCGTATCAAATGCAAACCTGACGGAGAATGATTGCGTTTCTTTTTCCCATTGTGATGAGGACAACGATGCTTTCCATTGGGAGTAGCCATCCTTTATCTTCCCCAACAAGCCATCATATTCCAAGATGCTACTTTCACTCCCATCGAGTTCATTCATTTTCTTCTTGAAATCCTTCGGCCTAACGGAGATCCTTTCATGGCTTACCTGATATAGCTTTCTAAGGTACTGTTGTCGTTTGCTCATGGTATATGAGACATATGCCTTGCTGACGGCAAGTTAACAGAGCCCATTCAGAGTAGTTTTCAGGAACGACAAACCTAGAATGCCAGAAATGATTTCTTGACTATGACATCGCAACTATAAAGGCAGAAGCGATAAAGGATGATTATTACAGAGTGGTAAGTGAGAGCTTAGAGTGTACGGATATTTTCTTTTACATTCCTGCCTGGTTTAGGAGACTTGTTGGTTAACCCCCTCAGATTCGGAAAATCCTCAGTCATTATCTTTTATAGTTTCCTTCGATTATTGAGATATTATGACAACAAGGTCCATAGCCTTCCACTCGTACAAAGGAGGCACGGGCAAGACTACCCTGGCTGCCAACCTTGCAGCCAAACTTGCCAGTGAAGGCTACAATGTCACACTGCTTGATCTGGATGTATACGCTCCAAGCCTGCAGGTTTATTTTGATTATTATCCTGAAACGTGGCTCAACGACCTACTATCGGGCAATGCAAAGCTGTCTGAGGTAATGGTCGACATATCATCTACGGTGAGCAAGCTTGTTGCAGATCCAGGCAAGAAGACTGGAAAACTCTGGGTGGGATTTTCCAATCCACAGAAGGAAGAGATCTACAAGATGGAAGGAGGCATCGGCAAGCAGAAAAATGATAAAATTGAATTCCTTCGTAAATTTATACAGGTTAGAGAAGAGATAATTGACAGGTATGATTGTGACTACATAATTGTCGACACCAGCCCGGGGGTAAGGTACTGGTCGATAAACGCGCTGGCGTTGGCTGACGCAATTTTCCTGACGCTAAAATTTGGAGATCTCGACATCGAAGGGACAAGAAAGATGGCTACAGACCTTTACAATTCGTTTACGAGGTTTGGTGCCAAGTCATATCTCCTGTTGAACAGGGTGGCAGGCTACTGCGTACCCGAGTCGTCGCAAGCTCCTCATTTACATATCCACCACGACAAACAAGAGATGACGAGGATGATTTCTTCCCTGCCAGTTACAGACGAGCAAGAGATAGGGAAAACCTTATCCGAACAGGTTGGCATGGATTTGATTTCTGCCGTCCCGTGCTATTGCGACATACAGTTTAGCAGAAAAGAGTTCCTGACAGTTCTTGAGCATCCTGAACATCCATTTGCAAAACAGCTTGAAAAGCTGGCAATGTCGCAGCAAATCAAAAGTGATTAACGAAACCCCTGGTTTACAAAATCAGTCATGAATTCGCTTCCATACACAGAGTGCAGCTTCTTGAATGTTATGATGCATGTTTTTGTATCAAAGCTATAATTCATGCTATCGATTGTTTCCACAAATTCATTTCCAGCTATGGGCCGTCCACACAGTACGCAATGACTTATCTCTCTCGCGTCCTCCCTTTTGGCCGTCATTTTGTAGTAACCCGCAAGTAGTATACTTTGCGGAGGCTTGCTCCGACAGCAGAAATAGCGCTGGCGACGCTACTGCTACTACCACTGCCATTATCATCCATCAGAATTCGCCGCATCATATTTTTTCGACTGGAAAAGCAGAGCAGGCAATCAATCATGGTGTCAGAGATGTAATACTTCTTTGTCTTGCGTCCTCTCTTCTATTATGCAGTCTCGCCGGCCTGTTAGAACGTCATTGTCATCTTCTTTGCTGGATCCTTTTGAAACAACGTATAGAAGGTAACTCCTGAATTCGTCAAGCCGGTATTCACCGCACTTGGTAATAGTGAAATCTGAAAATGTTTTCACGATCTCGTAAAGGTCTTCTCCAATCACCAGGCTATTTGCAGGCGATAGCGAGTTTATTTTTGCACAAAGACTCATTGTCGGCCCGAATAGATCGATAGTGTCAGAGTAGGGGTCTTTTGCAACTTCGTGCCTCCCATAATCAGCGCTGATACGATAACTCACCGCAGGCAAGCCTATGGACTGGAGGCCATAATTTAGAGCCATACGCGCATTTATCATTTCCAGACCGCAAGTTAGTACCGGCAACAAGCAGGATTTGTCCACGCAATCCCTAGTTCCAGGAAAATAGCAGATAATGCTGTCGCCGCCATTCTTGACGACTCTAGCATCAAGACGTGTTGCGATACGTGACATGGTGTTGATGAAAATCTCGTAAAAGAGCCTCAGTTTGGACGAATTACCGAGCTGACAAGCGGTCCGCGTAGAATTTACCATGTCAACCATCATGATAGCACACGTTTCAGAGGACTCAAATCTCAACCCGCTAGTCAAAGATACAGGATGCCTCCTCCCTTGCGAAAATTATGTTGCGTTTTCTTCTTTTTCCATAGTGTCCTAGGGTTCGTTTTTCCAGATCCCCACAAATGTCAACTTTTGCCCACAACAACATATACTACTACTAACTTTGGCATCAGATTATTTAGGCGGTGCTCAGCGCTAAATACGGACGCAAGGATAAGTATCAATGGCTCAGTGTTCTTTTGAGGCCTTCCTTTCTAGACTCGATATTAAAGAAGAACGTGCGTGTCTATACACACACCCCGACAAAAGATATTTCTTAAATAAGTGGGCCAGCTTTATAGAGTCACAACTGCTACTAATCAGGTGGTACAACTTTTGAAGGATGACTCGTTCTCCGTGGATGTCATAACCAGGATACTCTCAATTCTCTCGGATGAGGGAGACATGAAGAGAACGGTGCTTGCGGGGAGGGCGCGTTTGAACTATTCCGCGCTCATAAGATACCTAAGATTACTAAAGACGCTCAGATGGATCGATTCAAAGGATTCTGACAGCTCCATCATCGCCATAACAAACGTTGGCAGGAGTTTCAACAAACTCCTTGAGCAAACTGGTGGGGGACCGTCCGACACATCGGAGGAGGCTCTCGAAAGGCTACTTGCATTCTCCCGCGAACAGAACCTTGCGGAAGGCAATTTGGGCAAGCATCTACCCAAGAATGCAGTTACGAAGGCCAAGACGATGACGGGAAGTAGGTCCTGCTCATTCTGCGGCAACACTCTCGGGAGCCACGAGGTAACTCGAGAGATTGATGGCGAAAGATACTCATTTGACAGACGCGAATGCGCCATTCTGTTCATGAGATTCCGTGATGCGTACGGCAAAGAATTCACCCTCTAAATAAATGCCCGTCCCCAGAGTCTCTATCCACGGAATAGAGCGCTAGGGAATGTGACATAAAGAAAAGGAGAGAAGGGTGAAATTGGTGTTGTCAGCAATTCTCCTCTGATCATCGGCGTCAGATAATGCTACTACTCTACATCTCCTTTTCTTTTCGGATTCATCATCCTCTACCTTACACACACGCTATCTCATGTTAAGCTGAGCTCAGCCTCTACACTGTTGCCTGTTGCCGTGAATCTTTGGTTCACTGTATTATAATTTATTGACAGGCTGTTACTTTTGCTATTCAACGTTACGGTGCTACTGTTGGCGTCTATCTTGTCCTTGGCGAATAATGATGCAGTGAATTTGCCTTTATCATCATCCTGGTCTGTGAAATCTGCATTGACGGTCAATTTTGCTCCCTTGACGTCGAATGTGATGTTGCTAAGATCCAAAGTTGCAGCGGTGTTACCATTCCTGTCTTTGATCTCTGCGCTTCCAGAGACTGAATTCTCTTGTACTCGCAAAATAGAGCCCTTCTTGGTATCGATGTCTACTATGGCTTCTATTTTTGCCGTTGCAAGTGCGTTGGAACCACTTACCTTCCCCGTAGCAGATATATCGAGTGCAAATTGTTTGGTAGCACCGACGTCTCCGCGGATAAGGCATTGAAAGCCCGGAGGACACTGTGCATTACCATTCTCGTTACCGCCACCACCGGTATTATTGCCACTGTCCGCTGCCCCCTCGTTACCGCTAAGGTTGCCCACAGCATCTGTGGCAATCGGAGCTTGTTGTGTTCGGAATGTAGGTTCTGCGGAAGCCGCTGCTGCCGGTCTTGCCATGCTACTACTTACCGCTGGTGCTATCACCAAGCTGAACGCAGCAACTACCAAAATGAGCATGGCTGCATTTCTTGGACTGAAACCACCGCTGCCATTACTGCCTCTAACGGATTTCTTTTTGTTGAAAAAAGACATGTCAGCATAATAAGCTTCAAGCAAATAAAAAATCTGACGCCACCTTCTACCCTAGTAATTATTTGATATAATTTCTGCTAATTGCCTTATCTTATAATTGCAATAGCGATTTTGATAGAATGTTATCTCCTTTACGCATTTAATTCCAATATATAGTGCACCTCAAAAATGCAGGTGTGATAGCGAGAGGGAGAACAAGGAAGGGTATTTGTGGTAACATGCAATTTGCAAAATACAATAATAGTTAGTTTTGAGGCAAAAATTTGCAATACTATGCTTTTGCCCTACCTTTAATTTTCACAATAAGCGCATTATCTGCCACATTTACTCAAAGCTTTAAAACTACCCTAACGCTATACGTTACATAATGTCTGCTTCTGACAAGGTGCTGTACTTATTGACGATAGGCCTCATTGTCGCATCGTCGGGGATAGTTATGCCTCTTGCATTTGCAAAGCCAGTCAGCGACCAGAACACGAGCGTTGCAATAGGTACTTCCGTCACGAATCCATCAACAGACGAGGGCAATGGATCATCATCATCATCATCATCATCGCTCCAAAATTCAGAAGCACCAACTGCGGACGCGCAAAGTTTTGACGCTAATGGAACGATAAACGCTGTTACCTTTATTACAAAATTTCTAAAATATGATTTGCAAGGCGTCTGGAGCATGCATGTTAGGGATGGCAACGTAGTGCAGTTTGAAGGAAGCATGGCCGCTATACCTTCATCACAGGAACTAGGCAAATCCCATACCCATCAATTGCTAAACTTCGAGCCAGGCGAGATTGGCATTCGTGATTCTGATAATAACTTCTTTACCAATGGTACAATCGATGTAGGAACAAATAACAGCGTAACATGGACGGGCGTACCGGTTGTCATAAGTATCAGGGATGGCTCATCAATCATTATTGCGATAGATGATGAAAGTGCGGGTCATCATTTTGCAGGGCAGCCAATTGTTGGCACAGTAGAGTCCATCATTAACTGTTCGTCGACGCCAGGGCCTGCGATGTCAATTGAAAGTGTTTGCCAAGCCACGGAAACGGATACTGGAACAGAAGAAGGAGGGAATGGTTCAGTTGGCGGCGGCAGCGAAAATAGTGGGGGCGGAGGCAGCGAACAAATTATTACTGTAACAATTGATAGCGACAGATTTGGTCCAAATGAAATACCCCAAGTTACCGGGAAGGTGAATGACCCAGTTTCTGGTACAGTGGCACAGGTGGATGTTTCTGACTCCTCAGGCAAGGTTGTATACAACACCGTTGCGGGAGTCTCATCGGATGGTAGTTTCTTCACAACTTTGAAGAACTTTTCTCCGGGGCAATACACTGTCGTGGTGACTTATCATGGCAATACTGGTACAGCAAGTTTTGAAGTTGTAGAAACTGGAACATAGCACATATATCTCCACAAAAAAAGACTTCGCAAAAGCGTATGATGGTATAAAATGTGCGACTGTCATTATCTTGGCGACAGGTAGTATGGCTTGCCAGAGCGAAACGCAATTGTCCTTGCAGATAGCCTGTCGCGGATGCCTCGCCTGTTTACCTCGTTGGTTTGCGGCCGGGATGTGCCGTGCTCGTCCACTATCTCCACCTCAACGTCATTGTGGAACTTTTTCTTTACCGCCCACGCCATCGAAAGTGCCATCCTGATGTTGCCGTCACCGATCTTTACCACCTTTCTGCGTGAGATGACGCCTTCAAGCACTGCAGAGATCTCCTCTACCGCGCTTGCAGGCGACGACTCGACAATGCTTGCTATTTCTTCGTGCAGGTACATGACAGAGATCCCAATCCTGTTGCCGGGGTCGATGCCAATGGTGAGCTGATCGTCGACCTGTGGGCCGGCGATGCTCCTTAGCATCTTTGCCTTGGCTATGGCAGGATATCTTACAAGCTCGGTGTCAAGCATCACCATCATTGCCTTCCTCCCTGTGACAGCACTACTGATGGAGCCGGCCTCGTCGCGCGTGGTAATTACGACCTTGCAATCAGAATCGGCCGCTTCCTCTGGCGACATCGAATCGTACCTTATCCCCATCTGCTTTAGCGCATGTGTGATTTCATAATATGGACGGCCGCGGAGAGTTGCCACTGCTACCTTGTATTGTTGTTGCAAAAGCTCCTTTGTCAGGGGCGCTTCATCGACAGCTAACCTGTATGGAAAATCGCTTTTAAGCTTTACTGCTGCCCCTCAGCTGACTGGCTTGCCGTCAGAGCCGTACTTTTTGATCTTTGGGGAAGCGGCCTTTTTCTCGCCCTTTTCTGTCGTCGCTGTTTCCTGCCCAAGGACCGTCTTTACTATGCTCTCGACTGCCTTGTCAAAAGAGGCGTCGATATTCTTTTTAATCGCGGCCAGGCTCGTCTCGGCCTCCTTCATGATTTGCGCAGACTCGGACTCGGCTTCCGCCCTTGCCGCATCTACGATCCTCTTGGCCTCCTCGTTTGCCATTGAGATTATCTGCTGCTTTAGCTTGTCCACTTCCTCGTTAGAGTGTGCAAGCAGGCGCTTTTTCATTTCATCTACGCGTGCGTTCATGCTGTCGATGTCACTCTCCAGCTCGGCCAGCGCGCCGACGATGGATTCCACGGCGGAATGCGAGGTAAGAGTGGCAACAGGTTTATCGTGTCCCAAGACAGGACAATTGCCGTGGCAGGGCTATTTAAAAGTATGAGGCTGTTGTCAGGTTGTGAGCGTCAGGATTGCCTGCGCCATGTCGCCCTTTGACTCAGTCAGCGCCTGAACCGCCTTTTCCCTCGACACATTTGCCTGCTGCATGACAAGCAGTATGTCGTCTTCCTTGAACGTCGGCACCTCGCGCTGCTTTTCCTCAATGTCCGTTGCAACCACCTGAAAGATGGTGCTGTCCTTGCCCTTCATTTCAATGATCTGCGGCTTGACAAGGTAGAATTCTTTGGTGTCTGTCTTGATGATGACTTCTTCAACGTTTGGCATCTCCTTCATGTCGAGGCCCATCTTGTCCAGCATGCGCCTCATTTCGCGGTTGCCGCGCATCATGTCACACTTGCTAGGCCGTTCTACCTTTTATTCCTTCTCTGACTTTGACGGCGACACCCTTTGAGAACTTGTTCATCAGGCCGGCACCAAGGATGGCAATGCCGACAGCAATTACACTGCCATTTTCCTTCTTGTCAAGGACGGCAATATCCGAGCCTGCTTTGACGTTAGAGCCGCACCATGTCACATGGCGGCAGAAAAGCGACCTTCCCTCGCTCACAAACGGCACGGCCTCTTCTGCAGGCACCACGCAGTTTTCCAAAAAAGCCCTGCTGTTATTTACAAAAAACTGTGCGCCTTCCACGGTGAGAGCAAGACCGCCGTCTGTGCGCAAGGTGGCGGCAAGTGCGCCGTCGATTGAAAAGTTCTTGATCCTGCCCGTTTTCCGCGAGTATTCAAACTTCATGCTGTTATCATTATCGGTGGCCGGCAGGGTCTCTGACACGCCGGCGCCAAATAGGGCGTCTATGTGCCGGCAAACCTTATCCCGTGCATCAAGTGGAAGCGGATTCAATTTGGGCATCAGGACTGCATGGAATCCCACATAAATACAGTGCCACCTTACTGTCGTTTGTTCTTTCTATATAGAATATGGGTAGGCATATATAGAATCGAGTAAAAACCTACAACCAATGGAAAGCAATGTAGAAAATGGAGGCAACGGCAAGGGTGACGGCCGGGGCGAGGAAACTAGAAAGCTGCAGTACACCGGCGGCTCGTCGTACATTGTGTCGCTTCCAAAGAAATGGATACAGGAGCTTGGCCTCAAGCAGGGCGACCACGTGACGATACTGAGGCAGGGCAACTCTACCTTGCAGATTGCGCCTGCGTCAAAGCGCATAACAAAAGAGCAAAAGGACGCCACAATAGAAGTCGCAAAGGACAACAACCCTTACTTTATCGCAAGAAAGCTCATTGCGCTCTACTTTCTTGGATACAACGTCATAAACATCGTTCCAAAGGACGGCAGGCTGCAGGTGGAACAGCGCGAAGTCATCAAGAATATCGCCCGGCGCATCCTCATGGGGACAGAGATCATCGCCGACTCGGCGAGCGGCATAACGCTTCAGGTGCTCATCAACCTGCTTGACCTGTCTGTAGACGCCGCGTTCAAGCGCATGCTGCTGATTGCCAAGTCGATGTATCGCGACGTGATGATAGCGCTTCGTGAAAACAACGCCGAGCTTGCAGAAGAAGTGATAAAATCAGATGACGAAGTAGACCGGTTCAGCTTCTATATAGTCAGGCAGCTGAAAATAGCCATCAAGAACGAACACCTGCTCAAGGAGATAGGCCTTGAGGAGCCGCGCAACTGCCTCGGGTACAGGCTCATTGCCAAGTCAGTCGAGCGCGTTGCAGACCATGCGGCAATAATTGCCAAAGACATCATAGAAATGCACCAGCCAGCAAACAAGGAAGTCATCGAGAAGATAGACGAGATGTGCGGCTTTGCCCTTGAGGTGCTCGACGACGCGTGCCTGTCGATGTTCAAGCGCGACTATGAAGCTGCAGACAGGGCTATTGAAAAAGCGCGCAAAGTTGACGAAATGGAAAAGGCGATAATAAAGTCCATCTCAAAACCCAAGGACGCAAGCGAGATGTACAGGATAAAGCTCATCACAGAAAACGTCCGGCGCGTCTCCGAGTATGCAAGCGACATTGCAGAAATCGTGCTCAATATGACTGTGCAGCAGACAATCAGGAAGGGTTGATGCATGAAACCGTCAGACAAGCCGATTGGTTTTTGGCTCAAGCATTTACACAACCTCATCGAGGCACATTTCGAAGCTGATTTGGCCGATTATAGAATGACGCGTCGTCATTGGCAGATCCTCAACTTGCTGAGCAGCGGGCAGCGCAGCAGGACAGAGGCATTGCAGTCTCTTGCTCCATTCTGGGACGACGCAACCCAAAGCCTGGACGCTTTGCTTGACGGGCCGGACGGCATGATCGCACGACATTGGGTTAGAAGCGACGACGGGGCCACGGGCATACTTGCCCTGACCGACTAGGGCCGGGCCGCGCACACTACGTTCGCCGCTCGAGTTGCCGAGACTCGTAATATGATTCTCGAGGGGCTGAGCCAGGAACAATATGAGGAAACCCTTCAAATACTCTCGACCATGTCAGCAAATATCGAGGCTGCCTTGGCGAAGCGGAGTGCAGGTACTCCACGGTAGGAAGAAGTGACTTTGATGCAGGATTAGATGTTCTGTATCTCCTTTGGCGTCGCTTGCCATAGGCCACGGCACTCCGCGCAGCTTTGGCCCAAAGGTTGGCAGGTCACGGATGAGCACAAAAAAGACCATCGAGATCTACATGCGCAAGCATGGCAGGAAAGGTTAATTTCATCCGTATGCGTCTAGCCGGTTGGAAGAAACACAAAATGTCCTATTGCGAGCTGTGCGGCAGGCCTGCCGCCGAAAGAAAGATGGTGGTAGTTGACGGCACCGTTTTCAAGGTCTGCATGTCATGCTCAAAGCACGGCAAGCCCTACACGCCTGCGCAGGTGCCGGCGTCAAAAAAGAAGAAAACAACACCGGCTCCAGCGAGGCAGCCAAAAATCGGCATGGCAGATGACCTTGTGCTTGACCCCGAGTTTCCAAGGCTCATCAGGGAAGCAAGGATGAAAAAGGGCATTACGCACGAGCAGCTGGGCATGCAGATGAACGAAAAGGCCAACCTGCTGAGGAGGTTTGAAACAGGCGCCCTCAAGCCGGACGAGCTTTTTGCAAAAAAACTGGAGCGCCATCTTGGAATCAAATTATACATAAGCGCCTCGACGGCAGCAACAACAGAAGAAAAAGAAAAGTGAAGATGTTTGTCGGCTGATTTTCACAGAAAGGCCATACTGATAACGTATCCTTATGACGAGGCCATAAGTGAGGCAGTGTCCCTTGCCGACGCTGCCGGCTACAGGGTGGAAAAAATCGTGACGCAAAAGCACATCACAAAGTCGCGCTATGGGATCGGCCTGGGCAAGGCAGAGGAAGTAAAGGCGATTGCAGAGGAGATCCAGCCTGAAGTCATAGTGTTTGACGAGGTGCTCAAGCCTAGCCAGACCTACAACCTTGCAAGCGTCTGCAAAAAAGAAGTAATTGACAGAGAACGCCTGATACTGGAGATATTTGAGCGCAGGGCAAGCACCACGGAATCAAAGACGCAGATAAAACTGGCGCAATTGCGCTACGACATGACCCGCGCAAGGGAGGCAGTGCGGCTTGCAAAGGCCGGCGAGCAGCCGGGATTTTACGGCCTTGGCAAGTACGAGGCCGACGCGTACCTGCTTGACATAAAAAACCGTGCCCAGGCGCTCAAGAAAAAGCTAGAAAAAGAAGTGACCAAGAGGCAGCTGCACAGGAACCAGCGCGCAAAGGCAGGGTTGATGTCGATTTCCCTTGCAGGCTACACGTCTGCAGGCAAGACCACGCTTTTCAACGCGCTCACCGGCGAGGCCAAGAGCACGGCGTCAAGTGTCTTTACCACGCTTTCCACGTTTACCCGCGCAATAGACCTTGACGGCGACAAAGTGCTGTTGCTTGATACTGTTGGCTTTATCAGCAAGCTGCCGGCGTACATGATTGACGCGTTCAAGTCCACACTTGAAGAGCTGTCATACGCAAACCTCGTGTTTCTTGTAATAGACATCAGCGAGCCCATCCTTGAGATAAGGCGCAAGCTTGCAAGCTCACTTGAAGTGATAAGGGAGTTTGAGGTGCCCGAGACCAGGATTGTTTATGTCCTGAACAAGGCAGACAAGACAACAGACGAGGATGCCTTTGACAAGGCAGGCCAGCTTGGCCTGCTTGCGTCAAGGCGCGTCCTGCCGGTGTCGGCAAAGACGGGCTACAACATGGATCAGTTGAAAAGCCTGGCAAGGTCCCTGCTTTTTGAAACGGAGGAGATCAAAGAAGACAATGAAGAAGAAAAAACAAGTGATGGTGCTCAGGATAGGGCATAGGCTGGTCAGGGACGACCGCGTCACGACGCATGCGGCCCTCGTCTCCAGGGCATTTGGCGCCGAGCGGATCTACATGACAGGCATAGACCAGTCGGTGAAAAAAACTGTCGACGCAGTCGGCAAACGCTGGGGTGGAAATTTCCAGATGGAGATAATCGAGGACTGGAAGGGGGTTGCAAGGGCATGGAAAAAATCAGGGGGCAAGATCGCGCATTTGACGATGTACGGCATCAACATTGATGACGCGGTCGAAAAGGTGCGCAAGGAAGAAAAATTGTTGGTGATAATAGGCGCAGAAAAGGTGCCAAGGGAAGCGTACGAACTTGCCGATTACAACATCGCCATTGGGAACCAGCCGCACTCGGAGATAGCTGCTCTTGCGATATTCCTTGACAGGGTCTTTGAAGGAAAGCAGTTCAAAAAAGAGGTCGCAGGCGGCCAGATGAGGATAGTACCGTCGGAAAGGGGCAAGCAAGTGGAGGAAAAGATTTAATCGCTCTCCAATTCCACAAGTTCCAGTGATGACACTAACCTGCGCCGATCGCCCATTCAGCGAGATGAGGAAATGCACCTCGACTGAGACATACTGAAAAAAGTGTGTCGCCCTAGGTGCACATCACTTTTCTTCTTCTTTTTGCCAGTCCTTTGTCTGAATAGGCTCGAAAGAAAAAAATCGAGCCTTTGGAAACCTACCTATGCTTTGCCAAGTATTCCGTAAGCTGGTCAAAAGTCCCGCCAAAGCCCTGCTGCATTGATTTGAACTCAGCCTCGAAGGTTCTGTGCTCTTGCTCTGTCGCGTTTATGGGTCTCCACCGAAGGGTGAGTGTCGTCGTCTTTTCTTTTTCATCCTCAGAGAACGTCAGAGTGCTCAGGATTTCTAGAGGCCAAGTTGCGCTAAATGGACCCCGGGTCGTGTTACCATCCTTGTCTGAAAAAGAATTGACAAAGACGATTCGCTCCGGCTTGACAATCTCGCGGTAAACAAACTTGCCCCACATCTCTTGACCGTCAGGGGATCGCAGGCTGAAGTGAAAGATGCCGCCGGGATGGAAATCCAGCTTGTTTACAAGCATCGCAAAGCCTTTTGGGCCCCACCACCGCGCCAGACGCTCAGACTCGGCAAACGCCTCCCATACAAGGTCGCGGGGAGCATCAAAGACGCGTGTGATGACAAACTCCTGCCGCTCTGCAGACACTTTTGCCAATTGTTCCACAAGGCGTTCCAGAGTCTGATTCAGCCCCTCAATGGCTCCGTACTTTTTGACGACATTGTCACGTTCTCCGGCCGACTCAAAGAGCATTCGCATGGTAAGCTTGGTCTTGCCGTCCTCCTGTTCGTCAAAAGTAGCAGTCACGCGAAATTGCGGACCTGAGACATGCGAGTAGACTATGCGCTCTGGTTTTACGATCTCGTCGTAGATTATCTTGTTCTGGTAGTCGGTGCCGTCCGGGCCGTGCATGACAAATCGCCAGACGCCGCCTGGCCTTACATCCATTTCATAAATGGTAGTCGTAAAACCTCTTGGACCCCACCACTTTGTCACGTGTTCTGGATCGGTCCACATGTTGAACACGAGCTCGCGAGGCGCGTCGATGATTATCGTCTTTCTGATCTCTTTTGTGTTGTCCTTGCAGAATACTGCAAGCTGGACGGTAAAGTACGACCATCCGTCATCATGCAGGTCAAACCAGCTGCTGCCTTTCTCAAACCCGGCGTGCACCAAGGTAACTCTTGTCCTTTCATTGCCCGCCGGCTCAAGCGTCCACGTGACTGTGGTATCTGGAAAGTCCGGGTCGGAGGTGTTTTTCCACGACATTGAGAATGTTGTGTCGGGCACGAATTCAAGCACCTTGCCGACAACCCTGTGGTCCAGCCCGCTTCTGCCCTTGTGGTCGCGTGTAAACCGGAACTCCACCGAGCCACCTACGCGCGGCTCAAGTCTTGCAATGTTTGGGAACCAGTGCGTTAGGTCGTTTTCGCTTGTCAGTGCCTTGAATACCACGGCCGGCGGAGCATTGACGACCAGGCTCTTTTGTATTGTACCGGTCACTTTCTTTTCGCCTCCTTCTCCACGTACTCCTTCAGGCTGTCCAGCTGGTCGTCCCAGAACGCGTCAAAGAACCGCATCATTTCAGACATTTGTGCCCTGTTCACCGAGTAGAGCCTGTTCTGTCCTTCCTTGCGCTCACTTACGAGGCCAGCTTCTTTGAGCACGCGCAAGTGCGTCGAAAGCGCGGGGAGCGTAAAGTCAAAATGCGTGGCTATCTCGCTTGGCGTCCTTTCCTTTTCCTTCAGCATCACAAGTATCTGCCGGCGGCTGTCGTCGGCTACTGCTTTCCAGGGTGATCCCATGGCACATTAAGTAATTAAATAATTATTTAAGTATTTAGTTACTGCATAATGAGAGCAACTATTGCCTTTGCAGCTTCAGAAGCGCCAAACAACAGCTCGACTGCCTTTTCCTTCCTCTTGGAGGGGTTCAGCTCTACGATGTGGAGCCGGCCGTCTATCAGGAATTCCAGGTGTAGCGACTTTCTTGCAACACTTGCGTTTCTTATGCCAAAGCGTTTTTCGGCGAGGCTGTTTGGGCTTGCAGGGTCAAGCGCAGTCAGCCGGCCCACGGCATCCACGAATTTATCTAAAAGCGCAAACATTGGCTCTGGCTTTTCCTTTTCGTCGGCGCCAGCAAGACCCCATTTCACCTTGCTTTCAGACATGGACGCAAGGCTGTCAAACGTCTTGACAAACTCGCCAAAGACGGACTCCATAGTCACGTCGATGACATGGCCTTTGGTCCGGACAAACTGCGACGTCACCTTTTGGTCAGTGAACTGGACCCCGCGGTACTTTACGTACAGTAATGGCTGGCCATATTTTACAACGTTTGCCTCGCAGCCTTCCATCTGCGACACCAGCTTTTGAAAATACGCTTTTGAGGAGGTGTTGCGCGCGGTAGAGTTCATCTTTGACATTATCATCAGTTTTACAAGGTCGCGCACAAAGTCGTCCGCATATTTTGGATAATCTGCAAAATCGTACCGGACCTCTTCGACGACCAAGCTATCTTCTGTGTATGGCCGGGCATCTGCATTTAATTTTTCTTGTGCCAGTACCGGGCTGTCTTGACTCCTCTATACCGCCCGGTAGTTAAGTAAAATAGACGTCTGGTGGCGCTTGCTTTCAACACAACTTGGAGGAAGAAGAGCGGGAAGAGCCGTTTGCGTTCCAGCCCGGTGCAGGCCACCTAGCGGACAGCAACGTGGCGCGCTTTATGAAAAAGCACGACATTTCCGGCTACAAAGAGCTTGTAGAAAAGGCAAACGGCGACATTTCGTGGTACTGGGACGCAGTCAACGACGACCTCGGCCTTGAATGGTTCCAGAAATATGACAATGTCTATGATTCTTCTTCCGCCGGCGTACCGTGGACAAAGTGGTTCGTTGGCGGCAAGTGCAACATTGTGGCAAACGCGATTGACAGGCACGCCAAGAAAAACCCTGACAAAATCGCGTACATATTTGCCAATGAAAGGAGTACAAGAAAGGTCACGTACGGCGAGCTTGACCTTGAAGTAGGCAGGCTTGCATCTGCACTTTTAGACGCGGGCATAAAGAAAGGCGACGTGGTGGGCATCTACCTGCCAATGGTGCCGGAGGCGTTCTTTGCTATTTTTGCCTGCTCCAAGATTGGCGCAGTGCACACGACAGTGTTTTCCGGGTTTTCTGCGCCGGCGCTGCGCTCCCGGCTTGTCGATTCTGGTGCCCGGCTCTTGATAACGGCAGACAGCGCAAAAAGGCGCGGCAAGGACATTGACCTAAAGGCGCAGTGGTCGCAGGCAATAGAAGAGGGCACAAAAGTCGAAAGGGTAGTCACGGTCGGAGGCAAGAGTGCAGGAAGCAACAATATTGTCAATTACGGCGATTTTGTACAAGGCAAGGGACAGGCAAGAACCGAGGTCATGGACGCAGAAGACCCGCTTTTCATACTGTATACTTCTGGCACCACCGGTCAGCCAAAGGGCACGCTGCAGGTGCACGGCGGCTTTATGGCAGTTGCCGCCCAGCAGGCCGCGTACCTTATTGACTTAAAGCCTGACGATGTCCTGTTCTGGTACGCGGACATTGGCTGGATAACTGGGCAGGTGTGGGTGGTGTACGGAAGCCCGATTGTGGGCGCCACGGCGCTCGTGTACGAAGAGGCGCTTGACTATCCTGCGCCGGACATCTGGTGCAGGCTCGTCGAAAAACACAGAGTCAGCATCTTTGGCGCGGCGCCAACTGCGATACGGCTGTTCATGAAGAGCAACGTCAATACCGACAGTTACGACCTTTCTTCGCTTCGCGTGCTTGCGTGCACGGGCGAGCCGATAAACAGGGAGGCATGGAACTGGTATTTTGACAAGGTGGGCAGGAAAAAGTGCCCAGTCATCAACCTCTCTGGCGGGACGGAGATAGGGGGCGCCATATTGAGCGCGCTTCCAGTCATGCCATTGCGCCCCTGCACGGTCGGCTGCCCGATACCGGGCTTTGATGCAGATGTACTCGATGAAAGCGGCAGGCCGGCAAGCGAAGGCCTGCTCGTGATAAAAAAGCCGTGGCCTTCGATGAGCAGGGGGATACTGAACGACCCTGCAAGGTTCATCGAGACTTACTGGTCAAGATACGGAAAAAACGTCTGGTACCACGGCGACATCGTGCTGGTTGACAGCGACGGGCTGTGGTACATGCGGGGGAGGGCCGACGACGTCATCAAGGTGTCTGGCCACAGGATCGGGACCGCGGAGGTGGAAGCCGCAGCAGCGTCGCACCCAGCGGTGGCAGAGGCGGTGGCAGTCGGCAGGCCCGACGACCTCAAGGGCGAGATTATCGTGATTTGCGCGGTAATAAAGGACGGCCATCGTCCTGATGAGGGTCTAAAATCAGAGATAGCAAAAAAGGTAGAAGAGGCGATAGGCAGGTTTGCAAGACCTGACGAGGTGAGGCTCGTGCCAGAGCTTCCAAAGACAAGGACAGGCAAGTTGGTTAGGCGCCTCGTGAGGGCAAAGGTGGCCGGCGAGAGCATGTCAGGGCAGGACGTCTCTACCGTCGAAAATCCCCACTGCCTCGACCTGATCTAGCTATATACTAGCAACCTTTATCCTACTGACTTTTGCTAGCAGGGGTCGTATAGACATATGCAGGAAGAGACCAGAAGAAAGTTCGAGCTTGCAGGAAGCAAGGCGCACTATGCCCCGTCGCTTGTTTTCACCATAAGCCACATGAGGCTGGAAATAGAACCTGACCTCAAGGCGCATACCATTTCATGCAGGCAAGGGCTAGATATCGTCGCTGTTCAGAACACGGACGAAATCGAGCTGGATGCCGCCGAGCTTGAGGTAAAATCCGTCCTTTTTGGCAGCAGCAAAAAGGCAGTTTCCTTCCGCAACATCGACGACAGGCTTGTCATAAAACTGCCAAAACCCCTCAAGGAAGGCGACCGAGCGCAAATCTCCATTTCATATTCTGCAAAGCCAAGGAAGGGCTTTTACTTTGTGGCGCCCGACAAGCACTACCCAAACAAGCGGGTAGAGGCATGGACGCAGGGCGAGACGGTCGAGGCAAAGCACTGGTTTCCCTGCATCGACCACCCACAGGTGAAATTCTCAAGCGAGACCATAGTGACAGTGCCGGAGGGCTTTACGGCAATCTCTAACGGCCGGCTCGCCAATTCTGAAAAAAACAACAGCAGCAAGAAATGTAAGTACCACTGGGTAGAGAGCAACTCGCACCCGGCGTACCTCACGTCAGTGGTGGTGGGCAAGTACGTCGAGATAAACGAGGGCAGCCTCTACTATTACGTCCCGACGGAGCTGGCGCACGATGCAAAGCGCTCGTTTGATAGGACGGGCGACATGGTGCAGTTCTTCGAGGAATACCTCGGCACGAGATACCCGTACGAGAAATACTCGCAGGTGTGCGTTCAGGATTTCGTTTATGGAGGCATGGAAAATTCCAGCTGCACCACGTTGACGCAGGACACCTTGCATGACAGAAAAGCCCACGTCGACTTTACAAGCGACCACCTCGTGTCGCACGAGCTTGCGCACCAGTGGTTTGGCGACCTTGTCACCTGCAGGGACTGGCAGCACATCTGGCTCAACGAGGGGTTTGCGACCTACTGCGAGGCGCTGTACTGGGAGGCAAGCAGGGGCATCAATGAATTCCATTACTACACGATACAGACGGCCGACGACTATTTTGACGAGGCGGCCAGCCGCTACGTGCGCCCCATAGTGACCAAGACGTACAAGCACCCCGACGACCTCTTTGACAGGCACACGTACGAAAAGGGCGGGTGCGTGCTCCACATGCTGCGCAATTTTGTCGGCGACAAGTACTTTCGCCGTTCACTAAAGACGTACCTCCAGAGGTTTGCCAACGGCACCGCGGAAACAGACGACCTGAGAAAGGTGTTTGAGCTGGAAACGGGCAAGAGTCTGCAGCAGTTCTTTGACCAGTGGGTATTCCGCGAGGGCCATCCAGACCTAAAGGTAGAATTTTCGCAGGACAACAAAAAGACGGCCAGGATAAGGGTAGAACAGGCGCAGCAGCAAGAGCCATTCTCCTTTGCGCTTGAGGTAAAGCTGGCATTTGCAAGGGGTGGCGATGCCAAGACGTACACGTTCGACGTTACGGGCAAGGAAAGCGTATTTCAGATCCCAGTGGAAAGACAGATAGAGTGGTTCTCTGTCGACCCCGAGTTCAAAGTCTTAAAAACAGTGTCGGTCAAGGCTCCAAAGGAGATGCTGGTAAAACAGCTGCACAGTGGCCAGACCGTGGTCGAGAGGGTCGAGGCTGCGCGCGCACTGAAAGAGCATTCCGCAGACATCGTGGTCGACGCGCTGTACAAGGCAGTTATGAACGACAGGTTCTGGGGAGTTGCGGCAGAGGCGGCAAAGACCCTTGGCGCAATCAGGACCGACCGCGCATACAGGGCGCTTGAAAAGTGCTTGAAGGTGAGCCATCCAAAGGCAAGGCGCGCAGTGGTAAAGGCGCTTGGCGACTTCAAGCGCCACGAGACTATCGCTATGCTAAGGCCGTACCTGCACGAAGAAAGCTATTTCGTCGAGTCGGAGGCTCTCACTGCGATGGGCAGGACAAAGAGCAGCGACGCTGTGCCCATCCTGAAAAAAGCCGTTGAAACGACTTCGTTCCAGAACGTCGTGGCGCAGGGCGCGATTTCCGGCCTCAAGGAATTCCCAGACGACAGAGACATCGCAAGCCTGCTGGTCGAAAAGAGCAGGGTAGGCAACCACCACCGCATAAGAGAAGCCGCCACGTTTGCGCTTGCCAAGTTTGTCGACAGCAGCAATAGCAATGCAGTAGTGGATCAGCTGAAGCTCTTGCTGACAGACAGCTGGTTCCGCGTCAGGATAAACGCGTGCAGGGCTTTTGCCGACGCAGAATACGTCAAGGCGATACCAGATCTGACAAGGGTGTCAGAGACCGACCTTGACCACAGGGTAAGGCGCGTGGCCGAAGAGTGCATCAACCTGATAAAGGACGCGGCAAAGAAGCCAAAGGAGGTTGCGCAGATGCGTGACGAGCTTGACAGGATGAAGGCAAAGAGCCTAGAGATGATGCAAAGGATGGACAGGCTTGAGCGGGGCGGCCTCCGCTAGCCATCATTTTCCTTTACAAAGTCTGCAACTATCTTGTCAAAGAGCTGCGGCCTGTCGACGTGCGGGCGGTGGCCACAGTTCTCCAAGAGCACGACGCGGATGTTCTTTGTTTTCACAAACGGCTCAACATACTTGGCAGGGATCATGGTGTCGTCCTTGCCCCACAGCACTAGGGCCGGCGCCCTGATTTTTGACAGCCGGCTGATGGTGAGGCGCGGAGCTCGTGCGCTCCCCGCCAAGGCGGACAGAAACGCCTCCTTTGCCCCGGGCATGGCAAACTTGTCGTACGCGGCCTTGGCATAAGCGTCACTCACAGGCTTGTTGTCGACAGCGTAAAGCGCCTTTTTTGCCCCTCCCACCGACTTTGCCTTGAGCACCTTGACGTAGCGCCAGAGCGCCGGCGATCCCTTGAACGATTTTGGAAGTGCCCCGGACGGGCTTATCAGGATCAACTTTGAAACGAGGTCAGGGTGCGTGAGGGCAAGCTCGCAGGCAACGTGGCCGCCAAGCGACGAGCCGGCGACTGCAAATGGCGCAATGTCGAGCGCCTTTGCAAATTTTGCGACAAAATCAACATAGAACTTTATCGTGTATCTCATTTTCGGCTTGTCGCTAAATCCAAAGCCAGGCAGGTCAAGGGCTACCACGCGCAGATTCTCCTCCTTTGCAAGCCTGTCGATATTGTTTGTCCAGCTCTCTATCGCACCCCCCAAGCCGTGCAACAAGAGCAAGGGCCTGCTGCCGCTGTTGCCCAAGTCGACATAGCGCACACGCAGCCCGCCGACTTGAAGGAATTTAAAGTCCATTGCCAGCGCCATCATCATGTGCCTGCAAGCATCACTGCTTAAATTTCTTGTTATATAGCAAAAATAGTTCCGAATCCTCTTCCTTCTTGAAGCTCTTAAGCATTGACGTGATGCTCTTGCTGTCGTAGCATACAACGTGCATGCGCTCATACCTGCCTTTGCTGTACATGTTGGCGGCAAATGCAAGGAGATCTTGCAAGGACTTTTTCGATGCCGAGTCAAGGTACACGATCTGCAGCACGTCAGTCCTTTTCCAGTAGCCCTTGGCATTGATGATAACGACGCCGTCGATCTCGCCCGTCATGACGACGCTCTTTTTCCTGATGAGTCCTCGCAACGCTTTTTTGTCAAGAGGATACCAGTGCCATGCCCTGACGTACGTGCCGGCAGACAGGCGGTAGATCCGTGACTTTTGCAGGTATGTCCAGATTCTGTCGATATCTGCCGAGGTGGCAAGCCTCGCCTTGGTTTTCTGTCGTCCAAACTTTTGGTCGGTGCTGTAATAGACCCACCTTGAAACAACGGCAAAGCCGTTTTTCTCCATCATACGCTGTGACGGCACGTTCTCGCTAGAGACTATGGCAGATGCCTGCCTTGCCCCATGCCTGCCTGCATAGGCAAGCATCTCGTTCAAGAGCTCCGTGGCAATATTGAACCTCCTGTATTCGGGGCGTACCCTTACGCCTTCAAGCCATGCCGATCTGCCTCTCGGACACATTGCGACGTGCGACATGCCTATCCGCCGCCTGCCTTTGTCATCTTCGACGACAAACAGCCGCCCGTTCTTGCCAGAAAACCAATAGTCCCATACCTGGTCAATATAGTCGCCCCAGCTGAACGTGTTGGTGCAAAAGCTGAGGATCTCTTCCTTGTCAGAGCTTTTCGCCCGTCGTATCTTTATAGTCATGATACTGCCTGTTCCATCTCTTGGATCATTGTCGCGACAAACTGCTTTACCTGCGCTATCCAGTCCAGCGCAAGGGCAAGCGACTCGGCTTCATGGAAAATCGTCACCACGTACGAGCTCTCTTTGAACTGGCTCACGCGGATGTCGCTCCACGATTTTTGCGACAGCTCGCTTCCGGTTTTCGTCACTATTTGCAGCGCGTCCATCGGGTTCTTGTGGGCGACGTACCTGCCGGCAAGCGCAGGCACGTTTTCAATGGTTGTCAGTTTTGAAAGGACGTATTGCTTGCTGCCGTCCACTATGGCGTGCGAAACGACGCGCACGGCGTAGATGTCGTTTTCAATGTCAATATGCAAGTGCTCCTGCAACTTCGACACGGCAAAGCGCAGGCACGCAAGCGTCTCCGAGTCAGGTTCTTTCAGCACGTTTGGGTAGCTCATCACCTGCAAGATGCGAAACGGCAGCACGTTTGACTGCACAGGCGCAATCCGGAACCCCTCGCGGTAAAACGACATCGCCCCCTGCATGGGGTGCGTGCCATAATCGTCCGTGACCGGCTTGGCCTCAAACCCCTGCGCGCTTGAAAACATGGTTCCCAAAAGCTCGCTGTCAAGTGCCGGCCTGCGAAAATACAGCTGCACGTTGAACTGCGTGGTGTGGACGTTGTTCATATTTTACAACTATATTATTTGCGGCTACTGCTAACTGCCTTAGCCGACGACTCGGGGTCCTGCGGGATGATGGTGAGCCAGGGACTTAGTTTTTCAGGGTTCAGCTTGACAAGCTCTACTCCTGCGTCACGCAGTAGCTGCGTCCCGTCCTCAGGATAATCTGCAATTACCACTATTCTCTTGATGCCGACGCTTATCGCCATCTTGCTGCATTCAATGCACGGTGCAAAAGTGGAATACAGGGTTGCACCCCGGGTGCTGCCGGCGTTTCCAAACATGGCGCACTGCATTATTGCGTTTGCCTCAGCGTGCGTGCACAGGCACCTGTCAAGGCTCTCGCCGGACTTGACCTCACCCCTGACCCGGGCAAGGCACCTTGGGCATCCGCCCTCAAAGCAATTCTTTATCCCCGGCGGGGTGCCGTTGTAGCCGGTCGCTATCTGCCTGTTTTCCTTGACAATGACTGCGCCGATGTGGCGCGTCAGGCAGTTTGAGCGGAGCTTGGCTATCTCGGCCTGCAGCATGAAATAGGTATCCCAGTCGGGCCTTTGCATCATGCGGTAGTTGGCAGGATTACTATAAAAGCTGTCGGCTAGATGCGCTTCTTTTTTCCAGCCGCCCTCTTCTTTGGCAGCCTGGAAATTATCGCATCGCATTCCTGTGCAAGATCCATTGCCCTTGCCATGTCGCCCTTTTTTGCGCCCCGCAGCTCAAGCGTATCGTCAAGCGCCCTGTGCGAGTTTATGTTGCGCAGCCTGTTGAACTCGTTTAGAACAGTGTAATCCTCGTCTGAAAGGTGGCGGTTTGAATGCAGGGCGTCAATGATATGCTTGAACTTGCGGTGCACCTGCACGTCTCCGTGTTTGTAAAAGTTGTTGAGCCTCTGCTCAAGGTATTCGTGCGCCAAAAGTATCGCTTCAAGCTGCAGGCCTTGGCCAAAGACCTGCCTGCAGTGCGCTAAAACGTCGTCTATCAAAATCCTGTGCCCTTCGTCTGCGTCCTGGTACGGCGGCATGTGTGCAGAGCAGCTGTGCCTGCCCATTGCCTTATAATATTACCTACCCAGAGGACTTTCTCTTGAGCCGCAGGCGCATCTCGTCGTCGAGCACTTTAGAGCATACAAGCCACGCGATAAAGGCTACGCCGGCAATGCCGGCGATTTCATAGGGTTCCATTTTTACTTGACCCTTGCCGCAGCGGCCGCTTGCAGAGCAGGTGCATCGCGCTTTGCGATCCTCCAGGCAGCTTCCATTGCCGCGAATGTCGCAATAAAGCCCATTGCCACGTATCCGATTGCTTCGATCATTTCGATCACGACATAATATTGCAAAGAACAGAGATTAACGATGCTCATAGCACGGACATAGGCGTCAGCGGGACTTTGTAGGAATCAAAAGCGCGTTGAATAATCAGCTTGTACAAATTGTATCAGCGGCGCTTTTGAGTAATAGCTATCGCTTATGATAGCGCAAAAAGGCGTATTATCAATGGTAAAATCGCATATCATATAACCGCTAGTAACGACTCACATGAACATGGGAAGTGGTCATTTACGGCATTTCCACCAAGTCCCATTTCCCATGTTCCTTTAGTATAATAATTAAGCATCAGTCTTTGACTGCTATATGTTCGCAAATTCTTTAATGTGCAATCACTGGCAAATGTCTCCACATATGCTGAGCTATCACGACAAGATATACAGAAACCGGCGCCAAAATGGATAGTAATGACGCATCAAAAACCAGTACCTTTCTTGACGTAATCAGTTTAACCAGCTCGGCATACCTGTTCCTTATCGTCACTTCTGTGACACCGGCAACTTCGGCAAGAAGTTTTTGGGTTCTCTCTTCATTGGTATTCTTGCAAACAAGATAGATAACCGAAGCCGCAAATCCGAGAGGGGACTTGCCAGTAGACACTCCGACAGACTCCAATGCATTTACGAGCTCAATTGCCTGCCTCTTTTTGGATTCGCTAACACCAACCATGTTTGCTATTTTGGTGACACATCTAGACATGGAAGTGACTGGGAGATTTTCGTTAAAGGTACGCAAGAGAAGCCTGTAGTCTTTTGAAAGCCGTCTGCGGTCAGTGTTACTAGCCTTAGCGACTTCGGCAAGGCTCCGCGGGGTTTCAGACTCTCGACATGCAAGATACACGGATGCCGCTGTAATCGATACGATGGTGCGCCCCTTTGTTAGGCCCAATTCGCTTGCCTTTCTGATAAAGTATGCAGACCTTTCAACCACCGCGTCTGGAAGGCCAAGGTTTTCACGGATCCCTTGAAGATAATGAAAGGCAGGCCTAAGCCCCTTTTCATGGGAATTCCTTATTCTCGAGTCCCAAACCTTGATTCTACCAAAATCGCGCAATTTTATGGAAGAACCTTCAGGCAGTGTGCCTGACACGTAGATCCTTCTGCCCATCTTTGTAGAGAATCCTTTGTTATTTTGCGATAAAGAATAACGGGGGCCGGTCCTCCTTCCGTCTTTAAAATCGTCAAAAAAGGTCCGGGCATCGTGCGCAAGATCCTCTTCTCGTTCAGCTAATACGACTCCGCAATAACCACAGACAATCTCTCCTGACTCTTGGTCGGATATCAACAGCTCGTTTCCGCATGCAAAGCAAACAAGAGTTGTTTGCATGGTGATGCATACAGTATAGCAGTACAGACCTATAAAGCAAGATTTTTTGAAATGTACTAGGTAGGGATCAGGATTCACTCCGCTTGCTTACGTACCCAAGAATTCTTTATCGCCGACGCCGAACGAAACTTCTGGCTATCGGCAACTAGGCTTTCCCCCCATATCGGAGTAAAGGTAAACTATGCGATGCGGGAAATACGGCTGAAGGCGGAATCTCGATCGATGATGAAACCTGCACCATGAAGACAAGCGCAAGCCTTGCCAAGCTCAATGGGTTGAAGACAGCAGACATTGACACTGCGGCCTCATTCATAGTGCAGGAAGACCCTGGCTACCCTGCAATCGAGAAATATGTCGATGGAGGATACACGCTGGCCAGACTTGGAGAGGAGTAGTAGTAGTCCACAGCACCACGCCGGCAAAGCTTGTACAGCCGCGGGCTCTATACACTCCCATTTTTCGTCTCTCTCTTTACAGTGGCACTTTGTGTGTGTGCAAGCTAGGGGTCATAATATTAATAGAATCTGAACGGCTCAGAGCTAGAAAGCCATCATCATTACCGTTCAGCAGTAACAGTGCCCGTATTTTCTGCAAGCTCACTGATAAACGTTAAGAACCATGCGCAGTAAGGTAGTATGATCACTTGAAAAACGGACAGGTTGCCAAGGCGCTGCGCGACATCGGCTTTCTGACAGAAGTCGAAGACGCCGAGAACGCCCAGTTCAAGTCTCGTGCATACTACAAAGCGGCGGACAGCATCGAGGTGCTAGAGCAGGATGTTGCGGATGTCTATGAAAAAGGAGGCATTAACGCGCTGCTAGAGCTGCCGGGCATCGGAAAGGCAATCGCTTCAAAAATTGAAGAGTACCTGACGACTGGCAGGATAAAGCACCTTGACGAGCTGAGGGAAAAGATCCCGATAGACATCAGCCAGCTTGGAGCAATAGAGGGCATCGGTCCAAAGACGCTCAAGGCCATCCACCAAAAGCTGGGGGTGACGGACCTAGCCGGCCTTGAAAAAGCCGCGCGCGAAGGCCGGCTAAAGACAGTACCGGGCATCACTGCAAGAAAAGAGCAGGACATCTTGAAGAAAATCGAGTTTACAAAAAAGAGCGGAGGAAGGAGCATAATAGGAGAAGTGTGGCCTCTTGCAAAAAAAATAGAGGCGCGCCTGAAAGGGCTAAAAGGTGTCAAGCTTGCGGCTCTTGCGGGCTCGGCGCGCAGGATGAAAGAGACAATAGGCGACCTTGACTATATCGTGTGCGCTTCCGAGCCGGAAAGCGTCATGGACTTTTTTGTGAAAATGCCGGAGGTCGAGGAGATAAAGAGCAGGGGGCCGGCCAAGGCGTTTGTGAGGCTTGCAGGCGGGATTGACTGCGACCTCTTGGCGGTGCCGGAGAAAAGCTGGGGCTCTGCGCTCTTGTATTTCACAGGGAACAAGGAGCACAACGTGGAGCTTCGCAGGATAGCGATTGCACGGGGCCTGCGCCTCAACGAGTGGGGCGTCTTTGAAAACAACGAGAAAATGGTAGCCGGCGCAAGCGAGGAGGATGTCTACAAGGCCCTGGGGCTTGCGTGGATAGCGCCAGAGATGAGGGAAAACGCCGGCGAGATAGACCTTGCCGCCAAAGGCAGGCTGCCAAGCCTGATAGAGTACGGCAGCCTAAAGGGAGACCTGCAAGTGCACAGCGACAACAGCGACGGCACGGCGACTATACAGGAGATGGCCCTTGCCGCCAAAGAGTTTGGCCTTGACTATATTGCCATTACCGACCACACGAAAAGCCTTGCGATGGCCGGCGGGCTTGACGAGCAGGAGCTTTTGGACCAGGCGCAGAAAATAGCAGAGCTCAACGATAAACTTGATAGCATCAGGGTGCTTTCCTCTGCAGAGGTCAACATTGGCAAGGACGGGTCACTTGATATTGCAAACAACGTACTTGACAAACTGGACATCGTAGGTGCCGCAATACATTCCCACTTTGGCCTGCCAATGGAGGAGCAGACTGCGCGCCTTGTAAATGCCGCAAAGAACCCAAGCGTCGACATCATCTTTCACCCGACTGGCCGGCTCATCAACAGGCGCGAGGGCTACCCCGTGGATATTTCCAAGCTGACAGACGTTGCAAGGGACACCAGCACTGCGCTAGAGATAGATGCCCACTACAACCGCCTTGACCTCAAGGACGAGTACGTCAGGATGGCCGTCAGAAAGGGCGTGAAACTGACGATAGACTCTGACGCGCACCACCCTGTGCACTATGCTTTTCTGCAGTTTGGCATAGGGCAGACCCGGCGCGGGTGGGCTACAGCCGCGGACGTCCTCAACACATTGCCGGCAGACAGGCTCCTAAAGGCGCTAAAGTAGCAAGTAAACGATATATCCCGAATTCATGTACGGTAGGCTGTGCGCTCGGCTCTGGAAAAGGACGATGACAGGCGGACGAGGAAGGTATTTCTGGCCGTCTTTTACGTCTGCGCCACGGCCATGGCATTGATAACGTTTTACGCCATGTACGTCAGCCTTGACGAGTACCAGAGGACTGGCAGCGTCATAATAGGCAAGGTGCTTGTCGACACAGAGTGGCCGGTTCCAGGAGTCGCCAAGCTTGTGACGTACCTCATGATAGTGTCGGTGGTCGCATGGTACTGCGTGGTCAGGCTTGGAGGCGATAAGGTAAGCGGGATGCCCAAGTGGATCAAGTCGATACTGCAGCTGGTGGTGCTCATGATAGCAGTTGTCGCGCTGTACGAGTTTGTGTACAACTTTATCGTGTGGAACTCACTTATCACCGCTGACGCGATAAAGGGTGTCTTGGACTTTGACAACAAGAGCGTCGAGTATCCCAACCCAGAGACGCCTTGGAACTTGGTGTTTGCGACCAAGATGTCCCTTGCAGCATTTCTCATAGCGGCTCACGGCTTTTACACCATGTCCAAGCCGAACAAGCGCGACCAGGTGCTACAGTAGCCACTCTTTTAGCCTGCTTCTCTCAAAGTCGTGCTTTTTCTCGTAGTTTTGCGCGGACGGAGGTTCCAGCCTCACCGCAGGACCGCCCTCGTGATAAAAGTCGGCCTCGACAAATCCGGCCATGTTGTTGCCCACTTCCATGAAGCAGAACCCCTGGCCGTTGTATGCTGCTGACGACGCCGGCGCGCCGTTGTTGTTTATTTCATCTATAATCTCTTGCGCCACGACCTTGGCCTGCCCCTCGGCAAATATTCCAGCCTTGGGCACCGTGACGGTTCCGGATTTTACCTCGGCAACGTCTCCTATTGCAAACACGCCCGGGTGGCCGGTGCGCAGAGAAAGCCTGTCGACTGGCACCCATTCTCCTGCTGCAGACGATGTCGTAAGGCTTGAGATCCTGACCACTTCAGGCGACCTGTGCGGAGGGACACCGGCGAGCACGTCGTACGCCGCCTTTTCACCACTCTCAAACTCTATCTCGTCATCCCTCACCACCTTTGGTTTGCAGTTTGGATGAAAGCCGATGTTGTAGCGGGCCATCATGTCCACTACTTCCTTGCTCACCTGCGGACCCACCACTGGAAGCGCTATTGGCGCCGGCACGTACATGTCCACCTGCACATTTTTGCGCGTGCCATTCTTTTCCAGGATGTCGCTTATTATCATGGCCGCCTCGTACGGGGCAGGAGGGCACTTGTATGGCATCCCCATCACCGATACCGCCACCCTCCCTTGCTTGAGCGCAAGCAGCTTTTCGCGCAACGGCTGCACCTGCTCTGCGTCATAGAGGTTGTAGCCCCGGCCAACAAACCCCTCTATTTTTTCAGGCACAAGCTCGCTTCCAAGCGCAACTACAAGATAATCATACTCTATCAAGCCGTGTTCTTTTGCCTGCACCCTCTTTGCTGAAACGTCGATCCTAATTGCCTCGTCGTTCAGGTATTCCATTCCTCTTGCATTTAGGCCGGCAAGCGGCGCCTGCGGCTCATCTGGCTTTCTGCTCCCGGTAAGTATCCACAGGTTGACAAGGCCCATCATGAACGATTTTTTCCTGTCAATTACAATCACGCGGTGGTCCCGGGAAAGGCCCTTTCGCAACGCGTTTGCGCAGGCAAGGCCGCCAAAGCCGGCGCCCAGAATGACTATTGTTGTTGTCACTTTTTGCTTGCCCATGCCAATAAACGATGAGCATGTGTCGGTAAAAACCTTTTAGCATAGCACATGCATTGAAATAATGGTACAATGAAAGAAGCGGCCGAAAAGATGCAGGAAGAAGAAAGAAATGCTGTTGCCGGCCGCTATACGTACGACGACGCGACTCTGGAAAAGCTGCAGCACCATTTTTCTAGCTACGACGACCTGTTAAGGTACATCAAGCGCTATGGTATGCACAGACACTTTGAACACAACTACGACTAGCGCTCCTGCGAAGTAGGCCGCAGCATTATCTCGTTTACATTGACATAATGAGGCGAGTCGACGGCAAACAGGATGGCGTTGGCAATGTCCTGCGCCTTTAGCGACTCCATCTGCTTTGTAGACTCGACGAATTTTGCAAGCGACGCGTCGGTGATGCTGTTGTTAAGCTCCGTGTCGACTACCCCCGGCTCGATGCATGTCACGCGGATGCCTGAGCGCTGGCTGAACTCCTGGCGCAGGCCCTCGCTAAACGCCGTGACGGCGTGTTTTGTAGCGCAATAGACGCTTCCCGCAGGAAAGACGACCCTGCCTGCGATTGAGGAAAGGTTGACGATGTGGCCTGATTTTTTGGCCATCATGTGCGGTATTGCCGCGGCGGTGCAATAGATCACGCCCTTCAGGTTGACGTCTATCATCCTGTCCCATTCGTCGACCTTCATGTTCTTGAAAAACGACAGCGGCATCAAACCCGCGTTGTTGACAAGTATGTCGACTGTGCCCCACTCTTTGACCACCGCGTCGACAAAGGCGTCGCACTCTGGTTTTTTTGTGACGTCCAGCTTTTGTACAAACGCCTCGCCTCCTGCCTTTTTAATCTCGGCTTTCAGAGCGTCAAGCTTGTCCGTGCGCCTTGCGCCTCCGGCAACCTTGGCGCCGGCTTTTGCCAGCGCAAGCGCTGTTGCTTGCCCGATGCCGCTGCTTGCGCCTGTAACTATTGCAACCTTGCCCTTTATCGTCATATAATGTGGATGCTATGATGCATGATTGTCATAATATGTGTGTTAGCCCAAGGCTTTTTACAAAATACGGCCACCCTATACAGGCGCGGCGACTCTAAAAAGTTGCGCGTGTGTAGTTCTTGCGATCGGTAGTCACAAATTGATACTATGTGATTGCGAACTGACGCCGTGCGCCTTTTCATTGGTAATAGCCGCCAATGCAGTTTAGCCTTTTGAATATTGCACTTTTATCGACAGATATTACAATTCTGGCTTTCTTTCTTTCTATTTTATAGATAATTTAG
Organism: Candidatus Nitrososphaera evergladensis SR1; assembly: GCF_000730285.1. Classification (NCBI taxonomy): domain Archaea; kingdom Thermoproteati; phylum Nitrososphaerota; class Nitrososphaeria; order Nitrososphaerales; family Nitrososphaeraceae; genus Nitrososphaera; species Candidatus Nitrososphaera evergladensis. The sequence goes on along the minus strand of NZ_CP007174.1, from coordinate 355,228 downwards.
TTACTTGTATTGATAAATATACAACTGAACAACACTGACTTGCCATGAACACGAAACAAACTTACACGATCGCAGGCATATCGGCTATCGCAGCAGTCATTATTTTTGGCGCTGTTGCAGCCTCCCAGAAAAACGTGCAGGCACAAGTAAATCAGAACGAACTTTTTGTGGCGCAAAAGACTGGCGAATCCGCGCCCGACCCTCTGCCAGGACACTCTATGCACCAAGCCGTGCTTGCCGTGCCACCAAGGGACGACGGCAGGATATGGGACGGCGACGTCACGTGGACAGCATCCCAGCCTGTGGAGATAGTGGTATTGCACGTGTACAACAGCACAGGTGCTGACGATGCACACGGCGAACCGCTGAACGCGCCATTTGGAAACGGCAAGGTTGCAATTTCGCTCTACAAAGAAGCCAGCAACACCCCTGCAGCCGGCGGATCGACGCATTTTACCGGGTCAGCGCTTGCTTTCCACACGCTTAGCGGCAAGCCCTTTACCGTAACGTACTCTGTCAAGGCCACCGCGCTAGAGCCAAGCAGTTAAGACCGGCCGGCCCTTTCTCTTTATTTTTTTGTGCGGCATTTTACAAATAAAAACATCATTATGGCTGGATCCAAGTGTCGCCCAAGGCCAAGATTGCAAAACAGAAAATCTATTACGATCCCCGCGAATTACCAAAGCGTTCGGGATAGGATATGATGATGTCGTAAAATATGGGTTACAATGAAAACCTTGCAGAGAAGCTTCGCATCTTGCTTGCAAGCCGCAGCAAAAAAGACTATAGCGAGAAAAAGATGTTTGGCGGGCTGTCGTTCATGATTGGCGGCAAGATGTGCGTAGGAATACTCAACGACGACCTTGTGCTGCGCGTTGGAGCCGAGCGAAACGACGAGGCGCTGGCGCTGCCCCATGCAAGGCCGATGGACTTTACAGGCAAACCGATGAAGGGTTTTGTCTATGTCGGCCCCGGCGGCTGGCAAAAGGACGCGATATTGCTAAAGTGCGTCGAAATGGGCATAGATTACGTTTCTTTGTTGCCGGCAAAAAAGCGCAAAAAAAAGGCGCAGCAAAAAAAATGAGTCGAGGAACGGAGCTAACTAGCGCCCCTGTTCCTGCTCCTGCTCTCCCAGAATTTCGCCAGACGAAGTCGCTATTCTGCCAATGAACCCCAGTACCCCTCCAAAGACTATGTGCAGCGCAAGCGAGCCTGCAAGGATTGTAGTTGAAAGCGTGAGCAGCTTTTCTGCAAGCTGGAACATAGGTGCCTGCGGCCCTTGCGCGACTATGCCCTGCAGCATCGGCTGCACCAAGCCAAAGTTCAGCGGAAGGAACAGGATTGCCCACACCACTATGCCGGTGATGACGCCAGTCGCAAGGCCCTTGGGTACGGACCTGATGTACAGCTTTTTCACCGAATTGGAGATTATCATGTAGATTATGCCTATCACCGTGGCAGTTATCATGTGCATGAGAAAGCCCAGGTAGACATCTGCAGAAGGCCCCTGCCCAAGGGCCATTCCTATCATCTTGTAAAATGTGCCCGGCGGAGTTACCAGAGTCGCGTCCACTGCCAGAATCAGCCCAAATATAGCCCACGCGGCGGCCTGGCCTGCAGCTATGCCGGCCTTGACAGAGTCAATGAGGGTTGCCGAATTGATCCTTACTAACTGCATATAGAGTCTATACGTATTTCAAATATTTTAGGGTACTTACTAGATTATTTGTAATATGTTACAGACAATTTGGACGTAACAAAGTTTTATCAATAAATAACCAACAAATGTGTAAAAATTTTATCAGGTGCTCTTTTGCTCTTCCTCTGCAGGCTGGACCTTTTGCTTTCTTGCCATGAACAAGAGCAGCGCGCCAAACATCGCAAGCAGGATGGCAATGCCCTGGCCGCCCCCAAGCGGGATGAACGCAATATAGGCGATAGAGAACGCAAAGCACACGAACGCCTGTATCAGGTAGACGTACAGCTGGCGCAGGCCGGTCTTTTTGGCGGCTATGCCTATCGCAAAGAACGCGGCAGTCGGGTAAATGGTGTATAGCACAAAGTCGACAATGTCAACGCCGTTGTGCGTCAATTGTGGAGTAAACTATGCAAATTGGGTATTTAATTTTATTACAGCAGCCGGGCGTGCACCTGCACTGCCGCGCCTGCTTCTATGAACGAGCGCGCATTTTCAAGCGGTAGCGTGGCTACGTCCTCCTGCTGGAACGGCCCGTATTTTGTCATGTCCACCCCTACAAACTGCTCCTGCGCCTTGACAAAGCGCACGACGATGCGCTTTTCACGTACGCGTCCAGATATTGCCTCAAGCACCTTTGGCCTGCCCTTCGTGGTCGCTGCAACTACCTCATCCAGCCTGCCGGCGGCCTCTTGCTCGCCGTCAAGGACGTATTTCTCCTCGTCAGTCAGCCTCGAATAGTCAAGAGGTTCCGATCCTTCTTCGTGCACCTTGCGCTGGCGCACCTCGAAAAGCAGCCTTGCAGAAGCGGAAAGGAGCTCGACCATGCGATCCCGGACCTTTGCCTCGACGCCCTCAAACCCCTGGCCCTTCAGGCTGCCAAGAGACGTGGCGACCTTTTGGTAGGTGTCCGGCTCGATCTGCTGGAGCGCAGGATTTTCTATCTCTTTTTTGAGAAGCTCGTAAATGTACTTGAGGGAGATGTCGTTCTCGTTTTCGCTCATTTTTTTGGTCGCCAACTATTGGCATGGAAGCCTTAAATTATAGGGTTCGCGTGTCCTACTGGAAGAGAGGTTAGCTGGTTGCCTTATAAATTAATTGACGGTAAGATAGTCCCGTTAACATTTACTGCCGAAGAAGTTATGAAGCGCCTGAAGGAGGACAAGATAAAATTCATTGACCTCCAGTTCACCGGCCTCTTTGGCAGGTTCCACCACACCACGATGGACGCCAAGATGTTCCGCATTGAGGATTTCGCCGACGGCCTCCCCAAGGTCGACGGCTCGTCGATCCGGGGCTTTACTGAAATCCACGAATCCGACCTCATAATCAGGCCGGACCCCGCCACGTATGCGACCATCCCGTGGATAGAGCAGGCTCCCACCGCAAGGCTCATCTGTGACATTTTGAGCGGCGGAGAAAAGCGGGACATTTTTCCTCGCGACCCCCGCGGCCTTGCAAAAAAGGCGGAAAAATACTGCAGCCAGCAAGGTTATGATACTTCGTACTGGGGCCCGGAAGTCGAGTTTTTCGTGTTTGACAAGCTAGAGGTAAACACTATGACTCCGTACCAGGGGCAGAGCTACCACATCACGTCAAGGGAGGCCCCCTGGTCAAGCGACAACGTCGGCTACGCCCTGCGCCTGAAGGACGGATATTTGCCAAGCGCGCCCGGCGACACGCTCATGGAATACCGCAACCAGTGCGTCGACGTGCTTACCAACAACTTTGGCATAGTCTGCGACGCGCACCACCACGAGGTGGCCACAGCCGGGCAGTGCGAGATAGACATCCGCTTTGACACTCTCGTGAACGCGGCCGACAGCGTCCAGAGCTACAAGTACATAGTAAAGAACATCGCGCAAAAGCGCAGCATGATGGCGACTATGATGCCAAAGCCCATTGCGCTTGACAATGGCTCGGGCATGCACGTAAACGTCAGCCTCTGGAACAAGGGCAAGAACCTCTTTTACGATGCAGACGACGACTACGCGGAAATGTCGCAGACCGCGCGCTATTTCGGCGGAGGCATCATGGAGCACGCGCAGGCCCTTGCCTCCATAGTTGCGCCCACCACCAACTCGTATCGCAGGCTCGTGCCCGGCTACGAGGCGCCCGTGTACGTGGCGTGGAGCACCGGCAACCGCTCTGCGATAATCAGGATCCCGGCGCACTACAAGGGCCAGAAATTCTCTGCGATGAAGAGGATAGAGTTCCGCGCGCCAGACCCGTCATGCAACCCGTACCTTGCGTTCTGCGCAATCATGGCCGCCGGCCTTGACGGCATCAGGAAAAAGCGCGACATTGGCGACCCTATAAACGAGGACATTTTCAAGATGGCTCCAAAGCGCAGGCGCGAGCTTGGCATCACGCAGCTGCCGGCGTCGCTGCGCCAGGCGTACGAGGCGCTTGAAAGCGACAGCGCGTTCCTCAAGCCGATATTTGACGACGCGACTATTGAAAAGATAATCGAGCACGAGGAAAGGGAGAACGTCGAAGTCTCGGTGAGGCCCCACCCCCACGAATTTGCGCTGTACGCCGACGTATAGATGCATTACTCACCTCAAGGGAGCCCCAAAAGTACATCCCCAAGATGAAGGCGCGCGTGAGACGCGCCCAAAATCTTGCCAAAAACAAGCGATAAGAAAACGTCGCGCCAATACACATGTACCGTGAAACAACATGCGATGATTTCAGCCGCGGTTGCAGCAGTTCTTTTTGCAGGCCTTGCATCGTCGCAGGCGGCACATGCAAACCAGATGGACGCGCTCTTGCTTCCCGCGCAGGACAGCTCACAGGTGCACTTTACGGCGTTCCGCACAATCGAGCTGCGCTACCCCGAGGCAAGCGCGCTTGCCAAGACGCTTGCCGGCAAGGGCGAGAGGCTGGAATTTTCCGTGCAGGGCAAGGACGCGCAGGCAGTAGTCGACGCGCTGAACAGGGCGGCCCGTGAGAGGGCAAGCCTGCTTGTGCTTGAAAACGCGACTGTAAACTATGCAGCAACGCTAAAGGACTATGCAGACAGGGCGCAGATATCGTACAGGGTAGACATCAAGGCGCAGATATCAAAATACGTGTTGCAAAAAGAGCAGGACAGCAAGCCTGCAATCCTCGACCTTGCATGGCGCAACCTGTCCGTGCAGGGCCCGGTTACTGTTGCAGCGGCAGGTCATGGCGAAGTAATAAATATCAACCAGCCAGTCGGCGCGCTTGCCGCAATTGTACCTGAACTTGCAGACAAGCTCTTGGCTGCAGAAGCAAGCAAGAAGATAATGCAGGACCCTATCCTTGACTTTGGCCGGTTTAACCTGCCGATGCAGCAGTGGCACTTTCTCTTTGACGTGACAGGCGAGCAACTGAAGAACTATGGCGTGTTCAGGCCGGGCGAGGGCGAGACGGTATCGGTGTTTTCGATAGGCGAGAGCAGCTTTCGCGAAGGCGTGTACGTGCCAAAAGAGATGGACGCCACGATTGACGTAGACGGTGCGCAGGTAAAGATGCACGCAAGCACTCCCCCGCCAAGCGGGCAGGTGACCGTCGCCGGCTATGCCAAGGCAGAGGAGCAGAACGGCGTCGAGTACGTGACTTCAAGCAGCAAGCACACGGTGGTGCCGGCGCTCGGCTTTCAGCTGCAGGTGCTGATGGCCCTTGGAGGCATGATGGGCGCAATAGCGGTGTTTGTGCTGCTTAAAGCGCGGCGCTAGCACTAGTACTTCCACTCCGAAGCGATGCCGTTCCACCACGCCCGGTACGGCCGGGCGTCGGCCCCTATCTCGCCCTGTATGCGGTTTTCAATCGCAAAGAACATGTTTTCCATCGCATCCGCGCCACCGTCGGCGGCAAGCTCCCTGCCTATCTCGGCGACGCGCCCCTTTTTGCTTGCAATGTCAGAAGTCGCAGACGGGTTTTGGATGCAGAACGTGAGCAAGTCGTACAGCTCCTCTTCCAGATAGGCGTCCAAACTACACTAGTCCACCCGCTTGATGATATGGTAGCCAAACTCGGTCTTGACTGGTTCTGACAGCTGTCCCTTTTCCAGCTTGAACGCTGCCTCTTCAAAGGGCTTGACCATCACCCCCTTTGCAAAATAACCCAAGTCACCGCCGCGCTTGCCAGATCCCCTGTCCTGCGACAGCTCTTGCGCCAGCTTGGAAAAGCTCTCGCCCTTTTTCAGCCGCTCAAGGACGGCCAAAGCCTCGCTCTGCTTCTGGACAAGTATGTGTGAACACTTGATCTTGTTTGACATTTTGCAGCAGGAAACAGGCGTACGGCAGGAATTAACCTTTGCTCCATATACCCGAAATCATGATATAATCGTCAGCAGGCGTAAACCTATGTCAGAAGACACGTCTCCGGCCGCGTCAAACGAGGCAATCCCTTTTCCCACGCTTACAATCCTGTACCTGCCGGCCGAAGCGGCAGCTGTAGTCGAGGACGTGAGCCAGAAATACCCCAACATGACCATTGAGGACTGCACCGGCTTTTTCCACGGAGGCCAGCGGATTTACAAGAAGGTGACGATATGGAGCCAGGGCATAGACAGCCTGTGGATGGACGCGGTGATCGCAAGGACAAAAGAGCTTGCATCAGTGCAGTTCGTCAACGTTGTTTCCGGTGGCATGATGCACATACTGTAGTAGAGAGATGCCTGAGCAGCGCGCATTCATCATATATAGATAATGAAAGATAATAAAAAAAAGCAGGACGCCAGAGAGAGAGGAGGGTGCCTCTCTCTGTGTGTGAGGGCTTTTAACTTATTATGTATATCACGCTGACGCTTGCCGAGATTTCCTGCGCGCCTACCACTATTGGCGTCCCGGACGGGCCAAGCCGGGCTTGCGCCGCATAGAGCGGGCCGGGAATATACCCAGAGTCGATTGAAACTATGCTCTGCACACCTGTTATCTGCACTCCAAGTTTTGCGGCTATCGTGTCGGCCTTGGCCCTTGCGTTGTCTATGGCGTTTTCAAGCAGGTCGGACTGGATCTTGGCTAGCTGCTCGTTTGAGAACACAAACTGGACGTTGTCGACCCTGTTTGCACCTGCCTGCACGGCGGCGTCAATCCAAGAAGACACGTTACCCGTATTTGCGCTTGACACGGTAAGCGAGTTGGTCACAGTGTAGCCCTGAAGCGACTGGACGTTTCCAGTCTGGGTATAGTTGTAGATGGGAAAGATGTTGAAATACGCCGTGCTGGTCTCGTTCTTTTGCACTCCTACTTCTTCTAATGCGGCAAGGACTTTGTTCATGGCGTCAGAGTTCCTTTCAAGGGCCGCCGCGGCCGTGGCATCCCTTGTCTCGACTGCAAACGTGACGATGGCCCTATCGGGAATCGCCTTTGTAGAAGCCGTGCCAGAGACTAGGATCGTGTGTTCGAGAGTGGTGAAGTTCTGCGGCGGTTGCGGCGGTGGAGGAGGTGGCGGCGACGGAACGGGAGCGATTTGGGCAAACGCGTTGCTGCCGTAAAGAAGGTGGCTTGTTGCAAGTACAGCTGCTGCTATTGCTGCCAGCTGTATAGCAAGCATGCTGCTTTTTCCTAAAGGTGCAAACATGTACAGCATAAGGTAAGATTCGTGATAAGCCTTTTGAAAAAAAATTCTATAGCCCTCGTCACTTGATCTCGTACAGCGCGACCGACAGCTTGAAGGCAAGGCGCTCGTCGGTTGCCTGCGCAAGCGGCACGGCGTGTCTTTGCGCCTCTTCCTTGAAGCGCAAGGCGCTGTCGCGGTAGGCGTGATTCTTCATCGACCTTGCAGTGTCGAGCCTGTCTGCAAGCTTGACGCAGCGCGCCTCTTTTGGGCTCTTGGCAAGCTTTGCAAAGTATTCGCCCAGGATTTTGTCGCGCTCGTCTCCCTGCTGCTGGCGCGTTGGCCGGGGCTCTGCCACGGCGCGCACCATCTCGGCAACTCTGTCGCCGCATTCTTCCCTCACCTCCTGTTCTTGCACGCCTTCCAGCGCGTCGTGCAAGAGCGCAGCGGAAGCAATGTCAACGTCGCGCATCTGCAATTCCTCTGAAAGTATGAGCGCAGTCCGGAGCGAGTGGTTCACGTGCGGCTCCTTGTTGTCTATGACGTGGCCCTTGTGGGCCTTGGTCGCAAGGGCAAAGGCCCTTGTCAGCTTGACGACCTCGTCTGTGTTACCCTCAAAATGCTTCAAAAGGCGCGCAAAGCCGGCCTTGGTGAAATCGTCGAAACTCTGTTCCACGCCTGTGAAGAGTGTACTGACCCTTTATAATGTGATTCGGCGACATCATCAGCTGGTGCACCATGGCCGGGTTTCGTTTTGAGCAAAGAATGGTTGCCACGTTGCAGGGTTGCCCTCGTCGGTGTTTGGCCCGTGGATCTTGCAGGTCGCTAGGTGGGCCCATTCGTGGTTTATGACTTCTGAATTATAGTCTGCTACCGCGTAGCCCTTGTCTATCCACGCCTTGCCCAGAAGGAGGCTGTAGTCAAAAGTGGACGGGATATTTGAATACAACCTCAGCCAGAGATTCCACTCCCACTGGTCAGAGACAAGCGAGGTTTGAGCGTTCTTGCTATTGTTGTTACTTGCGGCCCTTGGAGAAGAAAGGTCGTAGACAAAGATCAGCATGTCTTTTGGATAAGCCACCCTCGCCTTTTCCACGGTGCGGTCCAGAGTAAGCAGGCTGACGTGCGGAAAACAAACCACATCAAGCGATGAATTGTTGGTATAAGAATAATACCCGTACTTGTTTAGCGTTATGCTCTGCTGGAGCTCCCATGCGCTTTTGTCCGTGCACGACGGCTTGGTGATAAACACACGCGTATGGATGGCTCCATCATCATTATTGTTGTTATCGTCTTGCTTCTCCTCTTCCGCAACCGCATTATTACTTGGCGGGACGGAGGCCAAAATCCCTATCAACAGCATTGACGTGACTAGTACTGCTATCGTGCTTGCTTTTTTATTGAGCATGTATGCCTTCCAAGCAGGCAGAGGCCAAAATTATCCGGGTGTATGTTTAGCCGAACGAGCAACAACCAGGGCAAGTCAATAGGCACTGGGCGGCAGCAACAAGGGACACAAGGGCACAATTACAGACATGTACGTGTGTGTCTTTTTTTACACGGCTAGAGGCATGGTTTTACAGTACGACCCATAAAAGACATAATAATGCTAAAATACACACTTGCTTCAGGTTTTGGCCGACAACAAGGGTTACTACGCCATTCTTGGGGTGCCAGAGAGGGCAAGCCAGCTTGAGATCAAAAAGGCATACAGGCGCCTTGCAAGGAAATACCATCCTGACAGGAACGGCACGGTACACGCCGAGGACATGATCAAAAAGATAAACGCGGCATACGAAGTTTTATCAGACATCCACAAGCGCGAGCAGTACGACAAATCAAGCTTTGGCGACGTGGTCGAGCAAGAGGCGCACGTGCAACAAGAGGAGGAGCCGCGGCATGTGCAAGAACAAGAAGAGCATGCAGCTGCTACAGAGTACTACGCGGCAGAGCAGCAACAACATGCAAGGGCGAAAAAGTCTGAAGCAAAAAAGGATACCAGTGACTATTACTACGGTGGACCCACGTACATCGAGACGCCAAAGAGCAGGTTCCACATCATTGTCGAGCCGTCGCTGTGCATGGCGTTTGGCAGTTGCGAGACGCTTGCGCCAAAGGTGTTTGTCGTGGAAAAGAACAAGCGCGTAAACCCAAAGGCAAGGGTCGAATCAGAGGTGGGCGCCGATTACGAGACAATACACGCGGCGGCGCAGATGTGCCCCACAAAGGCCATCAGGATAATTGACCGGTACACCGGCGAGCAGCTCTTCCCGTGAACTACCCGTGAATAAATCCACAGGCTTCCTGCTTCTTCGACTGCCGCAGTGATGCAATCTCCACAGGCGTGACTTCCCGGCGCTCCACCGGTAGTAGGCGTAAAAGTTCTATTCCATTCTGCAGGTGGTTTATAGCAGAGTTATAATCTCTGTCAAGCACCGCCCCACACTTTGGACATACATGAGTGCGCATTGCGAGTGACTTTGGAACAGGATGGCCGCATCGAGAGCAGTCAATGGAAGAGTACGCCGGTTCTACTTCTACAACGCGATTGGCTTTGTACTGCAACATGGTCTTGAACGTTGACCAGCTTGCGTCAAGTATCTTGCGTGCGAGTCTGTGGTTCTTTGTCAGGTTTGCCACTCGTAAACGCTCCAAGAATATCAGGTTATAGTGGCTGGCATAGTACATCGATGTTTTGTGCAAAAAGTCTCTGCGCTTGTTGTTTATGCGCTCGTACAGGCTGGCGAGCATGTGTTTGGCTTTCCCGTGGTTGTTGCTGCCTATCTGCCTTCTTGATGCGATGCGCCCTTCGCAATGGTTTGAGCATTCTCGACAGAAACTGGGGGTTCTCGATTACATGGTTATCTGAGTCATGAGCAAACTTGGCTATGCCAACGTCTATTCCCACAGGTTTTTTGTAGATTATGTTGGAGTATGAACTGCGCAATATTTCGCATGCCGCAATTGCGTACCATTTTCCATACTTTCTACAGACTGTTACTTGCTTGACATTAACAGGCTGACGATGGAGGAGGATCTTGATTCTTCCAACCTTGGATAATATCAGTACTCCTCTATTGTCAAGTCGAAATCCTGTCTGGTTGTACGTGAAAGCATTGTAGTCATAGTCTCTTCTGTACTTTAATTTGCCAGTAGTAACCTTTCTTGCTGCTGCCACCTGCTTTCCCACCATCTGGAGCATCTTAGAATGATAGTTCCTGAGCCAAGGGTGCTGCTCCTTTAATTCGGTTAAGGCATAGTTCATATCATATTCCGACATTGGTGGAATTGACAGAAAATAGTTGTACACCCATCTGCAGCCATTAAGTGTATGTCCCAGTACAAGCTCCTGCTCTTTTGTGGGATAGAGGCGGAACTTGTAGTTGAGCACGATATTGTTTGCTAGGTTTGTTATTATTTAAAAACAGGTGTACTGTGGGGAGAGGGTCTGGTCTGTTACGTGACTGGAACAGGATTCATCATCCCACCCGTAAACGGTGTGGGTTTTCTCTGGCTCCCGTACCCTCCATTCTGATAACTTAAATTGCAGAACTAGACTGCGTGTACCCCATGAAGCTTTACTGCGTCGGTTGCGGCCCCGGAGACCCGGAGCTTCTGACAGTCAGGGCCGTGAACCTGATAAGGGCAGCCGAGGTGATATTTGCGCCGACTGCAAGGGAGGGCAAGCCCAGCATCGCGCTTTCGGTGGTCGAACAGTATGTCGACAAGGCTGCAAAAGCAGTCAGCCTAGTTTTCCCGATGGTAAAAGACAGAGAGTCGCTCAAGGATTATTGGATCCGGAACGCCGGCGAGATTGCCTCCGCGGTCAGGTCCGGAAAAAAGGTCGTCTACCTGACGGTTGGAGACCCGGCGCTGTACAGCACGTGGATATACATACACCGCGAGCTAAAGAAAAACCACCCGGACGTCGAGGTGGAGATAGTGCCCGGTGTGACTTCGATATTTGCCATCGCAAACAAGGCCAAGATAAGCTTGGCAGAGGGCGACGAGACCGTGGCAGTCGTCCCGGCGTGCTACGACATGGAGCGCGTGAAAAGGACCGCTGCGGCATGCGACACGGTGATTTTCCTAAAGGACGGCAGGTACTTTGACAACGTGATTTCCACACTCGGCGAGGCGGGGTTCCCCGACGACGCGTCCCTTGCCATAGCGCAGGACGTCGACTCGGAAGGCGAGATCCTTGAAATGACGACGCTTGCAGAGCAGCGTGGCAGAAAAGGGCCTACAGAGAAATACTTCTCGATAATGGTGGCAAAGAAAAATGCAAGGCGATAAGAAGACGGTATACTTTGTTGGCTCCGGCCCGGGCGACCCCGAGCTTATCACGCTCAAGGCAAAAAGACTCGTCGAGCAGGCAGACGTCATCATCTACTCTGGCTCGCTTTTCAACCCAAAGAACCTAGAGTACGCCCGCAAGGATGCCGAGCTGCACGATGCGGCACTTATTGACCGGGAAAAGATCTACCAGATCCTCCGCGACAGCGCACTTGCGGGCAAGCTGGCAGTCAGGTTCCACGACGGCGACCCGGCGCTTTTCAGCACCATTCGAGAGCAGATAGACAAGCTTGAAGCTGACGGCATCGCGTGCAAGGTGGTGCCCGGCGTGACTGCGATCCTTGGCGCGGCGGCAGACTTGAAGCTAGAGTTGACTCTGCCAGGCATCACGCAGACCCTGATAATAACGAGGGCAGAGCTTCGCACGCCGGTGCCAGAGCGCGAGGCGATATCAGAGCTTGCCAAGCACGGCGCCACGATGGCCTTCTACCTGAGCGTGCACCTGATAGGCGACGTCGTGAAGGAACTGCTGAAAGGCGGCGTGTACACGGAGCAGACGCCGGCGGCAGTGGTATACCGCGCGACCTGGGAGGATGAAAAGATAATCAAGGGCACCCTTGGCGACATTGCGGAAAAAACAAAGAAGGAAAGGATAATCAAGACTGCGCTCATCATAGTCGGAGACGTGATTGCGCCCAAAAAATACGAGCACGCAAAAGTGTACGACGCCGGCTTTACGCACGGGTACAGAAAGGCAGAAGAAGGTAGCAACAAGCAAAAGCTGCAGACAACAACCTAGCGGTCAGGGGTCTTCTTTTGACCAACTGCCCAGACTTTGCGTCATGCAAGCCTGCGTCAAAAAAAGATGATGATCTTTTTTGATGGTTTAGAAAACAGAGAGCGCGCTAATTTCACAAGAAATGAAATGAAAAAAGAAAAGGGAAAAAGAGAGAGATGATTTTTTGCTTGTTTTTTGCTTGCTTTTAGGCCCTTTTTGCCCACGCCGTGACGGTTATGGTGCTTATCGCCGCGCCTGCTCCGCCACAGATCATGGCAAGGATGATGCTCTGGTCCAGCATAGGCCACATGTCCTTGAGGTACTGCCCAACCGCAGGGGTTGCAAGGTACGCCATGAAGCCTATCGCAAAGCCAATGGCTGCAAATATTCCTATTATGCCTGCTCTTGATGCCATCTCATACTCACCTACTGCTGTTTTATTGCTGCTGGTGTCCCTCCACAGACACCCTCGTGCTACCGACCGGGATTGAGGGGAACTTGTCTGTCACCCTCTGCTCTGCAACGGCGGATGCTTCCATCATTATCTGGTCGATGTCGCCGCCCGAGCCTGCGTTCAGCTCGACTCCCATGCCGCTTCCCTGCAGCGAGTCCATCATGATGCCTTGGAGCAGGTTCTGCATGTTGCCTATCTCGGCGTCCGCGCCTGGCATAAAGCGTGTGAGCCCTGACTTTAGGCCCTTTATCGAGGCCATTGCAGGGCCAAGCGCCACCATTGCGTCTCCAAGGTCGTGCACCGTGGACAGCCTCATGTTTACCTGCTCTATTGCCATCTTGGCGTTTCCAAGCGTCTTGGAGATCTTGCGCACTTCTGCAAGCTCGTTTGAGAGGACCTTTGCAGTGTCGGCGTCGTGCCTCTGCATCGCGTCCACCACCCTCCTGAACAGGGCGGCGTCCCTCTCGTTCATCTTGGTGATCATTGTGTCTAATTTTGATGTCTGCAGCTGAAGCTTGTTAACAGCCGTCTCGATCCTCGGTTTCAGCGGTCCCTGCGGTCTCAGGGACTCTTTCAGTTTATCGCTGGCCGAAGCCTTGCTCTGGTTGCTCCAGTTCTTGTCGAAGCCAGTCATGGATTGCCATGCTGTTTTTTGTTATTAATTTCGGGTGTATAATCCGGTAAACCAGCAGGTCAGCTAGCAAGCCGCGTTGTTGAGGCGCGCATGTTATAGAGGAAAAATGTAGCAAAAAGCTACATTTGTGCAAACATTGATACGGCAATAAAACGCAAATTCACACACTCAGGTCAGGGGAGAGGGTTGATCTCCCTTATGCTAAAGTTAGAGAATCCTACCGTAGCAAACTCGCTTCTTATATAGACAGAAAGCATGGGCTTTTTCGATTCGCTGCTGGCGTCTACGAGCGAGTGCACAAGTGGCAGTGCAGGATTTACCAAGGACTTGCACGGCTCCATGCCGACCCCGAAGTTCGTGCCGTTGTCTATAAACTCGGTCATTTTCTCCCACCTGCCGCCGTTCAATCCTCCAGTCATGTCGCGGTACAGTTCCAGCTTTACCTTGGTGTCGTTGTCCATGTTGCGGAGCACAAACTTGATGCCCACCCAGGTGTTCTTTGGAAGCTCGCTCCAGGGATTTACAGTCCCTACTTCGGTGTAGCCATTTGGCAGATGGTGGGCTATTTCCTTTACAAACGCCCACTTGCCACTGTCTAGCACTACACCGCCATAACCCCTGTCGTCACAGAGGTTCACGTTTTCATCGGCGTTCGTGCCGTGGTTTGTACGGGCAAATATCTCTGGCCCAGAATAGTCAACAAGCTGCGTTTCGTTTATCCTATTGACATACACGGTTATTTCCAGGTTCTCTGACCATTCCCTGACGTTGGCAGGGTCGTGCACGTACATCCGTGTAAAGTTGCCGGCCGCCGTCAGGGTGCCGTTGCCGTCGACGGTGTATGTCCCTTCACCGTGGTCGGTATCAAACCAGCTGTCGTCAGGATCAATTTCGTTGCCGATTTGCCGGGGATTGTCGTTGTCCCAGCTTGAAGACCATTCCAGCCCGCCGGCTGCAGTCGGGTACAGCTTGGTGATCCCAAACCTGTCTGTTGTCGCTGCTGCTGGCACAGGCAAAGGACTTGCCGCCTGAACGGACTGGCTCGGATCTTGGGCTTGGGAAACCGTTATGGGCATGACGTACCATTGGCGGCTCCCGTCGCTGTCTGTCGCACGCGCAACTATTTCATGGATTCCAGGCTGCAGCAGGTATGGATAATAATAGTAATGGTAGGTCCACGTTGACCAGTCACCCGGGGAGGCAGGCGTCGCAGGCTCATAGGTGGCGTTTTCGATCCGGACTTCGACCATCTTTATCGTGCTGTTGCCAAAACCCGATGCCTTGCCGTTGATGATGATGGCAGTAGTGGTGGAGTTGGACGCTATAGGCTCACCACTACTATTGTTGTTGTTTGCAGGCAGCGGATCGATAGTTATTGAAGGCGCAGCTTTTTTGCCATTTCCTTCTATCGCAGAGACGACATCATCATTTCCAATAGCTCCGCCCGTCAAAAAAAGAGACAATGCCAGCATTGCGGACAAGGCTGCAAAAACAAGCCACTTGCAGATAATGATAATATCACCAAAAGGGCCGGCAGCGTTTGCTGTGGAACCTCTCGTGCTTTTTTCATCTTCTTCTTGGCCAATACCAGCTCGGTGGTTAGCATTGCTTTTTTTGGAATGTCTTTTTACAGGCAAATTTTCTCTCCTGTTGTTTGTGGCTCATATGCGTGCGTACACGATGATGTCTCGATTGTCGGATACATGCAAGATATATCAATAAACACGTCAACGGCACAAGTGATACCGGAACTTTTTGTCATATCGGCAACTGATGAGCAAGAATTCTAGCGCGCTGCTTGTAGCTATCACGGCCGCCACATCCTGCAAGTTACTGGGCCGTAATTTTTGGTGTTGCCGAAAAATTACCCATCAGACGGCACAAAAAAAGAATGGATGGCGCATTTTTTTCTTTCTTACTTCTTTAGCGGTAGGCGCATAACTTCCTTGGTGGCTACAGAGCCCCATGCCCCCATGCCCTGGCTCTTGCCCGGCTCGGCCGGGCCAGTTATGACGCTTACCATAATCTCGCTTGCAGCCATTGGAGGCCACAGCATGGCGACATATTCGCCGGCGTTGCCGGCCTTGTCCAAGGACGCCATCTCGGTGTTCTTGAATCCTGCCGCCGCAAGCTTCTCCTTCACCGGCTCTACCAGATTGCGCTGGCCGTGCACAATCACATAGACCTTTTTAGTGCTATCTATTTGGGACATAACACACATGGATCGCGGGTAGGACTATAAACGTGTTAGTATCCCTGTCAGGGGTCATGATAGTGGCCGATTCGCACATGGCAATGGTGCTCCCAGATGATATTTCAGAGCGGATCTCTGCGTTTGTTGCAGGTAAGCGGGCTTTTCCATTCATTGAAAAAGACGAGCTTGCGTGCATCATGTACCTTTATGGCAGGTCGGCAGGGGTCAGGCATGAAGAGGTTGCCGAGGCAGCAGCGCTTGCCCAGCGCACGGCAGGGCAGGTGTCAATCGACATCGACAGCTACCTCAACAGCTCCGCCGGCAAGCTTGATTCCGAGTACATCAGGAGCAAGTACCTAAACCGGGAGCTCCAGCTTGCGGTGGAAAAAAAGAATAGCAGCGGCGCGGGCAGGCTTGCAGGCGACCCTGCAATCATTTCAGACTGCTTTGCGCAGCATGTTGCGTTTTACAAGCAGGATTATTTCTTTGGCCTGTACGGGCCGCTGAAGGAAGGCGAGCTGACAGCCGACATTCGCAGCATGCTCTTGGGCAGGATGATAATGGTGTGCTACAACAGAAAGAGCGAGCAGGAGCTTGGCTCGCATCCTCTGATACCGGTGTACGTATGGTTCAAAGAACGATTGCAGCGGCAAAGTAGCAATATATAGCGAAAGTGCGTTTTTGCGCGTGTATTGCAAGAAGAAGAGCCTCGCGCCCCGGTGGTCAGATTCTCCGAATTTCTCGGTATGGGCTATTTCGGCGACGAGCGGCAGGACGTTGTCGCGCCGATATTTGACTCTCGGCACAATGCAGAGAAAGGCTGGTCAAGGGTCATGGATATGCACGGCAATTCTCCGGCGTTTCATGCGGTGTTTGTAGAGCATCCTGCCAAGTACGAGTTTATCGCATATCCGCTTGCGATGAACCCGGCGCAAATAAACTATGTCATATACAGGTCGTTTTCAAGCCTGGCGTCCCTGCACAAGTTCAAAGAGACTCACGACGGGCGCACGTACATCAAGTTCGGCTGGCAGGACATAACAAAGCCGCAAAAGTTTGACGTGCTTGCGCAGTATGCGTTCGTAGACGCAGTAGAGTTTTTGGCAATTCAAGATGTCAAGGGCGGGACTATGGTTGACAGAATAAGGAAAAACGAGCTTTGACACAAAAGAAGGAGAAGAATATTATTATATTATTTTTTGCACGGTGGCTAATCAGACAAACAGAGGCTTCATTAGCTGTTCACGACAGAAAGGCCGCAGCCCGGCAGGCTTGCCGGCCGGATGTTGAGGAACTTTAGCAGCCCCGCTCCAGCGTCATTGCCATTGTCATTCTGACTGGGACCAAAGCCGGGATAGTAGTTTATCTGGTTGTTTGGAAGCAGCCTGCCAGCGTCATCGTGCCAAGTACCATGAATTGCAAGGTGCCTTCCTTCGTGGTATATCGTGGCCGCCCAGACAGGAGAGAATGCCGTATTTTCGGCAACGTTTGCCCACCCATCCGCTGTTCTAGCGCGCTCGGCTCCAAAGCGCATGGAAATGTAATCCGTAAACTGTTTTTCAAGCGATTGCGGGTACACAAAGATGTAGAGCTCTTCAATATTTCCCGCCTTTTCCTGCGCGGCCTTGCGAAGTGCAGGCACTGTCACCTTCTCTATATATTGAAAAGTGTTTGTCCCTTTTTTGACCAGCCCGTCGATGCACGTCACGTCATAATCCCTTGGAAAATACTGCTTGTTGCCTTCAACATCCGGGAGCAGCATTCCCTTTTTTATCAGCTCTGCGGAACACCCGCTGTCGTCAGAGATCACTAAAACGTTCATGTGCTGCTCGGGTGCTCTGCAAGAATATGCAGCCGGCAGATTATTGATGACAATAATAATCGCAGCAATCACACCAACCAATGTCGTCGTGATTGCTCTTGCGTACACAAGACACAGGTTCCATCCTGCATACAAAAGAAACTGGACTTGTTCTGCAACAATATCTGAGAAGAATTCCCTATAATAATGCGTAACATGAAATTATGTGTGTACATTTGGCACATTATTGATGTCTCTTCTAGCAGAAGATGTGCAAGCTTTGCAAAGAAGAAGAAGGGTTAGGCCCGCCCAGCTGAAGCGTGACACACTGGGCGGGAGGTGATTTGAGACTTGCTGGTAGATGCCAATATGCCAGACTTCCTGGAAATTAGGCAAGCCTAATTAGGTTAGCCTAATATTTAAACGGTCCTTCGATTGGCGTTATGGAGAATATACACACTTGAGATTCAGAGAAAAATCGCCTAGGCTCCAGAATATTGCGGCACCTAATTGCATGACAGGTCGGTACAAGATTGAAGCAGGTGTTTGTGTTTTTCCTTAAGGTAGAGGATGCCCTTTAGAAGGTCTTGTGCCTGTTGGTCAGTCAACATCGACAGAAACTGCCTGTCGATGCCATGTTCCGTTAGCAGGGCTCTGTCATGAATATTCTGCGGCAGTTTTGCTGACATCATCCACAACAAGAACTAATAGTTAGATATATCAAAGTATAGTGTGAATATCATGTATATTCCCCTATAATAGCGAAAAATAGAATAAAGCTATATAGTTTCTATACTATAAAGGGGGACTCAAAAGGCATTGCCGCAAGCGTGGCGGCGTCCAAAGCTTATGCGAGCCGCAGTGTATGTTTTTAGCATCGCTCGAGTGTGTGTATATGTGCCTGTGAAAAAAATCTTATTCATTCGCGCATAGGCACACACACACATATCATCATCCCTCGTTGCGGCTACTATATTATTGCGTGACGTTGACTGGGACGTACACCCAAGTTTGTTTCCCCTCGATATCAGTCGCTTTGGCAATGATGTCGACGGTTCCGGGTGCTGACGGCATCTGGACAGTTTCCGTCCAGTCCTCAAAGTTGTTGTCAGTAGACGCAGCGCGGTACGACGAATCAGTTGTCCGCACTTCTACCGATTTTATTGCAGTGTCATCAAACGCCCTGCCCGTGACCGTAACCTCCGAGTTTACCGAAAACGACGACCCGGGGCTCGGGGTCAGGACGCTCTCGTAAGGCTTTGACTTGTCAGGTATGGTCGAAAGGTCAGGATGGTTATCCTCAAGCGCTTGCTCAAAGCCTGCAAAGGAGAAGCCTGCGTCTCTGGCGCTCTTGATAAACTGCTCCAACCGCAGCATCGCCACGGGGTTTACTTCATTCTGCACTTCTGTACCCTTGTATTGCGTAAAGTCCTGCGGGTGCAGTGTGAGAACTGCGTACCCCTTGTCCCGTATGTCCGCGCTGACAGCGGAAACAATCTCGTTAAGGGGACGGAGGACCTTCACCTCTCCAACCTGCTCTGCAAAATTTATCGTCTGCGGCATGTGCGCAATGTTGGGATAGAGTGGCGATTCTTTTGGAGCCGCCGGGAAAAGGTCGGTTTCGTCGGAGCTTATGATAGTCATCCCAAGCTGATCCATGGCGCTTAGCGTATTTTCGCTAAAGTTGTTGTAGGGCGTGACAAAGATGTCAGAATCCTTGCCAAGGACGTCTACAAGTTTGGCCTTGGCCTTCTCCAGAGTGCTTTTCTGCTCTTCAAGGGAAAGGGTAGCATAGTCGACATGGTCCCAGCCGTGGATAGAGTATTCAAACAAGCCTGCATCTCCGCCTTCCCGGACTTTTGATACTATTGCAGAGTCATTGCCAAAATCTTTCATTATGATCGCAGTAGACGTATGCACATGGTTAGAGATCAGGCGGTTCAGGAGGGCAAGCTGCACGTCTCTGACCCATTCATCCTGCACGTCGTCCAAACGCATTACGATGCAATTGCAGCGGTCGCCATCGTTGCCGCTGCTGCTGCCGCCGCCATCATTACTACCATTCCCGCTACTACTATTGTTAGTGCTGCTGTCTCTGTCTCTGTCATCGTTATTATTATCGTCATCATCGTCATTATTGCCTCTTCTGCCTCTGTCATCATTGCCGCCGCCGTTGTCGTCGTCATCGCTGTTACTACTATTTCTACCACCGCTGTGTCTGCTACCGTCGTCATCGCGTTCGTCATCATGCCTGTCAGTCCTATTATCATCATCGTTGTTAGAATGATCATGCCCATTATCATGCATCTTGGCAATGTCGGCCACTGAACCAAGGGCGCTGCCAACTACTTTATGCACGACATTGCCGGCCCGGTCAAGGTTTTTGTCCGCCGGTCTCTGTGCAAACGCGCTGGGCATGGCCGCACTCATGGCAATCAGGGCAAACATTGCAAAGGCAAGCAAGCGGCGGGAGCCAAGCACACGGGAAAAAGGCGCAGACTTTACTAGCGTTGTTAACGGTGACAGGAATTTTAGAGCAAAACTGCTAAGAATAGGTCTAGAAGACATCGATTCCTGCTGTTCTTATTAGAAGGTAGATAACTGTATATTGTTCACCAAAAATGAAATTATCAGAAGAGTTTCCCACACCTAACTCTAGTAGAATGTCATATAGATCTGGGAAAAATCTTATCTAGATCCCGGAAAGCCGAGATCACTGCATCATGCAGCAGCAAAAGGAGATATGCCATGCGATAGCCAGGCTGCATGAGAACATACTTGCAGTGTTTTTTGTACAGGACGGGGCGATAGTGGAATGGAGGGCCCGGCCCGGCATCAGGATGCCCGGGTCTCATGAGATGGAGGGCGTGATGATGCAGAGGTTTATCATGATGTCGCTGGCAAAGAATCATGAAACGTTCCTTGGCAGGCTGCACTATGTCGCAGGCCGGTACGACGATTCGGACGTTCTGCTGTTTGACCATGGCAGGGACGAAAAGTCCATGCTCGTGGTGAGGGTAAAGAGGCCCTACAGGATGGAGGTGCTTGCAAAAAAGGTCTCCGGCATACTGCGGTCTAGAAAAGAGAACCTACAATAACCCCACAAGGCACGTACAAACCACCCATTGACCAACAACCCCGTGGCGGTTTTCGACTCTGGCATAGGCTCGCTTTCCATAATACGCGAGCTGAAAAAGGCGGTGCCTGCCGAGGACCTGCTGTACTTTGCCGACAGGGCGCACTTTCCCTACGGAAACAAGTCGCACCAACAGCTCTTGGAGATAACGGTCAATACGATAAACTACCTGAAGCGCTACAAGCCCAAGCTCGTGGTCATGGCGTCAAACACTCCAAGCGTACAGGTGCTTGAGGAAGTCAAAAAGAGGGTCGGCGGGATGCCGATAATCGGCGTGCGGCCGCCCCTCAAGGAGGCCGTGCGGCTGACCAAGAAAAAACACATCGGGATCATGGCGACTGCCGGGACAATAAACAGCAAAGAGCTTGAAAACCAGATCCGGCGCGAGGTCCCGCAGCACATACTTGTCACAAAATTCAACGCGTCTCCCATAGTCGAGCTCGTGGAAAACGGCGTGCACCTTGAAAACGAGCGCAGGACGTTTGACGTGGTGTCAAGGGTGCTTGGCGACGGCGTGGACGAAAAGATAGACGTCATGACCCTGTCAAGCACGCACCTGCCGTTTGTGAAAAGTTATCTCAACGCGCTCCTTCCCACCGTCAGGTTTGTTGACCCTGCCCAGATGGTCGCAAAAGACGTGAGAAAGTTTCTGAGCTTTTACAGGATGGCAAAAAAGAGCGGCAGCGGCAGATTGCAGATCCTTGTCTCTGACGGCAAGCGCGAGTTTGAAAAGTCCATTCGGGCCATGGGCGTGAGAGAGCCCGTAGAAGAAGTGTTTTTGACGTTTTAACAACCAATATTTTGGTAGGTTAAGGCAAAATTAATTGAAGCGTCCACAAAGCTGACTATTGCTTTCATTAAACGACATAGCAAGCAAGTGATGCGAAACGAAAGCCCAGAGCCTCAGCCAGCAAAAAGCGGATAACGAGGAAAAAATTGCTGAAGCAAGAGAAGAAAAGACGCAGGTGACGCAGGGAAAAACGATAAAGCAGAAGAAAAGAGCGGGGAGGGAGATAACACAACTAGCTGGCTATGCGTGGGCGGCATGAGCCTGCGCTTGCACAATGGTGCAACGCGGGCCAGTTGCAACCATGCTGCCTGCGATGAGGGATATCTGGAGAAATGCTTTCAGTCGTGCTGTTGATAGCAGCAGCCAAAGCGTGACGACGTGAATCGAGAAAACTAGCAAAAAAGGTGCGCCGGCCCGTATGACGTGCATTGGGCGGGCCGTGCAAGCATCTGAACATATCCCATCATTATCATCATCATTGTTCCTAATTATGGTCCAGTCCTCCTGAATATTGAAATATAGAGGCACAGAATTCCACAGGTGAGTGTGTATTATAGATGGGCCTAAGCGAGGATTTTGATAGGGGAGGGAGAGCCGTGATGGATGGCCTGCTCCACGCAAGCCGCATCTATTCCTATTATGAGCGCAGGCTGGAAAACGAGATATTGAGCCAGCCCCTGCCAAACCACATCGCAATAATCCTTGACGGCAACAGGAGGTGGGCCCGCTACCATTTCCTTGACACGGAAATGGGTCACGCCCACGGCGCAGACAGGGCAGAGGATCTGCTCAACTGGATACACGATATTGGCGTCAGGATAACCACCCTTTACATCCTTTCAAACGAGAACCTGGAGCGAGATGACGAAGAACTCGAAAACATTTACAGGCTGCTTGAGGTCAAGCTGAACAGGCTGTACAATGACGAGAGGATACACAGGCGCCAGATGAAGATAAAGGCAATAGGCGACAAGCACAGGCTCCCCCGCAGCCTGCAGGAGATACTGGGCAAGCTTGAAGAAGCGACTGCAGAGTACGAAAAGATGTTTCTCAACATCGCAGTTGCGTACGGCGGCCAGAAGGAACTTGTGGATGCCGTGAAAAAGATTGCAGGCATGGCCAAGAACAACGAGATAAAGATAGAAGACATCAATGAAAAAACAATAGAGGCGTGTCTCTACACGTCTCACCTGCCCCAGTCGTCGCCTGACCTTATCCTGAGGACTTCGGGCGAAAAGCGCCTGAGCGGGTTTTTGATATGGCAGAGCGCCTACAGCGAGCTCATGTTCATGGACGTTTTCTGGCCAGAGTTTCGCAAGATAGACCTTATGCGCGCGATCAGGACGTACCAGCGCAGAGTACGCCGGTACGGAAAGTAAGAGACTCTGCGATAGCAGCAGAGAGACGGAGTCTTTTAGCGATGATGTAAAAAAAGCGACGAAAAGACTTTTTGCCTTACATGCTGTTGTTGAGATGATACTTTACGCCAGATGAGGCGACATTAGTGCACGTCGCTCTCATATAATATTTGTAGGTAATAAGAGTTGAGTTTTACCTTCCATAATCTCTTTAAGTTATCTTTTTCCTGATGCGCAAGGGTAAGGATGAATCTTTATTCAGACGCAAGGAAGGTAGCAGTAGAATATACGTTAGTGGCGGGGGTGCTGTTGTTGCTAATTGTTGGCTATGCGGCGTATCCTCTGATAGGCGCTGCACAGGCCGCCACGTCAGAGAGCCTCACCATAAACGCGTTTTCCCTGCCAGATGGCGACGCGGTCAGCGTATTGGTGGAGATCCGGGCTGGAGGCAACCTGATAAAGTCGGGATTTGCCCCGCTGACCATTGCAGCACAAGCCGGCACGATATACACCATCAAGGTAAGTAACAGCCAGAGCTATGCATTTGACCACTGGCAGGATGGCAGCAAGAGCAATACCAAGGCGATATTGCTTTCAGAAGATACTACGCTGGCGGCCTTTTTCAAAAAGGTCTCCATGCCTCCAAACCTTACTGTAAATGCTATGACGCCAAATGGCGAAGAGCTCCACATGTGGACGACTGTCAGGTCGGGCTTGCAAACTGTAGGCTCTGGGCTGACGCCCTTTACATTTAGTGGGGCGCCGGGCAGAACGTACCAGCTGACAGTTGGAAACCAGGAGGCCGAAAGTGCTTCTCTTGGCGAAGGAGCCGCGTCGCTCTCTGGACCCGCGCCAATCAGCATCATCTTCAATCACTGGCAAGACAACAACGACAGAAGCAGGACGCGCGACATCACCTTGCCGGCCGACGGGTCATCTCTGAATCTCCTAGGAGTATACAACAAAGGCGACAGGGTTACGCTTGAAGACCTTGGAGTATTGCAGCTTGTATCCCACGACCTGTACAACACCATCCGCGATGGGCCAAACCCGGGAAGCATTGAAGACGAGAGGCTGAACCTAAGTACATTGCTTGACCATGGAGAGGACCAGATAATTCTGGGCGGCGAGCCAAGGAACAGCGAGAACATTGCGCTTCACACGGTGGCGGTAAAGCTAGGCAAGATGTACCTTGACCTCGTGATAGACAAGAAGATGAGTCCGGAAGCTGCAAGAGCACAGACCGTCCAAGTCTACCTGCAGATGGTGGCAAAAGCCTATGAAGACACGTTCCACGAGCCATTTCCTGATGCGGCGCCTAGCGAGCATGAAGTGCAGGAGAACGGAGAGGAGAACCTTACAGGCGATCTTTCACTGAGGGCCATCCACTCGTACGTCCCGGGCCACATCATGGTAAATGGAGTCGACACGATGATACTTGACCCATCGCTCAGAGGAAAAACGCTATCTGATGAGGACATGCAGCAGCTGTCAAAGCCGCTTGATGGGACGTTTGACCCCGTGTTCAGAAACGTCACCATATTCCTGCCTCCTCCCAACCCGCCGCCAAACCTCTTCACCATAGACCTCTTTGAAAGGGACAGCAGCTTTGCAAAGCAGTTTGGGACAGACGTCTCGTTTGAGGAGTTTATGGGCGAGCTCAAGGACGGCCGGTTTGACGAGAATGAGAAGGTGATGTTCTATCTGAGAGAGGACATTGCCAATGGGCTGATGCCTCCCGAAGAAGAGGGAGAACAGGAAGGAGGAGACGATAACGCTGCTGTCGCTGCGCAGGAAGCCATTGCAGGCAATGCAACTGCAGCGGTATCCAACACGACAGCCGTCGCGTCAGGGAGTACGGCTGGAGGCAGCATGCTGCAGCCTCCTCCTATTACTGCTGCTGCATCCACACCTGCGGCGCATAATGGGACCGGGACGGTGCAGGAGGAAAAGCCGACGCAAGCAACGCAGAATAGCAATAATGGTAATGATGACAACAACGACAGCAACGATGACGAGCAAGAACAAGCAGATGATGACAATTCGGGTGAAAAAGAGGAGAAGCATTGGTCAGCAAGTGACGGAGATCGGAATGAACACAATGATGATGACGATGAAGAGAGGGATAGTAATAAGGGGGATGATAATAATAATGGTGGCGGAGATGAGCATGAGGAGGGAGACGGGAATGGACGAGACGACAGGCATGATCATCAACATGATAATAATAACAATGATGATGACGACAGACGAAATCGCCAGTCGGAACGCCACAACGATGATGACGATGAAGACGGCTCTAGATGGAGTAGGCACCATCATCTACTAGAGGACACAATCGAGAAAATAATACAACAGGAATAGAGAAACCAGCTCTCTGCAAGCTAAGAGGTCATCATATTTAGCTTCCTCTCAAGTTGCACTTTTTCGTACAGGCCGAGGGCGGAACGTCTGTATGTACAAAAAACAAAATCCTGCGATATTGTACGTGTATATACAAATAACATATTGCTGTAGAAAAAAGTGAAAAAAGAAGAAGTCGGCTCTTTTAATGCACGGCTTCCTTTGCCTTCTTTATCAGTTCGTCGATCGAGAGATCTTTGCTTTTCAAGCTGACGTCTGTTTGCTCGATGACGTAGTTGCTTGTAGTATCAATCCTCCGTTTTGAGATGAATACCTCGTTGCGGTTGTCCGAGTAGCTCATTCGTTCCCCCTCACGTTCGTAAACATGGAAAGTTCGGATAGAACGAATGCAAAGGACCAGATAAAGGTAATGGAAGTGTCGTCCACCATAATATAATCATCATTGTTATTACCCAGCGAACAAGCGGCCTTTACCGCTGCTTGTATACATGCTTATAAAAAAGAAGAAAAGGAGAAGAAAATATTTTCAGGATTGCTTTGTGCCGCAAGACGAGCAGAACTTGGCCTCTTTTGGTATCTGGACGCCGCAGCTGGTGCAGTACTTTGTTTCTGTCGTCACGTTTACCTGCTCAAAGCTCCTTAGCACCTTGTCCTCTCCCACAAGCTCGTTAATACCCGCCAAGACACCCCGTATGATGTCATCGTTAAGGTTGAACACCGGCCTGACAGTTCTACCGTCGCTGGCATCCTTGCACGTCAGCTGGATCATCAAGTCGTCCTCGTTGAGCCCCTTCTTTCTTGCAATGATGTGAGCCTCGATGACGTTGGCAGATGGTATCATGATTTCCTTGGAATCCGGCGACTTGAAGGCGAGTCTGTTCTTGCCGCCACCTTTTTCTCGCACAAGGAGCAGCTTGCCTCCAAGAATCTGCTCATTCCACCCGGGATAGCCTTCGACATAGTCGCATTCGTACGCCCTGCTATCTATGCCGACTCCAGAGGCGGCAGAAGAGGAAGAAGACGACTTTTCAGTAGCAGTAGAAAGTGCACTATCTGCAAGGAACCTTGACTGGTCCCGGATGTACTTCCAGAGGTTGTCCTCGAATTTCTTGGCAGTGTACAGTTTTACCAAGGTGGCGCTTATGCCGACGACGGGCACGATAAAGAGCGGCGCAGAAGTTACCAAGTTTTTGCCCCACTCACCCGTGCCCACAGAAACCTCAAAGCTGCCTGGAGAGCCCTTTATGGTGATGTCCGTGCTCCTTCTTGCCCCCGCAACGGTGCGCAAGGCGCTGGCCTTTCTTGCTTGGATAAAGAACCACGATGCAGGCGCGGTAGGGTCTTTTGAGAATGCTACTTCAAACCCGTTTTCCTGCAGGTACATCTCCACCCTGTTGGCAAGCCTTTCTAGGTCGGTATTTAGTCCAGAAAATTTTTCAGTTTTCCCCATGCGATCAGCACGCAAAAAGTAGTATTTTAATCTAAACGGTTCTTCCATAGTCGGAAATTATGCTGTTATCTTCCGGAAAGAGATTAGCGTATTTGTATATATTTACGCAACTCACTTTTCCCCGCACCATATTTTTTTCTGCGCCCTTCTTTTGCGCCATCTACATATGCATATACATACACATGATAAACCCATCATACAAAGCCCAGTGCCAGGTTTGCCATCACGAATATCAAGGCCACCTGAAATACTCCCTGGCTTCCTGCCAGCTTGACGTTTCTCATGCCCCATTTTATGATCTTGTTCCGGTCGGGCTCTTTTTTGCGAAGTTCAAGGTAAACCCTGATCTCGGTTGGCATCATCATTCCAAATCCTTGGACTGAGAGGATGATCACGATGACTATGGCCGCAATTATGGTGGGCGATTCCAGCGTCAGCAGGCCAAGCTTGCCTGCCATGTTTATCCCGGAGGTTATCGCCACCGATGCAAGAGACGGCATGAGAAAGAGCATGACGGGCACCAGTTTTTTGATCACCTGCGTTCTTGCCTGCGGCTCCAATCCTTTCATCACCCTGCTCATAACAAGCCCCATAAAGAGGTCGATGCCTGTCCAGGTACCTCCGGTGATCACGTGGACGTAATTAAGAACGAGCAGGTTTCCATAAACAAGGGCAAAGATAAGGCCCGCTATTGGAACTAGGAGGGTCAGCATGGAGTACGGCGATACGATGCGGTGCTGCTTTTCCTCGATCACTTTTTCTTTATAATCCAAGCTTGTAATTATATGTGTTCAATTGAAAGAATAACACAAGACGCCTCCAGTTGGCATTAAATCCTAGTTTAACCATACCAAAAAGTTGACGATTGGCGTTATTGATTAGGATTATTTTACATTTTGACCACTATACGTTTCTATAATGGGCAGCTTTATGATGGACAATAATTGACATGAGCGAATCAGCTTTGGAAGGTGCCATTTTCTTTATGATGAGGACTTATCTGGATTCCGGGCTTGTCACGCCAGAGCAAGCAAACCAGGTGTTGAAAAGGTTGCAGGAGAAAACAAGAGAGTATTGCTCGCAGCAGCAACAACAACGTCATCTAGGCAATACTACAGGGCTTTAACCGAATAACCACAAAAAGAATTGGCGATAATAATGTCGTTATTCGGTGCTACAGGATTCTTTCATCCGAATCCCACAGTAAATTTTTCGATAATCGTATAAACCCTTTTATTTTTTGTTCGCGGTTTATAGAACCGGAAGCGTCTGGGGGCCAGAATGTGGAAGCTACTCAACTTCATCTACCAGGTATTCGACGGTCACAGTCTAGGATGTTGAATTTCTTGCTCTGTCCGTCATGCTTCTGGGCCGCTTCTGACATTGCGAATTGGAAGCCAGATGCCTGTCCTGTTTGCAAAAACACTCAGGTAAGTTGCATCCCAGTCAAACTGGATAACGGTACTAGTGCACCCGCTGCTCTTCATTAAGCTCTCTGCGGCTAGACCAAGTTTCTTGACGAGCCCACATATCCTCTCTCTCTACAGTACATCTCAAAAGCATATACACATATGCGCGTGTGCGTATGCGCATATGTTCCAGCAAATACGGTCAAAATATCATATAAGATAGTACACGAAGAATCATGAAGGGACCAAGCTTACGTCCAATATTTCATTAAAACTAAAGATAGTGACAGAAAGCCTTAAGGCTAATTTTTGTAAAAGACACGTAGCCAACTGGCCGAAAAAGAAGACAGATGCACTGTTCGGCGCCGCGCAGCAGGTAAAGGCCTGCTGAGCCTAGGTTAAAAAGCAGTGCCTGCAAGACGCTGGAAAAGGTAATCCGCTGCCCGCAAGGGTATGAGGATAGTCCGAATGTATTTTGCAGGGGCAAACCACGGGGCCGCTGGGACCCTTGAAGGTAGTCTCGAAGGGAAAGCCACATGTCCTCGAAAGCCAGTTGGCACATTCTTATTATTGCCATCATAATCACCGCGGTCTAATTTTAGACCGTCAGCATATCTCTCTCACAAATACACGGAGCGAACCTGCTTGTATTTGTGTGTGTGCGAGCATATGTGGGTCTCAAAGAAGCGCTACTGGGATAGTCCCTCACTCTTATGACAGGAGTCGCGCGTCGTGCTTATTTTGTTAGCTTGCTGACACGGCAGGTACTTGACGGCGAAATGCTATTTCGGTCTTTAAATCTTTTAACACAGCTGCCAAGATGGCAGGCGAAGAATCTTTGAAGAACTTGGCTACAGCACTTTCTAAAACTTCTGGATCAGAAAGGATTGTTTTTTCATCTATCTTGTAAACTGACTTTAGAGTCTTTAGCATTAGATCAGAAGTTGTAGAGCCAAGAACCTTATTGAAGGCAGAGGCCAATACGCTCTGCAATTTGTCTTCCTTCCATTCCGCATATTGCGCACCGTAATGAATGGTATATTCATGGGCATTTAGGATGGCGATTAGAGTGCTTACAGACGTATCAGAAAAAGAGTCTGTATCGTAGCAACATACCGCTTCAGTAAGAGATCGAGGTCTTTTGCCAATACTGTCTTCATATTCTTTGACGTGTTCTTCCTGACCATCTTGGATGAAGGCGTCTGTACTGCCTATTGCCAGAATGCCCTTAGCCTTTGTCTCATCCATTGTTCGTGAGATAATATTGTGCCACGACTCCAGTGTTTGCGACACAGATAAGTTCTTTTCATGGTCAGAGATATAGACCGAATCTAATGACATTACTTTTAACATGCCATTTTCAAAATATTGTTCAACGTCAATTCCTGCTCGAGCCATCCTTTCCAGCACTTTATCAGTATTAGGTTCAGCGGCATAAATCACCGCATATCCATTCGAAAGGTATCTGCCAATTATGTCATAGAGGTAAGCATACTCGGTTTGCTGAAGCAGACATAAAGAGTGCGTTTCACGTAGCATGAGAATAATTGCATTGCAACTATCTCTGAGAGCTTATAAATGTTCACGATCATTACGCCTTATGACGATTTCGTTTGTTGCGGTTGTACACATGATCTTTAAATATGGTAAATTAAAATAAT
Organism: Candidatus Nitrososphaera evergladensis SR1; assembly: GCF_000730285.1. Lineage (NCBI taxonomy): Archaea > Thermoproteati > Nitrososphaerota > Nitrososphaeria > Nitrososphaerales > Nitrososphaeraceae > Nitrososphaera > Candidatus Nitrososphaera evergladensis. The sequence continues at coordinate 325,678 of NZ_CP007174.1, read as the reverse complement.
GGCGTGCAATGCCCCAGGACTACGACAATTCTCACATCCTACACGTTATTGAATCAGCTCTTGAACTGATAGGAAAAGGATCAAAGCAAGTTATTCTCGATTACTTGAATGTCAGATACGGCATGAACACGAAGCTAATTGTAGATTATAAAGATGAATTTGAAAATTATCTGCGCGAGACAATTGGGGACAGCGCCGAAATAATAATTTCGAAGATTGATGCGACACTGTACGAATCCAGAAATAATAACAACAACCGCTACAACGACAATTGTAATAACAATACCAATGGCAACGGCCATCATAACCATAACCATAACCATAACAAAAATACCAACACTACTGTCTTACAAGAACAAAAAAGATCTGTTTCCGGCAAGCCAGCGGGATATGAAAGGAAAAGAATAACAGATGTCGTGCATTTCCTAATCTGCGATAGCTGCTTCTGGTGTGCATCGGTTCTTCGAGAGTGTCATGAACCAAAATGCCTGTCATGCGGAAGCAAGATAGTTTCTACCGTACCAGTTATGAGTAATGAAAAATTCCTAGTTGAAGTTGACGAAAAGCGTGGAATTTCGCTGTCATTCCGTGAAGTCGGCATCAATAAGCAGCAGGTAGTAAAGCCACAGTAGTGTGCACGTCTGTGCATGCATACGCATACTTCACAACACACACACATGAACACCTAGACCTGTGTGCATATGCACACAAATACTGGTACAAATACTAACAAACTTTTGTGTCGCTCTATCCGGCCAACTGTAGAAATGAGATCCCTTCTCTCGGATTCAAGAGAATGGCCTGATACCTAGAACTATGCTGGGTCCCGCGCAGCTTTCTGATTATTGCTCTTTTCTTTGCCTCGTAGCCTTCAATGTAAGACTCAAAGACAATTAAGCCATCTGCGACAAATTCCTCAATTCCAAAGCCAATCTCGGTTTTGCCTATGCTCTGCTCCAGTATGGCGATGACTGTACACCCTTGGTCTTTTATTATCCTGTTTAATACGATCTCTAGGATCCTTCTCTGTTCCGTAGGAGGCACATCACCAAAGAGCGCATTCAGCGAATCTATTACCAGCCTCTTGGCGCCAGTTTCCATAACTGTCTTGACAATTTTATTCAGAGTATCCGATACTGCTTCTGATGCTAGGGGCGTGAATTCTAGAAAACGGAGGGTATTTTCTTCGATAGATTTTTTGATGTCAAAGCCATAGCTCTTTGACATGTTGCGCATAAAAATTTCTTCACGCTCAAGAAATGAGGCGTAAACACCCGGCTCCTTTGCATTCATAGCGCCATTTAACAAGAATTGTATTGCAAAAGTAGACTTGCCGGTCCCAGGATGACCCGCAAGTATGATAAAGCTTGAGCGGGGAAATCCACCCCCTATCAAACTATCAAATCCGGGGATCCAAGTTTTGGCCAACGCTGCAGAGTTTGACAATATGTACCCCACCATTATCGGTTTGTAAGGCATTTTTATACTCTCTTATTTTAGGCGCAATATGTGCCCTAAAACAAGCACTTTTTAGTCGGAAGTGTCGAAGCCAAGCAAGTACATTTTCAATGCAGACTAGGGCGTTGCTTGTCTTGTCATTCGTAATAATTTCGGTAATTCCAGCTTCGCTTCTATCTGCGATATCGTTCTTTTCTCTTTCAAGACTGGAGCAAAGTATATCCAACATTTACCTTGGAACCGTGACTATTATCAGCAATCTATCGGATGGTCACAAAGATCTGATAGAAATGAGGCTAAACGTGGGCCGTCTTATCTCTGCCACTGACGATCAACAGAAACAAGGCATTTTAAAGCAAATAGAGCAGAACGAAGGCAATTTTCTAAGGACCCTAATAGGATACAAAGAGATAGATGACTTTCCATTGCAAATAGACATACTTCAACGTCGAGGGCTGAGCAACATGACCTCGTATGAGGATTCGCTGCTTACTCAGGTTAATGACGACTGGCTAGAATATCAGCAAGCGAGAAACATGGTCATCACTTTAACCAACGAAGGATCGAGAGAGAACGCAACGGCGTATTCCAATACAGTTGCCGCAGACAGGTTCTCAAAGCTGGCAACAAGCTACAACAAAATTGTAGACCTGAACAACAACTTGGCATCCATAATGTTTGATGAATCTCAGTCAGTTGCCAAGCAAGCGTATACATTTGCAGTTATTACGTCTGCCTCATCCATCGCCTTTGCAGTTGCAGCAGCTTTTCTCATCTCCAAAAGGCTTGCTCCTTCGGTCGACGAATTGCAGAGGGAAGCAAGAAAGAAGATCGAGATGTTTATTTCAAAAGGCATTGGCGGCAAAGGAAGAGGCAATGACGACTCGTCAAAGCTAGCTACTACAATCTCGACCAACAACGTGCAGAAAGAAAAAACTAGTGAATCAACTCCCTCTGCATTAATTCAGACTGGTAGGAACAATAGTGACAACAATAATAATGACAATCTTGTACCCGAAGAGCTTGAGGAGCAAGTTGGAGACCTATTGCAGAAAGGACCAATGATACTACTGCATTTCAGCCAATACAAAGAATTAATGGAGAGACAGCATGCATCCGAAGATAATCAACAACAGACAAGGATAAGAACAGTAGCCGATTCTCTGCTTGATTACTACCTTACGACAGCTACCGGCGACGCCTCATCATCGCCATCCTCATCATCAACATCATTAAGAACAACATCGTCATCGTCGCCATCATCAGAATCCTCTGCCAGAGATAAAAAAACCAATCTCGTGCTGATAACGAAGAGGACCAGCAATCTGTATTCGCTTGGGCGCAACGCGGGTGCAACAATTTATGTCCTGTCATCGTCATCGCAAGATCCAATTACAACATCAGCAGATGGGCTTTTAGTCATATCAATCAACCAGACGTCACTAATCTTGGAAGCCATCAAACGCACCTTACGGGAAAATCCAAATTCTGTAATAGTTTTGGACAATATTACAGAATTAATTCATAAGCTTGGATTTGCAAAGGTATTTTCACTTATCCAAAGTGTGTCTGATGAAGTTTCACCGTATCCAAATTCGAGAATAATTGTATTGATCAATGAGAATGCACATCCTCGAAATGAGGTAGAGGCTATTGCGACTATTTGCAACGCGTTCATAAGATAAGGAGAAAAGGACACCATCCAAAGACAAACACACTACTATATTACCTAGAATAAACTTCACATTTTTTCATCATTTGAAAACAAAGTAAACTATAATCAATTAGAGTTGCGTACCTCATCAAAATACTTATATTAGAAACTTTATTTTTTGAACACATGTCCTCTGACAGCCATAGCATAACCTTGGATGCCATAGAGAAAGCGTTGGCAATTGTTGGAACCGAATCAAGAAACGTGATTCTAAATTACATCCAAGACAGGTATGGGATGGATCTGAACACTCTTGTCAGATACAGAGGAGAATTTACAAATTATCTGGAAGAGATGCTGGGCGATAGCGCAGAAATCGTTGCGTCAAGAATTAACAAAGTGCTGGACAGACATCAAGCCAAATCCACCACCCTTGACCTCAAGCATCCATTGTGTTACATATGCAATCGCACGTATGCATCAGAAAGTATGCGTCGACACCTAATGATGGATCATACAAGAGAAGAAGTCGCGCATCATCTTGCTGTAATTTACGTGGATGATTGGCGTGAAGAGGCAGAATTGCAAGTCGAGAACAACTCTACTCTGCATCAGTTGCTTCATAACTGAACTCCACTCCACTCACACGCTCTCTCTGCAGATACTTGAAATCCAAACGATGATGTAGTACGATAATTTTTTACAGATTAAGATGGAGGCAGGTCGCCGCCTTCTTCCCGTTTTTCCTCTTTTTCTTTTTCTTCTTCTTCCTTCTTTTCTCCCCTTAAAGAGTTGGCAAGCTTCCAGCCAAACTTGATGACATAAGGCGAAAGGAATGTGGTGATTATAGTCATCGTACCGACCATGGGAAGTATGAAGGCGCTTGTCGCGCCAACGTCAGCGCCACCCTTGGCTGTCACAAGTGCAAGCTCGCCTCCAGATGCGGACAGGGCAAAGCCCGCCTTCATTGAGGTCTTTTTGTCAGTGCGAAGCAGCTTGGCAGAAAAGTACACGGTTGCAAATTTTGACCCAAAGGACGTTGCAATAAGTATTAGGGCAGGTGCTATAAAGAGCGGAAGCAGGGAAATATCCATAAGCGCGCCCACAGAGACAAAGAAGAGGGCTGCAAACATGTCCCTCAAAGGCATTGACAATACTCGAGCCACCGCATGAGACTTGGATTCTGCTACAAGCACGCCTGCAAAAAAGGCTCCGGCTGCAACAGATATCCCTATCTCGTTTGCAATGAACGACAAGCCAAAGGCCACGCCCAAAACAGCTACTATGACCAGATCGTGGTGGTTGGTCCTGCCAATAAGGTCTACGAACTTGGGAACGGTCTTGGATCCGATAAACAAAGCGCCTCCAATGAACGCTAGAACAAGGCCGATAGAGACGCCTATTTCCAGTATTGAAAGGCTGCCGGTTGATGCAACTGACTGCAATACTGCAAGGATAGAGACTATGATGATATCTTCGATTACTGCAACACCAAGAAGTAGAACCGATGCCTTGTCTTGCAACATTCCAAGCTCTTCAAGCACGCGCATCACTATCACCGTGCTTGTGACAGAGATTGAAAGCGCCAGAAACAGGCTGTCAAACAGCGCCAGCCCCATCGCCTGGCCTACGACATAGCCAAGAGCCAACGTGCCAAAAGCCTCGGTCATTGCTATGACAAGGGCCTTCTTTCCAACCGACCGCAGCTTGGCTATAGGATATTCTAGGCCGACAACGAATAGCAGCAAGACAATCCCTATCTCTGCAAGAAGATTGACAACCTCTGGATGGGAGATTAATGAAAACGGCGGGGTGTAAGGGCCGATGACCATCCCTGCCGCGATGTAGCCTATGACCATTGGTTGCTTTATCTTGTAAAAGACAAGGGCCATGACAGAAGCAATTACCATCACAATTGCAAAATCCTGGATAACTTGGGCTGCTTCTGCTACCATCTGTGTTAGTAGTAGATAGCATTGGTTAAAAATGTACGCGAAAAATTTTGGTATCATGGTTTGCATTATCCAATAACTGCAATGACATGTGCATACGTGTTTATGAAAAGTGCAGGGTTTGCCATTATGTTTTTCTGTTGCCTTGATATGACTGGTAAAGGAAAGCGACGGGATCAGAAGAAGCAGTTGAACTTCTTTACCCGTAAGCAGAGGTCAGGATTTGCAATTTGACAGAAAGCAGCTACTAGTATTTAAACTAGGTATTACCGAATAGAAGATTGTTCAATTTAAAGGAATTACGTGGGTAATTGCCTTACTAAAATAGAAGTAAAACAGAGCTTATGGTTATAGAATTCCATTCTATATCGGATGCTATGTCTAACAAGACATTTGACGCAAGAAACAACAATAGAAGGGCAAAAAAAGGCATCTCGCCTGTCATTGCAACAGTCATACTCGTTGCAGTCGCAGTCGTGATAGCCGCAGCGCTGGCCGGCTTCTCATCCAGTCTTTATTGTCACTTTACCCTGTGGCGAAGCTACGGTGTTATCTGAAGTTAGCAGGGTGACATCGATGTCATAGGGTGCTTCGCGGGGTTTGCCATCCTTGGCCGTCTGCAGCTGGACCATGATCAAATAGTCATTGCCGTCCGCAGGCAGTTTTGGCGCGATAGGGGTAACGGCAAGTTGAAAAGCATCGCGGCTAGAATCACCTACCAATGATGACGAAGAAGAAGAAGACGTCGCGGCTAGCGCAGAATTGGTTGAAAAGGAGAGCAGTGAAGTTGCCAGCATTCCTAACAACAGCAGGCCCACAACGGGAGCAGCAGCCTTGCCGTTGACACTTGTCTTGTGCGCGCCTGTAAATGTTCTTGCAACACTCTTGAAGCGACCGTCTCTAACGGAATTCATTTGTCAACAACAATGTCGCTTGCAGCTCAATGAAAATTCCCGGCTCATTATGGCAGAATTTTGTGGGTAATTATCTAATTAAATACTAGCATCTGAAACGATAAGAAAATTCTATTCGGAATGATAATCACAATGCGCATTAAGCTTTTTGCGGTATGGTAGAAAGTGCGCTCATCTCTCTGTCTTCGCATCCAACAGAGAAAAACAGATAGAGTTTGAGGAGGAGTGAGAGAGGAAAAGGGGCAAGGTGATGACCGAGGAAATGATGAGAATGACAATAATGGTTATATCGCTTGGGAATTTCCAATAAAAGACATCTCTTTCTTGACTATGGAAACTTTTCATTTACGTGCGTATCACGACACTAAGTGTTGGCAGACCTATGTGGCGGCAGCATCACCATCATTGCCGCCATCATCAGGTCGAATTGATAATCTTGTCGTTGGTGTCTTTCTTACCGATTAACTTTAGAGATTCACTCCAAATGATGCCACTTACCCCTTCGGTCAACTTTATTCTATCTATTAGTGTCATCAGATCCGCATTTGTCTTGAACACCACTTCCACACGGAGATCAAAGTTACTGCCTCCCATTGCTCTTGAAACAGAAGACACAAGATCACTCATGCCTAGAATCTCCGTTCCGATACTTTCTATTGCCCTATTCGTTGTTGAAATCAACAGAGTCGCACTTCTCCAACCAAGCTTTTCTATCCGAAGAGAGTAATGGGTCTCAAGTAGGCCATCTTGCAGACGCTTTCGTCTCCTTTGAATTGTACTTAAGGGAATGTCCAGTTCTCTTGATAGTTTAAGAGATGAGACGTGCCCCTGTGATGAGAACAGATGATGCAGTATAGTCTTGTCCGACTTTGTCAAAACCGGCATGTCGCTTTCACTTCTTTTTGGCCTTCCAGGTCTCCTCCTGTGCTGCTCGCTATGAGCGTCAATCAAGGCGTGCAGTCCCTTCAAAAGACCTGCAAGACTATCTATCGACACTGAAGCCAGTTCTTCTGAATTAACGCCAAGATCCTCCAATTCTTTCAGGATTTCATGTCTGGATTGACATTCCTTGTGCATTTCTGGACTTGTTCCTACTTCAATTGCATATTCGTCAGCTTTTTTGGATGATGCAGAGCTATTGTATTGTTCGGTTGTTAGCGATGCAGCCACCGGTATCATCTTCTAGTAGGAGAAGATAGTAGCTAGTGATATAGAGAAAGCGTTCGTAAATACCCAGCAAAATGAACATTTTAGTCACTACGAGTTATAGTAAATGGTTAAACTTTTCACTAAGGATGTTTCAGGATGAATTGATTTTGCTGCAAATCCTTTCTCGGGATATAATGCATAGTTGTTTCCATAATAGGTAAAAATAATAAGCTTGTATGGCTCCTATGCCAGCAATAAACAACAAGGTCAATTCCTTCATATGGGGAACCTCCTTACGGCAGAGTCAGCATGCCTTTGCGTTTACACATTCAAAGGGTAGAATTATCTATTAGTATTAAATGACATAATTACCCTCTATATTGAGCATTTTTGGACAGGATATAGATCTAGCCCGTATACCAACAGGACGTTATGGAGCACGAACTTTTGCAAAGGTATGGACATCCATTCTTTACTAGGGACCAGATTGACGCGCTGATGGATTATTTTGGAGTTGAAGATCATGACCTGCTCGAGCCGTTTCTAAACAGAGAGATTACGGAAGAGGCCGACTATGCATTCGGACTTGTCGGAAGCAAAACTAGAGAAATGCGACAGCCGTAAATAGAAGACGACGAACATTTAGGACAAACCGGCAATAAAGATTTTCTGCAGATTTTATTATTGAAAAAACGTATTATCATATTATTATTCCAAGGCCGAATTCCTATGCATCTGCTCTGCGCAATAGCAAAGCCGACATGTGCACAATCATTCGAGTCGCATTCTGTGCAGAATGGTACACCGTCAGAGATTTCAACAGCGACATCTTTTTGCCGAACATAGTCATGCAGCTGGACAAGGCGATCCACTACAAATTTGTAAGAGATATCTCGGTTGCAGAAAAATTCTTCCTTTCATGCAAGCTCAGCCACATGCTAAATGCAATCACTCCTTCACTTATGTCATTATTGCGAATAGTCATCATGAGGTTGCACCTCCAACTTTTGAGTGGTTATACTCGTGATACAAGCGCTCTTTCTCATGACCACTGTACCTGCGGGTAAGTCACATTTTTTCTATGTTAAGGATTAGGTGAGACAATCCTGACCCCATGGTAGCATTTTACTAAACAATCTAACTAACACATTTTTAGTGTAATTAGACAGAAATGTAGAGTTGCGGGATATCGTCTTTTGTTGTAGTAGTAAGGGCAACATAGTCTTTGTTGAAACAACATGCATATTGTTCAGTTTGACTTAATAGCATCATGGCCATCTAGTTTTTCGTGGAAGAAATCCACACAACGGTCGTTATTGACACTCCAGCGTTTGTAGTGTGGAATATAATTGCAGATTTTCCAAAGTATCCCGAATGGAATCCTTTCATCCTAAAGATAAGCGGCGAGCTGAAAATAGACTCCAAACTTGAAATGGAGATCAAGCTTGCCAACGAGAAGATCGTGCACGACGAATTTGTAGTGTTGGACGCGGAGACAGAACGCGAAATAGCTTGGGGCGGAAAAAATGGAGGAAATCTCTTTGGCGTGGAGCACCGGCTTGCAATACAGCCTCTTGCGTACAGCCGTGTGACGTTCCTTCAGACCGTGCGGTTTGGAGGAGACATTGTTTCGCTTGTTGCAAGAAACCTGCAGCCGCTGCTTGGCAAGCAGCTAGAAAGCATGAACGTGGCGCTAAAGCAACGGGCGGAACAAAGCTGGAAGGAAAACCCGCCGCCCGACAAGAGCGATGTAGCCGGCTAACCGAGTACAGGTTTTTGTCAAAAGACGCTGAAAATATTTTTCCCTGTCGTTGTGTGCATATATGGTGCGTGCTTGCAGCTCGTGTGCAACATCGGGCAAGTCTGCGCGCATACTTGTCGTGCAAGAATATGGGCTTGGCTGTCAGGCAGGGATTTCTACCTTTAGCTTTTTCCATCTACCGTCTATGGCAGAGATAGCTTGTCTGCCCATTGATCTTCTTTTTATCCCATCAACGACTATCAACGTTGCCATTGCAGCCAGGACTATAGATCCCAGTACAACAGATACAAGGCCTACAGGTTCCATTTTTTTACAGCCTCACCTGTGTTGCTCCAAACAGTTTTGCCTGTCTCCACTTAGCCATTCTCCACGCCGCCTCCATTGCCGCAAATGTTGGCACAAAGCCGAGGGCTACCCATGAAATAGATTCAAGCAGGTTCATTGCAGACCAAGTTACGTAGAGATTAGGGATTAAGGATCCTAGCTCTTGGTTATTACCATTCATAACGCAGTCAAATTAATCATAAATGATTTGACGTTAGCCTGACGGCCACCGACAAATCAAACGTGTGTTTGAAATTTCAAAGCTATGTGCTAGCAAGTAATTAAACAGAATTCTGGCTAACTTTTTCCATGGAAAAAGAAGAAAAAATAACAACAGCATCGTATGCTTTTGAAGAAAGCAGATGTGAATCGTTTGGAGAATGCATGTGCGATTGCGGATACTGCAACATTGAAGGATAGCATCATTATGGGGAGGATTCATCCGCTGTCAAAGGCGGATGATGAGAAGCAGTACGCGGCGCACACAATAACCTCAGCATTTGAATAACTCGGCTTGAGCTGCGCTCCATATGTACACGCACATACACAGATCAATAGGAGAACTGTGTTACCGTTTATTTTTAAGTAGGAAGTGTCAATACAGTATTGACGTCTTTAAGAATATGAGATTATTTGGCTGGAAACCAAAAGGCAAGATGTATAGTTTGAGATGTGGCCAGTGTGGAGAAGGCTTTCTGTCTAGCTACCACCTGGAAGCGCCAATCTGCGGCAAATGCTTGCAAAAGGCAAAGTCGCTCAATTCCACAATTGAGCACGAGAAGCAATGCCAGGGCTGCGGCTCGCAGGGCGTGATATACGGAAAGCAGTATTGCTACTCTTGCTATTTTGGCTTTCAAAAGAAGCAATAGTTGGAAGCGAAAGAGCCAAGAAAAAAACAGGCTCTAACCCGCTAGCCTTTGAATCCTACCATTGTATCGGTATTCAAGAGATTTCCCAATTTCCTGATCTGCGCTATCGCCAGCGCGAATTTGTCGACCGAGTCTGATTCTACCTTGACGACTAGATTGTATGTCTTGTCTAGTTTGTAAGCGTAGGATACCCCGGGAATTTCCTTTATCCTCTGCAATAGGTCATTCTGGCTACCTTCTACACACTCTATAAACATAAAGCCGATTGGAATCAATTCGATCTCGTAGAAATTTAATCAAATTAAAGTGCTTCCGGCTGCTACAGCAGGCAGAAATATACACACACGCATACCGGATGTTTTGACTAGCAAATCGGAACTGAACACAATATGGCGCGCGATATATGATAACAGCTGATTCACCTTGCCACTTTCTTGGCCGGCATTATACCCTTATTCCGCGCTCTGATGACGATTAATTTCGTATTCGGCCTTGGACACACAGCTATCGCAATATCTCTGGATTACTATGCAATTTTCCAGCCTAAATAACGCCTCAGTTGTCGCTTCTTTTGAGCAAGTTCCGCAATGCTGGGGCGGTTTATACTTTATCGGTAGCAGAGGCCTTGTCTTGAAGGGCTTGGACATTTATAATCAAAATACTCAATGCCGACGATATAATCACTGGGTAACTTTGTTCCTCAAATCAGCTGCATTTCAGCGCGCCGCTTGCTTCCACGTGTACTGCAAGAAGTATTTTTCCTTCTAAAAATAACATGGCATAAACTTTGCAGCACCTTTAACCGCCCAGCTGGCGTTAGATTTTTTTGTCGCATGTCTGTTTTGTACATTTATTTTATCCTGATAAAAATTATTATGTAATTATAGGTAATTATTAGAGCAGATTGCAGATAATTTCTAAAGAGTTAAAAGAATTGGCGACATAGAGTACAAGAGATGCCAATAGACCCAGAGTTTCCTAAAAACCACCAGGTCATAGGAAAACACAAACTTGCAGACGGAGAGCACTTTCATTTTGTGTGGGGGCCGGGAAAGGTAGCAGAAGCAGCGGAGAATGAGGAAGTCAAGAAAGCGTATGAAACAAGAGGCGAACAGATTGTTCCATTAGGCGTTCACGGCACGATGGTCGCAATCGACTGGGACTCTTGCATTGCCGATGGTGCCTGCATAGAGGCGTGCCCGGTCCAGGTGTATGAATGGTACAGGACAGATCATCAGGATGTGCCCGCGATAGAAATGCAAAACGCAACCAGCGCTGGCAAGGGCGAAGACCATTCAAAAGATGGGCGCATGGATTTTACCGACAAGTCGGATCCGATAAGGGAGCACGACTGCATATGGTGCATGGCGTGCGTTTCAGTGTGCCCGCCGCAGGCAGTCAAGGTTGACCAGAGCAACCTGGAGTTCCACGAAAAGGCTGCAGGCACCTTCAACGAGGAGCTGGCAAAGGGTAGCGCGCCTCCACCACACGCACATTAACATACACACATACATCACAACAACAACGAACCAAATCTTTTTTCTTGTCTGCCCTACTTCATTTTTTGAAAGGCCGTCTGAACATGCGTTTTGCGCGTACCCATCGACAGAATTAAAACGCTAGATTTTTTTGGTAAAAGAATGATTTGTGATCCAGTAGTTTTGGCCTTGACAATTTGCAGTCTTGACCGTTGCATAGGCGGAGGAGCCTACCATATGCAACACATTGCATGGACTTGCACAGAAACGCATTTTTTTGCAAAGAATACCTATCAATATTATAAATCATAATTGATTGCCTAATTTCTCATATAATTTCTATAATATTGCTCTTCCATGACACAACTAATAACGCACCGTCAAGAGCAGGTTTGTAAAACCTATATGCATTTGCTATAGGTTTTACAACACAAGCAATTAGAATTATGATTTTCTGTAGAATGACGAGGTACTAAAATATGGCACAAATGCCCGCACTGATACCAAAAGAAGTCGAAATCCAGAGACTGAAAAAGATCTACATTTTTTGCATAGTGCTGGGTTCCATTGCAGCCTCCGTCGAAGTAGACAACTTCGTCGATGGCTCGCTGCACCAAACGACCATACGTGACTCTGCATTCACGCCAGCTCACTGGTGGCTGTACAGCCACTTCGTGGCCCTCCCGCTAGGATGGGGAATGGTAGCAATGTACTGCAGAAGGATTCCAGTACTGCGGGGTCCAGGCAACTCGTTGAACACGGGCTTGAAGATAACCATCCTCGGCTATCTGGCGACCATGTTCACAATCGGTGTGAATGAGCTATGGCACTTCTGGTTCGTAGAAGAGATATTTGCAGTACCCAACCACTGGATGTTCAACATGGGTGTCGTAGTGGCATTCATGGGTGCATTAGCATTTGTGGTAAGGGTGTACGCCAGACTGGTGGAACTGGGTGCAGAAACACCGGCAAGGAACCCGTATGTAGCAGAGATGTACAAGCTAGCGCTTGAAGGCAAGCTGTACAGCAGGTCGATACCGTAAGAGCAAGCTCTGGTACACATACACACATGCATCTGCGTCGAGGGCAGAGGATCTCATGTTTGGCCTCTGTCCTCACTCTTTCTTTTTTTGAAAAAAAGAAAAAGGTCAGATTTTGCATTCGAGGGACACGAGCGAGTCTGTGATGAAAAAGGCCGGCGCTTTTCCAAAGGCTTCATTCAGCGCCGATTCAAGCATGGTCTTCAGGTACAGCGACCAGTTTTTCCCAGGTCGTGCTTTATGATGATGGTTTCCGTGCCGTCTTCCTCTGCGCGCCGCCGCTCAACTTTGCACCTCGAGTTTTTCAGACGCATCTCAATCCACGAAAGGAACGTCTCAACGTTGAATTTTTGCCTTGGACAAATATCGACATATCAATTGCAGTGTTCTTTCCAATACCGCTTGCCAGTTTTACGATCTCATCGCCGTCCAGACCGGCAAAAATATTGGCCAGCACCGGCTTTGGGAATGAGGTATCATCCCAATCTTGGGCTCAAACAAGTCCCACTCTACGTGCTGTCGCAGAATCTGGTTGATGTATGCATTAAGGCTTGTCTGCCTCTTTTCTGATTCTGTGCGTAGCTTGTTCATTATGCGAACGTTAACCCGAAAAGTAACATTGATAGAAGAAGCTCTCTCTTGTTCTCCACTACCACTGCTGTTATTGTTATTGAAACCGGTTTCATACATGTATGATGTACACGCGTGTGCAATTGGCAGAACTGCAATTACAGTATAGGCCAACCATGTTAACTATCACATCATCATCTCATTCATGCTATTTTCCACGGTGCTGTTATCCGGCAGCAGCGGCTTCAAATGAAAGTGGCAGGCTCTTTATGCCGTACAGGAACGCGCTGCCGTTGGCGGGTTCAAGATTTTTTGGATCGTCGCCTAGCTCAAGCCCCTGCAAACGGCTCAGCAATATTTCCATAGCTATGTGAGATTCCAGCCGTGCCAGAGGAGCGCCCAAGCACAGGTGAATTCCCGCTCCAAATGCTACATGCGGATTAGGATTGCGCATGATGTCAAATTCTTCAGAGTTTCCAAAAACAACCTCGTCATGATTTGCCGAGCCTATCCATGTGATAACCCTTTGGCCAGATTTTATGGCCTTGCCACCAACTTGTACATCTTTTGTGGTAAACCGAACCAGAGCTTGAACCGGAGAGCGGTAGCGCAGTGTTTCCTCGATTGCAGACGTCAGCAGAGAAGACGAGGATGATGATGGTGATGACGATGAAGGGTTGCTCTTTAGCCGCGCCAGTTGTTTGGGATGTTCCAAGAGCGACCATACGCAGTTGTTTATGAGGTTTACAGTCGTCAAGTGCCCTGCCTGCAAGAGCAAGGCGCAGAAACTCAGTATGTCGTCCTGGGAGAGTTTCTTATTGTCGGTTTCCGCGTTAATAAGTTGCGTTACAAGGTCCTGCCCCGGCTTTTTCCTCTTTTCAGCAATCACCTTAAGAAAATAATCGTCCATTTCCTTCTGCAGCTTTTGTAGCTTGTCATTATTTCTCCGGGGATTGCCTGTTTCTACAGCTTCGTCTATTGATTTTAGCAGCTCATCAGCCCATCTCTTGAAGAGGTCCCGATCCTTGGCCGGTATGCCAAGCAATTCAGCTATCACAGTCACTGGCAGCGGGTACGAAAAGTCCCGCACAAGGTCCGTCGAGCCCTTTTCAATCACCTTGTCTATCATGTCATTTGCAATTTCCCGGATTCTGGGCTCCAGCCTCTCAATGGTGGTAGTGCTAAACGCCGATGAAATCGTGCTGCGCAGGTGTCTGTGCACCGGAGGATCGGATGACAAGAGAGAGCGCCTAAAAGGCTCGTCTTGAAATCGGGTCGCTGCCTTTGTAAAGTCGGAGGAAAAGTCCACGTAGTTGGTAAGTATCTTTTTTATGTCGTCGTACCTGTAGACGTTCCACACGTCGGCTTTTTCATTGTATTCAACGGGGTTGTTCTTTCGCATGACAGAATAGAAGGGAAAAGGGTTTAGTTTTTCGTTATTATAATTCGAGCTTGTGCTTTTTTGCATCCAGACTATGATCCACATAAAAAGCCTTTATGGGTTACGTCGGGAACCTGTAACGACCTTAGATGTACAAGTAAGGTAATTTCATTTGCTATATTTGGACAGACCGGCGATCAGTGCTGGTAAACCGCAAACCGTTAGCGACGGCGCCATAGCTGCGAGGATCGACATCAAAAAAATGACCATAATAGTTTACGAAGGCTTGCAAGCGTAATATGAAAAAGCCGGCTATTTCACCATAAACAAGGTTTTTGCGCTTGCAGCTGGACAGGGTACTAATTAGTCAGCCCGACGCTGGTTATGCACAGAGTCGTTATGATGTACTATTATGCCAGAGAAGAAGATGAAGATATTGCCGCTACATCCGGCTCTTCTATAAGACTAGTACAGGATTTTGCGATCGTATGCCTTGTATGCAGGCACAGGTTTGGGAACCGCCGTGCCGTGGCACATCCCACTAATGCAAAGATGCACAAGCTGATATGCCCCTCTTGCATAGAGGACAAGGCCCTTAGAAGGCTGTACAGGGACCCCGAATACAAGGCTGCAATTATAGCCATGTGGGACAGGGAGAAAAAGAAGAAGGAACAGTTGCAAGCCATAGCTTTGCCTTCAGCTCCACGGCACGCTGCTACTGCCACCATCATTGCGTGAGAAAGTGCTTGCCAAAAAAGCAGGCCGGGACGATGATAGCTCTGACTCTGCAGGCCATTCGTAGTAGTAGGAGGAAGTACAGGTAGATCCCGGTTTGCATCATCGCCAATCCTTGGGGAATAAAATGCGCGTCAAGGCGGGTTATCATCGTCATCGCGATGCTTGTACAGGTTTTTTGAATTTGCAGCAGTTAGAAAAAAGGATATGAGCATATGCGTGTATGACGCTTGGTGGTGAATGCGATAGGTAACTCCAAATGGCTGGCCATGTCCCTGACAATTGTAATAGTTGCGTCAGCCATTTCAATATCAGTGCTATTCTATAGCCAACAAATCGCCAATGAAAACATACGCGATAAACTCTTTGAGAAAGCCAAACAGGACCAGAGCAGGGTCACAAGAACCATCGCAAGCCGCATCGGCTCTGATCTAGATTCGATCGCGGCACGCCTTCAGGTCTTGGCAGTCTCGCAAGGTTTGCAGGGAGGCGATCTGACGGGACAAGATGCAGACAGATTGGCCCGCAGCGTCTTTTCGCAAATAACAGCCGCCCATAGAGCTATTGACGCATTCTATATCTTGGACAAGGACAACATGGTGGTCAAGGTAGCAAATACAAAAGAAGACACAGATTCTCGGCAATTTTTGGGATTTGACGCCTCAAGCAGGGATTACGTAAAAGAAACCAGATCCTCTTTGGGGCCGGTTTTTTCTAACGTATTTGTCGGAGCCGACGGCAGGCCGAGAATTACCATCACATATCCAATAATCAACAGAGATAGCGGGCAGTACCTTGGACTCGTCGGAGTTGGAGCACAATCAGAGCCGTTCTTTAAGGAATACGGCAACGTTGACGATTTCAACTCATCAACTTATCTTAACGTTCTGGATAGAAATGCGGTCTATGTCGCAAGCCCAAATTCTGCCATTGTAGGCAAGAGTTTTTTTGACAAAGACGTTCAAGATGAATTTGTCCGTAACGATCCAATAATAAACAACTTTTACAGGAAATTTCTGTCGGGTCAATTTGCGGATGCCACATTTGACGTAGGGTTTGGAGAAAGGCTCGCCACGGGGCAGCCAGTCATCGTTAACGGAAAGGCCGCGTACTTTGTAACGCTAGGCATTCCCACTTCTTTGATCTATTCGGACATAGAGTCCGTCTTGGCTCAACAGAACACGCAGAGCCTTTACCATATGGCAGGCCTGGTTTCCGCTGCTGCCATACTCATCTTTTTTCTCATCAGACTGAACGGGCGGCTTGCCAGAGAAGTGTCTGAAAGAACAAGGGCGCTTGCAGAGGCAAACGAGCAGCTAACAGACACAAACCAGAGACTCAGGGAGGCGAACGAAGAAATCAAGTCGCACGACAAGATGCAATCTGAATTTATCAACATTGCCGCGCACGAACTGAGGACGCCCATTCAACCTATTGTCGGCATGACAGAGATTCTAAAGAACAGGCTTGTTCATGACAGCGGCGGCAAGGGCAAAGTCGAAGTTACGGCAAAACAGCTGGAGCTAATAGACAGAAACGCCAAGAGGCTCCAGAAACTGTCTGCCGAGATCTTGGATACGACGAGGATTGAAAGCGGCACGTTCCGGCTAGACCTTGAAGTGCTTGAAATGAACGAAAGGATGAGAAGCGTGATTGCAGACGCTAAAAGCCTGATCCCTCACGGCCAAAGCATAAAAATACATTTCAAGCCATTAGCAGATGAATCAGGCAGACCAATCCCGTTGCTTGTCAAGGCGGACAAACTGCGAATATTCGAAGTCGTCTCCAATCTTCTCAGAAACGCAATCAAGTTTTCAGCCAGAGATGATGATAATGGCGGTAGTAGTGGCAGCAGTCATGGTAGTAATGGTGGTAGTGGAGGAGGAGGAACCGTCATTACAATTACAACAGACAGAAAGGACGGCGAAATGGTCGTGGTGTCGGTCAAAGACCAGGGAGCAGGGATAAGTGCCGACATTTTTCCAAGGCTGTTCACAAGGTTTTCGGCCGACAGGGAAAGGGGAGGCACGGGCCTTGGCCTTTTCATTGCAAAAAACATCGTCGAAGCTCACGGGGGAAGGATATGGGCGGAGAACAACAACAAAGACGGCAAAGGTGCAACTTTTGCTTTCACGCTGCCGCTTGTAAAGCCATAGGTTGCCGGGCAACCACACAAAGGCTTTGCACGACAAGCAAGTTAATGGTACGTGTACTACAACGCAACTCTATTTTGATTGTAAACGAAAAAGCACTCGATTTACAAGCAGGTCTTTCACTCCTTCTTCCATCTGGGAGACAAGCTCGGCAATAGATGTCAAGCTGGCACGCCATATACCCCGAGGAGCGATTTTCATTAATGCAGTTCAATAGAAAGATCCCATCCGGGTGCAGGGATTGCAGATATCGGCTTTATTGCAGGGATGCGACATCTTTCAAGCATGGTTCGTACATACGAGTTACTGTTAGGTCCCGTAGTCATGTAGTATGGAATATTTGCGGAATTGAACGCGCAGGTCTGTTCTTGAAGGCACCTATACTTCTCCGAAGCCTTGGCGCCTGCGATGACGGTCACGGAGAGTGCACTTGGGACATAGAAGGAGCTTTCTCTTTTCCATTGAGAAGCGATGCATTGGCCTCGCGTTAGCAGGCCAGAAGGGTTAAGAAAAAGTGTCGAGGGAGAAAAGAGGGGCACTTTCCCAGTTTTTGGATCAAATGGGAGGCCCTCGAAGATAAACTCTTGCCCTTCATTGTCTGCGTAGACAATGTAAAGATGATACCCGATAACGGTTTCAAACATTCTTGAGAGACTTATGGTGATCTTGCTTGCGCGTACGTCGATTCTCTCTGTCTCCGACATTGATAAAGATGATGAAGAGGAGAGGGAGGAGCAAGAGGCAGGTAAAGGAGCCACCATGCTGCTTTCCTTTTCCACAAAAAAATGTTGAGGCATGTAGATGATTACAGCTATTGCAACCGCACAATATCACATTTACTTTATGTTCTTTGAAGCAAAAAAAATAGGAGATATTGGAAGCTTCGCAGAAGTTTTGCTACTAGCGTTATTCCGGGTAATCTTTGTAGCTATTGCTTTTTCCTCAAATTTTAAGAATCATGGACGCGGTATCTCGAGTTGATGTCAAGCCCAACAGGAAACAAAAAGTTGTTTATTCCTGTCTTGTTGGTTGCTGTCGTGGCCGCTGTTGGATCGTCGGCAATATTGTTGTTGTTGCCATCAGTTGCTTCCGCACAGACAATGACCGACCAGCAGGGAGACAACAGTACCATAACAGCTCCTGAAGAGAACAATACAACTACGGACCAAGAAAACAACAGTACCATAACAGCTCCTGAAGAGAACAACACCGCACAGGCATCGGAACAGGGACCTGAAATGATTGTAGGAACGATACGCGTTAACGAAAACGCAACGGCAGACGAATTCCCAGAAGAGAACCTGAACGTAACGGTTGCCAATGCCACAAACATTGCAAAAACCCAGGCTTTCAACGGCACAGTGGTTGATGCCCACCTAGCTGTAATACAAGGCTACCTTGTGTACAACGTGGTTCTAGCCGATGTGCCAAACAGCACCACATACACGGTAATTGTTGACGCCGGCGACGGAAACGTGCTTTTTACATCGCCTCCCATACCGGTGGAAAAGTCAGTAATACAAAATGCAATAGAAGAGAGTAGTGGTGAAGAAGAGGAAGGATAAGACCCAGCCATCATCACAACACTGGAAGTAGGAAAATGATGATGATGATGGCGTCAGCAGTGGCTCCAATACAATTGCCTTCTTTTGAGAAACAACAGTCACACGGGACAATGGACAGTCAGTAAATGAAGGCAAAGAGGCTCTGCAGAGAAGTCATATGTACACACATGCACGGATAGACGCCAAGGCTCTCTCTAGGGAGAGAGCTTTTCCCTATTTTTCAATTATTATTATGATAATAATGTTATATCATATCTTGTCGGGGGCGAATGCCCGGACAAATCATTTAGTCAGTCACTGAGATCGTTGTGTTCTTTCAGTTTTTGACAGCCACATATATACACACACATCAGTGTGTCAGAGTCATCGTCTTTTTTATGGCAGTACAAACCTGCTCAAGTTGAAAGGGCTTTTTCAGTATATCTTCGTGCTTTGTCACAGGAAGTCTGTCTTGCATTTCCTTCTCAAGTTCAAATGCAGTCATGAGCAATATCTTTGTGTCGGATCTGATTTTGAGCAATTCGGTAGCGAGATCCAGTCCGCTCATGGCCGGCATCCTGACGTCAATCAGGACAATCGAATAATAATTATCATCATCGTTGCAGTCGCTGCAATTATTTTCCTTAAAATATTCCAATGCCTTCAAAGGGTTATCAAACGTATCAACCTCCCATCCCCCGTCCTGAAGAAACGTTTCAACGACTGTCAAGATGTCTTGCTCGTCATCAATAACCATGATTCGCGGATTGTGGGACGCTACTACTACTGCCTTCATCCATTTGACAAGATCTCCAACTTTTGAATAGGCGACGCTTCTGCCCAAGTGTAACATTGCAGAGACATCTTTACATGCAGTTGAAAGCAGCTTCTCTCCAGGCTCACCAAGGAATTCCACAAAAGCCCTGTCAAAAAGGTCGGGTCTTTTCTTTATTACCGCAAGCGCGTCCATCTCGTTGCCCAGATAACTATCCAGCACTTCTGCCATTAGTGCATCAAATACACGAGCACCAAAAGTGTTTTCAAGATTATGCAGTATTGATTGCGCCACCTTGTCGGTGTCATTCTCGACGATTTCGCACTTCAATTTGCTCGGGGTTTGGATACTTTTGGAAGATTTAACCTTTCTGATTTAACAAAAGAAAGCTTATTACTGCAATATTTTACATTGCGACAACTTCGTTTTATATCTATTCTATAACCATAGCGCCTGTTTGGCCCATTTATCATCTAGGTTTAAAATGAAGATAGATGTTGAAGTAGTGGTGAAAAGCGACTTGACATGCGACATGGCCTATGAACGTCTCAGGTCACTTGGGGTGAATGTGCCTGCCGTCATAGAAGCCAACCTAACGGACGAAGAGCTTGCCTTGCTGACACACAAAATAATGGAACTTATGGAAAAAGATGGCAAATGATGAATTGCTCACTTGCAATAATGTATAGAATATGCGCCTCATAGTAGTTTTCTTTTGGCACTTGAGCCAGACTTTGCAGAGGATGTAAAAAATATCGGAGCTTGAAAATCTTTTTGTCTTCAGCATTTTATGTTATTTATGCCTAGTAGCAGAAAGAGTAAGATATTAGTGATATGTTATCAGGTATTTCATCTTTAGAGAGAGAATCTATACAAAAATTGGAAATATGTACGCAACTCATTAGTATTTTCATTGGGTACAGCAATTAGTATATGTTATGGCAGATTGTATCCGCACTTGTAGCAATCATCCTTATTGTGCTTCTGCTGAAATTCTTGTTTGGCATACTCTAAGATCAGAATCAAAAGGAGATCAACAAAATCATAATGGATAAGTTCACTGAAAAATTAGTACAAAACGCGTTATCGACCTACATCCCCAAATTAAAAGAGATGTCTGCTAGTCGAGCGGATGAGCTTGCTTCTATGAAGGCCAAAGTGAGGGCAAATCCAGATGAGGTTGAAGCATGGTTTGATAAAGAAATTGACAGGACCCGCAATCAGCTCAATGACGCCTTGAAGAAAATCATGTCATAGACAAGAGGGACACAGAGAGCAGATGACAAAATAATCCCAAAGCGTGCTTGGAAAAACGATTTGGCGGAATTTTTCTTCCGCCGGAACGTACGCAGAGTCACACAATAGCCGGTTCTCAGCTAAACGCTTTTTCGGCTTCTCCAAGCTTGGTGTTTATGGTTGAAATGAACGCTGCCAGTTCGTCAGAAGAGACCTTGTCACGGATCTTTTGCCTCAATTCTTCTCTTAACATATGCTCCAGCTGTTCCATGAGATCTCGTTGACCTGCCTGAGCCAGTGGACCTTCTACATTCTCAAAGTTATCCAGATATGCTTGCACTGCAAGTTCCTCGGCCCGCGTGGCATTTCCATTGTTGTATTCAGTCTGGATCTCGCCCAAGAGCTGTTTGATATTGGCTATGTATTGGAGCGGAGTAATTGTTGCTGCTGTCTCGCCGCCGCTTGCTGTTGCATTATTATTGTTGTTGCCTTGCGCAGACACTGATTTGCCCATAGATGCCGCGGAAAATATCAAAACCGCGGCAAACGCTAGACCCAGGATGAGTCTACTACTATTTCTTTTAATACTCATGAAAGCGAAATTTGTCTGAAAACAATATAAACTGCAATTTGATTTTCATAGAAGAAAATCGGCATTGTACAAAAAAAGAATTTTGTAGCTGGTAGCAGATCTGCAGCGATTTTTCTATGAGCATTTTAGGTTATCTTGACAGCCGGCTTTGCTAACCCAAGTTTTAAGAATCATTGCAGCGTTTTTTGCAACGATAATATGCATGTCGACGCGGACAAGAGGAAACAATAACAGATCATTCTTGATCCCTGCTGCACTGTCTTTGGCCGCATCATTATTGACGATGACGTGGACAACAATAATAATGCCATCGCTTGCGTTTGCACAAACCTCGACCAACTCTGGAGGCGACGGCGCCATTACGCAGAGTAATAGTAGCAGCAATAACACGCATGCAGAAGGGGGCCCGATAGCGGCCGGCAGAATAAACCTCAAACAGGCGGCGGTGGACTTTATCAACGGCAACCTGAATGCGACATTATTCGATGCCGCCGAGGCGGCAGAAAGACAGGTCCAGAACAGCACCGTAATTGCAGGCAGGCTTGACGCGGTGGAAGGCTATCTAGCATACAACATTACAGTTGCAGACACAGACAATAACGTGACTTACCGCGTGTATGTTGATCCCAGCGATGGAAAGATAGTGTCGACGTCTGTGGGAAGGCCCGTGAGCGCTCTTGGCATTCCACCGTCCTTTGAGGACCTGAATGCAACGATGATCGATGCCGCAGACGTAGCGGAGAATCAAATTGAGAACAGTACGGCAATTGCAGGTAGCTTTGCAGTCACGCAGGGAAACGCCCTTGTATATAGCGTTATGGTGGCAGACCTGGACAAGGGGCTAATCTACAAGGTAGATATTGATGCAGCTACCGGAAACGCGGCCTCTATATCTAAAGGAATGCCCATTGGCGATCTAGGAATTGAAGGCGTTTTTGGGCACCAATAATAACAACAAGTTAGCAGCGGAGGTGGTGCACAATAACGAGATTCTAATTTTCGCTTGCAGTAGTACATTGCAATAAAATTGCATCAGCTGTACACCAGCAAACGGACAAGCCATATTAATACGTGATATTGCCCATAGCAACAGGGCGAAGAGAGAGAGAAAAATGGAGTCTACAAGTGTTACATTTCGCGTCCTTAACAAGAAGTTAGAAAGCCTGAGAACGCTGGCAGAGGATAGCAAAATGTCTCTTAATACTCTTGTAAACAATATCATAGACTCGTACCTAGAATGGGAGTTCCTTGCTCCAAAAGTAGGATTTGTTCCCATGCAGAAATCTGTCTTGAAAGACTTGTTTGACAGAGTATCTGAAGAAGAAATAAAAGAGATAGCAACAAGAGCGGCAGATAATTTTGAGAACGAGCTTATTATGCTGTACGGAAAAGTCGACCTAGAATCGGTCATATCTTTTACAAAGAACAGGGTCAAAAAATCGGGTTTTACCTTGAGGGAATTTGATAGTGGAGAGAAGGGTGCAAGGAAGTTGGTGATGCACCACGATGTCGGGCACAATTGGTCTGTTTTTTCAATGACCTATATCGAGAGATTGATCAATAATGTTGGGTACAAGACAAAAATTCAAGCAACCGACAATACGTTGACAATTGAAATTTTAGATCCTGCATCATAGGACGACGGTTATTACATTTAGTGGGTATAGTGCATGGATATTATTCAAAAACTATCCTATAAGAAAACCATAGAATGCTATTCGATTCTGCTTAATAGAAGCTTGGACTAGAATACTGTTGCCACAATCCGCTGGGAGATATCATCCATCTGCGGAAGCGATACATCACACAGCAACATCAAAAGTTCAGACTAGGTCCCGAAAGCCCCTTCTCTGGGACGGGGGCAAGTAGGGCCTTTTCGCTTCCATGATTGTTCCTAGCGTGAGGCACAAATGACGAGTAGATAGGAGAGGAGCAGGCTGCCAGCGTATGTGCAAAGGAGGACATTGATCTCAACTCTTTGGATGCGCGGCAGGGAAGAGGCTTATCAATTACTGGTGCTCACGATGAAGCAAGATTTACCCGCTGACAGAACTAGTCGTCGCCAGAAGAAGAAATAGTTGCTGCATCGACAATACCTGACTGCTGCAGCACCCGGTTGCTCTTCTTCCCCCCTCCCTCTCTCTCCTGCCCATCACTTTGGCATTCCAATTGTAGCATTCTGAAGCTTGCCCGTAGCGTTCTGGGCTGCTTCTTTGGCAAACTGTTTACCTTGCTCGGTGATATTCTGGACAATGGGATTGCTGCCGACTTTTTGTGCGCCCGTCCATAGACCTGAAAAGAACGCGTCGGCACCTATCCCAATTATCACCAGGACTATTGCTACAATGAGCACCAAGGTTAACAGACCCATATGGCAGTTGCACCACCACCACTACTACTATTGTAACTAACACACGAATTTCATAAAGGGTTAAACCATTGACAACCTTGAAAGGATATTTTTGGGTATTGCAAATTTGCATCCGTTTGCTGTGTATACTTGATAGTTTTATGCTTGGTAGATATAATGTCTGCCTACCAGTCAAGTCACTTCCCAGCCCCGCCGGGGCATCCTCTTCGCGCTTCACGGGCTCATGGCATCCGGCGGGGCAATCATCGAGTTTTCAGAGACCTAGCATGCAACGACATCAAGTGCTCTGCTTTTTTTGTGATAATACTTAACAATGATGAGTGCGCAAGTAATGCTGCAGAAAGAGATATGTCACATCTTTTCTACGACAACGCACTGATCAGTGCAATGCAAAACTACTTACGGGATAAACGACGTCCATGCCTTGACAAGCTACTTCCAAGCGGCCGGTCTTGCCAAGGATGACGGAGGTTGAATATTATTATCCCTTCCCACTATTTTTTAATGCTTTAGAGTCCTACGATTTTAGTTCTTTCCCTCCTCAAACTTTAAAGATACACACACAAAGTGTATTCTCCAAAATCCATTTTGGCGCATCATCGCCATTGTTGGACCCTTACAACAACATGGACTTGAAAAATCTCTTTTCAACTCTGTGCATACTAGTGGGCTACGTCAGATGGCTTCGCAAAGTGCCTTGGACGACGCCTTGTCACTCCCAGCACGAACGATACGCCTGCCAAGCCAAGCAGAAGGTTAACCACGGCCCACCCATAGCTTTTATCCACAAAGTTGAACGCGGCTAAAACAAGCGATATTGCTGCAAGGACACCTATTATGATGGGCAAGTACCTGAGTATGGTGATTACTATTTCTAGGGTGTGTATCAGTTTCTCCATTCTTTCAAGTTCTGCCAGAGGAATAATCATCTTCCCGTCATTATCATCATCGTTATCCTCTATCTTTTTTGGTGTATACACAAGAAAATGTTACTTATGCAAAATATTAACGGGTTTGTCGCGACTGGCCAAACATATGCACATACATCAGGCTTTCCTTCTTTTTCTGCCGTTTCCACCAAAAAGACTTGGCACTGTTTCTTCATGGCAGGCAGAAAAGATATCTGTTAAAAAACCTCCCTCTTTTATATTCTGACTTCGCACTATAATCATTGACTGAAACAAAAGTAGATACTAATTCGTCTAAAGAAGGAGTATACGATGCAGAAAAGACGGCTGAAAGTGTAAAGGAAGTCGCCCAAAAGATCAAAGAGGCTTCCAAAGCTGTTAGAGACACGGTAAAAACATTCAATGAAAGCGGTGCTGTAACTGAAGTCGTTGAAGCAACAAGGGACGCAGCGGTAGCTGCTCGGGACTCCACCCGAAGCGCCAGGGAGACAACAGAGGAGATTCAAAAGAGCGGGGTCATTGAAGAGACCGCAAGGGCTATGGACGAGACCATCAGCGATGCCACCAAGACTGCAGCGGCTGTGCAAAAGACACCAAAGCAATTTCAAAAATCTGCGCCAAAAACAACTAGGGCGGCAAAGAAGGGCGCAAAGACTGCTGCAAAGACAGGCAGAAAGATGGAAAAACAGGCCAGAAGCACATTAAGAAAAGACAAGGAGAAGGCAAAAAGAAACATTCGAAAAATCACCAAAAATGCAAAATCTGCGTCAAAGAAAATAAGAGTCAAGTTAAACCAGGCTAATAAAGCGAAAAACAAGAAAAAGAGATAGTTAGCGTTCACGGACGCTAACTATCACATATTTTATTTCTGTTCATCCTATTTCTTTTGTTCCGATTCTTTCCCTATTCTACTTTTTTTAGCTTCTCTATTCTAATGATGCAGTTAATGATTTAAAGATAGATTTAAATCCTGCCGATATAAGGTAGGGCTATGCCTAGCGACGGACAGAAAGCTTCAATCGTTGAAGCAACTATATATGCACCACCATCATCATCATCATCCAATAAAAATAACAACAATAATACCTCGAGACTAGCCCTAGAGCAAGAATTGGCAAAAATAGATGTGAATCCGGAATTTTTCAAAACGCTCACAGTAGACCAACTCGCCGATTTGCTATTTGGCCTTAACAGAGCAATAAATGCAAATGCCGGTTCAGCAGCAGGCAGAAGAATTACGAAAAAATTAGCCGGGAGCACCCTATCTTCAATTGACAAAAAAATATTGAAGGCATTGCTTGAATTAAGGGGAAACCCTTCTTCTCTTCAGCTATCCAGAGAGCTTGACATTCCATTAAGTACGGTTCAGAGAAGACGCAAAAGGTTAGAAGACGAGTTTGTAAATGAATTCTACTCCCTTCAATATGAAAAGTTTGGCAAGAGACAGGTTACGTTCATTGTTTCGCTTGGAGCTGTAGATAAGAATGCGATTGCAAATGAAATCCTTGGTCTTGAAAAAGTGATTGCCGTTGCACGTACATTTGGAGATGGTGCAGACCTGAAAGTTGAAGCTATACTAGAAAGTAATCAGGAATTTATGGAGACGTCTGAGAAGATAAAGGCTATCCCGGGTATTCAAAAAGTATGCTGGTTTGAATCACTTGAGCTCTTGGGGAGGAAAAAAGAATTAGACCTCTCGATAGTGGAAGGAGCAGTGTAATGATATAGCTTGAGAATTCTTGTTGCTGAAGACGAGTCCAATATCCTCTTGATGTACAAAATATTTCTTGAAGGCGAAGGACATGATGTTATCACTTCTCGGGATGGAATAGAATGTGTTGAACAGTATGAACTTTGGAATCAAAAGAATCTGCCTTTTGATGTCGTCATGATGGATTATCGAATGCCAAAGATGGACGGTCGCGACGCTGCCAAAAGAATTCTTGCAATTCATCCTGGCCAGACAATAGTAATGATAACTGCATATAGCAAGGAATTGGAGGGTTTGTTTTCTGGCATAGAGGAGATCCAAGTCCTGCAGAAACCCTTTGAACTTGATAGTCTTTTGGAGCTATTAAAATCGGTTTACGAAAGAAAGAGAAGCCAACCCACATCGTCGCTAACATGAATGTGGCGCCGACCGGCCGCCTTAAAAAAATGTTGTGAAAGGTTTTAGCACGGAAGGAATATGGCAATTTTTGCAGCATTGTAAATTTTTTAAAATCATGTCTTTCGTCAAAATGACGAAATGGGCATAATTAAAGAAGTTTGGAGATGCGTTTACTGCAACAAGGATGTGGGCGGAAGCCAAGGACAGCTGAAAAACCACATAAGGACAGCTCACCGAGATCTCCTTGTCCAAAAGCAATAGGAATCGGCAGTAACCTGGATTTTTTTTACCACCAGGATATAGACTATGAATATGATGATGCTCCTTCCATCTCTCTCCTTCTCTACAAATTTACCAAATCTAGACGTTAATGATTAGGCGGCGACCGCAAGCAAAGATCACAAAATAAAACTTAAATATCCAATTACACACATATTGTTACTAACATAGGTGAAACAAAATCTATGTCAGCAACAACTCAAGTTCCCATAGTCGTTTTGAAAGAAGGTACTTCAGAAACAAAAGGCAACCAAGCACAGAGAAACAATATCACTGCAGCAAAGACAGTCGCGGAAATAGTACGCACAAGCCTGGGACCACGCGGAATGGACAAGATGCTGGTGGACACTCTTGGTGATGTTACTATCACCAACGACGGTGCAACTATTTTAAAAGAAATCGACATCCAGCATCCTGCTGCAAAGATGATGGTGGAGATAAGCAAGGCCACTGACAATGAGGTGGGCGACGGCACAACCTCTACCGTAGTCTTGGCAGGTTCTTTGCTAGAGAAAGCGGAAGAGCTGATCACAAAGAATGTGCATCCCACGGTGGTTGTCGAAGGCTTCAAGAAGGCATCACAAAAGGCCATCGAGACATTGCGCGAAATCGCCACCAAGGTAGACCCAAATGACAAGGCTTTTCTGAACAAGATAGCACGCACTTCGATGGCTTCTAAGATGGTATCGGCTGACTCGGAAGAGCTCTCCGACATGGTAGTTGATGCAGTGCTTGCCGTCGCCGAAAGGTCAGGCGAACAACACAAGGTGGACATCGACAATATTAAGGTAGAAAAGAAAGCAGGTGGAAGCGTCCGGGACACGAAGTTCATCCATGGAATTGTGCTGGACAAGGAGGTCGTTCATGCAGGGATGCCCAAGCGCATTGAAAATGCCAAGATAGCTGTCGTCAATTCGGCTCTAGAAATTGAAAAGACCGAATTTGACGCCAAGATAAACATCAATTCACCAGATCAGATGCAGAGGTTCATCGACGAAGAGAATCGCATGCTCAAGGCGATGGTAGACAAGGTGGTAGCGGCTGGTGCAAATATCCTACTGTGCCAAAAAGGAATAGACGACATTGCGCAGCACTATCTTGCGAAGGCCGGAATTCTTGCCGTGCGGAGGATAAAGGAAAGCGACATGTACAAGCTTTCAAGAGCTACAGGCGCGCGAATCGTAAACAACCTCGATGAGCTTGCTGCAGGAGACTTGGGATTTGCCAAGGTAGTTGAGGAGCGCAAGGTGGAGACGGACAAGTGGGTCTTTGTCGAGGGATGCAAGAACCCCAAGTCTGTAAGCATACTTGTCCGCGGTGGTTCACAGAGGGTAGTGGACGAAGCAGAAAGGTCGGTACATGACGCAATAATGGCTGTCAAAGATGTGGTCGAGTACCCGTACGTGCTGGTTGGAGGCGGAGCCCCTGAAGCGCTGGCCTCACTGAAGCTAAGAGATTGGGCGGCTACGTTATCTGGAAGAGCACAACTAGCGGCAGAGAAATTTGCAGATGGCATAGAGACCATACCCATCGTCTTGGCGGAAAATGCAGGTATGGATCCGCTCGATACCCAGGTGCAGCTTCGGTCAAAGAGCAGTACTGGAAAGGCGCGCTATGGAATTGATGTAACGAATGGAAAGGTGGCTGACCTGGCAGCTAAGGATATCTACGAGCCCCTAGCAGTCAAAGAACAAGTCATCAATGCGGCAACAGAGGCTGCATGCATGATACTGCGCATAGACGATGTGATAGCCGCCTCGTCAAAGTCAAAAGACATGCCAAAGCCTGGAGGTCCCGGAGGCGGTATGGGTGGTGGCATGGGCGGAATGGGCGACATGGACATGTAGCAAAAAATGTCCAATAGCCCTTCCTTTTTATTTTGGCACGGTGACCTGGTTTAGTGGAGCATGCACAAATGGACTCTGACATTATTTTAGACATCTTGGGAAATGAAACTAGGCGAAAGATACTGGCCACTCTGTCTCAAGAGCCGATGTACTTCAACCAACTGGCAAAGGAGTTAGACATTGGCCAGCAGGCGGTGCTCCGGCATTTACAGGCGCTTGAAGAGAGTGGCCTAGTTGAAACTTATACAGAAAAAAGCAAGCTTGGTGCTCCGGATAGAAAATACTACCGTCTCAATAATTCGTTCATTTTGACTATCTCGCTATCTGAAGATGACTTCACGGTAACAAAGCAAGAGATTGTAGAGTCACGGCATAAGGAGTCGAAGAAATATTACAAGGTGCTTGATTTAATGCCTGAAGATGCTGGAGAAGCACTAGCTTCGCTACAAGAAAGCCTATCTGACATAGAAGCAGAAATGTCTGCTTTAGAATCGCGCCTCAGTGACCTACGTGCGCTAAAGCAGCTTATCCTAAGTAAACTCCATAAAATTGGAATAAACAGCTTTGAAGAAGATGAGAGGAAGATCCTCTACAAGATAGTGACAGAATCGCCAAGCTCTATTGCAGAGCTGTCAGAGATGATGGACGAAAAAGAATCTAGACTGAAAACCACCATAAGTGCAATGAGAAACAAGATGAACAAGGACAATGCAAAGACCTTGCTCGACCTACAATAGCAGCAAAAGATAGACTAACTCTTTACGCTGATAAGGGAAGACAATGGCAGCAGCGAATTCCAGCGCCACCTTCAATGCAGTCAGTTTGCTTCCGCCTCTATGTGTTACTCACATGATGTGAGTAATGAATAAATATCTCTTACACATTCTATAACGCAGGTGAACTTACAGACATATGTGGAGAGATCGAGACTTTAGTTTTGGAAGACGGCTGTTTGAAGACATTGACAGAGAGTTCGCAGAAGCAGAGGAAATGCTGAACAGAATGTTCAGGACAGTCAGAGATCTGAGACCTGAAGAAATAGCCACGAACTTCCCATATTATTATGGCTATCAGGTGACTGTGGGTCCTGACGGCAGGCCACATGTGAGGGAATTCGGCAACATCAAGCCCAGCACAAAAGGCTTGGTGGCACCTAGTGAAACGAGAGAGCCACTTGTAGACACGGCGCTTGATGAAAAAGAGAACGTCCTGACCATCACAGCAGAGATGCCTGGTGTAACAAAGCAGGACATCAAGGTTAGCGTGTCTGAAGAGCAAGTCAGCATACACGCAGAAAAAGACAACAAAAAGTACCACACCGAAATTCCTGTCAACATGGCACTGGACGACAAGTCTGCAAAGGCGACATATGCAAACGGCATACTGGAGTTGAAGATAAAGCTGAAAGAGGCTCCGAAACCAAAGGCAACAGACGTGAAAGTGGAGTGAAAACGGGTCAAAACCTCCCTTAATTTGTTGTACTGAAAAAAGAGGTGAAAATCGGATTGGCAAAAAATAGTGATGGTAAGACTGGTGTGGATAGAATAACATTGAGAGTAGCCGAAACTAACGCAAAATTTGTCGGCAGAGGGATGGCACTAGTTGATCCGAAAGTCGTAGAAGAGCTGAATTTATCTGCAGGGGATGTATTGGAAGTCAGCGCCAAGGGCAAGAAAAGCTACGTGTTACTCTGGTCAAGTCAGAGAGACGACTATGACAAGAAGCTTATCCGGATAGATGGGTATACCCGCAATAACATTGGAGTTGGAATTGACGATACTGTAACTGTACAAAAAGTCAGCGTGAAAAAAGCACATCAAGTTATTCTTGCTCCAACAGAAGAGCTCAATATCGTCGGCCTTGAAGAGCACCTACCAGAACTGCTGGAAGGTCGTGTAGTTGGAAAAGGTGACATAATCCCGCTTAACATAATGGGTAGAAGAATCGGCTTTGCTGTCACAGGTACTTCCCCATCAGACGTGGCATCACTAATTGACAGCAATACTGAATTCGTAATCGGATCCGTGCCAAAATCCGCTGCCAAAGGAGTACCACGGGTATCGTACGAAGACATTGGCGGCCTTAAGAACGAAGTGCAAAAGGTCAGGGAGATGATAGAGCTACCTCTGAGACATCCTGAAATATTTGAGCGAATAGGGATTGAAGCCCCTAAAGGGGTACTACTCCATGGCCCTCCGGGGACAGGAAAAACGCTGCTTGCCAAGGCGGTGGCCAACGAGACCAACGCCAATTTTTACTCTATTGGCGGGCCGGAGATAATGAGCAAGTTCTACGGCGAAAGCGAGGAAAGGTTAAGGGAAGTATTCAAAGAGGCCGAAGAAAATGCGCCGTCAATCATATTCATTGACGAAATAGACTCGATTGCGCCAAAGAGAGAGGAGGTCAGTGGCGACGTTGAAAAAAGAGTCGTATCGCAACTCCTGACTTTGATGGATGGCATAAAGTCTAGGGGCAAGCTTGTAGTAATTGGCGCTACCAACAGACCAAATGCGATCGACCCTGCACTTAGACGCCCCGGCAGGTTCGACAGGGAGATAGAGATAGGAATACCGGATGAACAAGGTCGTCTGGACATACTCATGATTCACACCCGGGGGATGCCGTTGACGGAAGACGTTGACCTTGCATCGATTGCGAGAGTCACACACGGCTTTGTTGGTGCTGACTTGGAAGCATTAAGCAAAGAAGCCGCCATGCGCTCTCTTAGAAGAATACTGCCAGAGATTAATCTAGAGCAGCCAAACATTCCTGCTGAAATATTGAACAAGATCAAAGTCACAAAGCAGGACTTCGAAGGGGCGCTAAGAGATATTCAGCCCTCTGCAATGAGAGAGGTCTTGATACAAAAGCCAAACGTGAGGTGGGAGGACATTGGCGGACTGCAGCAAGTAAAGGATGAATTGGCAGAAGCAATAGAATGGCCCCTCAAACATGGCGACCTCTTTACTGAGGCCGATGTCCGGCCTCCAAAGGGCATCTTGCTTTATGGCCCGCCTGGAACGGGCAAGACGATGATGGCCAAAGCTGTTGCGACAACATCGGAGGCTAATTTCATAAGCATTAAGGGACCCGAATTGATAAGCAAGTGGGTTGGAGAATCCGAAAAAGGCGTCAGAGAAGTCTTTAGAAAGGCTCGGCAAGCAGCGCCATGTGTAGTATTCTTTGACGAGCTAGATTCTATTGCACCAAGAAGAGGAGGAGAGTCGGAAGGAGATGCTCGTGTGACAGAGCGGGTGATAAGCCAGATGCTGACAGAAATGGACGGCTTAGAAGACCTGAAGGGTGTCGTAGTTATCGGAGCAACCAACAGGCCGGACATTATTGACGAAGCACTGCTCAGGCCGGGTAGGTTTGACAGGATACTTGAGATTCCAATACCTGACAAGGAGGCGAGAAGACAGATATTCCAAGTTCATACCGAGAGAAAGCCTATCGATTCTGATGTTAACCTGGACAAACTAGTGGAAATGACAGACGGCATGACAGGGGCTGACATTGCCGCAATAGTAAATGCGGCAGCCATGTCTGCAATAAAAGAGCACGTTGTCAGCAGCAGCAACAAGAATGAGGGCAAAAAGGCGGGAAAACTAAAGATTTCGATGAAACACTTCGAGTCTGCATTAGACAAAATGAAGGTAGGAAGGTCAATAACCAAGACTGGCGCTCATAGAACTTTCCGGGGAGCAGGTAGTTAACATATAATATGAGCTGCAAAGGGTTGTGCATTAGATACAAGGCACCAAGACCTCCATCACATGCCGGCGGACGATATGGCATTGGTCAAAAGAGATGTCAGATCTGCAGTCTTTTTATCCTTTATGAAGGTCTGCGGTGCCCTTGCTGCCACTACAGACTAAGAGTCAAGCCCCACAACCCTAAATCTAAAAAGAGAATATTGCTGGCGAGATCGCGACCAAGAACAATCGGGGCAGGCCACAAGACCGGTACAGTAAAGACAATAATAATTGAAGAGAAGTAAAAAAAGGCAATCATATGACTGCAAAAATTACAATCCTGTTGGGGATTCTAATTATTGCATCTGCATTTGCCAATGTTTATTTGTATCAAAAGACTGCATCTCTTGAGAATACCGTTACTCAGCTCCAAAACACAAATAGAAAATTGACTGATAGTCTTGGAAATGCAAATAGCAACAATAATAACAACAACCAGAATTCAACAACAATAGGTTCTTCTTCTCCACCACCTCCAGCTACTGGAGTATTACCACCTACGTCCAATAGATCGCAGCAACAAAACAGCAAATTCTTACTGAACACGACGAGCCAGTCAATAACAGCTGTTGCTGTCAAGGCAGTTCCTGTGACAGATGGATTCTTTCAGACCGTTCAATATCAAGGAGTGGCTATAGACATAACCGTCGACATTCGGGATAATGGTAAGGGTCTTGTTCTAGTTAATACAGAGATACCAACAGGCGTGGACTTTCAGACATCGGCAAGAACTGCAGTAAAGGTAGCGCAATCAATGACAAAGGCCGATTTGAGCAACAAAGATGTCATCTTTTCTATCAAGTCAAAGGGAGGAAATAGCACTTCAACTGACCTTCAAGCAGTAGACGGTCCAAGCGCAGGGGCGGCGATGACTGCCCTGCTTGCTGCAGAACTTGGCGCCATTGGAAACAACAATGCAGAACTAAAGCAGGATGTTGTGATGACCGGAACGATAGAACCTGACGGAACAATAGGCCCTGTTGGCGGTGTGCCTGAAAAGGCAATAGCGGCTGGTCAATACGGTGCCAAAATCTTTCTAGTTCCTTCGGGGCAAGCAGTTTATAACGAGCAAACTTGCGAAAAGAAGCAAGAAGGAATTTTCATTTATCAGACCTGTCGTTCTCAGGAAAAGCCACTTTCAGATTACACGGAGAAAAACTATGGCATGAAAGTAATAGAGGTCAAGAATATCAAGGATGCATTAACATATTTCCAATCTTGACTTATTATACCAATCTGAGCTAAGCAATACTCAATTACCACTGTAAAATACCCCGCCGCCCCCACAATGCATACGGGGCAGAGTGACGATGGCGGGGACCCGTGAGCGACAACGGACATTGAACGGACGTGAAGTCTTTACCTAACGTACGAACGAACGGACGAAACCGCTCACGGGCACGCTGTGATGCTAAGAGAAAATATTTTAATTTTTCGAAGCTGGCAAGGATAATGAATTTGCATGTCCGTCGTAGCTTTCATCAACATACATGACATACGTCCTTACATCGAACTGTTGACGATTCAATCTGACTTGCAGAAAAAGATTTCAAGCTGAACGTGATTTTTATGACTTCCCTCCATATATTATGGAGCGCCTGAAACTAGACCTCCTAGCATCGTATTATCACGAGATTGATATAGCCTTTCTACCTTCTGGCAATGCCAATGCACGGCCTACATGCGCATAAGCAAACGACTCTTTCTGAATGATAGGGCGACAAAACTGCACGCCTTGCACCAAGCACTCGTTCCACAATTCTTAATAATTAGACAATTTTCCTAAGGTTAGGAAGATACCAAAGGCATTGTAGGATTGCCCCATGGCACTCTGTCATTGTGAGTTTTTAAATTTTTATTCAAAACTTATCAGAAGCAAAATGATTTTATAAATTCGATGGCTATCGGTTATTTTCCATATTTGCCACTATCGTTTTACGAGCAAATTCTAGAAGAAGAGCTAGGTAGTAACTTTCACAATCGATTTTAGAAACCATCGTCATTCTTTTAATTACAATATGGTGGAAATGCAAAGAAAGAGTATGTCAAGTCCGGACGAGACAAGAAAATTCGATAATGGAAAAATCGACCTAACAAATCTTGGAGAAGCGACAATCGGCAAAGCAACATTTGAGCCAGGTTGGAAGTGGTCTACGTCGGTGAAGCCCATCGTCAAGACGGATTCTTGCAAGCAATCCCACACGATGTATGTGATTTCTGGTAGAATGAAAGTTAGGATGGACGATGGAAGCGAACAGGAATTTTCCGCTGGCGATACAGGATTAGTTCCTCCAGGACATGATGCATGGGTAGTCGGAAACGAACCCTGTGTGGCAATTGATTTCACCGGTGCCAAGACATACGCTCAAGGTAAACCCTGATTCAGAATGGCTATTGCGGCGGTCATGTAGAGTTCAATCTTTTGGAAACTCGATGATGCGCTCCGGCAGCTGAAGAAATCTGATCGAACATTGTGGGAGGAGAGAGGGAGAGAGCAAAAACCTTCGTTGGCCCATGACGAGAATAATGCTCAGTTACTAGCTGTACACAATATAGCAAATCTACGTAATACTTAAAGTTCATTCTTGTGACAGCATAAAAAATGAACAGAAGTAACAACGACAGTAATTTGATGAATCGCTTCTGTTATTTAGCAGCCGCAACGACGACTGCCTTGGCGGGAATAATCCACCTGTACTTGGCTGCTAATTCCATATCGCATCACCGTTTTGGGAACAGCGTCATATACTCTTCTTGGTCGGTGGCATTGCCCAGATCTTTTGGATCCTCCCTATTCTAAGGAGATGGGGAAAGGTTTGGTATTCTATAGGCATCGCAGGCACGACAGTCTTTATTGCGATATGGACCATAACACGCATGCCCGGCAATCCAATCACGCATAGGGCAGGAGATCTGGATGCCATAGACATTGTCACAGAAGCGCTCCAGCTTGCCTTTATCGGATTCAGCTTGCTATCTTGGCTATAGAAAACAAGAGGATCAAAAGGGAGCTAAGCAGCAATTGAGTAGGTGTAATCACACGCAAAAAAAAAAACAGGAAGAAGAGGTTCTTTCCCGCTCTAAACCCAGCGCCCTGTTTTGCTCCAAATTACATTGCATACTCTATCTATTGCCCTGATGTGCTGATGGCGGAGCCCTGCAAGTGAATTAGTTTGTTATCCTGAAAAGATCAAGTAATTGATAAGTGCCCGCGCCCTTCCTCGCGTTCTTAGCTGCAATGTCAAGCGCTAACAAGGGCGCGGGTGACATGTCAAAGTGTTCTATAGTAAGAATCGAAAATGTATTAACCGTCATGCAGGCTCAACCTAGAGCCTGCCAGAGTATAGGAGCTTATCTTCCACTCATTCCTTAATTCTAGAAGAAATCCATAGTACTGTAGGGATAATATTTAGTAAGGATAAGGAAACTACCCGCGTCCTTAAACATCATGTCGATTCGAAGCACAACAGCAAGGAACGCGGGCAGGATGTACCCAAAGTTGGGTCGCGAGTCCTCTTTTTGGAAAAGACTATTAAAATTAATGCAAGAGTAATACTGTAGAGACATCCGCAAAAGACAGCTTCGACAGTAAGAATTCCTGCACCCCTCTAGAGAGCAGAGACGGAGAGCAACTGTTCGATGCGCACATATGTTTGTAGGTTGGGGGGGGGAAGGAGGGAGGCACAAGTGGATTTTGGGTGGTTATTGTTATGTACACACACGCGTATACGCGTGTGTGTATTTGTCTGCGTACGTGATTCTGCTTTTGAAATAATAATTATTAAAATTGATGCCGACTAGCCACAGGTCCACATTAATTGAATGCTATTAAAGTTTAAATTATCTCCGGCCTCTCTCATTTTCAAAGTTTGATGAAAAAGAGGTGAGGATACCCGCGCTACATTGCAATGCCAAGCCAAATAGAGTAGCGCGGGTATAGTGGTCCCAGGTAACGTCGTCATAACATTTAGAGGCAGCATCTCTTAATATTACCAATGCATCGGCGCTCCTGCCGATTGTTCTATTCGTTTGTTGTAAAATAATGAAGAATGGATATATACCCGCGCTCCCAGAGTGAGATGCCAGTCCAGACGTTGATCATGAGGAGCGCGGGTTTAATGAACGAGGCTAACTTGATAATGTTTTCAAACATTGCATTAATATTGACAACGCAAGGGCGCTCCCTCCGATTGTTCTATATCTTTCTTGTACGTGAATGAAAAAATCATACACACAAAAACCCGCGTCCTTGAATTAGACGAGTACAACACCATCATGTCAGACCCTGATAGGTGTACGTGCGTGTGCACGCGTGCTTGGGAGGGCGCGGGCATGTGTGTGCATATATCCTCGTCTATGTGCATGCAATTGTCTATGGATAATAATAGTAATTAAGTCTCCAAGGAAGCAAACCTCAGAAGGTTTTCCTGTTCATTTGAGCTCAAATACCTCTTGGTTATAACTTGATTGTAGTAGAGGATAAAGAAAAGAAGAATATATTCCCACGCCATCCACATTGTACACAGCTCCAGATAAGAGCATGGACCTTGTTAACCAAGCTCTTATACTCCGGCAATTAGCAGGACATACCCCAATGTCAACGCAAACCATACTACGGGACTCTGCTGTCCCATTGGTAGAAGAGAGGTATAACTATGCAAAGGTCAGCAGCCTCCATTATCCTACCATTGCTAAATCTAGTCACATACTGACTTCCAGATAAGGGATAAAGATGTGGAAAGTTCCTTTTTCAACAACTTTTTTAGAGGCCGGCACACTCGATGAGATCATAAAGCGTATGCGCATAGAAAGGCAAAGTTCGCTAACTCCAGGAGATCTCGAACTATTGAGGTTTATCCTAGCCAAGGAAATCGCGAATATTGAGGAAACCATCAAGAACAATCCTGACGATATTGAAGAGAATAAAGAGCGACAGATGTACGTCACTCGAATTGATGTCATACGTCAGAAAATAGTAACGCGGCTAGTGACCAGTTCGTGGTCATGGACCGGATCTCCTGTTGGATAGCACGCTCACACGTGCCCATCTCTCTGTCTAGAGCTATGTACATGCACCTTTGTTTATGAGAGAAGGACACGGATGCGATGTGTGCGTGTATGCATATGCTTGTAGTTACGTCATGTATCTGCAGAATCACACACACAGGATGACAAAAATTTCTGAGAAGCCAAATCCTAGAAGATGATACTTCCATTTGCTGAGCTGAGACCAACGAACGAAAAAACACTCGTGTCCTCCGCGAGACGAAATAGCACAACAGATTCTCAGAGGAAGAAAGGTACTGTCGTCGCTGTTACACAAAAATATCTAGATACAAATGTGCACGATACTGCGACACTCAATTTTTGTTATTCTTGGAAATGTTCAAGAAAAAGATAGAAAGAAAGAGAGGCTTTTTGCTGCAGCCTATCCTTTTACGTGTTGGGTATTTTTTGGACGGATTATGAAATCGCTATTTTGCTGTTGTTGGATCAGTTCACTGCGACGCTAACCAGCGGAAGGTTGAGTGCAACTTCTATGTTGTGTTCCTTGCCATTCTTGTTGTTGTCATCTTCATACTTTTTGTAGTCTTTGTGATCCTTGTCGTTGCCTTCCTCGTAATTGTTGTACTTGATGTAGTCTTTGTGATCATCATCATATGATTTGTGATCTTCATTGTTGCCGTCCTTACTGTACTCGTGATCTTTGCCATTATTATCGTCGTCGTTGCTGTTGTACTTGTTGTAGTCCTTGTGATCATCGTAGGATTTGTGATCTTCACTGTTGTCCCTGTAGTACTTGTGGCCTTCTTCGTCATCGTCATCACCATAGTACTTGTAGTCCTTGTCTCCATAGTATTTGTGGTCGTCTTCGCCGTAGTAGTTGTAGTCGTGGTCCTCGTCATCCGAGCAGTCTACATTGTCAACTACCCACTGGAAGTGCTTGACGATCCACTTTGATTTGTGGTCGTCTTCCCATTTGTAAAAGTGGTTGGCGATCCAGCGATAGATGTGGTTGTCGGAACATTCATCCTCGTGATCTTCTAGCCATTTGCGTACATCATCCTTGGTGTATTTTTTGTGGTGGTGATGATCATCTTCTTCCCCGTAGCTAGAGCTTGCAAACGCAGCAGTCGGCGACACTATGGTCGACGATGCAAGTGCAATGCTCAAAGCTAGCACGGAAAAGATGACGAATACCTTTTTGTTTCCTGCGATACTTGACATCTTGTTGTTCATGCGCTGACATGCTACGATGTTTTTAAAGCCTTGAGCAAGATCCGCCTATAACACCACCATGTTGTAAATTTAATATGGAATTACCCTAGAGTTTCTCTTTTCCATATTAGTAGTATCTAAAAATTTCTGTATCTTATGAAGGATAATATTCATCTGTAATAATAAGATAAAAGATAGCGACTGCCGCATAGCACAGGATATTACTGTTCTAGTTTCTCGCGTTCTACAATTAATAACTAGTTGTTGTACTACCGGACATGGTTGACAAATTGATGTACCGACATCACTGACACTTTTTGTCTTGCTTTTGCCTGCAACCCCGGTTGCTTTAACCGTTTTCTGAATTTCTCGGCCGGTGTCATGCCGCCTATGCCGCCATGTTCCCTTTCATTGTTGTAGAACCAGACAAATGCCTCATACTTTTTCTTGCCATCTTCTTTGCCCTTTAGCTCCTCTACTTCCAGAAATTCCGATATGACTATCTTGTTGTACGCCTCAACCTTCCCCTGCGCCTGTGGGTAACCTGGTGGAATTTGCTTGTCTTTGATGCTGTCGTTGTCCTGAAGGAATTTCTGGAATCCCCGGGATACAAACTGCTTTCCGCCGTCATGCATCACTTTCTTTGGCTTTCCATTCTCTGCAATCCACTTTTTGAGCACCATAAGCGACTCTTCTGTTGAACGCCTGTTTACCCATTCGCTCACCACCTTTCTTGAGCAGTCGTCTATGCAATGGGTCAGGTACTGCTTTTCTCTCGATCCTCTCAAGTAGAATGGCCCCTTGGTATCCATCTGGACCATGTCATTGGAGTGTTTCTTCTCAAACCGTTTGTACTTTCTCTTTAGCTTGACTGACAGTACATTCAGCTTGTGCTTCTTCAGGACGTGGTAAATGGTCTTTGCAGCTAATACCACACCGTACTTTTTCCTTAGTCTGAAGCCTATCCTCCTTGGACCAAACCGGTGATTCAGCCGCAGTTCGAGGATGAGCTTTTCCACATCAGCTGTCACCTTGACATATTTGATGTGGTGCGGCCTTCTCGACAGGTCCTTCAGCCCGTCCAGGCCGTACGTGTCATAGCGTTTCTTCCATTTGTACCATGTTTCTCTGGAAACTCCAAATTCTGCACAAACGTCTGATACTGTTTTGCCAGAATACTCCAGCATGGTTATCATTCTGAGTCGTGTTTCTATTCTATCCATTTGTTGCTACACTCCAAGACTGGAGTGTCAGCCATGTTGGGTAGCTAAAATGTCAACCATGTCCGGTAGTACAACAACTAGTCCACGAAGACTCGCCTCCAAGAAGAAAGAAAGATAGGCACACATACACATACATACACACCTACCTGCTCGTTAGGTCTGAAAGCTTGGGGTTAGAAAGTAAATGATAGGGTCTCTCCCTCTTTGTGTTATATGGATTAAAAACACACCCGCGCCCCTGCTATGACTGTCTGCAGATCAGGTACAAAGCGTACGCAAAAGGACGCGGGTGCCCTTGCTCTGATCTACCCCAGAGCGATATTGCTACAATGTGATGATAAATAATCTCTCAGTAGACAAAATTTAGAAGGTCGTTTGAGTTCGAACAACCATAATCGAAATTATTCCCCGCGTCCCTCTGTCCAGCGAGATAACCAGTAGTACAACAGGGGTGTTATTGAAGGGACGCAGGAATGGTATGACTCTGAAAGAACTATACTTTTGAAAATAATAAAAATAGTGGTGTCTAATTCCGGAATATATTATGATCTTGCTTCATGCTTTGGTCGAGATTAGGCATGCAAAGCATGTACACTGCAATAATTCTATGAAATTCCAGAATATTATTTCTATGTAATCTGACACTTTATCTACTTGCCAGCATATATTCAGGCAACAGTCGTTAACCCCAAAGACCGTTACAGGGCCAGGAAAACCTGACCAAGGTTCGCGTGGTGGTGAATCATTAGCCGGCTTTCTTGGCCTTGCACTTTTAATTCTGCTTGTATTGAATCAGAGATAGAGACGAATACCCGCGCCTTCCAATTAGACTTGTGGAACCATGTCAGACGTGGAGAGGTTTTTTGCCTGCACAGAGAGCGCGGGTGCGGATGTTCGGCAAATATGTGCATGTACACATGGTGGTTTGTTCACGCGTGCATGCGATGTTGGGTTTATAGAGACAGTAAATAACCTCTGAGTAGACAAGCCTTAGAAGGTGTTCCTCTTCGCTTCATCTTTAATCCTATCAGTTATCGCTTCATGTGTATACATGACAACTTCTTCTCTGAATGATTGAAGTAGCTAGTTTCAGGGCTTGTGCAAGAAACATACGCAATGTCTGTGATGCTAGACTCAAGTTTCCGACATCGATTTCCAACGAGTTATCAAAGTCTGAAGTTTCTCGATCTCTTCAAGGGTATTTGCTGATTTTGACATCATTACAACTAGGATGACTTCTTTTTCTGCACTGAACCATCCAAAGTGCACAATGTCGATAAGATCATATCGAGTCAAGTTGAAATGCACTTTTCCCACATATTCTTTCCTAGTACCAAGTAATGCGTTTATCAGGAATCTATGAAAAAGCAGGTCTTTTACTTTGTCATCAGGAGGCAAAGCCACATCATCCCTCCCTCGCCAGGCAGTCAATTCTCCGTCTTCCATGAAGAGAGCGGCAACTACATCTCGGTTTGCGTCCATTATTTCCTTCAATAGAATATCTACAGACAAGGAGAGTATTATCCTCCTACGCAATGTGCGACTCGATGTCCAATAAATCAGACAGAGTACCCCTCTTCATGCCAAACTCCATATAGTATGTAACTAGTTTGATATACTAAAAATATGTTTTTCACATAAAAAATCCAATATCCCCAAATAACATAACAATTGTTCACAAATATCAAAATTAAGGCACATGACAGATATCGCGATTTGGTTCATTAATGTCTCCGAAAAAATTTCGGCAGAAACCGAAGGTCTACATTTAACTTTAATACACATGCAATGAATTACCAGCTGGCGGACCTTTGGCTAAAGTTGGACGTTTGACGTATGTCATTATAATTCTGGTGCTGCAGGTACATACCTTATGTCTAAGGATCACGCGATTGACCGTATAGATTGGAAGGTGCTTAAAGGAAAAGAAGCACGCGGAGTAAATGAAAATGTCGACTTTGGAGAAATTCATGAAATGGGAAATACTTATATTGTGACAAAGAAAGGCTTGGCAACGAAGGACACATATTATCTTCCCAAGGCTTTGGCCCAGAAGTACGACGGAAGGACGGTATGGTTCAACATTACGCAAGACCAAAAGGGACGATTTAGGCGAGAGTATCCTCCCAGCGACGAAGAATATTCAAAATATAATACAAGCATGGATTCACTGGCGGACAAGTGAAATCATTTTCTACGCCTTGGGCATTATCCTACAAAACCTCAGTAGCACGGTCTAGCTCATACAAAACTATATCAACCTCGGGACAGGCAAATACATTAGTCATCAATCATCAGAAAAGCCCAAGAATGGCATATTCCTAAACAATGACCTTAAAAGGCAAAAGATTCTTCGTTATATAGGCTCATGGGGGACTCTTCAGAGGATAAAGTGACCATGGTTCAAGGTTTCGATAATATTGTCCAGGCTGTAGAGGACGCTCTAAATAGAACTGAACAAAGATGGGATGCCTGCTTGGACGCTGCAACTCCTCGCATATCTGCCAAAATGATAGGCAAAGCCCATCAAGAAGCAAGGAAAAGAAAAGTTGCCATAAGGTACATAATTGATATCACAAAAGATAATGTCGAATACTGTAAGCAAATAATGGCCAACAGCGGCGCGGAGATTCGTCACTCGCCGGGCATTCAAGGAAGCTTTGGTGTAAGTGATGATGTGTATATCTCCTCCATTCGTCCGATCGAATCTAACGGCCACCACGTTTATGGAATACAGAGCACTCTTAAACCGATTGTAGAACACCATAGGTCGATTTTTGATACTATGTGGAAGACGGCCATACCCGGTCGCCTGAGAATTCGAGAATTGCAAGAGGGCATAAGCATTCCCTTGCTGGAGGTCATAGAAAATACCAGAGAGTCGCTTGACCTTGCGTATTCAAAAATAATGTCAGCCAAGAGTGAGGTACTCATTGTTTTCTCTACACCCAATGCGCTTCGACGGAACCTTCCAGGAAAGGGCTTGGAACTTCTAAAGACTGCCGTGAGTCACAACGTGAAAGTCATGCTGCTTATTCCCAATGATGTTCAGCTAGAAAATGAGATAAAACAATTAAGATTGGCCATCCCGCAGATCGAGATTAGAAGTATTGACGAAAGTTTGAAAACAAGAATTACCATTATCGTGATAGATAGAACCGAGTCTTTCATTTTCGAAACAAAGGACGATAATGCAGTCACTTTAGATGATGCGTTAGGGGAGTCAACGCACTATAACAGTGGAGCGACCAGTCTATCTTTTGCATCCATATTCGATAGCCTTTGGAGGCAAGCAGGGCTTTATGAAAAACTCAAGGAGATGGAGTCAATGAAAGACGAATTTATCAATATAGCAGCCCATGAGCTGCGAACGCCCGTGCTTCCAATAGTTTTATGTGCAGAAAATCTTGAAGACAGCTTGCCAGAAAATGAAAACGTCAAGGTCATATTGCGTAATGCAAAACGCATGACTAAACTAGCCGGCGACATCCTAGATGTTAGCAAAATTGAAAGCAAGACGTTTAGGCTACAAAAGCAAAAGAGCAACATAGTCCAACTCATCGAAGAGGCAATTCAAGATGCGCGACTGAAGATACCTGAAGGACAGCAGGTTGACATTATTTTTGAATCCCTACTGCCGCCCGCTTTGGAAGAAATGGTCATAGATAAAAATAGGATTAGACAGGTGCTAGAAAATCTTCTTGCGAATGCTATCAACTTTACAGACAACGGCAGCATACGAGTATCGGTAGAAAAGGATGCGGAGAACCAAGGTTTTATACGCACAAGCGTAACCGATAGTGGTAAAGGAATAGATCCATTAATAGTGGATAAGCTATTCGGCAAGTTTGTATCGTCTTCACAAAAGGCAAAAGGAACAGGCCTTGGCCTGTTTCTATGCAAGGCCATAGTCGAGCAGCACGCAGGCAAGATATGGGGTAAGAATAACATCGATGTCAAGGGAGCGACTTTTGCGTTTACTCTTCCTTACGAGGCGTCTTAGAATTGATGAATTGCTTTGACAATGGGCGTTAAAGCCCTTCTTCCAGATTCAAGACTCCATAAACGAGATGAGCGAGTCGGCAGAAAATAATAACGCAATAGTTTTTCAATCTTGATTATCCAATAAAAGAGACTTTATTAGTGAAGAAACTAATAGTAGTAGAAAATATGACTGGCGCCAGCAATTCAGATTTAAATTCCATTCTTGAAATGAGGGCTGACGTAACCTTCGCCGGGTTAGTCCTCAAAGGAAAGCCACTTCAAATGCAGTTGAGGCCTGGCGTGCCAATGCCCTCAGAAAATGATATGCAGAGAATGCTTCTTCAAGTAGAGATGTTTTCAAGTATGATTTCGACAAATGAGAAGGTAGCTGGAGAGACCCAGTTCATACTGATTTCTCACTCTAACGTTAAAGTGTTAATAGTGCCGCTAGTAGCAAACAATAACAATAATAC
The DNA here is from genome assembly GCF_000730285.1 of Candidatus Nitrososphaera evergladensis SR1. Classification (NCBI taxonomy): domain Archaea; kingdom Thermoproteati; phylum Nitrososphaerota; class Nitrososphaeria; order Nitrososphaerales; family Nitrososphaeraceae; genus Nitrososphaera; species Candidatus Nitrososphaera evergladensis. The sequence goes on along the minus strand of NZ_CP007174.1, from coordinate 280,923 downwards.
TGGAAAAACTCTAGTCGTTACATTTACTCAGTTTAAGGGCATAGAAAGCCTCGTTAGACTAATTCTTGAAAGAGCAAAGACTCTCAAGTAGAAAAACAACAACAACCTTCATGGTGAGTTTCAGATGGGTGATATCGACCTCAAACAGTCCATCACTGGTAGAGAACTAAAAAGAGCGATCGAAAAGGCTTTTGCTATCTTGGGTTACTCTGGAGTAGATGCACTTCTTTCTGATCTAGAAGGTCACGGAATCGCCCTTAATTCTGACAAGCAATATCAATTGGACGAAATAAACGTCATTTTCGAGAACCTCTTTGGCCCAGTTTCGAATTTGATGATAAATAAGATACTTCATGAGCTTTAGAGACTAGTGATTCTCTCTGAGATGCAATCTTGCATCACTTCTGTTTCATTCATCTAGCACAATAATAAAAGGACATACAGGATGCAATTTCACAACCTTTCGACCCACAAAGGATATGCTATAAATCATCAGGTACTGTTTGTTTTAGAACTGTGGGAGCGACCGACAAGCATCATTGTTTTGCCCGGTTGCTTTTTTTCTTACGCGTATAGTCATGTCAGTTATTGTCCCGCTAGGGGCAGAGTAAAAGAAAAAGTCGCACCTCTTTCGCTATCTTTATTATCCTTGTTGTTCTCCGCCCATATTCTTCCCCCCGTGAGCCTCGACGATGTTTTGGTTTGAGTTTGCATCTGTTCAATGCTCTCGTCAACAGGAATCAGAATCCGAACCCTGACATTGTTTCGGAGAGCCGCCCGAATTACATCGGCCCCGCCTGACTGCGCCTGCCGGCGAAATGCGCTGGCCGTGGAAAATAGCAAGGACACTTCGGCTTTGGCAGAGCGGATCATCTCCCATGCCCTGTTTAGCCCTTCTCTCGGATTGCGGATAACTTCAATCCCGGATTGCTCAACTCCTTTTTCAATGTCTCCTTGACGTCTGCCGCAAAAAATACTTCAAGAACCCGTGATTTTACACTCTCATTTAACAAAATCTCGATGGAAATATGGCCGCAATTAGGTAAAAGAACGGCAGTGTCAGGTCATCGCCCTTTTTATCGCATCAGCGTATATCTTGTACACTGCTTCTTCAAGTCCCGAGTTGAGATCTTGCTTAGGATACTCTTTTGCTGCAAGGACAAGGGCCTGAGAGATCTTTTCTGAAAGGGCATTCATTGCCTCTTGTGTTGAAGGTACTGGCGCGTGTGAATCTTTAAAGAGAATAGTGGAAACTATTCCACGAGTTCGTTCAAGACTGACGGGATAAAAGTAGCGTGCAATATTCTTGGGAAGGGCGTCTAGATCATAGACAAAGAGGTAAGCCGCCGGAGCAAAGAATTTTTGTATTGCTCCGTGTTTTTCTGTTTCCCTTTTTACCATGATAACCAATTTCTTTGATCTAAGGACCTTCATGTGGTGGTTAAGCGACGGAGTGGCCAATCCAAGCTCGCTTGCCAGCTTTGCCTGGGTCATTGGTTTCGTTCGCAACAATTCAAGTATAGCCCGCCTCATCGGGTCTACGAGTATCTTGGCAACAGCTAGGTTATCAACCACATATACAACTCTCATCTGCTTGTATACGCTGATTCGTTAATATCGACCGGTTAAAAGGGATTTTGGAACATTTGCAAGCCTTTATTATATAAGATATGTCTAACCGTTAGATTTATCTAATGTTGATTTACAAAGAATATCATGACCTTGCGCGGCCTGACGCTTTACTCCCATTGTCTTTGGTTTGAAAAAAATGCCAATGCAGTAATATTTTTGGTTATTGCAACTCTCCTTTTTGCTGCAGCAGGGAACCTCGGGCAAACAGTATTTCTAAGTCAGAAAGCCTTTGCAGACGGCCTTACGCAGGAAAATCTCCCGCCTGCAACATTTGGAAACAAGCAAGCCGCGCTTTTTGTCAAGATCAACCCGCCCATTTTGACAACAGAATCCAAGCAGGACGCCTATTTGCAGTTCAGGTTGTTTGACGCCAAGACCAACGAGACCATAAAGTACCCGAATCTTTTGATAGCTATATACAAGGGCCTTGACCCGAAAGCCAAACCACTGCTGCAGGACGCTTTCGTGAGCCAAAACGGATTGCTGACGCTAAAAGTAAAGCCGCAGCCAGGCGACATCCAGATTCAGGGAAACAAAGATGCATTCACCAACGCTTGGCAGGCAGACTATGGAGGAACAGTTAACATTAGTGGGCCTGTGCTATTGGACGGTGGCCTCTATCGCATAGATGTCAGCGTCCTTGGCATCGACTATCCTCAGAACCTATTTGCAGACAAGGATGTCAAGTCGTTTGAAACTGCCCTCTCTGTAGGTGACGTGTTCAACCAAAATGTCCAGTCGGAAGGCAAGACATACCCAATGTCGATAATCTCGTACTACGACAAGGTGGAGGACTTCAAGTTTGACGCCAATGCTAAACAGTACTCCTGGGCAATGCCGTTTAACTGGAACACATCAAGGATACAGAATGCGCCAAACGTCTTTGTGCATGAAGAGGTAAGGGTGCCCAAGTCGTTTACGGGCGTGGGCGATGCGTCGGCATTTGACGCCAAGGTCAACGGCAAGCCAATAGCGGGCCGCATGCTGGCAGTCGACCCGTTCTCTGATGAAAATAATCTGATACTGCACTTTCTGATAAACAAGAACGACATACTGGACATGGCAAGAAATGACCCACCTGCCGATGGAAAGATGACATTTGCATTCTCTCCAGCCGGCGCCTCTGAAGGGCAGCAGACATCCGGCGAGATATCCACCGACACGGGAGGCATACACGCGCTCCTGAACTGGACTCCCGGCCAGCTCAAGGCCGGCGCAGAGACAAAGCTCGACATCCAGTTTGTAGACGCGTTTGCTGGCACCAACATCTCCGACCAAGACGTCAAGTACGACCTAAAGATCTTTGACAAGAATGGAAAAGCAGTGGTTACAAAGACGGACCAGACAGCCCAGGGCGGCAAGGGTGAGCAGGCCGGATTGAACTTCCCCGCCGACGATACATACCGCGTCGAGATCACGGTCAAGGGCCTTGTCAAGCAGGGGCAGTCTCCTGACCTTACAAGAAACGGGATAGCTAGGGGCGCGGTCGTCGTCCCAGAGTTTCCTGCTTCTGCAAGTGCATTTCTCGCTGTAGGAACTGCAATTGGAGTAGTAGTGTTTGTACAGAGAAGGTTTGGCAAAAGGAGGCTTGATCGTGAGGGCGGTAGTAATAGAGGTGACATTGCCCGCACAAAATGAAAGGTCGAGATGTAGAGGTTGATGGCCATGATATAGGGGGTGATGATGATAACTAATGGCATCGTCGAGAAAAGGGCGGACGGTGCGCAGACGCCGATCCTCTTCTTCGAAACAAAAAAGCGTAAGAAAATACGCATGCGGCTGTTTTATACAGTCAAGTGACCGCTGCAACGCATTCTTTGTGTCTCTCTGCGACTATCACAGGGGAGAAATGAACACAACGTCTGCCTCGCTAAAACAGCTTGAAGATAAGATGCAGAGCGATGAAATAAACAACAGTAAAAGTGGAAGGGTACGTGCCACAGCCACCTAAAGGTGCAGAAAGTAGAAGAGATCTTGTGTAAACCTAGTAATTCAGATCTGTACATGCAGCTACTAGTGTTAGCTTGACCGCATCCGCATGTATGCTTGCATCTGCCTACATCAGCTTTTACTTTGCAAAAAAAGAAAGGGGAGAAGAAGAGAAACTACTGTAAAATTATCAGTAGTCGTCTTCTTCATCGTCGCCGTTGTCGTCATCATCATCATGGTGGTCGTCTTTGCTATAGTTGTCGTGGTCGTCGTCGTTATCTTCGTCAGTGTCACACCAGCTGTCGCCATCGTGTCTTTCCTCAGTATTCTTCTTTTCGAATTCGTACGAGTCTTTGTGCTCGCGCTTGTACTTGTCATAGTCACTAGAGTCCTTTGAGCCGCTGCCGCTTCCATAGTCGTACGATGACTTGTCTTTGTCGTGGTCCTTGCCGTTATCGTCTCCGTTGTGATTGTCATAACTGCCATTGTGGTTGTCGTCATTGTCGTCACCATTCTTGCCATTGTTCTTGTCATCATTGCCATAGTCATACTCGTACGACTTGCCCTCGCCACTCTCCTTTTCGTGTTCTTTATAATCCTGCGACTTCTTGAACTTGTATTCATAGTCGTAGTTCTTTTCGGTCTCTTTCCAGTATCCGCAATTCTTGTAAGAGTACTCGTCACCTTTGGAGGCATGCGCTGCTGTTGGTGCCACTGCCACGGAGGCTATGGCTGCTGCACCGAGAACGGTTAGAAAGAGCATCGCTGCTCTTTTGTGTGCCAGGCTTGACATCGAGACATCATACCGTTTTCCCAATTATTATACACCCAAGCAATTACATCACATGATTTTGTCATGGCTACGCCTTAGTATAAAAGAATCATCAAAACTAATGCATAATCTCATACTCTGATAGCATCAAGCAGCGTCTTGGCACTATGGTTCAACATGGTATTTTCACGCGATACTATCTTACGTCTGCAATGTGTACTCTTTTTATCGTCAGCTGTTCACAATGGGATAATAAAATTCACAATGATGCCCTTACGAGGCCGACAAGCCAACAAAATGTGCTACTGCTACTTTACTATTTACCGGGTAGGCTCTCAAGTTTTCATGCTGATCAGACGGTAAGCAAAGCGTAAGAGCAGAGAGGCGCTCTTCTTGGATTAGTTTTTACTCATTTGCATTTACTATCTTCCGCCTTGCTCTCTAACTTGTGCTCTCTCTCTAAAAAGCGCACGCTAAAGGGATGAATAGAGAAATGTAGAGGGAGATAGATAGAGAACAGGTAACGTTCCAAGCAAAAGAAGCAGGGCGAACCCAGACATAACTAACTAACTAACCAATTTAAGTCATTTCTGCCAATATCTAGTACAGTGGATTAAGAGAGAGAGATAGAGAATCATGTCAGTTCAGATCGGCAGGGTCAAAGGCGTTCCAATACGTCTGCACTTTACGCTGCTTATCGTGTTTTCCCTCGTTACATGGTCGCTTGCGGCCAACTTTATGCCACAATTCTTTCCGGGCCTTAGTTCGGCTGAATACTGGATCATGGGAGTAGCAGGTGCAATATTGCTGTTTATCTCCGTCCTTTTGCACGAGTTATCGCATTCTGTACTGGCAATGAGATTTGGCATAAAGGTCAGGCAGATAATGCTCTTTATCTTTGGAGGCGTTTCTGACATCGAAGAGGAGCCTAAGAACCCTCAAAAAGAGTTCCAAATAGCCATTGCCGGACCTGCCACGAGTTTTGTGCTATCTGCAATCTTTGCAGGGCTGTGGGCGATATCTGCTGCTATAAATGATGTGCCGGTTTTTGAAGGAATAATGCTGTACGGCGCAATCATAAATGCGCTTTTGGGAGCATTTAACTTGCTTCCGGCTTTTCCTCTGGATGGAGGGAGAGTTTTACGCGCCGTTCTTGTAAAGAGGACAAAGAGAGACTTTGATCAGGCTACCGATACTTCGGTCAAGGTGGGAATAGCAATATCCTATGTCATGATGGGTCTTGGATTTGTCACGATTCTGACTGGCAACGGTTTTGTCAGCGGCATTTGGCTTATTCTCATAGGATGGTTCTTGCAGAGCGGAGCACAATCCTACAGGTACCAGCACGAGCTGACCGCGATTCTGTCAAAAGTAAGGATGAGAGACATCATGAACATCTCGTTTATCGCCATACCGCCAGAGACAAGCCTACAAGAATCTCTGCAGCGCTACTTTTCAGTGTATATGAAAAGCGCGTTTCCAGTGACTGATGCAGCAGGTAGGCTTCTTGGTATGGTAACTCTGAAGAGAGTGATGGATTCTAGCGGTGATGATGAGTCCAAAAGACAAGTGCTCACTGTCAGAGAGGTCATGATGCCTCTTGAAGAGCTCAATGTCGTCAGTCCGGATACTAGAGGTGACGAAGCGGTCAAAAAGATGACCAGCAGCGGCATTGGCAAGATCTTTGTATGTGACTTGGAGGGCAGGCTTCTTGGTATGGTTACCAAGACAGACCTGCTTAATGTAGTAAGTGAAAGGCAGGAATACTCAAAGACAGTTACAAGGTAGATAAAGATAGAGGAGGGGGAGGGAGAGAGAGGGACCGGTAGGTAATAGGATGGACGCATGTAGACACACGCGTATGTGCGCGTGACTCAGCCGCTTTTGTAATACTTTTTGTCTATCTCATCAAGTGACGCCTTTACCCTCTCAGGATTCTCTGCAAGCACCTTTAGATTATTTATCAGCAAGTCAATCTTTGCTTCCATCCTTTCGCTTGACTCTTTTGACTGAGGAGAGCCAACGTACAACAGAAAGGAGAGGCCTCCAACTTGCCACATCAGCTGTAGAAATTCAGACTGCCAGTTTTCCATGGTATCGCGCATAGTTTGATTGAAGTAGCCTGTAGCCTCTATGGGCTGGTTGTGTTCTTGCTGCTCTTGGACGTATGCAAACCATGCAAACGTCCAATGAACTGTCAGGCTGACAACAAAAAAGCCAAGGGTAATCCATATGTAGCCTCGCTTGCTCTTTTTTAGAATGTCTAGCATACAGGTTACTTGTACAATTCTAAATATAATGAGTCTTGTAACGTGCTTCTGTAAAGTAATATACAATTAGAATAAAGATAGACTTTGAGACGATGAAAGCTAATTAAAAAGAGGTGAGGAAGGAGACACACACGCATGTCACTACTACTTTAGTGCGTCCTTTACCTTCACTTTTGCCTTATTCAGAGTCTCCGAACTTGGCTTGCCCTTTGCATGGTCTACGTCAGTCTTTATCTTGGCTTCAGCGTCTTGTACTGCTTTTTTCGCATCTTTGACAGGATCTGTCATATGCAACCAAGATTACGTAAATGTAATCTTAAGGAGTTTTTAGAGCCCTCGACCTTCTCGATTGGACCCGATTCCCTTTCCGGCACTACTTTTACGCTCAATAACAATTATCGCGGCGAAAAAGCATCTTTCGCTACCTTACGATGTCTAATAATAGAAGAATAAGTAAGACGTTGTTGTTGTAATGCTATAACATGTCAAGAGCGTATATGCATGCAAATGCGTTTTTCAAACGACGATGCTGTGAACGACTTTTTGTAGTGTTGCTTCAAGCGTCATCATACAGGGAAATCTTGAAACTGCGACCGGAGTGATATACAGTCAACACAAGGATTGTTTAGATATATACTTCTTCAAACAACATTTGGAAGGTTGAGCCAGATCTCGAATTCATCATGAAGCATAAGCTTGGGCATTACCTTGATGCCTTTCTAATATTGACAGTATGCCGTTATGAAATTGCTTCAGTTCGTCAATGGTTGGTGAACAATTCTTCACCGCATCGATGTTGACACCTAAAGCTTTGAGGTTTTCATAGATCTTGTCAGCTGTCATTGTTGCTTCTCGTTGATCGTCGTATAATCTGGCTTTTCGTCTTTTCATCATGTGACGAACCACACCAGATTATTAATGGATTGCGGATATTTGTGCTAGATAATTTACAAAGCATGACATCATTGGTCAAATGGCTTAAATAGAGATCATGGTATCTATAACCATTGACTGGCGTCCGTCCCGGAAATGAACTTCACACACCTACACTTGACCTATCAAGTGCTCTGCATCAATGGAGGGAGGACCTATGATCCACAAACTAATTGCAGATACGGAGAATATTGCGGACGCACTACTGATCAATTTGGAGGCTACGTTTGGCACTCGAGTTTTTGAATCCATTTCAGCAAAGATCTCCGAGGAGTACCTGGGCGGTGAAATGGACATTCGAGCCGCCATAATATACAGGCCAGACCTCTTTGAACGTGCTTTCATTGGGATGCTTGGAGATATAGGTGAAAGAATCCTTGCAAACATTTGGTGTTCAAAGCTTCGGGAGCAGTTTGAACTCGATTCAAGCGTGACATATCACAAGGCGGGAGACCTTGTCAAGTGCATCCAGACTATACGTGCAAGGGCAAATAGAAGGTCTTCCCCTTAAGTGGTGGTATTGTAAACTATCACAGCTGTTTCCATCCACGGCTCGATTCGCTTTTATTGCACATGACAATTCGCCGGCATACTTGTGCTTTCCAGTAGGGCATGAAGGGTGAAGGCTTATCAACATGGTTTACAAAGTGATGTGACAACTTGAGTGCATGTTTTTATTTAGAACACCATATCATGCGTCGCTGAACACCCATACAGAAGAAGAAATGGATTTTGTGCTTTACTGCATTTTTTTAGGTTTTTACAAGCCACAAAAACCACTTTAAAAGAATATTCTGTACTTTTCATACCATAGCCCTTTAAGTTCGATGCGGGTAGGTAATTCTAGGCTTTTAGACCATGGCAAATAATTCCAGCATCACATTTCGCGTTGATGACAATAATATTGACAAATTAAGAAAACTCGCGGACGAAGAAGGCATGTCGTTGAACACATTGATAAATAGGATTCTGGAATCTTATCTCGAATGGGAGTTTATCGCGCCAAAAGTAGGATTTGCTCCAATGCAGAAATCAGTCCTGAAGGATCTTTTTGACTATGTGCCTGAAGAAAAGTTAAAGGAAATTGCAACAAGGGCAGCAGATAGCTTTGAAGACGAGCTTCTTATGATGCGTGGAAAAGTAGACTTGGATGCAGTACTTGCCATCACAAAGAATAGAGTAAAGAGATCTGGCTTTACATTAAGAGAATTTAGCAAGAATACTGAGAACGGCGGTGCTGGAATAAAACTGGTCTTGCAGCATGATGTGGGACATCATTGGGGTGTCTTCTCAAAAACCTACATCGAGAGATTGATAAATAATGTAGGCTATCCCGTAAAGATAGAATCGACAGACAAATCCTTAACTATAGAGATCGGGGAACCTGATGGAAAAGCAGGAGTAGCAGGATACAAGCTACATCATGCTGCTGTAAAATCATCAAGTATGAAAAAACAGCAACAAGAGGCTAGTTAGTCCTGAGAGCCAAAATATTACTGGCTACATGGGCTGGCAACTTATTGGAGATCGAAGAGTAACAAGAAAAAGGTAAGTACACCACTAGCATCGGTGGGAAGAAGAAGAAGAAAAGACAAGACCCTACATCATCAGTGAAACCGTCAATAGGTAAAGTATTGTGGCGCCGCCAAAGATGGCTAGCAGTATTGCGCCAGTGTATACAACGCTCTTCTTTGGAACATACACTCCGCTTTCGATCTCTTTGTTGCCATCCCTATAGCTTTTGAGCGAGTAAAATATCAAGGCCACTCCAAGGGCAATCATCAGGACTCCGAGGATGGAAGAGAAGGAATGTTCTGGCAGCTGTTGGATGACGTTGTTTGAAGAAGACGCCGCTGCTTCTACCTCTCGCTGAATGACCACCAACTGAAACTCGCGCAAGAAAAGTCCAAACCTTGCTACAACAAAACCAAGTCCAATAAGAGCAATAGACGTCCTTAGCCAAGACAGAAAAGTTCTCTCGTTTGCCAAATATTGCTGCGCTAGGTCGATAGGCCGCCTCCTATTTTCATCATCTGGCATGTGTTGGTAAACCGCATTGGATCAGTACATCCGATCTCTTAAAAGTACTACACAATCAGATTTTGTGTATATGCCAGTGAAAGGAGCGCGGTTGTCTAGTCCAAAGAAGATGACAAGGATACAGGCTGTGGCCGCCGCGACTGCCAAGTATTTCAGTACGGCCTCCCTCCCCCCTCACGTCGGGACGGCAAGCAAAAGATGCAAAGCATGTTTTATCCCGCCAGGCTAAATTAAGTTAGGCATTTCTTTTCGCAGTAGAGATAACCCTCATTTTCAAAAGCCTGTAAAAGATGCCGCGTCGCAACCTGCCGTATTTGTTGTTTGCATACAGAGTCACTTTTTCCTTGCAATGACCGCAGACCAGCTTTCGTTTGGATATACCAAGTTGCGTGAGCGGATGGAATTGCCTGCAGGATATGCAACGATAGCAAACCAATCCCCTTAGCTGACTATCACTCAAAGCATGAAAATCAATGCCTTCCTCCTCGCATATGATTTTGGTAGCATCCAGAAGATGCTCATCTAATCCTGCGCAGACTCCTTTCATCTGTAGCAATTCTCTCTGAGTTACTGATAATAACCATCACGGAGCATGGCTCTGTACCTCTTTCAGATACGCGCGATAGGTGACTATTGCGCTAGATGTCAAATTCTCCAGCTAGCAGACACTTTTCACAGTACCTCTGGGACACAATATGACTCCCCGCTTCGAATAGTGCTTGATAGGCTGCGTAATCTCCACAAGTACGGCAGTAGGCCAAGCCTCTGCTAGGTTTTCTCTCAAATCTTCTAATCTCTATCGGCATTTGCATCATCATCATATTAATCTAGAACGGGTATTTCATTTAAGACTGGTCTATTTCGTCACTAGAGCGAAACCTATGAAGGATAATCTACACACATACTTCCATTGTCGCGGTGCGTATTTTCAAAGGCCGTCGAACAGTTGGCTGTTTGCTTTTTTGTTCCAAGGTGGCAATACAAAATGAAAACTGGGTTATAGGGTCTGCCCATACAAAGTCCAAGCAAGCACTTTAACTAGCGAATACAGCGACTACACATTTCTCTCTGTCGCAGGTCTGCCACAGACACGACACCTAGCAAGCCGATGCTCTCTCATCTGATGGCCTATTGCAAACGCCACAGTAGCATTCTGATGTTGTCGTCTCCTCATTTTTGCCCATTTGTTTCGCATCTTTCCTTGTGGCGGGGGGGGGAGGGAGGCTGTTGGTGCTATGCCTTACTTGCCAAGATGTCCCACTTTCGATTGGCTTTCGGGCAGCACCATGTCTGAGCCTCTCACCGCCGTGAAGTATCACAGCAGAAAAACACCAGATATGAGATTCTATTAAGTACATCCAAATATTCTTCTATATCAATATAATATGATATTCTGACAAATAACTATGGATCCATTCTGGGACGTGACAGCTAGTTCACTCCAAATTTGCAGAAAATGATAGCTCTCCTGTTATCGCTCTGACCAGTGTATAAAACCGTGCAGGACCACTTGCAATTCTTCATGCGTGTGGTTTCCTGTACTTGACATCGCCCCGTCGCGTACTTGCGCCGCGACGGGGTTGTCTTCACTAAAACAAAGATCGGACTCCATATCACATCTACTATATACCTTCCATTGTAGCGTGCGTATAGCTCTGCCCGATGGATTGTACGCGCCCTAAGAATCGAATTTCCTCATATACCTATCAAACTCTTTTTTGTTTCAATGCATCAATTTCAATGAGCAGCTTTTGTTGACGTCATAGGGTGCAGTCTTGACGCCCTTTCTGTTGCCTCCGCTGCAAACCTCAGATATGCCGAGAAGATACACTTGTCAGAAATGCAGCGCTCATATTCACCATCCGTAGATGTCCGCGTGCCATATTCTTGCTTCTCCACTGTCTCGACGATAAAATGCAGTTTGAAGCAGCTCAAGATAAGCAAGCTAGCGCTTTCAGGAAAGGCAGAGGTAGGCGAGGCAGCTGAAGGGTTTAATGAGGCGATGGCTCGTTTAATTGTGAAATTTTGTTCTATCTTCAGATATAGCAAGTTCTAATGAGTATCGGTAACAACGGTGACAGGCTGAGCAGAGTCCCCTGTGTGTGACATGTCATAATCGAATATCCCTCGTCAAGCTCAATCTCTGCTCCCCTGATCACCCAAGTTATTATTATTAGCGCCACGGCAAGCGTGTGTTCATAAGATCCTTCAAGTTCCCTGATAGCCCAGCTTTGCGGCAGGACGGTTTCACCACTAGGGAGACCCTTTCTAAAGTTTGACTGCTCGGTGGTTTGTACTTTCTTCGCTGACCGAATCTCGCGCGTGCGCAAAAGAAAGAGCCAAAAGCGCATGGTCTGTCTAGCTAAATTGTTGAAAGAAAGTTTAATAGAGATGCGCTTAGAGAGTTAATTTATGTTATTTGGAGTATTTGCAAGCCATAGTCCAGAGTCATGCCCGTTAAATAATGAACAAAGTAAAAGGATCTTTCTAGGGATTGACGAGAAGATAAAGGGCGGCTTGAAGAAGTATAATGTAGAAAGGCTCGTCGCTTTCTACATGTCCGTCCTGGAGCATCAATGGATAATAATTCTCGATGCAGAAAATGCACACGACGTTGAAGCCATGTGCATTGATGTTGGAATATCTGCCACAAGCATGGTGAAAATTGTCCCACTTAATGAATTTTCAACTGTCATCAACAGAATAGCGGCAGGTGGCAACAGCAGCAAATAGCAAGGACTTCAGTACAATACAGCATTTACAAGCTGAAGGATGCCAATTAGAGGCCAGGGGTGGCTGGCGCAAACTGTAAGCCTTTACCTGCTGCGAGCCAGCCCAAGCCTGATCTCGACAACCATGTTTTTGTTTTCTGGCGCCACATGGATTTCTCGCGTTACAGCATAATAATTCTCGAAATTATAAAATAAAAGGTTAAGGATGCGTAGAACAAATCTTGTTGCAAGTGGTTTTACAGCTTTTTGCAACTCATCACCAAAGTCTTTTTATTTCAAAATCTAAAGAATTACTGCTGGAGGTACACTGTCACTGCAACCTGTACCTTCAGAATGGCTAGCATGTCTCTGCTCCCGACTTCTAGGTCGGGACAGAACATTCGATACTCGTTTAAACTAAAATGTTGTAAAAGTCTGTAGGCTCTAAAAAAAGCTGCGAAAGGCAGGTTTATCGTGTTCATACCGACCCTGTCTCGGTTCTTGGGTCTCCGCTCACACAAGCAGCGCATTGTCATTACTAGGAAGAGCTTCTAAGGTTTGCCTACTCAGACGTTATTTACCATTGAAAGGTATTGAACAGTGCACTCATTCGACATGGCACCCCGCGTCCCTGCCACGTGCACCTGGGCGCTACTTACAGAGTCCCGTTCAATCCTCGAGGGGGCGCGGGTGGCTTTTCAATCAAATGAAGAAGAAGCAGGGTCTTACTCACCATGGCTTTCCTTCTAATTCCAAGCTTTCAGGCCCTTGTCCGTCTCTACCGACCGGTCTCTTTAGAGGCGAATCTATTAGACTGGTCTCGCTAATTGTTGAACGTATAAGATTAAAAGAGTTTCATCCTACATAAGATAATACCGATAGAAAATCATTTAAGAGTTGAATAGAATTACTATAGTCAAGGGGTGGATGTCGGACACTTGGCGGTTGGCTCGTCTTGTTCCATCCTTGCAAGCCAAAACATTTGCTGATGCAAAAGCCGACGTCGACCCCTCCAGTCTCGTGATATACAGTGTTCGGCAGAACTAGGTCAATCGAGTCTTTTATATCGCGGATTCAAAAGAACATATGTACACACATACACAAAAAAGCGACTTCCACATGCGGTCCTGTCTCCTTAATCGTCGGCATCATTCCGGGGATGGGATCATTGGTCCTTATGTTCTTTCAGAGAGAGAGAGAGAGAGAGACTAATCGTCAGTTATTTTCTGAAGCTGAGCGAAGGGATGCAAGAGTGATCGATTACATACAATTTTCAACCGATCAAAATAACATAATTACGTGGCGAAAGCGACATTAATTGCTTGCAACCTAATATGGTGTGAGCATTAAGAAAAATAATGTTATTATTACTACAGCAGTAGCAGTAGTGGTTGTGCTGGCACTTGCTTTCAGTATTAGTGCTGTTTATAATACTTCTTTTCATGTGGCTGTTCATTCGATTATTTTCGAGATATCTGCAATTGCATCTGATGACTCCTCATCCACTACCTCTACTAATAGCACACACCTTCTTCCAGTCCTGCTGGTTCACGGATGGAATGAAGATGCATCAATATGGGGTAAATGGGAGGAACTGCTCAAAAAAGATGGCATCTCCTTTTATCCCGTTACTTTTCAAAAATTCGATGACAAGTGCGGAGCCGCAGTTGGACATGCTACGGAACTAGCTGAACAAATTCAAACAGTCAAAAAGCAGACTGGCTCAGACAGAGTAAATATCGTAGCACACAGCAAAGGAGGAATTGACGCACGAGTATATCTTGCCGATGGAACCAAAGATGTATCAAATCTTGTTATGCTTGGAACGCCAAATGCAGGCAGCCCACTTGCTGACTCTGCAAACATATGTATGCCTGCTACGCTGGACATCCGGTCAGGAGCAAACGCAACCAAAGCACAAATGAATCCAAATGTAAAGTACTACATAATAGCTGGCGATTGGTTACACGACTTTGGAGGAAGCCCGTTGATTCCCGGTCCGGATGACGGTTTGGTTGCGGTTAGCAGCGTGGAATCTGAGAAATACTTTCAGAGCCTTGGAAGGACTTCGCATTCGCATGCAGAGTTGCTCGGAGAGCAAGAGTACAACATGACACGTAATGTTCTAGTCGAGAGGTAAGGAATGAGCACGAAAATCAGACGAGTTGTGACCTGTCAAAAGGCCATAAAATGAACGATAATGGGTCTCCTCCCTGTGTGTATGAAGAAGCTGATGCGTGTAATGCACGACCTTTACGGATAGAAAAAACGATAAGCAACATCATCCATGCTCAACTTAACTCATGTCCAAAGATGTCCTGTTGGTGTTAAATGATCTCTTGAAAAAGAACGTTGTTTCTTCAGACCTGCTGCCTGATATAATCTCTAGGTACTCCGAACTAAAAGCAAGTTTTGACAAAAACCCTTACGGGGAGGCCCTAAAACAAGTGATGAATAGCGTCGACAGGTCTTTCATGTCTGAGGAGGAAATGATCCCCTCTTCTCAGATCCTTCTCTTGGGCGTGGCCATAAACCTCGTGAAGATGGAGAAAGCACAACAATCCCAAAGGATAGATTTCTTTTCCTTTTTACCAAATGCCGGCATGAAGAAATGCTCAAAGTGTAACGTCCTCAACATACAAAACGCAAGATTCTGCTACTCATGTGGCGAGCACCTCTAGACAGTTTCATGCCCTTTTTTTCATGACAGCTTCTTGTTGTATCCATCCGGATGGTAGAATGGATGCCAAAGAATCCGGGCTGTCGTTTTACAGTGAGCAGTAGAGGACTATAATCCTCACGACCGAAACGAAGCTTGATTTTTACGGTGAGTTATATGTGCGTGCGACATTTATTACATTGTGAATATGGACTATGCAGTCTTCTTTTTCGGCATTGGCCATGCCAATAGTAAACTCACTAGGAGCATCTGGCTACCCTGCGCTGCAGACCTTCCTATCGCACATATTGGATAAAAATAGACTCTTCTATTCTGGGAAGAGGCTGTTCTTTATTCTCTTGGCCGCGGTAACTTTTGAAATGCTCGAAGAAGTGTTTTAGAAAAGTGAAGAAAGAGAGATGTCAATGAATCGAACTGTGGATCGAGATATATATAATCCACATCCTCAGATTTTTTTCATCGCCGAGGCTAAAGCCTCTGTAACATTACATTACCAAGGCTTTTGTTGAAATTCAATTCTAGGTCTAGTGAAATGAACCTCTACCTCTTTCAACCTCTCCATCGAACCGTTTCCTTTTCTTAATTCAGAATAGGATGGATGATTGCGGACCTTCTGTAACATGCTAATGACCTCTTTTTCTGTCACCCCGTGCTTGACATCGTATTCTATTTGTCTGCAGATGTGGTTCAGTCCGCCGTATTTCTTGTGATTCCTTTTCTCAAAAGCAGAAGCAGTTTCAGATAGGCCCTTTACGTACTTTACAACGGTCTTTTGCATGTGTTCAACATGCCATTCTTTCATTGGAAAACTATTTTGCATAAAAAATTACTCACATCAAGGTAGAATGGACCTGCTTATAATTCAGCCGCATGACCTTGCCGAGAGACATGGAAGACGAGTTAGAATTCGATGTATGCTAGGATATAGAGAGGGAGATATCAGATTTCCGGCCAGTCGTTGTTAATTCTAATACCGCTTCACCTCAGGTTGACCCAATTCTGGTCAATACTTTTGGCGTGTTTTTGTGCGTGGAAGGGGAGAGGGGGACAGTCTTTTTTTAGAGCCGCAGAAAAATTAGCATGTCTCACCCTCCCTTCTCCCCGCTCAAAAACTGCAGGTCTGTAGTAAAGGGAATGGCTCTGTAGCTGCAACTTGTTGTAGGCTAGCTCCGATATGGGGCTCAAGGGAAAGAAAAACCACTACGACATGAAAAAATATAACTGCTCAGACGTTGCGGCTGCTTGATCAGGCCAAAGGACAACGAAAGGTGATATGCTGTTGCGTTGAGGAACGAGAATATATATTTTCACAGGGAATGCAGAAACGAAAGTTGCACTGTGAAAGTTCTCTTTTTGAAATAATAAGTAACCATGATGATAATCGATATTCTCTTTTTGGCCAATGACTAATATGGATGATATCGCCGTATTTTGCAAGATTCTGTCTTTTGCATAAAATCATTGAACACACCTCATCACGGGTTTTGTCCACTCATAAGCCGATGCTATTGGTCACAACTTGTGACAAGGAATTACTTAATCCTTATTTTGTCAAGTTTAACCGTGTCGGTGGATAATAATGACAACAACAATAGCTACAACCATAGTAGCAGCAGCAACAGCGGCAGTAGCCAAAACAGAAGCGCCGGCGGAGGGGAAGGAGGATGGGGCAAGCTCACAGTCGCAATCTTGGCTGGGATGCTGCTGGTATCGACATTAATTGTCGGAATTACTTTGCCACTTTCGTCATCATTATCGCCCTCCTCCTCACCAAGTGAGGAAAGAGAAACGATGGTGGCGGCAGAAAGATCGTCAGTAGCAGCAACAGCGGCAGCCAATGCCGAGAGAGATGCTGAAAAGAGCGCTGATGATGATGATTTTGAACTGTACGGTCATACATCTTCCGCAGCAGATGAAGCTGCTGTTAAAGAGTTAACCCTGGTTGCCCAGGAAGCTGAGCTGGAAATAGCGCCTGGCAAGGTGGTAAAGACATGGACATTCAATGGCACGGTACCTGGTCCAGCCCTCATGTTTGCCGAAGGAGACCACGTGAGAATCAAATTCATAAACAAGACTCCAATTCCTCATACTCTTCATTTACACGGAAATCATGACGATGCCAATGACGGCGTCCTTCCACAGATAATGCCAAACGATTCGTACATCTACAACATCACTGCAGGTCCAGCAGGAGCCCTCATGTATCACTGCCATGCACATCCCACGTCACTTCACATAAGGATGGGGATGTACGGCGCCATGATAATTGATCCAAAGGACAAGCCACTGCAGCCTGCAAGAGAATTTGTCATGGTGATGGGAGAATATGACAGCAAGGACGTAATGAAGTTTGAAGCGGAATACTATCCGATAAATGGCTATGCCGACCAGTACATGAAATATCCACTTGAAGCAAGGAATGGCGAGCTGGTAAGGATGTACGTCATAAACATCGGAACCACAATACCGTATCAGTTCCACCTTCACAGCACAATATTCAAAGCATATCCATCGGGTCTGCTGTCAAATGAGCCCATAGATGCCCAGACGATTGCCGTGGGACCGGGCGATGCGACTATAGTTGAGGCAAGATGGAAGTATCCGGGAGATTACTTGTTTCATAGCCACGGAATCCAGGAGGAGCGCGGAAATATGGGGCAAATCCATGTAGTCGATAGCAACCAAGCTAATAATAGTAATAATGGCTCGACTCTAGCCAACAACAACTCCTCCACTGCCTTGACTAACGCGACAACAACGACGATCTCTGCCGGAAAGAGCGTCTCAATGTTTGATTGGCAGTACGAGCTTCAGAACAAACTGCAAAAGCCCAAAGTATTCAATTATACTGATGACGAATTGATGGGAAAAAGTGTCGCGCAAAATAATAACCACGGCGCGGTCACTCACGATGAAGCAGCAGGAGCAGCAAGTCACAACAATACACATTCAGATGAAGGCACCGCCGTCGCCACCACGGAGACTCGTACTACTGCTGCTACTACTAATAACAGCACTGCCAAACAGACAACAGCAGTATCAATAGCGAGCGGCGCGTCAAATCCGAACAGCGGGCTATCATACGAGCCCCTTGAAGTGACGGTCAAGTCGGGTAGCACTATAATCTGGGCCAACAAGGATTCGATCATGCACACCGCCACGTCTGGAAGTCCAGAAGCAGGACCGTCTGGGGTATTTGATACTGGAATAATTGGTGGTTCTGGAGAAGTCTCAGAAACAGCAATCAATGCAAAGCCGGGAATCTATGATTACTACTGCACGCTACATCCTCACATGAAAGGACGATTGACAGTGACAGAATAAAGGCGGAGCAGAGGACGTGAACTATGATGTTGGAAGGGAAGCGTGGAGGACAGACAGAGAGAGAGAGAGAACAGAGGACCTCTTCTGATCCCCCATTCCATTACCGCCTCGCCACAAGCAACTCTTTTTTCCTTCCTCCGGCCCCTCTCCCTATTTGTTTCCAAATTTCTTACTGCATTTTGCGCAGTATGTTTTTCGAAATCTGCCCTCTGTCTTGCCGTTTGCCAAGTATCCTATGAGGGTGCCACAGTTATCGCACTTTATTACCGTCACACATTTCAAGTGATACCATTTGTCGCCTCCGACCGTTATACCGCTGCTTGATTCTGCAATCTTTAATCCACAGACTAAACAATTGTTGATCACGGTAGTGGCCACCAATACTATTCTCAAAGCAGTTTACACACTTTAATCTATAAAGCATTTTGCGAGCATCGGTAGGTGGGTGTGTATATGTGAAAAAAGGCTCTGGTGGGAAGTCAGCTGACTATGATGAACCAAGCTAGGCAATCAGTCGTATTCCTACCAGAGCTAGATTTATGCTTGTGGGGACTGCGGTTGTATTTTCACGATAAATGCAACACATCAAAGTGGTAAATGTCCGGTATTTAAGAAACAGAACCTGAATCGCATTGAAGGACTTTCAACCTTTTCATCTTGGCACGTCGAGTAGCTGCTCTCATTAACATTCCACAGCAAGGACAGCGCGGCCCTATGGTAAAAGATCTCTCGCATAGCCTGCACCACTAGCCCTTGGAATAATTGGCAAGCTTATGTATAGCGTAGGGATGTCTTTCGCATATATTACGACAGCCCAAGTTTTCTGGCTAGCTTTCGAAGCCATTATCTTAATGAGTTTTGCATCTGTTTTTTCTGCGTGTACATTGTGGCTTTATGATATACGGCAATGTCTACCTACAATCAAGTTACGTTCCGGTCCCATCTGACGTTCTCTAGTGAGCTCTGGTTTACCATTCGTCGTCCTGCGGGACCATCAGTGTTTTGGCTTCTTGGAAAAATAATTCTGGGAAATTGGTTAACGTTCGTTGTCGTTATGGTGTTATTCGTCATAACCAGAGTGATCCTTCTGAGATAGTTCTACGATAATGTGCACAACTGAACGGTATGCGTATATTCATAGGATGGAAATAAGTTATTGCAGCAGACGTCTTAACGCAGTCGTCGTGCGCAAGTACGTTAACTGCGGAGTTCTCGTCAGATTTAGGTCTGGCGGAGCTAGACGTGAGCTGCTTACTTACTAAATAGTTCATGACGATAAATATCGTAATTTTCTTATTCTCGAGCTGAAAATATATTATTAATACGAAACATACCACTGTGTGTGTTCTAAGAAGCTTTTTACCGGCTAACTTATTAGTTAGACAACTCTGCGGCAGAACATGGTAAACCGAAATGTTATGATGGGAGCCATAATCGCAGTTGGCATCCTGGTAGCAACAGCGAGTCTGGCTGTTTCCAGTATTGCAGCACAGCCTGGAGGAAACATGATGCAAAAAGGGCAAGGAACAGGACAAGGACAAGGGAACAGTACTAACGATAGTAGTAGTAACATGACAAAGACGACGATGATGCAAGGCGGCAGCAGTGGCACTGGAAATCAACAAAATGACGAGAGGCCATCAGTTCAGTATCAGTTGAACAAAAAGTATCATGACTACAAAGACGGCGTGTCCACCGTACGGGCAGGTGCAGGCGGTCATGTCGCACCGCTGACAATATTCTTTCCAAATCATGCCGAGGTAAAGGTAGGCGAGAAAGTTGCCTTTATCAATCCGACCAGAGTGAGCGAGCCTCACACCGTGACGTTCATGTTTGACAACAGTACTTTTGCAGACTTTGCAGCACCATTTGTCATCGACAACAGCACATCTATCAGGTCGGCTGTTCCCAATGCAAATGCAGAGCCAGTGGTCATGCCCGGACAACAGAATGGCACTAAAGTGATTGTCGCGTTGAACAACCGCTCATTCATGCCGACAGTAATAGATTCATCAGGAAAGGTAACATACCTTCCACCTAACGGCAACTATACCATTACTGGCACAGAAAAGTATGTCAACTCTGGCTGGATCTGGCCAAAGGGAATGTCGCCTCCTGGACTGCCGCCAATAGATTCATTCCAAGTCACCTTTAGCAAAGCGGGCACATACAGCTACTACTGCCAGGTGCATCCGTGGATGGCGGGAGATGTGGTTGTCAAGTAGCAGAAGTAGTAGCAGTAGACAACACCCTCTTCTTCTTTCTCTCCCTCCTCTTTTTTCGAGCACATTCTAGTTCTGCTATTCTCGCACTGGCAGCAGAATCTGGCTCAATGTTATTAATCTCAACAGATCGATTTCCTATGGAAAACCCACGACTGACTCACCAACAAACTCTTGACACAATGAGAGAAGGTGGAAGAGAGAGAACGAAAACAAGGCGCGGGTCTTTCTTTCCCTCTGTATATATCTGAGTATATTCCCAATTAGGGGCCTAACTGGTTCACTGACTATGGCCATCGATATATCTAGCTCTGCTTGCCAAAAAGTTTAGTTTCTTGCAGATGTATAGTTAAATTCATTTGTGTAGTATTTATTGTAAGAACCTTCCTAGTTCACATTATAGTACAAAAACCGATAATAAACTGAGATTCAGTCTGCATTAAAGATATGGTGATCACAATTAGATTCAACACTTTTTCGCAGTGTTTTTGATAGGGGCCTTACTATGTTTAGCATATTTTTGTATATACAAGTTTAACATGGAATTGTAATAGTTGTCCTTTGAGTTGACGCAACCTTCATGCAAATCCAGTGATATGCTTCCTGCGGTAGTCGTCGTCGCTATCAAACCCTTGGTCAGACCAACTTTCTCTTCCTTCTCGTCCTTCTTGCTGATGCATGCCAAAGCGCCTTCCCCTCTTCTTCCTTCGCCTCCCCCACTAACGATGAAAACTACTGCCGCAAAAGACGTCAATTTTTCAGCTGCCTGTCTAACAATGAGGATCGTCTTGTGACGGTAATATGATGAGATTGAGTTCAAAGCCTAGCCGACACGGCGCCCCTGCATTTGTACTTGCAGTTATGCTCTTGGCTTCATCGACAACTCTATTTCTTGGCAGTAGTGATTATTATTATCATCCAAAACAGGCTTATGCCGCGCCCTGCAACTGCGTCATCTTTAGAATAGACGACATCCAAGACTCTTGGATAAACAACGTCCAGGTGGCTGTTATGGACAAATTCATCGCTCACAGCCAAAAAGCCACCCTGGCAGAAATAATGAACTTTTTTGGAAGCGATTCTCTAGTCCTTGACAAGACAAAGCAGGGAGGAAACGCGGGCCTCTTTGAGTATGCCCTGCACGGCTGGAACCACGACGACTACACTACTTTATCGCAGAGCCAGCAGCAGTCCGATCTCCAAAAGGCAAATGACAAGATGCAGTCCTTGTATGGCAAAAAGACAAACATCTTCATCACTCCCTACAATGTCTTTAACGCCAATACATTGACAGCTATGAAAAATCTAAACTTGAAGATTATCAGCGCAGACACATTTGCAAGTTATTACGACAGTCACCCCTCAACTCCATTTGTTACAAGCCCGGACAGCAATGGGATTTACCATGCGCCCGAGATAACCGCCTTTAGCGTGTGGACCAACGACCAGAACATCCAGCAATCAGCTTCTAAAATCCTCTCAGACATTGACTCAAGCATATCTCAAAGGGGCTGGGTAGTAGTAACCATGCACCCCCAGGATTTTGCCAATTTTTCATCTAGTGGGGAAGCGTTGAATTCCGTGAACCAGAATTCCATAGCGCGCATTGACACAGTGCTCAACGGCATCAACTCGCGGGGTTATTCAATAAAATCCTTCAACGAGCTTGTAGGGCTTGCTCAGGGTGGCGGTGGTGATACCACTCCGCCCGTAGTGACAGCTACGCCTCCAGGTGGCTCTTACTCATCAGCACAGTCTGTAACGCTGTCTGCAAATGAGCCTGTAACGATATACTACACCACAAATGACAGTACGCCTACAACGTCAAGCCCCGTCTACTCTTCACCGATATCCATCACCTCTACAACTACTTTGAAGTTCTTTGCCGTTGACACTGCCGGCAATGCAAGCCCTATAAAGAGTGAAACCTACACGATCTCGGGCTCGTCATTTCCAATAACTCACATGTCAGATACAACCAAGACTTTTGGCCTTGCCATGTATGCTGGTACACAGCAGGCGTACGCCGAGTTTGTAACGCCCGGTTCGCAGCTTGCAGGAAAGAGCATCGACCAGATGACAATAGAGCTGCGAAAGACCGGCTCGCCTACGGGTACAGTTCAGGTCGGTGTCTTTAACAGCGACTCAACTGTGAAAAAGCTGTTTGGTACAAAGGACGCATCAACTCTGACTTCGACATACATGGACTATACCTTCTCGCTGGCCAGTAATGACCTCTATACAATCCAGTCAGGCGACAGGATTGGCGTCAAATATTCAGGCGGAAATTCTGCCAACTTTGTAGCGGTGATGCTTGACAAGGACGCGGCGGATCCATTTGACGGCGCAAATTCACATCTTCAACAATATGATGGCACCTCATGGCTTGACTTTACAGCAGATGACCTGTACATGATACTAAAGCAGACGCATGGTGCAACAGATACCACTCCTCCCACAGTAACTGCCATGCCCGCAGGTGGAACGTATCTAACAACTGTATCAGTCACACTTGCCGCCAACGAGCCTGCAACAACATACTACACACTTGACGGCTCTACCCCAACCACTTCAAGTAACGTCTATACTACATCGATTCAAATTTCAACGACCACAACTCTCAAATTCTTTGCAAGAGACACTGCCGGCAATGCAAGCCCTGTAAAGAGTGAAACCTATACTATCAATAGCTCACCATCCTTCCCGGTAACCCACATGTCTGACACTACACAGACCTTTGGCCTTGCAACGAACGCTGCCGCCATGCCGTCGCACGTTGAATTTGCATCTTCAACTTCGCAACTAGTAGGCAAGAGCATTGACCAGATAACACTCAAGATGAGAAAGACGGGCAGCCCAACAGGAACAGTACAGGTGGGAGTCTTTAATTCCGACCTTTCTGTCAAGAAGCTGTTCGGTACCAGAGACGCCGCCACTGGAATTACGTCGACATACACGGACTATGTCTTTTCGCTGACAAACAACGAGCTGTACACAATACAACCCGGAGACAGAATTGGAATCAAGTATGCGGGAGGAGATGCAAGCAACTTTGTAGCGGTGATGCTTGACAAGGACGCGGCGGATCCATTTGACGGCGCAAACACGTACAGGCAGCAGTTCAGCACCAGTACTAACTCGTGGACCAGCCTTACGCCAGATGATATGTACATGATACTAGTGCAGACGCATGGATGAAGATTTAATGGCGGTGGCGGTGATGATGATGCTGGTCGTAATGATATGATGGGCAGCTATGCACAAAGGGTGCGCGTAGCCGCGTCGTCTTCTTCTAACACCCTGCATTTGATGAGGAAAATATCTCACTCCTTTGTATGTGCATGCGCGTGTGTGTATATATTCATAGAGCGAGAGAGTGAGGAGCAAAAGAGAGCTTGCTCCTGTCAATAGTAGTAGTAAAAACGTTGATGCTACTTTATCGCACTGTTGAGAGAGAGAGACAGAGAGACAGATAGACAGATAGACAGAGACAGATAGGTAGATAAAGAAGTAAAACCAGCCTTACTTGCTCGCCTCTCTGCGGGCTTTCAGGCCAGAATGAACAAGGCGAATTTCAGTATAATCCGTCTCTACCTAGAGATAGGAGATTGTCATAGAAATAGCAGAGATGTTGCGACTGTTGACTGATTGGCTAATGAAAAGAGCAGTCGAGAATCAGCCAAGAGGACTCTTCTAGATGATATAGATAATAAGATGCTACGCCTAGGCGAGTGGTTTTGAGGGAACAAAACGCACAGTCACGCCACGGAGGGTGCCATAGTCAAACGTGTACATTTCATTGCCTGCGACCGGCAATGATTCAACCTTGCCGCTTTCGCAGGAGGGGCATTTTTCCACCCCTCTTCCGTCCAGATAGGATGCGCACCAAAAGCAAGAGCCGCAAAGCGTAAACTGCACGTGCCTCGATATCCTTGTTCCTGCATTTTTTTCCTCATCTCTTACAATAGTTGTAATTGTTTTTGTTTCCGTTTTCATTTTGATTTTTCACTCCGTTCGCCTAAATCGTCACAAGTCTTTTTTCGTTAGTGAAGAATAGAGACGTCCGTCAGGGATTGCAACGGTCATTGTTGCTTTAAAGGTTTCGATTGCCGGACCAGAACCCTGTAGAATAGAAGCAAGCAGGCAGGCAGCCAAGTAAACAAGTCGTCATACCGAGATAGCCGCGCACAAGGTGGAATCTCTCTGAAAATTCTCTAGGCAAAGATAGAAAGGGAAAGAAGCCAGACAGTAGTAGCAAGAAGTGAAAAGAGAAGCTGCTGACTCTTGGATACAAAGGGATCGTTCAGGAGGGTCTCTACATATCTCACAAAAATTCGTTAATGAAATACTCCTTGCAATGGTCAATCTTTGGATTCTTTGCAAAAAAAAGATGAGAGAGAGAGAGAGAGAGATAAAGAAAGAGAGAAAGAGGGGAAATAAGTAGCGCAAGCTAGCCTCTTATTTCATACTCGACAGACTTTTCTCTCTCTCCACTTCTTCTTTCGAGTTCTTCCTTTTTGTGCTCCCTATGCCGTAGCGCTGAACGACTTGGCCGTAACTTCGGACAGAGATGTTGGAGAGCCGCTGACACTGTTCCAGACATAAATCTTGACGGTGTAATCGCGCCTGCCGCGGCTATGGTTTAGGATCTTGAACCATCCACGTCCTTACCTGCATCAACGGTTCGCATCAGAATCGGCAATAGATATGCGCA
Source organism: Candidatus Nitrososphaera evergladensis SR1 (assembly GCF_000730285.1). Lineage (NCBI taxonomy): Archaea > Thermoproteati > Nitrososphaerota > Nitrososphaeria > Nitrososphaerales > Nitrososphaeraceae > Nitrososphaera > Candidatus Nitrososphaera evergladensis. The sequence goes on along the minus strand of NZ_CP007174.1, from coordinate 255,696 downwards.
TCATTGTCATCTACCACCCCACCATAAGGACTAGGATCGTATAGTTCTCCTATGACATCTTGGTAGCTGCAAGAGCTCTTTCTATGACTTTGGCCTGCCATCCAATCTCAGATCTAATGCCTCTCAAATAGCATGGATTCAGGCAGAAAGTTTGCCATATGGGAGAGGTGGATCATAATTGAAAAAAATTTGTATCCTGATCAGGAGCTCGATTCCATATAATTTCTGCATAATGGTCTTGCATAAGTGTTTTTACTAATATTCATACCTACTCCAGCTCGCATCTACATATGAGCAACAACGGTAAAACCACCCGTACTACCTCCGCCCACTATTCGACAAGCAAAAAGCAAGTTTTGGTCATAGGCCTTGGCCAGATAGGCTACAGCAACGCAGAGTACATGACAATGAAGGGGCTGACTGTCGATGGATACGACATCAGCGAAAAAGCAATTCAACGTGCTGTTGATGATCAAGTGATAAGGAAAAGAGCGCAAAGCTTTGCCGGCTATGACTATTACATTATCTGCATATCCACCCACAGGCCGGAAGACATGTTCCAGCCTTACCTTGACGGATTGTTTGACATTGCAAGGCAGCTTTTGTACGAAGGCAAGCAGGGCGCGCTGGTAGGCATTGATAGCACCATAACCAGGGGAACCTCTGAGAAGGTTCTGGAAATGCTGCGCCACAAGATGCACGTGGTGCACGTTCCCCACAGGTACTTTGGCCCTGAAAAGCACGACCATGGCGTGAACCAGACGCGCGTAATTGGCGGATGCGGGGAATGCTGCATAGAAGCTGCAAAGCACTTTTACGGAAACCTGCTGGACATCCCTCTTCATACTGTAGAGTCAGTAGAAGTAGCCGAGCTGTGCAAGATCGTTGAAAACTCGTACAGGTTCATGGAGATAGCCTTTGCAGAAGAGCTGAAAATGTTCTGCGATAGGTCAGCAATAGATTTTCAAGAGCTGAGAGAAGCCATCAATACAAAGTGGAACATCAAAGTACTGGAGCCCCGTGAAGGCATCGGCGGCCACTGCCTTCCAAAGGACAGCCAGATGTTCCTTGGGCTGCTAAAGAACGTGCTTGATACGAGCATCATAGACGCGGCAAAGAAGGTGGACGAGGAGTACAGGCGGCATCATAGCGTGTACGCTGTCTCAGCCAAGGTCAAGTCTCCTCAGAGCGCCTAGTGGAACTGTGACGGTAGGAAAGATGAAAGCCGCACATGTGGGCATGATAACCACCGCCATTGTGGTGGTGCTGAGTGTGGTGACTATAATCCCGGCGTTTACCCAGCAAAACGCCAAGCCTGAAGTGCCAGTCATGCTCGTTTTTGATATAAACGACGATAACGCGCAGAACCTTCCGGCATGGTGTACCGATCTGTCCGCGTCCCTAGAAGGCCACAATGTGCGGGCCACTGTCTTTATCTCAGGCAAGCTCGCCGAACAGTATCCACAGTGTGTCGCGATTTTTTCTTCGTCTTCTTCTGCCGATAAGGAGACGATGATGATAGATGTTGGCAGTAAAACCTACAGCTATGCGAACCTGATATTGATGCAGGATTACACGCAGGCGCTTGAAGAAGTAAGGAAGGGCAAAGACGCAGTGGACCGCGCCGGAGGCGACATCGACTCGCGGCTTTTCAGGGCGCCGTACGGCTCGACTGACCAGAACATCTACTCGATGCTGTCGCGCTCCGGCATAGTCGCCGACTTTTCCTACAGCGACCACTACAATACGTACCGTGATGGCAACTTTGTGCGCTTTAATGTGACAAGCTTTGAAGGCGCAAAGGCAGGTCCAGAGCCTCTCCTGAATCTGGATTCACGGCAGCCGGTCATGGTCATCTTTGACAATAACTCGGTTCCCATCAGCGAGGTTGACAAATTCATAGACAGGGTGATGACCGGCCATCACGCGCAGTACGACCCCAAGTTTGTCAACGCATCGGATCTAGCGCAGATGCAGCTCACATTGAGAGAGAAAGCAGAGGAGGGGGAGGGTAGAGAACCTTGACGCTGTCTGAAGAAAAAGAAGAAGGAGAAGAAGATAAAAAGATTATTACAACGTCGACGACGACAACACCAAACAAGTCCCGGTTCCAGACAGGCTGCCTCCAGCAGGTTTCCCAGGATGGCAGGATAAGAACCACAAGAAAGGGGTGGGCTTTGCGCGTAGCTACGTTATCCGGCATGTCCATCATCATGGCGTTCACGCTCTATACTGGAATAATGTCAGGCGACGCGTTGCTAGTGTTCTCCAATATTTTGCCGCTTAACTCCATACTGAGCATGTACATTGCCTGGTTCCATTACAAGAGCCCGATAACAGGCAAGTTGGAGGATCAAGACGTTGTCTCTGTCATCATACCCGTATACAACCAGAAGGAAATGATAGAGACAGTCATCGACGCCATCTTCCAGTCCACCTACCGAAGCATAGAGGTGGTGGCTGTAAACGACGGAAGCAGGGACGGCTCGAAGGAAATCCTTGACAGGCTTGCCGGCAAGTACAGTAACCTAAAGGTCATACACAAAAAGAATGAGGGCAAGAGAAAGGCAGTAGCAAGTGGCATATTTGCCTCAAAGGGCGAATACGTACTGCTTCTGGATTCTGACAGCGTGCTGGATCCAAACGCTGTAGCAGAGATGGTACGTGCCTTCAAATCTGACTCAAAGATAGGCGGCGCTGTGGGCCACGTCAAGGTGTGGAACGCCAACAAGAACCTCCTGACCCGCGTGCAGGACGCCTGGTACGACTTTGCATTTAACGTGGGCAAGTCAAGCGAAAGCGTCTTTGGCAGCGTCACTTGTTGCTCAGGATGCCTTGCAGGATACAGACGCGATGTCATCAAGGACTTTGTCGCTTATTGGGCGGGCGCAAAGATGCATTCCAGCGACGACAGGGAATTGACCTCGTACGTGTTAGGCTCAAAGTGGGGCAAGGAAAAGATAATAGAGATAATGGGCAAGCCGATCTCAAGGCAGCTGTTCGAGTCGGCGGCAAGCTACGACGACGCAGAAGACCGCGTGCTGACGGCTTCCGCGCTTGAAAAGTGGAAGACGGTCTACGTGGCTTCAGCCATTGTCTATACCGACGTGCCTGAGAAATTCAGAGGGTTTTTGAAGCAGCAGGAAAGGTGGAAGAAAGGCTACATCCGGACAAACTTTTTTGTAAGCTCATTCTTCTGGCACCAACGCAACCCACTCATGACGTTTTCCTTTTACACAGACTTTATGGCGACGTTCTCCTCCCCACTCATAATGATAGCCGTGTTCGTTTACGCGCCCATAGTGCACGGACAATATTACTACTCGCTTTCATTCCTTTCAAGCCTGTTCCTCAAGGGCATCGCCATCGGCCTTGACTACAAGTACCGTGACGCGTCGAGCAAGAACTGGAAGTACTACCCGCTCACCATCGTGATGACCAACTTTGTGTTGTCATGGGTGCTGTTTCCGGCGCTCTTGCGCTTCAAGGTGAACAAGTGGGGGACGCGCTGACGCAATGCAGCAGGTCCTGCTCCCGACAAAATGCAGCTATTGCGATATACTGCTTGAAGGCCGCGAGCAGTTTGTAGGGCACATGATTCATAGTCACGAGTTACCCATTGCACAAGCTGAAGAGATGTGGGAGTCATCAGTGTCGGCTCGCATGTGCAGGTCGGCATAGAGTCATACATTGTATTTGCAAAGCAAGGCAGAGAATGTGAGAGAGAGAAGATTACGAGAACGACGTGCGAAACTAGAGGCTACAGGCTAGTACTTTTCCACAAAAATTTTTAAAATTAGACTGTCAAAAATATAATTGTATTAGATATTACTCTTCTCTAAGAATATTCCTTTATGATCGTCCCTGTATTCGGCGATATTCTGAATATTCAGCCTTTCTCGGCACTCACTTGATGTATTTGCTAGATTAAAGTTGAAAAATCCTGGATTATCGCTTACGAGCATTCTTAAATATCATATCTCGTGCTTGTGCAACAACCAATTAATTTCACCATGTTGGGATATAGTTGAATGAGAGAAATGCAACAGATCTTGGAGCAGGCGTCGCTTCCACTGGCGATACGGAAGAACAGAGAGGCTTAATCCAATACATCAAGGCTTCAAGCATCAAGTTCTCCGCGCTCTTGCTGCGGCCCCATGACGACAAAGAAATCATGCAACTCTCTAAATCTATCAAAGAGGTAGGATTACTTCAGCCCATCATAGTCAGGCTAAAGGACGGCTTTTACGAGATAGTCGCAGGGAACCGCAGATTCACGGCATGCAAGGCTCTAGGATGGAGAAAGATTCCCTGCTATGTGCTGGATCTCGACGACAAGGCAATGTTCGAGATGGCTCTCATAGAAAACGTCCAGCGAAAGACCATGACTCCTCTGGAAGAAGCAGAGAGTTTCAGAAGATACGTCGAAGAAAAGGGATGGGGAAGTGTGGCAGAGCTTGCTTCAAGGATAGGAAAAAGTAGCGCGTACATATCCAAACGCATAGCCCTTCTTGATCTCCCAACAGATGTCAGGGACAGAATAGCAAATAACGAAATTTTCCCTTCAGCAGCAGAAGAAATTCTGACTATAAAGGATAAAGAAAAACAATCCGAGCTTGCAAACATGATAGCTGCACGACGGCTGACTATCAAAAAGGCGCGGTTGCTTGTAGATCAGCTAAAAAAGAAGGAATCGCTTGTAGGCAATAACAGTAGTAGCATTGTAGATACCATTCTGGTAAATGACATGATCATGGCAGGCAGCAACACCTATTCTCCACAGCAGCAAGAATGCGAATATGACGACATTAGTCAACAGTTAAACCAGATTACTACAAAGGGATACGACCATCTCACAATCAAGTATCACAAGGCCTTTGATAGGGCAATAGTAGCTTCCAAGATCTGCATGAACAACATGGACGACGTGCTAAAAGACGTGGAAGAAAACTGGCTCGTCTATGAACTCCTGCTCCAACAAAGAACAACCATACACTCGATCATAGACCTCCTGCAAAAAGAAAAAAGGAATTTGCGCAGGGCGAGACTCTTCAGGTATATATGAAAATAGAAAAAAATTCACGTCCGCAGGGTTGTTCAAGAGCTATAGCATCAATATAATATTTCGACATCGAAAATATTTTGACAAAAACAATAGTCAATTGGCGAAACGGACTGTGATGTGTTGTTTGCGAGATTCACTTCCATAATCCGCTAATGCACTATTCGCGTACACCTCTGTTCACCTCATCGACTATTCCAATGTACATGGACAGGCGTGTCGTCTTTACAGAAACCTCACTATGCGTTTTATAATATATATACATGCGCACAAAAAAGGCTCGAATAGCGATAAATAGTTCAGAAAAAACTTGCTCGCAGGTGACAAATGTATCGTGCCAACCCTAACCATTGCGGCCGTCGACCTGCCGTCTCCGATTCAAGTAAAGACTTGGCTTGAAGATTGGGAAGAAAGCGCCGGCGGAACCTGGAACGAACCAAACTGGAGTGCAAACCCATACAGGATCACAGTGACGGGTCTTACTGCCACACAGGTACAGGATGCAGTTGAGTCCACGCTTGATGCCTACAACGATCAAGTCGGGGCAGGAAAAAAGTACCTTAGCTATACTGTAGCATAGCAGGCGGCGCTCTTGCACGGCTATCCGCAAAACCCTATTTTTCCATTTTTCTTGGGCATTTTTATAACAGTATTTTTCCAACCAGAGATAGAGTCTCAAAAAAAGAATTGTGATGCTGTACTGCCACCAGCATTCCTTTTGCAGTAACACATAGCAGACACGAGATTCTATTTTCTATTGTGATGACGACGATGGTGACATCTGATCCTGCATGCTTTTCCGGCAGCGTGCTGCAGAAAAAGCCCCGGGATAAAAGACCCGCCCACCGATCACGTAGGCCAGCTGCTCGGCTAGAGGCACAGGGACGGTTTCAGGCGCCAAGGCGAGGATTATGGTTGGCGCGCCTGTCTGTTCGTCCTTTGACAGCCTAGCGACAAGAGGACGTCTTCCCCTTGATCCGATGCGGATATCCCCAAACAGGTTGACGTTTAGGGCAGCTGCGGCGTCGGTTGGGAAACTGGAACTAAGTGATTTGAGATCTCCCTGGGGGTACATGATTTCGATTGTGATTTCCCGACAGACGAACAGCGAACCAATGAGTCCAAAATCACCGCCCGGGTTAAAATCGCAAGCGGGTGGAAGAACAAACCTATATCCTTCTTTGTCATTATCATTATCATTATCGTCATCGTCACCGGCTTTCAGATTTTCCACAGCCTTTCTAATAGGCTCAAGATAGAGCCAGCCGCTTTGTGATTCTGGCTTGAAAACGAAGGGTTGAACGTCTATGACAGTCGGGCCAAAGAATGTCTTTTTTATGATGGCCTGAGAGCAGGTGCCGTCAAATGAAAACGTGTGATATATGCGATTGTGTTCACGGAATTCCAGCTGCATTATAGGCCCAGGGACTATTAGCGGCGGCTTTTTGTTCACGCTCACCTTTACTTCCCCTCCTTCCGCGTTCAGCTCTTCGACTGAAATCTGCATTTCCAAGGTGTTGGCCGGATCATTTAGAGATTTGGCGACCTGGTTCACAGGCTGGAGTACCCTGTATCCAACCGAGATGGATTTGTTTCCATCAGGATGAACTATCACGATGCCCCCATTCCCCAGCTTTGGTCTGCAGTTATTTTGCAGGGCAAGCTGAACAAGAGAGGATTTCTCGCACAGGCAACCTAAGGTAGAAGCCCATTTTCTGTACAATTGAAAGAGGTTTGCAAGAGGTTTAGAAAAAATGTCCAAGGCCCTTGGAGGCGCCTGCAGGAACAGAGGCGATAGATCGGTCGTTTCGTAGAGATCCTTTGAGTTCATTGGCGCCAACTTTTGAGACCTTCTTCCACTCCAGACATAGCCCAGTTTATAGTTCAAAACATAAGCGATTTTGGTCATGACGGGCAAGCGCATTTCCTTGGCGGCCTCTTCAAGTTCAGCCTCGTAGATTATTTCTCCAAATCCGCCGCCGCTATTATTACTATTATTGTCACCGTCATCTTCGTACTTGGAAACGATTTCTTGTTCAAGAGAATGGATTTCTCCTATCAGACCTTCAAGCTCTTTTACTTCTTTCGTGGACCACACATAGTCGATAGTATTGAGAAGGTCAAGATATCTTGTCGAAAATGAGGGGCTCAGGGCCAAAAGTCCCTGCTCTGTCGTGCGCACTACATTATCAAGATAATCATATGTCAGTTTGTTGAATCCGTCTGGAAGCTGCCAGTACCAGGGAAAGCAGCCCACTCCGGTCGAGTCAATTGGGATATAGTGGGCAGGCTCGGGTAGAATTTGCGAAGCCATGGCACCACCTCCTGTCGCGGCCAGGTATCGGCGGCTACCATCAATTTCAACAGCGCTAGCCTGTAGATCCTTTTGGATCTTAGACATGGAAGGTGGTTGCAAGGCCAAAAGATACTGCTGCTTTAGTATTTCTAGATCCGGCGAATGTTTCTGCGCTTTATGATTATTGTTATTGTTGTTGTTATTGTTGTCCAACATGCCTCACGTGTGTGAGATTATTCTTTTCTTTCTCGTCGCAATTATTGTGTTAGGATGAAGTCAAGAAAAAGGTGGGGAGACAGAGAGGTGGGGGGAAGAGGGGCTCCTCCTAGTCGTCATCATCATCCTCATCCTCCTCCTATTACCAGGTGCCAAGAGACACGTGTATATGCGCAAGGCAGTGGGGGGGGAGAGGAAGAAAGAGAGACGGATGGACGACGACTGGAGGTGCCCTGACGTATGTACTTGAAGCTACCTAGTTTCCGGGCCAGATGACTTCTGCGCCAATCACATATGCCAGCTGGTCAAGCAGGCTGACAGGCGTATCATTGGCTGGAGGACTCATAGTCACGGTGACTGTACCCTTGGTCGTATCTGCACTGTACTGTGATGAGTAGTACGACTGCTTGCCGCCGGCTATTGGGATTCCAAGGAAGCCGATATTCCACGAAGACTGCTCTTGGAATGTCTGCTGGAATATCTTTGTGTTGCTCGTGGTGTACGTCAGGGAGAAGGTTGGCAGCTGGCTGATGATTATGTTGCCCAAGACTCCAAAGGTGCCGTTGGTCTTGTAGTCATAGACAGGCGGAGTGGTGAACTTTAGGCCGCTGACATCGCCCTTTGACTGGTTCTGCACCGCCTGCTTGATGACGTCAGGGTTCCACCAGCCGGTCCCGCTAGAAGCCTGATAGGCGCTTCCGGAGAGCATCGGCGTGACAGTAGTTACGCCCTTGAAGGTGAGGTTGATGTTGCAGGTTTTCAGGGTCTGGTCAAAGGAGAACATGTCATAGCTTGCACTTGCCCCGCCGCCAAACGTGAACAGGTCTATCCAGCCTTCTCCTGCCGCCCCGCCGGACGCAGAGACCTTGACCGTGTTCTGGTCGATCTTGTTGACAGTCATGCCTACTGAGAATGAGGCGCCGCCGGACGTCGGGCACAGCGCGTTCTGGATGTTTGCAGTCGACTGGGCGATGTTCAGGTATGGCTGGATTGACGCGTTGCCGTTAGAGTCCTGTGTGTTCATCCACCCCGGCTGCGCTGTGGAAGGCGCAGGCTGGAGGTTTGCCGCGCACCTCTGGATCTCGGCGTTCTGAGTGGCTATTGCATTCTGGATGCTCTGGACTGGCGCAGTCTGGTTCAGGTAGCTCATAAAGTCGGTGATTATCTTGGACGAGCCAAACGGCGCGTTGCCCAGAAGAGACAGCGGGTTGAGTGATGTGCGAAGCTGGGCCAGAGTTATCGGAGTTGGAGCCCACGAGAGGATTTGCTGGGTCACATAGTCCATTTTGGCCGCCGCGGTGCCAGACTTTTCTGGCGGGATGGCACCAAACATCGTGGTATAGTCTCCCACGACGGTGTTGATGATTGCCGCCGCTTTGTTGGCAGCATCGTTGTACGCAGCATTGTCCTTTGAAGAGAGAGCGTAGCTTATTTGAAGGTAGGTGTTGAAAAGGCCTCCCAACAGAGAAGAGTCGTGAGTCTCCAAGTATCCGGTGTCCTTGTTGTACGAGAATATGTTGTTGAACCAGTTCCAAGTGTTCGTGTTAAAGATGCCCGTGTTGTTCCAGTACCATGGGAAATTGCCAAGGCCGCTTGCGTCAATAGGATACCACGTGCCAGTCTTTAACAGACCTTGCACGGTCGATTGCGCTTGTTTTTGCAGTTCCTTGTAAAATACTGCCTTTATTGGTGCCAGATTACCAGACGGATTCTTTAGCGTTGAAGTTGTCGCCATAAAAGGCAACTTATGGCGGTCGTACATAATACTGACGGTATGGTACATGCACATACACATACACACGCACACACCACGCTATGATGCGCTCGTACGGCGGCAAATTTCCAAACGTGCCTGTTTCACAGGACCTTCAAAACAGATGATAAGAATGTTAGAGAAAATATTTCGACATCGAAAAAAGCGACAGTAAAGGGAGACTAACGAATATGCATTAATAATTCAGCAAGAAGGACGACACGTGGCAGCACCAGCACCAGCAACCAATGTGTTGACAGACAGTGGATTTCTTTCAGGCGTCCAGGATTGGATTAATACCAACATCGGCAGGATAAAGCTCATGTGGCCGTTGAAGGGCGGCTGGGAGTTGTGGACCCAGGCAGAGATTGCGGCATATTTCATAAGCAAAAACCCCCTGTTCGATATACTGCGCGAGCAGCCGGTGTACGTGAACAAGGGTCAGGCCGCTGATTTCCTAATCAACAATTCAACTGTCCCCGCTACTTCAGGCAAAATAATTGTAGAGCTGAAATGCCAGTCGAAGGAAAATGCAACGACATTTGTAGCCGGCGTGCTTTCAGACTTGCAAAAGCTGTCAACCATAGATCCCACATTCAAAGGGACCCAGTTGCTATGCCTTGGAATATTTTTCGACCAAAGTGCAGGAAACAAGCTAGGTAGTCAAGGATTTGGAATAGCGATAATTGGAAGTGAAGTAGGGCTTGCATGGAAGTATGCATAAGATAGGGGCCTCTTTCTTTTTTATAGAGACCTTCCCCGTATCACGACGGTGATAATAAACACAGTTCAAGAAAGCGGCAAGATAAGGTGAACAGATCTGGCCCACGCTCTTGCAGATTCCATGGCCAGTACTAGTAGTACCAAGCGATCCTTCATGCGGGATTTTTATTCGTGTTCCTAACTTCTTTGGTTTCTAGCGGACTAGGTGAAAAGGAATTTTATTATTATTCCTGTGTATAGATGAGGACGGCAAAGTCCTAAACGGGTAGTTTGCATCTTTGTAATAAACATAGATATGGATATGTACAGTGCTGGTAGTGATACGACGGATTGCCTAGCTTGGCAAGACGCGGATTATCAAAATCAGCCACAGCCGACTTTGCACCGGAGCTAAAAAGGATATATATGTTCTTCCACATGTAGCAAAACCCTTGCGCCTTCTAGGAAGAAAAAATAAGGTCTGCTTTAACGGTCCATTTACTTCTTGGACTTCTTTGCGCCTTTCTTGGCTTTTGTTTTGGATGCTTTTGATTTTGCCATTTGGAGATGTAAAAACTACGAGGAAGATAAATGTACGTTTTAGATCCGGAAAGGCACTATAGTCTCTGCTTCATCTTGCACATTTTTCAACTTTGTCAGAAACCAAGAGCTAGTACAACAATCTGACCGACCCTAAACGCCTCTCCCAAAGGCGACATTTATGGAAAGAGATCTTCAAGCCCAATCAAACAGGGCGAGGCTCTACGGTTTGCCTACTCAGACATCATTTACCATTGACCCGTAATGAATGCTGGACTCATTTGACATACCACAACCCCGCGCCCCATGCCAAATGAACGTACGAATCTGTTGCGCTTTTTTATCCTGTGAGTGAGAGGATGGGGCGCGGGTTTATCGTCTACTTGTTAAAGTCTTTGTAGAGGAGAGGGAGATTTTGTAACAGAAAAAGGGAGCCGGGAGGTGATTGGACTGACGCAGATTATGTGCAGACCTTTGTCTGCAATCAACTATCTGCAAAGTCAGGTCCGAGTATTGGTAGTCCCAACCAAGCAAACCCGACTTCCTTTCAGTCATGCCTATCTTGTACGAACGTGGGAAATGCGTTTTTTGCTTTCCAGATGTTCGGAAAGCACCGGTACAGAGGAAGTTAGGATTTTAGAGAGTTTCGGTCAGCAGGACACGCGGCGGCATACAAGCAACAGTGATGCCAATAGCATAGTGCGCGTCATACGCCAATAATGGTAAAAGCTAAAGAAAAACGAAAAGACACGGAGCAGAATGAAAGAGCAGGCTTTTAAGTACATCCGGAAAATTATTGAAGCGCAATGAGATTCATAGTAAGAGCAATGATTCCAACAGAAGCAGGCAACAAACATTGCATCTATTTAGCGGCATCTTGGAGTGCAAAAATTGTATCTGCTGTGGGCCTATAGTAGACAGCTCTGCCCTCTCCATACTCCTTTACAACCAGATTCTGTTTGTAAAAGCTTGCAAGATATTTATTCAAAGCTTGAGGAGTTTGCAATCCTACACTCTGGTATTCCTTTGTTCGCATTGATCCCTTTTTGACAATGCTTTTGAGCACAGCCAATTCCTTTGAAGATAGATTCAGTGCATCTATCCTGGACTTGGCAAAATCAATGATCATTGATTTTGCCACATCTAATGGGATTTGAGAGACTGAAGGGAACTGCCCTCTGAACTTGAGTATGATATCCGTTATTCTTTTGAAAACATATCGTATCTCTCCTTGTGAGGCATCATAGAGAATCTTTACTATCTCATCAGAAACTATGCCGCCATCTCTACTTTTCTTGTTTAGGCTTAGCAGTTTGACGCGTATCTTTATCGCGTTGTATACATCTTGCAATGTTAGCGGCTGGAGTACTACGGGTTGACCTGTTATTATCTCGCTAACCCTTCTAGCTTCACTTTCAAGCAAGGAGAACAGACCTTTTCTGCCTATCAATATCCACACGATATGTGGTCTATCAATCAGAGTGTCTCGCATTGAGTTAAGAAATGATACGATTTCCTTGTCATCCAAGATATCCATATTATTTACAGGGATAACTACTGGCCCATCATATTCGGTATTCTTTGATACGTATTCTACCCATTTGTCCATCGTATTCAATATGGCAGGCAATGTTACGGCTGCTGGATGAGTGGTAGATGGGCTACGTGACATTCCACCACCAAAACCAAAGGCTTGGAGATTTCCTGCAAAGCCAGACTGGATTGTCTGGGCAACGAGCAGCTTTCCTTCCTTCAATATCCCTGTTTGTTTTGCCAAGTCTGTATTCGTTAATTTCTCAAGGCTGAATATCATGTTGGAAAAGGTGGAGAGGATGAAATTCTTCGGTTCCATGTTGCCATCTGTGAGTTCAATCTTTTGGAATGCTGGTAGAATTGTGTTCTTTTTCTGATGCAACAAGTCGTATTGCATGGCATTAACCAAGCTAGTTTTTCCAACTCCAATGCCTCCTTCTACTATTGTGATGCCCTTCCCGGAATTGACTAGAGTCGTTAACATCTGTAGCTCGTTAGTTCTGTCGATTAGTAGTTTTCTGTCTTCGTCGCTTATTGATAGTGCTCGGGGATCATAGGGATTGCCTGTAAATCCAAGGTCTTCCCACACATTTCCCATTGTTATTTCAACCATGATCTTATGTTTTTAGTTTATAAACTTAATGAAGTTTATCAACTAATACAGGTTGATCAACTAAAGTATCAAGGTTCGGGTTGATATGAGCTTTAAAAGTCACACGAAACAATACTCACTCAATGAACTAGGCTCAAGCTTTCGTCTTTATCCATGAAAACCATTCTTTCGAGTTGAGGTACAATGACAGGCATTCAGACTAAAAGTATGCAATATGTTTGCCAGGGAACATAGGCTCAGATATTTTTCTATAAAACTTTATTCAGAAAAGTGACCGCGTTCACCTGTGGAATTTACGTTCCATAGGAACAGGATTGACAAGATACCAAGGCAACGAATGCTAGATGAACTAGAAAAGGTTGCAAGGCAGTTTAACTACATCGAGTTTGGCAAACGTGATTTCGCAAGATATTCTGCAATACATTCTACAACCGTAATAAAGGAATTCGGCAGTTGGAGCAAAAATGTCTTGACACACTTTGAAAACGGCTGCAAGAAAAGAACTTTAACCCTTCACCTAGAACTGAACCGCCTAACAGGATATATACACTGACAAGCGACTCTATGAAGAGATGGAATGGATATGGAAAACAAACACTAGGTCACAGACCTTCAAGAATAGAATGGGAAGCGACAAATCCTAACATAAGTTACAGTGTGCCATCAAGAATCGTTTCGGTGGCTGGACTAACACTTGTTTGAGGTTCATTGAATACAAGATGGGCAAGAGCATAGTGGCTGTTGAGATTGGTGAATCGAAGCTAAAGAATGAATGATACAAAGCCTTTGAAGGTTGTCGTACTTTGCTTTGGATAAAAGATGTTGAAAGGCCAATTAACGCAGAGCTGTCTCAGATACAGGTATGACTGCACTCTTGCACACTACATATATAAGGAATCATCAAAGACTTCGCCGCCTCAAGAATTTGTAGATCTGGGCGGCACTCTTTCAGTGATAGAACGATCAGGTGAAGAAATTTTTTTTCGAATAAATTTGGGTCGGATCTTCTTGTCTGTGCAACGATTTATGCAACGCTCTTGTTGCATTGGATGCTCAAAGGGAGCGATTTTCTCACATAATTAATTACTTTTCGATTTTGTTGCATAACAAGAGGAAGTAAGACCGGGAGTAATTCTATATGCAACTAATTATGGAAGTCCTTTTGCGGTTGCAACTACTGTATCTAACATAGATTTAGCAAGTGTGTCTGCAAGAGCGATACTGTCGTCACTAGTGTGAAACCCATCATCTAGATATGCAAGTGAGACAAGAAAGTGCCCTTCTTCAAAATTGACATAGAAGATAGGGGAGATATCGTAATTTTGGCTACCATGCTGTATTCGTAATGAATTATCATAAACAACAACTGATAGTGGTTCAATACAGCTTTCAACGTTCGAATCAATTACCAGTGCCCTTCTGTACGTCATCGAACACTTTGTAAATTGTGAGAAACCATTATCGGAAGCTAGTTCTACATTGCATTGTGTTCCACTATCAAATGTAACAATTCTAAGGGCTAGTCCCTTTATCAAGGGTGTATTACTAAAAGGTCTATACTCAACAATGTTAACTTTTTTGCCGCTAGAAATCGTATCGTAAAGAGCTGGGGTATTATCTGTAATCTTTTTGAGCGTCAGCCCGTATACATAATACGTTGGTACATCTGAAATATTAACGAATAAGCCGCCATTTGCAACATAGTTTTTTATCTTCTTCAAAGTTGCGCTTTCTCCTAGATCCGCCTCCGGATATGCTCCACCATAAGGATTCAGAATAGCAATAAACGGCTCAAAATCCTTATCAACTGAAATCTGTTGGATTTCAAATTTTAGATGAATATCATTGGCAACGCTGTAGATTATTTTTTCCCAATCCTCAGGTCTGAAACCAGATGCAAAATATGGGCGAGTGTAATCGTTCCATGGAATGTCTGATAGAATGCCTATCATTAGAGTTCCCTGCAATCGCTTTCTTCGAACCCTTTTTTGTTTCCAGTCGGTAAGGATGCCCGGTCCGTAAAGAATGGCAGCTATCATTACCGCAACCATGATAACTACATAAGCAATTGATATCGCAAGAGCAATTTCGACTGTAGCTCCTATACTCTTGAGGGAAGTGTGTATGTCGAATACCGCTAGAGTAAAACTGGCGAGAATACCCGCACCAACTAATGCAAGTGATTTTGCGTCAGACTCACTAGGTTTGTATCTCACTCAGACGACCATTCAATGAAATTTCGTTTAAGTATTAAAAGACAGTGGAGTTGAAGAAATGTTTAGCCTAACAAGAGGTTAATTAGGAAGCATAAAGTTAGTTTCTCGTTTTCGGATATGAAACACGTTACAGTAAGGTTCGCTTGGCATGATAACAAGTGGAATGGCAGAATATGCGTAGACCCGACCGGCAACTTCTACTGTAGAGACAACTATTCCCTGATCTCTCCTAGGATTCAGAAGAGGATTAACTTGGACCTCGAGGGCAGGCTAAAGGAGCGCCCGGTCTCAGATGCTCTGAAATCTGCAAATTACATTCCTCCATGTTACTGGTCCATAAATGCCCTTGGAGAAAAAGACTACCCGATAACTGATCCACATCCGTTCCAAGATCTGAAACGTATGAGCGAAAAGTTCAGCAAGCAAGCCCCTCCATTAAAGAGCACACTTCGCCATAATTCAGTCTTCACTTGGTGCTTTAAACTTGGCTTTGGCGAAGACCGTAGCGAACAACTGTATGTTCCCACATCAGAGCTTAAGAAAAGAGTTGATGTCTACACAGGAGAGATATCTAAAGAAAAGTCGATAGCGTTCTTTTATGCCAATTATAGCAATCCACTGACAGGCGATGATTACAGATATGTCTTGCTCGGAGCCGGTCTTGTAGAAGGTTTAGAGAAGCCGATAGAATACAGCATTCCACAATCACTGCTTCAAGAACTGAGGAGTGGCGACAGGATGCAGAATTTTCCAACATCCTCTTGGCAATTCCAAATAAACCTAAAACCTGAAACGACCTTTATCATGCCCTATCACGAATATCTTCGATGGACTGAAGATGCCCAAGGCACGCAAAGGAGTGAAAGATGGAAGAAACTTGAAGAGATAGTAATCCCCATCAACGAGGGCAATGTCATTCCTCACTTCAAGTATGTGTCGATGCACGTCAATCATGACAAAGCCATATTCCTTCTTTACCTCTTCAAGAGGTCTCTGAGAAAGATGAAGGAACATGGTGAGATAGTGCCTTATTCAGAGATGGAAAAGATAGAATTCGTTGTAGACAGACTATTGAATATTGCATGGAAAGAGAGGAGTAAGTACCCCGGATTTGAGAATTCTCTGCATTCCATATTGAAGACCGACTTCGCGCCCGAGAAGCTCAAGGATACAATTTCGGCAGTCAGATCGTTTATTCTAAAGAAAACTGGGAGTCTTGATAAATTCTTTAGCTCAACGACACGCCTTACAGCTGAAGAGCCGGCTATAGCAAAAGCACTACGGGAGATAGAGGTAAACAAAGAATTATTAAGATTCTTATCCATCTTCGACTTCTCTACAATTCAGTTCAGCAATGTCAAGGAAATAATAAACAAGATCGGCTTCCAGACCATTAAGAAGAATCCTTATCTTCTGTTGGAGAAGTATCATTTCGATGGAGAAGATAGCTGGAACATAGATGAGGCCGACTACGGCATAAACCTCTACCAGATTGACATGGCTTTAATTCCCGACCTAGATTATGCTGACTGGGAAACACCATATTCTGCACAATCCCCAGAAAGAATCAGAGCAGTGATCACCAAGATACTTTATGATGTAGCAAGAGAAGGCAGCTCATGTCTGACAAGGGAAGAGATCATAGGGTCGATAAAGAACTATCCGTTGTTCTACATCGCTGATGAGCTTAATATCGACGTAGATAAGCTAATAGAATATGAAAAGCAACCAATTTTTAAAGAAAAGTTCGTAATAAAGGATGAAAGTTTTCAGGGAGGTCCTGTTCTATATCAGCTAAAACAGTTAAGGACAGTCGAAGATGCCCTAGAACAATTCTTCAAAAAAATGATGACCAAGAAACATACGCTGAGTAGTTCGGACCAATCTTGGATAGATAACATCGTCAGGCTCGAAAAACAAGGAGCTGGTGACAAGTTAAATTCTAATGAACGACAAGTGCTCTACCGTAATGCGCTCGAAAACGGCTTATTCATTCTCTCTGGTAAGGCAGGGAGTGGCAAAACAACGGCTGTTGTTAATCTCATACAAAGGTTCAGGGAATTAGGTAATACACCGATATTCGTCTTTACGCCAACTGGAAAGGCGAACATCGTGATAAGGGATCGCCTTAAGCCTCACGGCCTTACCGATGACAATCGAATAAAGATATTAACCATTCACAGGTTTCTTTACTCCGCCATTTTTGACGCAATAAGAAACTATCAAACTCAGAACAAATACAGCTCTTACAATAGATATAATGAATATCGACCGAATTCGAATATCGGTCAACAGGCATCCATGATGGTTGATCTGATCTCGAAAATACTTTCCGGCAAGCTTGAAGTGCTAGACGATTTTATGGAGATGTCAAAAGGATTCAGATTCTCGCCGCAAGTTGTTATCATTGATGAAGCTTCAATGATAGACGAAGTTCTACTCTCGGCACTGTTTGCAATGATCAATGCTGATAATCTTAAGCATCTCATTGTGGTAGGAGATGAAAAGCAGCTTCCTCCTATTGGTGCAGGCAGACCATTTGTAGACACGATATTCCAATTGAAAAGGACCGGAATGGAGAGCAACTACATTCGTCTTGAATCTAATCTGAGATTTGACACTACCGCCCGCATCGGTTTTCTAGCGGAGATCTTCGGCGGAAACAAGTCACCGCATCCCCACGAGATAGCGGATGCCTTAGCAAAGAACGACTCGACCTTAGAGATACATTATTTCAGTAGTGATCATGAATTGAAAGAGTCTGTAAGGAAGGTACTCAACTCAATAGGCAAACCAAAAGCAGGAGCGTTGTCAGATATGTTTGGAGACATTTATGAAGATTCATCTAAGCCTGTACTCGATAGGATACAGATAATTACTCCGAGACGAGTCGGCAGCTTCGGTTCGATGTTCATCAATACCAATGTGGTAAAGGAAGGGGCACAAGAATTTTCACCAAGAACGAAGCTTATCTGCGAAGAGAACAAATATGTTTACGTAAAGAAGGATGGCAGATACAAACGTGTATTAGCCTTGGCGAATGGTTCGGTGGGCTACATAATGCCTGATGGCTCTGTTAGCTTTGAAGACCTAGATGATTTCCAGCGCGACTTTGAATGGAGCTATGACATTGAGAACATAAAACGGGAAGTGCGCGACGATTACATTGGAATAGAAAGAACAATAAACTTCGGATATGCCATAACTGTGCATAAGGCACAAGGGAGTGACTATGAGCACGTCATCTTGGTAATCCCTGAGATGAGCCCTTTTATCATGCGCGAGCTGCTCTACACAGCATTTACTCGAATCAGGACAAAACTCCATTTAATGATCCATAACAGTCTAAAAGATGAACTTGCGCTAATATTTGCTAAGGCTTACGAAAATTCATCTGTCGAACAGAGAAGGACACTGCTATTTGGTCACAAGTCATCACCTTACAGACCTTATTTGCTGACTCTTAAGAATGGTATGACGATCGAGGTCAGGAATAAGATAGAGCAGATTATCGGAAGGACTTTGGATAACTTTTGTGAAAGGCTAGAATATGAACCGAGAGACTTCTTACAGGAATATCGAGTTCTACCGGACTTCAAATTCGAAATTGACGGAATAGCATACTATCTAGAGCATCTCGGTCACATGGATAACAGAAGTTATAGAAATAGGTGGATTCAAAAACTGGGCATATACGAGAAAGTAGGAATCGGAGACAACCTAATAACTACTACAGAGAGCGATCAGGCCTCAGACACCGAACAGAACATTTTCCAGATAGTTAGTGATATCAAAGCAAATTCACTAAAGGTGACATCCGGAAGTCATTCGAAGCATCACTACGTCATTTGATTCGCTAGGCATTGCAAGGAGACAGATTACGAGTTAGTGTTGTCTATTAGAAGTCAAGCTTGTTTCAGACAATTATTCACACAACAATCTAACCTAGGAAAGGGAGTTTAGGAAATCCTAATTTTTCATATATCAACGTCATCTATTAATACTTGTGTAACTAGACTCTTGTTATACAAGAGTATGAGCACACAGAACTTAAACTTGGGGGCAAATGAGCTCAGGCTGCTCTTTACTCTCGAGAAGGAAAACAAGAGCATCTTCTCAATGAAGGATGCCAAAGAAATACTTCGAACCTCTGACGCCTCGGTATGGAACGTCATCTACCGACTCAAGAAAAAGAAGAGGATAGAGGAAATAGAGAGAGGCAAGTACCTTCTCATCCCTGCCAAGGCAGGATACGAAGGACTGTGGTCAGAGGTACCATTTTTGATACTGCCTAACATTTTGAACGAATACTATGTTGGCTTTTACTCTGCTCTCAACTACTGGGGAATGACAGAACAGGTACCGCGCGTAGTGTTCGTTGCCACGACCAAGAGGAGAAGAGACTTGGAATATGGACCGAATGTCTTCAAATTCATCAAGCTTGCAAAAAAAAGGTTCTTTGGCTTTGAAGAAGGCGAAATAGCCGGTACCAAGTTCAAGATATCATCTAGGGAAAAGACGGTGCTGGACTGCTTGATGTATCCCAAGTATTGCGGCGGGCTTGATGAAGCAGTAAAAGGCATATGGGAAGCAAGGAATGAGCTGAACTTTGATAGACTTATAGAGTATGGTAAAAAGCTAGGAATTAGTGTAGTGACTAGAAGGCTTGGCTATGCGCTTGAATTGCTTAACATCGAAAGTGAAATAGCTGACAGGATAGCCTCTAACAGATTCAAGGGGTTCATGTGGCTTGACCCTCTGGGTCCAAAGAAAGTCCTCGGGTACTCCAAGAAATACGGATTGATAATAAACAGATCCGATAAAGAGCTAAAAGAATGGATGGAGCACTAGAAGAATGATAACAGATCGCGAACTCAGAGCCGTGGCCAGAGAAAGAAATCTGCCTGTCGATGTGGTGGAAAAAGATTATGTTCTTGGATGGATACTCTTTGGAATAGCATCAAGTGCTGCTTCAGGCTCTCTGGCGTTCAAGGGCGGCACTGCACTGTCCAAGATATACTTTCCCGGCAGATGGCGTCTTTCAGAAGACTTGGACTTTACTGCTGTCGATGAGAGTGAGATGCTGGTTCTGGGCACAGGCGTAATGTACGAGGTACCCGGAATCGTGCAGAAGGCAAGTGGCATAAACATCGAGATGAAGGGAGACCCTCTTGCTAATCCAGAATTTTTCCGGGGCAAAATCAAGTACACAGGACCGCTGAGCAAGAACAACATCAAAATAGAAATCTCCAGAGAACCGTTTATTGGCAAGGTCGTAAGAAAATCAGTTCCACACACGTACGATTATCCAAAATTTGCAGTCAAAGTCTATGCGCTTGATAATCTACTTGCAGAAAAGATGAGGGCAATCATCGAACGGGGAAAGATCAGAGATTACTATGATGTATGGAGGCTGCTAAAGATTCGCAAGTTCGACAAGCAAGAGTTGAAAGAGCTTTTCCTTCAGAAATGCAAGTCAAAAGGAGTTACCTTTACAGGCGTAGAGCAGATGTTTCCGGCTGACATTGCAAAGAAACTGGAACCTTACCTTGACACATGGCTTACCAGACTGAGCCCGGAGCCGCTGCCTGAGCTGGAGACAATTCTGGCAGAGCTAAAAATCTCATTGAAAGACTTGTTGAGCTGATAGTATTCACATATGGAAAGTTCTATCGAATGCTAGGACAAAACATCGAATAGCCTGTTGTAGTCATTGAAGTACTGTTAAGATTTAATGTATCAAACCTAACATGGATTGAATTTGCTATCTGTGCCTTGATATATTCTGGAATGCCGCCATAGCACTTGTTCAATATCTCGGTATTTTCCCACCCATCTAGGCTAGCCACATAAGCAAGCGACCAATTTGTCGCTGCGAGATAATATTGAGCCATTGTATGCCTGAACAGATGTAAGGAGTGTCCGCCAAAGTACAAACCATCGCCAAGTGCATAGATTCTAGTCTTTTCGTTGAGCCAGCTGCTTTTATCAAGGTCTGAAAATATCCTTTTGAATCGAACAGCCATCTTGTGCATAAAATAACTAGCTTGTAAGTATTTCGCTTTGTCGCTCTTGGCATCTTCAAAGAACAGGAATTTCCTTTGTTTTGGTAGTCTGTCGTAGGCAGTTTCAATGATGGCTCTGCACTCTTCTGTGGGGTATTTTACCCACCATTTGCCTTCTCTTGTAAGATACCAATCACCACGCTTTATCTTCGACTCGAACTGTTCCACTCTGAACAATGGAGAAAAGATTATTCTATCACGGCTCATGGATGCCATAGCAAAAGCCCTAGCTCCAGTATGGAGAGGCTTTGTGTAAAAAGTCGGTAACTGTCGATACTTTTTAAACAGCCAGCTTACTTTTTAAACAGATATTCTCCAGAATGAAATTGCCTGACGGAACATGGGTTCAAGAAAACAGTTCAGAATCCTTTATGATGGAATGTTAGATATTCCTACTAGCCTAAATGGAATATCTGTCCTTTCATATGATTTGGATCACTTGGGCAAGACTAATCATAAAATCTCTGTATCTTTCACCGTCCTGCACATTAATCAGAGCAACACTGTTGACGATATACGGTTGTATGTGCTAAGTAGAGATCAGTTTGTCACCTGGGCTCTAAACTGTCTAAGAAATAACAACGCTTATCTCTGCCCTGTACAATATTCCCATTATTCAGGACAGGTACCTTCAGGACAGGTTACTTTGCAAGTGCATTCAGGCGGATCACTTCATTTCCTATTGGATAACCGATATTCCACTTTCAGCTCAAAGAGAGTTGCGATTCGCATAGACGAAGAGTGGGAAGAACAAACAGGACAACTAGACCTCGTGACAACAATTCCGCCGCATGACAGGTCGCTGGAGGATGAGGCAAAACGGATGATTTGTAATTGCAATCATACATTGAAGATTATCTCGCCATACGCGGACATGTCATTCGTTAAGGATATCCTTGAAAAAAGCAAGAGCGCCAACATTCAAATCATTACAAGAGCCAGAGATGAATTTACAAGTGATAAAAGGCAGGCTTTTGGCTTCATCAAGGATAATCTAAAGGATAACCATAGAATCAACAACTTCGTTCATTCTAGAATAATAATAAGGGATAATGAAGAGGCTCTTATTTCGTCAGCCGACCTAACCCAAGATGGTCTCATGAAGCAGTACAATACCGGCGCAATAATTTCAGATGCAAATGTTATGAGAAAGCTGCTGAAGTACTTCGATGAAGTTTGGCATCAATCTACAACAGTGCAAACTAAAGCAAAATGAGTTCGAGACCCGCAGCGCTTAAATATTGATGTCTTAACCCGCAGCGAGATTGCTTCGTCTCTTGCTATCCGAGATTCTAGTGGGACTTTTCAAACAATGGCGGATTTTGAGCACCCTTATATAGAAAAGTTTTATAGTCTATAGAATAACAACTACCGTATGACTATGCTGTTTTGGTTCAAACTGCGACGAAAGGACGGCACCAATTTCTGTTCAAAGGGCGTCGCAAATGGTTTGTCAATGCAATAAGAGTCAGATAACTAGCTCATGTGTAGATATACTTAACAGTAGTACGTATCCTGTAATAGGAGGTTTTGCCTGTGAATACTGAAATCCCTGAAAGACTCTGGCTTCCTTTGCTCATACTCGATAAATCTGATGGTGTAATCCACGGCAAAACCAAATTCCAAAAGCTAACATTTCTTACTCAAGTCTTGGCACACATAGACGAATATGACTTCAGAAAATATCATTATGGGCCATTCTCAGACCTATTGGAGCTTGATTTATCTGCCTACTCAGGCTTAGTAACTATAGTCGAAAATGAATCAATGATGAATTATGGTCAACATTACTTTTCTTTCTATTTGACCAGCAATGGTAAGAAGGAGATCGAAAAAATGAAAAAAGAACTTCTGCCCCGTACATTAGAGAAAGTAGAAAATATTATTGAATCACGATTGGCAAGAACCAGATGCGAACTTCTCGATGAAGTCTACTCCAAGTTTGGCATTGACCCTAAGGATTCACTAAAGTTGGCCGCCGAGGTAAAAAAAGAACTGGAGAACATCTTACCTCCCTTAATTGAATGCAGTAGGACGTATAATAATCGGCAATCCGCGTTTGTTCTCTCTACGTTAGAAATAATCGGCAATATCTTGAAGGCACTCGAAAGCGTATCAGATACAGCCAAGAGAGGAGTGGCACTCTACCTTTCCAGAGAACTCATTCACAAGATTGCCGATACATCAAAGGATGTAAGGCCGCCTGCAAATTCGGAATTGCTACGTCCAAGATTCTTGGAGATTGCAGAGTTAGAGTCTTATCTTCTAGGATATTGTGATAAAAGAAAAATCTATAATAATCCTTTCGAACGTACTCTTGACGAGGCGTTCACGGAGGAAGAAGCGAAACGGCTAGCGCAGTCCCTTTCCAATTTAAATCTGACAGCATAGTAGTTCCAGACACTAATGCCTGCCTCAGCTATTCAATAAACCATAAAATCCACGGCATACCTATTCAATTGCAGAATTACAAATCAATGAAGTATTATCTCGACTCAGAGATAAGTAAAGTTGCGATAATTAAGACAGTCGAATCCGAAACACATAAGAAAATTTGGGATATTCTTGCCGAGAAGGGAGGAGATTTAAAATTAACTCCACTTCAAATCAGACTGCTAGTCCATAAATCCCTTGAGAATTTTAGTAGACTTCACAAAAACTATGGCATACTTCCTGATGATGTTTCCTTGATGCCAAACGTCGAAAACATGTACGCAAACATTTGGTCGGGAGGAAATACCCTCCAAATTCAGGTGTGGGTATCAATAAAGAAAAAAAATAGTCCTGCAGATGGCCCGCCGCGCGGAAATGATTTACGGATTCTTTCTACTTCCGCCAAATTTGCCACATATATCAAGACGGAGTTATTGACTTTTGATCACGATTTTATTGCCTTTGAACAGGAGATCAGGAAGACATTTGGATTAGACATAATCAACGGCGGAACGATTCCGCATACATACTAATTCTAAAAGTTTTGATTATTCTCCAGGTTTCAGACTGAAAAATCTGCCCGTATTCCCAACTCGTGTATTTCCTGAATCACCACGCAAATATTATGACATAGAATCTTTAACAAAACTTCATTGAATTGCGCCGTTTCATCCTTACTTCTTACATATTCTCTGAACTTTGTCTTTATCATATGAAATGCTGTTTCGACATTCGACCGCTTGTGATAATGCTTCATAAAATCATCTCTATGGAGGTTGAAATAGTGGTACATCCTATTCCAGGCAGGTGCTCCTATAGCCAAGCCTCGGCTATTCACCTTGAAGGGAATGAATGGTTTTCCACCGAGGTCTTCTACAAACTGGAGATTCGTTCTGCTGAGATATGCTTTGTCTGCAACAGCTTCCTTCAGGTTAAATGACTGCGCTGTCTTTTCCAACAATGGTTGAAAGTACGGGTGGTCAGGACGGTCACCATCCGTAAGCTGGACTGCAGTTATTACGTTTGTCTTTAGGCCACAACAAATGTGTGCCTTCACCCACTTTTTGTACTTCTTGTCTTTCCCATGCTTGAAGTCGAAATATCTAGCAAAACGAGAGGAAGTACCAAAGCCAGAACTATCCACTCCAAAGGTAGTTTCTACGGAAGCCAGTGGAAGGCTTGATAGCTTGATAAGTTCGTAAAGTATCGGTGTTAGCTCTTTCTTACGCATATAGTTTGAAACAGAAGAATAAGAACAGAAAGTGTCAACATGACCCTCTGCGACTGCTTTTTGCATCTGGCTCATGAAGCGACGCAAGGAGAAAGTTGAATACACTTTCAGCGCAGAAGCAAAAACCATATCCGAAAGAGGCAGCCTGGGCCTTCCGAAGTCATAGGCAGGTTGATCAACATTTCTACACAAATCTGACAGTAGCTTCAAGAAGGTATCTTGCTCACCACATTGTGCATCATCATAAGCCTTCCAGTTTTGAGCATACGTTTGGCGCTTGTCAGAAGGAAATTGCGTCATCCTAAGCTGTCTCCGGTCTTCCAAGTAGGTTGTGACCTTTCGCCGCTTGTGCTTGCTCCGCTTGGTCATTTAGGCCATGATAAAGCACTCCTCTTGGCTGCATATTGGTATATACATTGGTCTATTATATATAATTGTTGGGCTATGTATATACCAATAAGATAAATAGACCTGGTAGGTATTGTAGTTTGAGCATTGAAAAGCAAGGTACATTACGTTCGCAAGGGTTCGCCTAGCGTCAAAACTGTAATACCAGAAGGAGTCGCGGATGCTCTCAAGGTAAAACATGAGGATGAGCTCGAATGGGAAATATTCTCTGAAGATGGAAAGATCAAAGCTAAAGTAAGCAAGAAATGACGACTGATTCATTATGGATTACTATATGAGAAATATATCAACAGAAATGATCGTCCAGTAAGATAAACTAATCGTCTACGGCTTTTTTCGCACTCACTTGTATTTTTCCTACTTCCCTAATGTATCGCTTTATCTCATCATATACGTCATCACGCGTATCCAATGCAACGATCATAATTTTCTCTTCATCATAAGAATAGACGGCTCTAAATTTTCCGAATTTATATTTGAAATATCCCGCGAGATCTCCAGTTAAAAGAATTCCAACCTGGGGGTTTTCCCTGATTTCTTCTATTGCCTTTGCTACCCTCTTTTGTGTATAAGAATCAAGTTTAGAAAATTCTTTTTCGACCTTTCGACGCCCAAAGAAGACTTCGCGCATCCAGTATCATAACCCATATTTTGACTTGATATCATCAAATGATACCACATATCCTTCATCCACCTCGTTGATTCCTTCATAGATTTTGTTTACCGAATCCACTTTTGCTTTTAGTTCTATGGTCTCTTCGAGTGCTTTTCTCAAGTTGTCAACGCTACTAAACTTGATGGATCCTTCGAGTAAGTTTTCCAGCAGGCTTACCGTTTCGTGTTCCACTAGAGCAGCCAAATCTTTGAATGCATATGCCTCCCTCGTAAGCTGAGAAATCGCATTATGTACTGACTGGTCATGGATTACTGCTATCAGAACCTGGCCAATGTCTTTCTCGCCAATTTCATCTACTACACCCCCATAGGTCTTTGCAACAACCTGATTGTATCCATATGGTGTTGATAGGAATGTAGCGATGTAGGCTGCATCTACAGGATACTCTAATTCGGAGGGCTTGTCCTTATGCGGAATAATTCTGAGAATATGCTGTGAAGCAGCCCACCCATCCGTAATCGGGGTCGTCAGCCCAATTCTTCCGATTGTTCCCGAACATGTCACCAGTGTCCAACCCGGCTTAATTATCCAATTATTAAGACTGGCAGTCATTTTTCTTGATAGGTACTTGAGATTGAATGGCCTGTTCATGGGCAAGTCGCTTCCCTGTAAGAATGGGATGCCGTATTCCTTTTCAACGTAGAT
Source organism: Candidatus Nitrososphaera evergladensis SR1 (assembly GCF_000730285.1). Taxonomy (NCBI): domain Archaea; kingdom Thermoproteati; phylum Nitrososphaerota; class Nitrososphaeria; order Nitrososphaerales; family Nitrososphaeraceae; genus Nitrososphaera; species Candidatus Nitrososphaera evergladensis. Next base: position 229,307 of record NZ_CP007174.1, on the reverse strand, counting down.
TCGCTTGAAACGTGGAGCGACGATAACTTTACCCAAGTCTTTTGTCTTTACAAGTTTTGTCGAGGATTTTCTCAGCATCCGCAAAGTCTCTATTAGCACAGGGTTGTGAAATGAGGCATCTAATCTCGTGTCCAGCGAGGATGATTTGAGTGAAAACGATTTTCTGTTCTTTAGTGGGTTATCAATTTCCCGGGTGAGACCTGCAGAATCGTAAAAGAGTGCTTCAGCCTCGTCTAGCTTCTTATTTGCTTGCTGGCGTAACGAATAAGCATATTTTATTTGATGATCGAATAATCCCATTATTTTCTTATCCAAGATGGGAACTGCCAAATCCTCAATCTGGTGAGGCTCAACATGATTTATTGCCAGGCCATACTGATCCCGGGTTACAACAGACTGTGCAATCCATGTTGAGAGAAATGCATAGAGATAACCTGAAGGAATTTCTTCTTCGTTGGGTATAATTCGAATAAGATCGTGCGTGAGTACAAACTGGGAAAGATTTTTGTCAACGATGGTAAGCCGTCCGATAACTCCAGAGCATGTCATCAGAATCCAACCTTCTTTTACGAGGAGATCGTCCAAATTCTCCGTCTTTGATTTTGAAAGATACCTTTCACTTTTCGGCCTGAACATCAAGGTCTCAGTTGCACTGAGATAAGGGATCCCCTTTTCCTTGTCACCTGCATAAATTCTCTTGAAGCGGTAACCACTAAACATTTTTCTTTGAACCAGTGTTTTGAGGGGACGTGTTGAAAAGCGTTTGTCATTTAGTATCCGCAATGCCAGATCTTTTTCTTTAGCGTAGTAATCAGCATCAAGCCTCAAATCGCCAGAGAAAATCCAGCTAGACTTTAAGGAGAGACTTCGAAGTGTCGCCGCATTTTGATGCTCTTCTCTTGAAACTAGCGCCATCTTATTTCCTGCCTTTCCTATTCCACCATTCCACAAATTCATCGCCAATATGTGGTAAATCATCATCCAAGATGGGTTCCTTCGTGACTAGCTTTTCTCTTACTTTGCTCCTGTCAACAATTTTTACTATGTATGTCTCCTTCTCAATTTCTATCATTTCGCCCTCGGGAGTCCTCTTGAAGATGCTGTCGCCTCTACTGTTTTTTCCCACTTTGCCAGCTATGGCCATGAATACGTCATAGTCAGGAAGCTTCCCACCTTTCTTCTCTAGGGCCATCTCTGTCTCGTTCTTTCGTTCAAGTATCAGAAGGCTGGTTTTCGTCCCGGTTGAAGGTTCAAACGCTTCTTTTGCCAGGTCAATGCTGGCTATAACTTTGGTATGCGTAAGAATCCAATGGCGAACGTACTTTAGCCCTGGATTACTGAGGACAGAGTCGGGCAGAACGATTGCCAGTTTGCCATTCGGTTTTAACAGTTGAACAGATCTTTCGATGAACAAGAGTTGTGGAGGCATTCGTGATTTAATGTCATCAGTCCTTTCGAGTATTCCATCATCATTTTCTTTCCAGACGTGTGCCAGATCATACTGCGATAGGAGATGTCGGTCATCAATGATAATATTCTCTCCGAATGGTGGATTTGTCATTAACATATCAAAGGAGCCAAGCTTGACTTTTTCCGCAACATCAATTGGCCATTCACCAGGAGCTTTCAGGGAGTCCACCGAGAAAAGATTGCTAGAGCCATTACCATGGATGACCTCATTCATCTGCGCTGCTTGAACCAGAACTTCATTAAAGTCAATTCCATATAGACACCTAGCACAATACATTCTAATTTCATCATCTACGATTTGCATTGCCCTCTCATGCGAAGGGTCCTTGGCAATCTCTCTATCATAATAATACTGCCTCATTGTGTCTATGACAGATATCAGGAATCCACCTGTCCCGCAGGCAGGGTCTATTATCTTTGCATCTTGAATCTGTTGCTTCGTATGCATCGCAAGGAGTATTCTTACTGCCAATCGGCAAATGTTCCTTGGAGTGAAATATTCTCCAAGACTGCCGCGCAAATTCTTACCGACAAGTTCTTCGTATGCATCGCCTTTTACATCAGCGTCGGTTCGGAGCAGATAATAATTCTGTAATTGACCTACAACATAAGCAAGGACTCTCGGATTTAGTAGAATCTTTGGGTCATTTTTGAATATGTATTGATACTGTTTTCTAACCGAGTCGAATAATTCGTCTATGCGTTTTTTTACACTCATCGCCCCCATGTCTGAGCCAATTTCTTTGTTCGTTACATAGAAGTGGATTTCGTCCGACCTCTCATCATAGACTTTGCAGAATATTAGCTTGAGCAGTTCGTGAAATGCTTGGTCTTCTCTCATTCCTTGTCGGCCATATATGTAATCATTAATACGTTTGAAAACAGACTTTAGCTCTGTAGCTGGACGAAGCTGGGTAAAATCAGGTTTTTCATACTCTTCGATTGTCTTCCCATGAATGGGTATGTCAATGACAGGCTTGGGCTCATACTTCTGTCCCTTTGTCTTTGATTCTATCTTCTGAAAGCATAGCTTTTCAAGACCGTTTGTCCACAGGGCAAATTCGCAATTCATTGCACTGGAAACATAACTTCCCAGTTGGTCTATGCCACTCTCTTTATCAGTACTCTTGATCTCTGGCCGTTTTGTTTCAACTATGATGTAGATGTTTTCTTGTAGTGGTGGTTTTCCGTCGTGAAAAACTGCTATATCGACGGGAAGGCGCTTTCCACCTACCGCCAGTTTAAAGTTAACCCTTATCTGCGACAGGTCGTAGCCATACTCCTCGACCAAGCTTCGTATGACTCTTTGCCTGACATGCTCTTCAGGAGTCTCCTTTATCAACTCTTGAGTAAGATATGATTGTAGTTTCCCAGGAGGGACGTAACTCACTGAATTGCCGTCTACAAATCTGTCCATGTCTTGCGCCCCACCCCTATCCCTATGTGCCGCCAGTATTTCGACTTTTTGGTTTTGAATAAATGGTTTTCGCGAAAAATCGCTGAAAAAAGACGAAATCCGACGATGGTCGATTCATGAATGTGCCTCGGACTAACGATCATTTGAAAACCTTCTTGCAAAATGATTACTATGATTTTTCTGCTTTACTCAGTTACACTGTAACACATCTAGGATTGGACGGTTATTACCCTCGGTAGTTCCTTCTTCAATATGCAATAACCCTTCACAAAATCCTCTGCTTCCTTCTTCACATAATTTAGTATGTTGTCATAATTGCCATCAAAGTACCACGATTCCATATTCTTTGCCAGCCCTGATTTTCCCAGGAAGCGCGAGTAGCCGTCGAACCTGCCGCCATTCGCTATAACCAAGACATGCTTGAGGTCGATCATTGGTCTGTGGCCGAGCCTAAGACCCTCTAAATTGCAATATTGCTTTAGCTTGCTCTTCATAAACTGAGACTCGAAAGCCAGATTGTTGCCTACTGGAATGAAGTTCCAAACACCCTTGTCAAGATAGATTTTCTTGAACTGCTCCACCATCTCTTGTTCTCCAATTTCCCACTCCTTCAGTATCTGCAGGTCGCCGACCGGCTTGCCCGTGACGCTGTGAAGTTGCTGATACTGGATTGTTACTATCTTGGCCTTAGAAGGGACAGTGCCCGCCTTTTCCTCGCCACGGAATGACTCTAAGGGAACAGTCTCGATGTCGAAGTAGTACTCGGGCAAACAGCAAAGTAAAATGCTACCAGTTATTTAAGAATAGAAGATTTCTATATATTTAGTCGCACTGTTCTCAAAATGACTTTTTAAACAGATTATGGACTTTTTTAACAAGAGCGACTTATTACACAAAGCCGTTAATGCGGAAGAACTAGATAAAAATTAGAAACAGCAATAATACTGATGTTAAATAGTATTATTACAAAAAGCAATGTGCTTATGACATTCACTTTCTTATTGATGTTAGACAATGCTATTGCTGCAGGAATTTGGAAAGGTATGTCATACAATACTCTAGTTTGAATAACATAGTTGCCAAATAGAACCGGGATCAATCCGATTGATAGAAAAATTAAGAGTAATATTGTCTGGCTTTCGATTCTTACTTTGAATAGCCAATATAGGGCAAATGCATATATGATAAAATTACCAAGTTGACCTCCTACAAAACTATTTGCAGTATAGTTTAGATTGCTCCAGCGTAGGGCAAATTGCTCTACGCCTATGGCGCGATAAGCCAACTCAAGGTCCTTCTCAATTCCGCCAGTTGAGCCGGTAATATTAACTCGAACTATGTCAATAGCAATAACAGAAAGAATGACTATTACAATAAGAACAATGCTCTTGTTTAAGATAGTATACTTATTCTTGAATACAAATATTGCTGCAATATAGGCCCCAGTTACAATAGTTACTATAGTCCACGTATACACATGGCTTAAGAGAGTAAGCAGGATCATGAGAGCAAATAAAAGCAAATTTTTCCTCTCAATGGTCTTAATAAACCGAAGAAGGAAGATAAAGGAAGCATATCCAAAAACAAGTGCTAGCCAATTTGCATAGAAGCCAGCATAAATCCCTACAAGGGTAGGATATGAAATGGCCGTCATAAACGCGGCTAGTAGCGATGCGAGATCGTTTGCTGCAAGTTCTCGGGCAAGAAAATATACAGAAATGGCCAGTAGCGGTCCAAGAATTATCGAAGAGTATTCTACCACAAGAAACAAGTCAGCGTTAGAAATCTTCTGAAAAACTGAGAAAAGAATCAAAGTAAAAGGCCTATCTCCTTCACTCTGACTGACAAATGCGTTATACAAGAATTCCTGTGGGTCCTTTGATTCGTTCAAATGTGTGACCCAGTTGATATAATATCCAGTATCTACTCCTATTTTCTGATTGTCAGGATTTATGGTTGGAAGATGAGGAATAACTGCAAAGACGATTGACGACAGTGCTATTAGCAAGAGATAGGTTATCCGATGCATTTTGCGCATTTTGTGATTTTCAGCGATAATCAGAGGTGTTAGCCTTATTTTCAAAGCTCTTAATATGGAATCTGTAACTAATTTTACAGGAATGCATGCTATCAGTAACAGGATAAAGACAGGAGAGAAGCTAGAAAGCACCACAAATACATCATAGGCATAATTACGCACAGGCTGCGTGGACTGCACCGCATTTGAAGAAACAACCGAAGCAGTTGCAAAGGCAAGCCCAATGATACCGAGTATTATTCCAAGTATGCCAAAATAATTCAGAGTTAAGCCCTGTTGTTGATTTTTCAAGATCTTTCGCAGAGAATATCTATTATAAAGCAAAAGAGCGGTTATTACAGGAAGAGAAGCAAGGGCAATGCCACTAAGTAACACAGCATAATTGGCCGCTGCTCCCGCAACAAGGAATGCAGCATGTATCCCTATTGCAATATAGTAGTAGATCTTCTTTAATTTCCGTAATGAAACTACTAACCATACAATCAAAAGCGACCCCAGAACCACGTGATCAACGTATTCATTTGTAATGTAAACACCAAAGACAGTATAGTATGTAACGCGATCTATGAGGGGATATACAGTCAAGTGGGCAAAAGTAGCAGCAGAATAAACATAGAAAAGACAAAGAACAACCAGAGAAGCAGAAGCAATAATTGACGACATGGGAAAGCCACGGCCAAAGGCTTTTACTATATTTTCACTAGTAATGCCCTGAGCCAAGCAAAATTATAGCATTCTAACATATCTTTAAGCCTTATCGAGCATCAGTATGAAAGAGTAACAACGAAGAACTCTGTAACACATGCATTTCATTATCTAGACCATGATAAATGTCAAGGCTTGTTCACGGGTTCATTTTCACGCTGCGGCAATAACGCGTTTTGCGCAGTCAAACCGGTATATTAGTGTGCGGCAAACGGCTTGCCGCAAAACTACAACAAGCACCTCTAACCGTATGGGAAGACAGACAGATGATGACACAAAGGTACCAGAAAACAACGAGATATCAAGATGCCGTCCTCGGACCAAGACAAAAATGAGAAGGACGGGAGAGCTTAGCATGTGTATGGCTGAGACAAGAGAGGTACAAGATGCTCTTTCTATCAATATAGATATATAACATTCTTATACTAGATCCACACAGAACTCGTGAGCGCTAGTTGAGCGACTCACGAGCGAGGCACGAGTCCGAGGTCAAAAGACTTGGCTAGACCAAAGCGCGGCATGCGGGTATGGCAGTGCGGCATATGCGGTTACTGGTCAGAGCGCATACGAAACGTGGAAAGACATAACAAGAGCATTCATGCAGGAGCCGCTGTGGTGTTGCCTGCTTATGCAACACTGGTTATCGAACCAAGCTATCGGATTACACTCTTGGGATCTCCACCCCTTGCTGCACACGATACTCGCATGGTCCCAGCAACTTTAGATGGAGAAAGGGCATCCGCTGCGAAGAAGCCATTTAGTCTGGCAGAACATATGAACTCACAATTCGAGAAGCACATAAAACCGATAGAAGAATTTCAAAAGACTCTAAACAGGATTCAAAGACTTCGAGGGATCGAAGGCTTTAGTGCGTCTATACCTATCCAACCGGCAGCTTTTCCCATCCATTATTCCCCGGTAAAGACCGTGGGAATAGAGGGCACAATATGTGACAAATGCTTTACCATTGTTCTGACGCATATCCCACATAGCCCAAGACCTGAAGAGTTCCAGCTGCCCATAGAGTCATCACACGGCTGTAAAGGAGAACGAGAGTTTCCTTCCAAAATCGCGAGGGAAGATGAGAAGCTGCTGGTTCAGGAAAAAATGGTAAACAAGCTATTTGAAGAAGTAAAGATGTGGCTCAAGGACAAGGAAATTGTACTTGAAGTAGAGAAACTTGAAGATGATTATACACCGCACTCATCAGCTTCCGTAATTACATACAAGCCAGAATCAGCGGATCTTGATTTACTGGCTCGGGAAGCCTGCACAATGCCAATCAACGATGAAGAGCTAAAATCCTTCCTGAAAGATGCACATTCGACAATTGGAATCTATAAAGAAGTTGCAAAAGACTCTGAAATAAACCACTACTACCGCCTGTCAATTCAAGGCAAAGCCAGAGAAGAACCTCCGACCACAGGAGATGCTGCCACAGGTGCCGGCAACAACACCACTACCACCAACGCTACTGCCGCCATCGCTTCTGCCTCAAACGGCACTCCTGAGAACAAATGGGAGGAGCACAAAAAGGCGACGACGGCGACTCTTAAAGAAAAGCAGCAAGAGGCAACAGATGACCCGTCTTCAGGAGGCGGTTCCAGCAAGACAAGCAACGAGACAACAAAAACAGCAGCAGAAGCAACCACCTCTCCAAAATTCGGAGGAATAGATCTTGTAGTATGCAACGAATGCTGTAATCCATATGTCATACCGATCTTTATCCCCAGAAACCCTGAACTTGAGAAGCTGTTTCATTACCAATGTCCTGGAAAGGCAATGTTCGAGTCAGAAGAGGCAAGGCTAGAACGGGTAAGGAAGTCAGAAGCTGACGGAGTACAACTGCTCTTTGAAGCAGCAAGAATATGCATGCCCGAAGGCAAAATTGCACTAGCTGTGACCAAGATCGAGCCGCGCAACCCAAGTCTTGCAAAATATGCAATACAGCATGACGGAAAAGATCCCGGACATTATCTCTCTAGAGCTGCAAAGGATGGCATAGCTTCCTTGGACGAAAACGAACTGCGCGACTTTCTTGCCCACAACAAATCAACCTACGGATACTATGAGATACCTTCCAACGGAGAACAGTATTTTGCTGCTATCATTCAGAACCAAACAAAAGAAGCAAATGCTACAAAATCCCTTCCCGGTGACAGAGAGGTCACAACAACGTCCACGACAAAGGAAGCAAACAGGGTTCCGAACAAAGATATGAAGTCAGAGCAAGGGGAGCTACTTTAGAGACAGATACTGACGGTCCAATAACTTCTGATACTACTACACCAACGATAGTTAATGATGGGACTCGCCAGCCAGATTCAGAATCCAGCAATGAAGTTGAGGATCTAAATAAATAGGGAAAAAGATCCCTCTCTTCCAGAGATGTATAGAAATTGGCTCAAGTTTTCATCCGTACGGGTTGTCGTCATTCCCCATCAAATGAGCCATATTCTTAATAATGGCTTGCATAGAACAATTCTTCTGTGATCTCTACTGAAACGCGCCCGTGGGGCCACTTTGAACGTTTTACACTTAACGAACCTTGCACTGTCAAGCTGGTATATGTTGATGGCGACAAGCGCCTCAGCCTTCAGTACCACAACAACCGCTCTGAATTCTGGAAGGTGGTCAAGGGCCCGGTGAAAGTACAGATAGGTGAAGAAAAAAAACTGTTGCAGACAGGTGACACCATTACTATACCAAAGGGCACAGTTCACAGGCTAGAGGGAGCAGGGACAGATGCCATCATACTAGAGATCTCCAAGGGAGACTTTGACGAGACTGACATTGTAAGAATAGAGGATGACTACAAGAGAGCCTGACTTTTCAAGTTGCAGATAATTCCTTAAAACTAGTTGAACTTATATAAGAAAGTAAGGCACTCCTATACAAAGTGAAGATAGGCAAAGCAATTTCTATCGAACTGGATGATGGTCAGAGATTAAGTCTTTCTTTGAAAGAGGCAGGTGAGCTTTACCTCAAACTTGGAAAAATGTTAACATACGACAGAGAGGCCGGAAAAAACAAAAGTGGCAGAAAATCCAGAACCACCTTTGCCAGGTCATCTAATACAACGGTCACTTTGAGTGACGCCAAGAGACAAGAGATACTGGCGCACCTCAACAAGCAGATATCAGATACCCCTAGGACCCTTACGAACCTCCTGAAAGGCGCAAAATATTCTCCCAGTCAGCTACCTCTTATACGAAACATGGTTGAGAGTCAGCAGAGCATCAAAGCAAAGGCCAAAGGAAAGAGAATCCTGTATCTCAGAAAGAGAATCAAGGCGATAGCCACAAAGGCAGCGAAGGGAACATAAAGAGGAGCGTCATCAGTAGGCGCAGCCTAAAGCTGTTTGCGAATACTTCATTTTTCTTCTTCTTCTCATTTGTCATAGCCAATAGACATGCGTGCAGAGGTGCATAAACTCATATTCCATTGCCAAGCCTTCCACAGATAGTAGACACACTCAAAAAAAGCGACCATTGGGTGGCTTACCAGAAACATCTTTTGTCGTCAGCTACCCTCATTTAGCTATGCATAGTTTTGAAAGCGCAGAGGCACCTCTTTTGATGCCTCTTCAAAATCCCATGGGAATCTATGCCCCTCCAAAAGTAATTCGTCGATTTGCCAAACTTCACTGCCTTTCGCCTGCCTTGCCTAGCAAGCGGGGGAGGGGGCATAACTGATGCCACAATACTAGAGACAGCAACAGGCGATTTTAAAGAGACAGACATAATAAGACTGGAGGATGACTACAAGAGGGCAGGTTCTGCTGGCCCAAATGAATGATTGTTTGAGAGAATAATAATCATCATCGTTCTAACACCATCTATTAGGACGAACTCAAAGGCTCTCTGGCTCCGAAATGCTCGCAAAATAGTGGGCGCGGATTGTCATAGAGTTCGTTCGGAACTTATACTTCTATAGTACAGAAGGGACTTGAACGTGAGCGCGGCAAGGAGAGAATTATCGAAAAGCACGCAGGTGTGCAGACACATACACACACATGCATACACACCCTGCAAGGCAAATTGCTTGTACTCTACACAGCACAAGCATGAAACGGGATAGAACAATTGAAAGAGGTGCGTCTATTTGGGAGCTACTAACACTCTTTCACTATTTCAATTGCGAAACCCGCTCAAAACAATGTCTCCTCTGCTTTTCTGCCTTGTCAAGGTCGCAGATGGACGCAAGATATGATCAAGAGTTATCACTATATAGTAATCATCCATAATAATCTTCTTTGCTTGTAACCACTTTTGCGCTCAGCAACTTGCCTGAGAGGAGTCACACACACGCATATTCGGGAGAAAACTAGACCAGGATTTGAAGGAAGGCGGCTGACACATCCTCTACCCCGCAGTTCTTGTAAGCGCTATTGTTGTTGGTGGCGGTGATCATGATGACGATGACGCCACGGCTTTATCCAACTCTTTCTACCAGAATTCCCTTCACTTTTTCAAATTCGGGATTTGAACCGGTATTGAAACTAGTTTAACTTTTGCGACCACCCGTAAAACATAAAGGCTACAAAGTATAACCTTACACATATGCAAAAGGTGAAGGTATCTCCAAAGGGACAGGTGGTGATCCCAAAACCACTCAGGGACAAATTTGGAATACGCAAAGGCGACGAGGTGGTGGTGAAGGAAAGCAGAAGAGGCATACTAGTCATGAAAAGAGAAGAAGATCCGCTAAAGGCGATGATAGGGTTGTTTGAAGGAAAAGCTAACAGGCCATCAACTGAGATGGTGCGAGAGATTAGGAAGCAATCAGAGGCAAGAATAAAGAAGGAAGCAAAAAAAGATCAGGCAGTTAGAGAAGGATAATGAGATGATGATGTAGCAGGTGACGATGACGACGACGGCAAAGATATTGATAGACACAGGTGTTTTTGTGAACGTACTGAACAAAGAAAAAGGGTTCGACAGTTCAGTCGAGCTCCTGGAGAAAATTAGAAGCAAAAAAATCGAAGGTTTCATTAGCGTGTTGACGATTGCAGAGATTATCTCGATATATAGTCGACTGGGCGAGGAGGAAACCATAGTTGCCAAAACAAGCATAGAGAGTCTGATTGGCGAAGACAGGATGGTTCCCATTACAAAGCAGATTGCAGAACTTGCTGGAAGGGTGAAGGCAGATTATAGGATGTCTCTTGGCGATGCATTCATGGTTGCAGCTGCCATATCGATAAATTGTGAATACGTGGTTTCGTTAGATCCGGAGATCAGGCAGGTAGACAACAAGCTAATCAAGGTCAGAACACCCAAGCAGTTGCAGGATACACCGCGTTAAGCCGCAATCTGACAGAACTTGTCAAGCTCTGTCAATAGTGGAACATCCAGCATCATTTTTCTCTCAAGGATCTGGGCAAGAAGTTCTGACACACGCTCTGCGCCCTTACTGCGCTGGTCTTTGGGTTAATTCTCGGGAACCGGCAATTCTTTTTAGAAAAGCCGAGGTTACTAAAGAGGATCAATGGAAATTACGATGACGATAATAATAAAGAATATGCAAAGAGGTTGCCGCTTCCTCGGCAGCAGTAGCAGCAGCCGAGCCAGCCCAAACCGCACCATCCGGCGGCAACATGATGGTAACGACTAATACTGTTACTGCTAGAACAACAATAACAACATCATCGTCGTCGTTGTCGTCGCCTTCGCTAACTGACCCATTCCACGAGCGCCTCACCTTCCTTGTTAGGTCTTTCTTCTTTGTGTTTGTAGGCCTCTTGGCAAGCTTTGGCAATATAGAATACTACGTTCTGGCAGGAATAGGCGTTGCAATAACGCTACTTGTAGCAAGAAAAATATGTGACAAAGATAAGTAAGTGTAACAGGTTCAAAGTTTCCTGACTTTGACAGGCTTGTCACCATCTTTATGATGCCACGCGGTCTCGCTGCGGCCGTACTTGCAACGCTCCCTCTGACGCTTGGACTGCCAAATGCAGGTGCTTATCCGCAAATTGTCTTTGTCATCATCCTCTCATCAGTCGTAATAACGACTGGTGGACTTGTAAAATATAGGAAAAGGCAGGAACAAAGCACTCAAGCGCTGCGGCGGCAAAAGAAGGAAAAGAAGGAGGAGGATCAGAAAAAGAGCTTGCTGCAGAGCTCAGCAGCTGCAAGAGAAATGATCAAAATCTAAAACACAACTGGGGAGAAAGAGAATGAGATACTATGATCCTGCCCCGATAGAAAGTAACGGCGTCCTAATGACTGCCTACTACGAATACTATATCATTCAGCACATCCTTTTTCGCTTCTTCTCCTTCTCTGTCCGGGATTTCTGTAACTTTGGTAGGTCTCTTTTGCAGGTATAACCGCAAGAAAAGCCATTTTAACAAAATTACAACTAACTATTCATGGGCGCAATAAGGTCATCAACAAGCGTAGATATCACCTATGATCAGCGAATTATTGCGTTATTTACGTTCGAATCTTATGAAACTTATATAAATAGGCAATCTTGTAGTGCATAGAAGTGAAGATAGGCAAAGCAATTTCTATTGAACTGCGCGATGGCCAGAGGCTAAGCCTCTCCTTGAAGGAGACAAGGGAGCTTTACAGAAAGCTTGGAAAAATGCTGACAGACGCCAGTAAGGGAGGAAGAAGTGCAAGGAACGTAAAGGCTGCAAGAAAGAAAAAGATTAGAATTGCCGGCAAGAGATCCAGGGCGACATCAACCAAACCATCATCATCATCCAGCAAGATCATTTCCCTGAGTGACGCCAAGAGACAAGAGATCCTTGCACACCTTAACAGAGAGATATCAGCAACTCCCAGAACTCTTACAAACCTCCTAAAGGGCGTATCATACTCTGCAGGCCAGCTTCCGGCGATAAGAAGCATAATTGAAAGCCAGCAAGGAGTTAGAGCAAAGACAAAGGGCAAGAGAACCCTGTACCTCAAAAAGAAGACGATGACGACAACGGCAGCAGCGGCGATAGGAACGACAAGACGGGCAAGGGTCAAGACAGTGCCGCTGGATAAGGAAGCCAAGTCTGCGGTAGTAGAAGCACCAGCAGCAACATCGTCATCGACAACAACGACCTCTTCCTAAGGCACCGTTCTCTCCTGTCCTTCTGTTTTCGTCGTCACTTTCTTTCTTACTTTTTCAAAGACATCTTCATCATACAGATGTGTGGTAGTGGTAGTAGTCATGCTAAGAAACTGCAAGGCGCTTCCCAACACTTGTTTTGCTCCAATTTTGCCCTCATGTTAATTTGGCAAACAAGTCTTGTCGATATCAACCACAATTATACCTAAAATACGTCCACTGTCAGCTTCACGTTATTTTTGTTCATTCAATATCTTCAAAATATACTGGCAACAGTCAGGATCTTTATTTCTCTGAAACTGCCCAAGCTGATCAGGTGATCATCTCCTAAGACAATGTTTCTAGCACCGCCCACGACGGCCAGCGCGTGCGCTGTGTCAGAGAGCACAATTTCGTGGTCGCAAGGTCTATAGAGCATAAATGCACACGCATCCTGCAGGGCAAGAGGGTCGTTCTCTCTCTGTAGAGCACAATCCTCATCGGACAAGCCTACAACTTTTTTCTCCTCAAGACAGCGTAGATGTATGAGCGGCATTACAGGCTGCAAGAGCAGCTAATTCCAGAAAGAGCTTGCGCGGCTTTCCGTTAACCCTTCGGGTCATAGGTAATAATAACGAGACAACACTCATGACCCAATAACTTTGCAGTATCTTTTAATAAAAGTACGTGCGCACTACCAGCCTTCTACCTGCAGCCCGGGCACGCGCTCAAAGTGCTTCCTGTTCTTTGTGACAAGGGGCTGCTTGTTTGAAAGAGCGATGCTCGCAATGAGAAGGTCTGTTTCGCCAATTGGCTTTGACTTTATTGTCGTAGCATCAAGCTCGCCCACCATTCTTGCAGACTCGCGGTCAAGCGTAATCAACTCCAGCAAATCCAGCAGCCGTTTTACTTTGGCAGCTTCCTTTTGCCCGTCTTTAGACCGGTATGCGCCCTTCCACAGTTCTGCTGCATTTACTGTCGTTGTAATGGCCGCAGTATCCCCGTCTCCTACTTGGATGTCCTCAAGCTTTTTTATTGCGTCCGGATCTTTCTGTAGGAATGCTATCAAAAAGTCGGTGTCAAAGCAGACCATTCTGGATCAGAGCTTTGCATCGCGCAGCTGAAAGTTTTTCCTGAACTCGCTGCTGGCCTCTTTCATATGCCTTGCTGTTTCAGGGCTGATTGGCTCAAAATCCTCTTCCCGCACCAAGTCAAGTAAATTTGCAACGCTTCCTTTCTCCGAGCTGAGCCGGAGTATTACGTCTGTGAAGGACTCGTTCTTCCTCTTCCTTCTTTTCAGTACTTCGTATGCTTTTTCAGAGATCATTATTGTCTTTGAGGCCAGGTTTCGTCACCAAATATGTATACATATCTGTATACATATAAGGTTTCCCTCCTGACGACAAGAACAAGCTTGTATAAGCGGAATGCAGCTGCGTATGCACGCCTAGATGGTTGTCCTATCAAAAAGACGCATGCTTTTTCGTCGTTCCTATCCAGGTCTATGAGACAGTCGTGTCTAGGCAGACCAAAGACATCTTGAACCGAGAAAGGGCCCTGGCTATTTTCCCCATTTTTGGGAGGGTTTCAAAGGGTTAAATACACATATGTGTATTATATGTTCTTGGCATGCCTACAAGGACGCTATCCATCACAGAGGAAGCATACATGGCGCTAAAAGCCTCCAAGAAGGAAGGAGAGTCGTTCACAGATGTCATTCTTAGGCTGACTGGGAACAAGGGCAGCGCTAAAAGGCTGCTTGAGATGATGGACGAGATGCATTCGCCAGAGCTGGCAGACAACATTGAACAAGCAAGCAAGGAGTTTAGAAAGAACTTCAAGACCCGTGACGTAGAGCTTTAGCAGTGGCGGAGAAAAAGAGAGAAGGAAGGAAGAAGAAAATGGTCTGCTTTGACACTGACTTTTTGGTTGCTTATATTAGAAAGGACCCTGCAGCTAAATGCAAATTAGAAGAGCTGGAATCCACACAGGAGCCCCTGCACACCACAATAATAAACGCCTTCGAGCTGTACAAGGGGGCATACAAATCAAAGGATTCCAATACAGAACTTGCCAGGGTCGACAAGCTGCTGGACGCCTTCTTTTTGCTTGCTCTCGATAGGGACTCTGCAAAGGCTGCCGGGGCTCTCAACGACAAGTCCAACCCTATAGGCGAATCTGATCTTTTGATAGCCAGCATTGTCCTTGCAAACAAGCAGGTCTTGATTACTAGAAACAAGAAACACTTTGAACGCATCTCTGGATTGAAGGTAGAAGACTGGTAACAAGAGATAGAGAGAGTTTTTGCATGAAAGAAACACATCAGCATCTTGTCTACACTTGGCAAATCAAGTCAAGAGGGCAACGACTACTACCACCACCACTACCACTTCTGATGATGTCAATCCAAAAACTGACCCTTATTTTGACTAGTCTTCTTCTTCTTCTTCTGCTGCTGTCGCCCTGGCAAGGCTTGTCTACATATGCCTATGCCTGCTTCGAGTTCTTGAATCTCCGGATGATGATGATGATGACCCTCTGCGGGCAGTAATAACAACACTATCATCGTAGCATTTTTCGCAAAGCTCGTTATACACTACTTCAACGCGTTTGTGGCACCGCAAGCAATACAACAACTTTTATTCTCTCACACCCGCTCCTTTTCATTCATTACTATTAGCCCAGATTCAGAATTCCATATCGACCGTGCCGATTCCAGAGTTAATTCATGGCCTATTATGTAATGACCTATGAACTGCTTCTCATTGTCGAGTGGTATACCACAAAACTGGCATCTGATCCCAGGCATCTTGCTCTACAATTATCGCATACACATATTCATCAATATATGTAGTA
Organism: Candidatus Nitrososphaera evergladensis SR1; assembly: GCF_000730285.1. Classification (NCBI taxonomy): domain Archaea; kingdom Thermoproteati; phylum Nitrososphaerota; class Nitrososphaeria; order Nitrososphaerales; family Nitrososphaeraceae; genus Nitrososphaera; species Candidatus Nitrososphaera evergladensis. Next base: position 213,771 of record NZ_CP007174.1, on the reverse strand, counting down.
CATCTAATAAATTACACATCTCTGACCGTCTCTTCTCTTGAAGAGGGCTCCGGCTTTGCATTTTCTCTAGATACCAGTATCATAAATGATACGAGCGCCAGCGCAGAAAGGTGCAGGATAACAAAGAGGGCAACTTCAAGGTCCGATTCGATGAACAGGCGCGGAATTGATTTCATTTCTTGCAGCAAGTACGCAAACGACACCAATAAAGACAGCATCAACAGGGCATAGCAGACCTTGTCGACTTTGCCAAAGCCAAACAAGTGCAGCCTATAGAGAGAATAATAATTGTTTGACCGTTGGCCAAAACTCTCCGATTGTTTTCGTGTTTTGCCAAATGACCCTTTCATGACGATGGCAGCCACTGCGGCCACGAGCACGATTTCTAGCGCCAGATGATAAACTGACCCATAAGCGATGCCGATACCAACAGGAATGGTGCCAAATGGATATGCTACGTTGAGGGTTCCAACAATTATGTCGTCAAACAAGTGCTGTGCATACGCAAGTGCATATGCCAGCGAGGCTGCCAGAGTCTGCTTTAGGGGCCACCTTGCCACTACAAATATTGCAGGAGCCACCAGAAACGCGGAAAGAATGACGCTATGGGTGAACGTCTTGTGAGGTATTATCCCGAAAGCTTGAAACACAATATCAGTATCCGGCAAGATTCCAAGAAGCATAACAAGTGCCAAGGCGATTTTTGTTGTCCCGGCTAATCTTCTCCTTTTATCTTCAGAAGTAACGAGCATTCTAGATACTGCATATGCAATGAGAAAGGCAACCATTGCATGACCCACTAGAAACAACTGTTGCTACCGGATACACACTAGCATTTGACCATTTATAGCCATAAACGATCAGGTACATGCGAGCACACACGCACACGATCTCCCAACGGAAAGCCCAAACCGCAAGATCATCCAGATATCCATCATTTGGACTCCTTTTACGGCTATTCTTCTTTCTCCCGTTGTGAAGCTGAATTGCGGGGCGTAGCCATGAAAGCCTACCTTTGTAGACACACAATTTCATGGCTACACCTCCATACATACTTGCGTACATGCGTACATGCGTACATGCGTACATGCGTACAGATCGAAGGATCTGGGTACATGCGCGACAGCTATGGCCGATCCCGGCAAATAGAGGTCGGCTTGAAGTTGTCTTGCATGCGGCTATTATAACCCAGAGAGCACGGTGCAGAGAGGGAGAGGGAGAAGGAGAGGGGCGGATGGCCGAGGAAGGAGAGAAAAAGGAACACGTAGGCATTATCTCAAAGCCAAATAGTTGTGTCACCTATGCCGCCTCACTCTTCCTCCCATTATCACAGACTTGGAAGTAGCACTTCTATAGTTGTCGACTTGACTTTTTCCAGTGCACGTCAATGTCCCACGCATTAGTGCTCCAGAATTGTGCCGGCAGATTGCGGGCACCTGGATAATAAAACATGCCCGCGATAGGCAGAATCAGGCAGGCATGAGAAGCAAAAGGACAACACGCATTGATAGGCACGATAAAAGCAGGCAAAAGTCATGATGCGCCGTATTGTGCTTGAGCTGATGCATATGCTCTCTGCAAGCACAAATCAAAATCGCCATTTCTGGAGCGAGTCGCCGTATCTACCCATAACATTTGCGGGTATAGACAAGAGCCCCAAGATTTGTGATTTAACGGGATTGACGAACCTCACAAAAACTAAACGAGTCCATGGAAAGGATTCTTGGCATCCAACCTGGATACGATCTGGAAAATTGCTTAAATACAAAAAAATTCATTTTTGTTTTATGAATTTCGGGAGGTTTGAACGCAAAAATGTCAGTAGCAGTTGACAAGACCAAGCTGAACAAGTTCGTCGAAAAATCCGCAACTGAATGGGGCGCGGCTCTGGGCGTTTTGCTCACCTTTGCAGGGGATAGGCTGGGCCTATTCAAGGCCATGGCTGGAGCAGGACCATTGACGCCAGAAGAGTTGGCAGGGAGGACGAATACTCATCCAAGAATAATGAGAGAGTGGCTTGCCGCTCAAGCTGCTGGTGGAATTGTTACATACAACGCCGATTCTGGGACATATGAGCTACCGCAAGAACATGCAATCGCCCTGATAGATGAGAATAGTCCCGCGTACATTGCAGGAGCCTATCAGATGATAACAGGACTATTCAAAGATGAGGAAAAGATCATCGAGGCATTCAAAACCGGCAAAGGACTTGGATGGGGAGACCATCATCACTATCTGTTTCAAGCAACAGAGAGGTTCTTCAAACCAAACTATGTTGCAAATCTTACTTCAAGCTGGATTCCAGCGCTAGATGGCGTTGAAGCAAAGCTCAAAAATGGAGGTGGCGGCGCAAAAGTTGCTGACGTAGGATGCGGTCACGGTTCCTCCACCATACTAATGGCCAAAGCGTACCCAAACTCGAAAGTCATAGGCTTTGACTTTCACAAGCCGTCAATTGAATGGGCTAGAAAAGAAGCGGAAAAGGAGAGCTTGAAAAATATTACATTTGAAGTTGCAGGCTCGACAGACTATTCGGGTGACGATTATGACTTGGTCACATTCTTTGATTGCTTCCACGATATGGGCGACCCTGCCGGAGCTGCCAAGCATGTTCTGCAAACTCTGAAAAAGAAAAATGGTTCTTGGATGATAGTAGAGCCATTTGCCAACGACAAGATAGAGGATAACCTAAACCCGCTGGGAAGGCTATCTTATTCTGTTTCGACAGTGGTCTGCGTTCCATCTTCGTTAAGCGAGAATGGACCTGCGTTAGGAGCTCAGGCGGGCGAGGCTAGGATTCGGGATATAGTGACGGGAGTAGGATTCTCAAAGTTCCGCAGGGCTGCGCAGACACCATTCAATCTCGTATTTGAGGCAAAGCCGTGACCTATCATAGTCACATATGTTTGTAGGTGATGCGTTGCAATGAAAATAATCCATGCTACCCCTGGCATGGGGGCACCGATGGATGAGCAGGAACTGCGTAACTTTCTTTCCACAAGCAAACAAAATTGCAGGCTAGGAACCGTAGATGAACTTGGAGACCCAAACGTACATCCAGTGTGGTTTATCTACGAACCTCGTAGTGAAAAGATCTATATCAACACAAATGTCGATTCCAGGAAAATAGCTAACGTGAGAAAAAGAGATACAGTCTATTTCTGCATCGATGATGAAGCAATGCCGGTAAAGGGCGTAAAAGGAAAGGGAAAAACAAAGATATCTGAAAATCCAAAAGACAACCTGCCAATCGTTGAAAAGATAATGATAAAGTATCTTGGCAGCGTGGATCATCCGACTGCAAGATCCATCCTTGAGACTGTAAAAAGTGGCAAGTCAATATTGTTGGAAATCAGTCCAAGTTACTTTTCGACTTGGGACTTTGGAAAGTACTGATTGCAATCAGTACGACTTTCCAATCAAAATGTTCACTGTGACAACTGGAGGATGGCTAAAGCTTAGTGCACAATTACCTTCGTCATACCCCTTGGCAAAAGATAGACCATGTGCTCTTGCTCGCGCTCGCTGCTCCTTGGTAAGGAGTGAGCGCGCCACCGTTAGCGCATCTGAGAAAGGTGTGGAGATTAGCAAAGAGAAAAAACGAGCAGTAGCACGGACCTGCGACAGGCTTTGGAGAAAGGGATTCAGCGTAGAGACAATACAAGAGATCTACGACACTGCAGACCTGTAAGGAGATCCGTTTGAAGCCCTGAGGAAGTTATAAAAGAGTATGGTAAGTCACAGAACTTGCAGCTAACGATCTACGAGCAAGAGGAGACGATAGCCAAAAACAACACAAGAATCCAAGAACAGAAAAAGCGAATAGAGAGCATAGAGCAAAGGTATGATGGTGGCATCATAACTACGATCCAGAAACTTCTAGAACCATGGTTCTGTCGATCCAGCAAAAAGTCACAGAAGGAATTCAAAATATTTCTGAAACATACAGAGACCATATGGCAAAAATTCAACGCAAGTTTCCAACAGTTTTGCAGAGCGAGAGGCACAGCACAACAGTTTGAATGTGAATGAGCCAAAAATGACCAGGATATTGATTCTTGCAAGAAGCTTTCCAGATGGCGCAAGGCAAATTCATTCAGTGATGATGATGACGCTCTTGCTATCGCTGTGCTGCATCTTCTCCTTTACCCTACTCGTTCTGTCCTAATTCCCTTTATTCTTTCAAACTCAGGATCTGAACCAGTAACCAATGTCGACGATAGAACTTTGGCTGTCGCGGCCGCAAAGGCATATGCAAGTGAGAGAGAGAGAGAGAGAGAAGGACTGGCTTTGAGAAGAGCCGCTTCTTTCCACATAGCTGCATCCTCAGGATCACCTTTCACCGGAACTATCCTGATGCCAAAACTACGGAGGTTTCTCTCCTTCTCTTCGGCAATCTTGCTGCTCTTTCGGGCAAGAATGTAGTACAGCTCGGCAAGATTGACGACACTCATGTACCCCTTTATCTTTCCCTCAAGAACCTGTGTAAGGAGTTCTGCTACGCGCTCAGCTCCCTTTTCCTCCAAGTAGAGGATCAACATGGCCTGAGTATCAAGTACAACGCTCACTGCCTATCTTTGCCGCCTTCTTTTAGCAGACTCCTTCTGTCCTTCTTGATTTCCTCCAGCTGTGCTTCTTCAACAAGCTCTCTTGATGTCCTGTCTTCAAAGAGCGCCTTGAGCGAACCCTTTTCCATGTAAGGATCCTGCACGGGCTTTATGAGGACTCCTTCCTCGGTGTCAATAACAAGCACCTTCTTTCCAATCCGATGCTTCTTTCTAAGGGCCTTTGGAATCGTTGCTTGGCCCTTTTTTGTGACAGTGACTATGCTTTCGCCCTCTTCTACCATTTGCCAGTAATACTGTTACTAAAGTAATACTCAACTATTATGTATTAAATAGGCAGGCATGCAGAGAGAGAGAGCACAACTTCTTTTTGGTCGCAATGTTTGTGGAGGGGGAGATACACATGCGTCCTGCAGGGCTAGAAGGTCGTATTCTGTAGAAAACGACCCTCAAAGGACAAGCCTACAATTTTCCCCTCGTGTCTAATTAGAAAACAAATTTGCTCATGGAAGCCCGGCTGTCAGCAAAGGTGAGCCTGATTTGACGTGCATATAATAACATCATAGAGTATCTTCTAGAATCCCCCTTCATCGAGGTTGGATCTACGATTTGCAAAGCATCACCGTCGTCATCATTATCATTATCACAACAACAGGCGGTGGCCCCCATTATTGCCAATAATAACAGTACTACGGATAGCACTGCCATCCTTGCAGGTGCACTTTATCCATTATTTCCAAAGGGTCTAGAGCCTGATCATGAACAAGTCATTCTGGGTCTAGAAGTTAGCGTGCCAGCAATCAGCATCATATTCAATCGTTGGAAGGGCAAGCCCATCAAAGACGACATGGCCGGCAAGCCTATAGTAGAATACGATGGAAGGCCAATATTTGCAGAACTTGCCATAGTACAAATGGCGGTCAGGAGCCGCGGCGGAGGAGAAGGATGGTCAGCACTCTGGCAGGAAGCGTATCCAATTCGGCAAAGCGGTCCGCTTGTCCGCCGGCCTAAAGAGAAGAGAGGATTTTCTGGTTGCCAAATGGCGTTTTGAATATCAGCATGACTGAAAAATTGCTTAAACATTCTATCTGCACATATAGCAGTGTACTACTGTCTGCAGTAGCTTCTACACGACTCGGTGCCTAATTAGAGCCCTTCCTTTGGATTCTGCGCAAACGTTCATCTTGTGTATGGTTTTGAAGGAAGGGCTCACCAGGTCGCATCTTTCTTTAGCAATCTTTTCAAGTAGGCGTAAAGCCTAACGCAAGAGTAAAACGGGCGGTAAAAGAACACCATGATTGGCACCAGATAAACATACTTGAGGTCCTCTTTGCGAGGGGAAAAGAGGGCTGCTGTCAGGATAGCTACCAGTTCGTTACCCAGGTAAAGTAGCAACATCATCAGCATCACATAAGCGAGTCTATCACCGTATGCAGCGATTACCCATGCAAACCCAGCCATCCTTACAAACACCAAAACAATATCCATCATTATCATGTCATAAAATGCCACAACTAGTTGCCGGCGGTAGGTGTTGTACACGCCAGTTGTATCCTTGTGCTTCATAAGCACGGCAAGCTGACCGTGAGCCCATCGAATTCTTTGCCTAAGCCAGCCTTTCCAGTTGTTTGGACAATAAGTCCACGCTATGGCATTAGACGCAAAGGAAACCTTTCCTCCCGTTTTTAGTAGTTTGATGGTGAGGTCAAAATCCTCCCCAATAGTGTCCGTGTCGTACATTCCTATTTCTTTTCCAAGCGACCTTGGAAAAACGCCAAACGCTCCAGGAATTATTATCAGCATGTTCATGAGCGCATTGTAGCGCCGTCCAACCTCAAAGGCGACTAGGTACTCGTACGACTGTAGGCGTGTCAGCAGGTTTCTCTTTCCCCCGTCGCCAGCAAAAATTCTTACATTTCCAGAGACTGCAGAGACCCCACGTACGCCGAGTTGGTTGACAACTTCTTGGATGGCAGTCCTCTCCACAAGCGTATCACCATCCATTATCATGATGTAGTCTCCTGTTGCAAAAACTACTCCGTAATTGATTGCAGAAGATTTAGAGCCTTTTCCTGACTTTCTTTGGACCAACTTTATCTGGCCTTTTTGCATAAAAGGCAATGCTTCCTGGTATGTGTTATCTGTCGAGTGATCATCTACAACAATAATCTCTTTGTTCGGATAAGAGTTTTCAAGCAGAGATTGTATCGTATGTTTTATTGCAGCACCTTCGTTATGAGCAGGAACTATTATGGATATATTTGGTTCAAATCTGCCAACAACAGCACTACCACCACCACTACTACTACTGCGACTGTCACTATCAGTGGTGGTAGTAGTAGTCGTCGTACTGAATGGAGCAGATAGCGAAGAAGAAGAATAATAATGATACTCCTTTTTCCACTTTCTCAAGAAATGGTCGCTAGCTAGAATTATCGCTTTTCCCACGTTTCGTGAAATGTCGATGATAAAAGCAAACCATGTAAGTGTTATAAAATCCCAAATTGTAAGCGTAGAAATCCATGCTACAAATCCGTTGGCAAAGTTGTAAATAAAAGTCTCCACACCAGGGGAAAGAGCAAATAACAATAATGATGATGACAATGATGTTGATAACAAATCATCAAACATACTCTTGGATTTTGCTCAGCAGTTGGTCCGGGCGCTTTAGCTGTATGACAATTATTCCAAACTTTGACAGCAGATCCCTCGTTACTTGGCGCAGATCCGTAAACGTTATCGCATACGCTGTCACACGTGAACCGACCGCTCGGCTCATAGTATCGAGCTCAATTATCCTTGAATGATTCAGCTCTATGTCGTCGCCAAGAATTATCATTACAAAAATTGTATTTTCTTTGTAAGCCACGAGATCAAACTGTCCAAATTTCTGAAGTTTTGAATCCACATAATCTTCAAGTGAAATCCTAAAGCCCTTCGATGAGAGATATTCCTCGACGGACTGAAGAGGAAGTGTCTTTTGATTTAGCTCTTGAACCTTGGCGGAATTTAGCCTATACATGTACATTGACTTCCAGCCTCCTTCTGAGAGTCTAAAGGAATTATCACAGTCATGACAAACGAATCTCTGTTCAGGCGCTGGAAAAATGTTGCTACACTCTTTGCACTTGTACGCAGCTTCCGTCCTCAAGTAATCGACGCCTATTAGTTTTAACTCCTTGTTGCATTTTGGGCAAAAGAGATGCTCCTTACTGTCATTCTTTTGAAACGCAAACTCCATGTCGTTGTATCCACACCTGTTGTGCTCAATCACATCGCCTTTGATAAAGTCGCTTTTGTTACAATTGGCACAAACAAAGTATGAAACTAGGTTAGCAGAGCGGCAGCGCGGACAGCAAAGTGCAAGGCGCTTGCTGCTCTTGGTAACATAGCCAGCTCGCTCAAGCGTGGCAAATGTATCGGAAAAATCCCTTTCAGGTTCAAGTACTTGCATTTTGTAGTAGCTTGATGGTTCTACCGTCTGTTCTATGACAGAATCCTCGCTTACCATCAAGTAGTTAAGCACTTTTGCAGCCCGAGGATCCTTGAGTATTTCGTCTTTCTGTGTCTTTTGGCCTCTTTTTTGCCGTTCAACTACCGCAGTGTGAAGAGACCTAGGCAGCATCCTAATGCCCGTCTCGTTTTTAACTATATAGTCAGTTGCACCTGCTTTCATAGCAAGCTGGATACTGCGGGGATCATCTGATGCGGATATGGCTACTACTGGATAGCGCGAAGAAAACTCTTTGATTAGCTCAAGCCCACTCTCATCCGGAAGATCAGTCTCGCACAGAATAACGTCAAATTTTTCTTGGGACGAAAACAACAATTGTCTTGCTTCAGATGCATTTGACACAAGTTTTATCGACGTCATCTTCATTATCGTTGCCATTGAATCGGTTGCACGTTTTGCCAGACTTTTGTACACAAAGTCGTCCGCATCGATATAGAGGACATCTATGCTACTCAAAAAAATAAAATCCTTCTCTGAGGTATTTGCAGCAGCAGTCAGAACAGACTTTAGCTTGTTAATGATGGCAGGATCTATCTGCGTGCGATTACTACTAGTATTATTATTGTTGTTGTTGTCGTCATTGTCTTGTGTACTTCTCCGTATCTCTAGGAAAGATTCTCTGAGAAGAGATCGGATATTTTCATCCGGCACCAGTCTTCCCGATGCAAGTGCTACTACCACATTATTGACATGCATTGCAAAGGAAGCAACTTCTTCGTCTCCTTCTATTCTTGATGCAGAAATAATTCGGGTTATCTGTTGTCCAAGTTTTTCAAGCACATGGCGCTCATTTAGCAATCCACCTGCAAGACCTACTGAGCCATCAACTACAGCAAGAACCTGTTTTTTGTACTCGGATGAAAGGGTCATATGCTTTGTCTTTCGCCTCCCACTCTACGCTTCCCACATCTTCTTCCCCGGCTGACCTGACACCACAAACTTGGTTACGACAGACTGCAAATCATCTTGAGACACGGGCTTGCTAAGAACCATCTTTGTATTGTCATTTAGCATCCATTCAATGTTTTCATCAGATATCGATGAAGCTGTAAATATTACTACATTATTATTACTCGAGTTAACGAGTCCTTCTTTCTTTTTTTTCTTCCTCCTCATTTCTTTGTACATCCCTATCCGGAGCTCGGTTACTACCCGTGTCTCCTCTTTCCTCTTGGCGATTTCTTTGTCATTGCATTTATCTTCCCCAAGGCGGGTAAATCTTATAGCTGTGCCCTTTCTATAAGCTTTATCTATCTACATCGCTCTTCTGTGAGCCTCGAGGATATCTCTGCGGGGGGAGAGAGAGGGAGAGGGAGAGGGAGAGGGAGAGGGAGAGACGATCCTGTTCCATGGTGAAGTTACGTTATTTGTATAGTCAAACGCAAGTGAAGCAAAGAAGCGAATACCTTCTCGATGTATATTCGTCGGTAATATTTTTATTACCAGATATGGTAATACCATATCGTGGAAGTTTTCAGCGTCAAGGTCGACAAGCGCGTAAAGGAAAAGATGAAAAAATTCTCTCATGTAAACTGGAGCGAAATCATAAGACGAGCCTTGGCTGCAAAGATTGAAGAGGAAGAAGCAAAGGGCGCCAGCAGGACTCTGGATTTCGATGCGCTGAGCGAGGCGGCGTCGTTGACAGACAGCATACGTAAGGGTACCTCCTCCTCCAAAACATGGAACTCAACTGAGGAGATACGAAGGTGGAGAGAAGCAAGAAAATAGTAGCGCCAATAGTCGTTGTTGTTGCCGACGCCTCTGTCATCGTCAAATGGTTTGTAGACGAGGAGAACACGGAAAATGCCCTGGCATTGAGACAGCTCTACATAGATGGAAAAGTGGAGATTGCAGTTCCGCATCTACTCCCGTACGAGGTCCTAAATGCACTAAGATACAACCCGGAGTTTGGAGAAGAGCAGGTCAAGATAGCTTCCAAGGCTTTGGAAAAGTACCAGCTGTGGTTGTATCCTGTCCTAGGCGATCTGGCTGCGCTCTGCGTTCAGAATTCGTTTGCATACGGAATATCCCTCTACGATTCGTCGTACATTTCATTGGCCGAATACCTTGATGCGACTCTGTATACTGCCGATGAAAGGATTCTCGCCAAGGTGGTAATGATGAAAGGAAAGGGCGAGAACTTTAGGCACATATCCGACCTGAAGATCTAAGTGCCGAGTCTGTTTTGGAAGCGGCCACAACTCGCCATTATTACAACAAAATATTGCAGGAGCCACCAAAAGCGCAGAAAGAATAATGACGTAAGTAAACATCTGCGAGGCATTATGCCCATGGCCCGAAACACTACACATGTTAATGTTTGGCAAAACCGCCAAAAGAGTGGATAGATTTAGGTCTGTTCAAAATGGTAGAGAAAGCGGTCAGAGATAAAGCCAAAGTTTTGGCGTGTGTCCGTGAATCTATTGGGAAGTAAGCTCAAGGCAGAGGAGGAAGATGAAGAAGGAGAGGAAGATTGGCCGCGCTCCATATTTTAGGCCAGAGAGCACATACAATGATTTTGTTATTGTCTTGGCCACTTCAAGGGCAACAGAGTACGTCATGTCGGCCCCACCTTTAAAAGAAAAGTGGCGAGAAGTCCGCCGGACTTGTCCGATAGTAGTTCACTTAAGAACAAATCCCTTATTTTTGCCGCCAAAAATAGGTCATGAAATCGACGGCAAAAGCTTGGGTGCGGCGGGCGAAGACTTCTCAAATAGATGAGCAAGAATAGAAAGCAAGGAGGAGTAGCAAGCATCAGCCAAAAAAATAGGCCATTGTTTAGACAGTCTGTCGAGACTGCTTTGACAAATACTCTCCCATCGCATTGAACTCCTTCATGAATGTGCTCATGTCATAATTCAATGTGTGAAGGATTGAACTCCAAAATGTCACCTGTCCGACTAAGACGCCCACTTCTGCCAACTCTTCGTCTGTCGCACCGCTCATTTTTGCTGATGCCCTATGGAACATTTCACAGTATGGACACTTTAGTGTGGCTCCAACTGCCAAGCTAATCATTTCCCGATATTTTGGTGGGATTTTGGTCTGCCCCATCATGTATGTCTTCATAATTGGCCACATCTGGACAAGAACGTCCTGCGGTACTGCTGCCATGAAGCCCGGTATGCTCCCAAATGTTTTTTGTATCTCTCTTCTTGTTTGTTCATAAGAAACCATTTCAGTCATTGTATGCTTGGAAAAGGTTTGGATTGATTTAAGTGATTTTCCATATTGTTTCCAAATCGGGAATAAAGTCTAACAACTTTCTCTTTTCAGCATAGCAGCTATTTTACAAAATCCATTGGGGAGCTCAAATTCAAATCCCGCCCAGTCCATAGCCGTACGGGGCTAAACCTAGCTTGTTTGGCTAGGCTAAACCCTATCTAAAACCTCTTCCAAAATCTGCCGCTTGTGTTAGCTAGGAGAAATATCCAAGCCGACCACAGGCTCATTTCCAACGACATACCCGTCATGCCCTGCAGGTATGTAAAATGTGTCACCTGGTCCATATTCCATCTCTTTTCCAGAATCAACCATCCTAACCATTAACCTTCCGGAGATTATGTATCCATTGTGAGTCAGCTGACAGCTGTCTGTGTTAAACAATGGCTTCTCGCATTTTTCCCATGTCCATCCTGGTTCAAAGGTAAACTTGGTTACCTTTAGCTTGCCGATATTTGCGACTTGAACTTTTCCTTTTTCCATGTTTACGGTTTGATCCGGTTGTTGTTCGATGTTTTTCTTTTCCATTTGGCAAGCAATTCGGATGGTGATTCTTTTATCATTTCTGGAAGGAAATTAGAGAAATCCGTGATACTCGCAGCCCAAAGTTAACGGTTAAAAGCTCGGATGAAAGAGATACCCGCGTCCGTGTCCTTTTGTGAAGTCGAAAGAACGCAGGCATCTCTGTTCTTTTGTCCATACGCCACAAGCATCAGACCAGAGCCAATGTCTGGCTAGCTCTTGTGCAGCGTATGACATCACTAAAATTCCTGAGTGATTTATCCGTTAGCTTGCTTGAGGTGTCTTGCTTGGGGTAAAACATCGTCTTTTGCCAAGTTACATCTGCCGGCGACAGAGACGGCAGGACCGATACTCTATAAAATAATGATGTATTTCTTAGATACAATATGTCATCAATGATGAATGCGGACATTGAAGGAGCCAAGTTAGGTGTTGAAGTTGTAATTAGGCATGTGTCTGCCCATGCTGACTTTAGAGGGAAGATAATGCAGCTTGACAAAGATTGTACGATATGTCAGAATTACTTTGCAGACGAGCTTGCCAAACTCTAGTCACTATGCTATCTAGAAACTTAGGGATCGAGTTGCTAGATCCTGATGATTATTGTGACGGCGATAAGGGTTTATGGAAGCCAATCTTCAGGCTCTGTTTGAGGCCGTGAAGAGGAGCGACATTGAAGTCTTCGAGATCGTGGACGTGAGAAGGAGTCCCTCGAAATGCTTGCCGAACACCAAGCGAGAGGCATCATAAAAACTGGAATGTCTAGAGCTTGGAACAAGGATTTTGAATATGATAATTTTGGTACGAAGAGGGTAGTAGAGAAGGTAGCGGAGCTGCTCGCAGGAAAAGTTAACGGAGCCACCTTGAGCGTGGAAGAAGTTGAGGAGAAGATGAAAAACGGATCGGTATTAATGAATGCCATATCCGCCATCACCAACAGCAAGTATGGATTGAAGGTAGCTGATATTGTCAAGAAACCCGAACTTACCGAGATACTCATTCGTGAACGTGTCGAAAAAATTAGAGAGGAGCGGAACGCCGGAGAATGGAAACCTGATCTGGAGATCGAAAAAGTCCTTGACAAGATTTTCAAGATGATACCTGTAAACCGGTGACATGGGAAGACAAGTCGGACTGATCAACAACTGAATATGATTCATCTGTGCGATATGTAGAGTTAAGCCCCGCTTTCTCTTCCAGCTTCCCTTTTAAATTCCCACATTGAGCTATGGCCGTGACCGAGCAAATCAATGAAGAAAAACTTCTGGCCGATGTTAGCAGATACGCCAAAGCCTATGAAGCATCGGGCGAGGATCCTTTGTCTGCCTTGACAGAGGCGTTAAAGCTTGAAATGATGAAGATTTGCCAAGAAGAGCTAGCCAAACTGGATGCAGAGGCACAGCCGTAATTCATACAAGCCCTGTGGCTCGCATCGGCCATTACCATATTTTATGCAATAAGGGAGTTCTGATTGTATGCTAGGCTATTGGTCAAGCGAATGAAGTACTATATTTCATGATCTGTCACTATTTCTTATTTTATTTTGACCAAATATTTGCCTATCTTCTAATCATCTTCGCAAATGGAGAAATACTTAAAATCATTTGTTCCGAGGTATACGCCCATGAGCAATCTCAAGGCCATAATCGCTGTGGTTGCAATCGTTGCAGCCATGGGATTAGTCGCAGCAGCGGTAGTCCCAAGCGTTGTCCTCCCACAACAGGCATTTGCTGATCCTCCGCATGGAAACAGCTTTAAGCATTGCCACTCCTTCGGGCCGGGACATTCTGACGACGCTTGCAGATAATATAATAGCAGTAGTAGTGGCAGTTCGACAGAATCTCTGCTGCTACTCTCTCCCTCTTTTTCTTATTTTTATGTATTTTAGCGAAAAATCTATAGTCTACTAAGATATGCCAGAACGACATCTTTGCCTAAGGATAGTGTCGCTACCGGCGCTAGCTATTTTAGTACTTATTCTGTAGCTCTATAGCTCATTCTTATTACTGGAGAGAGATCTTGAAAAGACACTAGCGCCACTAGGAACAGCCCTCCTCCATCCGCCACCCCACGCCTCACCCTCAACCTCGCCCGTCCTGAGGCGGGGCTCGGCAGGCTCGCTTCCAGCTGGTCTGCTTATATATCGCTTAACAACCCGGAAACCAACCACCGGGACACTGATGTGTACTCCTTCTTATTGCTTCAGCCTTTTGCAGCACGCCTTGCGTTCCCGGCACTTCAAGGATTGCCAATGTGTATACAGCCAAACCTGCAAGCATTGACACACAAAGCATCATTGCTAATGTCTCTAACTTTGCCATCAGCATAAGCAGCAAGACGTTTTATTAAAAGATACAAGGAACCTGGAGCCTGCTTTGATTAACTATATTAAGAGAAGAGAATGTGGATATGGCTTTTGGCACACCCTCATCGCCCGCCGGCCTCAGAGCCTACTTTTCATCAACCAACTCTTCCCGTGAGCTAGTATCAGCTTGCTTCCTCTGAATAGTAAATCTGTAAATCATCAGCAAAAGAATACCGCTAAACTAACCGCTCCCAAGCTGGCAAAGTTGTCTATGCCATGAACATATGGCAATAGGATACTCTTGCCCATATCATACATTGCCTGAGAAAGTAAAGAAATGATTGTAGCAATTAGAATCAAGAACCAATCCTTTGTTGAGAGAGTCATCCTAGGAGGCTGATTTGGCACGACACCATTATTCCAAGTCAATATATAAGATTTGCATAGAAGAACAAAAGTCAAGAGCATCGCGTATAATGTTCTACTTGGGACTATGGTATTTTGTAGACATTGTGGTAAAGAACTGCCCATGGATGTCGGTGCTTACTGCACGTTTTATGTAAAAGCGACAAGAGAACCTTCCATGACTCCAGAAGAGACGCAGAGAACTGACTTTGTGCCCAAGCAAAAGAGTCTCGGGCTAGCGATTCTTCTGTCGGTGCTAATCTCTGGACTGGGTCAGATCTATCTTGGATTCGTGAAACGTGGCGTTCTGATACTGGCGGGAGGAATTGGTTATAGTGCGGCGGTTAACTTCCTATTGGGTCCTTACCTAGATTGGCTGACAATAGCGTTAATTCTGCCTTTTTTCATCTGGCAAGTATACGACACCTACAAGTTATACAAACTACGGAGCATGGTCTAGGACAGTGAAACTTTGGAAGTCCTTGCATACTCGAATCGAAGGTTCCAACGGTAGTCGTTGCCCTCCCCTGTGGCTCGCCCACGCCGTCCCTATCGCCTTTTTGATCATTCAGTTTCTAAATACGGAGAGTCCAAGCCATGTGGATACTCTTAAGAATTGGCTTTCTATCATTATTCAGGGGCCCTCATGGACGAACTTTCTCTTGAATCGATAGTTAAATCTGACGAGGATGTGCTAATTGCCGCGCTGCTTGAAGCAGACGAACCCGTAGACTGGTACGTTAGAGAAGGTACGCCAGTTCCTAACGAGCAAACATGGAAACAATTGGCCTTCAGAGCGCAGATCGTAACCTCAATGACAGAAAGTGCGAGAGACTACTTGGGAGATCTTGAATATGTGAGCGCCAGCTATAAGTTTGGACAAGTCTTCCTTTTTCCAACAGGCGTGCAGAAGGTCTTGTGTCTAGTCACCAAATCAGGCAAACAGAAAATTGGTCTAATAGAGAATATTCAACAGCGTATCACAAAGATGGAATAGCAAACGAAATATCTTTAGGGATTTTTTTATTTCAGCACTGATTGAACCGGATACGAAGGATGGCCAAAGATGGGCTCTAACAGATACTTGCCGAAATATTGCTTTCTAGATATGGCGTTCCTTCTTAACAGAATCGCCAATCTTACGTACTATATAGCGCCGTGATGTATCTCGCAAAATCTCCTCTTTTTGAATACTGCATCCCAATGCTTTCGGGACAGGTCTCGGCTAACGATTTTGAAAGAAGGATGATACCCATTTGTCCCAACAACTCTAGAAAAGCCGTTTCAAATAATTCCGGCCTGCACATGATTGCTTCACGTATATCCATCGACTCGCCAAAGTAATCGCCAATTATTTTAGACATGACTACATCGTATGCCTCTCTACCTAATGTTGCTCTGACGTTTTGCAGCATTGCATCAACTAAGACGCTGATATTGGTTTGAAACATAGCAATACACCTGAATATAGTAAAAAACCTCAGCAGATTTAAGAATATTGGTATACCCTTAGTTATTGTAAGATATAGTCATCAGTTACGGTACGAAAAGGCTGAAAATGAAAAGAATCGGGAAACTCGCCTTTCAGCTAGCGGTTGCACCCGCCCCACCATGAAGGGCCTGCTAACAATGTTACGCAAGCCCTTAAAGGCTTGAAAGTTCCCTAGTACACGATGAATATTGAGAACGAAGCAGGAAACATAGTCATTGCCAAGACATACAATAGTTCTACTAATAACGGTAGGAAAGTTTCATACGCATTTGTAGATCAAGCGCATGCACTCTGCCTTGACAAGAAGGATATCATAATTGCCGAAATAGAAGCCTGTGAACGATTGTTAAAGTATGCCGAGAATGAATCTGACCAAGAGACAGTTAAGAATGAGCTCTCAGAACTTAAGATGGCATTGGACCTTCTTACTTAGGCTAAGCACTCTCTGATGCTCGTCCTCATTGTCCGTCATATGCCCCACGTAATTCTATACATTTCCTATGAACAATTATTTTCTATTTTCATCTCGAAACTCGTTTAGATTGATTGGACATACTGGATAACACATGTCAGATATCGAACAAGATGCTAAAAATGCAGCCAAGAAGGCTAGAGAGGGTGTGGAGGATGCGGCTGAGGATGCTAGGAAAAGTACAGAGGACGCCGCAACAAAAGTCAAAGAAGGCGCAGCAGATGCGGCTGACAAGGCCAGCTCGGCTTTTGACAAGGCTAAGGAAAAGGCAAAGGACGCTCTAAAGTAAAAACAACTGTACGCTCTCGCCTTTCTTTTTTTGTTTTGACTTTTGGTCATTTTCCAGCTAGGGAATCATTAATGCTCGCCTTCCCTGGGAGAGGCTCGTTCCAACTGATACCAGATACTTCTAGAAGTTGTATGTGTCTCGTTTATCTATGAATAACACTGTAGGCTTCTTTGTATGACAACAACTATAGTTCGAATTGAACACGCAGTTGGCAACTTTGAAGCTTGGAAGAAAATGTTTGACACCGATCCTTTAAAGCGGGAAAAATCCGGCGTGCGACGTTATCGGATATTGCGGCCAAAGGATGATCAAAACTATGTAATGATTGATTTGGAGTTTGATAATGCGACACGGGCGCAAGCTATGGCAGAAGCCTTAAGAAAGATGTGGGAGAGTAGTAAAGATGCGCAGACTGTCATGCAGAATCCCAAAGTTCGGGTTGTGGAAGTCGCAGAGACCAACGAATATAGAGAGGACGCATAACCCTTCTGCCTTTCTCACTCGGCGCCACCACGCTCACGACGCCGCCCACGCTCACGGTAGCCGGGATCATCATCTCAGCTGCGAAATATGTATAGACGGATTTGCCAAGGAGAAGAGAAGGCAGGAACTATTTTGAAGTGCGGTTTGGACACGGAGTTAATCTACGCATTATTCGTACTTTAGTTCTCTCCCGTTCGATGCACATTTCTTAAAAATCTTAACGGCTCAGCACTCACTTGATCCAAGCAGGGAAGCAACGAATAGCGGAAAAAGCGACGAGTCCTAAGTAAATAGAAGAGCAGCATTGCAAGGGGAGCACCGGCGTTTCAACTAAGCGGATCTTTTGATGAAAAAAAGTAATGGGAGCAGCCCTATCACTGTGCCGCTCTCTGTTGTCTGGTGATTCCCGCTATTTCCTGCGCCTTACTTTTCAAGTCTTTGTCAAGGCCAGGTGCAAACTCTTCTTCTCTATCTGGAAGCACTGGGACATCAAAGCCATCTGGCAATCCATCCATTGTTTCTATCTCTCCATCACCAAATGGCGATTCTCCTTTGAAGATCTGACCAAGTTGTGATTCCTTTGAGAAGGTCCATTGTTGGTTGTGCAGGTTTTTCTTTTCCAGTGCTTTAACTTCCGGCATCTTATCCGTGTCAACCTTTGGAACAGGCAGGACCTTTCCCCAGTTGACGCCCAGTACTTCAAGTGCCTTTGCAAAAACTTTCTCATGGGCAAGGTCTCTTACAATAAGATAGGATACTGTGGACCGAAAAGTTTTGTTCTTGCTCATTTCATATAACCTGCACTTTTGAAGCCGGCCTGTCGCTTCAAGCATCAGGTTGTAGAAAAGATTTAGCACCAGATTGCCGCTGTCATAGACGTACAGCGCACTCCAAGGGTTGCCTGCGGCGTCGACCGGCCTTGAGCTTTGTGCTGCAACTAGAAAATGATGAATATTCCCATTCCCGTCGAGTGCGTCGGCAAGGGGCAATGAATCAGGATCGACAGCCTTCGTAGAAGACGAAGTAGAGGAACCGTCCAACAGCATATTGATAGTTGTGGAAATGAGTTCTACATGACCTATCTCTTCTGTTCCTACGGCCCTAACTACGTCACGAAAAGGCTTGGCATCGCCCCGAAAGTTAAAGTTCTGAAACTGGTACTGCATCAGTGTACGCATCTCACCGAACTGTCCTCCAAGTCCTTCCTGCAGGGCTTTTGCAGCTGCCGGATCAGGTTTGTCTTGTTTTATTTCATTAACTAATTTTTCGACCGATAACCACATTTTCTAGGGGCATATTCGGGATCGAATTATTAATGAGTCATGAACTTGTCTTATTAAACCGGATTTGTTCCATTATGCTTCGGCAAAGTCTACCTTTGCAGTTTCAACGCACCTGCCGCAAAATCTCCGAACAGCGACAAAATTTTCCAAATCAAATACCGCCTCTTTGGTTGCCTCTTCTTCGCATTCTTCGCAGTACTGTCTTATCATGTTGCGCTTTGGTTTCAAAGGCCTTATTTCGATTGGTTTTTGCATAATTCTATCAGTAAATTCATGTCTTAAAAGGAGCCGGTTTACACTTTCATAACTTTACTTTGTTGCTTCGGAATTATTGCAATGTGTACTGCTTTTTACTTATGTGCCATCATGCCGTCATACCATACATGCTCGGCGCCTGATGCGCCCCGCTTAAATTCGAGCATCATATCTCATCATGGTTGCAACAGTCACAATCACGCTGAACACAAATAGCGGCATATTCATGCTGACAGTCAAGGCATATACATTCATGACAAGTTAGTAGCTCGGCTTCCATATGGTAATTACCTCAGCTATCTCATTTAACGGACACGGACAACAATATCAGATTGTGTCTCTATGTAATGTTGTTGGTTCAATGTTCTTGCCTATTCCAGTCGCCCTCCGTTTCGGGCCCTCATAACTGACTTTTGTGCTTCTCAAAAAGGTAGAGTAGACCTCTCACCAAATCACGAGCTTGACCATCATCCAGTTTCCTAATGAAATCTGTGTTTACGCCTAACTCTGCAAGTTTTATACGGTCCCAATTCTTCCATAGCGTCTCATATGTCTCGATTTCGGCTGCTGCCATCGTTGGCGCCGTTCCCGTTCTCCTCATGCGTACGTCTGTCATTTTGGCATGTAGCTACTCGTGCCTGTATTTCTACTAGAAGGCTCTAGCTGAAGTAGATTACTGAAAATGATACCGTAAATAGGGAACTCGTACAAACAGTGCGAAAAACTGACTATCAGTTGGACATATCTGCACGGTAGTCTACAACTTACTGCCCATGCTAACTTCGTCTCATGTTTTGCCAAATAGTCAACAAAACTGACTGCATTGCTAGAATTAATCTAGAGTCAATACAAACTTTGTAACAATCCTATATGGAATCTAAGCCTTTGTACTCAACCGTGCGCTCGCTCCACTCGCCCTCCATTCAGGCTCTTTTGGATTGGGTATTTAGAGAATTTTCTTCTGGAAAAAAGCCAATCTCATTAATATTATAAAATCGCTATAACGTCATGAGAACGACAACTGGAACGGGAACGAGACCGTTGGGCGTTAGCATAATCGCCATCCTGAATGTCATAAGCGGCATTATCATGCTGATAGGCGGGACAGGATTGGCAGCGGTAGGTTCTGCACTCCCGACCATGACTACTGTCGATCCAAACGCAGGCGGCCAAATGGCCCTTGTAGGACTCTTAGGTGGAGGCGCCGCAGCAGTAGGAGCTGTTCTCATAGTACTTGGCATAGTCTCCTTCATAGTGGCATGGGGCCTATTCAAAGGAAAAGGATGGGCATGGACAGTCACTATTATCCTCTCGGCCATAAGCGTCATCATGGGCATCGTCTCACTAGTAGGCGGGAACTTTGGAGCAATAGTTAACATCATCATAGCTGGTGTGGTGATCTACTATCTGTACCGGCCACATGTCAAGGCATACTTCGGAAAGACTGCTACTACAAGCTTGGTGTAAGAAGATGCAAGAAATAACAGCGGCAAGTCAAGGGGCAGATTGCCCAAATCTGCCCATTCCTTTCTTTTATTTTTTGTTCGGACCATCATCGCTCGCCCGATGCATAGTCAAAAATCTTTAATTTTCATAACTCCAATATTTCCTATCAGGTGTCTCACACCTTAACGTGCACACCTGAATACCTAAATCCTAAGTTTCCATCCCCGTCGTTTGGTCATAGCGGCGGGGATACGGTTTCTTGATTGTTTCTTTTTCTACGTACCGACATATTGACCACGCTCTACCACCTGGGCTAACGCACGCTCGATGCCCTTCAGCGACTGCCAACTAACATTTGCCGCTTTCGAAAAAATAAAATATTGTATTTTACATAACAATACTTGCTCGTAAGCTCAATGAGCGGGTCGTCGCTTACGTATGCTAGGTAGAGACTTAACGTCCGTATCCGTGTTTGCCCGCCTTAGTTTACGGGTAACGAGACGTACGAACTTACGTGACGACAGAACGTGCGTATCTTTGACGTGAGCCTGTATGTATGCCCCGCCCTCTATGTGAGATAGCCTATCTGGATTGAAGAGGGCGGGGCCCGCATAGGTTGTGAATTGTTATGGCCATGCAACCCTCCCCTGATAATCCATTTCCGGATGAGGGCCCTCCGTTTGAATCATCAGAAGTACCTTCCCTGCACACATCCGGAAAGGAAGGGGCAGTTACTGTTCAAAACCATGCCATTATGAGGCTAGGAGGGTAAGAAGTTGTATTGCCAAAGCGTAAATGTGGCTCGAAATCACATGTTTACAAGAGAAGGGTCAGAGAGTGGGCAGCAACTGTACGGGGCGCGTGTCCCAGGTGCCAGATTGTGGGGCGGATTTTAATGCGTGGCTCTTTTCGGTATCCTACCTACAAATGTAAGACTTGCGCAGCTGTGATGACGCTGGCCGATTTCTAGCTTTCCTGAAAAAATAATTTCCCTTAAATATCATGACCTAGAATTTTCTTCCATCATGGCTGAAAAGACGGTAAACATCTCGTCGCTCAAGTCGCCCTGGCTGAGCAGCCTGAGGCCCAACTCGGCATTGCGAGCTTTGATTGCCTCCGAGCCAGATGTTCTCTCATGTGATGAACGGATTGTAAAATTACCAATGTTACAAAAGATATTTAGATACAAAACGTCTAGCGCGCAGGTAGCCTAACAATCGACTCGTTTTCAACTATGTGTGCAACCCACTCCCATCCATTGCCAATCCATTTCTTGAGCTCGGAACGTGGAACAACCTTCTGGGAGTTACCATTCAAGCCCAAAGCTTGTTTGTGATTGCCGGCGATGAGCTCCGATATTTTTCATCGGATATGGTCCCTAAATCACCATGTTCCTTAACGATATCTTGAATTTGTTTATCACTGAATCCGCTAATTTGTAAGAACCGTTTGTTTGTCTCTTCTCTCAGTTTATCGAATGAGTGATCATGGTTCTTTGAAGTAATTAGATATTTTTCAGCCGCCTTAGCATAGGCGGATCTCATTCTCTCTATAACGTCCTCGGGTAAGCCCTTATTCACAGTGTAGACAGCTTCAATACTGCCTTTGTGGCCCATCCAGAACTCTCTCCAGTCCTTTATGATAATGCCATCATTTTCAGCAAGCATCATCCATGTGTCAAAATAGCGTCCAAGGACATAAGGTCGCCATGAAAAGCCCACCTTGGCATAAGAATTAACAATGGCGCCCTTAACAGGAGTGTACTCGTATGTCTATATCCATATTATTATTATCACCATCGCGTTTTCTATGCGAGCGGTAGTGTAAAGGCAAAGGTTGCACCTCTTTCGCCGTCTTTGTTGTTGTTCTCCGCCCATATCCTTCCCCCGTGAGCTTCGACGATGTTTTTTGCAATGAAAAGGCCAAGGCCCGTGCCTCCCCTTTCCCTGTCGGCTGAAAACCTTGTGAACAGCCTTGGAAAAATGTCGGCGCTTATCCCTGCTCCCTGGTCTTTGACTGATACTACTACTTCATTGCCTTTCTTTTCTGTTGTAATTGTTACTATCTTTGGCGTTCCGTCAGCGCCGCTACTACTATCATTATTATTGTCTGAAAACTTGATTGCATTTCTAATCAAATTAGAGATAACTTCGAACATCCGTAATCTGTCTATGTTGACAAGCAGCGGAGCTGGATTGCCTTCTGCATCTTCTTTTACAGCAGGCTTGAACTGTATGTCGATATTTGCATCTTTAGGAATCCAACTCTTGGTATCTGCAATCACGTTTCTCACCTTTTGGTTAATATCCATTATTTCTCGGTCCAGCTTCAAAGTGCCAGCTTCAATTCTTGTAGCGTCCAAAATCTCTGTAGATAGTTTTTGAAGACGTTTGGCGTTTCTTTCAAGTATTGCTAGGTGCTTGGAAGAGATTGCCACGCTCTCTGGATGATCGTTGTTGCTGCTGTTGCTGTTGCTGTTGCTGTTGCTGTTGCTGTTTCTCAACATCAATCTTTCTTTTAGCAAATCAACAACTCCCATCATCGGCTGTATAGGAGTTCTAAGCTCATGAGCGGCAATGTTGATGAATTCTGTCTGCATCTTGTCATGCAAGCGAAGCTGCTCGTTTGCAGCCTCCAGCTGTCTGGTTTTCTTTTGCAAAAGCTCGTTTGACTCTTTTAACTCGATTGTTTTTTTATCTACTGCTTTTTCCAAGTTCTTATTCCATGAAAGAAGCAGTACAATCACGGCGCTAGCCACGCCACCAATGATTGCAGGCGCCGCTAGCCCAAATATTCTCTGCTCCCCTAGTATTCCTTCGACATTTGTAGCCAACGCGTAGTACGTTCTTACAGTTATAGTCCCAAAGTGATTCTGACTGCTGTTGTCTGCGAATATAGGATAGCCGGTAAAGACCGCTTTAACGCCGGAGAATGTAAGCTGCACTGTTGCAGGCTGTCCACTGACGGATTTTCTAAAAAAGTCATCTAGTAGTTGGGGTTCGCCTTTGGCAAGGGTCGGGGACACCCTTTCCTTAAATGTGTCGCTAAATACCGATGTCCCAATCCTCTCGGGGTCATCAGAGGATAGCACTATGCCATTTCTGTCAATCATCGCTACTCTACTCTGATACCTTGGAAAAAGATCCGACTGCAGTACTCTGTCAACTTTGTCAAGTGGTATTCCAGCTGCTACTACACCCTGAAACACGCCATTGTCATCGACTAGCGGATAGGAAATGTAGAGTCTCCTGACGTTATCAAAGGGAGTTATTATAGGGGGACTTTGGTAAGGCCTTAGAGTCTTCTTTGTTTCCGCGTACCATTCTTCCATAGAGACGTCGGAACCGATTATTTTCAAAGCCGTGGCATTATTGTTGTTGGATAAAGTTGTCGAGGCCGCATTTTTGGCCAAACTGACGCCACTGCTGTTGTCGCCAAAACTTATCCATTCTATCTTGCCATTTCTGTCTGCCAAGATGTAAAAGTCAGTCAGGTCTTCTGTCAAGTCCTGCCTTGAGCCAAAGATGGCCGGAAATCGAGCAACTTCATTTCCAAATACCACTGGGGAAAGAGTTAGGGTCTGCAAGTTCCCTTCTACCTTTTGGATATCCTTTCCAAGCATGCGTGAAATAGCCGCCGATTGGACTTGAGTATTGTACTGTATCTCATCCTTTGCCAATTCAGCGATCCTGTCGATAGTATATTGATAATACTTGTACGACACGATTCCTAAAATTATAGCAGTAGCAGCAACCAACACTACCAAGAAAAAAGTCTTTTTTCTTTTTGAAGAAGAGGGGAGAGCATAGTCTTTGCGGTCTTGACCAGAGGCGCCATCTTCTGTCATCCTGTGAGCAGCACCACCATATTCTTCTGTCTCTCTTTTTCTCACCGGATCATTCATGACTTAAAAGTTCTTTTTCCTAAATGCATCGGCATCAGAATCCAAGTCTAATCTATTTTGCGGTATGGTGCTGCACTTTGCAGCTGCCTTTACTTTATCCTCTGTGTACATAATACAGCCTTTTCTTCGCAACTAGATTATAATGAATTACTACTTGCATAGCGTTCGCAGCCTAAGTGACTACCTGGCCAAGTAGTTATGCAGCCCAGTTTTTCTCTCTCCCTCTCCCTCTCTCGGTATATGTAATTTGGGAGATTAAGTATTATTATAACTGAACAGGAGGACCTTCCAAGATTTGCTACTCGGCAGTTATTTACTATCGCTCTCTCTAGCAATCAGCACATGCACACAACAACAACATCATCATCCGCGCCCCCTCGCTCATCGTACACCAATTTTCTTGAGAAGAAGTGCCATAACCTCTTTCTTTACCGTCTGACGGGAGGAGAGACCAGTGACAGCGGGAGTGTGGATGATTTAGTGATTCTTGTACAATAAACAGACAGAAGAATAGGCAGGAGCGCCCTTGCAATGCTGATAATAACAAACGGAATGGAAAATATCAAGACAGTATGTGCGGTCATCATACTCGCGCCGCGTTGTTGGACTTGGGCGCATATCTCAATGCGGCACGAGTATCAAATAATTTTACTTCCGATGAAACATCATATAGAACATCGAGGTAAAAAAACCGGAGCTGATGTCTGTCTGTCTGTCTGACTGACTGAATCTACAACAACATTCAATCGTTGTCGATCTATGACTGTCCTATCTCAATCTTGGCAATTTCACCAAGACAAATGAAATTGCCAATGCCGATGATTTGAAAATAAACGTCCCTATGCTTGTTGCAGAAGGTGTAGAAAGTACAAGAAACGTCTTCCAAAGGCAAGAACGGGCTTTTATTGACAGCATTGTCCATAGTAATAGTAATAATAATAAATACATCACCCCTGCGGAGCGTTCATTTGAACGCAAAACGCAGGCTATATGGCACAGAAGTAAACACGGTAACGGAAGCAACAGACTTCAGACAGCAACCTCGCTCTCACCAATGCGAGTGCCTACGATGTATCTTTTTATTGAAAGCCTTGAATACTTTGGTTGGCAAAAATAAGAACTGAAAAATATGTTCACCAACGCCCATGCATATGATCGATTTATGGGTCGATGGAGCCGCCTAGTCGCGCCACTCTTGATAGAATTTGCAAAGCTCCCTGAAAGTGGCCAAATCCTTGACGTTGGCTGTGGTATTGGCTCTTTGGCTTTCACTATTGCAAGGCTTAGGCCTCACTGCAATGTACTTGGCATCGATGCCTCAAGCGACTACATTGGTTATGCCAAATCCCAGATTCGTTCTAGCAGTAGGAGGATCCAACTCAAAGTCGGCGACGCACAGAATCTTCCTTTTCCAGACGCAATGTTTGATAGTAGCTTGTCTTTGCTTGTGCTAAACTTTATCCCAGACGCTCGGAGGGCGGTCTATCAAATGACAAGAGTCACAAGGCCGAGAGGTCGGGTTGTAGCAGCGGTATGGGATTATGGCGGCCGCATGGAAATGCTACGAATATTTTGGGACGCAGCAGTGGCATTGGATACGGATGCTGAAAGGTTCGACGAAAGGAAGATGCCGCTATGCCATGAGGGTGAGCTCTCTGCACTATGGAGGTCTGCTGGACTTTACGATATCTCTGAACATCCACTGGAAGTTAAGATGAATTTCAAATCTTTTCCGGACTATTGGGACCCCTTTCTTCTTGGCCAAGGTCCTGCTGGCGCGTATGTAAGGCGGATTGGGAAAGACAGATCTCTGATGACGCTGCGCGAAGATTTGAGGGAACGGTTGGGGCTCCAAGATGAAACAACTCCATTTACGCTGCATGGCCAAGTTTGGGCCGTACGTGGTTCCGTCCCAGAATCAAAATGAAACAAGAATTCACCCATCCACCCGTAAAACGGTGTGGGTTTTCTCCGTTTCCTGTATCTTTCATATGATAATGGTTATTAGTCACGCAAAGTGTCAACTAATCCAAGTTAGTTAGGTTCTATGCAGAATGATGTACTAGAAAGACCGATCACTTCGTACATGAACCGGCTGTATGTAGTTCTTGATGAAAATACAAATGTTGCAAGCGCCGTCCGGCAGATGAACTCCCAGAATGCAGAAACAATTATTGTATCTAAAAATGGCCGGCCCGCAGGCATTGTCACTGACAGCGACATCCTCGACCAGGTGGTGATGAAAGGCGAGGATTCCGACCAAGTCTTTCTCAAGGCCATAATGTCAAAGCCGCTTGTCACCATCTCTCCAAGAGGCACAATAAGGCAGGCCTTGCAGCTTATGCGCATAAACCAGGTGAAGCGGCTCCCCGTTGTTGCCGATGGTTCAGAGGTACTTGGCATAGTTACCCAGGTAGCCCTGGCAAATGCTGTAAGGACATCGGTCCTTGAGAAGACTTTTAGCCATTACAGGAGCGGTATGTTTACAGAAAAATACAAGCCCATTCTTGGCAACCTAGGAATTCTCCTACAATTTTCAGGGGTGCTGCTTGTAGTTCCAGCGTTTATAGGAGCCGCCCTGGGCGAGAGTACGAGTGCGACAGGCATCCTCTTTGCAGTCATCGGACTTTCGTTTGCAGGGTTCTTTTTGACGCACATCGGCGAGAAGGGTCCGATGAACCTAAAACAGGCATCGATATTCATTGTAAGCGGTTTTCTTTTGCTGAGCTTGTTCGGCTCGATACCATACATCTACCTTGATCCATTTAGGCCGAGTGACGAGATGTCTCTTTCTTCGCTGTTCGTGAACAGCTTCTTTGAAAGTGCGTCCGGCTTTACCACCACCGGCCTTTCCATCATTAGCAATCCCCAAGACCTACCAAAGAGCCTTGACTTTTACCATTCGTATACTCAGTGGGTCGGAGGCCTGAGCTTCATGTACCTGGTAATGATCATATTCTTTCCCGAAAGAAAATTGAATGCCATGAAGAGTGTCCTTGGAGGCGGCATGCTAAGGGTAAAGGAGCTCTTGATCACCATCGTCGTGATCTTTACTGCCTACACCATAATCCTTGTCCTTGCAATGGTATTTGTTGGCCAAACAGATGTCCTGAACGCCACCGCACTTGTATTTAGCTCAATTACAGGCGGCGGGTTTCTCCCTGATACGGACTTGATAAGCCCGTTACACCCGGAAAGGATGACTTTTGTGGCGGTGGGAATGATCCTCTCGGCTCTACCTTTTGCGTTTCATTACTATATCTTTGCCGCCAAGTCAGGACTGCGGGAGAGAAGGACGATAAGTCTGGAAGTAGCAGTCTTTTTCCTCGTAATGGCAGCATCAATTCCCATATTCTATGTATTGGCCGGAGGCCTTGACAACACCATCGACCCAGCAGGGGTGGCGACAGCAACAGCAGAAGGAAGTGATAGTAGCAATAGAAGGAGCAGCAGTGGCGATGTTGTCGTCGACATCTATAGTGCTGCATTTCATGTACTCAGCAGCGCGACTACTACCGGCTTTCAGTACCTCAACATCCAATCACTTTCCCCCGTTGCAAAAATGTCTTTGATCCTGCTCATGCTTGTTGGAGGAACGGCATTTTCCACAGCTGGAGGAATAAAGATCGGCAGGTTTGTCATACTCTATCAAGAACTCGCAAAGAAGGCAAAGGAGAAGACAACAACAACAGCATCATCACCATCTCCTCCAATAGCAACAGGCTCTACTTCTACTTCAACTTCTATTTCGTCCACAGCCAATCCGTACAGGAGTTCAGAGTTTTTTGAGGGACTGCAAGAACATAATCAAAAGAAGCAAATAGATGCGGAAGAAGAGAAGATCGATCGTCAAAAAGCAACGCACTTTGTGAAGAGGGTGAAGGTCACAACAAGCAAGAAAATAGTGCGGGAAATCCTACTCGTCATCTCCCTCTATATCTCCATCTCGGTGGCTACCGGATACATTATCAGTGTTGTTACTGGATCTAGCCTTGAGGACGCGTTGTTTGAATCGGTGTCTGCAATATCTACGGCAGGATTGACCGCAGGAATAACGTCGGTCGACCTGGACCCATTTTCAAAACTAATTCTTGCCGCAAATATGATTGTCGGCAGGTTTGAAATTATTGCCATACTGTATATTTTCTTTAGCTACTTTAGAAAATAATGATACTTTCTGCACCGTACAAAAGAGGCGGCAGATATAGCTATACTCTTGAAAGAGACTAGTATTGAACGTACAATCACTGATCTCTGTGGAAAAGCACCCTTGGGACCACTTTGAACGTTTTACACTTGATGAACCTTGCGCGGTCAAACTGGCATATGTTGACGGCGACAAGCGCCTCAGCCCGCAATACAAAAATTGCAGGGAGTTGCGGCTTTATTAATGAAAATGCGAATGTTTTGAGTACGCATTTATTCAATACACACACATACATGCATACACACATGCATACACACGTTCGCACATTTACCCTCCCAGCCGGCCGTTAGCGAACCGAATACAAACCTTGTCGAGCACGAAGACCGGACAAGCCGTCGTAAACTGTAAAGCTTAGTAGCGGGCTGTATAAAATGCCGACTTCGAGTGTAACTCCAGACAGAAAGAAAAATGCCAGTGTAGTAATCGCGGTAATTTGCCTCAAACGACCTTAAATTGGAAGCTGAGGATTTAGGCAAGCGGCAATGACTGTTGTAAAGTCTTGGAGGAGGTGTCAGATACTGAATATCCGAATTTAACCGTACAAAGTTTTGGTCAAATCAACTGGATAACAATGTCGACTCTTTGCTATATGACTTGCAACTATTTCCATTCTGCACAATACTTTAAAGCAATGCAATTTAGGCGTTCATAAAATGAAAGCAAGTATGGAAATAATAATAGTAGCAAAAAAATCTAGCAGTCCGCGGCCTCCTTTCAAACAATTGGTGATGTTATCCTCACCGAGATGCGCAGCCGGGTGCTCTAGCATATCTTCTGAGGTATCGTGCAACGCACACCCTACTACTACTTACAAGACATCGATGGTCGAATTCTTCTTAATGGCGCCATCTTCCTCATGCTCCTTGTCATCAACTTATCCTGCTGCTGCATCGACGAAGAGTTTGTACATGTACGACAACAGTCCGCTCTCTTCTTCATCATGAAAAAGCAATTCCAAAAAAAGATGCTAGAGATCGCTGCAAGGACTACAATCGCCTCTATCATCGTATTTATGGCAGCAGCTCCTTCCATCTTCCTGCAGCCTCATAACAGAGCGTATGCTCATGTTCTTGGAATAACAAGAGAAGTTGACAACAAGTACCTAGTCTCCTTTCAACTGATCCCGCAATTTCCAAGCGCAGGCAACAGGACAGACCTACATTTCAGCATAAAGGAAAACAACTCTGGTCTGAGCAATGTGAATCTGGCGCTGCAGATCGTGGACAAGAAATCCGGTGCAATTGTCCATCAGATGCCCTACAAGACTTATGAGATTAGCGACGTCTCGATACCCTATACGTTTCAGAATAATAGCCAATATACTGCAAAGTTGCTAATGCGGCTTGACGACGGAAATGCGGAGCACATGAAAAAACCACTTGAAGCTGACTTTGACGTCAATGTCAGGCATACCTCTGTGATTTCGGCGCAAGAACTCCTGGTTGTGACAGTACCTTTTACCGCAGGTCTTGTTGGCGGGATCTTCTTCCTATTCAAGAAGGTGAGATGAGGCAGGGAGCATGGTAGACGAAGAAATGAGAAGATTTGACAAATGCCAAGTCAAAATGGATCGGGAGATGTCTAGCTTGGATGGATGTACATGCCCAAACGGGCGAGCGTATCAAGGCTGAGCGTAATGCAATCCAGAGGGTGATGGAACCAAGCACGTTATACAGCCCCACCGAGAACGTCCTGTCAACCTCACACTAGATAGAAGGGGCTTTGATCGCAGACCCTTGGAAGTTATAGTTGCGCATGCGCCCTTCAGATAAGAGGCTCGCCCTTCGCCATCAAAGATGATCTTGATTTAAGGTACATATATTAAAATTATATAGCCTCCTTCTAGAATTACTTACCTATGAAGGATGCAATCGTTAGCAGCAATGCACCATCATTGTCATTGTCTTCGTCATTGTCCTCGCAACAACAGGCGGCGCCTGTTATTGTCAACAGTAGTTCTACTACGAATAGCACCGATGTCCCTACCCGCGCGCTTTATCCATTTTTTCCAAAGGGTCTAGAGCCTGATCATGAACATGTAATTCTTGGTCTAGAAGTCAGCGTGCCGGCAACCAACATTGTATTCAAGCGTTGGAAGGGCAAGCCCATCAAAGACGACATGGCTGGCAAGCCGGTGGTTGAATATGAGGGAAAGCCGATGTTTGCGGAACTCGCAATAGTGAAAATGGCAGTCAGGAGCGGATGGTCGGCATTCTGGCAGAAGGCGTATCCTGTGCGTCAAAGTGGTCCTTATTATTATTCTGAATGGAGAGAAGACGTGCCTCGTAAAGATCAGGTCACATCAAGTTCCCTGAATAGTGCTTACCAGGAGCAAGTGCAGGCATCGATTGCAAGATACAATGGCAATTCTTTTCGCGGGTGCTGGGAAGTCATTGCTTGGAACAAAGGGAGAACACTGTATATGAAATCAATGCAATCCAAGAAAGATACCATCAGAGACAACCAAGTGCGATGGTTCTCTGCTTCCTTGTCTGCAGGGTTAAGGAGAAAAGAGAATTTTCTCGTAGTTAATTGGCAATTTGAAGATTATTAGTTCTATTGAGGTATCAAAAGCGCCTAACTAGAGGGCATAACAATGATACTTTGTTGGCAGAAGATTGCCCGTCGGCGTTCAGCTAGCTGGGAGGCCACTTACGAATTACGCATTCTCAAGATAGCTTACACATATGAGCAGAGCAGTACAGAGGCTGCAAAGGCAGCTAATTCAGATACTTAGCCGCATGTGTCCAAACAACAGATATTGCACTACGTATATGTAATACATCAATTTCGTACCATGACGGTTACATTTATGTATGTGCTAATGGTAATACATAAGGTATGGCAAGTGCACCACTGAGCGTCAGACTACCTGAAGAGACAAGAGAGAAGATGAAGGAGATAGACATCGACTGGGCAGAGTACATCAGGACAGCCATTGAAGCCAAGATACGAGAATTGCAGAGAAAAAAAGCGGCAGATTCGATGGACAAAATACGGGAAAGGACAAAGTATGGTGAATTTGACTCGACCAAGTCAATAAGAGAGGACCGCGATGCAGCAGCCTGACAGGTTCGTCTTGGATGCAAGCGTTGCGGCAAAATGGTTCAACAACGAAAGTCTCACTGACAAGGCCATAGAGGTCAGAGACGCCTTTGTGCAGGGTAAAATACGCCTTTTGGCTCCAGCTCAGATGGTGTACGAAGTCGGAAACTCGATCTGGAAGAACAAGGCATGGATAGCTGAAGCAGAAAACGCCATGAATGCTATTAGCAATCTTATTGACATGGAGATAGAGTCTATGCAGTTAAACCAAGAAATGGCGATGGACGCAATGAAGATTGCACGCGACCATTCTATTACCTTTTACGACGCTGCATACATTGCCTTGGCAGATCACTTTGACGCCACTTTGATTTCGGCAGATGATGAAATCCTAGCAAAAACAAAAAACAAGAGCAGAAAAGAGAACAAGGAAAAACCACTGATGAGCATTATGCACCTAAAGGATTTTCAGATCTGAGAAAAACGCCGGTCAAGAGGAAAAAGAGAGCACGATCAAAAAGTCGGCAAACTCAGAGGCTTACTCCGGTATAGGCATATATACGACAATCGTAGAACTATGCTAACAGGATAGGACGGTCACCCGGATTGCTTGTTCTTTGCGAAAATGGCTGGAAGTATGCGAGATTGGCATCATAATACTCCACCATCAATCCTAACCACCCGGCCTATCCTGTTAGTTTAGTGTTTGTGTCTTTGTGTCGCTTTTTGTAGCATGCGTGTACTGTGTGTGGTAATCTGCGATGTTAGCACCATATTATGAAGGCGGTTCACCACGTCCCCTTGCTGCCCCTGAAGTATCTTCAATTTCCCGATGTTCATGTGATGCGCCATATGCTCCTATTCTGCCTGTATACTCACCGGTAACTTCAAGAACATCGTCAGAGTCAGATATCTCCTTGAGGATCTCCAGGTTAAGCTTTTGGTTTGTCACATAATGCGTTCCATGGTCATATATCTCAGGGCTCATTCCTGTCTTTTCGATAATGTATCTTCGCACCCTCTGCGGATCAAGGCCGGGCTTGGTGAAGACCTCTACCATAAATATTGGATCATCCGAAGGGTCTGCCATTTGGCGTTGAAGAAGACTGTCAATGAGCGCGGGTTTTACCTTTGGAAGATATGTCCTGTACTTTTCTTGCAGAGTTTTGTAGGCAGTTCTTATTTCATCAGTCTCTGTCATATCTCTCTGTATTAGCATCCTTTTAATCAAATGAATTTCGTTTTCGGTTGCATAGATCGGCATTCAGAGCAGTACAAAAAGCGGACGCTTGTACTATGTGTAAGTATTATCGATTTTGCGAACTAACTGCCCGCAACCTCATCGTATTCGATGCAGAGGGGTAGATTATCCCTCCTTATAGGAGCTGGGAAAGGGCACACTGTGATGATCCGCAATCGGACAGAGCTTTAGTAAGTTCTGTCAAAAGTGGAACATCATATAATATTACCATCATAGTAATCCACAATCTATTTAGAAACTTACCACCATAGTAATGATCATATATGTCGTCCTATGGCGAGCTGTGGGCCGTGCTGGGCAACTGGAGGAAGGAGTTTTCGAGCGGAGACTTTGCCAGAACTTTCTACAGTCCCGACCCAAACAAAGTCCTGCACGACATGGCCAGAAAGGGCATGCTCGAGCGGGTCAGTACGGGAAGGTACAGGGTCAGGAGCACAAGCGAATACGTATTCTCGAAATACGATGCGGGTAGGGCCTACGATTTTCTCCGCAAGGCCAAACTGCCATATGCGCTTACAAACGTGGACGCCGTCTATGCGTGGACCCGCGGCGGGTACAACACCGACAGGTTCTTCGGCTTTTATCCCGTGCACGTCAGAGTGGCAAGGGACGACCTGCCAGAGTGGAGAAAGATGCTTGCAGAAAGGGGCTGGAAGTCGGTGCTGTCCGGCGAGAACCCGAGAGACACTGTTCGGGCTGTTCTTCATACTCTACCCCGAGAAAGGAAGGATAAGGGCTGAAAAGGTCGGATCGTTGCGGGTAGACTCTCTCGACGATACCATAAAGTTTTGCAAGGACAACATCTATGCTTTCGAGCCAGCGCTTGAAATGCTCGACGAGGAGTATAACCTGAAGCTTGGGGGGGCAAAGTACAGGGAAACCAAGACCAACGTAGCAGCGTGGTGATGCAAAAAATGCTTCGTGACGACCTAGAAAGCAGAGAGACGGAGATAATCAGAATCCTGTCGTCTCTGCCGAAGGGCTTCTTTGTCGTAATCGGCGGGTACGCAGTCAGCGCGCTGTCTATTCACAGATTTTCGGTAGACTGCGACATGGTCATTTTGAGAAAAGACGCGATGAAATTTTCAGATCTTCTTAAGAAGGAAGGCTACAGGAAGGAAAAGTCTGCCAAAGGTTTTGACGAGGCCCACCATAGCGAGGTCGACATCTATGTGAAAAGCTTTGGAGGAATGCGTGTATCTGTGGATCTTTTCATAAACGGCATCACCTCGCGCAAGACCGAGGCATGGTGGAATTATGAATACATCAAGGAAAATTCGACAGAAGCTATAGTAGTGGGCACAAAGAATTCTGCCAGCACTACAGTGCCCACAAAGGAATTGCTCATGGTCATGAAGATGCACTCTGCAAGGGACGTGGACATGCGCGACATTGTGATGCTGAGCGAGGGTGTGGACTGGACTGCAGTCCTGAAGCATGCAATGCGGAGGACAAAGAGTATTCTGGTAAAGCAGGTCACGGAGATAATCGGAAGGATGGAGGAGGAGCAATTCATCCAGTCTTTACGCGCGGCGTTTGGGCTCAGGCGCAACATAGAGCCTCTCATATCAGACTGCAAGAAAAACCTGTCAAAATTGCGACAAAAAATCGAGTCATCATCAAAATAAACAATTTTACGTGCAAGTAGTTATTTTATTCTAGGTCACATTTTCGTATAGATTCGAATCCAGATAGGCTCGAGTACTCCGAGTCTGGACAAGTTCATCGACAATGAGTAAAAAATAGTATCCCCCTGTTTACACACAAAAATCTACAGGTCTGTCGTAAACGCTGAAGCTTGGTAGCTAGTATATACTCTGCCAGCTCCATCGAGCATCTTGAGTCGAAGAAAAAGAAGAACCTAATAACGTGAAACTGCGAAGAGGGTACGCTTGCTCCATCAGGCTAAAGGACAACAAGGTGGTGCTGCGCGGAGGTACCGACGTTTTTGCAGGAAGGCGTGCTTTCTCCTTTTTGCTCGTTTTTCTGTAGAAATGCCCTTGAAAATTCCTCGTGACCCTGAAAATAGTGGTCGTGTGTGTGTGAACTTCCCAACCGTTTGGCTCATATTCTCTTTAATAATATTGCGAGGTACCGGCGCTCGATAATGACTCGAACAAAAACAAGCTGCAGTAGACGAACGATCCTTCTAACAGGAGGCTCCTTGTTGCTGGTGTCTGTTCTGGCTATGGCTATTTTTGGCACTCTAGCCGGGCCACTACATATAGCCGGCATCCAGAGCGCATCCGCACAAGGCAACAACCTGACAGCATTCGGGAACCAAACCAGCGGCAACATGACAGCGTCTGGGAACCAAACGAGCAGCAGCGACGAAGAAGGCGACTTGGCCCAAGGCGACCCTGACGGAGACGGGATCTAAAAGAAAGATAGGTAGATAGATAATCATTAGTCATCCTCTTCAGGATGATTTATGCACCACCACCACTACTACTAGCCTTTTTTCTTTCTTCTTATTCCAAGCTGCCGCGTTTTGTCATTACTCTTATTTTGTGGCTAGCTACGATTGAGAATCACTGTTCTTTTCAAGGTGACATTTCTACACAATACTTAAGGTTGATTCCTGCGGACTCCTATAGGCCGTAAATGACTAGAAAGGCAGAACGCGACAATATCAAACGTAGCAATTTAACAGATCATCGCCACATCCATTATTACATAGCAGCTGCATCAACAACGGGCTTGGCAGGAATAATTCACCTTGCCCTTGTAGTCAACGCCATATTGCATAATGTCTATACAAACACCATCACTCTCTTTTTGATTGGAGGGATTGTTCAGGTATTCTGGATTGTTCCTATTCTGAAGCGATGGGGAAGGGTGTGGTACTCTGTAGGCATTGCAGGTACTGTTGTCTTTATTGCGTTATGGGCCATTACCAGAATGCAGGGCAATCCTATTACCCATAGAGCATCACGTGTTGGTCCGATAGATATTGCCACAGAAGTGGTGCAGTTGGCGTTTATTGGATTATGCATTGTCATCTTGGCCATAGAAAATAGAAGAATCCGGAAAGAGATAATGTAAGGGAAAAGCAGGCATCTCCAATATTGGTGGAGTATTTTTTTGGTCATGATTGCTGTTCTTCCCGGCAAACAATAGTATTATGAAGAAAGAAAGATGCATAAACATCAACCAGAAGCGCAAATATATGCGGTCTAATCTCGTCTTGAGCGGCGAGGCAAATGAGAAAGAATCCTTCTTTATGTGTGTGTGCCGAGGAATGTCAAGGTAGACCGAATTGGATGCGCACACGAACCTGCACTTAAAATCAAGATATCATAACTCTTTAAAGAATCCAATCATCAAAATGTTGCAGATAAGATGACGGATAGAAAATTCGTTCTCTTTAGTTCTCTGCCTATTGCCATACTATCATCCCTTGTTGTAATATTTGCGGCGAGTTTGCATCTTGCAAATGCACAAAGTATACCGGCAGATTCTGGAATAGGAGTAGTAGATACGTCTCCAAATGCTGCCGTGATAATTATCGATACAGACGCTTCTGGCAATATAGTGTTCAAACCAAATAATGTCACGATAAAGATTGGAGAAGAGATACTGATACTTAACAACAGCACTTCGCCTCAATCTTTTACATCTGGCAAGTCAAGCAATGATCCTACCTCTGGAACTATGTTTGATACGGGGTTGATTCAGCCAAAGCAATTTACAGAGTATACGGCAGCTAACTTGAGAGAAGGACAATATCCATTCTACTCGACAGCTGCTCCAACAACCGCGACAGGTACGCTTACCATTGTAGCGGCAAAGCAGTAGATAGCTAGATAGAATGTCCGCGATGGCCTTTACTGTGGACGGACATTGTTGTGGCGGTACTGTCAAGAATTCGTCGAATAGAAGTTTATCTCATTAAGCAGTCATCCGACATTTATTAAACAGTACACTCAATCTACTGCTTTATCAAAACTGGCACATTTTCTGGTCCATCTTTCGCTTCAACGAGACTAGGTCCCTTTGTCCTCTTCTCCCTTAACTTTGCCTTGTACTTCAAGTTCCTTGGCTTTGTCCTCAGCCTGTACCCACAGCACGGACACCAGAGTCCATTCCATTGCATAAATATTTCACATATCTGACAACGCTTCTGTCCAGATTCATACCTGCCGACACCCATCGGCTTTTGAGCCTTGTGACGGATGCATATCCCCTTGCAAGTCAAACTACAATCGTACCTCCGAATGGCTCGTGTTCATCATTGATAAACGAATTGCTAGCACCTTACTGGGTTCGTTCTAGAATGAAGTTTTCTATGCGCTTGTCATGTTAGCAGTATAGTTTGTCATATGGAAATGAGGGCGCGGGGTCGAATCTCACTTTCTCCACCGAGCTTAAGAGACGAAGGAGAGTGCGAGTGTGAGCATTACATATCGCTATTTCCTAAGACTCTGAAAGTATGTGCCTACAAGATATATCGCATACCGATATGATCGACTGCAAACAAAAGGTGAAGTCCCAAGCAATGTGGGGGGGGGCGAGGCGTTCAGGCATTGAGCTATAGGACAAGCCGGAAATACTTGCCTGCTGTTTGATGACATAACACAAGGATATGGCACGTTATGCAGATTATTGTCGTTGATGGCGATGAGGATAATAACTATACCAAATTGATTCTCTTGGCACAATCCCAATGATATTTCCTGGCCTTCTTTCTTCTTGAGTGGTAGAAATACGCGTCTCCAAGACTGATCAGCTTCCCACAGTAATTGCATATGGGTAGCTTGTTGCTCCTTCCCCACATTTTTCTAATGGTGACAAGATCCATTATTTTCGGTTTTGCCGTCCGTATTTTCTCTACCCTAATGATCGATGGGTCATGTTCGTTCTCGTAGTTCAATACAGCATTCTTTCACAGAAAGAGTGTATAACTTACATGTGTACAGTGCAAGGCACAGAATCTATCTATTTTGGACGCACAGAAGAGAAGAAGAATGATTATTCATCGCAGAGCAGAAAGCAGACGTCTTGAATATCTAGGCATTTCTTTGCAAACGTGGGATAATCTATCTGACAGTCAGGACATACATTATTCCGATCTGTCGTTTTGTCATAATCGTGCCGATTTTGGTCGTCCATTAGTTGTTACCGTAATATCCTGCACTCAGAATTGAAAAAACACTCGGTGTACAGAGCATGGCTCTGCGCCTGCTGTACATGATGCCGCATGCAATGGGATGAGCAAAGGTCAAGCAATCTCCGGCAAATGGTGCCGGCTTGTAACTGCCGCCGAAAAAAGGAGAGATACTACACTAGAGCTGGTTGACTTGTTTGCTCAAGGCGCCGCGATATCGCTGCATGCAAAAAGTAGAGAGCAACATAATCAGTGCCATCTAGCCTCGTACCCGCATCCAGTATACTTTTGAATTGGTTATGAGCAAGTCTTTTCCTTGCGCCAATAATGCGGCGCTTCAGGCAACACTTACAAGTATAGCAGCAACATTTTGTGCGCTTCAATTTGGTCAGGCCAGAGCTTGGAGCAAGATCTTGCGGAAAAATATCTGGAATATTCAGTACAAAATTGTCACTAGAAATTTCTACTGAAACTTTAAGAATATCATCTGTGGCTTTTTTCAAGATGTCAAGCCTTACAGAAAAAACCAGAAGAATGTTCTTGATCCCTTCGTTGTTGGTCGTTGGCTTGGCGGTCGCATCGGTAATAATGACGGCTGCTGTAGGAGCGCCATCTTCGATGCTTGCCTTTGCGCAGACCACCGCTACCACGCCAAATCAGGCAGCAACAACAACAGCAAATCAGACCGCAGGAACAATAAGTCTCACGCAAGCAGCAAAGGATTTTCTAAATGACAACCTGAACGCGACAATGATCGACGCCGCAAGTGCCGCAGAAGACCAAGTACCAAATGGAGCAACTGTCGCAGCACACTTTGGCATATTGCAGGGAAGCCTGGTCTATAACGTCACTGTAGCAGACACCGATACTGGCAATGCCTTTAATGTCTTTGTTGATGCGGCAAGTGGAAAAATCCTCTCAAAATCTGCAGCGTTTCCAGTCGACACACTTGGCTTACCTGCGGGGTTTGACAATGCAACCAAAACTCTAATCGATGCCGCAGACGTGGCAGAGAACCAAGTCCAGAATGGAATGGTGGTTGCAGGATCAATTGCGACTGCTGCACAGGCAGAAGGTGGTGCCTTGGTCTATTTAATCACGGTAGCCGACATTGACAACGGTACCCTCCATGAGACAAGGGTGAACCCAACCACAGGAAGCATAATTTCTTCGGAAGTTGTGCCTCTGGGCGAGTTACACATCGGAGACCTCTTCTGACGCATCATCATGCCGAAGAGCTGAAGGTACTCACATAAAGAAAGCGACTAGCTAGAGACATTCGCTATAGGCAGCAGCCCTCCTCTTTGTTTTTTTATTTTTTTATATCATTCTCGCCGACCCTCGAATGAACGACGCAGCACGGTCAGGTCTACCTATACGTCGAAAAACCTGGCGCCCCAGCTCCAGAAATGCCGCAAGCGCTCGGAGCTCTGCAACGGGATCAAAAGCGCTCTACAAGGGTGCACGCAAGAGGAAAAAAATGTTCTCACGCTCTTCTCACCCGTACACATGATAGACAGAGAGATGGTGAGAGAAAAAACATACCGAGCATTTTCGAGCGCCTCTAGATGATGATCATAATAATTTTAATATGATTTTCTAATACGACTTAGACATATAGAAAACTGGCTCTTGGCTACTACGATTTATAGGAGCTGACCGGCTTATTCATCATCACATCCATTATTGCTATGCAATCGATGTTGTAGCTTCTCCAGTCTGGACGTTTCAATGATATACGTTCAACATGCAACGTAGCTTGAATTGCGTTTTCGTTATTACAGTCTCCATAATCTTCAATGTTGCTGCCACTGCCGCTACCATTATCCTTCTCAGATAGAGAATGAACCACTGCCACTACAGCCATAGAAGGAATGGTCCATTGTCTTCGCTGTATTCTCTCAAGAACCTTGCAGTGTTCGCCTCTACGGCACTGGTAATCTCACTAATGCTGCCTCTTGCCAGCTGGAAGGCGGTCGCGGCACCTGCATCAGCTGCCATAGCGGGCGTGGCAATTCACGATGATGACGGTGGCGGTGGTGAGGAGGAAGAGGATGGCAACAATAGCAGCAACAAAGAAGCAGCAGCATCGACATGCAGCTGTGTAATTTTTAGGCTTGATGACGTACAAGACGAATGGCTGGAACCTGTTCAAGCTGCCATCATCGATAAGTTCATCGAAAAGAATGCACCGCTTGACTTGGCTGTGATAATGAACTCGATTGGAAACGATCCTGCAATAGTCACCAAGGTGAGGCAGGCCCTAGCAACAGGCTTGATCGAAACGGCGCTTCACGGCTGGAACC
This sequence comes from Candidatus Nitrososphaera evergladensis SR1, assembly GCF_000730285.1. Classification (NCBI taxonomy): domain Archaea; kingdom Thermoproteati; phylum Nitrososphaerota; class Nitrososphaeria; order Nitrososphaerales; family Nitrososphaeraceae; genus Nitrososphaera; species Candidatus Nitrososphaera evergladensis. The sequence continues at coordinate 173,688 of NZ_CP007174.1, read as the reverse complement.
ATGTATCCTATGCTAACCTTACACTATCAGAGCAACACGATACTCTCAAGGCAGCCAATGAAAAGATGCAGGACCTGTTTGGAAGAAAGAGCGCCATTTTCGTACCGCCGTACAACGAGTATAATGAAAATACGCTCAAGGCAATGAACCAACTGGGCTTGAAGATCATAAGTCCCGAGTTTGATTCAGAGATAGAGAGCATATACAACCCGGACGAGCCGGATAGCCCAGACAACAAGGTGTACAAGGCAATAGCCGGCGGCTCTGACACCATCATCAAGGACCAGTTTGGCGTGTACCACCTTCCGCAGGTGATTGGCTTTTACACGTACGATTCAGACCCCCCGACAAAGACGCCGCTTTCCAAAATTGAAAGCCAGATAGACAGCGCAATTGCCAGCTACGGCTATGCGGTGGTGACTCTGCACCCGCAGGACTTTACGGTAAAGGATGCAGGCAACAACCCAACAGAGGAACTCTCAGGGAACGAGATTAAGGACCTTGACACCCTGATAACATGGATAACGGACAGTGGCTACTCCATACAGACATTTTCACGGGCAAGCCACGTTCCGCTTCCGCCAATAATTGATAATGTTCCCCCGGATATCACGGCACCTCCTGACAAGGCAATCGTCTCCTCGTCCAAGCTAACCAAGGTTGACGACCTTGGAAGCCCGACAGTTTCTGACAATGCAGACCCTAGCCCGTCTGTGAAAAATGATGCCACCACAAGACATGGAAAAGGAGCCGGCTCGTTCTTCGTGTTTGAGCAAGGGACAACCAAAGTCACTTGGACTGCCACAGATAAAGCAGGCAATACATCAAATGCAACCCAATATGTGACGGTTGCTTCGACCAATGACACTGTCGCACCCATCGGCACGATTGACGCTCCTACGAATGGAACCATAATTAAAGGAAGCCTTTCCTCTCCTCCTCCTTCCACTAATACTACCACTACTGGTACCGCGGGCGCCTATATTCAGGTGAGGGGAACAGCCTTTGACTACGAATCTGGAGTCAAGGTTGTAGAGGTGCGAACAAATGACACAGAGTACGAGATAGCAAATCAAGTGACTCCAGGCAGCTGGTCAAATTGGACTGCAACTCTATTGGTTACGCATTCAGGAGACACAGAGGTTGAGGCACGAGTCACGGACTTTTTTGGCAACCAGAAATGGGAAACAAACGTGGTAAAGGTTTCATTGGATAGCAAACAATGAGATATACCATCAATATCGGGAAATGGCAAAAAGAGCATCTATGCTCTACCACTCTTGATAGAGCAGGAGCGGATATGACAGGGCCACGGCTGCACATCAATGCAGAGAGCGGATGATGAGTACTTTTATGCTTGGCCTTGTGCTTGGAACGACTCTATACCTCATGCTCATGGTACGATGCCTTTCCACCGCGCTCTCTGACCTTCTCCTTCTTTGACTTCTCCTCTAGCCGCGCTTCTTGAACAGGCTCTCTGGATGTCCTGCCCTCAAAGAACGCCTTGAGCGAACCCTTTTCCATGGCAGGATATCTGCACTGGCTTTGTGAGGACTCTCCTCGGTGTCACAATAACAAGCACCTTCTTTCCAATCAGGTGCCTTTTCCGAAGAGCCCTTGGAGTAGTTGCCTAGCCTTTCTTTGTGACAGTGACTACGGTTTCACCCTCTAACATTTTTACCAGCAATACCATTTCTGAAGTAACACATCACTTTTGTGTATTGCTTAAGCAGGAATACAAACAGGGAAAGAACAGACAAGCACAAAAGCGCAGATGCGGCAGCGAGGGGCATAACTCTATGTCGGCGTTCGAGCTCTACTATTATCTTAAAAGAGATAACTTGCACACGCTTGCTTACTGCCAATTGAAGAAGTCGCCACAAAAATTGTAGTCAGCAAAGATGTAGTCATTCGCGGTTGCCTGTTGTTTTTGTCGAGATATCATAACGACTGTGCGTACGGTTTAGTCGATATCATGACACAAGCAAAGATGGTAAAAAAGGATCGCGACTCTTGATTATTAGTAATACTGTAGTAGTTGTGGCGCACACACCAATAAAGCGTACTAGTAACCGAACCAAATTTGAAATTTTACATGATATTCTACAGTTGTGTCTGACCCCGCAAAAGAAGGCGCATATCATGAGCAGGACAAACCTGAGTTTTGAACGGACAAATCACTATTTGTCTTTCTCTGTGGTAGTCGTATACTGTCTGTGCCCCAAGTCAGTTACCCCCTCGTACCTACTTTTTTTCTAGCAGCCCGCTTTCAAACAAGAAAGGCCGTAAAGCATTGCGAGCATTAGCCGCCTCGATTGAAGCAATAGGATCGATTTTTGAGATAAGGCTGACTGACTGCCAAATTGCAAACAATGGCATAACAGGCAAGAAAGAGTACTAGTCGATAATCTGGCAGACACGATTGATCTATCAATGCATCGCTGCAGTAACAACTTCAAACGATAGTGCCATCAATGATGCTCCTGCCGACGCAACCAAAGCGGCTAGTTCTCGCCGCTTGTGTTTTAGTAGCGCCTCAATGTGGCTAATCAACTTCATAATGCCGCGAGGCTTCTTCATGAATGCATCGACCTTCGATGCTATCTCTGATTTTTCAAATTCTTCTCGCTCTAAATCTGAGTCGCTCATAAGGATAATTCTTGTGTTCTTGTCTACGCCGTAAATCAGTCGCACCAATTCAAAGCCGCTTATTTTTGGCATTTTTGCATCAATGATTGCAATATCGTATTTTCTCGCGGAAAAATGCCGAAGTGCAATTTCTGGCCGGTCGAAAATATCTCGACATAGCCTCGCCATTCAAGTGCCGTACGCATGGCAACAACAACATTGCGATCGTCGTCAACTAGCAGTATTCTAGCCATGTTCGACAAGTGCAGATGATACTACAGTTGTATTTAAGGCGATCCGGTTACAACGCCGTTTGGCTATAAGTTCGAGAGGGAGACATGAGAGGGTTCTGTTCAATCTTCGGGGGTGGAAAAGGTGTTAAGCGTCGGGTGGTGAACACCTGATTCAAATTACGAAAGACCTTTTGTTTTGGTGCGATTTCGATTAGCAGTTTATTTACGTCGTGGGGCGCTGCTTTGATGGTTCTTTCTGTGGTCTCCGCAGTCATTTTGATAATGGGTTGCACTTGTCTGATATGTAGCGGGCATTCAAGCGTAAATGCCCATCTATTCTTTCTTCTACTGTTTTGACCGCCACTAAATCTGAGCTCCGGGCAGCCCCAGATAAGCGAGCTAGTACCTTGGGGAGAAGGAGGGGATTAAGGATAAGGCGAATAGCAAAACCTTCTAAGGTTTGCCTACTCAGAGATTATTTACTATGCGAGGCTATAGAGCAGTACTCACGCGACATACATCCGCGTCTCCATTCGAGTGTAGTCCTGCTTCTGTCATCTCACTCAGCCCCCGGGGGCGCGGATGTTTAATCAAAATTGCCTTTCTAGTGTATGGCTGTACGCGATTTGATTATCCTGACCGATAAAGCAAAGGCCGTAGTAAATGTACTTGAATTCAAACAGTTGACTACCGGGCTATCAGATGAACAGAGAAAAGAGCTAGGAGAAGCCAGAGTACAACATCTGACAGGCGAAAAGTCAAGCTTAGACAAGTTCTCATGAGTGCAAGAACGAAAATAGAAAACTCCTATAGAAACAAAGATAATCGAAATTGCAATACTAGTTTTTGCCATAAAAATTTAATGTCGCCGAAAATGGTAATTCGTCTAACCGCTGCTAGAGTAAGACTATGTAATTCACTCGCACAAGACTTTTGAGTTTACAAGATAGGCAGACTTCGGTTGGCTTGTATGTATGAGACGAAGGTTTCAGCGCGGCAGCATGTACGAGGCGACATCATACGAAAGGCGATTGAAAAGAACGGCTACTTTAACGAGCGTTTTAGTGAGGTTATTATTAAAACACTAGAATATCACGGCATTGTCTTTGACGCCGAACATTACTATTCGCTCTATGATGTTGAAAGGCGAATGCAGAAATTGTTAGGCAAAGAAATCTCTTGGAGCGTAAGTAAATTGATAGAAGTTGGCGTACGGAACCAATAGTTGCTCATTGTTACAAGAGAGCACACACACTCTCGAACTATAAGGATCAAAAATACGAAAAGCATAAGAGCATACAATCTGCGATAGGTCTTCGCAGGTTCTTGAACAAGGTAAAGATTTCATCACAGCCAGTTCGCGGCGACGTTCTACAAAAGGCGCTCGACGACCTTGATTTATGGGGCGAAGAATTCAGCAGGGTAATTGCAAAGATTCTACAGGCGAACGGCCTAGTCTTTGACGCCAACTATTACTACTCACTTGACGATATCGAAAAACCATTGCGACGGTTCTTGGGCAGAGAAAATGCGCGGCAAATTTGCGAAGTCATCAAGATTGGTATACAAGTACAGTATTTTTCAAGTATTCACGATACCTAGAGGATGAGTTGTAAATTTGTCAGCTCATAATTGCAAGCATCAAAAATTAATCGAGTAAATTATTATATGGAATTCTCTGGGTTATTCTATTCATTGACTACGCCTCTGAACATTTGCCGTGCACTGCTTGCATCTCACAAAGGCATCAGATTCGTAGGATTGGCAAGTAGGAATGGCGAATTGGTGGCTCATTTGCAACGCAGAGGAATGACTGCATTGTTGGATAATTCTGAATTGGAGGTTTCGGTGGTCCTGTCTTTGATAAGAATGGCTACCAGGTCATCGCTTTCCCGCAAGCTTGGCAGTGTTCTATACTCAATCACTGCATACGAGAATATCCAGAGGATTACCGTGCCAATCTATAACACAGTTAGCGAGCTTGACGGGATTCTAATGATATCAGTCGATGCAGACGTGGAAATACGAGGGAATACAGGCAAGATGATCCTGGATAAAGCTGAAGAATTGATTTCTCCTTTGAGACACTCTCAGAGTCTGTACTAGCCAACGGTGAAAAAATACTAGTCACTTTTTTCGGTCAGTTAGATCGCATCGTAGCAATTAACCAACCAACCCCTATGCAAGCGATACTAGATAACAAGATCATGCATTCACACACGCGCTCTTTATGTTTCTGACTTGGGCAGAAAGGACACACATTTATTTTTTTGAAAGCCTAGTAGCTTACCGTTCGCTCGCCTAGCCAGACCCTTCTTTAGGATTTTGCAAATGCTCTAGATCCTTCTTGTTTACTTTTGTAGGATCGTGAGGATTCTGTTTTAGCTCTGCTGGTGCACTCTGGGGTTTCTTTGCTTCTTCGTCTTTTCTGACATCTTCGCTCATACCGGATCTCTTTAGAAATAATTTAAAGGAGTTAGGTCTATGACACCACCATCACCGCCATTGGCGGTCGTCGTTTTCCTTTGAAACCTCGTCGTCCATCCAGAGATGTTGAAGAAGGAGGCAAACTTTCGGGTGACTGTATTTCCGTAATCCAATGGTCCTGTCCCGGCTCATGGTGCAATGTTGTGGGCTCGCAGGAGACAGGACCAAGTATGGTCGTCTTTTTTTCTGCATTTTGGTGTCTGTAATCATGATATAAAAAAATTCGATTAACTTGGTTATTGAACCCAAAACGGGATCATCAGATATTTTGCTGCATGTCGGTATAAAATACAGTCTTGGCTCTCTCCCCAGCAGCATCATGGCCACCGCAAGTCATTTTAGAACTAGAAGGGATAACTAACCTTGAAGAGGGCAAAAACATACATGTTTGGAATCACTATGCTTCTAATGAGAATATCCGATTGGATAGCCGAACGACAGCATAGAGAGAGAATGCGTTGTAGCATTTGCGGCCAAAGATTCGAGACGTATCGGGCCGTTGAGCAGCACAAGAGAGAAGTGCACGGAGCTGCAGCAGCTTGATGGAAGCAAGATAATCTAGAATTGCTAACACAACTGTTTTAGTATTCTTTGAGTTCAACAATTAATGACTTGGCTACTAGATTTGCCTCTAAGAAGAATATGTGTATGTATTTCCGCGCTCTGTAATCATCAGATTACATATGCAACTGTCCGTACACGTGATGTTTATAGAGTGAACAACGAAATTAACTGCTGGTAATTGGGTTTACCTGGCTCTGTGTTCCGGTGGAGAGCAAGGCCTTCGGACCAGAGCCAACGTCATCTCTCTCTCACATCATCTTTAACTACATACATACTGTTGGCGCAACTCTGCTGAGCGAAGCTCTCTGTCTTGTATGCAAATGTGCGCGTGTGTGTTTATACACACACACGAGTGTCCTCTACTATGTGTGTATCAATCAACGCTCATTATTTCTTTCATATCATCATCTACTTTCAATCCTACAATATGCATGGCAAATGACGTCCTGTTGGTTTCGAAAATTATTTGATCGTAGGCTTTTTCATCCGGCGGCAATAGTTCCTGCAAGACGGCAGAAAACATGCCCTTGTAATAGAGCGACCAATTCTCTCCCATATCGTGATGAATCATGACAAAGATGGTGTAATCTGGCTCGAACTCTTCCTTGATCCGCAGGTCAAAACCCAGAACTCTGCATCTCAGCCTAATCCACTGTATGAAGCTCTTTAGGTTATAGCCTGACTCAAATAGCAAAAAATCCCTTATGGTCTGATCTTTCTGCATCTTGCCAACCTCCTCGATTTCCTCCGGGGTAAGTTTCTCAAGCATGGTCTTTACCATGCTCTTGTGAAGGGGCATGAAGCCTAGCCTTTCCTGATAACGACCCCATGAGATGTACTTTTTCAAGACCGTGGTTATGAACGAGTTAACGCTGGCATCATCTTTGGCAGCTTCAATTTTCAAGGACTCTAGCAGGTTGGATGGGATGCGCAGTAACAGAGGTCTGCTTTTACCGGCTAGTCTTTCTTTTTTTCCTGCCATTGTAACTCGCAGCTGTCGCTGCTGCTACCCCTGTTCCTTTTTTTCTGCTCCGTGTATCCTGAAGAATAGTTTTGCTGCTGCTACTACTACTACTATTGTTATTACTGATCTTCTTGTTATTGCTTCGGTTGATGTTGTTTTTGTCATTCCTTTCTGACTGAAGAATAGCAGCTGCTGCTGCATATCTTTTGATGTGACACAACCCCTGCCAGACTCTCTGGACAATATGATAATAATACTTGTGAATACAGAGCAATCATGCGCAAATGAATAGAATCACAAAAAAATTGCGCGGCAGGCAGATGTGTGGTTTTTTACATATATTATGAAAGACTAGGGAAGATAGGAAAATCAGAATGTAAAATGTCTGTTTGTGGGTTAGGTCGCCGTCTATAGTGGTCAAAGAAAAGTGGAGGAAGGTGTGTGTATGTGGAGGTAGATGAGCGAGAAATAGAAGAGAGGGAAGAAAAATCCGGCGGTCTTATTTTTTCCTCCTTCTTACTTTACGTTCACAGTTCCTGTCATCCATGGGTGCAGGGAGCAATAGTAATCGTAGGTACCTTGTTCTGCGAATGTATGCTCAAATGTCTTTTTTTGCGAGATAAGATCCGATGCAAATACGCCCTCTGCCTTGCTGGCGACTATGTGGAACGTGTTGTCGTCATTTCTCCAAGTTACAGTGGTTCCTGCGTTTACGGTAATGCTGGATGGTTCAAAGCTCTTGCTGTCATCAGCTGCCGCACCCTTGGGCATGACCACCGTGTTGGTTTGCACTGGCACAGCGCTGCCGGCTTCTACTTTTTTGTTTGCCTCCTTGCCATTGTTGCCATTAACCCCATCCATCATCTGATGTCCACCATGTGGCGACTCTGATAACGATGCATCTACACTTGGCGTTCCAGACGCATCTTGCTTTTGCAGCTTTCTTGCAAGGTCTTCCTGCCATCCAATCATGTTGATTGATTTTGTTTTGGCAATGTCTACGCCGTCTACTGCGCTTGTAGGAGCATTTGTGACGTTAAAGTAGGCCATTGTGCCCTTTTCCTCCGGCAGGCCATGAAGGTGGAATAGGTATCTTCCCTCCCAAGGCCACTTGGCCTCAAATATTGCACCATTGCCTGCGGCTACCTCCCATGTCTGTACCTTCATAGGCGTATTTTCCCAGATTCCTGATGCGTAGGCATCAAAGATGGTGCCGTGGATGTGGAAGCCGTATGCTGGTGATGCACCCATGTTTACGTAATACACTCTGACTGTCTCGTTTGTCTTTACTTCTAAGGGATGATCCCAGTACTGGTCTGCATAGCCGTTAAAGAAGACGTACTCGGGGTTGTTTGTAACTTGGTCCTTGGTGTCATATTCGCCTGCCACTAGAACGTATTCCCTGGCTGGCGAAAGGCCTTCCTTTGGATCGACTATCAACGCACCATAAAGACCCATACGTATGTGCTGCGTCACAGGCATCACGTGGCAATGGTACATCAACGCTCCGGGAGGCCCAGCGATAAAGTCGTACGTGTACGTCTCGCCGGGTTTGACCACCTGAAAGACTCCATCATCCTTCTCATCATGGTCGCCATGAAGATGTATTGTATGAGACATTGGAGTTTTGTTTATGAAGTGAAGGACAACTCTGTCCCCTTCTGTGGCTCGAAGGACGGGCCCCGGTATCGTCCCATTGTATGTCCAAGCTTCAACTCTGACCCCAGGTGCTATTTCAAGCGTCGTATTTTCTCCTACTAGCGTGTACTCGACAGTTTTCTGCGCATCTCCACGCGAAGTGTCGTCGTCTGCCGTTCCTTTCCCCTGTGCAGAATTCTGCAGTATTTCTTCGGAATTGCCTGGCTGCAGAACAAAGTATCCACTAACTCCTGTTAGCGCTATGGATGCCGCTACTGCAACGGCAAGAGTCATCATAGGAAATTTCTTCGTCGTCGTCTTCATCAACACAAATTTTCCGGGTGTGGCATTTAGCGAGGACGTTTATTCTGCAAGCAATGCAGGAGCATTGATTACATGTGATATCAGTGTGAATGCACAGATAGTTGGATGATATAAGAAAAAAGGAATAACAACAACAAAAGGTCTATTCGAGAGTCAGAGCAAAACATCTCGCTGCAAAAGCAAAGGGCAAGAGAATAATACTATATCGCAAGAAGAAGAACAACAACAAGACATTATCACAGTCATCATCAAAGAAAGCAGAGGTAGCGGCAGCTCCAGAGAACAATGCCGCAACAATCGTGGCCTAAAGCCCTTATTGGGAAGAAAAAGAAATCCTTCTCTCTCTTTTTTGCGCTCGGCGTTGTGTCGATATTTCATCTTAGATAAAGGATACTCAAATTCAGTCCATAGTGTTTCCATGAACTATATCGGTATAACTTAAAACCTCGTATGTAGAAAAAGGGAAGAGGATTTGGACTTTGAGCATACATTCGCACAACAAGATATTCATTGTTAGTGTACTCAGAGGAGTAGAGCCAGTGGCGCAGGCAAAAAAAGCTGAAGTACCTTTACCTAGTAATGAGGAATTGAACAGATGTATCTTCAAGGATTGACGATGCTAACTCAGGTATCCACAAACGAACCGCTGTACGGAAAGGTCGAGCACATTATCATAAGTCACGAAAAGATGAAGGCATTTCTAGTTCCAATTGATCAAGAACATTACTTGGGCATCGGTTGCGCCAAGCCTTATGATGCTGCTATCATAATCAGAAATGCTGAAAGAATCATGGCTGAAGCGGATGTTTGAATCTCACAATACAAAATCATAACTCTTCTAAAGAGGCGGGGGAGGGCGGTTGTATATCCGCGCCAAGAGCTCAGGTTATTATGTAATCGATTCAGGGTATGTGCGGAGCTCGTAATGCGAGATACAGGGTGTCGAGCACCAGGCATTGTTGCGGGTGATTTATCGATGTCATACATATTTTGACAAACTGTAACCTGCCAGTGACTACGTGTTTTGTCTATATGGCCCCTACCAGGACCAAGTGCACAAATTTGGTAGGGGCAGTTACGGCGTCTCTACGTTGGGGCTATCAGGCACTACTACCGGCCGTTGTATGTGCCCGATAGAACTAGTTCACGTTCATAGTAAAAATGACTTACTTTCGCTAAAGACGCACTATCAATCGAATCGGTGCTCTTGTACGATATGGCTGCGTGCTAAAGTGACATGAAAATACCTAGAGAAATTGGCTGCCCAAACGGTGACTAGTCTGTTAGGTAGCACACTTGGTTTAGACAATATCGGCGACTTGTTTTCGTACATCGACGAATAAAGCACGACAGAATCAAAATAATGGCCTAGCATCATAGATAAGGCGCAAAATAACACATTTGTCTCTTTTTGACCAAATGTGTCAACTTTGCCCATTGTCGAACCATTTGCAATTACAATAACGAGACATACATTAATACTCGTGACAGTCGATCTTGTTTTGCGCGAGTCAGCATGTTCGGGCGTTGTGGCTTTATGGGGTATAGTATCATGTTGTGACTTGCTCGGGTATGAAACGCTGGCTCGCGCATCTCTAAAAATAAAAGACACTTTGTAATTTGACGACCGGCCTCTACTTAGTCAGACATGGCAATCTGAGTAGAGGCCGGGTCTTGTATGCAGACATAGATTGGGGTTATGATGCTGTTTGAAGACTTGCTCAGGCACGGTTGCCTTCATGCCTGATAGTAGACAAGCAACATAGTGTAGCCTTTAAGGCTTGCTTACTGACGAGATAGTAAAGCTGCTACCTTAAGGTGGCTTACTTATCTACAAATAAGCAGACAACGGCAAGCCAATTTTTGCCGCGCGAACAAACTTTTCTGAGCACTACATTATTACCAAACGTCCTTGCCTAGACTTCGCGCGAGTCGGCGTTACGAGGGGTTGTGGCTAGTTTGAGGTATGATGTAAAACTTGCTCAGGCACGAGAATCACGCTGGCTCGCGCAATTTTTAATGCACAAATCAAAATCAAGTCTTGGTTAGTTTGGTCGACCCCTACCCATCTGGGTATTATGATCAGATGGCGGGCAGGGGTCGGCTTCACACGGTCACTTGGGGTTATGCTTGACTTGCTCAGGCACGGTTGCTAGAACGCACCTGATAAACATTGTACAACCAAAGTAAGTAATTATTATTTTCTAAATCACATTACCCAAGTATATTGTATGATTTATCATAGTGAAGCAAAAACTCATTATTTCTTAGCTAGGCATTGCTGCTAAAAACAAGCCATAATACAGTCAAAGACTGATTCGACAAATAACGTTTTGGCAGCCTGCACTGATCTATTTTCGTTACTCGTCGATGACCCAAATTGTGGAGTCAAGACATGATTTTTGCGCTGGTTTATCTTCTATACGTTTTTGCGCGTTTTGTCGATTTTGATTTGGTAAATTGTTGCCCCTACCTGCAAAAGGTACAACTCACTAGGTAGGGGCACGGTGTGCTCTCATGTACATCGGTGCTAAAACCCCGTTCGTTTCTAGCCAGACACATTATACGATTGTCGAAGTATAATGAGTTTGTAATGTGAAAAACATCTTGTACAAAAGTCAGCTCTAAGATGCAGCTAGAGCTACTAGCTGAATTTATCTAATGAGATTCTTCTGTCAGATATATAGCCTAGCTGCATAAGGGAGAATTGATTTTCTAACGTTGTATTTTTGCTCTCTGCTACAAACCGTTTTTGACATCTTGGTGCGGCAGGTAGGGACGTATTATTGAATAATATACACGACGTATCTATTCCGACAGGGAAGCAACAGCCCTTAAAGCGCAATATTTTTTGCGGAAGGCCTTATGAACCGACAGTCTTTATTTTTTAATGGCAGAGTAAATGTAAAAGTCGCGCCCTTCTTCTTACCTTTCTTCTCCTTGCTGCCACCACCGTCACCCCTGTTGTAACAATAGTAATTGTTCTCACCCCATATCCTGCCGCCATGAGCTTCTACTATTCCCTTTGAAATAAACAGCCCCAAACCAGTGCCTCTGTTAGACTTTGTGACAAACTTATCAAACATTACGGGGAGTATCTCTGGCGCTATTCCAGCGCCTGTATCCTTGATGGATACTACGGCGGCAAGATCGGAAGCGGCTTCGCCATAGTCGTTATTTGTATGCATTTTCGCCACTTCCACATTTACAACTCCTCCTTCATTTGTAAACTCTAATGCATTGTCCAAAAGATTGCGGATTACTTGCATTATTTTTTCTTTGTCTGCTTCTACCACAATATCATCGTCACTACCACCATCACTGTCCTCGTCTTGATCTCCTCCAGACTTGTAAAATAATTGCACTTTGCTGTCCTTGTATTCCTGCGAGGTCTTGACATCCTGTATGGTATCCGCTACCAACTCCCTCAGATTGAAATGCTCTTTCTGCAATTTCAAAGAATGGCTTTCTATCTTGGTAACATCAAGGATATCCTCTGCAAGCGTTTTCAACCTCCTTGCATTTCTATTTATGATGGTAACAAGTTCGCGTTGGCGGTCATCCGTTGTATTGATGTAAAGAACATCGGACAGTCCAATTATCGGCTGAATTGGAGTTCGAAGCTCGTGGGCTGCAATGTTGATGAATTCATGCTGCATTTTGCTGTGTACTTTAAGCTTTTCATGTAGTTCACTTTGCATCCACATGCTCTCAAACATCGAAACGTACGACGACACCGTGGCCTTGCTGTTTGACAAAGTTGCAAGACCTATGGCCTCATTGACAGTTTCTTTTGTATCGTCTCTCAATTCAGCGGCCAAAGAGAATCTTGAGTCAACTATCAAGAGAGAAATTTTGCTGTGCCAGCCGGGCTCGATATATCTAATATCAACAATCTGTTTGTCGTCTTGATTATGAGGATGATGATGATGATGTGATGCAGGCGGAAGTTCTCTTACAAATCTTTCATATTCTTTTTGTATATTCTTGTCTAGTGGCGCAAGAAGCCTGATCCTTAGTCTACGCTTTTTTGCAATCGCAATTAAATGTTGCAAGCCTCCCGCCCGTTTTTGGCGGCGAAACGCATTGGCTGTTGAAAAAATTATTCGTACCTCCTCCTGGGCCTTATCAAGTAACTCGTATACAATACGTTGCACCTCGGAATTGTCTATCGTCTTTATATACTCAGGCTCCAAGCCTTCCTCAATTTGCCCTATCCTCTGCTCTGCGCTCATCGCCTTTTCCCACAGAGCATCAAATGAATACTGTTGATGCTCGACAAAAACCCTTACAGTGCTCACAATGAGTCTGGAAGGCACCTCTCCTTTGTGTGCAATTCCACTTGCAGCATACTGCCTTTTGTCTGCTATGCCAAATGTGCCCTTGACTCTGTCAAGGTGTCGCACTTCGGCGATTTTTGCAATCTGCTTACAGTAGGGCAGGTTGTCTGCGGTAATCTCGGTGAGGAACCTTAACTTTATTCCCCTATCCTTCAGTTGGGCGTATGCTTTCATTAGAGCTGCATTCTCAAAAAGTATTGAAGGGCCGTCAGAAGTCATGCAGCTATCAAAGGTTTCTCTTATTTTGGAGAAGGATTCCATTGTCCAGTTGAGGATTTGATCAGACCCGTGCATTACACGTGTCCTTTCCGGCTCTACCCCTTCCTCAATTTCCCTTAACCTGTCTTCGGCGGGAATCGCATTTTCCCAGAGGCTTTCAAATAGGCAACGACCTTGTCTTACAACTTCATCTACATTGCTGTAAATAACTTGTGTCAGGGGTCTGCTTTCTTCCAGCGTTGTGGTAGCCATGTACTCTGTTTCATTCATCGCGATGCCTCCTATCATCCCGTTCAAATGGCGGACCTTGGCAATTTTTGCGATTTGCTTGCAATAGTTCACATTTGCAGAAGTGATCTCCGTAACAACTCTGATTTCTCCCCCTCTTCTTATGATGTCAAGATATCCGTCCCAGTAAGAGGGTATCTCGACTACTATGGAAGGACCTCTGTGATCAAAAGTAATATCCATTCGTTTTTGTACATTTGACATGAACTTTATTCCTCTCTCCACCGCATTTTCGGCGCCGTAGAGAATCTCTGTTGTTGCTGCTGCGGCTGCCGTCTCCTTGTTTTTTACTTCTGGCTGATTTGATGTAGACAAGATTACCTAATGCCTGCCTTCAGTTCCTTTACATAGGGAACAAAGTTGCTATTCATCTTAATTTGATGCATGCAATTTCTCTTCTCCTTTGTCCTAACTTCCTGTCCTGAGGATGTGATAGTAAAATAACATAACCTGTTCCCCACTCAATTTACTTTCTGCCAGCGTCCCTAATATCAGTTCTGACGCCGCAGAAGCAAAAAAATGCGACGACAGCAACTATGGCTACAAAACGAAATCTAGCAGCAACAGTAACAACAAGAATATGACTAGCGATTAAAACCTAAGTGAAGTTTACCATTCCATTTCTTCTGTTCATCATCTGCGAGGCGCAAATTGTAAAGCCTATATGCATGCAATCGGGGTCGGCGCATTTTTTGCATTCTGGAATGCCATCAACAATTTCCACCACGACTTGCTCTCCAAGAGAAGCGTCCATGAGGACTGCGTATTCATCTGCTACAAATTTCTTTAGAGAAAGCGGGCCGCAGGAAGCTGACCGAGCTGGATCATTATCAACTGACATTAACCATTCTCCAAAAGCAACGACTCCTTCGTCCAAGGTGTTTGCCCTTTTCATGAGGACGTTCTTTTCCATTGTTTTTTCTTTGCCTTTACTTCCTTCCTTTAAATCGAACATTTAGGGTCAGCCGTCAATACGGCATCACCAATAGCGTTGAGATTATTGTCACAAAAAGATCTTATCAAGCTATTGGAAAAACATAGTCAATCGTCGTAGTGCATTCATAGTGCTATTACTTTATGACTGCCGCTTTTCCGACACATTAACAAATTCCTAACGATGAAGGCGTCTCAATGAGAAATATTTTCCCAAGGACATTATCATTTCCCTAACTCTCTGAGAAGACAAGTCCTTTCCTGACTAGAATAAGGAAAATCAGGTATTCTGCATCTTCATAGACGATTATCCAGGATGACCAGGAAAACACACCATTTGAAGAATGATCAGCATATGCGGCAAGAAATGCGAATCTGTCCAATCCCGCAATATGGAGGCCGGGCTCTATGGAAGCTTCAATGTTGTCGCCAAAGCGAGCATACCCTCTATCTATTGAAATTATCATAAAGACTGCAAAGATTAGAAAGCCAAGGCTGGCCCACTGAAACTTTCTAGAAAACCAATATCTCAATACACGTTTGAATCTCTTGTCGTGCTTTTTGCCATAGTTACTTTTTAGAAAAAGGGTGATGATTAGAAAAGTGATTCCTATTGCTCCCAAGCTTCCAAGCCAGTGCAGGTTGTACAGGATGACGCGAATTGTAATTGCAATACCAAGCCAACAGCTCAATACAACCAACCTGTCCCTAAGCGGTATCGTTGTTGCGGTGGTCATGTCAGTCAATCAATCCTTTTTTCGCTGCAAGAACACTTACACAGCCAAAATCTATATCCTATTCGTGTTAATGATATATGGCAAAACTGCCCTCACAATGCTCAAAACTGTTTAATCAAATGGCTACGCTACTCTAGTCAAGAGAGATGAATTTTCTACACAAGTCCTACAAATGCGACTTATGCGATTCAAAATTAGATACCTATGATGATCTGATAAAACATGCCCGAGAAGTGCATCATCATGCCATTGTCAAGTGCCATGAATGTGGCAAGGAGTTCATTCATGAAAAGGACAGGCTTCATCACGCACGTGAAGAACACGAGAAAAAGGTTAGGGCGCGTGAAGAAAAGAACCTGCATAGACACGACGAATCAAAAACTAAGGACATGACTCCTCAGGAAGAGGTCGACGTACAGACGAGGAAATTTAGCGATAATTTCGAATAACGCGCACACACACACATCCGCTATTGTCAGATGGGATATGCAAGTGCAGGCTCTGCTCGCCGTAATTTCTAAGCTTTATTCAATGGCATTTTGATCAATATTAAAAAGACAGGGTCCTCTCTTCTCATGATTTTGTAGGTAATCAAAAACAAATGCTCATAAATTTATTAATTTTAATCCAACTGCGGTGTCAAGTTTAACAGGAAACAAGAAACTCTTAACCACCATGTTCCTAGTTTTAGGCTTTGCAGTTGCATCATTGGTAATGATAATGCCGACTACTGCATTTGCAAGCTCGAGCTACGACAACAGTGAAGATGACAAGAACAAATGCGATGATAGCAGCGACGACTACAAATGCGTATTAAGGGGCTCTCTAATAACGTCCAATAACCAGTGTAAAAAAGAGATGAACGGCTGATAAGCCGCACCTCATATATTTTTCAAGAATTCAAGTCAATCAGGGGCCAGTGCATCTAAAGGATCCTCGCCAGATACCTTGTAGGCTTTGGCGTAGCGAGATACATCAGCCAACATCTTTTCCTCATTGGCTCGCTCATCCATAATGGGAACTCGGCTTGGCAGCATAAAAGTAAAAGAGATCTTGGAGAGAGTACTATCTCTTCTATCTCTTTGCTGCTTTCTAGACTTTACAAGTTTCTCTAGCCGATCTGTCAGATCCTCTGCCCGTGTCACGTCTTGTATTATGTGTCTCCCAATCGGCACGGGTAGAGATGTTTAAGTGGCAGAGGTTTTTTCAAGTACCTGTACCTGTCCTTTTGCTCCACCAGACCGCATCAAAAAGACACACACATTGTTATGAAACCTGCCACAAACGGTGCAAAAACAAGTCCCCATAAAGGCGCATTTAGGTACGATGTGATTGCCAAAACAAGGAGAGCTACCAGAACGCTCAACAAAATCCAAGTCGTTAGCGTTTTCTGCTCGACATCTAAAGGCATGAATGTAGTTGGACTTGAAAGAATATACAAGTTATAGAGACGCTGAGAGACCGCATCGCTAGAGAGCGAGGCAGTTTGTTGGGAATTGGTAGAGACTTGTTTTTCTTAGTATGCTCTGATGTACTTGTAATGGTGCTCGATCAATGCCTGTCTTTCTTCAGGCAGTAGTGAGTAGAAATCCCGTCTATGGTACAGGCAAAATGATCGCAGCTTCATCTTATCCCATACGGAAGGCAAAGATAGCTCATATGACATTAGCTTTTCAATAGCTTCGTATACAAAAAAAGAGCCCATATCAGCCATGCCAAACATGCCAGTCTTTCCGAGCTTGGCTGCTTTTTCAAATAGCATGTTTATTAGCGCCATGACTGTATAAACGCCCTCGGTACTTTGATAACCCTTGACAGCATCATAAATCACAAGCGAGCCTTCATCTTCGTACTTGGCAACATCAAGGCCAGACTGTCCTAGAATTTTCCTAACTTTATCAGGATGAGTGTACGTCGTAACAAATAGTGCAAGTTCATTTCTTGCTTCTAGTGCTTCCTTGTAATGCACTGTCATGACATCGTTTAGTGCTGATGTACTAGGATAGATGACGATGTTGTGCTCTCCGTGCTTTGTTTTTTCTAGTTGCTTTAGAATCATTTGTGCAGAGCCGCTTATTGGTTTACCACGATTGATTTTTTTTGTCATAAGCCATCACAATTAGTACGAACTCGATGCTAGCTGAGGTACATAGATTCGTCGTCTTTGCCTGCTGTCGCAGAAGTATCGCCCATATCCATATATTTTGTGACAGCACGAACAAGCTGATCCCGTGTAAAGGGTTTAGAAACAAATTCAGATATATGGAGCATCGGCCAAACCGAATCAAATTCGTTCTTGTTCATTTCAAAAGCACTCATCATAATTATCTTGACTTTGTGGCTCAAGTTTCTAATCTCTCTTGCAAAGACAAAGCCTGACATCCTAGGCATCCTGACATCTGATAACACAACTGAGTAGTAGCCCTCACGCTTATCTCTAAAATGTTTCAAAGCTCTTTCAGGATCTGTAAAAGTATCTACCTGTATCGGCGGGTTGTTTGATTTTAACATCTCCTCAATTACATCCAGAATATCTTCTTCATCATCAACCACCAAAAGCCTTGGCCTTCCCTGAAAAGCAGTACGTCTAGGAGCTCTAGTCACCATCTACATTACCCCACATGACTTGGAGCCTATACCAATTATCCAGTTAAAAGGCATTACTACTTTGCTCAGATCTGCCTCACGAGAAAGAAGTAAATGTGAGTTCTTATTGTACGAAAATAGCAGAGAACGTCATTAATATTATCGAGTCCTATCTGTTGATCAAGGTGCAGTGGTCTGCTTGGCATACTCCTTTAGGTTGCCATTGCGAAAGTTAGTATATTTGGCCTCTATAGCTAGAAAACATTTGTGCTAACTCGTTTATAATATACTCCCAAAAGTTGGTCATGTCTCAGGAACTTGATTCTCTGGACAAAACAGGACATGTTCTTCTACTTTATGATAGTGAACTAGAGCGAGAGTACACAATTAGCGAGTTCATTCATAACACATTAGGTCGGGGTCACACGGCGGTGCTTGCTTCAATAAGCAACGATACTTTTGCACAGTCATCAAAATACCAGACTATAACTGCAAGTCATGATGGAAAAAGTGAGAGAGGATGTTTCATTCTTCTGGATATCAGAGATTGCTATGAAGATGCTTTGAACGGCGATTTTCATGGAGCCAGTAAAATGAGAGAGAAACTTGAACGAATATTGACTGAGCAATCTTCTGATAACGACTTCGTGATAATCGTTGTAGATTGTGCCGAGCACCTTTCTCTGAATGAAAAGTTTGAAGAATGTGGCATACTTGAGAAGTCATTGCAAAACAGCTTCAAATCGTGGGAGAGAAGAGGTTTGAAGGTTTTGTTAATATGTCCACATCTGGCATCCGTGTTGGATGCGGGCGAGAAAAAAATGTTGGAAAAAAATCATACTGCCATTGCAATGACATAAAAAGAGAGATGGCCTTTGCCATCTATCACACTAAAGATTCGAGCCAAGGGGTACGCAGGTCATCAAATAATGAAGGACCTTTTAGACAAAAAGCGGAAAAAGATGGCAAGACATTTCGATTCAAGACCGGTGACTCCAAAGAGATTCTGAAGGGCGCCAGAATTGTTTACAAAGGTGCCAAGCTGATGGACACTGCTAAGGCCGGAAGCCAGATGATCTTCGTTCTAGATATCTCCAAGGATGTTGCGGTAGACAGTCTTGCAGCCTATCTATTTGCCAGATTCAAAAACCATTCTGATGATATTGTAGGTATTAGGATTGAGGAAAATCTAGTGAGGGTCTCTGAGGAAAGTCTGGCAAGGGCATTCTTGAAAGAGATAAAGAGATCGGAGAATGAGGAAAGGAAGGCGCAGGATGGGAAGCTGACTAGGTTCTATAATAGAAAAAGAGAAGTCTGCTAACGATTTTTGACGGGCCCGCTGGACTATATTCATAATACTATTGATCTGAGTTACAGTTTCCTGCTTCAATGTCGACTTCTTTTGTTATTAGGTTTGAGTGCATCAGCTACAGCGTCGTAGGCTTTCCGATATAGACTGCCTTTTTCAGTTGTCCTGTACAATCTAGTCTTCTCAGAATATTCTATGAGCCCATGCTCCTGCAGAAGTGGCATGTACTTCCTGAGCTGCGGAATAGACACGTAGCAGTTGTACATGATTGTAGTCTTTAGCACACCATCGCCTTCAGCATGAGCTAGACTGTCTTTTTGTATAATGTCCATAGTCATTCAATGGCTTTGCAAAAAAAATAATGTATAAATGACTTGCCCTATCATGGTTGGCGTACCCGAAGGCCTTCTACTTCTCCAATTTGATCATACCTACATCAATCAGCTTGTAGAAGACACTTCGTCGCAGCTTGCCAAACTTATTACTATTCGAATAAAGCCTCACTGGCTCTAGGCAGTGACCACATTTTGTTCTTCTTGGTGAAACCGACAAATCGCTGAGCGGATATATCCTGCTGCAGGTCGAGCACCAGTACGAAATCAAACCCCTCACAGCTCTTGCGTCAAGCGAATAGAAATCTAGTCCATCCTGTGCGCAAACATCCGCAGCAATAGTTGCTACCGGCGTGTCTAGAGATTGTATGATTTGTTTCATCGATTAGATATAGCTAATGGCTACATATATCTCGCACGTTTACACTGCAATAAATCTCCGGATCATTAGTGCATGACTCTTTTTAATTAGTAGCTCGATATGGCCCCAGAAGTCTGTCGATGCTGTCAACACTTGAATATTAATGAATTTAGAGACAAGCGTTACGTTTTTGTCAAGCGCCTAAGATTCATCTGTTATTTTGATAGGTAATCTATGCAAACCAAGGTTAAAAGCTTGCAAATCTAACCGACAGGGGAAAATATGCCGCCGTGGGTCGAAAATGGTCTAATAGAAAAATTGGTTGCCAATGAAGTCGCAGAAAAACAAGGAAACGACATTGTTTTTACCAAGCCCTTTAGCGTTTTTATGATTGATAGTGTAAATCACCAAACGTCCCTCAAGACTATTGATGAATGCCGCAATGTGATGCGCCGCTACAATTCCGCACTACGGTATCTATCAGATCACGAGGTTCGTGCGGCCATGGTCCTTTTGGGCTTTTACATTGAACATATGGATAAGCGCATACCTGCCGGTCGTTAAGCTGGCACGGAAGGGAACTGTTTACACTGAACGGTCTCCGCGTCACACGTCAGGGCAAGACTCGTCGCAAAAGATCCAAGGTTTTCAATGCTAGCAACCGCACTCGGTGCGGCACTGATGATAAGTATAGTTGCAGGAAGTGTAAATGACAGCCAAGTATGGACTGCGCCGATTGACAAATGCAATGTTCTGCGAACTTGTATCAATATATGATAATAGTAATATAGTAGATGCGGCGAGCGCTGCAACCTTTGATTCGCTGACGAATATAGCGCGCCATGATGTGGAAAGTCATTTTTATGATAAAGACGAAAATTACAAATGAATAGAAACAATGAATTTGAAAAGCTGAACGATAGAAAAGCAACGTACCTTATCGTCGACGATGATACTATTGTCAATTTGAAAAATTATTACAAGCTTGAAGACCACGACGAATTATTGCAGTTCATAAAAGATGTCGTTATAGTAGGCGACGAAGAATAGCCTCAGCAGCGTCCGCCGTAACGCTAGAAAGATACATAACATCGAAATCCGTCGACAGTAGGAGAGCAAGATCTAGCTGTGAGAAGGTGTTTAGTTAGTTTAGCACGGATTGAACGCATGAGCATGAGTTCATAACTATTTTTGATACTTGCTTGTCGCCCTTTAACCGAGCCAGCTCTGAAGGAGCAAAAAGCGCCATTGATCCAGCACAGCGGATGATATGGCTGTTAATTAGCGTTGAACCCATGACCATCTTCAACAAAGCGCCAGGTTACATAAATGTCCTTTTGCTTCTGCATGGCCTTAAGTTTCCGCTTTAGCGCACGGTTATGCGGCTTGAGCCTAAATTTTGAGCCGCAGCATGGGCAGTAGGTTGCTGGAATCGCCATGAAGGTATCGCAAGTTTGGCAACGCCTGTACCCCAATTGGTAATGACCTAGTGCTGACCTTTGTACTTTGAACTGCTCGCATAACCCCTTGCAACGATAGGTCAATATTCTGCAGATTTTCACTACAAGATAATAACAGGATGCCTACTTTTTGCACATTTAATGATAGCAATAATCTACTGAGGAGATTAAACCCCTGTCTAGTTCGGCCAAGTTGCGACGCTCCTATGAATATCAGGATTAGTTTTCAAATTCAGCGTCAGCAAGGCATTTTTGACAGTACTTTCTGACAAAAACTGCACCTTCAATCTTGAACAGTGCTTCAACCGTCGCAACTTCAACGCTGCAGTTCGAACAATGAGTAATCTTTTTCCTAAGCGCAATCTTTGCTGGCCGCACCGCAAACGGCTTTACCATACAATATTTTCACACTGGAAAATCACAAACGGTATGTAGCAGTCTTGACACATGCAGAGCAATACTTCTCTATAATAATTGCGCCTTTAATTCTGAACAATGCTTCTTCTTCTGCCGGTACCATTGAACACTTTATACAGTAAGGCTTGTACTTTGTAGTTTTATCCTGAACTGGCCTTGTAAGATAAGGCTTCACCATAGAAAATCCTAGTTAAATCTACTAGATAATTTTACATATCATGATAATATCACAATCTGAATACTTTAGAATGGGATGTCTTGACGTAGAAGGTAAAACTGTCATTCTCAGCTAGAGGTTGGAAGATCCGGTGAGCCGATTGACCGGTACTGCGACTTGTAAAAAATGATACTTACCCGTAATTCATCAAAATCCTTCTTAGCAGATTTTCTTTCTCGACAAGCATCGTTCGCACAGGCATGGTAATTATTATACTGATAGCATGTGTTTGGCCTGAAGCAATATTGTTCGGAAAAAAGAGCTACTCTTTTTATTCTGGCTTGGATGTCACTTATTTGCGCAAGATGAACAGCAAAGCAAGGGCAACTAGGGAAACTGACAAACTCATATCCTTAGGGGTAGATGCAGAATTTGCAAGAATGCTTCCTCCATCTGCGCGAAGCCAAATTTTAAAAGGTATTTTAGGACTTGAACACGGCAAACAAAAAGCACGTTAGCTAATTCGTCCGGTTTCTTTCAATCTTGGGTTTTGTGGACGTTATCCTGCACTGCATTGGGTTCTTTTACAATTTCATTTATCAACAAAACACCTGCATCTTGAAATAGACTTTCAAATGAACCTTGAAGCCTAGAGATATCTACTTCATTATCTTTTACAACACCATTACTTTCGAGTACCCTGACTATGCTTTCCGTAGTAGTTGTACCAAGGAGCTTTGTAAGCCGACGCTGAAATTCCTTTAGGGGCATGTTGCGTACGGCAGCAACCATTTCATTGCACCTTCCCTTCATCATCTTCCCAGACTGCTCTGACGTACAGAATCCCCTTTAGCAACTCTTTGGCCTGATTGGCATCAAGTTTTTCGACAAACTTTTGGTCTACACCTAATTCCATCAGTTTGGCATAATCCCTTAGAACTGCTCGGACGTCAGGGTTTTTCACAGCCATAGTTAATGCTGCATAGATTTAAATCTATCTTTAAATTATGAATCATGCAGACCAGCCCGCCTGCCGCAGCAAACGAATCAAGGACAACAAGCGTTACTTGTGCCAGAGCAGGCAAAAGGAATGAGATCTGATTCCATCGCGCATGGGTGTTGAGTATTGCTCTGGCCTCAGCAGTCTCTAAACTCAAATTGTTAATAAAATATTGACTGAAGAGAGAATCTCCGCGTTTCACATCCTGCCTAGCTGAATTCCAGAAAACTTGATTATGGTTCCGCCGGATACTAAAGCCCGTGAAGCGCTAACAGAGACGCTCCGGCGGAACCATGAATGTCTAGAATGCATGTTATCGGTCTTTAAGGAACCTTAAAACAGTAAAGTATACACAGCAAACAATAGCAATAACTCGTTAATCCTTCTAGTTCCAAAGGAGTGCATTAGGAAGAACACATACAACAAGTCTGGAAGTGCAACTCATATCAAGCCCGTTTTCAAGGCGACGTAAATAGATGTCTACATGCGGCAGTACGGATATCCAGCCATACAAGTCTGAACACCATAACCTAGGACCCAGATTGGTATCAGAGTAGGCAAAAAGTGAATCTTCTTCTACTACTATTCGTCAGACCTTGATGGGTCGAAAGTTACCCCTTCATCTTGGCCCTTCCGGATTCTTTTCTTAATGTCTTTTCCCACTCTTTCTCCTTCCTTTTCAGCAACCTCTTGTACGCCTTTTTCGCCAACCAAACCTAATTCAGGATCCAGATTGCCTTGGCGTGGGTACTCATTTACTTCGTTCTTACCAAGATTCGGCTTTCGCGCTGGTTTTTTGTTGTCGTTGTTCTGGTGTCCTTCGGCAGACATGAATGAAAAATGCACAGGATTGAATAAAATAGTTAAGACATATACACATACACCAAGGCAAGAAATTATGCATTCATAACTTTTTGAAGGCCTTTTCTACGGCTGTCCTGGCAGGGCACTCTGGTTCTCCGCACTTCTCGAGATGTTCATTAATCATTGCAAGGAGTAGTATGCACCTTTGCTAATTGTGTCTTCACTCATTTTGCTTTTTTCTATACGCAAAAGTAAACCGCCACGATTCTGTGCATATGCGGCTAAGCCAGAATGCCTTGCCGAGCGGCTGATTTTGCAGCAAGGCTTTCGCCCAGTTTACTAAAGATTTCTTCATTCTGCTCAATCTTGTCGAATTCTTCCCTCGGTAGTCCGCATTTGCGACACGAACCTAGTGAATATTCGTTCGGCTTGCCACAGTTAGGGCAATCGATCTCTCTAGGTGTAATCATACACCCTGTACGTTCTCATAGTATACAAGTGTAGCGTTTTGGAATATAGAAGCTATGTCGATATATACAAGAATAAGCAATTTTACATCAATAATATCAAAAAATAACAACAGTTGGCGGTGTTATCAAAGCCAGGGTCCATCAATAATTAGCATTTATGCGCTCTTGCTTATCGTCATCAGAGGCTCTATACACACACTTGCCTATTTTTCCACCTTTTGTAGTGGAATGAACATAAATAGCGCAGCCAGTATGGCGGACAAGAGCCAGGCATTAGAGTATCCCCCTCCGGATTTGACTGCAAGCGAGAACACAAGAGGCATCCACAATATACCAATAAGTGATAGACCATTTATCCAAGCGACGTTTAGCGCACTGCTATTGTAAGAAGATTTGTTTTTGTCAGCAGATGAGTAGGAGCTTGTATCCTCTCCTCTTCTTTCTTCATGCTGCAAACTCACGCTGTTGTTTCTTTCATCCTGACCTCTACCACGAGCCGTTGTTCTTATTGTGCGCGCTTTGGCATAGGCAAAGGTAAACGCGCCGCCGGAAAAGAATCCAAGAGCAATGACGGCGATGATTATGACTGACAGGATCTGAATAGACATTGCCGCAAGGGCAGCGCTTATGCCGACGCCGCAGGCCAGCAGAATCTTTCTTGAATCCTTTACTTTCTTGTCGTAATAACCGCCAATCAAAGGTGCAGATACAATGGCAGATATCAATGCCATGCTTGCGATTACGCCCGCGCTTTCCAGTTGAATATTGAGGCTTTGGAGATAAACTATGGTAAAAGTCAGCAACAGAGCCCAGGAAGCCTGAATCCCTGTAAGGACAAGACCGAGCGCAATTAATGAAGGGTTTGACAATGTTCCCCAGATCTCGGAGATGTCTGGCCATCTGTTGCCTCCTGCCTGCGCTTCTGGAGGTGATGGCGAAATAATGTCTCTGCTCTCTGAATAGTTGTTGTTGACAGCAGCATCTGCTGCTGGTGGTGGTGGTCTTTTTGATATCGGCCTACGGTGGGCCGATGATGGAATAGCTATAATCATGGGTAAGGCTGTTGCGATGCCAATTGCTCCACTTAATACAAGGCTTGACCTCCATCCAACCATCTGAGCGATGACGATCCAGCCAAAAAGTCCTATAATTCCGCCAGCCGAGTGTGCCGAGTTCAAAAGGCCAATTGAAAAGCCAGAGGACTTTTTAGTACCTCCTGCATGCTTTGCGATAAGCACAACTCCAGAACTGAAAAATAATGCCATGCCTGCTCCCACAATGAAACGCAGCCATATCAGCTGTGACGCCTCTGATGTAAAGCCGTAGAGAAGAGCGACACTAGATGACAACCCTATTCCAAATATTGCCATGGACCGGGGAGAATACCGGGCGGCAAATATGCCTGCAGGGACCTGAAACATCCCCACTCCTATGAAAAAAGCCGCAGATATAGAGCCTAGCAGACCAATATCGTGCTGCCCAAAGTCAAGTACAAGAAGCGGAAATATCGCTGCCACATTGAACCAGTTTACTGCGTAGAAAACCCTGGCAATAATGATGGAAACCGATGCCGAGACATCGGCGGAATAAGGAAAGCGATGATTATTACTGGTAGAAGAATCTCGACTCATTTTTATTGTTGTTGCCTGCTTCTTTTTTGTACATCAACATATGGGTTGTATAACCTGAGAGCCGCTGCTTCTGACGAGCGATTAAAATTTCTTGACTTGTTACCAAAATACATATGCAAGAGCGGCTACAGCACGACCTTTAAACAAATACGGTTGTTATTGTTGAAGCCAAAATTTCATCCTGATATAACACATGTGTGGCACAAATGGCAGAGGCGGGATTAATGATTCCGCACCTTTACGTGATGTTGTGGTAGTGGTTTGCCACCATAACTTTTCAACAGACGCCGTCTCGATGGAAATGTGTAGACTAACTCTTGCGATTTATGTTCCTGGGATAAAGTGCTCGCTATTGGCAGGATTATAGCAGCAAAAAAAGAAGTGCTCAAAACTCTGACTGGTCATTTTTATGATATACTTAAACGTACAATGATCAGAATGGATTGTATTGTACGCTAGTTATTGAGGACGTCCCGTTATGACAAGAAAGAAGATTTCTTTCAAGTTCATGTCAACTTGCTCTTATCCTGCTACCCATAAAGCAGTCGCTGCTCTGATGATGACGACAGTGATGGTGCTTTTGCTAATTACCCCTGCAAGTATGGCGCTCACAGCATCCGCGCAGGAGTTAACAACGGCAGCATCAGTAGACACCCCGAGTCCTAAAGAAGCGTGCAACTGCGTAATATTCCGGCTTGACGATGTACAGGATTACTGGCTTGTACCTGTGCAAGCGGCTATCATTGACAAGTTCATCGAAAAGAATGCGAGTCTTGATATGGCGCTGATAATGAACTGGGTTGGGAACGACCCCGCGCTGGTCAGCAAGTTAAGAGAGGCTTCACTTTCACAACAAAATTCAAGCCTCATCGAAATGTCGCTTCATGGATGGAACCACGTTGACTACGGCAAGCTTTCTTTGGGGCAGCAGTACGACACGCTCAAAGCGGCTAACGCAAGGATGCAAGATCTGTTTGGCAGAAAGAGCGCGATACTTGTGATGCCGTTTAACTCGTACAATGAGGACACGCTCAAAGCAATGAATCAGCTCGGCTTGAGGATAATTAGCGCAGAGTTTGATACAGAGATTGAAAGCATTTACAATCCAGACGAGCCTGACAGTCCTGACAACAAGATATACCGGGCGACGACAGCAACTGCCACTACAATACCTAAAGGGCAAGACGCAAACAACAGCGAAAGCGGTGTCGGTGGTGATGGCTCGCTTGATGATGACATAAAAGACCAGTACGGCATTTATCACTTGCCACAGGCAGTAGGCTTTTACACCTATGATTCAGAGATTCCAACAAAGACCCCGCTTGCACTTATCGAGGAAAAGATTGGCAGTACCATTGCCAGCTACGGCTATGCGGTAGTGACGCTCCACCCGCAGGACTTTACAGTGAAGAACGCGGATAACAGTCCAACGAAAGATCTTTCACAGAAGGAGATAGACGACCTTGGCATCCTGATAGACTGGATAAAACAAAATAACCATACGATAAGAACATTTTCAGATGCAACCAAGGTTCCTCTATTTCCGATAGTAGACAATGTTGCCCCAAGCATAAATGCCCCCATGGACAAGGCGGTTGTTTCCTCATCTCCTCTAACTCATGTCGACCTTGGATTCCCAACCCTTTCTGACAACGTGGATCCTCACCCGGTGGCGATAAACAATGCGCCTGCAGTGGGCTTCCCGAGAGGAACGACCAAGGTGATCTGGACTGCAGCCGACGATGCAGGCAACGCTGCAAATGCAACCCAGTATGTGACAGTGGCTCTTGTCGCGGATAAAACCCGGCCCACGGTCACTATCGATGCGCCTGCAAATACGACTGCAATCAAGGGAAGTGCTCCAATCGCAAACATACCGGTGAAAGGAACCGCCTTTGACGATGAGTCAGGAGTCAAGGTGATAGAGGTTCGGACTAACGACACTGACTACAAGGTCGCCAAACAGGAAGGGGAAGGAGGAGGCGACGGATGGTCAAACTGGAGTGCATCTGTAACAGTAAAGCACCCCGGGATCACAGAAATTATCGCAAGAGCCACAGACTTTTTCGGGAACCATCAATGGAGAACAATTCAGGTCCAAGTTTCACTAAACGGAACGGCTGCTACTACTACCGGCAATGGCAAAGCCTGATGATTCTCCGCAGCATTGGGAAGAGGATGCCCTCATTGTCCAATGGCGATTTGAAGAATAGCATACAGACAGGCAGATGCGAATGACTTTTAGCAAAATAAAAAACAGGAAAGGCCCTACAAAATGACCTTCCCTCTTGTAGCGAGGATATAGTCAGTCGAGCGAGTCGAAATCCTCTTTTTCGTTTTTTTACGGGATGGACCTGCTGTACAGCTTGCCTTCCAGTGCGAGCTTGTACATCTCTGCTACATACGGGTTCCTTGCAGGCATTTCTGCACCCAGTTCTACCAAACGTGCGTACACCCTTACCACGTACGCAAGGGCTCCCATGAATGCCACTACGACACCCATGTTGAACATCCAGTGGTTGGGTACTGCAAATATCTCTTCTACGAACCAGAAGTGCCACATCTCGTTGACACCGATTGTGAACATCGTGGCAAGGTAACCAAGGATGGTTATCTTCAAACCAGTGTTCATCGAGTTGCCTGGACCTCTGAGTGCCGGGACTTTTCTGTCGTAAATTGCTACCATACCCCAGCCGACAGGGAGAGCCACGAAGTGGCTGTACAGCCACCAGTGTGCTGGCGTGAATGCAGAGTCACGTATGGATGTCTGGTGCAGCGAGCCATCGACGAAGTTGTCTACTTCGACGGAGGCTGCAATGGAACCTAGGCATATCACCATTATGTAGATCTTCTTCAGCCTTTGGACCTCGACTTCCTTTGGTATCAGTGCTGGCATCTGCGCCATAGTTCTTTCACGTATGATGAAGATCGACAATCGCCGATATAAGTCCGACTTTGCAATGATATATGCAATTTCTTTAGATCTTTGGCAAAGCGAATGTTTTGGTACAAATGCAACAACTAACTAGAATTTTTTTTATAAAATTTTCAAGAATTGAAAATTATCATTTACGGTAGTCAATTGAGATTATCAAATACCTGATTTTTGATGATCAACATGGGAATGACCCAAATTCTGACTGTAAGCGAAAAACTGTCGGCATTAATGATCGTCAGGGCGATCTTTCTGATGGGCGAGCATCTCTGCAGCGTGGCAGCTAGAACACATTGGCTTGCCGCAATCCATACAGTTGTTCCATGCATCGTCGTTGTAGAGTTCTATACCGCAGTGGGCACATCGCATTTTTTGGAACCTACACAAGTTCCTCTAATAATACTATTTGTGCAGGATAGTTGGTGTACAGGTACAATCCTATGCCATCTCCTAAAGAAGTAGCCTCGCTGTCTCCAGACCATTCTGATCACCAATAACCGTCGCTATTTTAGACATAGAGAACGCATCCGAGAGTGGAACTTTTTTGACCGACTAGCCGGCTTGTTCTTGACGGGCTCCGTCATCTTCTTTGCCGCAAGTTAGATAGTCTTGCTGCCATTTGTCCAGCGTATTTTTCAGCGTGTCGCTTCCCGTCATTGAATAGAGCCTGTCCAGCATCTTCATGTATTCAGGATGCTGTTGGTGCGGCACAAACCTGTCTTTAGATAGGGAATAGTATGTGCCACAATCTGCTGTCAGGTTACCGATGTTTTTCTCCAATACATCTACACCCTTCTTGAATAATGTCAGCGCTTGCTCGTCCCCAGTATATTCGTAATAAGTCATCAGATTTGCAACGCAAAACAGCTGACTGTTCAGTATTGCAGCATTGTTGTTTTCTGCTGCTACCCCCAAAAGCCAGCCATCCTGATTCAAGATCGTGGAATTAAAGCCGTTGAACACTTTTTTGGAAAATTCCAGATATTTAGGATCTCTTGTCTCATTGTATGCTTTAGCGGTCACAAGCATCGCCTTACTCTGAGCTTCACAACCGTACCAGGGCGCCGATATGTGCGAATAAAAGTGCCAGTCATAGTTATACGGCACTAGATAATAATCGCCATGATCTTCAAAGTGACTGAGAAACCAGTCAGCATCGTTCACAAAGTTAGGATTGTAGACCTGGCCTATATTCAGGCCAAAGAGGTTTTTGTAATCTACCATCGTGATGTTATTTACGTCATTGATATATTCAATGTCTGACCAACCGGTTCTTTTGCCGGAGCTATTATCATTATTATCACTGGCAACAGCAACATTAACAACTGAATCCTCTGCAAACGCAATCGGTTTCATCATCAGCGTCGGCGGAACCGAAACAGTGAAAACGACGATGGCAAGAGGAATAACGAGCAGACCTCTTCTCCTACTGAGCTTCTCGGTGATACTTTCGAAGATTTTCCAAGTTGGCGGCAACAAGTTCTTTTAGCTATACTGTCATTATTTTAAAGAGATTTGGTAAACCCACAAGGTAAACACATAACAATAAAAATTATCTGACTTTTGCTCTGGCTGAATACACAGTGTCAACGATACAGTTGTTCTCTCTATCACATTTGCGGCAGCTCGCTATGTTGCTGTTGCGCCGACGCCGGCGCAACAACAGATATTCGTGATATTCCTGCTTCGGACAGCGCGACAGGAGACCCGCTCAACTGGTCCCATACAAAGACCTTGACGGTATAGTTGCCAGAATCATAGTTGTCTGCAGGCGTCCAAAACCTCGAAGCCGTTTCTGTCTGTCCAGCGTTTACCGTGCCTGTTGTCCAGTCAATGCTAAAAGTAATGCCGTCCTTTTCAACCTGGGTTATGAAGACGTAGCTCTGTGGGATGTTCTGATAGTTTTTGAATGTAGCCGAGATGTTTACCGGCTGCCCTGGATTGACTGACGTCATGACGATGTTGTTCTGAAGTAAGTTCATCGTGCCAAAGGTTACAAGCTGAATCCGGTCCAGCGGGTGTTGTGCAAAGTGCGAGTCCGCATAGGTGAACACTTGGCCATCGGCAGTGAAACTGCCGCCAGAAGAGGAGCCTCCGCCGCCACCGCCGCCTCCCCCACCACTACCGCCGCCGCTGCTACCACTACTACTTGCGACACTCTGGATGACATATTCCTGTGCGACCGTAGGGGCGACGACGTTACCGGCGCTACTATCTCGTGCAATAAACTTGAGCGTCGTTGTGGAAGCTATCGGTATTGGTGCAGAGTAGACGCTGACTGCAGCTGTCATTGCTGCAGGGTCAGAGCCATCGGTGGTATAATAGATAGTAACAGCGTTAGTAGCAGACGATGATGATGACGCATTGGCTGAGAGCGTGACTAACTGCGCGGAACTGTATGTGCCAGCCGGAGGCGAGGCGGTCAATGCGATGGCACTGTTACTGGTACTTCCACCATTATTGTTGTTGCCGTTGCTGCTGCCATTGTTGCTACTATCACTACTGTTACTGTTGACGATAAACGTGCTCACCTCGCTGTAAGGACTCTGGTTCCCGTATGAATCCGATGCTCTGACCTTCCAATAGTACGTCCCATTGGCTAAAGGCTCTGAGCCGCTAGGAGGAGGGATGTTGTACGTTGGTGCTTCAAGTCCTGTTTGCGATATAACGGCAGGATTTTTAAAGTCAGGGTTGTCTGCAACCACCAAATCATACCTTACTGCAGGCGAGGCCAGGTCGGTTGCTTCTGTCCATTCAAACCTTAATGCTCCGCCGTTTGCAATTTTGGAAGCGTCTTTTGGCGACAGCGGCTTTGGAGTCGAAGGAGGTGTTGTATCGGTTATGGTAACCTTTTGCGTTGTAGAATTGGAGTTGCCTGAGGCATCAGTCACGTTCCACTTGACGGTGGTCGTCCCAACGGGGAAACCATTAGCACCGTCTCCGGACTCAGACCCTCCACCGGGCGCGTCATTGGTGACATGCGGAGATGGATCCTTGTCGTCGTGCACAGACGGCGATGGTAGTGAAACTGGCGTAAGAACGCCTGTAGCTTCCTTTACGATATCTGCCGGGGCGGTTATCTGGGGAGCAGTCTTGTCAGTATCATCATCAGCAGCAGGCGGTTCCGAAGACGGTGGCGGAGATGAAGGGGAGCCACCACCACTGCCATTATTATCATCGCCTATCGCCTGCGAATACGTCCTTATCGCATACCCTTTTGATTGAATGTTTTTGATGAGAGTGTCCAGATCTGCTAGTTCGCTGCTTGAGATCTGGTTTGTTGGATTCTGGCTTGAATCCTTTACAGCAAAGTCTTGGGGATGCAACGTAACAACCGCGTATCCGTATGAAGATATTGTCGAATCGATGCGACTGGTCAATGTATTCATCGCTGTCTTTGTCGGGGGTTCGGAATCATAGGTGTAGAATCCTATCACTTGCGGAAGATGATAGATGCCATGCGAGTCTGAAATATTAGAGCCAGGTATCGCCTTGTAGACTTTGTTGTCTTTGCTGTTAGGGTTGTCGGGGTCGTAGATGGTCGGAAGTTCTTGGTCAAATTCTGCGCTTATTACCTTCATTTTCAGTGCCTGAAGCGCGGCAAGAGTGTCGTCATTATAGGCATTGTATGGGGGAATGAACACCACTGCACTGCTTCCCCAAAGCGAGGTCATCTTTTGATTGGCCTGCTGCAGCGTATCATGTTGTTCCTGAGGAGTCAAGGTCCTATAGTCAACGTGGTTCCACGCATGGCTTGCAAGCTCGAATGTTCCTGAATCCAGTCCTGCCCTCACCTTGTCCACCACCGAAGGGTCGTTTCCAATAAAGTTCATTATTGTTCCAACCGTAAGTTTCTCGCTTTTTTCGATAAAGTGATCCATAAGCGCAACCTGAACGGTGTTAAGCCAGAAATCCTGAATATCATCAAGCCTAAAGATTACACAGTTGCACGCACCGGGGATTGTAGCAGCTTGGGCAGACAATGGTGTAGAGATTGCGCCCAATACGAGCAAGAACGAGGCTGCCATTGCAGCCAGGGAAGTAGTAGTAGTGGCCGTTTTAGAAGAAGGAGAAAAAAAGTTTGTGCGCCGCAGTCTGGATATATCATTGCCGCCACTTCGGTTGGAACTGTAAGTTCTGGAAGACAATGAAGGTGAGATTTTCACATAACAAAGTCCCATGGCTTTCTATATACGAGAAAAGTCCACCTTCTCGTTTCTTTTCGAATTATTTTCAATTCGGATCCAAGTTAGATGAATTGCATATGAAATTATCAGATTGACAATGATGTCAAAAGTCAGGGCGCCGCAAAATCTAGGCGCTCTATAGAGGGATGGAGGGAAAGAACACACCCGAAAAATTACTAGAGCGAAATCCTTCATAGTAACAACATTACATAGTCATTTTACGGCAAGTCAACCACTATTACAAATATGCTAACAAGCATCCCTAATGCAAAAAGAGCCTTCTTTTATGAATGCAGAGAATAAGAAGAGAAACAGGCCTCAAGCTGTGTGTGTGTGTCAAGGGCGTCCGCCGAGCAGATATTTCTGTAAGTCTTTAATTATAAAAAGAAGATCATGTCTTACAATGTCACGCGCTTGCAATACAGAACAAACAAAATCTTTTTTGGCATCAATAACTCTGCTAGCCGCTATTGTTTTTGTTTTAATTGGCCCCGCACCGATCGCTGCTGTTGCACAAGGGGAAAACAGCAGCGACAGGGCTAATGTACCATTATCATCATCGTCATCAGGGTTACAATTTTCATCACAACCAATCTGGGAAGAAAACGCAACATCCACCGGTGTGAGCATAATAAACCAGACGCACACAAGGGTGGATTTCATTGGAAATGGTACGATGACGGTCCTGGACACCGGGGAGACTATCAACATGACCAATACAGGTTACGGAATTATCACCGGAAGAGAGACTGTCTTTGCTTACGGAAGAGAGCACATCCATTCTGAAGAGGATGGCGATACTACGGCCATCACATTTTATGAAATCATCCGGTACGATCCTGCCACCCTGCAAGGAAAGGGGATAGTAATAGCAGCATTTGACAGCAATGCGACCGGCACGCTTGCACCATTTAACGGCATGACGGTGGCTGGAGTACATGAGGAAAACCCGGATTCAAAGGTGGCTACCATAACATTGTGGAAGTGGGAAAGCGGAATCATTGGCAGCAATAACAATACTGCCACCGCTACTACTATAGCAAGCGTGGCGGCGGCACCTTCTTCTCCTATTATGCATGAAGAGCTTCCTGCACGATAGAGGCACATCATCCAATCCTCAAAGTGCCACAACTATTAGCCGGCTTGCAAATTGCGTATCGGCACAGTTGGGAGAGAGAGAGTGTGTGTGTAATGCGCAGGAGATGTTGCGCAATAAAAATAATTTTGGCAGGCATGTCCAACAAGCATTAGGTAACTTTTGTAGGTAATGCTTTTTTATCACAATGCTGCGATTTTTTCGCAGTCATGTTTGGAAGCTGACGCAATAGAAATCAAACGTGACTCATATACATGCCCAATGAGTCCAATTACTCTGCTCGCATTCAATCTCTGTTCTTTGAGAATGTATGCGAGCAGAGTTTTTGACGCTCAGTTATTAGAATTAGAATCCTGTTACATAGTCAAGTTTTTCAACCTATTGCAGCATAACCCATCGAATGAACATAGCACGGTCAGGCTAGTATTTGCGCCGACGATAGCATGTGCCTCAACCGCAAAAATACCACAAACATGCGTTTGGAATCTGGACCGTAGTCAAAAGCGCTAGACAAGAAGACAGGTCAAGGAATGAAGAGGAGGAGAGAGAAAAAAAATACTCTTACTCACTCTCGCATACAGATACACACACATACTTTCTCTCTTTGCATCTATCTACCTAAGGTGCAGGCACGGCCTGAAGGTGCGCCTGTACACTGTACGTCACGTCGACTGGCTCACCTGTTACGCTCTGAAACTCTAGCGCCGCGGCGGTAAAGTGCAACGCACTTGCAGTCGCTTCTTGAGAAACCGTGGTCGTTCCGTCGCTCTGGATTGCGATGAGAGTTACATTGCCTGTTGCCTGCCAGATAATGTCGCCATCCCACTCAAAGCCAGGAGTTGGAGGAAGAACGCGTACTCCGATTATGCCATCGCCGATTTCTGCCGAGTGAATATTATGGGCGCTGATGAATATACTGGATTCATCGCTCTGGGTGTTGTTACCCGGCGGCGGAAGCGGTGAGGTGTTGTTGTCTTCGGGCGGAGGCATTGTTGTTGTCCCGTTGTCCTCTGGTGGAGGAGTTGTTGATGTACCGTTATCTGCAGGAGGCTGAGGCGTTGTGCCGTTCATCGGCGGTACTGGGTAAAAGTAGTTGTAACCCGGTACTTGTTGCTGTTGCGATTGTTGTGCATACGCTGCCGTCGTCATCATCATTGGGACTGCTACAATTGCAGTAGCAAATCCTGCAAGAATGACGAGGCTCGTTATAACTAGCGTGGTTTTCATCACCACCCTCAGCATCACATCATATAAAAAT
Organism: Candidatus Nitrososphaera evergladensis SR1; assembly: GCF_000730285.1. Lineage (NCBI taxonomy): Archaea > Thermoproteati > Nitrososphaerota > Nitrososphaeria > Nitrososphaerales > Nitrososphaeraceae > Nitrososphaera > Candidatus Nitrososphaera evergladensis. Next base: position 138,330 of record NZ_CP007174.1, on the reverse strand, counting down.
ATGATGTTCTAGGTTATTTTTTATTCCGTTTGTGGATAATTCTCTCATATTGCTTTGCCGCAACCGCTGCAGGCGCTATATTGCCAAGATATTATGGATTCGTACTATAGACGCATACAGTTATTCAGAAACAGTTTTGCAGGCCAGCTACACGTTCCTTAAATGTGAAATTTGAAAGATTTTTGCGGATAATTGACCCCGCCCACTCTGGATGCGAGCGGGGACAAGTGGGTAAACATCGAACATGTGTGTGGCGCAGATGTTCGATGCTGTTTTTTACGCAGCATTGCATAAACGAGTTATGAAGAAGCACACGCACATCAACCCGGTCTATGAATGCCTGCCAGCGGGCGAACTTCTCTTTCATTTCATTACGACATTGTTACTATTATTTTATCCTGTTGTTGCTTTCATCCTCTTCTCTCCCAATACGTTGTGACAGACTTCATCAAGTTCGTATCTTGGCAAATGGCATTCATAGCTTTCACAAGGCGAAAATGTTTTGAACTGCTGCCATTCACCAAAGCCATGGGGATAACGAACCCATTTCCAGCAATCGCTGCTCCCATCGATGTACATGGTGGCTGTCATCTTGTTGTTATCGTCGACATTTTCGGCCGCAGCAGAGAACACTGCTGTCGGCATAATAATTATTACAGCTGATGCAAGAGCAATGCCCAAAAACATTCGCCTGGCTAGTGACATGGAGGCTTTGTACTCTCTTTTTGTCAAAGCATTGCATTATTCATCAAGAATTGATTTAAGCTGTCTCCATTTTTGGTCTATATGAAGAAATTGTAACTAGTTAATGTAATGTCCATATCTGCTCTATTTTATTTCCATTGTCCCAGGGAGAATATGCGAACTGCAACATAGATAGAACAACCCTCTATTTGATATCCAAAAATTGCCACTTTGGTACTAACGTCAAGAATCCGGCCACTATATTAGATAAATGATAGTATAAGGAATACAGAAGAACCGGGGAGGGAGAGCGGGGGAGACAGATGGCAAATTCAATCTACATTACCAACACATTTTGCAGCACATGTCAAGAGCGGCGGCCGTTAGGAATTGTCTATTGCCCAGAGTGCGGCAGAAAAGTCCGTACACATCGTATGACAAGTCGAAAACAAAAGGTTAGACTAAAGGTTGTGGCCTAGAGTCTTTTCTTTTTCCTTTTCCTTTTTCTCTTATATCATTATTTTAGCGTCTTGTAAAGTGCAAACTGTTGGCAATAATATTACCTACGCCCTGTCTACAGCGGTAGTACTGGAATGATTGTCTTTTAGAATGGAATTGCTCAAACCACATTCTGAGCATTTGTAAATTATTGTGTTTTCAAGCTCTTGGTCGACCGTCATTTCTCCGCCGCAACACGCGCACTTCAACTTGCAATTATAACTTCTGCCATCTTGAAATATAAAGTTAGAACCTCAAGCGGACGACTCTGTGTTTCCATGCCAGTTTTTATCAAAGTCCCTATTTTTTACCATACAATCATTTTCCCTTTTCTGGCTTTCTTTTGAAGTCGGTCGGACAACTATCCTGTTCTAACTCGACATAGATTTTTGAGGGGTTGATGTAAGGGATAGTCACTTTTACTTGCTTTTCAATCTTGTCTATCACCAACTCTATTTTGTCCGTGTCCAAGCCATCCTTCAGGTTGACTTCCATTGCAACTAGCACGTCCTGGGGAGCAAAGTGCATCGTCCTCAGGGAAACTACCCTGTTGACCTCGCGAATCTGCAACACAGAATCGACTATTCTCTTCCACTCCTTCCTTGATATGGCCTCACCTATCAGAAGGGCCTTGTTCTCCTTTGCCAAGAAGGAAGCAAAGACCATCAGGATGACACCTATGGCAAGCGAGCTGACGGCATCATAGATGGTGTTGCCGGTCGCTTCTGAAAGAAATATCCCTACTGCTGCAATGGTAATCCCAAGAAGGGCGGCAGAGTCCTCGACCATGACTGTCAGGATGGAAGGGTCCTTGCTTTCTCTAAACTCGTTGTAAAGGGTACGAAGACTGACCTTTTCGCCCCTTGCTTCAATCGCTTGCTTGAACACCACGAATGCGACTCTCAACGCATTTCCTTCAAATGCTGCGGATATTGCCAGGATTATGTAGCTGACGCTGACGTTTTGGATGTGATGGGGCGCAACCAACAGCGAGGTGGCGCCCTGCTCCAATGAGAGCACGCCGGAAATTCCAAAAAGCATCGTGGCGACTAGAAAGGACCAAAAGAACTGCTCTTTACCGTAGCCAAACGGATGACGCTCCGTGGCGGCCTTGGCACTAGTCCTTATTCCGACGAGTAGCAGTATCTGGTTAAACGTGTCAGAGAAAGAATGATAGGTTTCAGCCCACATTGCCGTGCTACCAGTAAATATCGCGGCGATGAGTTTGGCTATGGCTATTCCAAGGTTTCCAAACAATGCGGCGTAAATCGCTTTCTTGGAGCCGCCGGCCAATGCAAGTATATATCCGTCGTTCTACCCTAATAATATATTATAAAGGCGCTATGGCAATCATGACGCAAATGTTTCTGAACTGAGCGGCCCTTATCTGTACGCACGCCGGATGTAATGGGGCCGTCAGAATCTGGACATGGAGCACAGCAGCTGGCCTTTCTTACCGAATGAAAACGAGTTCACCCAGAATAGAATTGATAGAGAGGTTTGCCATTATTCTGCTGCTCGACCTATCGTGACCGTCGCCTGAGCTTGTGGTCACTGTCTCATTCCTGCTAATTACTGTGGCACCATCCTCCCTCATCTGTAGAACGTATTCGTGATCCACCCTTCTGGACGATATCTGCAATTCTGGCAAAAACGAATCATGGATTTTGCGCACTTGCCTGGCATCACCTACTTCTTCCTCTATCGTTTTGGAAATCTGGCCAGCAGCCTTGAAAAAGGCGCCCGAAATATACGGGAGAATCTCTTTCAGGAACGCCTTCAACTCTGAAACTTCTCTCTTGGGAATGCCGTAAGAGATTTCATTCCACTTTAGTACATAGTTAGAGATTCGGACTTCAGGTCGCACAAAACATCTTTCAGCCAGATAATATTTCTGGATAAGTGATTCCTCGATCTGCATAGACAATGGCATCCATGCAGACACCGCCCAATAATATTTACATATAAGGCCATACTGCTCTTGCTTTAGAGCAAAGTTCTATGCAAAACATAGATTCTTACAGATTGGCAGAGACAATCTTGTCGACGATAGAATCAGTCTTTGGCCCTCGGGTATTTGATGCGTTCATCGAAAAAATTTCAGAGGATTATCTAGGCGGGGAAATGAGCGTCCATGCAGCTATAATGCAAAGGCCAGAGCTGTTTGAGCTCGCATTTATTGGAATACTCGGGAGCAGGACAGGCGGGGAAATTCTTGCAAAGATCTGCGAACGAACAAAAAGCGAACTTGGCCTCGATGATGCAGTTACAACATCATATTCAAAGAAGGGAGATTTCGCCAAGTTCGTAGCAGCAACAACAACGGCAGGCTCACAGGTCGGGACGATCATCATGATTGTCGATGACGACAAGGATATTCTAAGCGGCATTGAGAAATCGCTGATTGCGTGTGGATACAACAAAGTTCAGACCTTTAATGACCCCGTCAAGGCACTGGAGCACTTCAAGTCCGCCTATGATAATAATAATGAGAAGGAGGAAAAGAGGGACTACTACCATCACAATCATGTCTTGGTGCTGACGGATATCCGTATGCATGGTATGGACGGTCTGCGCCTGGCTGAAGAACTTCTTCGTATCAATCCTGATGCCAAGATAATGCCAATGTCCGCGTATCAACTCGACGAGAAAATGAAGAACCATCTGCGTCGGGTGACTCGCGAAAACCTGCTTCAAAAGCCGTTTGGGATGAAAGAACTATGTGTTGCGGTTAGAAACGCGACACGTGCACCGTGAAATCTTGGAACAGCTCTTCGCGTGAAAAGCGGACTGATGGGAAATTTCCAAGATTCTCTTTTGTCTAGCCCTGAGTGCTACTCGCTTAACGGTTGGGTTACATGCCCAGTAACCAAAGTCGATCGCAGCAGGATTCTGGCCGTCGAGGCGGCAAAAGCATCAGCAAGCGATAGCGAGTGTGACTGACGGCCTTCAGCAAGCCGCCTCTTTTCGTATGACACGGCATCAAAGGTAAAGATGCCGCTTATAGGAAGACAGGGCCACCGGTTGACCTACTTGATCTAGAATTGAACCACTCACCTATGTTGCCTACATGAAAAATGGCGGAGGTGATTATATGATATTTCAGTTATTGGCTAGCTGTTGCTATGAATGACCAGTTAACGTGCATCAAAAACAAGCCTGCTTTGCAAGAGAGGAGTATACAACATGACGGCCTACACGATAGTACCTCATAGCAGAGCATACAACAAGGCGTTCTCCATCAACCTCTACAGGTACAAAGGCGCATGTCAAAAATGCAGACAGACAATTAACTTTGGTGACATAATAATCAGCAAGAGCAGCAGCAAGAATACAAAGTACTATCATGAAAAGTGCGCAAGGAAGGTAATGATACTTGACGAATGATTTTATATGTAATCAGATTATTCAAATTTGCAATTTGGCCTCAAAGCTTCTTCCGCGGCAAGAGCATCTTGTGCACGAAGAATAGGTTTTGAGGAAAGCAGGGGCAGGGAACACAATTATGAGGAAATACAGAAGCAATGTCGACATAGCTGCAGCCATTCTTAAAGCTGCTCAAAATGGGCAACTGAAAACCAGAATAAAGTACGAGTCTCGCACCTCGATGGAACAATTAAACGGATATCTAGAAATGCTCATTGAGACAGAAATGATAGAGCATAGGCCAAAAGAGAGACTTTACTGCACTACCAAGAAGGGAATGCTGTTTCTTAATAGCTATGAACAAATCTGGCATATACTGCTTCGCGCAAGAGACAAGAAAGGTCATGAAACTGCCATTTCTATTATCAAAAGAAGCGATAGTGCTAAAACAGACTAGCAGGAACTTGAAGCTACGTTAACTGAGTTAGTCGAGTTTTTTATACTACAATTGTGAACGCCAAGACGCAGAAACAACGACCATACTTGGTCCTGTCTCCTGTCCCCACGTCGTTGCACCATTCTCGGGAGACAGGGCCACCGTGTACTTTTTAATGATAGCTAGGAAAGCAAAAGGATAGAACATACGTATTTGCGTAACACTGTTCCCTTGCTCTCTTATACTTCGATTTTGTACTGATATTTACAGAATCTCTGTTGCGGAGCCCTGCCCCTCGCCAGTTTTTCTCGTCTAGTCATGGTCGAGGGGAGCAGGGCCATTAAGAACAACAATCAGTGTCATCATCAGAATGATTTTTTCCAAGCCGATCTTTATGACAGAAGAAGTAGAAAAGGGCCAGAATACACTCGTCATTTTTTTCAGATTGCGTATGGCAATTGCAAGCAAGCAAGACTTACTTTGGCACAGTTTTTCATTCATACGCTAGGAAATGACAAACAAGAAGAACTATTGCATTGTACCTAGCTGCTTGCAATATTATTCCAATCTACTCTTCTCTATCTCTGCGAATTAGTCGCAAAACCCGAGATAAAAGTCCTCAAGCTCATAAAATGACAAATTCATTTCTTTCAATGCATTGACGTTTAAGGAAAGTCATTTTTAGGATAAAAACCAAAACTATGTATGAACAGAGCAAATGAATTTGAAAAGCTAAATGAGAGAAAAGAACAGTACGTCATTGTCGATGATGATACTATCATCCATTTGAAAAACTATTACAGACTGGAAGGTCACGACGAATTGCTGCAATTCATTAAGGATGCCGTGATAGTTGGCGATGAAGGCTAGTTACGCTTCGATTCGGAAACGGACAAAAAATCTTGTCGCAGGACAAGAACAGCATTTTGTCTGTCCGTCCGTTCATTCGTCCTCATAATTTTTGTCAAGCTTTGCTGTATAATAAAAACCTCTTGTGTTATTATTCCGACAGAATGAAATATCGCATCAGGCAATAGGATTCAGCATTTGAAACCCATGCTTGGCGCAATGGTAGTAATAGGAAGTTTGCTTGTAATAGTCTTACTCTTTGCCTTTTACATTTTTCCCACCGTCATGTGCGGACCTGATCAAACGTCGGGTAATCGCGGAAACGCAGACTTTAAGGATCCTATAGTTGAGTTTTGTAAGGTATCAAAGTAAGAGCGAATCCTGGTCGGGAGCACTTTCAAATTGCACAGAACACAACCCCCAATACAACCTGAGGCGTTTTGCACAGAAATCGATTTTCTTGGAAAAATACGATAGTTGAAAAATTGAGGCCAGGGTCCTGAAATAATGTCCACCACCACGTGAACCCCAGTCAGGCTTTCCTGGCCTCGTCATGTTTTCGGGATTAGACGAATCTTAGTATATAAAGTCAATTCAATCCAATAAAAAGACTCGGAGTACATAGAGCGATAATTATAAAATTTCATAGAATTATTGCAGTGCACATTCGTCAACCAGCAGAGGTGTCACTTGCTGAAAGAATCAAGCGGAGAGCATCTGCGAGGGCAAATGGCCGGCCATTTGCAAGGAGAGAGTAATAGTGCCTATACCAAGCAGACGTGTTCGAGCTTGACAAGTAGCGGCATATAAGAAAATCACAAGCTCGGACTCTAGCGTAAGACTGCAGAGACGTTATTACGTTTTGGCCTTCATAGATTTTACACTCAGACGCATCTTGCAGCCTGCGTGTCCTTGTCATGGTGTGACATTCGAAGTTCACGGCAGTGGGCACGCGGGCACATATTTTATTTCGAAAATGACAGGATGATAAGGATAAAAATTGAAAAAGTAAAGACAGTCACTTGCTCTACTGCGTCGATTCCTTTACTGTTCCCTTTTGATATTCAGCCTTCAGGTCATTAGGGGCATCTGCAATCTTGTTTGCCACAGCTTGCTTTAACTTTGTCCTCAATATCTGTCATACCGGACTTGTTTTCGTGTCTGAATCATAATGAATCACTCTAAGCAGCATACCTCTCTCTAATATGGCGAGTTACGCACATATTTCTTATAGAAGTATATTTCGTATTACTCTTACAATAGTGTTATTAACGCATTGAGCGGGGCAAAGTTGATCTGGACCTGCGTTCATCGTGCCCGCGCTCCTGGGCCATGTTGATTCCAAGTACATAACAGGTAAGGAGCGCGGGCATACTCTTTACCTACTCTCCAGCTAACTGAGAGACGTTCGAGCTCAAGCGAACAGGGAGGTGTTACGAGTTCTGCCTACTCTGAGATTTTATTTACACTATTCACGCCCATCGAATAGCTCGCGTAGATGGGCACGCTTCCACCCGCGCCCTCCCTCACACGCCTCTCTGCCTATGACGTACAGGTGCCCGTCTTTAATGAGGGGCGCGGGCGTACGCATTCTTCTTCACTCTTGTATAACAAACGAACAGAACAATTGGCAGGAACGCTGATGCGGTGTCAATATTAACAGATGGCTTGGAAACAGCATACGACGTCAGCAGTGTTCATAATACCCGCGCTACTCTGTTAGACTTGACATCATCTGATTGCGTGGCGCGGGTATCCATAGTTTTTTCATCAAGCTTGAAGAATAACAGGGGGAGAGTGCAGATACTTGAAACTCTGACCGCATTTAATCCACGCGACTTCATGGCTGTGATCTGCATCATCATTTCCATTCATATGCGACTGTCTTGGAGTGATGGCTAACCAGATCACGTTCGGCTTCTAGAGCCATAATCAGATTGTTAATCCATGACAGTTTTTGCGAATTTGTAAACGCGCTGACTATGATTAGGCTTTTTATCTTGTCACCGCTGCTTCCGCCGCCATTCCTCTCTGCCGCCACAACTTTTCCTTTCTCATGGGCCCACCAAAATACCTGTTCGCCATCTGTTGTTTTCAATATGCCTTGATAACTTCCATCGACTACACCATGGGGATACTGAATGACTACACCCGAACCCATATTCTTGCCACTTGGGAACTTGCCAACTCCCTTGAGATCCGACGTGAAGCTGACCTCCATCGTAGTCCCTTCAACTGGATGGGTTTTTGTTATCCTGAAACCTGCTGCTTGTCCGATTTCCTCAAATAGCTTTTCACCAAGGGCCATACTCTGAAAATTAGATAAATAATTGAAAAGGCTTTTGGGCGAGAGCCACATTTCCCTGCTAGCTATTAATGAAAATATGAAGCAACAGAGAGTCGGCCTGTAAAAATCCTATCAGGTTACACCCTAGTGACCGATTCGATCAATGTTATATCAATCCACGGAGTTTATTGCTCGGATGCAAATTAAGCCAATTGAGATAAAAAAGTTGCAATGGAGAGCCGGCAGGGGACTTCCTTATTGTCATACGTGCGGGGAATACGCCACCTCAGAGGCGTATTTCGATGTGCAAAACTATGTCGTGGTGCAGAGGTACTGCGAAAAATGCTTGCTGGCTGGAGAGTATGACATCTAGTACGCACTTCTTTTAGTAATGCACATATTTTGAAAGGAACCTTGTTAGCCTTTTGTGACCAAACATTTGCTTGCCGTGCGTATTTATTGACTTGACACCCATGTGTGCGTATGCCCGGCAAGTGTCATTACGGCCCCGCTGTGAATCACTCCAAGGCAGAATCGTCAAACGACTAGAGATTTTGCGTATAAAGCATAGTCTTTTTAAGCGACTCGCGTTATTGTCCAGTGGCCTTGCGGATACTTGTGGCCGAAGACGAACCAAACATCCTTCTCATGTACAGAGTGTTCCTTGAAGGCGAGGGAAACGAAGTTACAACTGCTCGCGATGGGGAAGAGTGTCTACATCATTACATGCTTTCTGACCATCAGAACAAACCTTTCGACGTAGTGATTCTAGATTACAGGATGCCAAAGATGAATGGTCGGGATGTTGCCAAGGAGATCCTCGCCAGACATTCTGGACAGACAATAATCATGATAACAGCTTTTAGCAAGGAGCTTACCGACTTTTCCGGGATAGAGAAAATTGAGGTCCTGCAAAAGCCGTTTGAACTTGAGGATCTGACAAGGTTATTGATGAAGCTGTTTGAGCCCAAGATTCACTCTACAAGCTTTGATCAAGCCAAAGCATAGTTTGTCTCAAGATAAAATCCAACGTGCCGTCTTGAAATTTTGCAATAGGCAAAACAGGCGAATTGATTTTTTTGTATGTGTGTTTGGCTATACACTTCAATTTACCTGTGTATTTTGCAACTAAAAGTTATATAAAACTCCTCAATTGCTTCCTGACAGTATGCAAAAGCCATTTCAGATCAAGCCATTGAAAGCAGAACCGGGGAGGGGTTTGCCATACTGCAACGCGTGCGGAGCGTATGCCACCAACGAAGCTCATTTCGACGTCGGCAACTACATTGTGCTACGCCGCTATTGTGACAAGTGTCTGCCAACTGCAGAATATGATCCTTCTCTAAACTAAAAGCTAACCAGTTTTGTCGCAATATCATTTTTACGGTTCATCAAGGCCAATGGTTACCACTACAGTGGTGACAATCCGGATCTTGAGACGAGTTGACGAAAATATATCACAAGAAGAAAAAAGGTATCCGCGCTCTCGCAAGAAAGAGACGACGGCGTGTATGTCCGAAACCACAGCAGAGGATGGAACGAGAGAGGGCGCGGGATGTCCAGCCTCACTTTACTATCTCATTTCCCGCTAATAAGATTAGTAGAGACAGTTATAAGTCAATATTCTGTGATTTTTTGATGTTACCGGCCAAGCTGTTCAAACAAGTGTAGCATTTTCTCGTATATATCAGACAATCAGAAAGTGAGGCTGTGGAGTATAGATTCATCAAGTGTAGCATTTGTGGAGAAAAGGATCTCGCCAAGCTTCGGCCAGGACAATCATTTGAAAAGTACATGCAGAGGAAACTATGCATAAATTGCAGGAGAATAGGACAATGGCAACCCTGGTCCATAGAAGAGGCTTTGGCAGATTATCATCCAAACTCGAACAAGAAGAACAAATAGCAGCAGCCTCTACTGCTATTGTTGTAGATATTACACAATCACCATCACATACTACTATGGCTGAAGGCAGCATAAAAGAAAGGCCTGCAGAGAAGGCAGAACATCTCTACAACAACATATGTAGGATTTAATCCAAAGTGCTCTCAAAACTATATAATAACAACTTAAGGCTTTGCAGCAGCAAGCGGCAACATGAAAGAAAAAGTCGCTCCCCTTTTGCCATCCTCAGAACTATTATTGTTCTCCGCCCATATCCTTCCCCCGTGAGCTTCAACGATGTTTTTTGCAATGAAAAGGCCAAGGCCCGTGCCTCCCCTTTCCCTGTCCGTTGAGAACTTGGTAAACAGCCTTGGAAGCACCTCCGCGCTTATCCCTGCTCCGCAGTCTTTGACTGACACTATTGCATAGCCGCCGCCCCCATTGCCACCTCCGTCGCTGTTATTGTCATCATTATTACCATCATCACCATCTCTCTTGTCGGTTGTAACTGTAATAATGACCCCTTTGCTGCCGCCTTCCTCGGCTGAGAACTTGATTGCATTTCTGAGGAGGTTTGAAATTACCTGAAATATCCTGAGTTTGTCGGCCTTGACAAGCAGCGGGATAGGATAGCCAAATTCGTCTATGGCAACAGGCCTGAATCGTATTTGTAATGATTTCTTCTGATCGTCAGGAATCCAACTTTTAGTATCTGCAATTGCATTTCTTATATTTTCATTGATGTCCATCACTTCCATGTCCAGCCTGAGCGTGCCTGCTTCAATCCTCGTGGCGTCCAAAATCTCAGAAGACAGCTTTTGAAGCCGCCTGGCGTTTCTGTCCATTATTGCCAGTTGCCTATCGGTGATCTCCGTCTTGGCCTTGCCGGCGGCGCTTTGTTTTAGAAGCTCAATCACTCCAAGAACTGGCTGTATTGGCGTCCTTAGTTCGTGCGCGGCAATGTTGATAAATTCTGTTTGCATTTTGTCACGCTCCCTCAATTGTTCATTAACCCGGGCGAGCGAATCGGCTGCATGCTTTAATTCCACAGTTTTTTTCTCTACTACCATTTCAAGCCGCTTGTTCCATGTCAAAACCATCGCCGCAGTGAGAATTGCGGCTATTCCTATTGCAACAATTATTACGATGTTAAAGGTACTCTGTTGATTTAGCAAGGACGCAGTTTCGTCGGTCAGGACGTGGGGATAAACAATGTACGCTGTCCATGAGTGCTCGCCGTTAATCAATACCGCCTTTGATGCAATGGTGACAGTGTTTGGTCCATACGAGATATCCTCAACTTCAGACGTATTGATCTTTGACCTCTCTAGAAAAGAATTGAATTGCGCTTTTATCGGATCAGGTACAACGGATTGGAACATAGCGTCATCGTAATGAATGCCAATAAGCGTTTGGTTGTTACTATACAAGATTAGTCCGTCACGATCCATTAAACCCACTGTGCTTCTGTACTGTGGGAGCAGCTGGCTTTGCACAAAATCACCCGCATTTTTTGTACTGATGGCTGCAACTACGACGCCGCTAAAGTTGCCCTTAAGGTCAACTATAGGATGGGACAGGTAGAGCCTCAGAACTCCGTCTCGAGAATCGATCACCGTACTTATAAAGGGTTTTAGCGTTTGCTTGGGCACTTTGTAGTATTCCCTAAAGCTGAGATCGTCTCCGCGGTAATCTGGAAATTTGCCGGTGTTAATTTCGCTGTATGTTACGATTTTGCCATCCCTGTCAATCCAGTAGTATCCATCTGTAAGGTCCGATGTAATAGTCTGAGAAGAATCAAACAGCTGCTGGCCGGTTACATCGCCGTTTTGTACGCTTGGCGCATTGGCCAGCAATCTCAGGTTGCCAGCAACATCTGCTATCTTGGTTGACAGGGCGCGTGAAATGGCATTTGCCTCGATGATTGCGTTATCGTGTATATCCCTCTTGGCCAGGCTGGTTATCCTGTTGCTTGTGGAATCGTGGTACTGGTAAGACGCGATTGACAGAGATGTTGCTCCTGCTGCAATCAATACTATTAGGAGCAAGCTCTTTTTCTGCAGCATCAGCAGCTATCGCAAATTCAATGATGGTCGCTGTAATAATTAAACTATCATTTGGATTTGTGTCCTCTTCGTCTCTAGACGGCCCGTCCTTTTTTTATTTTAGAACTTTTCTACTAAAAGTCGCTACCTGACTATGCCACTGTTCTTTTTACCCCTAATGAGTTGACAATGACCTTTGGCAGCGCCAAACAGCAGAGAACATATACGTCCAAAATGCAAATCAGGAGATCAGGAGACTGGAGTTGCCATGAACACTCTCCGCTCCAGCCAGACCCTGATCCTCATCTTCGTCGAAGGGTAAGGTGAGTAATGAGCTACTCACCAGCATGACCGTGTCAATATGTTATAACGATTAAGGGTACATTGCAATAATTGATGCACTTTGCAATTACCGAAGGACACGCAGGACACTCTACTGTCCCTTTTATTTTTGCCAGCCTGTCGAGAAGACACAGACGTAATACGTATATGCTTAAACCAATAGAAGACACGAAAAATTCGTGCAATTTCATCAAGTTACAGAAGCTTTGGACGATCTGCCAAATTAGAAACTTTGGCGGCTTTTGATTCAGCCGCGCACACGCCATCATCATATGGCGCTGCCAATTGCGCTTAACTATTTTATTGCAATTTCACATACAATTAGTAGTGTGTCAAATGAAAATGCGGAGAAGAAATCAGGTGAGCGCAAGCGACAAGAGAACCAAAAGAGTCCCAATCAAGGTCAGCTAAACGAGATGCCGCGCCAAGGAAACGAGAATCCCCCGATAGATCTGAAATATAACACTAATGAAAAAAAGAAGAAGGACCAAAACGAAAATGAAAAGAGGGGATGAGCCAGATATACACGCACATACTGTTGTCACGGCAAACTCATGTACCGAATATATTTTCCTGTACCGATGCCGCGTAAAATAGCTCCGCAACGACTTTAAAGCAAGTCGGAAAGGAGATGACGCCGGGGCAGGCTAACTATGATGGGATGGCGAACAAAGATGATGACGACGATACCAACAGTTCCTTTCCCGATCTTGACAAGGTGCATATATGTGTGTGTGGCACCTGTTGCTCCAGTAGTCGTGTGTCCTTGTGGCGCCTCTCATAGGTATCGTCGTCATCAGAATAATAACAATACCTGCCTGCCTTGGCGCAATTATTCTCACACTACATCTCTAAATTTCTTGCAAGAGCATATACACGTACATTCATTCCAAATCCTTACCGTGATTACATATATGCACACCTAGAGAAGAATAGGCGGTGTATTTTTCCAAATAGCGGGCTTCAAAAAGGAATAGCAGAAAGAAGCCTTGCGCTATCCGTCATCGATCCCTTTGTGGCGTTCTGCAACTTCTTGCTTTTCATTTTTTACGTGCTCTTCCAGCGATTCTACAGTATCAAACACCATCCCACATTCCTTGCAACGCGGGACATCCGAAGACATATACCAAAAATATCACCAACACCATATTTTAAAAGACTTGATGCATCATCATTATATCAAAGCGCATCAGGCAGCGGCGCTGTGGCACTTTCCCACGTATGCCAGAACATCAGAGGTTAGAATGAGTCGCCCTCTTTTTATTCCAGCAGCCTCTTTATTGACACAGAGGCAAGCGCTACAAATGCGACCGTAGCAAAAAGCACCACGGCAATATCAACTGGCAAGTTTGCATAGTTACCGGTGATTAGCATTGCCCTGAGCGCATCCACAACATAACTCAGCGGGTTTGCCAGCGACACGTACTGGAGCCACACAGGCATCAGAGCAATCGGATAGATGGCGTTGCTTGCAAAGAAAAGAGGCATGGTCAGCGCTTGGCCTATCCCCATCATCCTGTCGCGAGTCTTCATGTACGAGGCAAGCAACATCGACAGGCTGGAAAAGCACATGGCAAACAATACCACTATGGCAAAAACTCCGATGACGTCAACAGGGTCAAGCCTTATCTCGACTCCGATTAAAAGAGCCAGTACAAATATCATTGCTGCCTGGAAAAGCCCCCTCAAGCCAGCGGCAAGGGCTTTGCCCAGAACTATGGACGCCCTTGGCGACGGCGTAGACAAGAGCCTGGTAAAGATCCCCACATCGCGCTCCCAGACGACGGTGATGCCGTAAAAAATTGCTATGAACAGAACTGACTGCGCCAGGATTCCCGGCGTGATAAACTGGATGTAGGAAAAGTCGCCGGCTGTCTGCAGAGCTCGGAGGCTGTTAAAAGTCACGCCGAAAATAAGCAGCCAAAGGGCAGGCTGCACCACCCTGGTCCACAGCTCGGTAGAATCGTGGCGTAGCTTTCTTGCTTCCATTTCTGCCACTGTCATGGAACTGTAAAGGAACCTTTCGACGCTGTTGCTATTGTTGCTGTTGTTTTTATTTCTATTCATCATCATTTTGCGTGTCTCACAAAATCGCGCCTTGCTCCGCTAGAGTTGCTTTTGGCAGCAGCAACCATCTCCTCTTCGCAGTCGAGCCTTCGGTTGGCATACTTCATGAAAACGTCATCCAAGGTCGGCTTGCTTACCGAAATGGACTCGATTTGGATGCCGTTATTTCGAAAAGAATCCATGATGTGCGGTACAGCTTCTTCCCCGTCCCCCACCAGAATCTGAACAGACGTTTCGTCTCCTTCTTCATCATCGTTGTTGTTGCCTATTGCAACGACCTTGCCCAGGCTTGACAGAAATTCCATGTCCTGCGGCCGCACGGCAGAGGCAAGAAAATTTACCGTCACCCTGTCTCCACCTCCAATGGTCCTTTTCAGTTCTGCAGGATTTCCCAATGCTGCTATATTGCCCGCAGACATGATAGCCACTCTGTCGCACAAGACATCTGCTTCTGTCATGTCGTGGGTGGTAATCAGGACGGTAGTGCCATAGTCCTGCCGCAACTGCTTGATGCTTTTCCACACCTGCCTCTTTGACGCCGGATCAAGCCCGATGCTTGGCTCATCTAGGAGCAGGATCCTTGGCCGGTTGACAAGTGCCTGGGCTATCTCTAGCCTGCGCATCATGCCTCCGCTGAAATGCTTGACAAGGTCGTTTGCCCTTCCTGCCAGGCCCATGTACTGTAACGCCTCGCGTATCCTCTCGTCACGGTCTTGCTTGCTGACATACGAAAGCTTGGAGAAGATTAGCAGATTCTCATACGCGGTAAGGTCAGCATCAACGGATATGCTCTGAGGCACGTATCCCATCATCCCTCTTGCGATTTGGGGTGATCTAGAGACATCAACTCCAAAAACCTCCAGCCTGCCAAAAGTGGCCTTGGCAAGGGTGACTATCATTTTAATAGTACTGGTTTTGCCGGCACCGTTTGGCCCCAGGAGGCCAAATATCTCTCCAGGCATGACCGAGAAACTGATGCTGTCCACCGCGGGGATATTGCCGCGATAAGTCTTGGTCAGGTTGTGGACCTCAATGGCGTTCTTTTTTTCCAGCTGCATTTCCTTTTCTTCTTCTTTTTGCATCTTTTTGTTGCGCAAGAATATCATGTCGCGACGCACATATCAATCGACTCCCCCCTTCCCTTTTTTCTCTCACTCTCTGTTTGCAGAGCTCCGGATCGAGGAGCACGTGTATCATTATCATCGTCGGCTGATTTAAGGAAATTAGGTATTTTACCTCTCTTTAAGCCTCGAGAAACTCGTTTATTTCGTAAGCGGTACATGCAATGCTATGAATGGAAACATGGAAAAGGAAGGCAAGCAGGTGCCCCTTGCAAAAAAAGAGGAAGTGAAGGCCCAGGTGCCGGCCGAGCGTCCAAGGTTTGAATGCGAAGAATGTAACAAGACGTTCCCAAGTTCACTTGACCTAGAAGAGCACAGAAAACAGGATCACGTGGCCAAGAACACATCATCAACAACAGTAGCCTAGGTTTCTATGGCCGTCTTCTTCTGTGGCCTTTTTTATTATTATTGAATATATATGCACACGCCTAATTGTCTCTCTTTGCGTCAGCAACAGTAGTGGTAGCTTTCCTCAACCTTGCTTTGAAAATCCTGTCCAGATCGTCTAGATTGTTTGGATAGATGGATACGAATTTTATTTTGTTTTCATCGTACTTGGTCATTTTCCACTCCATCGATTTGATATAGTCGGCCCTGTTGTTTTTGTCCTTGGTATTCACCATTCCCCAGTATTCAACATACACGTCATAATCGGGGAGATAAAAATCGGGCTTGGAAATCATTCTTTTAGACTTGAATCTGGTGCCAGTGGTCCATGCCGCTCTTTCATATTGATAGACAATATTGTTTTGATAAAAGTAATCTGCCAGGAGCTTTTCGCCTTTGCTTTTCACGGTTTCTCCGTTCATCGTAATGTATGCGGCTCGGTGAAAATCACTATTATAATCGTCGTCGCTATCCCTTGTATGCCGCTCCTCCTCTTGGGATGGAGAATAATAATATCGAGTATGACGTGCTTGCAGAGAGGAACTGCCCTTGCGCCGCGACGATGACTTGATGATCGCTAGCGCGGAAATTGCTATTACCACGTTCAAGACAGCCCATCCAATCAAGAGCCGCGGATCCCAGTTGCCGGCAATGGCGATAATCCAAATAGCGATCAACGCATCAACAATGATCAGACCTGCCAAGAACTTGCGTAGGACACTACTGCTTCTGCCCCCCATGTGCGATGCTTTAGAAATTTGCACCATTAGAAATAGATTCACGAAGAAACCTCTAGATGATAATGACAAAGATGATGTAAGGATGTCCACGACAGCAAAACAAAATTACTTTCCGTGTTGCGCTACGAGTCCATGTGCGGCAGAGTAAAGAAAGAGGAGCTCCCTTCCTTATCCAGGTGGCTTACCGCGTCCAGTTGCTGCTCCCGGAGTATCTTCAGTCTCCCGATGTTCGTGTGATGCACCATAGGCCCCAATCCTGCCTGTATACTCGCCGGTAACCTCAAGAACATCGTCAGAATCGGATATCTCTTTTAGTATCTTCAAGTTGAGTTTCTGGTTTGTCACATAGTGCGTGCCGTTGTCGTATATCTCTGGGCTCATACCCGTCTTTTGGATTATGTAGCTTCTGACTTGCTGCGGATCAAGGCCCGGCTTGGTAAAAACCTCGACCATGAATATCGGGTCGTTGGACGGATCTTCCATTTTACGCTTTAGGAGGTTTTCTATGAGAACAGTGTCTACCTTTGGCAGGTGCTCTTTGTATTTTTGCTGTAGGTTTTCAAAGGCAACTCTAACTTCATCGACTGCAGGCATATTATTTTCGTATTAGTATAGAATTTCTTCAATGAAATGAATTTCGCTTTTGCTTCCATTGTCCTATTTTTTTCGAGGCCGAGGGTTTTTCGCTCCGTTGACTTGGTCGTCTTTATGAGCTCATTTATGCAGGCTATCGGGGCATCTGCACGCTTGAAATTGCTAAAAAGGGGCCGAGGCAGGATGGACAATTTCCGCAGAGATCCGGTATGCCTGAGAACGCCTGGCGTAGCTGGGCACAACGACACCATACGCGTAATCAGGTAACTGGGTCCCTCCCTCAGCCCCCCTAATCTAGTTCTATAGCTATCTTTAATGACTTTCTACTATGGGCATGTGATGGCCGCCCAAAAAATTATTTTTGTTCGTTTGGACAGCTTTTGCAAGACCACCGCGACTGTATAGGAAGAACATGCGATAGCGTATTTCATCATGCCTTTTTTTCTTTTTGCTGCTGATGATTCTTTTCCACGAGTCTAGTGACAGGCTTGCCACAGTTGCGGCAGCTACCGTCTCGATGTTCGTCTGCTGGCTGGTTACAGTTAAAGCAATAAAATTCGCAAAAGGTCATTTGCTGCCTCACCAGTGGCGAGTAGGCACATATACATCTTGCATATGTGTAAGCTGACGAAGAAGTAATACTGTGGTGTGCACGTACACAAAAAAATTCCTCAACAGAAATGCGGTCGTTTAACGCCCAAGCATATTGTTGCGGAGATTCCGTTCTTTTTGACCTTTCCAATGCTTACAGTGGAGACAAGCAGGGCCTTTACTGCAAAAACTGCCCTGACACTATTGAATAGATTTGAGGAGAGGAGGCTGCAATAGCATCAGAGATGTGTGCAACTGCGACAGAAAAAAGAAAAAAGGAAGAGTTGCGGGGCACTCAAGCATTAAGGGCAGCTGAAGACCCGCCGCTACTACCACTGTCTGAAGATGATGGCGAAGAAGACCAAGGAGCCCTGTCGCCCCAGTTCATGCCATGATGGCCAGAGAAGTGACCGCGAGCGCACCCATAGCCTCCGCCTCCAAATCCGCCAAAGTGCAGCGGCATGTTGCCAGAGGTGTACAGGACAGAGCCGTTTCCTGCATCCACTATGACTATTTGGCTTGTGTCAGCATCGAAATTGGCGACCTTGAACGCGTATACGAGGTAGCCCTGAACCACTGTAAGTTGACCGCCGATCACGGTGCCGTTAGAGACTGCTCCCTTTGCCGTGTTAAGGGCACTGTCAAATGGCACCTTTACGTTGTCGCGCAAAAATGCCTTTGCAGCGTCTCGCAAGTTTACGGTGCCGTTAAGCTGTGGCACGCCCTGCTGCTGTTGTTGCTGTAGCTGGTTGTTGTTGGATTGTGTGCTGTTGGTTCCTTGCTGCGCTAGTACAGGTTGCGTCATAAAGACTGCCGCCGTAGCCAGGACTGCAGCCATGACGCCTGCCATCACCATCATCTGTGTTTTTCTGTTACTCTTTCCTGATGCTTCCATGACTGTATGCAACCGTAATAGCCAAATTTTTTTATTAATGATTGCGTATCATTAGCGAGTAACAAAGTTACTTTAGCTCCTGCGCATTTTCATTATATGCACATGTAGAGACCCAGGCGGGGAAAGAGAGAAAAGAACATTTCTTCGTGACAGGTTTTTCCCAAAGATGAGACCAAGAGGCAGAGCTTTCTGAGCCGGGCCAACTGGAGAATTTCTTCCATATAAAAGGCCTGTAGCTATTACCCACTAATCTTATTAGATACTTGTTTGCATTACAAGGTACGGAGAGTACCTCACCCGCGCCTCGTTTCCTGTTAGACTTGACATCGACATGTAATAGGGGCGCGGGTATTTTTCTCACGCACACGCACATACGCTTGTTAGAGAGAGAAAGATCACATGCGAGGCCAACTAACTCATTATGATTGGACAGTAACTATTCTTGATTATCCTTCTAGTAAAGTCTCTTGCCCATTCTAGCTTATCTGACGCACGTCAAAGTCAAGGTCGAAACTCATTAAACATTTCCTAGTGATTATATGTTTTGATGAACGACAAGGCTAAGGTATTTTCTGCTGCAATTGCCGCTGTACTTGTCTCGGCTATCGTGGCCGGCTCTTTTTCAGTGGCAAAAAGCTATGCACAAAATCCAATCCAAGACCTGATTGGAAACGCGACGAAGGCTGGAAAGAGCCTGGTTGGAAATGTAACAGGTTCAGGAAACCAGACTTCGACCACAGGAAATCAGACAGGAAATCAAACGGCCACTACAGGGAACCAAACAGGCACGGCCCCAACGGGAAACCAGACAGGCTTGAAGATGCAAGACGGCAGGCTAACGGGCCGGATTGCAAGCATACAGCAGGAAGCTAACAAGCCTGCATGGATACTGGCTGGAATCTGGAAGCTGGAAGAAGTAAAGAGCAACGCAACTGCAGCCACTGGCGGCAACGCTACTGTAACGGCCGGCAACGCGACAGTAACCACACAGGGCAACGCGACAGTAACAACAGATGGTAACAAGACCACTGTTACAGGAAATGCCACCTCAATGACAGGACAGAACAACACATCCACGTCCGCAGGAAGCAACCTTTCCTTTGTAGCCAAAATAGAGATGGTCCGCCCTGACGGAACTGCCCCGCATGAGCATGAAGTGTCGGATCTAAAAGTGACTCAAATCAAGAACGACGAGTCTGGCAACCCGACCATCAATGGAACAGTTACCGTCACAATGTCAAAGGGCCCAGTGCAGGATGTACCAGTAACTATCAAGATAATAGGCAACTCTGCAATTGCCATGACGCTGGGACCTGACAAGATAGACAACCACTTTGGCACTGAACCCATCTACGGCACTGTTGCAAAGGAGCGCGGGTAGCGACAACCTCTACCTATATCCTCCTCCTTCCTTTTTTGCTCATAATGCGCTGCAATAGAGAGAGAGGTAGTAGTTTCGTAGAGGTTTTACTATGAATATTTTGGGTAGTGAGGATAGCTACTGTGTTTCCTCAAATCTTAAGAATCACTAACACAGAAATGCCGTAATGTCAAGTCTAACAGGAAATAGGAAACTGTTGACGTCCTGCCTGTTGGTTGCGGGCTTTGCGATTGCATCTTTGGCAATGGTAAGCCCGTTTGCATCAGCGCAAAATGCAACCAACGGGACAGCAACAGGAGGTAACGTAACCGCGCCACCGGGAGGTAACGTAACCGCGCCACCGGGAGGTAACGTAACCGCGCCACCGGGAGGTAACGTAACCGCGCCACCGGGAGGTAACGTAACCGCGCCACCGGGAGGTAACGTAACCGCGCCACCGGGAGGTAACGTAACCGCGCCACCGGGAGGTAACGTAACCGCGCCACCGGGAAATATAACAGCACTATCAAAAAATGCAACTCTTGTTCTGACGCCATCTTCCGTCAATGCGGATGAGCAGCTGACTGTCACTGGCTCTGGCTTTAGCAGCAACCAAAACGCGACGCTGATGATCGACGATCTTACTCTGGATACGCTAGAACCCGTAACAACAGATGCCAATGGTTCATTTACCGCAACTGCAACGCCTCCTGCTGACATAACAAGCGGCAGTCACGATGTCAGTGCAACAGATGCCAACGGCGTTAAAGCTTCAACTACGCTCACTGTAAGCGCAACTACACCATCAGGTAACGCAACATCAACTACACCATCAGGTAACGCAACATCAACTACACCATCAGGTAACGCAACATCAACTACACCATCAGGTAACGCAACATCAACTACACCATCAGGTAACGCAACATCAACTACACCATCAGGTAACGCAACATCAACTACACCATCAGGTAACGCAACATCAACTACACCATCAGGTAACGCAACATCAACTACACCATCAGGTAACGCAACATCAACTACACCATCAGGTAACGCAACAGCTTGAGATACGCTACTGAGACATATTGCTCCTCCTATGAAGGAGCATTAGACTTTTTTCTTTTTATCAGATAATAAAATTTCTCTCTCGGCCATTATGAAGGACCAAGCATAAAGAAGATATTTCAAAAATTTCAGAAATACTGTGACAGTGCTTGGCAAAAGCAAGATACAAAGTCCCGGTATAACAAAGAAACATGCAATGCCTTTCTCATGGTACGGCAGTAACGTCGCAGCTTCCTTGTCCCTTTTTATCTTTCTTCAACCATCAACATTATTATCAACACTTTGATTAGCAATTCAAAAGAAGAAACTGAAACAAAGACATTTCGAGTAAAGAGTAGTGTTCTGGATCAGCTGAAGCGCGAGGCAGAGGAGGAAGGAATCAGCCTTAACTCTCTAGTGCACAAAGCTTTCATGCAATATATCTGGTGCAACACAAAGACCGCAAAGGGCATGATGGTTCCAGTCTCAAAGGCCAGACTCAGGGTCATAATGGAGAAAATGACCGAAGAAGAAATAATAGAAGTATCACAGGCCAACAGCAAGACTGATCCAAAAGCTCTGCAGTTTATTTTGCACGGAGAGTATTCAGAAGATGCGCTTATTGAGAGTCTAGAGATATGGTCGATAGCATCACGTTTTACCTTCTCTAAAAAGAGAACACAAGACAACAAGATCCAGTTACTAGTGCATCACAATATGGGATACAAGTGTTCGCTCTTCTTTTGTAAGACGATTGCAGAAGCTATCCATAATGCCACCGGCAACAGGCCACAATACAATATTTCGGACAACTTTTTTGCGCTGACTGTTGTTGATTCCTAAGAAAAAAGTGCAAAGACATGCACCACATCATATTTTTTCATTTTTTATCGAATGCAGCAAATTTCTGCCATGCGTGCATGTATGCACAGAAAGAGGTAATAACTGCGGTGCAGCATACAAGCATTAAGAGATGAAAACGCCGTCGGATGGATTTGCCTTCAAGTGAAGTCATAAAGCGAGAGTTGCTTGGTTGGGAGGGAGTTACTATACATGAGCACGATTTTGCAACTACCAGATTTTATGTGAACGGCATTGAGATGGGACACATTCATGGCGACGAAATAGCAGATTTGCAATTTCCAACTAGAATCAGCAAGAGACTCATATCCGAGGGAAAAGTGCTGCCGCACCATGTCATTCCAAAATCTGGATGGGTGAGTCATGAGATTCAGAAACCCGAAGATGTAAAAGCAGTAATAGACCTCTTTTATTTGCAGCATCAGCGCCTAATAAGGAAGAAGAAATAAAGAAAAAACAAGCAAAAAAGCGCGGGAAATAAGGACTTGGTAGATTTTTCTTCTTTTTGTACTTCAAGTTTGCGCAAACAGCGATTTCTCTACATCAGACATGTCGTGATATTCCTTGTCCGGCAGCATGCCTATCATGTCCACTATGTCTTTTGGGTTATCAAGCCCGGACTCTAGAATATGCCTCTGTGCATACTCTTTTAGCTCATCCTTTCTCTTTGGAAAATCCACGCCAGAAAGAGCCTTTGCAACCGCCGCGGCGGATGTTGCTGTGCTTGCCGCGGTCCTTCCGCCCCTTGCGCTTGGCGCTTCACTCTCGGCAACTTCACTTGCGCTCCGGATTCCCTGCTTTTTCTTTACTTCTCCCAATGCAATTGCAACTTCTGCAGCATCTCTGTACGTGCGACTTGGCAGCGACTCTACAAGTTTTCGAAGCTCGTCATCAGATACTTGCTGCGACGCGTAGGCAGTCAGCAGCTCCTCTTTTGTCTTTGGGTATTGTACACCAGACAATGCTTTTTCCAAATCCGCGGCAGACGGCGCTCTGTCAGGGTGTGCCGTTGCCAGGTGTCTTTCAAACCGGGACTTTTGCTCAAAACCGTCTCCGCATATTTCGCACTTGAACTGCGCCATTTTCTCTACTCTAGCTCACCTTTCCCAAGGCCTTTTCCACGTCTGCCATGCTGTTGTATTTCCTGTCTGGCAGGTCGCGCACAGTTTGCACAATGTCTTGGGCTGACTCTACCCTGCCTGCATTTTTCTCTGCAACCCTTACAAGTTCATCTTTTTTCTTTGGAAAATCAGTGCCGGCGAGTATCTTTGCTATTGCCGCAGCAGACGGCGCTCTTGATGCGGCCGCACGCCCTCCTGCCTTGCCTCCCCTTCCGGGGGCTTCCTCACTTGACAGCTGCTGGACTTCCCTTTCTGAGGGCATTTCTTCTTTGCCTGGAAAATCACCTTTCAGCAGAGGCTTTAATGGGACTTGATCCTTTCTGATTTTTAGCTCGTTGAACAGCTCGGCGGTATTGGTTGTCTCTTTTTCCTCGTTGAGGTCAATGCCCAGCT
Source organism: Candidatus Nitrososphaera evergladensis SR1 (assembly GCF_000730285.1). Taxonomy (NCBI): domain Archaea; kingdom Thermoproteati; phylum Nitrososphaerota; class Nitrososphaeria; order Nitrososphaerales; family Nitrososphaeraceae; genus Nitrososphaera; species Candidatus Nitrososphaera evergladensis. The sequence continues at coordinate 114,762 of NZ_CP007174.1, read as the reverse complement.
CCTCTTCGACATCCCTTTTCCTTGCGCCGATGAGCAATACCTGCGTGTTTTCATAGTTCAAAAGATCCGGATCTTCCACATTTATCCACCGTCTGTCTCCAAACTTTTCCTTTACGGAAGAGGGGTATTGCGGCTTTCTCTCTTCAAAGGCTTTAAAGCCGGGCACCTGTATGTCCGGGTTTTTAACAGAAATGATGTAGCTGGCCTCTTTTTTTATCTCAAATTCTTTTTGCGTAGGACCCGGCACTGGAGGCAGCTCCAAGACATACGCAAGCTCGGTATGATTGTCATGCTTGACTATGGAATACTTGCCTTCACCGGCTGGCGTTGCAGGTCCTACCCTTCTTTTGCCCCTTGTTTCTGTCTCATATTCGGCGGGCAGTAATTCTTTTCTGATGTCTTCTGTGTTTGAGGTCGTAAGCACATTGAGAGCCCAGTTTCTTTCTTCTGACGTAGACTTGCCCTCAACGATCTTTGGCAGTTGTTTCTGGCCTAGAATAAAGAGCCTTCTTTGTTTTCCTTCTTCTGGCGAGGTGACCATATAGAATCTCTGCACGTCCTTTATCTCCTCGACTTCTTCCTTGCCGACCTTTGGCCTGTAAAAAAAGAAAATATCTCCTTGTTCTACAATCCCAGGTTTTTCTTTCTCGGCCATTCTAAAGTTTGGTAAAAATGAAATAAATGAGTATCTCTCTATATCTCGTTTTGATTTATAGCAGTCCGCGTACTAGGAAACGAGTCGTATTGTTGACTCTGTGATTAACAATAGTAGCAATAGCACATACATGCGCGCATACATACACATGCGTGTGTGCTTATGTCATCATGCACCAGTAGGAAAAGTCTCTGGAAGTTCCTCGTCTGGCGATACTGGCATGTGTATTGGTCGGAGCGCATTTGTTTTATCAAAATAAACAATAGTGCATCGTATCGTTCGGGCAGAATGGTTTCCACGTAATTTCCATATCTTTCGTATGAAGGGTTGTAAACTACACCGATTGCCCTCTGCCCCCTTGGGACAAGAAACGTGCTGTATCCTTCTTTTCCCCTATTGCTAAAGATAAAGAGTTTATCCTTTATGGTTTTTCGATTATCATTATCATTGTTGCTTCTGCTGTCACTACCATCATCGTCATACCTTTCGGCAGCTTCGTCATACTTGTGCAAAAAGCTGTCCCAGCTTCCATCAATTGCAGGCGGGACAGGCATCTTCTCCATTTTTTCACCCCATTCTTTTGCAGCAATTACGGTTCCCTCGTATGTTCCAAAACCTACCAGCACTACGTTATCGTGCCCTGCCTGTTCCCTTGCAAGCTGGCCAAGGTTTACCATTTTGGCCCTTTGCATGTCAGTTGCCCTTGCATCGCCAACGTGGGTGTTATGCGCCCATACTATGCACTTGGAATCGCTGCCATGAAATCTCATCAGGCGCTCAAGCGTGTTCATCATGTGGTGGTCGCGGACGTTCCATGAAGCGGCGCTACCTTTCATCATCGTCCTGTAATACAATTCTGCGTTTTTTGCCACCACGGCGTTCTGTTCTGCATCAAAATATGCCTCTTTTTCTTCTTCATCACTCTTGTATCCACCACTTGCCAAGTTCCTCTCCTTCCTTTGCTCTTTTTGTCTCAATTCCACCAGCATTTCAACAACCTCGTCTTCACAAGACTCTGGGATGAATGCAGTCGCCCTAGCATATTCCTCGACGTCTCTGCCGTAGGGCTCAAAGCAGCTGTACGCGTTGATAGCCGCCTTTAACGAATCGGGGTAATTCTTCTTGAGGTACTGCATGACGGCATCAAGCGATTCCCACAAGCTGTAGACATCCAGACCGTAAAACCCAGCAGCAGTAGTAGTAGTAGCCTTTCTGTCGCGTCTTCTTTCTCTATTGTTCCGTCCTGCCACCCTTCTGTCATTGTAAAACCTTAGCCATCCGACCAATTCGATAATTTCCCTGTTTGCCCACATCCATGTAGGCCAGCGGCTGAACGCGTGCAACACTTCAAAGGCCGATGACCCGGCTTCTGCCATACCTTTTACGTAGCGATTTACCCTATAGCAATCCGGCCAGTCTCCCTCAACTGCCACAAAAGAAAAATCCTTTTCAGCTATCAGGCGCTTGGTGATCTCTGTCCTCCAAGCATAGAACTCGGATGTCCCATGCGACGCTTCTCCAAGCAAGACATACCTGGCGTCTCCAATGTGCTCCAGCAGCGGATCAAGATTGGAGGCATTTTCAAGTTTATACACCGTCATCATCGTCTCTGCAATTATCGCGTCGCCTCTGCTGCCATGTCAGATTTCTTGGTGCCATCCTCATCATGATTTTTCTCTTTTATGTCGCCGCCGAGAAAACGCGCAAACCAGCTTGTGGCTAGCTGTGCCACCTGTTCAAGCTTGCCCGGCTCCTCAAATAGATGCGTGGCGCCGGGAATTATCACCAATTCTTTTTTGTCATTGGCGAGTAGTTGCAGGTTGCCAAACGCTTCCCAGTTTAGCTCAATTACGGGCTCATCGTTTTGCCCGACGATGAGGAGCGTAGGCGCCCGGACTTGGGCCAGAGATTTTGTTGTGGCAAGGTCAGGCCGGCCTCCCCGCGAGACGACGGCCTGCACTGCATTTGGCCTTTCTGCAGCCGCCACCAATGCGGCTGCAGCTCCGGTGCTTGCCCCAAAATAGCCAATTCTAAGATGATTATTATTAGCAAAGCCTCCATTCTGGAGCAACAACCAGTCGGTTACTCTGACCAGCCTGTCTGCCAAAAGGCTGATGTCAAACCTGTAATGCCGAGTTTGCTCATCGACAATTTCTTCCTCCTCTGTGAGGAGGTCAAAAAGTAGAGTGCCTATGCGCGTCTTATTTAGCACGCTTGCAACGTATCTGTTCCTCGGGCTGTATCTTCCGCTCCCACTTCCGTGGGCAAATAGTACTATTTTGGACAGGCTATTATTGTCATCATCAAAGACCTTCAGATTACCATGCAGTAAAACACCTGAATCAAGCGAGATATCGACTGATTGCTCGTTTTTATCATCATCGTCATCATTATCGTAGTCTCTTCTGCGCCCTTGCATTTCTTTTGGCCTCCTTCTTTTCTTTTTTGTTTGTCAGGGGAGCAAACCCTTCTATTCCATCGAGAACCATCGAGTGATTTTCTTCGGTGCAGCAGGAGCAGCTGGCCTCTATGCAATTTTTTGTTAGCTTGTGGTTACACGTCTTGCAGGTGCATATACTATCCATGTACATGATACCCTTGCTGCCGACATTCTCCATTTCCTGTACTGCTCATTAAAAATTAAAAACACTTTATCCGGCAATATGATAAAATGCTGCTGCCGCAGCTGGCAGGCCGCACTTTCTCTTCATCTTTTTCTTTTTCATCTCTCTTGCGCTGCTAAACTATCCTAATAAAATGATCTGTCGTGCTGATATATTATGCCGATGATCTGAGTACTGACATCATGGTTGAAAAATATGCTCCAAAAAGAGAGCTTGACAAGAATGACATTTTGCTTTTCGTAGCGATTGTGGCGTCAATGTCTGCCGGCGTTCTTGTACCCTCTGTGGGACGCATTTTTCAACCTTATCTGCTCGTATGGCTTGGCGGCCTTTTGTTTCTAAACCTCATACGAATGGATCTCGGTGAGCTTGCCTCTACGTTCAAGACTCCCAAAAAACTTGCCATTCTGTCGGTAACCAAACTTTTGATATTGCCACTGTTGATGTATGCCATTACAAAAATCGTCTACGAGCCACTAGCAATCCCTGTGCTATTATTGTCAGGCATTTCAACCGGCCTTGGAGCACCGTTTGTGATTAACGTTACTCTGGAGGGAGAAAAAAACAGGCGGCAACTGTCTTTGGTTGTCGCAATGGTAATTGTCACATCTCTTGCTGTCCCGTTCGTTCTTCCTTCCATGGTATATTTCCTACTGGGCAACTCGCAGTTTAAGATACCAATACTACAGATGATTTTCCTGCTAGTCACCGCACTCTTTATTCCAATCGCTGCTGGCTGGTTTGTAAAGAAACGGTGGCCTGCAGTAGCTGAAAAGGTCGATAAAAGATCATTGCCGGCGTCCATCGTATTTATCGCCCTCATCAATTTCGGAGTCTTTGCAGAATTTTCAAATTACTTTTTTAAAAAGCCCGAGTTTCTGTTTGTTGAAATCACTGCCTCGTTTGTCTTGTTTGCAGCGTATAGTGCGATAGGCTACTTTACTGGACGCATCGTTAGTGGCAAAAAAGGGAAGAGAAAAGAGTTGATTGCAACTGGCATAGTTGTAATGAGTTACGTAAATAATGTCTTGGTTGTTGTTTTTGCCTCGCAATTCTTTGGTCCTGACTATGCAGCCCTTGCCGCATTTTACAACCTGCCGTATTATGGACTAATATTACTGCTCAAGAAACTGATCACTGCAGAGCAAGTAAAGAGCTTCTCGTAATGCATATAGCGTAATAATGATAAAAAATACTGTTGTGATATATGCTGATGAATGCAAAAATTATCCATGACGATTTGAACGCAGGAGGAGGCAGTGAGTACTTGGCACTCTCTGCCATCAATACCCTAAACGAAATGGGCTTTCAAGTTGATCTTGCGTCTTTTACGCAACCCAACGTCAAAGAGATAAAGAGAGATTTTGGAATCTCAGATCTCGCAATTAGAAATGTAGAGAAGATAGATATATTCTCCCTTCTGCAGGCAGATAAGGATGACAAATCTCATGATCAAGCAGGCTCGCACAGTGAAGCGGCAGCAAAAGTATACGGTGACGATGACAGATATGATCTAGTGATAAACACGCACGGCGATCTCTTGCCATATTATTACCATGACGATGATGAGCACGATGACAACATTAAAAGAACAGGCTTGAGAAAAAATTTTGTTACGTATTGCCACTTTCCGCTTTTGCCACAGCTTGTAGACGATGGCAGTTATATGAAATTTATAAACAAGTGGACATCGATGGACCTGGCTGCAGACAAGGACCCGGGGCGCAAGATACTAACAAGCTCACGTAAAATGTATGATACGATGATGCAGCATGCAAACGTTGTGCTTACAAACTCACAATTTAGCAGAAACGCAATAGAGCAACATTACAACAAAGTCAATCCAGTGGTTGTGTATCCTCCAGTAGACGTAAAAAAGTTTCATGATGTCTTTACCTATTCTGGTAAGAAGGAGGAAAATTCAATACTCGTGCTATCGAGGTTTAGTCCTGACAAACAAATTGAAAACGCAGTCAAGGTTGCTGGCATACTGAAGGACAAGGAAACCAGTGCGAAAATGACGCTTGCAGGAAACATTTCAGAGGACGACCAGCAATACTTGGAGAAATTAAAGCAAATGATAGACGACAGCAATCTGCAAGATAACGTCCATATCGAAGTTGACGTGAGCTTTCCACGCCTGCTTGAATTGATGAAGCAGTCAAAGGTGTTTTTGCATCCTCTGGCCGGCGAGCCCTTTGGGATAGCCATAGTGGAGGCAATGAGCGCAGGGCTCATCCCGGTGGTGCCCCATGTAGGCGGCAATACCGAATTCGTGCCAAGCGAATATCAATTTCACAGCCTTGAAGAGGCTGCGGACATAATCGCCAAAAGGGCCCTGGCGGCATCTGATTCTTTGCAAGACAGATCAAAGATGGGCGAAATTGCATCAAGATTTTCTGTCGGCAACTTTAACAAGAATCTAAAAAGCGTGATCAGTCCCCTCTTGGTGTCAGCAGCAGGAGAAGAAGAAAAGTATGCAGAGTCAGTTTGATAATATCTTGCGATTTAGGTGCTTACTCCCCGGTATGCGTCAAGCCGGTTGTACTTTACTGCTTCCTGCATTATCGTAAACAGAACCTGCTCTGACATCTTGCTCAGCTTGCCGACATCCTCCCTGTATGCGTCAAAAGAAGCGTGCTCTTTTTTGCCCAAGAATATCTCCTTTACCTTATGCCCCAGTACTGCCACTTCGATAAGAAACCAAACATCTATCCCCCATCCATCAGGAGGGTTTCTTTTTAGTAAATCTGTCCAGACTCGGATGTTAGCGCAGACTTCGCCGCTAAGTGGCTGCTCAAAACCAGACAGCTCTGGAAAAAATACTGAAATCATCGGTCTTGCTATCAGTTTTGTTACAGCCGCATCTTTTGGATGCCGCTCATAAAAGCCTCTTGTCATGTCATATCCTCGCTCTACCACGGGCTCTACCAGTGCGTCCACCCATTCACTTGTAAGATTTTTTATATCAGCATCCAAAAAAAGCGCTATGTGTGCTCCCATCTTTTCGGCTTCCTGCAAACCCGCCTTCATCGCTATGCCTTTGCCAGGAAATTTGCGCTCTGGCTGCTCTATTGCAATAGTTGCGCCCGCTTTTTTGGCCAGTTCGATCGTGTTGTCGTTTGAGAAACCGTCTATAACAATAATGCTTGGAGCATAGGGGCTTTGCTTTACATTCGCTATCGCGTTTTCAATAGTGCGTGCAGAATTTTTGGTGCAAAAAATTATCGCCACCTTCTTGTTGTTGTTAGAAAATTTGGGCTGCGACACATGTGATCTTATGGACGCCATCACAGTTAAGCGTTAAGGATGCTGCAATACAGAGAGTGCAAGCAGCAATCAACCATAGGGGAAAGAATGACAGCAGGGCACAACTCGTATAACTGATAATTGAAAAAGTATCAGTGATGTTGTTGAAAGGGCAAGAAGTTCACCCAGCGTTGTTGGTAATAGACGTTCAGAACTGTTTCATGTCAGAGGGAGGCTCGTATGATATTCTAGGCATAAATATCTCTGACTATAACCGTGTGTTGCCAAACATCTGCAGCATGGTCAGCCTGTGCAGGGACAAAGGAATCCCCATCTTTTACATGATGGCCGTAAGAGAGCCATCCGGCGTCGACCTGCTTACAAAAACGCACAAGTTTCTACCCAAGCCAAGAGAAGAGAGGATCGAAAGCGCTCCGATATGTGTCAAAGGTACGTGGGATGCTGACATCATCGACAGTATCAAAAAATCTGTAGACACATCATCACCAAATGTGATAATAAAGCGAAGGGATTCGGCCTTTTTTGGCACAGAGCTTGACAAGAAACTCTGTGATTTAAAAGTTGACACCGTCATCATCTGCGGAGTAGATACGTCAATATGCGTCGAAACTAGCCTGAGAGATGCTTTCAATCTAGGCTATGATGTGGTACTTGTTTCTGACGCAACTGCGTCAATGGATGCCAAGAGGTATGAATGTACTTTGGAAGATGTCCGGAATTTCTTTGGCCTGGTGCTGGACAGCAAAAGCCTTCTCAAGGAAGTTGGACAGCAGGTGCCAGAAAAGGACTACTACCACCTGTACAGAAAATAGCAGGTGCCGGCAAGCTTTGCAATGGGTTTTGCCATGCTAGCCGTACATCATCGATCTGCCCGCTGGATATGGCGTCGCCTGCGCTTCTTCCTGCCGTTTGAGGCTTGCTATGGTTTCTGCGAGCCTGCGTTTGATCTCCCTGCCCTCCTTCAAAAGAGGGCCGACATCTAACTCGAGTGGGACGTGTGGCATTTCGCTGATCGTCTGAAGCAACAGGGCCGCTCCCTCCGGGTCAGGTACGCCGCTGGCTGTCTGGACAAGAACCGCGCTGCAGGCCATGTCACGCGACAGGCATGACGATAGCAGCCCTGCCGACATGCCTGTTATCAGAGTGGTCTTTTTGTGATGGTATGGAGATGAGGATTTTAGTCCATCATCATAATTATCATCGTCGTCGGCAGCAGCATTGTTGCCGTAATTATCATCATTATTATTATCATTATCCTCATCATTGCCTGATGCTGGAGCGGATGGCAATGATGGCTGCTGCAGATTACCAGAGTGGTAATGGCTGGTCAAAACTATCGATTCTCGGTTTTTCGCAGGCCAACCGCTGACAGGTATGCCGTCAAGGGTTATCACCTCGCCAATCCCGTTGTTGATTGCCCACGACACCACCAGATCCATGATATTGTGAATTCCTTCTGGCAGCAGCGGAGCTTCGCAGACTATGACGTACAGCGAACCCTTTCTATCGGCGTAAATGCGAAATGGGTGTCTCAGCTTGTCGCCGATGTAGGTGACGGTAGGCATTATGAATTCCGAGTCGACAGACGCTATCTGGTGCATGTCAAGCCTTTCGATTATAAAGTTGGCCGATATAGAACCCACGAGTCCCGTGCCGGGAAAGCCTGCAATGAGCGAAGGGCGCAAAGAGATGTGTTTTCTTGAATTTGCAGTATTATTGTTAGTGGTAGCTTTGACGCGCAAGAACTGCTTTATCCGGGTCTTGCCATCGTAAGACTCGTGAATGGTTGTCTCGCTTGCAAATCCTCTTTTAACCATATATGTCTGTATGACTTAGGAAGACAAAGTATTTCTCTGTTAGCCGCATTGCCAAGGCTACCTTGACAAAGTCTTTTTATTATTATTGTGATTGTGCAAAAAATTTAGCGAGTATCTTTATCACTTCAGACGCTCTTCTTTTGCTTCCTTTGCGAGCGCTTCCCTTAGCAGCTGTACGTGCCTCTCTTTATCCTGCTTTATTGTGTTCCATACGCCAATGAGATCGGAGCGGTTTTCCTTGCTAGCGTCGTCGATGTACCTGTCGACGGTGGAATAGAGAAAATCTGCGTCCTTTTCAAGCGCTCTTATTATATCATATGTAGAGTTTGTTAGCCTGGTAGCTTCGTGCTTGGCGGACATTTCAGTTGTCATATACTCTTACTAAAGCAAAGATAATCTAAAACAGTTGTGAGCTAAAGATGATATATGCTGCGCATCATCGCACGAATATATAGAGAACTACAGGGAGTGGAGGCCGCTCCCCTGGGCGAGGAAGGTGCAGACCGGGCAGGATTTTCGATTATCTTTAAGGTTCAAAGAACCTTCTCTATGGTATGAGAAACGCGCAATGGAATGGACTTGATTCCAGTGATACAATCCCCTCCTCGTGTCCGTACCGCGTCGACTTTGAATGCACGCCAGCCCCGGCAGAGTCGCTCAACTCGCTTGAATCAGGAAGATTGATGCTGACGGTAAAGCTGCAGGGCGACGAAAACAAGAAGGGGGAAAAAGAAAAGGTCAAGGCAGTTGCCGTGAGACTGGTGAACAAGGCAAAACGAGAAAACCTCGGCAATGTAGAAGGATCAAGCGAACTAAAGCGCAAGACCTCGCTGTCGGCCAATCTTGCACGCGACAACCAGCATACGGGCTGGTGGGCAGGAGTGATAGGGATTCCCATCACCTGGATGGAAGGAGGAACCACCGATTACGAAAGGTCGGGATCGTGGCATCCAAAGAGCAAGGGAAACTTGTTCGCAATGGAAATTACGTACACGCTAGACAACGGAAGCAATTGTACCGCCCATTTTGATTCAGAAGATGCGTATCATTGGACAGCAACGCGCTAGGCGGCTTGCGTTATAGCATTTGCTTGAAAAACGCGCATATACATACATGCACATAAATCCATCCGGGAAAGAAAAGCACGAAACCTGTTTTTTGGTATGAGTAAATAGAGCAACGTAGGACAACGCCTTTTTGCAGAGTCAGGTGAGCGGCACCATACACAGAGTAGAAAAAGAAAAGAAAGGGAAATCCGCGTTTCTGCTTAAGTGACTGTTACCTCGCCAATCATTGTTGGGTGGAGTTGGCAAAAGTAATCGTACGTCCCTGCGCTGTTGAACTTGAACGTAAAGTCCTTCTTTGGTACCAAGATACTGGAGTCAAAGACGTTGTCCGGAGTCGAGTTCTTGCCAGACGTCACGGTGTGCAGAGCAGAATCCGCATTCTTCCATGTTACTTCAGTCCCAGCCTTTATGGCCACAGGATTTGGACTGAACGACTTGTCGCCCTTGTTAGCTGCGCCTGAAACGATATCGATTGTTGTTGCACGCCCCTCTTCTTTGGCAGAGGATTTCTCCTTATCTTTGTCCGAACTATTGCTGTTGTCAGACATCATAGTCTTGTTCTCTCCCATGTGTGCCATCGTGTGATACCCATTGTTCGCCCTAAGAACGGTGCCATACAACGGAGTGTTGCCCAGATGCGAGTTCACATGAGGATCCAGCATAATGCTGATTATGTTGTGGTTCATGATTTTGATTGTCATTGGAATGTTCTTTTGTGGTGCGTCCTTCATCGTCATTGTGGCATTTCCAGTAAGAGTCGTGGTGTTGCCATCGTCAGACATGTTTGTCAGGACAAAGTCAGAAATTGCATGTTCGTGTTTTGATGTACCATCCAGCTTTGTCATGATGAATCTGGCGCTGAATTTTGCGTCAGGGGCCGCTGATGTTGTACTGTTGTTCTTGCTCTCAGAAGGCATCAGAAACAACTTCCATCCGCCAGCCGCTATCCAAGCGGGCTGACCCTTCTCATCATTCTGAATGCTCGATATGGTTCCTAAAGCCGCTCCCTTGGCGGGCGACGACGGCGCTGCCGTCATTGTCATCGAGCTGCCAGGGTGCTGCATTTGTTCCTTGTCAGCATATGCGAAGCTAGCGCCATTCAGTGAGGCGACAGAAATCATTCCCACGACCAGAACGGCTGCTGCCACGGTTGCCAGCAACATCATGTGCTTTTTTGTGTTCATCAGGGTCGCTCACGACGACATATTGAAAAAGATTATGTTACCAAGTTCCTGTTCGCACGAGAAAAACAGGCGAGATTAGCTTTCCCGGGTTTTCGTTTCGATGTCAGGATGGGTCTCGTCCTGCCAGCACTGCAGGCAAAAATCCCCGGTCACCTGAAAGACCTCGGCAACCTGTTTTCTGCATTTTTGACACATGATATCGGGAGAATCTAGCGATGATGATGATGGTGATGATGGTGATGATGGTGATGATGGTGATGATTCTTTGGCAATTAGATCTTCTAGGTCATTCATACTGAATTATTGTCAGGCTACATTCTAGTTAAGGCAGCAGGCACCTTTAGGGGAGGGGGAGGCATTGATATGTTTTAACATGTTATATCATGTGTACAATAGTTTTTGCCTGCAGGCTCTGGCAAAATTACAACCTAAAAGAGCACTTTTCTGCCATCAAGATTTCAGGATATTTCTATTTCTCTTTTGCACTAGCTTCCGCGCAGAAAGGCGGAAGAGCGTTACGACCAACTAGACCTTTCGATTAATAATTGCGATCCAAAGTTTTGCATCATGCAGAATGTCAAACTCGGGATAGCAGTTCAGGACAATGCCGTTTACCGCCTTTTCAAACTGCCAGTTCTTGCAGCTGGTGTTGTACTCGTCTTTGGTGCTCCTCGAGGGTGGCCAGTTGAAAGCATCGTTGACGCCCTTGTAGCCATGACCCTTTTGCAGAGTTATCGTGTTGGAGACAGGATTGTACGAAACAAGCGCATATAGCGCGTTTGGGTACAGGTAAAGGACGTCTGGATGGCGGGTTATGGCATCAAACTCTGCCTGGGTGACGTATTCATTGTGAAGCACTATCACCTTCTGGTAGCTTGCCAGGATGGAGGGGTTTTTGGTTACCTGCTCGTCAGTAACAACGTCGCTGGTTTCAAGTGATTTGATCATCTCGAGGGCGTTGTTGCTGCCCGCATAATCCATCACGCTCGTACGTTCCCTTGGGCTTAGCGGCACAGTCAGGCACCGGGTCTTGCAGTTTCCCCTGTAATAATCATAGAATCCATGAGGCTGGTAGGCGGCAAAAGTAAATGTCGGCCTGATGACTACTAGGAGGCGGTGTGAACGATAAGACGACAAGGATGAAGACAGCGGCAGAATAAAAAAGAATATGATTATGACCAGAGCGCAGCAGCCTACGACAAGACCGAGGTGGAAACTCTTTTTCTTCTTCATACTGGTCAGCGCATCTACTGCGTCACTAAACTGCACTTGCGGCCAATTAATTCCTGCCTTAACTTTGTTAACTAGAAAAAATTTCTCCTGCGAAAGGTGATGATGATGCAAAAACCTGAAGTATTTTTGGAGATTGAAAGTAGTAGTTTAGTTTGGATTTCAAGGTACGCGGAGAAGCGGTAGTTCATCTATGATATGCGAATCTTGCTTTTACGGATAGGCGGCTACCAGTACGCTGCTCCTTCCATGCTTATAGGCAACACAGTGTTTTATTGTTTTCATGTCCAAGTTCAAGCATGGTAGCGCGGTTCTTGCCGCAGCGACTCTCCTTGCGATAACGTCATCATTATTACTTGCAGCATCGCTCCAGAGCGCATTCTCGCAAACAACATCATCAACTACTACATCATTTAACCCTCAGCCGGGTTACAGCCAAGCAAGGGAAGACCCCTCGTTTGCAGTGCACATCCCGTTTACGGATCTGGGTTTTTCACCATTCCTGCCGACGACGATTTCAATACCAACTGGCATGACCGTTATATGGTTTAATGAAGACGAGTCAGAACATTCCGTCACCGTAGACGCAGGCTCCCCGGGCGTTCCGCAGGGCGCAGAGTTTGACTCGGACATGATAGCACCCGGAGGCTTTTTCACACACACGTTTACCGTTCCGGGAACCTACGAATATCATGATAGCGCAAACCCGCAATCAAAGGGCAGAATCAACGTAGGAAGCGGGTTTGAAGGAGGAAGCAACATGGACATGCTAATCGGCGGAAACGCGCTGCCGTTTAATTCAAGCAAACTGGCAAGGGTGACACTGTCGTTTGTGCCGCATGAAAGTGCCGCCGTGATCCCGCCAGATTTAAGCATCACATACAACGTGACTATTTCAAACTCCGCGTCAGCAATGTACAGCAACCAATTTGAGGATTCAGACGGCATATTGGACCTGGAGCTTGTGCCGGCCATATCCAGGACAAACAGCACCGCAAACTTTGTTACATGGGGACCTGACCTGACGGACAATGAGGGAGTGGCAAGCGACGGCACATACCATGTCCAAGGCCCCGTGCTGGTGAACGATGAAGAGTATTCGATTCAGGTTTCAATAGTTGCAGAAAACGAAAGCGATCTATCTTCTCCAGTCTCTGACACATTCGTACTTCCTCCAGTTGGAGCGCAATGAGTAACTGGGATAAACATAAAGTGGACGAAGAAGCACAATAACAAGATGCCACAAAGCGGTAGCTTGGCCTATTATTGCGTGTTTTTTCCGTCCTTTAGATAATACAATGTTCTCTTGCCTACCTGCTTTCTGGCGACGTTCTGCTGGCTTTCCACCATCTTTCTTATCACAGGCAGGTAATTGGGAACATAAGAGACGCCATCCAAAAGGGCAGAGAGGGTTTTTGGCGTGCCAGATAGCTTTTTGTTCACGTTATTGATTATCTCCTTCTTTTTGTCATCGCTCATGTGGTATACTGTTGCTACTTTTGCAAGCGCCTTTACCTTTCGCCGGGCCTTTGTTTTTGCGTGAAATTCTCTGCCCTTTTCCCTTATGGCAGCATCTAATTGCCTTTTGATATCTTCAATTTCATCTGGACCAAAAGTTATCTTTTGTCCGTCTTTCTCAATTTCTATATAGACAGACTTTGTTACCTTGACCATAGTTATAACAACATTCGCAAAAATTGCTATAAAAATAGGCGGATTGAATATCCATAGGAAATCGGAGAATTTACTACATTTCAACATACGAAATGGCACGGAGCAGCCTGTACGTGTCATTTGCAAGTTTGTAAAAGACACATAATAGGTGCGCGTGTGTATGTACCAGGCAGAAAATATATGATATATATATTAATTATTATTCATTCTTCGCCAAAGAGCGTACGAGATATCGATTTGCCATGAGTTGTTTCTTCTAGCTGCAACCTAAGATCTGCGAGCCTGACGGCAAACTCTTTTCTTTGCCCTCCTTCCAGCTCCTGTCGCAATATCAATTCCTCTTTCACGGGTGTTTTTTCTCTTAGCTTCCCAATTGCAGGGCCAAATGATCTGGCCAGCGCTTCAAGGAGATCGAAAAGGAGACGAAATTCAATGAAAACTAGAGGAGACATTATGGCAGTAGCAGCAGTGGCGGTGAAGCCAGAGCCAGTCGGTTCTGCCGCTGCGCCGCCGCTGACGTTACGCCTCGACATAGCTATTGCTTCCTTTTCTTCCACCGCAAGCAACTTTAATTTGCCTTTCAAAGCCAGAATTTTGGGATCTCGCAAAATCTGCATCTTGGTCAGGACCGCTGTGCCAAACGTTGTTAGCTTGCGCAAGTCAGTTGCCTGTTCAATTTCTTTTATTCGAAGCAGATCCGTTTCTACCATGGCGGTAGCTTGCCCCTCTTCTCCCCTGTCTCTGTTGTCTGTATAGTGTATCGTTGGGCGAGTTGTCGAAAAAGTAGCAGAATTCGTAGAGGAAGACGGGAGAGAGATATTATTATTACCACTATGCGCAGAAGAATCCGGCAAGCTTACCATGTCAAAGGTGATAGTAAAAAGCTCGCCCTTGCCTTCCCTTGCGTGTCCAGCAGAGATGTCGGATGCTAATTGCACTTCAAGGGTTTTATCATCGCGCAAAACCACAGAGGACATGTAAAAGTCGTCTGCCTTTGTAAAATGCGGCTCCTTGGCCGACTCTTCCTTTTTAGAGCCCAGTCTGAAAGTATTCTTGACCTTTTCCGACATGGGAAGCTTCATGCCTACGGGAAGCATCAATTCCTTTATACCAAGATCAACGACTTTCTTGCGATAGTTCCAGAACTCGATGCCGGCAGACTCGAACTCAAAGACGTACGTGAATGGCATTGTTGATGTTATTGCTGCTGCCTTTGCACCGGCTTCTTTCTCTCCTTCCTCATCTTTGTTTGTGACTGCGACCGCCGATTTCGGTGTTGATACTGACGTTGATGCAGTGCGAATAACTTTGTAATTGTTATTGTGGGTCGCAGGATCAATGTGCGCTTCTAGCTCGATCGAAAGATTTGCAAGAACAGATCCTGGAAAATTGCGATTCTCGTCGGACAGCCAGCCTTGCACAGCGTTAATCGCGGCAATGCGGTTTGCATTTGTTGTTGACTTTATGTTCTCGTTGTATTTCTCTTGCTGCTGGGAAGAGTTTGCCTCCACATCAGTCAACATCCTGTCAAGTGAGGCTTTTGCATCGGTCAGAAACGTGTTGCCGCCGGCAGACTGCAAACCTGTGACGGACGAAAAGATATTAGAATTTCTCTCATAAAATCTATCTATTGTGTCTGTGGTAGCTGCTCTAGTGTTTCTTATGGCAGAGATGAGTTCTTTGCGTAGAAGCTCTGAATCATCCAGCAGAGATATACATTTCACATCCGTTTCGTGATATTTTATCACTTGCGCAGCTAGCGACACGAAATTCTTTATCATCTCTATAAGGTTTCGATTATCTTCTAGCGGCGTATAGTCTGCATATAGAAAATGCCCGTGCGAGGGATGCGGACTGGCACCGGCGCTACTATTATTACTATTATTGTTGCTACGAATATCATTATTGCTGTTGCCGCCGCCAGCAGCAGTTCCATGTTTGTCGCTACTGTCACTATCATACTCTACCATAGAGAATTATTTTTCGTAGAGTATTTACGCGTTCGTTCTAGCTGCGGTCGTTTTTCTGCGCAAATTGTATAATTTGCATTAGATATCTGATTCTTGCTGGTCAGTGCTTCAGGAGTAAGAATACGCATGAGTTGTACTTTGCATTTTTTCCCTCTCTCTCCTCTCCATGGCATTTTTTGTTGTACGAGCGACTGACTGGCGGCTTTTTGTGCAAGGTCAGAAATTTTTTACTTTACCATTCCGCTGGTGGCGTTCTGGATTGCATCTTTGGCAAAATTCTTGCCCTCTTCTGTCGCATTTTTAATGACGGGATTATTGCCGAGTTTTTCCGCTCCGGATATCAAGCCTGAGAAGAATGCCTCAACGCCTATTCCGATTATCAATACTATAACCACGGCAATGACGATCCATGTAAGCAGACCCATAGTAAATAAAAGAATATTCTTCTATAAAAGAGAATGCCCATTATATGCTGCAGCAAGTCAGGTTAGATTATTAGCTGCTTTTGCGCAAGATCTTTTGGGGTCTAGCGTCTGAGTGTATATTTCCTGTTAGGCTTGACATCCAGACGCAAGACCTCCTCTTTTGTATCGGCCGACGGGGCATTGCCTGCTGGCCTTTATTATTACTATACTGCTACTGCGTTATAGATCGACTGGTTGTTTTCCGGGCCTGTCTTTTATTATCACATACTGGCCTGAAATGAGGTTTGCATTTGCCAGTACTATTTCCTTGTTCGCGTCGCCATCGCTTGCCAGAAAAAAGAACTTGGAAGTGATCTTGGATACGGTTCCAGCATATTTTTCAGTAGAGGCGATTATCTGTACGTGTTCTCCCTCCTTGATTGGCAGCAGGTGATTCAGCGGCCTTTCCTTGATTATCCTCACAGACCCCTGCAGTATGGCGTTATTTGGGATATAGTATTCCGTGTTGTCATCTGTGATGATCTTGGTGTACATCAGGTGCACATCATCTATCACTCCGTGGATGTTGTCCCCTATCATAAAGACGTGGTCGCTCACTTTTGCAGGAAAAGCAGTTAGCACCAGCCCGCCGGCTAGGATGTTGCCCACTATATCAGACAGGGCAATGCCCGCTATGATCGCGGTTAGCCCGCCGCTTACCAGGATGACCTGCGGGTCTATGCCCCACTGGTGCATCAGCACTACCGCCGCGATCAATGAAATGGTTATGATGACAAAAAATGAGAGGATAGTAGAGAGATGTGGATTTATCCTTGCGACATTCTTGTGCACGATTCGCCGGACCGCATAAATCAGGACAAACGACACGGCTGCAGTGATGGCGCTTCCAGTCAGCTGCATGTGGATATGCTGTATTCCGAGGTCGGGTGCAAGAAACTGCTCAAAAAGGTAAAGGCCCACCCATGTTGCCATCGTTATTAGCAGCGTTATAAGTACAAGGCGGGTTATCTGCCGTACAACGCTGGCAGAGCCGTTTTGCCTAGCAGCAACAGCGTCTTGGCTTGCAACTGCCATATACATATACTCTGAGTATTGCTGCAAGTAATAAACAGCCAGCGTGCAAGGTTCTGTAAGATTATTCTCTCTCCCTCTTTTTGCCGCTGTCAGGACCCAGCTCTCTAGGATTTGCGCCCATCCTGGTTTGCAGGGCTTGGCTTTTGAGTCTGAACAATTGAGGGAGTGTTGCCAGCGCCATTCTTTCTATTATCCATTATTGCCCATCCGGATATTGCGACTATGCCTGCTTGAAGCACCTTGGAAATTACGCTCAGGCTTCCAAAACCTCCGGGTTTGTCTCTTCCCACCAAAAAGGCAGCGTCAGACCTGCTTATGCCAAAAATTACAATTATAGCAATTGTTCCGATAAGCATTATTGCCCAGGCAAGGTTAGAGTTATTTTTCACAGCCCAGTACCCGACTGGAACATGCAGTATAGCTATTATCAAGAAGAACGGTCCCTCGATGTTTGGATTATCGATTATGTGCGATTTTGCTTCCCACGCATATATCGCGGTGGTGGCAATTACCAGTCCGAAGAATAACCCTATCAGGAATTTTCTGTCCATTTCCCGTTGATATCCTAGAAATTAAGGATTTTAGTGTAGTCTTGTTTCTCGTTTGGGAGAACGAAGGGTCGTGGGCTGCGGGTCTGTTTTTGCGTATAATATACAAAAATCCTCTGTTGTTAGAAATGAGAAGTTTCACAATGCTGATATATTGCACGGCATCTGACTTGCAAGCAAGAAGACGAGACAGATGGTGACGATGGACGCAACAAGGTGCCTGCGATGCGACGCCGACCTTTCTACGAGCGCTTTCTTTTACACCATTGCACGAAACAGCTACATGTTTGGCTTTTTCTGCTCCCGCGATTGTGCGCAGGAAAGTGAGCACAACAAGTACCTGAAGGCGACGGTGCTGCGCATTGCCCATCCTCCTGCCACCCACAAGGATCTGGTGCTCACCCCGGACGTGAAAACCCTCAGACAGTACACAGAAGAGCTGGAGAGGCGCAAGATAAGGGAAAAGTACTTTTGAGAAGAGGCGGGTGTGCCACAGGCATCTCTGATATTGAGAAAGCCTTGCACAAGCGGAAGAAGACAAAAAGGCAAAGGAAGAAAAATAATGTTGTTTTTTCCTCATGTCAAGCGTGAGGCGATAACCCCGGTGCCGGCAGATACCAGCCCGCCCACGATTACTACCCACCCCACAATCACCCAGTTCACGTCGGGCCACTGGATTTGCGGCCACTGGATGCTTGGGAACTGTATGCTAGCCGTGCTCAGTACGTAAACGCCTACCGCCATGAGCACGATCCCGCCAACTATCAGCGACATGATCTTGAACATATTCTTTCGTTGTAAACTGACAAGCTAATTGCCTTAAAGAAATCCTAGCTTGAAATGCTTGATCAAAAACCAAGCTTGCATTGATGACATTTGCTTCTAGCTAAAAGATCTATGCCCGCATTTTTTGATGGCAGACAGGGATGGAAGCAGCAGGGCTTATTTGTCCAAACGTGCATAGTGTAACATGAGGTAGCACACACGCATCTTGGCTCAACTGCAGAGGGATACCGGCCTCACAATCAGAATGATCCTGAGCTTTGCGATTCTGTCAGTGCTTTACTTGGTGTTTCTGGGCGTGCTTGCATACCTTGGAGTTGGCTATATCCCCATTGCCATAATCGCGTCGCTGATGGTTCTCGCGCAATGGTACTTTTCTGACAAAATCGTCCTGTGGAGCTCTGGCGCCAAAGTCGTTACAAAGGACCAGTACCCTAGGCTTCATGCAATAGTGGAAAGGCTTGCTGCAGAAAACGGCCTTCCAATGCCCAAGATTGCAGTTATGAACACGCAGGTCCCAAACGCCTTTGCAACCGGCAAGAGCCCAAAGAGCGCCGTGGTGGCGGTGACGGCGGGCATCATGAACACGCTTGATGACGACGAGCTTGAAGGCGTGCTTGCTCACGAGCTTACGCACGTAAGGAACAGGGACGTGCTTGTCATCACGCTTGCAAGCCTCTTTTCAATAGTCGCGTTCTCCCTTATGCGGTTTGGGCTCTTTAGCAGCATGTTCTATGGCGGTGGTTATGGATACTATGGTGGCGGCAGGAACAGCAACAACGGGGCAGGCGCAATGGTGATAATAATCGTAGTTGCCGCAGTAACGTGGCTTGTGAGCTTTTTGATCATACGGGCAATATCGCGGTACAGAGAGTTCGCCGCAGACAAGGGATCGGCCCAGATGACACGCAAGCCGGAAAAGCTTGCAAGCGCACTCTTGAAGATAAGCGGCAAGATGAAGGCCGCCCCTCAAAGGGAGCTTGAGCAGGCCGCAAGCCTCAACACATTTTTCATCATTCCCGCCCTGTCAAAAAGCTCGCTCTCAAATCTCTTTTCCACCCATCCGCCTGTCGAAGAGCGGGTGAGAAGGCTGATGGAAATGCAGTCTCTGCTAAAATAACATTCTGTACATCATGTGCATGTTATCGTCATTGCCACTACAATTTCAGAGGTAAAACATCGGTTTTACGATCAGTTTTAATAATAAGTTCCAGCTATGGATCTTATATCCAATAACTATAATAACTTCTATATCGTAATTCTAGTGTCATGTTTAAGGAAGTCGCAACAGTGTTTTCCCATAGAAGGAGTCTAATGAAGCCGCGGAGCATGCACGCGATAATTGCGGAAATACTCCGCGTCTGCGAGCAGAAAACCAAGAGGACGCACGTAATATACAAGGCAAATCTGTCCCACTCTATGCTGCAAGGGTACGTAGAGCTGGCCTGGCAGAGCGGGCTTTTGGATGAGCTGCCAGACAGGTCCCTATTGATAACTGAAAAGGGAAGGGAATACCTGGCACATTTTACATGCGCAGAAAAGATGCTGAGGATAAATAACAATATCGATGCTGTCCCTTCTTCTCCAGAAGAAGAGGAGGAAGAACAGCAACGGCAGCGTCCTTCAGTAAAAGCGGCAACGGCGGCAGCATCGCAGGTAATCGACACCTACACCTAGAAAATCTTTGCATGAGAAGAAACATCATCGCAATTGCGCAAAAGTTCGCAACTCTTTAATTATTTTCGGTACTACTCCTCATAATGTCTGATGCAGAATATGCAAAAACGACAAAGCCAGTCCCGAACATTGTCGCACTTGAAGTCCTGAAGAAAAACGGCGTCAACGTAGACAAGCTGAAGGACCTGATTGTAAAGGGAGTCGGAGCAGAGTTCACGACGTACTATTACTACACTATCCTGAGGATGCACTGCACCGGCCTTGAAGGCGAAGGCATCAAGGAAATAGTCGAAGACGCAAGGATAGAGGACAGGAACCACTTTGAGGCAATGGTCCCAAGGCTGTACGAGCTTGGCGGCGCGCTTCCAAGGGACATCAGAAGGTTTGCAGACCAGGCAGGCTGTCCCGACGCTTTCCTTCCCAACAACTGGGAGGACATCAACTCCATACTGAAAGTATTGTTAGAAGCCGAGCAGTGCGCCATAAGGTCGTGGGGCGAGGTCTGTGACATGACAGCGGGCAAGGACCCAAGGACGTACGACATTGCACAGAGGATAATGCAGGAAGAGGTTGAGCATGAAGCGTGGTTCATAGAGCTTCTCTCAAAGAGGCCATCAGGGCACTTTAGGAGAAAGTTCGCAGGGCAATCTCCGCACACAGGAGCGCAGGGGAGCCTGATACACCTCTAAGGTTAATACAACCGCTTTACTTTCCTCTTTTTTGCGATGCTTTACAGGGCGTGCGCGAGTAGTGAAATTCCTGACGACTGCTGGAAGGTTTTTACCATTAACGGCACAGACGTGCTGGTCGGGAAAAGGCGCGGCAAGCTGTTTGCCTGCAACAATTCCTGCCCTCACAGGGGCGCGTCGCTTGCAAAGGGCGACTTTAACGGCGACAACATCGTCTGCCACATGCACGGCTACGAGTACAACGTGTTCACCGGCAAGCTGGAGAACATGAAGTCGTGGAAAAGGGAGGCGACATGGGTTGAGCAGTCGCCAGAGTGGAGAAAGTCAGGCGACCTTGTGCTGTATCCAGTGGTTGAAAAAGACGGGGCGGTCTACGTGGACCTGCCATAATGTATCATTATTATCATCATCACCAGTACGCGCTCTCGCCTGTATCCGGCTGCTTTTCAATGGACAGATAGTTTCTGACGCCCTCTAGCCCCTTGAATATCCCTTCGGGGGCAAAAACCGATGGAGCACGAGTGGTCGGAAGCTCGCCGCAGCAGCTCTCCTCGAATTTCTTGATGTGATATTCGACGTATTTCTGGCCGGACTCTTGAAACAGCCTGATTGCTTCAAGCGAATCCTCTGCGTCGTCTATCAACAGCACCGGCTTGCGCATGTATTTATGGCATGTTATGTATCTTGAAAATAAAATATAATAATTTCTGCGGTAAAGAAAGGTCTCGACTTACAGTTTTGGCGGCGCGGCCGGCATTGCACGCTTGTGCGCGCTCTTTGCAATCATGCCCTGCACCTTTTTTACCTTGTCTACGGGCACGCCAAGCGCTACGGCTGCCTCTTTTGCGGTTTTTTTCCTGTCCACCAGCATGTACAGGATGGGATCGATTGTTTCATAGCCCATCCCTATTTCATCTTCTGCAGTGTGGTCCGCCCAGAGCCTGGGACTGCTCTTTTTTTGCAGTATTGCGTCAGGCACTTTTAGGTATCGGCCTAGCTCTCTGACCTGCGTCTTGTACAGGCCGGCTATCGGGATCATGTCTGCCCCGCCGTCGCCAAATTTCGTGAAGTAGCCGATGCTTATCTCGCTTTTGTCGCTTGTCCCTGCAACCAGCCTTTTGCCAACGTGCGCATGATAATAGAGCACGGACATGCGCACCCTCGCAGTAAGGTTGCCCCGCGCGACTTTGTCTTCGTTATCATCCGACAGGACCTGCATGTATCTTTCGACTATCGGCTCCATGTTGATGGTCTGGTGCTCAATGCCAAGTTCTCTGGCGTGCGCGGCCGCATCCTCTACATCTTCGTTCGGGGTTGACGCACTCGGCAGAATCAATCCAAGAACATTCTTGCCGCTTCCGTCAAGCGCCCTTGTGCACAGCGCCGCTACCACGGCAGAGTCGAGGCCGCCAGAGAGGCCCATCACGATTCCTCTTTCTGCCCGCGCGGCCTCGACATAACCGGCGATGAATTTCTCGATGCTTTTTGCGGTCTTTGCACGATCAAAGCCGCTGGTCAGTCTGGCAAGCACGCGAGACTCGGGGCTGGAAGAAGAATAATAATAATTCAACTATAGACCAGCTACGAATGTTCTTGTATTAATATATGTGTGTGTGCTCATTCTTTTTTTTGTTATCAGGCTTCTTTAAACGCGCCAGGGACATTCTCCAAGAGCCACCTGGCGCTTTCAAATTGCAGCCTGCCTTTTTGAAGGTGGCCGCAGCTTAGTTCTATGGTGCCCCGCACGTCCCTGCCAAGCGAATTGCAGGCACCAAGCACGTCTGCAAAGGGTATCTCGCCGCTTCCAACTGGGAGAGCCTCGCCCCTGACTTCAAACCCGCTTGCGTCGCTGATGTGGAGAAGCGCAAGCGAGCTGGCAAGGTCCTTTTTTATGCACTGGTCCCAGAAGGGCGCGCGGCCGTACCTTTCCCTGTCCAGGTCGCCGGCAAGCCTGCCCTTTCCACGGCTCAGATAATTCGAGTACAGCTGGTAGTGGGCAAGGTCAAGGGCCGTCATGATGCCGTGTTTTTCCATCCGGGCAAGCTCCGACGGGTGGAATGGCCCGATGCTTTCCGAGTCTCCGTCATGCCGGGGATACGTGTTTTCAACCGCCAGAACGCAGCCGTCCGTATCTTGCTCGCTCTTAAAGAATTTTAGGAATTCTTGCTCTGCGGCCTCGTAAAGCGCAATTTTTTCTTTGTGCGTCCTTGGCACCTCCTTTGAAGGCATGTAGCTTGTCAGGTGGAACACTATTACGACCTTGCTTTGGAGGCCAGCCTCTTTTCTGACTGCTTGCGCCTCCTGGATCGTAAGGGCAAGCGACTCCTTGACCTTCTCCCGCCATTTGTCCTCCCAGATGTTCTGGCCTCTGCCAAGTATCGGGGAGTGGTATGCAAGGTATCGTATGCCGTTGCGCGCGCAAAAACTCGAAACCATTTTAGCCCTTTCAGGAAGCGACGTCTTGGCCATTACTCCACGCGTCTGGTGGACTTCGTGTCCTCTTATCCTGTAGCCATGGCTTTTATGCAGCCTGTTAATGATTGCGGCAATGTTTGCAAACGCCTCCTCTTGCTGGGTTGACTTGAGCTGCATTATGATCATACGACGGCTGCGAAACTCCCCGTGTTGTGGATGGAAAAAACTTGTTTTGTTGTGTATTTAATCGATATGTGTGCATATGCGTGTGTATGTGTGTGTGCAAGTGCAGGCCAGAACTGCGCAGAGGCTCTAGTGTACGGCTCTGCAGTCAGCCTGCTGAATTCTTTTAAGAAAAAGCAGCCCAGCTTGCCCTGAAAGACGGGGTCAGGCTGAGTGGGAACGCAAGGGTGCACGTGTGTGGAGGGATAGCTCCCCTGACCTCTTGACGTTATTATTATTACTACTACTTTTTTTGCGCTGGTACAGGATTGATGCGGAAAGGACGGCTCCAAGCATTATTCCTGCAACGTGCAGAGGGAATTCTGGGACCACCTCTGCTCCGCTGATGACGATCTGGCGCGCTCCTTCGCCATACTCTACCATAACAAGCTTTTCTTTTGTCTGGGTATCCTCAATTACAAGCGGGTCCGGCACAGGCACGCCGTCTATGTGCACCTGGTACGGCCCGCGCAGGACCTTGTCTACTGGAACCAGCAGCCGGCCGGCTTGCCCTGTAGCAGCAGTCTGCCCGTTGACCTTGATCACAAAGCGCTTGCCGGGCTCGTCAAACACAACGCTGACGTTGTTTGATGAGGCGCCGATCACCATGTCCACCCCGGCGTCGTTGGCGGCCTGGATGTCTATGGATTTTTTGTAAAATTTCGTGATGCCAAGGACGATTTCAAGCCCCGACCGGATGTTGACTGGCTCGTCAACCTTGACCGTTTTCAACGAGCTTGTAAAGTCATGCAGGTATCTGTTGTACGCATCCTTGGACGGGGCTGAATAGCCAACCGCAATTGACTTTGTCAGTGTGAAAAAGATATAGCTGTCGGTTATTTCGTAATGTTGCTGCTGCTCGTCTGCACATTCTAGAATAGTATGGAACACGTTGATGTCGTTTACTGGCACCAGCTCGGCAAGCGTCCTCTGGCATTGCTGCTGTTCTTCTTCTTTTCTGCCGCTGCTGCTGCTGTCCAACTCCGGCAGGACATGAACCCCCGACATTATCAGGTTTTTCACTTCAAGCCTGTTTACTGCAAAGACGCTCATCGACGTGCCGGCCTGTGCAGCAGCTGATGATGGCCTGGCCACAGGATATTTCCCGTCTGCAAGCGTGCCGTTCCAGCCCGGAGGGAACTCTATATCGAATCCCGTGCCGCTGTAATAATAACCTCCACTGGATCTTGCTGCCTGGCTTTGGCTTTGTGCATATGCAGGTGCGAGGCTCCCAAAGAAAAGTGCGAAAAGGAACAGCGCACCTGCCAATTCCCTTATCACTTTGATGATGGCAAGAGTTATTGCTTAAATTTTAAAGTCTTTCTGTAATCTTGTTCTATTTGGAAAAACAGTGGCTCTTGTTCTAGGCATGTAGGCGAGCGGGACTCTTTTTTCCTACAAAACTAGATTCATTGCCATTGCCACGATATTCTCTGTGTGTGTGACGGAAGGGCGCCAGAACAAAAAGTGGCGCCTCGTTGCAAGGCACAAAAGTATGTGCCACTATTATGCTAGAGAATAGCCTCTTCTTTTTTCTTTAGGCCCACTTCACTCCATGCCACTTCCAAGCCGGCAAGCGTCACAAAAAAGCTCAGGGCCACCCACATTACCGCTTCCAACAGATCCATGGGAGGATATATCGCTTGCAGGCACTAAACATCTGCTAACAAGGGCTTGCTCTCTCTATCAACGCCTTTCTAGCGCCATCTAGGTTTGTATACAAATCATACTGGAAAATCTGCAGAACGCATCGACAAAATGCAGGATTTATCCTGAGAAACCCGAAAAACTCTGACGCGGTACTATTCTTGCGTGCTGCTGCGTCTACATTATTTTACTCGTACACCGGCTTGCCGTCAGACGTATACCTCTTGACTCGCCTTGGCTGCTCACCCGCCGTTGCTCCAGAAGAGCCCTGCGCGGCCTCGTGTGGCTGGTCATCTTTTTTCTTCCGTAACCTGTCCAAGAATCCCATATTATTACAGTATTATGGTGTGTCAGGGAATATAAGGAGTAACATTAGGTCTGTATTCCGGTGAGCTGCTCGCTTGCCCTCCACAGCCTTTCGGCGGCATCGTCGTCGTACGCGGCATCAGACGCCTTGGCCTGCTTTCTCTTTACGAAATACTCGCCGCTGACATTCTTGATCTCGTCTGACGAGGCAAGATAGATCGCAGTATCCGCACCCTTTTGCGGGCTGGTGAAAAAGACGCTTGCAGCGCCCCAGACAAGGCCATAGGAAGAGCCCCGCACAAGGTTTGTCCTGACCGCTCCGGGATGAAAGCAATTTGCGGTGACGCCCGTTCCCTGCAGGCGCCGCCTTGCCAGCTCCCTAGTAAACAGAATGTTTGCCAGCTTGGACTGGCCGTACGCGCGTATCCCGCTGTAGCCCTTGTTCATCATCTGCAGGTCGTCAAAGTCGATCTTTATTCCCCTGTGGGCTACAGAGCTGGTTGTGATTATTCTCGAAGGGGCTCCGGCCTTCAGCCTGCCAAGGAGCAAGTTGGTCAAGAGAAACGGCGCAAGATGGTTTACCGCAAGCGTGTACTCAATGCCGTCGACCGTCAGCTCCCTTTTTGACATGAACACGCCAGCATTGTTTACAAGCACGTGCAACCTGTCATGGCTGTCGGCAAAATCTTTTGCGAGCTGGCGCACTGACTGTTGCGAAGAAAGGTCTGCGACAAGATATGAGAGCAGGCCCGATGAAACTCTGCTGTCTGCAGTCATGGCGATAACATCCTGGATGGCAGTCTCGCACTTTTCTCTGCTCCTGCCCACGAGCACGACTTTTGCCCCCATCTCTGCAAGGCCGGCCGCTATCTCTTTTCCGATGCCGGATGTGCTTCCCGTGACCAGGCAGATCTTGCCTTCCATCGTCATCATATGATGCTGTGCACATATTTGCAGCTTGCAGATAATAATATAATAGAATCGGAGTTTTTGAAAACAGAAAAAGGGAAAGAAGAGAGGAAGGGATGATGCGTGTGTGTATTTGTTTACCCCGATGCACAGCTGCTAAAGCCGCACTCGATGCAGATGTTGCACCCTTCGGTGATGACAAGCCTTGCCTTGCACGATGGGCACGTGGTGTCCTCGTTTGAAGACATGACCTGCATCGCAGCAGGCTGGGTCGCCTTCTTGGGCACTTCGACGACAGGCGCCGCTACGGCAGCTGTCGCCATCGTTGCCTGCGGAACAGTGCCCTCATCGATTCCCTTCTCCTTCAGTATCTTTAGCATCTGCTCACGCACGTAGGGCTCCTGTATGTTGTTCTGGATATAGTCGGCGATGTACCTGCTCGGCTTGACGGTAAACTGCTTTTCGCCATTGTTCTTGCCGGTGATGTGCAATACCTGCTCCTGCCGCGAGCCGTCCCTGAATACCGTGACGCCCTTTAGCCCCAGCTCGTGCGACAGCAGGTACGAGCACTTTACGTCCTCCGCTGTCACGTCGCCGGGCATGTTTATCGTCTTGGCAATCGCATTGGAAATCCATTTTTGCCACACCGCCTGCGCCATGATGTGGTCCATCCAGTGGATGTCGATTGCAGTGACAAACGTCCTCTGCATCCATTCCGGGATTTCAGCGATGCCGCGCACAGAGCCATAGTTGTTTGCAATCTTGGTCAGTATCTCGTCAGAGTACAGGCCGTTTTCCTTCAGCGCGTTCTCAAACACCTTGTCGGTGTAAAAGAACCTGCCAACAGTCACGCGCTTTTCAAAGACGAGCGCAAACACCGGCTCGACGCCGTTTGCCGTGTCGGCTATCATGGAAAGCGTGCCTGTGGGCGCAATGGTCGACGTCCACGAGTTGCGGATGCCGTTCTTCTTTATCTTTTCAATGAGAGTCGCCCAGTCGTATGTGTGCGTCTCTTTTGGCAGCTCGTAATAGCCTGCCACTGGGATTCTGCCCTTGACATAGTCGGTGTCCTTGAACATGGGGAACGGGCCCCTCGATTTTGCGATTGCAACAGACTCGTCCATGCTCAAGTATGAAACAGCCTCTGCAAGCTTGTTCATGAACTCATAGCCGTCCTTCGAGTTGTACGAGATGCGGAGAAGGAACAGCAGGTCTGCGATACCCATGATGCCAAGGCCTATCCTCCTTGTCGCGCGCGTGTTTGTCTCTATCTCTTCGACAGGGTACTTGTTCATGTCGATGATGTTGTCAAGGAACCTTGTGGAGAGCCTGACTGCCTGCTCGTAGCGCTGCCAGTCAAACTCATACATCCCGTCTGCCTTGCGCTTTACAAAGTTTGCAAGGTTGATGGAGCCCAGGTTGCACGACTCGTATGGATATAATGACTGCTCGCCGCACGGGTTTGTGGCGCGCAGCGGCCCGCCCTTGGCTTCGATGCACGGGTTGTACTTGTTGATGTTGTCAAAGAATATCACTCCCGGCTCGGCGCTCTTCCACGCGGAAAGCGCGATCAGGTCTATCAGCTGCTGCGCGTCAATCTGCCTCATCGGCTCGTGGGTGCGCGGGTTCCTCAGCGTGTACTTGTGGTTTCCATCCTTGCTGACAAGGGCCTTCCAGAAATCCTCCCAGATGCCGACAGAGACGTTGAAATTCTCAAAGACGCCCGGCTTGGTCTTGGCCGTGACAAACTTTTCAACATCAGGGTGCCACGCCTCAAGGATGCCCATGTTTGCTCCCCTGCGCTTGCCGCCCTGCTTTACCACATCTGTGATTGTGTCGATTATCCTCATGAAAGACGTCGGCCCGGATGCGACGCCAGATGTCGAAGCGACAATGTCGCCCTCCGGCCTCAGGTCCGAGTAGTTGATGCCGACTCCGCCTCCCGACTTGAATATCATCGCCGCGTCTGTCGACGACTTCATTATCCTGTTCATGTCGTCGGGCATGTCAAGGACAAAGCACGCCGACAGCTGCCCGAGCCTTGCGCCGGCGTTCATGAGCGTCGGCGTGTTTGGCAAAAAGTCGCGCGATATCATGAGGTTATAGTATTCCCTTATGCGGTCGCTGTACGCGGCCATCTTGCCCTCTGCCACCAGCCTTAACAATTCTTTAAAGCTGACCTTCATCTGGCCCTGCTTTGCGGCGTGGATGTACGAGCGTACCATGGCCTCAAAGTGGTAGCGGTTGAGCCAGTATTCGCCTATCTTTAGCTTCATGTCAAAGTCTGCAAGCTTGTGGTAGTATTTCGCAGCCTCTTCTGCGTCCTGCACGTGGCCGCCTGCAAGGTTGAACACCTGCGAGTCGTGCATCACGTCAGCTATTCCGACAAGGATTGCCACCCTTTCAAACATCTGCTTGGGACTCTCGACTATCTCGTTGTTCTCGTCGCGCAAAAGGTAGCGCGCCGCAAGCACGCGCAGCGAGTTGATGTCAAAGGCCTTGTCGACCTCGTCGAGGTCCTTCTTGTTCAGGACCTTCATCTTTTCGTCCCTTACCTTCCTGCGCTCGTGCCTGTATAGTATGTACGCCTTGGCCGTTTCCGACAGCCCTTCCTCTATCAGTATGGACTCGACCATGTCCTGCACGTCCTCCACGGTGGCGACTGCCTTTTCAGAGCCATAGCCCTGCTGCGCCATCTTTTGGAAGACCCTCACGCCGAGCCTTTCTGCCAGTGGGTAGTCCGGCTTTCCGGTTGCCACAAGCGCCTTGTAAATTGCGTTTGATATCTTGGACTGTTCAAAGCTGACGATGCGTCCGTCCCGCTTTCTGATTTTCGAGATCAGGTTTCCCTGTGAATTATTAAATTCAGTAACTCCCGCCATCCCGTCTCTTACCACCAAACCACTCGTACTTATACTCTTTTGTGCTATTTGTGTTATCTCGTACATCAGCAAAAATGCACAATTGACTATTAATCCCGGCCACGGCAACGAAATCAAACAGAATCGTGTGATATTTTCAGGAAAATCCACAAAACCTTCCGGCAATTTTCCTATGCGTACATACCGACAGAGTCACAAGTTTACCAGCTCTGCCTCTATCATAAAATTATGAAAAAAAGATATGGCGGGCGGCGCAGCTGCGCCGTTTTTCAAACTGCGGCGGGGCGGAGTTGTGCAGCTATGCCGTCGTAAGCAGCCTGTGCGGCGACTTGCATGACTCGCACCTGTCGGCAGACATCTTGTATTTTTTGCCGCACGTTGCGCATACGGCAAGCCAGGCCCGGGGCCGGAAGAACGCAAGCTCTGCAGCTGCAGCCTCGATTGCGCTCTTGGCTTCGCCGGCGCCAAGGTCGGTGACGTCCACTGTGGCCGCAAGTCCGCCATTAAGTATCTTGTCGATGGCAGAGCACTCGGCAGCCAGCTGTTGTTTTTTGTCAAGCTCCTTGCCATTTAGCGTCATTCCCTGGGAATAGCTGGTGGTGTTCTGCGACTGGAGGAGCGAGACTTTGCCATACTTTTCAGAGTCAAGGGCGGCAAAGCGGGTGCCAGAGTCGTCTGCTATCATCGCTACGCCGCAAGAGTCTTCGCCCAGCTGCTTGCCCTGCGCCGCGGCGACATCTACTGCCGTCTTTAGCACCTTCTGCATCACCTCTACTCCGCTGTTGGCCTCATCGTGGCCAAGGATGCTAAAGACGGATTCGTGGGCACCCGTCAGGTTTATGACGATGCTTGAGGTGGCATGCTGCATCGAATGAGTAGCCGCAGAGAACGCGGGGAGGAGCCCGCGTCTTGCGTTGTCCATGACGGCCTTTTTCCTCATTGCCATTGCCGCAAGCGACGGCTTTATCGCAAGGGCCAGCTTTGCCCGAAAGTAGGTTTCGTCCTTGTTTGACTCGTAGGCAAGCCTGGGCAGGTTTATCGAAAGCGCCTGAAGCGACATTGCAGCAGAGGATGAGGAGCCTTTGCCGTTTGTCGCTGCCATCGTCTTGCGTATCCCGCTTGACGACCTGGCAGTATTATTATTATTATCATTGCTTCCAATAGTTATGATGCCTCCGCTCCTTACCGCTGCCGTGATATGGTCGATGCTGTCCTTCAGCTTGCCCCCGTGGGTTATTGCAAGGCCGACGCGGGGAACGGGGGTCGCGTCGACGTACCGGCGGTAGCCGTCAAGTAGCGCGTTCAGCTGCTTGGCGTCCGCTGCTGTGTCGCCGGCAGGCACCACCAGCGTTGCAAGCGGCTGCTGTTGTTGCTGGCCTGCGCCGGCAGCAGCGGCAGATGACGACACAAGCGCCCTGGCGAACTTGGCTGCAAGGTCATCAGTATCCTTGGCCTTGGCAAGCGGCGGCGCGATTCCTTCAAGCACAACCTCTGCCGAGGCCTCCCTCAAAAGGAGCGCGATCAGAACAGGAAGCGCGGCAAGCATGTCGTCGGCCGTCTTTATCGACGCAAACCTTGCCACGGCAGGATGCCTGCAGGCAAGGTCCAGGCTGCCGTCTTCCATGTCGGAAAGGTCCACAAACAGCGTGTCCGGCAGGAGGCCCCACGCTCCGGGCTGGGCGATGTGTATCTCGCCGGCCAGGTGCATGTCGGCGATGTCCTTTGGGAGCGTGTTAAAGATTAGGTACTCTGAAAACACCGAGCCGGCAGTCTTTGCCATGACGCCTGCCGCGCCGCTTCTCGTGGCATCCTCGCTTGACAGCATCTCGGAAATGTCTGACGGCGGCAGGCCAATGCGCGCAAGCTTGTTTCTGTATTCTTCGTGGCCGTGCTCTATCAGCACAGAGTTGACAGTCTCGCGGATAAGCGACGACGTCAGGTACGCGGTCTGGAACTTGTAGATCTTGTTCTCGACCTCCTCGGTTATCTTGTGGGCCTGCTCAAGGGGGAGGTTGGCTTCCCTCACCAGCGACTGTATTATCTTGTGCGAGTTGAACTCCTCTATCGTCTGCCTGCCCGTCCTTACGTACATCTTGCCGCTCTCTATTATCGAGCGCTCTTCAATCTGCCGGGCAAGAGACAGCACAAGCTTGCCCAGATTGGTAATAGTGTAGCGGCGCTCGGCCTTGTTCAGCGCGACCAGCAACTGCCTCAACAGCTTTCTCAAGTGGTATGCAAACTTGCCCGACTCTTTTTTTGACTTGAAACCTGCCAGCGCTTTAAGCTCTGAATATGTCAGTGGGCCCTTTGTGTTCAGGATGCGGAGGATGTCGATCCTGTTCGGGCTTGCCATGACTGAAAATATCATCCTGACGCGCTTGGATGCCGATTCCAGCACGCCTCCCTTGCGTGATTCTCTTTGCTGTAGTTGAGAATAGTCAAAACTCGGTTCCGTTTCCATTGCGCCTCATAACCAACATAAATGATTAAAACTCCTTTGTAAAATATTTTTTACTAACAGTACTACTAGCTCTACGTGAGCCTTTTAGACCAAAAGGTCAACCTTTTCAGCCTTGTTGTTGTTATGCCAGCACTTCTTCTTGCTGTTGCTGCTTTTCTCCTTCTTCTTTCTCTTCCTGGCGGTGCGTTGGCATGTCGGCAGGTATCTCGGGAAGCTTGGCCTTTGCCTCGGTCTCTAGCGCGCCCTCTATCTCGTTGAGGATGCTCAGGGCGTCGGCATCCATGGGCGTCGAGATTTTTGCATCGGCGGCGCGCACGTTTGCGCTTGCCAGCATGTCGGCAGTCACGGACGAGACCTCTGACAGCGCGTCGCCTGCCGCGGGGATGGCCTTTGAGAGCTCGGCCTGGATGCCCTTTATCATGTCGACAGTCGGGTCGATGGTGTCCAGTATCATGGCAAACTCGTTCATGGTCGAGAACCGTATCACCAGCGCCTCAAGCGCCATCCCGGTGTGCTGCGTCGTCCTGCGCAGCTTTTTCACGTTTGAGAGCTCGTTTGCCAGGATTCTTGCCCGCGGGTTGTTGCCAGTCTTGATGCTCGTCGTTATCTGCTGCATGTACAGCGACTCCATCGAGGCAAACCTCTTGTCCAGCATCTGCAACCTGCCTAGCTGGTTGTAGACAACCGCAGTGGCATTGTTTAGCTGGTTCACTAGCTGCTGGCGCTCTACCATCGGCCTACTCTGTGATTTTTGCGGCAGGGTTTCAGGTTAAGGCACAGAGTTGAAGGTTATGGACCAAAAGCTGCCAAAACAGCTAAGCTACAACAAAAGAAGTGGAGGGTTTTTGTTACCGCTTTGTCGCGGCAACGGTAAAGTCGGCAGGGTTGAGCGCTGCTCCGCAGACGGGACAGCGGTTGTTTGTGGCGCGCAGCGCGTCTTTTACCGATTTTAACATGCGCATGGTGTAGATTACAGAACCGCACTTGCCGCACACTACGTCAGCAGACATCATTTTCTCTTTTCAGTTGTTGTTAAAAAAAGAGAAATAAGAAAAGTTCCCTTGACGTTTTTTTACTATCAGTATCAATAGAATTTACACAAATGCAGCATATTGCTGGTTTTTCAGCTGTCGGATAGATCGACGATTTCCTGTAGTATCGTGTTCAGAACTATGTCGAGCTGCTCAAGGTTGTAGTTCAGAGTAGCAATTTCGTGTTTTAGTTCTTGATACTCTTTAGATCTGATTTTCTTTTCCTCTGTTACTTTTTCGTATTTCTCAATCAGTTCTTCCTTGTAGGAAGGCTGAGAGGCCAGCGGGATCCTGTACCCGAGCTGGTCTTGGCGTTTGATGCAATCCAGTATTATTCCGTCCAGTGCCAGAATGCTCAGTTCCAAGTCTTCGATTCTCTTTTGCGTTCTTTCCTTCAGCCTCTCCAGGGTTTCCCTGTCCAGCCTTTCGAGGTTTGGCGGCAAAGAATAGACGGGACGCAACGACGCCCTGTTAGCTTGAAGGTAGCTTATTAGCATTAGCTAAAGCTAATTTTTCATTTGAAGTAAAAAAATCTAGCCTTATGCCTTCTCAAGCAGCAGGCCGTGGTGCTGGTCAAAGCCGGCAACCCTTACCTTTGCGCCTACCGGCAGGTCCTTTGGCTCCTTGATGCCGGGAAGGAACCCAGACGCGCGTATGTTTGCGTTATTTATCTTGAACACCACCCACGCGTACGAGCCGGCATCCTCAAAGCCCGCCGGCGCCACTGCCTGGATTGTGTACGTGACGACCGTGCCGGCGCCTTCCAGCTCGACGTCTTCAAACTTGCTTGCCGAGCACTTTTCGCAAAACATGACCGTCTCCAGCATCGTGTGGCCGCACTTGACGCACCTGTGCGCCAGTATCTTTTTCCTGCTTGCTACCTCGATGAACTTTTCGCGGACTCCGTGTGTATCCATGTTGGCGTGTCTCTCCCTCTCTATTTTTACTACTACTATTACTTCCTGTCCACTTTTCTGAATAGGTGCACCGCCGCGCTTGCGCCGGTTGCGCCAAAGTTGTGCGTCAGCGCGATTTCTGCGTCTTTTACGGTGCGCTCGCCTGCCCTTCCGGTGAACTGGTCAAACACCTCGACGACCTGCCCGACGCCGGTTGCGCCGATTGGGTGGCCCTTTGATTTCAGCCCGCCGGACGGGTTTACTGGGATCTCGCCGTTGAGCCTCGTAGCTCCGTCCCTCACCGCGTGGGCCGCCTTGCCCTTTGGGAAAAAGCCGAGGTCTTCGATGTCGATTATCTCTGCGATTGTAAAGCAGTCGTGCACCTCTGCAAAGTCAATGTCCTTCGGGGTGACGCCGGCCATCTTGTACGCCGCCTTGGCCGCTGCGACGGTGCTTGGGATGGTGGTAATGTCTTCCCTGCCCTGAACTGCAGCAGGAGAGGCGCCACGGCCGGAGCCGATTATCTCGACGTACGGCCTGCCGGACTTTTTGGCAAAGTCCTCGGAGCAGAGGATTGTAGCTGATGCGCCGTCAGAGAACGGGCAGCAGTCCAACAGCTTTAGTGGCGACGCGACCACCGGCGACTTTAACACGTCGTCAACGGTGATCTTTTTCCTCACGTGCGCCTTTGGGTTGAGCACGCCGTTTTCGTGGTTCTTGACCGCCACATGGGCAAGGTCTTCCTCCGTGGCCTTGTGGGTCGTCATGTAGGCCCTTGCCATCGACGCAAAGAGCCCGGGGAACGAGGCGCCGTTTCCGCCCTCGTAGAAAAAGTCAGAGCAGTATGAAAACAGCGTGGTGCTCTGCGTCGTGCCCGTGTGCGTGACCTTTTCGACGCCGAGCGCAAGAACGCAGTCGTAAAAGCCCGCCGCGACGTTGGCGTAGGCTTCTCGGAACATGACTGAGCCGGAGCCGCACGCCGACTCTATCGTGAGGCCGGGGACGTGCGATATGCCAAGGTTGCTCATTATGACAGGTGCCATGTGCACCTGCTTGTCGGCGACACCGAAAACGTTGGAAATGTAGCCGGCCTGGATCTCCTTTGGGGTTATCCCTGCAGACTCGATGGCGTCTTTAGCTGCAGACATGGCGATTTCGATGATGCTTTCGTTTAACTTGCCGTATTTCGTGCTGCCGGCTCCAAGAACGCAAACCTTGTTGGTCATGTGTATGTAAGAGAAACTACCCGTTTTGCACTATAAATAGATTGGTTACTTTTTTAGCGGACAAATCAACGCCGGCGTGTAATGTATTAAAATACGGCGTGGGGCAGATTATGCACACCGTTGTCATCGTACACACTGGTAGTCTGCGAAAAGCCTGATGCCGCCCGGCGCATCGCGTCGGCGCTTGGCAGTGCAAGTGAGAGCAGAAGTACTGCCGGCGGTGTCTCTGTCTTTGATGTCATGTACGCAGGCAGGAATTACAAGGTGTGCTCGGCGTCCGGCCACCTGTACGTGCTTGCCGACAAGACAAAGAACAGGAGCGTCTACCCCGTGCTTGACCTAGAATGGGCGCCCATCGACAGCGGCAACGGCAATAAAAAAAATGCCAAGGGCGCAGCAAGGGCTGCGCGCTTTATCAATACGATATCTTTTCTTGCCCGGGGCGCCGACTCGTTCATCCACGCGTGCGACTATGACCAAGAAGGCGAGGTGATAGGCCACAGCATACTGGAATACGCGTGCGGCGGCAAATACGACAAGTCACTGAGGGCCAAGTTCTCGACCCTCACCGACGATGAAGTGAAAGAAGCGTTTGCAACGCTTGCAAAGCCTAGCAGCAGGCTTGCACAGGCCGGCCGGTCGCGCCACATGCTCGACTTTATCTACGGCGTCAATCTGTCAAGAGCGCTTGCCCAGTCGTTCAAGGCGGGTAGCAGCGGCTACAGGAACCTGTCTATTGGCAGGGTGCAGGGGCCCACGCTTGCGTTTGTGGCCGACAGGGAACTTGAAATCCGGCTGCACGTGCCGGACCCCTACTGGGTGCTGACTGCGGATTTTGACAAAGACGGGCAGGCCGTGCATGCCCGCTATGAAAAGCCAAGGATAGAGAAGCTTGCACAGGCGCGTGCAGTGCTTGACGCGTGCACCGGCAGGGATGGCACCGTGAGCAAGGTGTCCGCAAAAAAGGCCGTGCTCAGGCCCCCGACGCCGTTTAACACCGGCGACCTGCAGCGCGAGGCATACAGGCTGTTCAGGCTATCGCCGGGCTACACACTTGCCATCGCTGAAAAGCTGTACCTGCGCGCGCTCGTCTCGTACCCGAGGACGTCAAGCCAAAAGCTCCCGCCGTCCATCAACTATGCCAAGGTACTCTCCGGGCTTGCAGGGGTCTCGCTGTACAGCCAGCCTGCGTCGACGCTGCTCTCAAGGGGCCGGCTCGTGCCAAACGAGGGGCTGATGGCAGATCCCGCGCACCCAGCAATCTACCCTACCGGCGTTGCGCCCCGGCTTTCAGGCCTTGAATTCAAGGTGTACGACCTGATTGCAAAAAGGTTCCTTGCCACCTTTGGCGACCCGGCTGTGACAGAGCGCACGGACGTTTCAATCAATGTGAATAATCACGTGTTTCTTGCAGAGGGAAGAGCGGTGCTCTATGACGGATGGATGGCGCTTTACAGGCCGTACGTCAACCTGGAGCAATCAACGTTGCCGCAGCTGCATGAAGGCGACGTCCTTGCAAATAGGCAGGTCGTGATGGAGGAAAAATTTACGCAGCCGCCGTGGCGCTACAGCCAGGCATCGCTTCTTGCCAAGATGGAGGAAGAAAAAATAGGCACAAAGGCAACAAGGGCCGACACAATCGCGACATTGTTCAAGCGCAACTATATCGCTACAAAAAAGGCCAGCGGAATAGAGGCGACCGACCTTGGCTTTGCCGTGGTTGAATCGATGAGGGAGCACGCGCCGACAATAGTATCTACAGAACTCACGCGCTCGATGGAGGAGCAGCTTGAAGGTATAGAGCAGGGAATGAAAGAGCCCGTCGACGTGATAGAATACGCGGTGGAAAGGCTGGTAGAGTCGCTTGCCACGTTCCGGGAGCAAGGCGCCACGATTGGCAGGCAGATTGGAAGCGCTGCTGCCACACAATCGAATGCTGTCATTGTAATTGGAGGCTGTCCCGTGTGCAAAAACGGCCAGCTGCGCATCATAAGATCAAGGACTACCGAAAAGCGGTTTGTCGGCTGCTCGAATTATGCTTCAGGGGGGTGCAGGGCAAGTGCGCCGCTTCCGCAAAAAGGTGGCATAAGGGTTTCAAAGACCTGCCAGTGTGGCTGGCCGATAATTTCCGTCGCGTTTGGCCGTGGCGGCAAGCGGTGGAACACGTGCGTCAACATGCAGTGCCCGTACAAGAGAGATAGAGCAAGCCTCGCTAGACGCTCTGCACAGCCTTGATAAAAGAAAAACAGCACATTTACGCGCGCATATATGAGCTTTGCAAGCGACCATTCGCACATGTGCGAGCACTGCAGCGAGCGCTTCTCATGCCCTATTGAGAAACACGAATGCAAGATGCAATGGCGCACAAGCCACAACGACCACTACCTTGCGCTGAGCTGCTAGAGCTTTTTCAGGAGTTCTTGCTTCATCTGCACGAATTCCGCTTCCGACAATACGCCCTGCTCCTTTAATTTGGCAAGCTTGTCCAGCTCGTCCGCAATCGAGGCCTGATTGTTGACTATGGTGGTGGTCGGAACTTTGGCTCTTTGTATTCCCTGATTTACGGCTTCGATTATTTTTTCGGCCTTGTCTTTTGGGATTGCCTCTATCTGCCCTTCGTTGCTGTCACTGCCCATTGTAATCCCGTCAAGCTTTTTTTCGGCAATGGTGCTGAGTCCCGGCGCACGCAGAATTATGCGCGAGGAAAGCATACCTTGGTCAATCCTTGCACTTGTAATCCTGTCGTAGCTGATGTCTTCGATGCTCTGCCTTAATCCTAGCGAGCGGGGGTCCCGGATTATCAGCCTCTTGTTAGTTGCAAATATTATGTTTGGAGTAGTCAGGGAGCCTCCGGGCTTGACCCTTGATTGCCTTGCGACCACCAGAACCGTTTCGTCTTCGTCCAGGCGATCTGCGATTTTCTTTATCTCGGCCAGGTCGTCCTCGTCGGTCAGAACGGTATTGAATTTTGCCTTGTCGTCCTCGCCGCCAAACAAGGGTATGCAAGGTATTATTGCAGAAAATGCCTCTTAACCTTTCTTGCTAGAGAGGGAATAGACGTCAGTCCTGCGGTTCTTTAAAAGCGGAAGCGACTGCCTTACCTGCTTGACTTTGTCCATGTCAAGCTCCACTGTCTCCATGCCTTCTCTCTGGCCCATGTCAAGGAGCACTGCTCCAAACGGGTCAATGACCATGCTCCTGCCGGCGTAAATGTTGCCCACCTGGTCTGGTGCGACGACGTACGAGCCGTTTTCAATTGCGCGGGCCTTTAGCATTGTCTGCCAGTGCTCCTCCTTCATCGGGCCCTGCACCCATCCAGAGGGCGCAACGAGCACGCTTGCACCCTTTATCGTCAGGAGCCTTGACAGCTCTGGAAACCGGATGTCGTAGCATATCATGACGCCGATGTTGCCCGCTGCCGCCGTCTTTGCCGGCTTGACCAGTTTTTTGCCGGGGATGAGCTTTTTTGATTCCTTAAAGCCGAGCGCGTCGTACAGGTGCAGCTTGCGGTACACGGATGTTATCGCTCCCTTGCTGCTTATCACGACTGCCGTGTCGTAAACGCGGTTGCCTGCGCCCTTTTCATACATCGCGGCCACCACCTCGACCTTGCCTGCCTTTGCGGCCTTTCTCAGGGTGGTAACAAAGCTGCCCTGTACAGTCTCTGCAAGTTTTGACAATTCAAAAGCAGTCTGGGTGCCAGGCGAAAACGCCATCTGGAACTCGGGAAAGCATACCAGCTGCGCCTTGCCGGCCGCGGCCTGCTCTATGTACGCGACTGACTGCCGCAGGTTGTCCTGCTTGTCTTCTGACGACTTCATCTGCACTACGGCGACGGATGTCACAGATATTCACACTCACTCGCGCTACCGCGGATAAAAGGTTAGAGCTGCTTGCCGGCCTGGAACCAGTTTTCCTTCGGGTTCTCGTCATAGACTACGATGACGTGCTCTGCTTTTGTCTTTAGTATGCTGACTGCTGCGTCAGTTACTGCCTTTGCAAACTCGTCTTTCTGCTCTTTTGTCCTGCCGGGATACAGTGACACCAATATGAGGGGCATGTGTGTGAGGAAAAGCAGGGCTACGGCTGATTTATAGTTACAGCAGCGCCCGCCGTCATTGGCTCCTCCGGCGTTGCAGTAGTTTCTTGCTCTACGTGAGGCCCAGGGCCGCCGCCAGACTGCGCCAGCTCGTACAGCGCCTGCAAGTAGCGCTTGATAAAGTTGGCACCGGGGGACGGCCTTCTGCCCTTCTCATAGTCGCTCAGGACCGAGGGGGTGATGGCCATCTTTTTTGCAAGGTCGGCCTGCTTTACTCCAAACTTTTTGCGCCAGAACTTTAGCTGCTGCGGCGGGTTGTCGCTCAGGACTACCGCGCCGGCGATCCACGTCAGTTCGCTTGCGTTGGCGATGCTGCTGCCATTATCGGAACTGGACAAACGTGAACGAAAGTTTCGATGGGTGATAAAAAGATTATTCGTGGGATGATTGCAACCGCTTTCTATGAACGATGATAGTGCCGCTGGCGAGCTTGGGCTGCTAAACAGCAGGGTCGTTGCCTGCAAAAAGTGCCCACGGCTTGCAAAATACATCCGCGACGTGGGCAGGGAAAAGACGAAGCGGCATTTCAGCGAGAATTACTGGTCGAAACCGCTGCCAAGCTGGGGCGACCCTGATGCAAGGCTGCGGATAGTCGGCCTTGCGCCGGCCGCGCACGGCGGCAACAGGACCGGCAGGATGTTTACCGGCGACAGCTCGGGCGACTGGCTTGCAAGGGCGATGCATGAGGCAGGGTTTGCAAGCAAGCCGGCAAGCCGGCAAGCCGCGCACGCGACGACGGGCTCGTGCTCACTGGCGCGTACA
The DNA here is from genome assembly GCF_000730285.1 of Candidatus Nitrososphaera evergladensis SR1. Lineage (NCBI taxonomy): Archaea > Thermoproteati > Nitrososphaerota > Nitrososphaeria > Nitrososphaerales > Nitrososphaeraceae > Nitrososphaera > Candidatus Nitrososphaera evergladensis. Next base: position 75,219 of record NZ_CP007174.1, on the reverse strand, counting down.
TCACTGCCGCTGCAAGATGTGCGCCTCCTGACAACAAGCCCACGCCGCAAGAGCTTGCAAACTGCCTGCCGTACCTGCAGGCAGAGCTTGCTGTGCTAAAAAATGTCAGGGTGGTCCTTGCCCTTGGAAAAATAGCGTTTGACGCCTACTGCAGGGCGGTTGGCGCAAGGGGCCTTGCGTTTGCGCACGGTGCCCAGTACGACAATGTCGTTTCAGGCAGGGCGCTCCTTGCCTCGTACCACCCAAGCAGGCAGAATACCAACACGGGCAGGCTCACGTGGGAAATGTGGTCAAAAATATTTGCGACCGCCAGGTCGTTGCTTGCTAACTAGCCAGTCTCGCTCACTTACTTTTTCTTCTTCGGCTTGGGCGCAGCGGCGGCAGCCTTTTTGCTGCTGTTGGCAGGCGCCTTGGCCTTGGACGACGATGATGACGGCTTTTTACTACTCTTTTTCCCCTTTGCAGCCTTTTCTCCCGCTTCCTCTTCTTCTCCTTCTTCTTCCTCCTCTTCGGCCGCAGCTGCTGCTTCCGCTGCCTCCTTGTTTGCAGCCGCGTTGGCCTTGGAGTTGATGATGTCGGTGGTTATCTGGTCTATCTTGTAGCGCAGTGCCTCCTTGACCTTGCTGTTGTCGACCATGTTAAGCGGGCCCTTGCAATTGGGGCACTTGAAGAACAGTTCAACCGCCGTGTCGAATTTTACGCGCGGGCAGTCGTGGTTGCCGCAGTGGTAGAATTCCGTCGAGTCCTCGTGCTCCAGGCGCTTGTGCAGCCTGTCGAGGATCTTTTTCTTTTGGTTTTCAATGAAATTGTCGACGTGGTCCTGCTTGGCGCGCCAGCGGTAGACGAACCAGCCCTTCTTTTCGTCCTTGACCCTGATGCCGGTTATCAGCGCTTTTCCAAACAGGTCGTACAGAACCTTGCGCACGATGTTTATCTTTAATCCGGTTGCGCTTGCTATCTCTTCATCGGTGACGTCCTCGGTATTGAGAAGGGCGCGTGATACCTTGACGTACTCCTCTCCCCCTATCAGACCTGCGATCTTGACAAAAGAATCCTCATAGTCCATCGCGTGCATATGCCTGGATAGATAATTGCGTAAAATTCTGATATATAGTTTCTGAAATTTAATGAGGTTGGCGCGGTTTTCGGCGGTTATCCATTCTCACATGTGCTTATATATAGCAGGGCATGGCGGCGACAAAAGGGCTGTAGCCTTCCTTCATGCCACCTGTACCCTCACAGAGGATATTGGAGGCTGAATAGGTGTTTTGTTGAGATCTTCGGGCTTTTGCAAGAGAAAAACCAGTATGGTATAACTGGCCTTTTGATCTGGCTTCCAGTACGTCCCTATTGCCAAGTTTCCTGCCTCTGCAAATTTCTCTGTCTGGACGCTAGAAAAGACCATGGTCTCTGATGTATTGCTATTGCGTACCTCAATAATAGCCAGATAGTTATTGTTGCCGGACGGACTCTTGGAATTTGTAAAGTTTGCCTGAAGGAATACTGGCTCGCCGAATCTAAAAGTCATGTTGTCTTTTATATTGCCTAGATAATTGTGATTAGAATCGTAGGCGGATAAAGACGTAAACTTGACGATGACGACGTTGTTGCTATCCGGCAGCATCATCTCGCCGGCCGCAAGGCGTTGCAGATTCACAAGCGAGTACTCTGGATAGGCCGCTGCCGCTATTATTGTTGCTGCTACTGCAAGCAACAAAAAGGCCACCACTGATCTGTGCGTATCATTGTACTGCGCTATATTCTGCTTCTTCAACAGTTTATGTGCATGAATAATTAAAAGAAGATGGACTTTTGATCCACTCAAGGCAGAGAGTAGGGGGGAGAGAGGAAAAGTCGCCGCTCAGTTACCAGAATTTGTGCCCATTTTTGGTCGTCTCTCCTTCATATCCGATCTTGAATTTGCCGGTGCTGCCCAGGTACGTGACACCGTAGCTGCTGTTGACAGGCGAGCAATCCGTGAGCAGATATCCGCTCGTCCATGTGCTCAAGTCCATCTTGTTGTTATTACTATTATCATCATTACTTGCTCTGGTAGCGTGCTGGATATTCAGCACTTCCACCAGCCCCAGCCTCTGCGTGTTGGTGTTTGGAGCAAAACTTCCTGCTTCAACAAATGTAAGGTAATCGCTCTTGACCTTCATTGACGGATGCCCGATGTTTACGACCTGGACCGGCTTTGAGTCGTCAAGGTCGTCCATCCACACCTGCCACTGCCTTGTGCTGCTCTGGCCATACAATATCGAAAGTTCAAGCGTGTGGCCGGCAATCACCGGGACGTTAGAGACCCCTCTTAGAATCCCGCCTATTCCCCAGGCTACCTGAAACTTGGTGGCATTGTACCCTATGTCAGAGTCCCTTGACCAGTCCCCATAGTAGATCCCTACCTCATAGTACAGGCCGTCATCCCCTTCAAACGCAATGTGGAAGTTGGCAGGCTTGTCTGGTTCGCCGGCGCTTACAATGTCAGCGACTCCCTGGGGAATCTTGAACCTTACAGACTCGCCTCCGTTGTCAGGGTTTTCCGCAGGGAGCTCGATGTTGCAATTATGGGATGTTGCAGAGAGCATGGACATGCCCACTATTCCCATGCCGGCGTTGCGGGGGTTTTGTGCCCAAGGAGGCAGCAAGGGATACGCAAGTGCGCTGCTGTTACTACTGTCTGCAGCGGCCAAGATTGCAAATGATATTATTATAACGATGATGATTGCGGCGGCGTTCCTCAATAAAAAAATCTCCTCTTCGTCATCATGTAGCGTGTTGCAATGATGTAAAATTGGGCTTTGTACATAAAGTCGCTCGCTTGCTACTCTATAAACTTGACAGGTGCGCTTTTTCGCTGCTCAAAACTCTGACTGTACTTAGCGTAAGACGTTGCTGGCTGTTTTGCTTACCTCTACTTACCTGCTGCCGTACAGCTTGTAGATCTTGCCCGTATAGTCGCTGACATAGTCCCACTTTTCAGGGCCTATCTGCACGGGCGCAAACGCCTCCTTGGCCTCGTCGCACAGCGCCTCGTACACGAACTGCCCTATCATTATCTGGTCCGGCTTGGCAATCCCGGTCATCTTGGCAGTCACGCTTATCGTGTACCCGAGGATGTCAAGGTGCGGCCTCCTGACCTGCCTGCCATCCTCAAGCGTCATCGTGTCCCACCCGTACTGCACCACGACGTTGTCGCCCACGTCGATCCCGACGCGCACGTTCAGCTCTGGATAGTCGTACTGGTTGAGGATAGGGTTGACGCCCTGCCGCATCACTTTTATCATCGCCTGCGCGCACGAAACTGCGTTTGCGCACGGCACTCGCAGATTGTTCCAGTCGGCAAGAAAGAACGCCAGGATGGCGTCGCCCACGTATTTCAGCACGTACCCGCCGTAGGCGGAAATAAGGATCGACATTTCCTGCGTAAACGCCTGCACTATGGTGGCAAGCCTGTCCGCCGGGATGGTCATCGACAGTTTTGTTGACCCTACGACGTCGACGTACAGGATTACAAAGCCCACCTTGGACTTGGCAAACTTTTCCAGGATGTTGTTTGTCTCCTCTGTCGAGAGGTTGAACTGCGGCTCAAAGCGGAGGGCGCGCCACACCCGCTCCTGCGCCAGCCTGACTGCCTGCTCCGTGTCCACCACTGGGCCGAGCTCAAACGACGAAAGCGACGGCGCCCCAGACGTGGCGTTTGCCGAATCGTGCTTGCGCTCCTCCTCTGCCGCAAACTCGGCTATCGTCCTGTCCACCTGCTCCCTGTCGACGTCAAGCTGCAGGGCGATTATGTCCGGCTCTATGCCAGAGTTGTAGAGGTTGATTATTATCTGCCGCTGCGAGTCCGGCGTGGCAGGATCAGACATGTTTATGCCGCATTTGCAGCGCAGATCGGCTATTAAACTCATTTGTACGGGCGAGATGATTAATAACGAGTGCCACGCATATACCGGCGGGATGGGTGGAAAACAAAGGGAAGAAGAGCAAGTGCTTTTGACGCTTCCAAACATAAAGTACCTGGTGGAGGGCCTAGAGGCGCTTTTGATGACCGACCTGGATGGCGACAAGCGCGCCAAGGTGATAAAGCTGCGCGACGACCTGGCGTCGTACGTCAACAGCATCTTTAGCGACTATTCGTGAACGCGGCGCGCACCTTGCATATGACCTCGTTCATGGAAAGCGGCTCCTTCTTTATGACGTCGCTTCTCTCAAGCGACCCCATCAGCCGTAGAACGTCGGCCGACAGGACCAGCATGAACACAAAGCGCACCTGCACGTCGTAGGACCTTATCTCTCTGTACAGGTCGATGCCCGACATGCCGCCACGCATCACAAGGTCTGTCACCACGACGCCGTACTGCGACCTGCTTGCGTACTCGACTGCCTTTGAAGGGTCGGGCGTATGGTCCACTTCATAGCCGTCAGCCGTCAGGTACGTCTTGACCAGCTCGGCAGTCGATTGCTTTTGGTCGACGAGGAGGACTGACCTTACCATATGACAGCGTGATAGTAATTTCGCAGAATTTTCCTTTAAGCATTAAGGTCAAAATATCTAGAGCGCGTGTTTCCTGCGTTCGTGCATGTGCATATGCTGTGTCATGTGGCAAGGTTAATAATTGGACAGGGGTCAAAAACGCCGCAGAGCAGAGAGTAGAGAGGGAGTGACAGAAAAGAAGACAGCAGCGGCCGAAGAACCCCGGCTAAAGAGGTCAATCATCGTCATTTCGTTCATCTCGCTAGGCCTTGTCTACTCGGTCATGCTCATCGGGGTCTTTTTAAGCTCCGGCCCCATCACCGAAAACGGCCTGGCGTGCACCGACTGGCCGCTGTGCCCAAACGGTCTCTTTGGCGCGCCTGAAGGGCGCTACTTCATTGAATACGTCCACAGGCTGGTGGCAGCCGTCACTGCCGGCTTTGTCTATGCAACTGCAATAATCGTCCCTTCAAGCATAAGGAGGGCCAAGATGGCAGCAGTGATTGCGGCTGCCATAGTCTCATGGCAGCTTGCGCTTGGCTTTATCACGGTGACTACCCACCTGCACCCGATAGCAGTGGCAAGCCACCTTTCGACCGGCATCAGCGTGTTTGCATTTGCCCTGCTGACGTTTCTGTGGGTTGGAATATGGAGAAAGCACGGGCGCTAGAGTCTAGCGCCAGTGCACGCGCGAGTTTTCAAAAAACTCCCTGTCGTCTTCTGCAAGCGCGACCTTTTTGTGACAGTCGCCGCAAAGCAGGTATTGCGAATACGGCGGAATCTCTTTTTTGCACCTGCCGCAAAACTTTTTCATTGTTTCTTTTTTCACCGTCTTTTGTTGCTGTCATGGTGTATGCGTGAGCATTGCATAAAAAACTTGCCAGCTGCGCAAGACACAGCCACAAGCGGCAAAGCAAGAGAGAGAGAGATTTCAGGCGCGTGCAGCTCACTAGTAGGCAGATAAACGAAAGAGGGCCTCTCTAAGAGGAATCGATTTTGGAATAAAGCATGTCGTTATTCTTTCCTATCAATTCTATCGACTCGGTCCAAAAGAGCTCTTTTACTCCAGGCATCATTTTTATCTTCTCGGAAAAATCGATGATTTCCTTGTTTGTCTTTAGAACTACGTCTGCCTTTATGTCGATGTTGTTGTTGCTCAGCGTCCTTGCCACGGACATTACGCTTGGCCATGTCAGGATTTCCTTGGCGATGCTTGTCGACATCCCGTTTTCTGCTGCTATAAAGAACGTGATTGAGCGCAGGTCGAATTTCCTCAATGCCAGAGTGCAAGAGATGTCCAGAAACTCTACAAGCCGCTTGCGCCTCCTCTGGATGGTTGTAAGCGGGATTCCAAGCTCTTTTGACAAGGTCATTGATGAAATGTCGCCGTTTGATGCGAGCAAGAGCTTTAGCATACGCTTGTCGATGGGCGACAAAACGGCGACACCGCCGTCTACATGCAGTGGATATCTTTCCTTTTGATTGCTGCTGTTGTTAGGAGCTGCTGCAGCAGCGGCAGTCAGATTGCTCAGCCTATTGAAGAGGTCGTGAAGCTGTTCAACTGTGAGTGATTCTAGGGACTTGGCGTTTATGCCCAGTTTTTCCATTGCCTGCAAAAGCATGTGCCGCGATAATGGGACAATAATCTGCTGTTGATCCTCCCGGGGCCGGCAGATCACCTCGCTGCTACTGCTGCTGCTGTCATTCTTTTGCCTTTCCTGGAAGGAAGATGAAGACAAGGCTTCTCTCCTATATTCGAATATATATTTAAATTTTATAGGAGTAGTCTCTCTCTGTCTCAACTCCACGTGTAATACTCGCAGTTTATTAGGAAGATCTTGCAATTATTTTATAGCATCTATACAAAGCTTTTTTTATCTTGCATCTTCTCTCTAGCTAAAAGAAGATCCTTGGTGCCGCCGAAGACATTGTACGGGATCTCTGCTGTTACACGTATGTGGGTTTTTTCGTAGCAGCTATCGGTCGGCGTATGCACTACATACACAGCCCCACAGCAAGCCACATCATCATCATTATTATTATTATTTTATTGAAAAAAGACGCAGAACACAAAGAGGGAAATGTAATTAAGGACCGGGCCTGATAGGAAGGCAGCTTCTTGGTACTGCAAAGTGAGATTGTCAATGCGTTATCATATGCGACAAGCAAGGGCTATCAGATCCATCCCGACGCGTTTGCCATGCTGAAGGGGCTTGAGACGGACGTGCTCAAGGCAGTACAGGAAATAATCAAGCAGAAAAAGCAGACCAAGATGATAGTTGTGGACGACGTCAAAAACGTCGTAAACCCGGGAAGGCAGGAAGCGCTTGCGCCGGTGGAGCAGATTGCCAAGGTGCTTGTAGACCCTACGCCTAACGTCAACACTGGCGAGGGAGTCGATGGCTATGCATTGCTGTTCAAGAGCAGGTTTGAAAAGACGATGCGCATCCTGGCCCAGAGGCCGGACAGCAAGAGGATGACGAAAATCTCTACGGTCAAGCAGATGGGAAAGGGTAGTACGGGCCCAAGGCCGGCCGGGGCAGCAGGCGAGCGCAGCCTTGCAAACGCCGGCACGTACGTCGTGTCGGGCCTTTTGATGTCAAGGCGCACAAAGAAAAACGGCATCGAGCTAGAAGTAGACGATTACACGGGCAGGCTGCAGGTGACTGCCGCATCAGAGGACGCAAAAAAGCAGGCGGCAAACCTGGCCCTTGACCAGGTGGTGATGCTCGAGCTGGAAAACGCCAAGGGGGTGCAGGGGCTTGCCATAAAAAACGTGTTTTCACCGGACATACCGGACCACCTGCCTAACAAGAGCAGGTCCGAAGCGTATGCGGTGTTGATATCGGACCTTCATGTCGGAAGCAAGTATTTCATGCAGCAAGAGTTCCTGCGCTTCCTTGACTGGCTGGCGTCCGGAGACGATGACGACGTTGTCCGCAAGATAAAGTTCCTCTGCATCGGAGGCGACTTGATCGACGGCATCGGCATATTCCCAAATCAGGACAAGGAGCTTCTCATGATGAACGCCGCAGCCCAGATGGCGCACACTGCAAAACTGCTTTCAAAAATTCCAAAGCACATCAAGACCTTCATCATCCCGGGCAACCACGACCCCGGCCGAAGGGCGCTTCCGCAGCCGATATTTCCAGAGGCAACGTCGGGTGGCCTGTACAACCTTGAGAACTGCACGATGCTTGGCAACCCGGCATACATCGAGCTGAACGGCGTCAAGGTGCTGATGTTTCACGGCCAGAGCCTCGACGACGTGATTGCTACCACGCCGGGCATGAGCTACCAGCGGCCGGCAGAGGCGATGAAAGTCTTGTTAAAGGCGCGCCACCTGTCGCCCACGTACGGCGGGCGCACGCCTGTTGCGCCAGAGAGTGAGGACATGATGGTGATGACAGAAGTCCCCGACATTTTTCACGCAGGCCACGTGCACGTGACGGATGTTGACAGCTACCGCGGGACGCTTGTCGTGAATTCCGGCGCATGGCAGGCGCAGACAAAGTTCCAGCAGACGATGGGCATCACGCCTTCGCCCGGCATTGCAATCGTCGTCAACCTGGCAACGTTACAGCCGTTCAAGCAGGATTTCAATCTTTTATTATAAAAGAAGGTCCGAAAAAGTCGGGTCGTCCTTTAGCGCGTCTTGTACTGTTGCAAGTGGCACGGCAACCTTGATCTTTTGCGACCGGCCGTAGCGCCCCTGGCTCACCACGTCTGTCGACACGAGGCCCAGCTGGTCAAGCTCGCTTATTATCTGGGTGACTCGGCGCTGTGTAAGGGGCTCCTGCTCGACCTGCTTGCATAGTGACGAGTAGGTTTCATACACTTCGCCGGTGTTGCCGTTCTTTGATTTTGTAATTGCAAGCATTACAAACTTGGTGTGCGTCGTGGCATTTCTTATCACTTCAAGGTTGGTGTCCTTCTCTATCTTTTCCTGAGCGGCCCGCACGTGCTTTTCCTCCACCTTCAAGACGTGCTCACGCTCGGCAAGCTCTGCCGCCACGCGCAAAAGGTCGATTGCCTTGCGGGCGTCGCCGTGCTCCCTGCCGGCCATGGCCGCGCACAGGTTGATCGCCGCGTCCGTGATTGCGCCTTCGTTAAACGCCAGTCTAGCGCGCTCTGACAGTATCTGCCGCAGCTGCTCTACCGTGTACGGGTTGAACACGGTCTCTTCCTCGGAAAGACTGCTTCTCACGCGAGGGTCCAGCTTGTCCTTGAAGGTCAGGCTGTTAGAGATCCCAATCAAACTTACAAAGCCTCCCTTACCCATGCGCTCGTTGGCCCTTGTGAAAGAATAGAGCACGTCGTCCCCGTTTCTGTCTACCAGCGAGTCGATTTCATCGATGACAAGGATGACGTGCATCTTTTTATTTTGTATGAACTGCAGGATGCGGTCCGTTGCTTCGCCCATCGAAAGCCCGGTAAAGTGGACGACTTTTTTTTCCTCCTTGTTCAGGCCAAGGTTCTCTGCGATTTCAAACAGCATCTTGTAGGCGCTGTTAGCAAGTTTTGCGTTGATTATAGGAACGTTTACGGTAATGCCAAGCTCGCCGGATTTTTTCTTCAGCCTGTCCACTACGGTTCTTACGACTGCAGTCTTGCCGGTTCCCGGCTTGCCAAACAGCAGCAAGTTCGACGGCCGTGCCCCCTTGAAAACGGTCGACAGCGTCTGTGCAAGCGCCGTTGCTTCCCTGTCCCGGAACGGCAGCTTTTCCGGCACGTAATCAATGGTCAGAGTCTCCCTTTTCTTGACGAGCGACTTGCCGCTTGCCGCCCTGTCAAATATGTTGTCGATGTCGCCGCTGCTCATCTTCTTATTCTTCCACCCACACCCCTGTCTTTCCTTTCCAGAATGCAGGTTTGTTAAGGTTGTCTTAACAGTTACGTTAACAGGGCAGTTTTAAACCCTCAAATCAACTTGTACTAGTTTTGGTGTCAGCTTGTACAGTTGGTAGACCGGAATTAATGAGAAGGGTTCTGGAAAGGAAAGCAAGGGGTGGCTGTATGTATAAACAATCGTCGATTATAACAGCAGGTTAACACCATCGATCGATTAACTGGAAAAGGGCAAGAAAAAGACCCCTTTGTTTCCACTGGAGCGTTAAGGTAACGATTAACGCTGTTAACATGGGCAGAGTGGACCCCTCTATTTCCACTGGAACTAGAAAACAGCCTTTAGCAACAACAAAAATGGTTAACTGGCAGGTTTTGTTAACGAAAAGAGCGTTCGTCTCATGTCAAGCTAACAATAGCTAAGCTGGTTGTTATCAACAATGGCACACGCTCTGTTAAGTGTTAAGGTGATATCAGCTGGACTGCTATTACTTTTCATGCCGGGAAGGAAAAAGTTCCGCATTGAACTGGAAGACGCCGAGGGAAGCAAGTACAACCTTTCCCTGGAAGGTAATATCTCAAAGGACAAGATACTAAAGATAGTCGAGTTTATGGATCTCCTCAACATCGAGGGCGAAGGCGCCACCACCACTACTGCTCATGGCAACCTGGAAGGCGAATTTGGCAGGGCTAATGTTCATCCTGCCTCGGTAGGCGACAGGATATGGGCGCTTGTTGAGAGCAAGTTTCCGTACGGCAGCTTTACTTCATCTGACATCTTGGAGCTGTACGAGGACACTTTTAACGAGCCTATCAAGCTGAGCATCATCTCAACGTACCTGTCGAGGTACGCCGAGCGTGGCCGCCTCATGAGAAACCGCCAGGGCAAGGAATGGATATACAGGACCGCTAAGCCTGCTGGATCTTGGGTGCCTGAGCAGCAGAAGGCCTCTCCTTCGTCAATCTCGTACGACCGGCTTCAGTGATGTTGTAGCGGAACGGCTTGCTGTTGACATCCCTGCTCACCAGGCCGCTTTCGTGCAGCTTTTTCATGAGGCGGGCGGTGTGCTCTCTTGTTCTGCCTATTGCGTGCTGGACCTCCCTTGAGGTGCGGGGCCTTTCCACCAAAAGCTTCAGGATATAGTCTATGGTGCCATTGTTGCTCTGTCCGCCACTGCCGTCCTCGACTTCTACTGCCACTGTCGTCGTGACAGCCGGCGGATGCTGCGTGACTGTTACGGGCTCACTCACGGACTGCGCGTGAGGTGCCTGTTGCTGTGACATGGGTGACGACGGTTGCTGCTGGACCATGACGTGAGGCTGCTGTACAAGCGCCTGTGTTTTTACCTCAACAATGTCAAGCTTTGTGCGCATCTCCGCTATCACACGGTCATAATCCTTCAGGCGGCGCGTGTATTCGAGCACGACGGCTTCCACAACTGCGTCGTCGGCGTGATAGCTATTATCGTCACGCTTTGCAGCTTCTCTAAACCTGCGCAGCGCCATCACGGTCACAAGGCCGCCTGCGTAAAACAGCACACCCAATATCACGATTCCAAGGTCGATAGTGATGTTAAGGGGAAGATCCAGGATCATGTCACGACATGTGCGTGCAGAAGCCGTGATTTAATGTTACGGACCAAACTTCTTTTACAATTTGCACACTCTTTTTACCAGCGTGTCCATCACAGACATCACGTCGTCCATGCGTGCCTGATCAAAGACATCACTACTTCCCTCTGAAGCAAATATCACGCTCAGCTGGTCTGCAAGGCGGGCCATCGCGCTCAGCGCCTCCGGCTGCAGGGCCCCCGACGATTGCAGAAGTATTGCGCTGTAAAGAACGGCTATCGCCTTGTCCCTGCACTGCTTTACCTGCCTGTAATACGCGCCCGAAGTCATGTTTGGCGGCCTCCCCCCGCCCTGCAGCCTTTTAGAAATTATGGAAACTTGACGGGGTGTAAATAAAGAATTTGCTATGATTTCTGTCAAAAGTTTGCTAGATTTGGAATCAGACCCGGCCATGCCTACTATACAAATCTGTATAGTGCATCTGCTATTAAACTTTGCATACTGCTGCCAACCGTGTACGTCAAACTTTAAAATGGCTGACCCATTTCAAAAGGAGGCGTGGTGGCGGCTGTACCAGCAGTTGGAAAGGTAGAAACCTATCTCAGAGAAGAGATAAAAAAGCACGGGACGATCTGTTTTCCATTAATCGACTCTGAAAATTCGACAAATAATGATGTAGTAACATCTATTGCTAGAAAGGTGGAGGCCGCCGGCGCTTCTGCAGTCCTGGTCGGCGGGTCGTCTGCAACCGACCAGATGGAGCTTGCCAAGGTGGTAAGTGACATCAAGGGCGCCGTCAAGATACCCGTGATATTGTTCCCCGGAAATGTCACAGGCGTATCACCCAAGGCCGACGCGATACTTTTTAGCTCGCTGCTAAACTCCGAAGACCCATATTTCATCACCGGGGCCCAGGCGCTTGGCGCCCTTGCCGTCAAAAAGCACGGCATCGAACCCCTGCCGACTGCGTACGTAATAGTGGGAGAAGGGACTGCAGCCTGGTTTGTCGGCAGGGCAAGGGGGATACCGTCCCACAAGCCAAACCTAGCAGTGATGTATTCCCTTGCCGCGCAGTATATGGGCATGAGGTTTGTTTACCTTGAGGCTGGCTCAGGCGCATCCCAGAACGTCACGCCCGAGATGGTGGCCGCGGTGAGAAAGTACTACGAGGGAATCCTGATCGTCGGCGGCGGCATCAAGACGCCAGAGACGGCAGGCCAGATAGCGAAGGCAGGCGCCGACGTCATTGTAGTGGGCACGATGATAGAGAAAGACGGCGACTGGCAGCAAAAGTTATCTTCTATGGTGAAGGCTATGCGTCAGGCGCACTAAGAAGAAGATATGATGCTCTCCGAAGGCGAGGCCCGTCTCAAGGACATAAGGATGCCGGCGTACTACCGGCGGTACCAGCATGACATCCTGGCAAGCGTGCAGAAATACTATGAACACGCGCTAAGGGCCCGGCGCAAAGGAATAGACGTCGCCGACGTAGTAGAACCCAAGATAGCGTTTGACCTGGCAGACAGGGTCGCCAAGATGCACAACATTGAGATCGCCGAGCGATTGCGCGCACTCCTCGGCCAGACCACGAAAGAAAAGGCCGCGTTAAAGATAGCAGAAGAGATCGCCAAGGGCGAGTACGGCACGGGCGACCTGCGCACGCGGCTTGACAATGCAGTTAGGGTATCGCTTGCGGTGGTGACAGAGGGCGTGACGGTTGCCCCTCTGCAGGGAATATCCGACGTCACGATAAAGAACAACGCCGACGGCTCGCAGTACCTGTCGGTGTCTTTTGCCGGGCCGATACGCTCCGCGGGTGGAACTGAAGCGGCATTGACAATGCTTATCGCCGACCACGCGCGCAAGGTAGCCGGCCTTGGCACGTACAAGGCCAATTCGTTTGACGACGAAACCGGCCGGTTCGTCGAAGAGCTCAGGATCTACGAAAGGGAGGTGATGGGTTTCCAGTTCAAGGTTCTCGATGAAGACGTCGTAAAGTGCATCGCAAGCCTTCCGGTGGAACTTGACGGCGTCGACACCGACCCGGTAGACGTCGTGGGACACAAGGGCATGAGGAGGATAGCTACAGACAGGGTGCGCGGTGGCGCGCTGAGGGTAATGAACGACGGGCTCATCGGCAGGAGCCGCAAGCTCTTGAAACTTGTCGAGACATTAAAGCTGGACGGCTGGCAGTGGCTCAAGGAGTTAAAGGGCGCTATCCAGACAGGCGACGACGACGCGGCGCACCACAGGATGTCTGAAGTCATCACCGGCAGGCCTGTCCTTTCCATGGTGAAAAAGGTAGGAGGGTTCCGCCTGCGTTACGGCCGGTCGCCCAACACCGGCTTTGCGACGGTGGGAATACACCCTGCGGTGCCTGCGCTCTTGAACTATGCGATTGTCGCCGGCACGCAGATCAAGATGGACATACCCGGCAAGGCGTCGACGATAGCGCTTGTCGACACGGTCGAGCCTCCCGTGGTAAGGATGGACGACGGCCGCGTTCTTGCCGTGAATTCGGTGGAGCAGGCCGAAAAGATCCGGCCAAGGGTGCAAAAGATCCTGTACCTGGGCGACATGCTGATAAGCTATGGCGACTTTTTAGAAAACAACGCGCAGCTTCCGCCTGCAAGCTATGTGGAGGAAATCTGGGCGCTCCAGCTGCGGTCAAAACTTGCCGCTGCTTCAATTGATGATGATAATAATAATGGCATCAACCGCGACAGGCTGGTACAGCTAATCGAAAATCCTCTGACGATAACGCCGACAGTTGACGAAGCATTTGAGGTGAGCAAGAAATTCGGCGTGCCTCTCCACCCGCGTTACTCTTTCTACTTTGACGTTGTCACGGTACAGGAACTGCTCTACCTGAAGGAAAAGCTGGCAGAGGACCTGCCAAACGACCCTGAACTAAAGACAATCCTGGAAAAGCTGGGCGTAAGCCACTCTATATCAAATAATAATAATAAAATTGTGCTTGACGATCCGAGCCAGGCAAAATCGCTTGCCGCTCTGCTGTCCGGGCCAATGCCGGTAGGGGAGGCCAAGGACGCCATCGAGTTTGTGACAAAATCCTCTGGCATCACTGTAATGCAAAAGTTTGCGTCGTCGATAGCAGTCAGAGTCGGCAGGCCGGAAAAAGCCGCCGAGCGCAAGATGAAGCCTCCAGTGCACGTGCTGTTTCCAATCGGCGCCAAGGGCGGCGCGACGCGGGACATCATCAAGGCCTGCGGCGAAGAGTCGCTCTTTACCCAGATCGCAAACCGCTACTGCGAAACTTGTCATCTGCCGTCGCTTGGCACCCACTGCCGCTCGTGCGGCGCGTCGACGATGCTCCGCAGCCAGTGCCCCATTTGCAAAGGCGAGGTGGAAGAGGGCGAAAAATGCCCCCGATGCAACAGGGACGGCAGGACCTACGCGTCGATGAATTTCCCACTAAAGTCAGCGCTCCAGATGGCCGAGAAAAAGCTGGGCATCAGGGCGCAAGAGCCGCTAAAAGGCGTAAAATCCCTTATGAGCCGCGACAAGGCCGCCGAGCCTCTGGAAAAGGGGATACTGCGCCAAAAGCACGAGCTGCATGCCTTCAAGGACGGCACCATACGCTTTGACGCGACCAACGAGCCTCTGACGCACTTTGTCCCTGCGTGGATAGGGGTCAGCGTCGACAAGCTGAAAGAACTGGGCTATACCCGCGACTACCTTGGCCGCGAGCTTGTCTCATCTGATCAGCTGGTGGAGCTTATGATGCAGGACGTCATCATCCCCCGCGATTCGGCAAAGCACCTTGTCAACGCGGCAAAGTTCATCGACGAAGAGCTGGAAAAGCTGTACGAGCAAGAGCCGTTCTACAACGTTGACGCCGTCAGCGACCTTGTGGGTCACCTGGTGGTGGGCCTTGCGCCCCACACGTCGGTAGGCATCATGGGCCGCATAATCGGCTTTACGGATTCGCAGGTGTGCCTTGGATCACCGATATGGCACTCGGCCAAGCGCCGCGACTGCGACGGCGACGCCGACTCTATAATGCTCCTCATGGACGCGTTTTTGAACTTCTCTTTTGATTTCCTGCCAGACAAGATAGGCGGACTCATGGACGCGCCTCTTCTCATACAGCCTACCGTCCTTCCCCACGAGGTGCAGCGCCAGGCGCACAACGTCGACATTGCCTCCTCGTACCCGCTGGAATTCTATGAAGCGACATGGAAGCAGGCCAAGGCGGCAGACGTTGCAAGCATGATAGAAATTGTAAAGAGCAGGATTGGAGAAGAGACGCAGTTTTTTGGCTACGGCTTTACGCACCCGACTACGGGGCTGACGACAAAGCAGCAGAGGAGCGCCTATTCGACGTTGAACACGATGGACGAGAAGCTAAAGATGCAGTTTGACACCGCAAAACTCATCAGCGCAGTGGACGCCGACGAAGTCGCCGCCATGGTGCTGACCACGCACATACTGCCGGACATAATGGGCAACATGCGCTCGTACTCTTCGCAGACGTTCCGGTGCACAAACTGCGGCGAGAAATTCCGCAGGATGCCGCTTGTGGGCAAGTGCACGGAATGCGGCAACGGGCTGACGCAGACCGTGACAAGGGGCGCCGTTGAAAAGTACCTCGGGATTGCGACAGGCTTTTGCCAGGAATACAAGATAAACGAGTACCTGAAGAGCAGGGTAGAGTCGATATCGGCCGAGTTGAAGCTGATATTCCAGGAAGAAAAGAAAGTGCAGTCGAGCCTGACCGAGTTTATGGGCTAGTTTACTGGACCACGACTGCCGTCACGCTTGTTTCTGAAAGCGGCACCGGGTTTTCGCCAACCCCGCTCCAGACAACGGTCTTGATTGTACACACGGCCGGACCACTGGGCTTCCACAGCTTGAACCAGTCAATATACCCGCCGCTCTCTACCATGTCCATGGACCAGCTCACATCCAGCGTGACACCGTCCTGATCTACAATCTGCGTTATCAGCGCGTACCTCTGTTCTTTCTGCTGCAGGTTCTTGTAGCTTGCCACTATCTTGATGCTGTCGCCGGGCTTGGCGTCCGAGACAGCATTGCCATCCTCATCGAGGATCAAGTATCTCTGCAATTCCATCTTTTTTAGTGGCCTGTCGGAAAAATAAGAGTCTGGGTATGTGTCTTCCGGGTAGCTCTTCTCTTCTTCTTTCAGAGGGGTTTCAGGCTGCTCGTCGTCTTGCTGCTGCGCTTCTTGCGCAACAAGTATCGCCTGCGAATCGTCGTTGCCGCTTTCATCATTGGCACCGCTGGCTGAAGTTTCCTCGTTTTCTTCTTGATTATCTGTAGTGCCGCTGCCCGAATTATCGCCCTCGTTGCTACTACTATCACTACTGCCACTTCCGCTACTACTACTATTGTTGTCACCGTTGTTTGTAGTAGTGGTATCGCCGCTATCGCTGCTACTGCCACTTCCGCTGCCGCCGCTACTTCCGCCACCATGCTTGTCATTCTTGTCGGCCAAATAAACAGGCGAGGACGCAACAACAACCTTGCCCGGTGAATGTGAAGAATTAGCTTCTTCTGCATTGGCAAGTGCTATCAATGCAGGCGACCCGACCAGCAGCATACTAGCAATAACAGCCAGAATTCCTGCCCAATGAAGGTCTGATCTGTGGTTATTTGCCATCCATTATGATCTCCTTATATAGAATGTCTCCGGAATTATTGATACTATTTAACTATTAAGTATGCATTGTAAAAATATGAAATGTTGGAGTTTATTTTAGCAGTTTTAACTACTTTTTATGAAATTATTATAGACTGTCACTGCTTCCTCTTCGTCTTTTGCGCCAACAATCGTCGCCGCGCCGCTCGACAAAAAGCTTACTGACATCTTGCTTGCGTTTGTCGCCGTGATGCCAAGCGTCCCGCGTGTCCTGACCTGATAGCCAAGCGTCTCTGCCGTCTTGCTGATGCCGCCAAGGTTGACTGGCACAGGGTTTGCCGGTGTTATGGTCCACGTCCTCTTGCCCCTGTCCCTGCCGCACAGCTCTTCGATTATCAGCTCCTTTGCAGTTACCTGCTGCTGGCCGCTGATTGTCCTTGTTGTGCCGCATGCCGGGCACTCTTCAGCTCGTGCAATCTGGAACCTTTCAAACGAAGGCCCTTCCAGATCCATTATGAGCAACGTGTTTACCAGACTGGGTTCTTTTCCAATGATTATTTTGACAGCTTCTGATACCTCAACACCTGCGACAAGGTACAAGATTGAAGGATGTACTCCTTCTGTGCTACATGCCGGCATTTCCTCCTCGTTTAGCTCAGGGAATCTGCATCGTATACACGCCGACTTGTTTGGCAAAATAGTACAAACAGAGCCTGTCACGCCAATTGCACCTGCATAAATTAGCGGGATGTTGAGCTTGATGCAAGCATCATTCAGAGCATAGCGAGCATCTATGCTATCAAGTGCATCAATGACTATATCGAACCCCTTGACTATGCTCTCTGCCGTGTACTTTGTCACAGATGTCGGCACCGGCTCTATTTCCACGTTTGGGTTCATCTTGCGCAAGCGATCGGCAGCAGCTTCGACCTTTACCCTGCCAATGTCCTCGTCGGTGTACAGGTGCTGTCTGTGCAGGTTTGTTACCTCGATTACGTCTCTGTCCACCACGCGGATCTTGCCAACGCCCATTCCGACCAGCTGCGTAAGCACCGGATTGCCGATTCCTCCGGCTCCAACGACGCATACCTTGGCAGCGCGCAGCTTTTCCATGCCCTCAAAGCCTATTTCTTCAAGCATCACCTGCCTCGAATAGCGCTGCAGCTCCTCGCTTGTCAGCTCAGCGCCTCCTGCCACTGCCGGCAGTATGTAGACGTTGTCGCCGTCCTTGAGCGCAGTAGTCATGCCGCCTGAAAAGCGCATGTTCTTGCCGTTTACGTAGATGTTGATGAGCGAGCGGGGCTTGCCGTTGTGGTCAAACACGCGGCGCTTGAAGTCGTCGCCCATCTGCTCTGACACCTTGTTGAAGGCGTCCTGGAGGTCGGCGGCCTCTATTGGGAGCTTTTTCTCTCCCTGCCCTTTGTTCAATACCGACGGGACAGTAAATTCTACTTTTGCCATTTTATCATAATCACCCGATCATCGCCGAGACAGCGGCTGCGTCCGGCTTGACAGCGGTAAGTTTCGGCAGCACCCCTATAATTGCTTCTGTAGCCTTCAGCCCGTTGCCGGTGACGTAGCAGACCACCTTTTCGTCCCTGTCTATCCTGCCTTCTTCTACCAGCTTTTTCAGCACGCCCACTGAAACCCCGCCGGCCGGCTCTGTGAATATGCCCTCTGACTGCGCAAGCATCATGATTCCGTCCCTTATCTCCTCGTCGCCCACTTCCTCCGCAAGGCCGCCGTACTGCTTCAATCGCTTTAGAACGTAAATGCCGTCTCCCGGGTCGCCGATTGCGAGGCTCTTGGCTATCGTCTCCGGCCTTTCCACAGGGATTACCTCGTCAGAGTTGCGCTTGAACGCGTCGACCACCGGCGCGCACCCGTGCGGCTGCGCAGCCACTATTTTCAGGTTCTTGACGCTTCCAATCAGCCCGAGCGCATGCAGCTCTTCAAAGCCCTTGCATATTGCGTTGAGCATTGCGCCCGAGCCGACAGGTATCACCAGCCTGTCAGGCACCTCCCATCCAAGCTGCTCTGCAACCTCGTACGCAAGCGTCTTTGAACCTTCGACGTAGTAGGGCCTCATGTTGATGTTGACGATGCCGTAGCCTTTGGAGTCGCCGATTATTGATGCGACCCTGTTTGCGTCGTCGTACGTGCCTTCAACTGCGACAAACTCGGCACCGTACGAAAGCGCCTGCGCTATCTTGACGTGCTCGATGTCAGAAGGCGCAAAAATGTAGCAGGGAAGGCCTGCCTTTGCCGCGTGCGCGGCCGTCGCAGATGCAAGGTTGCCAGTCGACGCGCATCCTACCGCGTTTAGCTTTGTTTCCTTGGCCCTTGACACCGCAACGCCGGCGGGCCTGTCCTTGAACGAAAAGGTCGGGTTGACAGAGTCGTTTTTAATGTAAAGGCTCTTCAATCCAAGGCGCTCGCCCAGCTTGTCTGCGTGCTGGAGCGGCGTAAGCCCCGCGTTGAGGCTGACAATGTTTGCCTTGTCTGCAACTGGGAGGAGCTCGAAATAGCGCCAGTAGGTCTTTTCCCTCAGGTCAAACGTATGCCTGTTTATCGACGACGCCTCTTTGTATGTCACGTCCAACGGACCAAAACACTCTTCACAAACGTACCGGAACTGCGGCTCGTATTCCTTGCCGCACTCCCTGCACTTTAATGACTTGATACTTCCCATGATTTACGCCCTTTCTCTGAAAGCTTATTATTAGAACGTCTCTAAGCACATTTTAAGTATTGCTTAACTTTCTAGTGCATTGATATTGTAATGCTTAACAGAAAATTTCCTGCAAATTTTCGTGATTCTTCTTCACTGCTCGCAGGAAATTTGAAGAAGCTATGGCTGTTTCAGTACATTATGGAAGCAGGTCCGGTCGCCTGTGTGGCACATCGGCTTGTCTGAATCTACTATGTACAGCAAAGCGTCCGAGTCGCAGTCAACCAAGATCTCGTGCACCGGCTGGACGTTTCCAGATTCTTCGCCTTTCATCCAGAGCTTGTTGCGCGACGTGCTCCAGAACCAAGCGTTTCCAGTTTTTATCGTGTTTTCAAGCGCCTCTCTGTTGGCGTAGACGAGCGTCAGCACGTCCTTTGTCTTGCGGTCCTGCACTATCACGGGAAGTACGCCTCCGCGCTTGGCAAAGTCGACGTCGTTTGCAGACTTGACGTTCATAATTATGATTCGTAGCGCGCAAGGCGGAGAAATAAACCTATATTGTTTGGCCTGCAACCCCCTTTTGCCTTGTCTGCTGCCGAATCGTCACTTGATTTTGACGCGTACTGGAGGGCATGGCTTGCGTCGCGCCTTGCAGAGATGCGGGAAAAGGCAGCGGCAAGGGCGCGCCAGCAGCAGGAAGAAGAGCAGGAACAGCAAGAAGAAGGGGAATTCTAGCAATCTTTAGGTGCATGTAATTGCTATCGTAGCCATATATGCTTGAAGCGCTGTTTGCACAGATGCCATGCGAGCAGCCGGCTTGCAATGCTTATGACGCAGCGATAAAAATCGCGTACGCGGTAATAGTGACTGCTGCGATAATCGCCATAATGGCATATGTTAGAAAGAAGAGATCCGATGCGGCGCTAAAATGAATCATTCGGGCAGCATTAAAATCGTGTGGTATTTGCCTTCGTGTTCTACCTGGTACAGATAATGCCCGTCGAGCGAGAACACCGGAATCTGCGACTTTATCATACTTGCGTCATACGCACTGATCTTTGTTTCACAACTTGGATCCGCTGATATGGGATTCTGTGTTTGTGATCCCGTGCGCTTTAAAATTTCATAATGCGAATCCGCACACTCGAGAGCTGTACGCAATCCTCTGTTATTCATGATTAGTTCCTCAGAGATGTGAGTATAGTCTCTGCTCTGCACTACCGCCGGTATCCTCGTCGAAAAGATTCTTTGGCTAGGCATGACAAATATCGCAGCTAGAACAATAGCCACAACTGCAACTGACAGCATAGTCAATGAAAAAGCCATCTTCGTCCGCCAAAAATGGTTTTGTTCAGGCTGCCAAGCATTAACGCGGCGATCGTATAACGCAGAGCAATTACTTGAGCGTTCTGCAAATTCCGTCCAATAATCAAGTGCCCTGACTTTAGGCAGAGATATATTCCCCCATCGTAGAAAAGTTGTCAGCGGGGTGGGGAAGCCAGGTCATCCCGGCGGGCTCATAACCCGCAGATCGGTGGTTCAACAGGATACCTACACTTCTATCCGGAAAATCCACCCCCCGCTACTTTACGTATGATGTTGTATATTGAAAACCCGTTTTCTCCATCCCGTATCTGTGCACCGGCTTTGTCAGGTGCCTGTGCGCCTTTGGCGTAGGCACGTACAATCCCGGCTTTATCGCGCGCACTTTTTCCACCATTATTTTCTGCGCCTTTTGGTCGCGGAACTTGCATTTTTCGCACTGGTAGCCCTTGTTTCTGCCCTCCGACTTCATGCGCCTGCCGCACATCTTGCACAGCGGGTTTGCAACGTCGTAGACGGGCGCAAGCTCCTTTACCAGCAAGTATTCGACGTTCAGTATCTTTGGGTGAAGGGTCGTGCCCTTGCGCACCCCGACGCCTATCTCGACAAGGTCGCCCGGCGCAAGCGCGACTGCAACGTTTGCAAGGCCGGTCGGCTCGTAAACAGCTGCCGGCATCTCGGCGCCGGACTGCTCTACTGAAAACATCACGTGCCCTCCCTCCATCGCGTACGGCTTGCTCTTTACCCTGCACCTGACATGGCCGGCGGTGTACGCCTTTGCCGCACGCAGGTCAAGCTCGTTTTGCAGGTGCATGTTGGTGCCTTGGTTTGAGCGGAACACCATGTGGCCTTCCAGTTTTTCCGCAGGCAATATCTTGGACATGGCCGACGACACTACCTCCGGGCTTTCGCCCCTGACGCCAAAGAACACGGGATCGGGCCCGTGCGGCGCAATCAACACCCTGCCGTGGTTCTGGTCATAGTTGTTGAACGTGTATGGAAAAGTTTCCTTGCTGAACTTGATAATCCTGTCGTTGTCCACCACCCGGGGGGTGCCGCAGTTTTCCGGCGTGCGGTACGCAATGAGCTCAAACGTGTGGTCGCCGTCAAGCGCGCAGCCCATTGCGCCCAGTGCGCCAACAAGCCCCTGCCCGTTGCCAAACGTCCAGAATTTTATCCCGCATTCTTTTGCCACCTTTTCGGCCTGCTGCCGGCTGGACACGTCGCACATGGCAAAGGCGCTAAACTGCTTCAATTTCTCTGGCAATATTTCCTCTCCTTCCAAAAATGCCATGCCCGGGTTTGCCCCGCTCCCAATAGCCGAGCCTTCCTCCACTGCCTGCCTGACATAGTCAACAGCCCTGCCTGCATCTTTTAGCCTTGCCCGCAGGCAGACTGCGCCGTTGCCCCGCGTCTTCCAGGGGATGTTGGGGTTGAGCCGTATCAGGAGTGGATAATCGACAAGCTCTGCTCCCATAGTCTTTTGCAGCTCTCCTGCGACCCGGAAGGCCAGATGAGTTGTACATCGTCCTGCCCTCGAGTCAGTGTCGTCAAAGGCAATGTGGAGCAGCGTCATATTTGCAAGGTGGCAGAAATTGGCTTAATAGTGTATGGTCGTAACCGGAAGAATACCAACTGATCATGAGAACTCTATATATTATACAAATGTCGATGTAAGCCTAGTCTATCTGCCCAGCTAGACTGGCTGAAAAGATGCAGGCGCCTGTTGCGTTGTGCCAAAAGAACAGAGCCACGACCATTGGCGGTTCATTCCGCTACATATCCCTCGGTATGCCGCAAATGCCTGCATTGGATCAGCCTTTTGCGTTTCTTTTCTTTCTCTCTCATGATCATGCTGGATTATATCGCTGTTATACAGACGGCACAGAGTTTAAATAGTTTCACGCACTGTCAACGCTTAGTGAACTAGATGCCAGTCGCAATACTTCCTGATGTTTCTGAACAGCACTGCATCGGCTGCGCGCTCTGCGTAGAAATCTGCACCGCTCTCGGTCCAGATGTGCTCAGAGTAAAGCCGGTGGAAGGATGGAAGAGGGGTAAGGCATTTGTCTTCTATCCAGAGAGATGCATCTCCGATGGAGCGTGCATCGGCGTTTGCCCGACAAAGGCAATCTTCTGGATGAGGCCGATGGATTACACCCCAGGACAGCCAGTCCCACTGAAGAAGCACGGCCTCTTCGTGAAGGGCTGGGAAGAAGGTTAAAAGTCCCCTTCTTTCTCTTCTCTTTTCTTTCTTTTTAGATAATAAAATTTTCAATTAACATTTTAAGTAACTCGTTGTTTCCTTGCTACTGTAGAGCAAGCTAGTTGGTCGAATGGGACGAGCAGATAAAAGCACACCTTTTCTGGATCTGGAAAGAAGACGAGGGCTTTCTAAAGCGCGGAAGAGAGGGCATGCTGGTGATAACCGACCGGCGCCTCGCGTTCATCTCGAAAACAGAGATGACATACCGCGCGCACGACACGCACTCTACCCGGCAGCTGAACCGCTTCAAAGCCGGCGAGAACGTTTTTCGGCCTGCTGAGGGCTATGGCATAAAAGATCTTGAGAAGGACCTGGACAAGAGCCCGGACAATTTCGAGGTGCCGTTCCGGCAGATAATGGACATCTCGTCAGAGGAAAAGAGGTGGGGCACGCTCCTCAAGGTAAAGCTCAACCTCGGCGACACTGCAAAAACTGTGAAGTTCTCGATAGTCAAGGGCTGGGTCACGTACCCTGCAAAGGATCCGCTAGAGTTCCAGCGCATGGACTGGACTCCTCTCATAAACTTGGTTAAAACTGCTTAGGCAAAGCGTTATATGGGTAGCTTTGGAGCCGCACATTACCAATAAAGACCGATAAATGACCAAAGCATTCGTTTTAATCAGCGCCGACACTGGCGTTGAGGGCCTTTTGCATGAAGAGATAAAAGCACTAGACGGGGTGAAGGAAGTCTACGAGCTGTACGGCGAATACGACATCATGGCAGTAGTGGAAGAGCCGACCGAAAAGGAAGTCCAGCGCGTCGTCTCTTGGGAGCTGCGCAAGATAAAGGGCGTGCGCAGCACCAACACGATGGTCGTCGCAAAATAATAACATCGAGCAATAGCGCAATAATTAAAGAAGGCATTTTTCTTTCCACCCTCTGTTGCCAAAAAAGCTCTTTGTGGTAGGCGTTGGGCCCGGATCGCCCCTGTACGTGACCGACGCGGCCAAGGAAGCCGTCAGGAAATCGAAGTACATTGTCGGTTACAAGTACACGCTTGCTACCATAGAGGGAGTCATTGACCGCAGCAGGCAAGAGGTCCTTGAGGTCACGATGAAGTCGCAGGAGGACGTGTACCAGGGCGTCTATGCAAGGATGAAGGACGGCGAGTACTGCACTGTGCCTTTCACGGGCGACGTCAATTTCTCTGAATCCGAAGTGGTTGACCGCCTGCTAGAGATATTTGGTGATGACAACGTCCAGATAATACCCGGCATCAGCTCCATTCAGGTTGCAGCCGCAAAATCCCGCGTGCCAACCGACAAGGCGTTCATAGTCACGTTCCATGTGACAGGCGACATTGAGCAGAAAAAGAAGGATCTCGTGCAGGCAGTCAAGGATGGCAAGAGCGTGATACTGCTTCCAAGGCCGTGGCCGCGCGACCTGTCAAAGCATTTCATGCAGTCTGATATTGCAAAATTCCTGAAGGCAAGCGGCATCGACACGCAAAAGCTAAAGGTGTGGGTGTTTGAGCACCTGACGACCGACAAGGAGACGACGTTCAAAGGCGTCGCAAGCGACCTTGAGGGAAAAGAGTTCTCTGACCTGTCTGCGATGGTTATCGACCAGGTAAAGAGGCAAACATACTTGGAGTTCTAGGCGACGCCCGGAGGCTCGCCCCTTTCTATCACCTTTTCAAGGTAGCCCACCTGCTGCTCCATGAAGTTTTTTCTCTTTTCTTCCTCGTCAAGCTGCGCCATGTCAAATGACTCCAGGCCCAGCAGCCTTAGCAAAACCTGCAGAATCGACTGCGCTGCCTTTGGCTGGATGATGTTTGGGTTGTCAATTTCTCCAAGGACGCACGCCGCGTCGATCCCGCGCTCCTTTGCAAAGCCAAGGACAAGGCCGTTAAAGCCGGAAATCTGGCCTTCTCCCTGCAGCATCTCGGCGCCAGCCTGCTTTAACGGCTGTACGAGCGCAGGGTTGTTGACGGCGGCAAGCACCTTGCCTCCTGCGCCCGGCTGCCTGAGCGCGGCGCCTATAGAGTATAGCGCGCCTGCGTTCATGCGCTGCGCCATGCCCAGAACCTCATCGCAGACCTCGTACAGGCGCCTAGGGTCGGCCGGGTTGAAATCGCCGGTGAATATCAAAAGGTCGCTTGCATCGACTGCATAAAAGCGGTAGCTGGCCTGCTTGTAATCGACAATGCCCCCGTCCTTGTAGCTGACAAAGGGAGGCCAGAACGAGTACAGCTCGGCAAAAACCTTGGCGTCAAGCTTTTTCGCAAGGTACGCAAGGCCGATTCCGGCGACGTTTCCCATGTCCGGAAGCGCCGCAACTATCCTCGGCTGGCCGGAGAACTGGGGCGTCCTGTGCACCTTGAGCCCGATCACGCATTTCAGCGCCCATTGCCACAATAAATATCAATCATACGGTGTGAAAATACTGATACTTGCATACCAGTTCAATGCGTTTGTAAACTGTATTTATATATCAAAAACGGCTTGAAAAAGCCGTAATGTCAATGGAAAAGTCTGTTGGCATGGCTCAACAACAAAAGGACAGGGCCTCAATGAAATACTGCGTCGAGTGCGGGGCCAAGATGCCCAAGGCGCAAAAGACCTGCCCTGCATGCGGCGAGGGCCAGTAAATAAGAAGGCCTTTCCCTCTCTCTTTTTGTCTCTCTATTAAAACTTAAGAAATCAATGCCTTTAGAAAATTCCTAGCTTGACCATCATCGTTGCACGCTGGCATACCTGGGCAGGCGACGGCTGGGAGCGCCTCGTCCTAGAAGAGGGTCCTGATGGCATTATAGCAGAGTCTGTATTGGAAAGAACGGCCTATTCAACCACGTACAGAATCGCCTGCGACAGATCATGGCGGACAAGAGAGGTCAAAGTCAGGCTGCTGACCGGTGGCAAGCACATTGACCTTGCAAGCGACGGCAGCGGCAACTGGACCGATGATAGTGGTGGTGCTTCCGGCGCCGTCCTGCCTTACCTGAGCGGCTCCATCGACGTTGACCTTTCTGCCACGCCTTTTACAAACACCATACCCATCCGCCGGCTCGGCCTAAAGCTGGGCGAAAGCAAGGACGTTTCTGTGGCCTATGTCAGCTTGCCTGACTTGGCAGTCACGGCCGACCTTCAGCGCTACACCTGCATTGAGCCCGGCCGGCTTTACAGGTACGAATCAGTAGACGGCAACTTTAGCCGGGACATCGAGGTTGACGAGCACGGGCTGGTCGTAACCTATCCGGGCCTCTTCAAAAGAGTGTAAACACTCGCCAAAACTTAAAACCGGCGGCAACAAAGCTTGCATGTACATATGAGTGAATCCCGCTACCCTGTTTCGGCCACGTTCAAGGTGCTTGACGGCTATGACCTCTACAGAAGCGACAACCTGATAGTCGCGCTCGTAGTGGTTGAAAGCCAGTACGGCAGGGACCTCCGGCTCTACCGATGGATGAAGCGCAAGGAGCAGTGGAAGGTCGACCTGTGCAGGATGAGCGTCAAGAGATGGAAGTGGGCCGAGGTGGCGGCCAAGGCCTCAGAGTTTATCGAGAAATACAACGTAAAGGGCGGTGGTGGCGGCGGCGCGGCGGCAGGCCCAGAGCCCGAAGAGGGTTAAAATCGATTAATTGTGTTTTTAATTTTGTTGTACAATACACAAAGGATAATGATATGCCGGACTTGGGCAATATTACGTTGATTGACGAATTGTGTTTTGTTACGCAATGCTGAAAAGCATCTTTTTCAATTCCACTCTATCGTGGGCAACGACAGCATTACCGCGCCTGTCATTGCAGCACTGGCAATTGGAATCGTGTTTGTAATATTGTTCGCACTTTTCATGACTCCGATGTCTGCGGCAATAACTAGGGAAAGGCCGCCAATTCAAGAATTCAAAAGGGCAGAACAGTTGCAAGAAGTGCAGCTTTTTGTGAAAAAGTATCCCGACTTTACCAGCGGGTTTTCGCAAAATAGTACCGCTATTACGTACCATTACGAAATATCCCGGTGGGGAGACGCTGATGGCGATGGATATGATGAAAGTTTTCGGCGATTGACCCTTTCTGCAACGTTTGAAGGCAACGGCTTTGACATCATTAGCAAGGACGCAACAATCTCTGGACTCAAACAGATACAAATAAGGTGCGATGCAGCATCAATTGAAAACAGAACCTTATACAACTTTATACCGCCAGTATATGGCGAAGAAAATGTCATGAACTTTTTGCAGAGTGGAAGGTGCATAGAGTTCAGTACATTGCATGACGACAACAATAATGATGATGATAACAAAAGCTATTCTCCCCTTACCCTGACAATCGAAGGGTTCAAGAGTGCCTATCAAGCCGGTAAAGAGATAGATTTCATTGTCAAGGTGAGCGGGTATGGGAGGCTCTGCACTTACCCCAATGTAGCAATACAAAATGTAAATACCAAGCAGGTGGTCTGGTACAGCAGGAGTCCGATTGGATATAATTGCGAACCGGCTCATGACATCAACGAAGAATTTCACCCACGGGACATAGGCATCAACAGGGGTCCACTGATCCTTAATGAAACCGGACCGTACAGGTTGGGAGCATCAATTCAGGGGGAGGGTCGTATGATGAAATATTTTGAGGTCGTTAATTGAAACCCTCTTTTTACTGAAATTCTTGGTAAACTTTCTGTACGAAAAGAACACCTGCGTGATAACTTTTTTCTATCATGCAAGTACGTGTGTACTCATCATCATGATAAAGATTGAGGAAATGGACGAGAACATCAAACTCGATCAACAGCTAGAGGAAAAGGACTACGGAGGGCCGGTGGTTTTTATCAACGTGTTCAATGCAAAACCCCAGGACGTTGACAAAGTGCTCAAAGCCTGGGCAGAAGACGCTGCATTTTTCAAGCAAAAGCCGGGCTTGATCTCTACGCAGCTTCACCGCGGCATAGGAGAAAGCACCGTTTTTGTCAATTATGCAATATGGGAGTCGGTAGCACACATGAAGCAGGCCGTTAGCGACCCTGCGTTTCGGGCAAGGCTTGCACACTATCCTGACGGGACCGTCAGCAGGCCGCATCTCTTTAGAAAAGTTGCGGTGCCGGGAATCTGCGTAGAATATTGACACTCTGCAGGTTTAATCAAAAACCCTCAAAGTTTGTGCCGCCAAGCTCTTGTATCATCCACCACTCTATTGCGGCGGCTGCTAGCAGTATTGCCGCGGCTATGCCAAGCTCTATCAGCGTCGGGGCAACATATTCGCGCCACGGCCTCTTTTTTGCAAAATAATAGACAAGCATCCCGCTCCTTGACATCGCAAGGCCGTACGTGATGACCTCCATCACGCCAAAGGGCGTGATGAGGATGAGCTGGGGCGGTATGCCCTGAAGCACCGGCGAGTCCTGCGCAAGCGCGGCAAAGACGTTGCCCGTAGCATAGCCGGAAAACACGCCCAGGCCGATGCCCAGCCCCGGCACGAACATGCCAAGCGCTATCTTGACGTTGTTTACGAATATTCCGACGTCGTTGATGTCCTCTATTTGCGACGAAAACGAGTCGCGGACCTCCTTGGCCTCTGTCGGCGTCAGTTGTACGGCTGCGCCGGCCGAGTACGCGGCAAAGAAGACGATGGCGCCTATTGCCACAAAGAGCAGCCGGCGCCGGATGTTAAAACGCGACACTGTGTTATTGCTATAAAACCTACCCACCTAAAAACGAACACATACACACAAGCTTGTGTTTTTATTTTGGCAAGCCTTAGGTAGTGCGGTGAACCAGACCGCCGCGACAACAATCGGTACCACAATTTTTCCGCAGTTCTTTGCGCCCGGAAACGGTCCGACAGATTTCATAGTCCAGGACTTTGCGGTGGTGATGGTAGTCGCCGCCATAATGATTGCCATCACGTACAAGCTAAAGCAGCCGATGGTAATAGGCTACATACTTGCCGGCATACTCATCGGCCCGTACACCCCGCCTTTCAGCCTCGTGCGGGACGCCAGCACCATAAACGTGCTTGCAGAGCTTGGCATCATCATGCTGCTCTTTGTGGTAGGCACGGAGTTTCCGATGGCAAAGCTGCGGTCGGTGGGCAGGGTGTCGTTTGTGGTGGCAGTGGCAGAGACGCTTGGCACGCTCTTTTTGGTGTTCTTTATCGCGCAGTACCTTGGATTTGCGTTCTTTGACTCGCTGTTTCTAGGCCTTGCGCTGTCCATCACCAGTACCGTCGTTACTGTGAGGATACTTGAGGAGCTGGGCATGATAAAGGACAAGTCGTCCATCTTGCTGCTTGGCATCACGGTGGTAGAAGACATACTGGCCATCAGCATACTTGCTATTCTGCAGTCTGTTGCGGCAAACGGTGGCCAGGTGGAGCCCCTGAACCTTGCAATTTCAATCGGCATAGTGGCCGCGTTCATCGGCGGCGTTCTGTTCCTTGGGTCGCGC
Organism: Candidatus Nitrososphaera evergladensis SR1; assembly: GCF_000730285.1. Classification (NCBI taxonomy): domain Archaea; kingdom Thermoproteati; phylum Nitrososphaerota; class Nitrososphaeria; order Nitrososphaerales; family Nitrososphaeraceae; genus Nitrososphaera; species Candidatus Nitrososphaera evergladensis. The sequence continues at coordinate 46,057 of NZ_CP007174.1, read as the reverse complement.
CTTTTCCCCAAGATAGTGGACAGGGCCGGCAGGACAAACGACTATGCGCTTCTTTTGATAGTAATCCTTGGCCTTGCGTTTGGGCTTTCCTTTATTGCAAACGGGATCGGGCTGTCGGTGGCGACAGGCGCGTTCTTGGCCGGTGTGCTTGTGGCAGAGTCAAACAGCGCGGCAGTAGCAAGGATACTTACCCTGCCCCTGCGCGACATGTTTGCCGCCATATTCTTTGTCTCTATAGGAGCGCTCATGGACATCAGGGTCTTGCCGGACTATATACTGCCTGCCGCGATACTGATACTCACCTCGTTTGGGGCCAAGTTCCTCATCGTGACAGGCATACTGACCAAGGCAAAATATGACAGCGTCACCGCGCTCCGGACGGGGTTTGGCATGTCTGCCGCAAAGGGAGAGCTGTCGCTCGTGGTAGTCAAGGGAGGGCAGGACGTGGGAGCCATTAGTTCGACCATACTACCACTGCTCGGCGTCGTGACTATCGTAACCACGTTTATGGCTCCCTATATCATCAGGTTTGGAAGCAAGATCAGGGTGCAGAGCAGCACTAGTAGCACTGACGATGACAATAATGATGACGACGATGACGACGACCGCAAGCCGGAAGAAGAAAAAGCCGGCTAGCGGAATAATAATTTCTTTTTGCGTGCAACAACCGTTGCGACTACGGCCGCGCCGGCAAAGGTCGCCGTCCAGTACAGCCACAAATCTGTGATAAACCCGGAGAGCAGCGCTGGCGCAAGCGACCTTGCCGGGTTCATCGATGCGCCTGATACAAACGACAGAAACAAAATGTCAAGGCCTATCATGCCTCCGATGGCGATGCCGCCAAAGCCCCGCAACCCCCTTGTGTATACTGCGACATAAATGACAGCCATCAAGAGCCCGGTGGCAAGGACTTCTGCTGCTATTATGAGAGGAAGTGGAAAAGAGTAATTTGGCGCGTTTGCCCCAAGGTTTGCCTCCGTGCCTATCGCAAAGGCGACAAACGCGCTTGCCAGCAGCGCGCCAATTATTTCTGCCGCAAAATACACCGGGAACTGCCGGGGCGTAATGTGCCCCGTTATCAAAAAGCCAAGCGTAACGGCGGGGTTGAAATGCGCCATCGATATTTTCCCAAAGGCGTATACCATCAGCGCAACCGCTATTGCGGGGCATATCGCTGCAAAGGGCGTGCCAAGGACGCCGCCAAGCCTAGCGTCAATTACGACAGAGCCGGTGGCAAAAACCACTATTACAAACGTGCCGACAAGCTCTGCAAGGAACCTCTTTTTGTCCGCGGCCAGCCTAACCGCTGTTTTCGAGGTCTCTGACAAGCTCCTTTACTCTTCTCTCAATGTCGTCGCGGATAAGGCGCACCTTTTCAATCGGCTTGCCCTTTGGGTCCTCTATGCCCCAGTCGACGGGGTTGTTCAGGAACAAGAGCGGGCATTCGGACTTGTCCATGCAGCCCATGTTGACGGCCACGGCACAGCCGCGTACCATGTCGTCATCTATTACCTTGCTCCTTTGCCTGCTGATGTCGACTCCTGCCTCCTTCATGGCCTGCACAGCAAGCGGGTTTATCTCTTGCGCCGGCCGCGTCCCGGCGCTTATCGCCCTGTAGCCTTTTGGCGCGTATTTCCGGAAAAAGCCCTCCGCCATCTGGCTCCTGCCTGCGTTTTCGACGCACACGAAAAGCACTGTCTTTTCTTGTTGTCGTTGCTGCTGATCGTTCATTTCATGGCTCTTACCACGATGCTTGAAAGCCTCCGCCCGTCCACCTTTTCAATGTAAGGACGCTCCTCAAGGACCGTTGCGTTTCCAAAGCCTGCTTTTTTTATGGCGGCAACATAGTTTTCCTTTGTGAGCGCGCCGTCGATGCAGCTGCACCATTCCTCCGGGTCGACTGCCTCGGCCTCGCTGTCGGTGACAATGTCAGAAATGACCATCCTGCCGCCGTCTTTTAGCACCCTGTGAATCTCGGAAAATGTTTTTACCTTGTCAAGAGTCAGGTTGATGACGCAGTTGCTTATCACGGCGTCGGCGCTTGCATCTTCAAGCGGTATTCGCTCCTCGATGTCGCCCTTTCTGAATTCGACGTTTTCATAGCCGCCGTGCTCGCTTGCGTTTTTCCTTGCCTTTGCAAGCATTTCATCGGTCATGTCGATGCCAATCGCCCTGCCGCCTGCGCCGACGCGCTTGGCAGACAGGAACACGTCAATGCCGGCCCCGGAGCCAAGGTCCACGACAGTCTCGCCTTCCTTCAGATCCGCAAAATTCAACGGCGCGCCGCACCCTGCGCCCAGTATAGCCGCTTCAGGCACGGACGACAGGTCTTCCTTGCTGTACCCTGTCGCACCTGCAGCCTCCATTGGCGATAATGATGTGCCGCATCCGCATTCGCCGGGCCCGCAGCATGAATCCTGCAACAGCGCCACCCTGCCGTACTTTTCCCTCACTTTTTCCTTGATGTTCCCGTTGTTGTTCATGCCAATACTTTACTAGAGAAACTATTTAAGTTGTAAAGAGGAAACAAACACAGCTGGTGTAAAGATGGAAACCAAGAAACTACCGGTCATACAAGATTGCGGCTTTGACGGCTATGATGCCGCTTCTCTCATGTCAGAAACTGCGAGATTGCGCAGGATAATAACGAAAAGGGGCACGCTAGAGATCCTGATACCGCTCTGCTGCACCGTCGAGCCGGTGCGCTACAAGCAGTTTCGCGACACGATAAAAGGAGTCAGCAGCAAGACGCTTGCAACCCGGCTAAAGGAGCTGGAAAAAGGTGGGATACTGGAGCGCAAGGCGTACAGCGAGATCCCGCCCCGCGTCGAGTACAGGCTGACGCCAAAGGGTCAGGAGCTCGTCGAGTCTGTCATCAACCTGCTCCAGTGGATGAGAAAGTGGTCGTCATCGTCATCATCAAGCGCATAGCGCTGCTGCTGATGATGATATCGGCGGCGCAAACCCTGTCATGTCGTACAAGGAAGAGCGCATCTCCATCCTGTGCTCCTGTTCTTTGCGCCTCTTCTGCTCAAGCATCAGGCCGGCGATGTTCCTTGATCGCTCAAGGTGGTCAAAGACTATGGTCGTGCAGTAGTCCATGCCTGCAAGGAGCCTGCCGATGACCGAAACGATCCTGCGCATGAGCGAGTCCCTTATCTGCGTCGTGCCGCGGAGCTGGTCCACTGTTGTTTTCGAGTCGCTCCTCACCTCGACTACGATGCGCCTCTTGCTTGAGCGCTTGAAGGCCCTGCGTATGTGTGCAAGGTTCTCCTTGAGCGCAAAATAGATGGCCAAAAGCTCCATCCGCTGCACGCCAAACCGCTCGTTCTTTGGCGAGGGGCGGACAGGTATTATGTTCTTCCCACCGGTGTAATGGTTGTACCAGGCTATGTAGCCGGACGGGGAGGCGTCAGCATCTATAACGATTGAGGAGTGCTGCCTCACGTGTCTTATATGGGCTGCAGGTGATATATGAGCATTTTCGGTCAAGCGGATTTGCCGCGGATAGAATCAATTTTGACAATGGGGATCATATAGTATGGTGGCAACGAGAGAAAAGGAAAGGAGGTTGATGGTGTGGCCCCACAGCGTCATTATTGTATGGTGCTCCTCTTCTGCTGCCGGGGTTTCCAGTCAACCTCTCGTACGCAGGATAGCAAGGATACTTGAGAGGGCGCAAAAGAAAAGCCTGCCCGACATAGAACACGTCTGGACAGTGGATCTACGTGCAGGGCATAGACAAGCGAAAAGTAATCGTTTTGCAAAGGCCGCGTATATGCCGGACACCTGTTGCAGGGCTTGTGGCGCCCAGCTCCAGACGCTCAGGGTGTGCCAGAGCTGCGGCGTAGCTTTGCTACGCGGCTGCACGCGCTGCTCTACAATGCTGGACAGCATACATGGCCCCAAATGCAGGCAAGCCTGCGCCTAGCTTGCCATTATCGTCATCATCATATTCTTTGCAAATTTTTCATAAAGCGCGTCTCTTTCATCCTTTCCCTTTTGCAAAACGGCCCCTGCGCCCTTGACCCTTTGTAGGTATTCTATTGTAATGTCGCAGTCGCGTACGAGCCCAAGCGTACCCTGCAGCTCCTTGAGCCTTGCCATGACATTGTTACTGCCACTATTGCTGTTGCTGCCGCCTACAACAACCTTTGCTACCGCCCTTTCGTACTTTTTCCTGCGGCCGGCAGGAAGGATCTCTAGCATGTAGCGCAGCTTTTTCAGGTCCTTGCGTAACCCGTGCAGCTCTTCTTTTTTGCTGCTGTCGCCGACTACTACCGGCAGGCGCTCTTCAATAGCGCAAACCAGCCTCCCGGCGACCTTGTCCATCCTTGCGGCAAGCTTGTCTCCGTCAATGCTCTTCTTTTTCTTTATTGCGTTTGCAGCCAGCGGCATCTTGTTTTTTTCTAGCGACCGCGCCAGCGCAAGCGCGTGGACAAGCGCGGCCTTTCTCTTGCCTGCAATCGCGTCCACAAACGGATCGCCTCCAAGGGCCGTGATCTTGGCACTGATTATGTCAAGGTCGCGCACGCGGCTGTTGGCGCGGAAAAACGCCTTGCACGCGTCAGCCTGCTTTTTGTTCCTCTTGCGCTCTTTTTTTGGCAGGAGCAAGAACGCGGCTTCAAGGCGCCGCAGGGAAGTGCGCATGGCGTGCACGTTCTTTCCGTCTTCGGGGTCGCGCAGGTACGCGGCAAGCCTCTTTTTTACACGGGCCGAGCTTGCTTCAAAATTTTTCTCAAACTGCGTCGTTTTGCCCTGCTGCATGATTAGAGCGTCGCCTTGCTGCTCGCCGCATGCGCCGATTCCAAAAAGGCGTCGATGCGCTTTTGCAGGTCGGCGTTTATCTCCGGTATGGACCTGTTGCCGTCTATTATCACAAGGTTGTATCGCTTTTGCATCCTGCGGAACTCTTTGGCGATCATGGCCTGGTATTTCATGAAGGACTCGAACATGTCGTTGGCAAGCCCCATGTCTGCGCCTGATTCATAGTAGTCGAGGTACGCGTTTTTCTGAAAGACGCGGTGCACAAGCTCCTCCGGCTCGACATCGAGGTAGAACACCAGGTCCGGCACTATTGCGAACGAGAACAGGTTGTGCGACCAGCGCCTGCTGATGCCCCTTACCGCCTCCCTTGCAAGCAGCGTGTAGATGTATCGGTCTGCAAGCACGACGTAACCTGCGCGCAGCGCGGGGATTATCTTGTTTTCAAGCTGGTCTGCAAAGTCGGCTGCGTAAAAGAGCGAGAGCGTCTTTCTGCCGGCGAAATTCCTCTTTGCCTCCAGTATTCCCTCGCTTATCAGCTCCGACCGCTTCAAGCCCGTGTTTAAAACGGCGTGGCCTGCTGCTTCAAGCTTGGCCGTTATCAGCCCTATCTGGGTGCTCCTGCCAGACGCGTCGGGACCTTCTATCACTATGAGCCTGCCCTTGATCCCTGTGTCCTCAATGTAGGGTATGCCGTGGCCGTAGAACTGGAGCGTCCTTTCTGCTGCCGCTGCTACTGCTCTGCCGCGCCTCACTCTGCGGGCACCTCCTTTTCTTCCTGTTGTTGTTGCTTGCCCCGGAAAAACTGCCTTGGCAAAAGCTCCATCACCTTCTGGCGCATGACCTTCTGCTGCTCCTCGATGTCTGCCGTGCCGTCGATCACTACAAAGTTCTCCGGCCCGACCATCGAGTCGTACTGCTCCACTATCCTTCCCTGGAATATGCGGTAGCTTTCATAGGGGTCGTTGCTCAGGTTCAGGTCCATGCCCGCCTCGTAGTATTTCAGCTTCGGCCTGTTCTTCACTATCCTGTCAAACGCAATGTCCACCGGAACTCGAAAGTAAAACGAGATGTCCGGCTTGACTGCAAAGTCGTACATGTGGCGCACCCAGCGCGGGTGGCAGCCCCGCACGACGTCGCGGGCAAACGCCGTGTAGATATAGCGGTCTGCAAGCACGATGTACCCTGCGCGCAAAAGCGGCAGGATGTGGCGCTCGTACCTGTCGGCAAAGTCGGTGGCGTGCAGCAGGCTGAACGTTATTGGCGTCAGCAGAGCCTTTTTCTTGCCCTTGGACGTTATCTCCTTTACCGTCTCTGACGAGTTCCACTCGGTAAAGAACACCTGCAGCCCCATGTACCTGAACCACTTTTCAAGCAGGCGTATCTGCGTGGACTTGCCGGACCCGTCCACGCCCTCCACTATTATCAGCCTGCCCGGTATTATTTCGCGATTTTTGTTGTTAACAGACGACATCATCATCATTGTCATATCTCATACGATCACCCTGACGACCTCCTGCCTTTTTGTCGCAGCAGATCCGTTTGTACTGGCAACAACAATCTGGCAGCTTGCAGTGACGTCAAACGCCCGCTCAAAGTTGCGCAGCGCGCTTGCAAGGAGCGTCGCCGGGACAGCGGCCTGCTGCTTGCCCTGCAGGATCTTGATTGCGACTTTTTTGTTGTTGTTGCCGCTTATCGACAGGCGCGCCATCGCCTTTGTCCTTTCAAGGATCTCCGAGAGCGCTATGCACGCCGAGATTTTTTCAATCGACTTTTTGTTCTGCGGCTCCAGTATCGAGCCGTACCTTGAAAACAGCCAGTCCACCGTCTTTTCCTTCTTGGTGTGGACGATGGCAAGCGCAAGGATCAGCTGCTCGCGGTGCGTGAGAAACGCGTTGTCCTCGTCCATTATCAGGTGAAAGAGGTTGCTCAGGTTTGTGACGGTGGGAAGGACGACTATCTGTTTAAGCGCATGGCCCAGTATCGCCCGCTCTTTTTCGCGCAGGAGGCCCGCAGACACCAGCGGCTTTACCAGCGAAAACGCGTACTGCGGGAGCAGCCCCTGCTGCTGGCACGCAAACGTGACGTACACCTTGGCCCGCTCGGCAGTCATGCTGTTATTGTTGTTGTTATAAAATGCCTTTGGGTCGCGCAAAAACACCGACAGTATCCCCTCGCGCAGGCCCCTGGCGCTGACTATTACCTTGTCAAAGTCCAGCTTTTGCATGAGAAGCGAGATCACCGCCGAGCCGGCGACGATGGTGTCTACCCTGTTGCTCCCAATAGCCTTTATCTTGTCTAGATCGCCCCTGTCCGTCTTGGACAGCTCGCTTGCTATTGCAGAGACGGAAGAATAGCTCATGCGATAGTTGTGGATCTTGTCAAGCTCATAGCCGGCAAGCTCTTGCTCATAGCGCGCAATGGCCCGCAGCGTGCCACCGACGCCTACAAGCGTGGTGTCAACGCTTGTACCAAGCTCCTTTCTGTCAGGCAGCGTGTCCAGTATGCGCTCCTCCATCTTGCCGTACGCTTTTTTTGAAAACGAAGAGTCATTGTCGCTGTACGTCTTTGACAGGCGCAGCGCGCCAAGGGGGTACGACTCGACCTTTTTTACGTTGTAATTTTCGGTGTAGACAAGCTCCAGGCTTCCGCCTCCAAGGTCGAAAAAGAGCGACGTGGGTACACAGGTTGACGCAAGCGCGCCAACGTACGAGTAGAATCCTTCCTCCTGACCGGAAAGTACCTTGAACTGAAAGCCCGTCTCCTCACGGATCTGCTTGAGAAAAGAGTCGCGGTTTGCAGCGTCCCTCACGGCGCTTGTCGCAACCGGCAGCACGTGCCGTATGGAATCAAAATTAATGATGTCGCGGAACAGCTTCAATGCTTCAATGGTGCGCTGCACGGGCTCGCCGGAAAGGTAGCCTCCCCTGCCAAGCCCCTCTCCAAGCTTGACCTTGACTCCTTCCTGCCGGTATGCCTTGAAAGTGCCGTCGCGCTTGATGTCATAGTTGACCATCTTGACAGAGTTAAAGCCAAGGTCGACGACAGAGACTTTCATGTTATGTTGTCATCATCCTCCTCATGTGGCGCGGCGTAAGAAGCCACCGCAGCTCCCCCCTTGCCCTTGGCCGGAGCGACGTCACGCTGACCCTTGCAAGGCCGGCCTTTTTCAGCACAATGCGCCCATTACTGCCGCCACCGCTACTGCTCCCTTGGCTGTCAAACATCAGGTCGCCAACCAGGCTGCTGAGGTACGGCTCGTGACCTACCACCATTACAGAATCGCCGGGCTTGAACTGCGCAAGCTTGGAATAGAGCGCAAGCCTGCTTCCCTCCGGCTTTAGTTCGTTCCACAGCTCGAATTTTCCTTTCTTGACCTTTAGTTTTTTGACGACGATCTCGGCGGTCTGGCGAGCCCTTGCAAGCGGGCTTGCGGCCACAAAGTCAAGCTTTATCCCGAGATCGACAAGGGCGCCCGCTATCTCCTTTACTTCTTGCTCGCCTGCAACGGTAAGCGGGCGCTCGGAATCCTTGCTTCCGGCGGCAAGCCTCTTGCCCGCCTCGCCGTGACGCAGGATGTAAAGCTCCACGGGAGCCGATAGAGCCGGCGCGTATATCAAACTTGTCTATATATTGTCAGTATAAAGTAAAAAAGAAAATGGTGCTTTTTCTTCTGCCTAGGCTTTTTTGGCCCTTGAAAAGGACATCTCGACGCCTGCGGAAGGCGATACCCTGACCTGATATTCCTCGTCCTTTGACAGCGGTATTAACGAAACATTTTCTCCCATGCACGATGGGCACGCAGGCAACAGATTATTGTTATTGTTCTTGCCAAAAACGGTCGCGCTCCAAAAGCACGATTCGCATAGCGCAAAATGCCTTTCAGAACCTGTTATTGCTGCTGTTGTTGTTGCTGTTACTACCTGCATAGATACACACGCCGGTTATTTCGCGCAGTGTGCTCATATCCCTTGCCGACAGTCAACACATAGTTCAACGCGCGCCTATAGCTTGCCTGTATTCTATATTGGGTAGCTTTTTGTTGTCTGCAGCGGTATAACAGGGGCGTTGAGGTTGAATGGCAGCAACCCCGACCCGCCGGCCCTTTCCCCTCATCCCCCTCCCAACAAAAAAGTGGCCCGCGGGTAATGCCATCAACCTCGGCTTTATCGTTTCTGCAAAAAAATCCTGCATATACCGCATGTGCATGTATCTGCACGGAAGAACAATCGGACCATTTTACACTGCTACATGAATTACGTGAATTATGCGAATTACGTCGGGCATCCATTAGAAGGGCGTCTATGCTATTTCCGACATGCACGGCGTTGGAAAAAGAACGACGATGATTGTTATTGCCGGGTTTTTCGCCGCTGTCTTGGCTATGATGCCCATGCTGTCCGCTTATGCGCAGGGCAAGATAGTGATAGACGGTGCCGGCGCAACGTTTCCCTTCCCGCTGATAGACACGTGGCGGGTGCAGTACCAGAAGGTAAACTCTGATGTCAGCCTGAACTACCAGTCAATAGGAAGCGGCGGAGGGGTAAAGCAGTTCACCGAAAAGACGGTCGACTTTGGAGCGTCAGACGCACCTCTCACTGAAAGCGAGAGAGGCGCGCTGCCCGGGCCGGCAGTCCACATCCCTGAAACCATTGGTTCCGTGGTAGCAGCGTACAACGTGCCAGGGGTTGAGAAGGGCCTAAAGCTCACCGGCCCCGTCCTTGCCGACATTTACCTTGGCAAGATAAAGAAGTGGAACGACCCGCAGATCGCCTCTGAAAATTCTGGTGTCAACCTTCCAAACCGCGACATTGTAGTCGTGCGCAGGGCAGACGGCTCTGGAACGACGTTTGTATGGACCAGCTACCTTGCAACTGTGAGCCAGGAATGGAAGGACAAGGTGGGCGCAGGCAAGTCCGTCGAGTGGCCTGTGGGCGTTGGCGCTCCCGGAAACGAGGGCGTTTCAAACACGATAGGGCAGACGCCCTACTCGCTTGGGTACGTGGAGCTCTCGTACGCGCTCACTACAGGGATGGACTATGCCAGCATAAAGAACAAGGCAGGCAATTTTGTAGAACCGACCCTTGATTCGACAAAGGCAGCCGTAGAAGCGGGCGCTACGTCGCTCCCCGCTGGTGACGCCTCGTGGGCCAACGTTTCGCTCCTTGACGCATCAGGCGACAACTCGTACCCGATTGCAAGCTTTTCTTACCTGCTTCTGTACAAGGAGATGAGCACGTCTCCCAAGGTGGACAGTGCGCAAAAAGCCAAGGCGATTGTTGATTTCATCGCGTGGGCGATAGGGCCGGAAGGGCAAAAGCACGCCGAGCAGCTGTCGTACGTGCCCCTGCCTGACAACGTCGTCAAGCTGAACATGCAGACCCTCGGCTCGCTGACGTACAAGAGCCAGCCTGTACTGCAACAGCAACAGCAGCAAGCCTCTGACACTACAGTGTCTGCCACGTTTGAAGGCAAGAGCTACCCCGTCAAGGTCAGCAGCTCGTCAAGCGCCAAGGTCACGAGCGTCGCAGTAAACGCGGCGGGCCAGTCAATCGACGTCGGGTTTGACAAGCCCGGCGACGTGGAGCTTACCCTGCCAAAGGCCATGATAGACGGCATACAGGTCGTCTCGGCGGGAGGCAAGGAGGTGAGCTTCCAGCAGGTAGGCTCGACAGCCACGGAAACCACGATAAAATTCACGGTGCCTGACGGCAGCGCCGGGCCGGTCAGCATCAAGGGCGCGTCGGTCGTTCCCGAGTTTGGCGTGGTATCAGCGCTCGTCCTTGCAGTGTCGCTTGTGGCAGTGATAGGCATCGCGCGCTTTAAGGGACAGGCTTCTTTTTTTGGGCTAGGTAGGCTCTAGCTCATTATCCTGCCTCTTTTTTCTTTTTCTCTCTCTCTTTCTCTCTCTATATAGATCACCTTCAGCTACAGTTTTTCCGTTGGCAACCGTCAAATACGCTCCGGCCTCACATCATCCCGTATAATCGCATGACTTCTCCTCCTTCTTTTTCAGAATCACGGAAGGAGCGCAAGGAATTCCTCTCGTCGTTCTTTCTGAGTGCAAAGCGCCGGGGCGACGGCCTGTTCAAGTGGGTCGTGATTGGGGGCGCCGCGTACACGCTTTGCATGCTCCTTCTGGTAGTTTTCTCGGTGGTTGACGGCTCGCTGCCCATCCTGTTTTACCAGGGCCCTGGGTTCTTTACCGGCACCGGCTGGAACCCCGTGGAAGGAAGGGAGTCGTACGGCGCGCTTCCCTACGTCATTGGCACGCTTGCAAGCTCGGGCATTGCAATGGCGATAGGAGTGCCAATAAGCCTGGGCATCGCAGTGTTTATCACCGAAATCGCGCCTGCAAAGGTGGGGACGCCGGTAGGCTTTGTGATAGAGATCCTGGCGGCAATCCCAAGCATCGTCTACGGCCTGTGGGCGCTCTTTGTCTTTCGGTTCTGGATACTTGACTACATCGAGGCTCCGCTGTACGACACGCTTGGCCAGTCGATACCGTTCTTTGGCCCCGGCCCGTTTGGCCTTGACATCTTTACCGCCGGCATCGTCCTTGCCATAATGATAATACCTATTGTTTCTGCAATCTCGAGAGAGGTCCTAAGGGCGGTGCCAAACTCGCAGCGTGAAGCTGCGTACAGCCTCGGCGCGACACGCTGGGAGGCTGTCTGGCACTTTATCTTTCCGTACGCCAAGGCCGGAATCCTTGGCGCGGCCATCCTCGGCCTCGGCAGGGCCGTGGGCGAGACAATGCTTGTCACCATGGTGATTGGAAACACCGTGGGGCTGGCTGCGATACCCGACGGCCTGTTCAGCCCGGGCCAGACGCTTTCAAGCCTCATAGCCAACGAGTTCAACGAGGCCGCGTCGCCACTACACGCCTCAGCGCTCATCGGGCTTGGCGCGACGCTGTTCATCCTCACGATGGCCATCAACATCGGCGCGCAGCTGCTCGTGTCAAGGATGGTCAAGGTAGCACCGGGGGCCAAAGAATAACACATGCAGCCAAGGCAGGAGCGCAAAAAAATGATCCAGGATGCGATGGTCAGGACAAACGCCCGGCGCCGGCTCGCAGACAAGCTGTTCACCGCAGTCACGGTCGCCTGCATCGCGGCAGCAATGATCCCGCTTGGAAGCATCCTTGTTGAAGTGGTGAAAAACGGCGCAGGCGCCATAACCGCAGAATTTCTGACGCAGCCGCAGGGCTCCATAATAGCAGGCGACGGCGGGATAGGGCCGGCCATACAGGGCACGCTGCTTGTAGTCGCGCTGGCGTCGCTCATCGGCATCCCGGTGGGCGTGCTTGCAGGCATCTACCTTTCCGAGTACGCCCGGGACAGCAGGTTTGCCCGCGCAGTGCGGTTCCTTAACAACGTCATGACGGGCCTGCCGTCCATCGTCATCGGCATAGTGGGATACGTTGTGCTCGTGCTCACCATCGGGTCGTTCAACATCACTGCAGGCGCTGTTGCATTGTCCATCATCATGATACCCATCATAGTCGGCGTGACGGAGGAGACGCTCAAGCTCGTGCCAAACTCCGTCCGCGAGGCAGGCCACTCGCTTGGCATACCAAAGTGGAAGGTGACCATCTTTATAACGCTGATGGCCGCAAAGAGCGGCGTCCTGACCGGCATCGTACTTGCAATTGCGAGGATAGCCGGCGAGACTGCGCCCCTCATCATGACCATCCTTGGCACGAGCCTGTTCTTTCAGGGCTTTTCCGGGCCTGTCGACGCGCTCCCGCTCAGGATATGGCGCCTTGCTTCGCTTCCGTACGAACACGCGCACTCGTTTGGATGGGGCGCCGCGCTCGTACTGATACTGATAGTGCTGTCGCTTTCAATCGTGCTCCGGTTTGTAGTGCTGAGGCGCAAGCGTGGCAGAGTCAATGTTGTAAAGCTCTAAGGGCTCTATAGTGTGCTACGTGATCTATTTAGGCAATTGATAATTAGTCAAAAGCCAAAAACACCGTCGTGAATGACGACGAGCGAAGAATACCTCAGTAGTAGTGGTAGCCCTAGTTATGAGGCTCAAGCGACATCAGCCAAGCCCGGCTACAAGGTTTCGGTCCAGCGCCTCAACTCCTGGTTCTTTGACAAGCAGGCGCTAAAGGGCATCAACCTCGACGTCAAGGAAAACACGGCAACTGCCCTCATCGGCCCGTCTGGCTGCGGCAAGACCACGCTCATCCGCTCGCTCAACCGAATGAACGAGATGACCCTCGGCGCCAGGGTGCAGGGAAGCGTCTTTCTCGATGACACTGACATTTACGGCAGGGAAACAGACCCTGTCCTCATAAAGCGCAGGATTGGCATGGTGTTCCAAAAGCCAAACCCGTTTCCTACCATGAGCATCTTTGACAACGTTGCAGCAGGGCTAAAGCTGAACGGCATCAGGGACAAAAAGATGCTAGGCGAGATAGTCGAGGAGAGCCTGAAAGGAGCAGCGCTGTGGGAAGAGGTGAAAAACGAGCTTTCCAAGCCCGGAATCAGCCTTTCCGGCGGCCAGCAGCAGCGCCTGTGCATCGCCCGCGCCCTTGCAATGCAGCCCGAAGTGCTCTTGATGGATGAGCCGACATCGGCCCTTGACCCGATAGCATCCTCAAAAATAGAGGAGCTGATACACGAGCTGAAAAAGGACCTGACCGTGATCATAGTCACGCACAACATGCAGCAGGCAGCCCGCGTCTCTGACTACACCGCGTTCATGTACCTGGGAGAGCTTGTCGAATACGGCCCTACAAAGCAGATGTTTGAAAACCCGGAAAAAGAGCTGACCGAGCGCTACATCTCGGGCAAGTTTGGCTAGTTATTATATAGTATATAATATAGTGAGAAAAAGAAGAAGCACAAAATACACGCGAGTGTTTTTCATATAAAATGACCCGCCTCCTCGACTATGGGCTGCGCAGCATGAGCAACCTGATAATGGACATGGCCGAGCTTTCCGTGCGCTCCGTCGACACTGCAATCGAGCTGTACGAAAAGGGCGACGGCAGCAGCGACAGGTCGCAAAAGATATTCGAGTGGTCCGAGCAGCTGCGCGTGCTGCAGGACGAGGTGACCGAGCTTGCAGTCGAGCTTATCGCCAGGTACCAGCCGGTGGCCACAGACCTGCGCTTCATCCGCTCATGCATCGAGATCTCGTACGGCTTTTCACGCTTTGGGCGCTACGCCTACGACATCGTCGACGTGATGGGCATGATGGGCTCCGTGTCGCACTGCGACAAGGGCGCCGTGATGGAGATGGCCGACACTGCCCGCAAGATGATCCACGCAAGCGTGCAGGCGTTAAAGTCAAGGGACAAGGAGGCCGCGCAAAAACTGTACCAGATGGACGACACGGTCGACGCCCTGTACAGGAAATACGTGCGCGAGGCGATAACGCCGAGCACGAAGAAAGGCTCCAACGACCTTGTCAAAGACCCGCGCTGCTATGTATCCAGCCTGCTCATATTGCGCTACCTTGAGAGGATAGCAGACCATGCGTGCTACATCGGCGATTCCGTGTATTACATCGTGACCGGGACGTCAAGCCCGCGCCGGTGATGGAAGAAGACTATATAGTGTCTATAGAACACGTGGCCGCGCATAGTGCGCCATAGTCTATTCTCGCAAACCGTTTATTCATAGCTTCTCAATTCTTGGCATATTGAGGACGACAGCAACTACTACTACTGCTGCCGGCAGCGCGGCAGCAACAGACCAGAAGGAAGTCCGCAAGGTGCAGTTCACCGGCAGGTCGACCTACGTGCTTTCGCTGCCGAAAAGGTGGATAGAGGAGATGCACCTTCACGCCGGCGACCAAGTGACGCTTGTACGCGAGACTGACAACTCGCTCTCCATAGTCCCTACGAACACCGGCCCGGCAGAGTCGCTTGCCGAGGCGACCGCGATAATCACTTCTTCTTCAAGCGAGGGCGAAAGCTCCCTCCGGCGCAAGGTGGTGTCGATGTACCTTGCCGGCTATAACATCATCCATTTGAAATTAAAGGCAGGGAGGATAAACCCTGCACTTCGCGATGCCGTCCGCGACGTGGTGAGGCGCAACCTTGTCGGCACCGAGATGATAGCCGACGCATCAGACATTATCACACTACAGGTATTGTTGTCATTGCCCGAGCTTTCGGTCAACACTGCCATCAGGCGCATGTACCTCATCGCGTCGTCGATGCACAGGGACGCCATGACCGCCCTTTCAGAACTCAACCTGGAGCTTGCAAGGGAGGTGATAAAATCCGACGACGAGGTCGACCGGTTCAGCCTCTACGTATTGAGGAACCTGGTGATGGCGACCCAGAACGGCCGCGTCCTCCGAGAGATGGGACTGAAGAGCCCGTCAGACTGCCTGAGCTACCGCGTGGCCGTAAAGAGCATCGAGCGCGTGGCCGACCACGCGTGCGGCATTGCCGAGATGGCCGCAAAACTAAAGGACAAGATACCAAGGGAGACGCTGCAAAAGATAGAAAAGATGAGCTACCTTGCGCTTACCGTGCTTGGCGATTCTGTCGAGGCGCTCCTGCGCCGGGACTACCAGCTTGCCGACAAGACGGTCGACCAGGTGGAAGGCATCCACGCGCTTGAGCAGGAGGCGCTTGGGTTCGTGGAAAAATCACGCGACCCGGCGAGCCTGAAACTGGTGCTTGAGGACATCAGGCGCACCGCCGAATACGCAAGCGACATTGCAGAAGCCGCGCTCAACGAGACTATTGAAGAGGTAATAGAGCGCAGCAATATCCAACACAAGTGATCCAGCAACATATACAGTCAGTCAGTCAGACAAACGGGACGAGGATAGCAAGTATCACGACTATTATCACCGGCATCAGCCTGCGCATCCTTGCGTTTACCCTGAGCGCCTCCTGCTCCTTGCCGCGGTCGACTAGCCTCATCTGGAGAACCAGAGACAGCAGGTTGTTCAGAAACAGCGCGTAGACGATTATCATTATCTTGTCCATGAAAGTCAGGTAGCCTATCGGTGGAAGCTGATTTGCCGCGCTCAGGTGCGCGGCGACTGCCGCAAGCAGCGTTGAAGCTGCAAGGCTTACCCTTGCCGCAAAGTGGGCCGGGCTCATCCAGAAGGCAAGCATCGCTATTGCGGTTATTATCAGGACGGGAAAGATCGTCTTTAGAAACGCCGACAGCGGGGCGCGCTCTATTGCAAACGCAAAGATATAGCGCGAGAAAGTCCCTTCGCGGTAGTGGTGGTTGATGACTTCAGAACTGCTTCCGTCAAGCGTCCAGCCCGGCACGTTTATCAGGTCGTCAAAGCCGCTTGACGCGGTATCCGGCTTGAACACCAGCTTTTCCACGGGCTCAAAGCCCTCGACTTCGACCGTCAGCCGCTGCGTGTCAAAGGGGTACTGGCGGAAATCCATGTTCTTGACAAACGTGCCTTCGACGCGCGCTTCGTAATAGCCAGGCTCTACTTGCGAAGGCGTGATGGTGGCGTTGAACGCGTTCATAAAGTCAAAGCGCGGCGCGCTTTTGGTAAAGTTGGCGTTTGGATCGTCTGATGAAAACCAGATGTAAAAGTCAATGTCGTACGAGCCTGCCTGCAGGTCGACCTTGCCAACATTGACAAGGTACACGCCCACCGTGCGGCTTTCAGGCTTTTCTTTTTCTTCTTCTTGTGCAAACGCCAAGTTTGTTGTTGTTGCTGCGCCTGACATTGATATGGAGAAAAAGGCAGCAGCGAGCGCGGCAAGCGACAGCGATGTTGCCGCTATTTTGTACAACCTTTCATTTTGCTTGGATGGAGATTATTTGCATTATGACTATTTTTTTCTGGTATATTGGGTCCAGCTTACCTTTTTCTTCTTCTCTTTCTTGCCTGCAGGCGATGCGCTATTGCCGTCTGGCTTTCTCATTATGAAAAGGTACTTGAAGCCCCGCAGGTAAAAGTTGAATCTCAGCGCACGGTTGTGCCACACGCCTGTGTTTGACGTCTGGCCGCGCCTTGCAAGGCATATGATGTCGACTGTTTCAAAATGCTTGCACAGCCGCTCGTACACCTTGAATCCGACGGGCGTGAATTTCTTGTGCACCCACTGGTCGCCGATTACCCATCCTATTGCCTTGCCGGGCTTCATCACGCGGCGGCACTCTGCCATCACTTTTTCAAGCTCGTCGTAAAACTCATCGGTTTCGGCAGAGATCTTGCCGATGTTGCCGGGTTGGTCGTTGTAGTCGATGTTGTCGCCGTACGGCGAGTCGATGAAAACCATGTCGACGCTTTCGTCTGCAAGCGGGATCTTGCGCGCGTCGTTCTGCACGATGTCGGGCCTGACGGGCGAAATGTCAAACGCCCTGCACCTTCTGCCTTCTTCTCTGCAGACGTCAAGCGTGGTGCCGCTTCCTGCCATCGGGTCGAGCACAAGGTCGCCCGGCTCGGTGTAGCGCTTTACCATGTTGTATATCGCAAACGCCGGCGTGACTCCTGCATACTTGTTGCTTCCCTTGGGCGTCTTGCCGTAGCTCTGCCGGGGATAGTCCCACAGCGTGGTTGACTCTAGCCGGGGCTTTTCGTCCTCTTCATCCTTCTCAAACGATGCAATCTTGCCGTTTGGGTTTTCAAGGTAGTTGGAAAGCGCCTCTGCCGCAGCGGGCGAGAGCGCGTCGCGCCAGCCAAGGCCCATCTGCGAAAGGATTTTCTTGGCGCCCTTTATCGAATGCGCCGCTTTGCCATTTTGCTGCGATACCCTTACCTGGTACGGGTATCTTCCTGCCCATGCCTCCGGCTCGATGTCTTTCTTGCCGTCCGAGTCTGCCGCAAAAGTCCCGTACAGCACGTCGGTGTCAAGGTTCAGCAAAAACAGCGGGTCGCCCTTTTTTATGGCAAGCACGCCTTCGCCGTACAGCCTGCCAGTGGCAAACAGCATCCTGTCAAGGCATTCTTTTTCCGTCTTGCTGGTGCAGGCGAAAATGCGACCCTGCCTTCCTGCAGCAGCAACAGCGGCAGAAGACACCATCGGAAAATCTGGCGCCTGCTATAGGATTTAACGGTATCGCCGGCTTTTGCTGTTGTTGTTTAAAAAATACCTCTTCTTGCTAACAAGCCAGCGGTTCATCAAAAACCCTGCGAGATCTCTCCGAGAAAAGGCGCCGTTTCCACATTTTTTATGGATAGTATTTTTTTCTACTCTTTTTTGACCGCGCTTTCGTCCATGTAGAATATCTCCCAAAGATGTCCATTAATGTCTTCAAAGGCACGCCCGTACATCCATCCATAATCTTGCGGCGCTCTGGGTTCTTTGCCTCCAGCTTCGATGACCTTCTTCATCAGCTGGTCCACTTTTTCTCTGCTTTCGGCCGATAGCGCCACTATCACCTCTGTGTTTTTCGTAGTATCGGAAATTTCCTTTTTGGTAAAAGTCTTGAAAAATCTTTCAACCAAGAGCATCACGAATATGTCTTCGCCTACCATCATGCACGTTGCGTTCTCGTCGGTAAATTGAGGGTTGAACGTAAAACCAAGCTTGGTAAAGAATTCCACCGTCTTGTTGAGATCTTTGACTGGTAAATTCACAAAAATTTTTGTTGCCATTGCGCTCAAATGGCAATTGAAGTCTATAAACTCTCTGCAAGTCTAGGTACTTACACTTTTTAGCAAAGCTGTGTCGTCGATAGCAGCAACAACCTTTTACGCAACTGTTGCGAAACAATGGCATGACGACCCTGTGCTATATCTGCAACGCAAGGACAGCCACGCTTGACTGTGCCGACTGCAAGAGGCCGGTGTGCAAGAACTGTACCCGGGACTTTCCCTTCTCCCCCGGAGTCTGCCTTGAATGTGCCCAGAAGGCAAAGACGGGCCTTGGCGGGATAAGAAAGGACATGGGCGAGATCTTTTAATCCCAATAACGCAGCACAGGGTGCGTGAAAAACGCCCCGGAAGGCTGGAAGATTCTGTCATCGAAAAAAGTGTACGGCCACCGCTACCTGTCCGTGTACGAGGACGAGATGGACCTTGCCGGCAAGAGGAAAAAGACCTACATACGCGGCCGGCGCCTTGACTATTCTACCATCGTGCCCTTTTCAGACGACGCAAAGAGCATCCTTACAATCAAGAGCTACCGGCACCTTGTAGACTCGTACCAGGTTGAGGTGCCCTCCGGCTACATCGAAAAGGGCGAGTCGCCTCTGCAGGCGGCAAGGCGCGAGCTGGAAGAAGAGACAGGCTATGTCGCAAAAAAGATGGTACTGGTGGGCTCGTACACGCTTGACTATTCCATGTTTGAGCAGACAGGCAACGTGTTTGCCGCATACGGCCTTGAGGACACCGGCACAAAAAGGCTTGGCAGCATGGAAAAGATATCTCAAGTGAGCTTTGTGCCAGTGCAAAGAGTGAAAAAGATGCTCCTTGAGGGCAGGATACTGAACGCGGCGTCCATAGTGGCGCTGTACCGCGCCATCCATTATAACGAAGCAGGATCCGGGGAAATAATTTAAATCATCATTCAACGGAGATAATACCGGGAAGAGGAGAAAATATATGTCATCATCATCGGTAAACGAAAGCCCTAACCACTTCATGGTCCTTGATGCGATCTCTAGGGGAGTGAAATCAGTAGGCAAGATAGCCAAGGTCACGAAGCTCGACAAGGCCCTCGTAGAGATGATAGTTAACGACCTTGCGGCCCAGCGCCTCATAATAAAGAGCGAGAAAAAGGGATTTTTTGGAGGCAAGAAGGAGGAGCTGACGGTAACAGAGACCGGTATGCGCGTGCTTGCAGCCAAAAAGCAAGAGCTTGAGCGCAAGTTCCAAGAGTTTCAGCAATGGTATTCCAACGGCCAGACGCAGCAGCTGCAGAACTCTATGCAGAACGACAGGATGTGGCTTCCCTTCATGCTGTTCTCCGGCATAATGAACGCCATGTTCTTCATGTCCATGATGTCGTTCATGGGAGCCGCGCTGACCCCTACCGAGACGGCGCTTGCCGGCGACCAGGGCGTTGACACTGGCGCAGGTGGTGCCGACGCCGGAACTGACGGCGGAGGAGCCGGCGCTGATGGTGGCGGTGGCGGCATGGACAGCGGCGGTGGAGGAGATTTCGGCGGTGGCGACTTTGGCGGTGGGGACTTTAGCTTCTAGCCGCAATAGAGTCTTTTTTTCTGTACAAGCCTGTAGTAGCGCCGCTATCATTACCGGCACATGCCTTTCTGAGAATGTGCGAACTAGTCTCTGCTGATCTCTTCTGCAGGTGCCGTTGCTGCCTCTGCAGAAGCAGCAGCCTGCCTCCTTTTTACTGCCATTGTCTGCCTGCCGGCAAGTGCTGCAACAAACACAGCGGCTGACACCAGCACTATAGTTCCTGCCGGCGCAAGGTTGAACGCATAGGAAACCGCAATGCCGGTCAGTACCGAAAACACCGAAACTGCCACTGAAATCAGCGCGGTCTTCTTGAACCCCCTGCCGAACAAGAGCGCCGTGACGTTTGGTATCACTATCAGCGCCGACACGAGCAGGATTCCCACAAGTCGCATCGAGACCACCGCCGCGACGCTTGCAAGTACTACAAACAGGTAGTTCAATTTTGAAATTGGCAGGCCGCTGACCCTTGCCTGCTCCTCGTCAAACGTGATGTACATGAATTTCTTGTGCAGCGTGACGATTATTGCAAGGATGACGCCGGCAAGGGCTAGGATGGCAAGCGTGTCGTTGACGCTGACAAGCAGTATGCTCCCAAACAAAAAGCTGAACAGGTCAAGCGTAAAGCCCCCCGACGCGCTGACAAGCAGGATGCCAAGCGCAAGGCCGGACGACAACAGTATTGCCACCGTCGCGTCGGCCGGTATCTTGGCCGACTGCCTCAGTTTCGTGATGCCAAGCGCGCCAGCAATGGAAAGCGCAAGGCCTGTCCACAGCGGGTATATCCCGGCCACAAGCCCCACCGCTATCCCGCCAAACGCGACGTGCGACAGCGCGTCGCCAAAGAGCGAGTTGCGCCTGAGCACCAAAAAAAGCCCGATTACAGAAGTTGTTATCGCGACTGCAACGCCGGCAATGAGGGCGCGTTGCATAAAGCCAAATTCGAGGATTTCTAGCGCCATGTCATATCTTCCTCTCTAGTGATCATGCTGGTGGAGTTGGTCGTGCATGTGCATGTGCGCCTGCATGCTTGACTCGGAATACGCCTTGAGCAGGTCAGGGTTTTCAAAGAACTCGTGCGTCTCGCCGTGGAAGAACATGCTCCTGTTGACGCACGCGACGCGCGACGCAAGCTTGTTCACGGCGTCAAGGTCGTGCGACGACCAGATTATCGTTATCTTTTGCTCCTGGTTCAGCTTTTTCAGCAGCGCGTAAAAGCGGTTCTGCGTTTCAAGGTCGATGCCTGTCGCCGGCTCGTCCAGTATCAAAAGCTCTGGCTCGTTAACGATTGCCTTTGCAATGAGCACGCGCTGCTGCTGGCCGCCGGAAAGCTCGCCAATGCGCCTGTCCTTGAGGGCAAGCAACCCTACCGTGCCAAGCGCCGACGCGATGCGCTCCTCGTCGCTTTTGCCCTTTTTCGACTTGCCGATGCCAAGCGACACTATCTCTTCCAGCGTGGCTGGAAAGTTAGAGTCGATGTTCTTTCTCTGCGGTATGTAGCCTATCCTCTGAAACACCCTGCTGTTGCCCTTGATGTCCTCGCCAAATATCCTGATGGTTCCCCTATAGCCTCCAAGCAGGCCCAGCATGCAGGAAAAAAGCGTCGTCTTGCCGGCGCCGTTTGGGCCTATCATGCCAAGCAGGTCGCCCTTTTCCACCGCAAACGTGATGTTGTCCAGCACCAGGGTGCCTCCGTACGAGAACGAGACGCCCTCAAGCTCCACTACTGCGTCGTGCATTCCAGCCCCTCCTTCAGGTTTGCCAAGTTTTCATTCATCTTTTCCATGTAGCCAATGCCTGCTGCGCGCTCGGCGCTGCTGACGCCTTCTATGGGGCTCAACACCAGGACCTTTCCGCCTGGTATCTCGCTTGCAATGACGTTGGACAGCCTGCTGTCCACGAGATCCTCGGAATAAATCACCTTGATGCCAAGCGACCTTGCAGTCTGGATTGTTTCCTGTATCTTTTGCGGCAGCACCTCGCCCTCTGGCGACACTCCCTGTATGTTGTGCTGTACAAGGCCGTACCTCTCTGAAAACCACTTGAACGCATCGTGGAACGAGATAAAGTCCGACTTTGTGCAGGACGCAAGCTCCTGCCTTATTGCAGAGTCAAGCGCGTCAAGCTCGGATGAGAACTTTTTGGCGTTTTCGTCATAATAGGCTGCGTTTGCGGGGTCTGCTCTTGCAAGGGCGGCCCGTATGACGTCAACCTGATGCTTAGCAAGCACGGGGTCCAGCCAGACGTGGGGGTTTACGCCAACGTGGCCCTCCTCATCTTTTTGCGCCGGCCCAAGGTCAAGGCCCTCCGTCGTGTTGACAAGGGCCTTTGCGCCAATGCCGGAAGCCCAGTTCTCAAAGCCGGCGCCGTTTATTATCAGCAAATCGGCATTCCTTGCCCTCGTCACGTCGCCGGGGGTTGGCTCCCAGTCGTGAGGCTCGATGCCCGGAGGGATCAGGCTTGACACCTCTGCCCGGTCCCCGGCAACGTGGGAGGCAAAGTCGTACAGCGGATAAAAAGAGGTCACTATCTTCAGTCTTGATGATTCTTCCTTGGCGGCAGTAGTGGCACTTGATGATGGCGATGCTTGCTGCTGCACGCCTGTGTACAGCGTGGCAACCATTGCAAGCGGTATTACGACCGCAATTGCCGCAAGCGCGATCCTGCCCTGCTTCATTATTATTCTTTGGTTCCTCTATGGTTATTAACAATATATACTTTTGTTAATAACTCCTATGGAAGTATTTATAAAGTTGTTAATAACAAATGTAGCTGTGCCCATAGTAAGCGTATCGCTCAACGACGACATACTGGCCGAGATGGACGTACTGCAAAAGGCCCTCGGCTTTACAGGCAGGTCCGAGATAGTAAGGGCCGGCATCCGCCAGCTTGCGGCGGAGGAAAAGGACAGGCAGGACCTGGTGGGCTTTATCCATGCGCTGCTCATGGTGGTGCACAACGAAGAGTCGGAAAAGCAGGTGACGGACATGAAGCACGACTATGACGACCTGATACAGACGCACCTGCACAGCAAGATCCACGGCGACAGGTGCCTGGAAGTGTTTTTGCTAAAGGGCGAGGCAGAGGGGGTAAAGCGCATGACCAAGGAGTTCCAGTCCAACAAAAAGATGGACCACGTGAAACTCATCTCAATGTGAGACATAGATGCTGCTGTTTTTTGCAAGCCCAATTGGCCTTGGGCATGCCACGCGCGACATTGCAATAGCTGAAAAACTGCAAGGCTACGACATTTTCTTCGTATCAGGCGAGGGCGCCTCCCGGCTCATCGAGAAAAAGGGCTATACAGTAGTTGACGCCTACAGGCCGGAAAAATTCATCGTGCAGGACGGCCAGCTCCAGCAGTCTTTTCGATGGCTCATGAGCTACTACTCGTACTACAAGAAATGCAAAGAGGTTGCAAAAGGCGTGCTTGCAGAGCACGATGATAACCCCATTGTAAGTGACGAGGATTTTGCGTCGATAGCAGTCGCGGAGGAGGCAAGGAGGAAGCGGGTCCTGATAACTGACATCGCCGAGACGCATTTCACAAAGGGCGCCGCGTCGCTCATCGAAAAAAAGATGAACGGCGCCATGAAGGACATGATGAAAAAGTGCGACTGTGTGATAATCCCCGACGACGGCGACGACTATGACAACATATCGTACGTCGGGCCCATAGTGCGCAAGGCAACTGCCGACCGCGAAACGTTGCGCAAGCGCCTTGGTTTTTCAAGGAAAACCATAGTGGTGAGCATCGGCGGCACAGACGCGGGCCGCTACCTCATTGAAAGGTCGCTTGACGCGTACAGGAAATTGCGCGACAAGCTGGACGCCGACTTGGTTGTCGTTCCCGGGCCATCATTGCAGTTGCCCGAGTCGCCGGACTATCGCAACCTTGGCTTTATCGACAACCTGCACGAGCTGATATACGCGGCCGACCTTGTGGTTTCGCTGGCAGGCCGGTCAACGATGGACGAGTCAATAGCGTACGGCACGCCGGGGATATTCATCCCGATAAAGGGACATTTTGAGCAGGAGCAGGGCGCCGCCCGCCTCGGATACAAGCACGAAGACGTTTTCCGGTTAGAGTCGCTGATTGAGGAAAAGATTGGTAGCAGAAGGAACAATACCGTAAATACAGGTGGCGCAGAAAAGGCTGCAAAAATCATTTCCACTCTGTCCGGGTAGGATTGGAAGCATCTTCACCCGCCTATTGAAATAGGGCTCACACAGAACTTAAACACTATCTTCTCTATATTCCAACACACTCTATAGAAGGCAAAAGTCGCTTCCCCCGTTTGACACAAACCTGAAAGTCGCGTTGCCTCCCCTTATGTCCGCAAGATACGCGTCTACGCTGTTGATGGAGACGTGCTCTCCCGAATGCAGCGCGGCCTTGGTGCTATGCATATAGGGAATTATCTCGTCGCAATAGTCATAAGCGATCGTGACAGAGTTGTCGGCTTTGTTGATGCTTTCAACCCGCAGCCGGTTGTTGCTTTCCCCTTCCCCGAGCGTATCTACCTTTTCGTCAACGTTTACGTGAAAAGTCGCCACGCTGGAGAGGGCTTGTGGCGCGTCGTAGCTTGACACCAGAAAAGTCTTGATCGTGTAATTGCCGGGTACGAGGGGATTCCAGAGCAATGCATACCCTGAAGAGGCGTGGCCTGCCACCGTACGGTTTCCGTAATTGTTTGCATCGACATATTGCGGGTATCCGTAAGAATCAATGACATTGACGACGTAAAAGACACGCACGAGATCCTTGGGTTGCTCTGCAGGATTGCTGAATTCTGTGTAGATGTAATAATAGTCGGTAGCATTGACTATGCTGCTTTCTTTGTGCCCCTCGAACTCGGTTGTTATCTTGCCTCTTCCTTCCATCATGTAGGGGTAGCCGCTGTCGGCGGCCCACGCGATCACAAGTGGCGTCATGCAAGCAAATAAGCTTGCCACAAGCAGGACAACGAGCAGAAACACTGCCATGTTTCCTTGAGAGGTTACACACGCTTTCATCGATAAATGCATTTCAGGTTGCACCCTATAGAGACAAAAAGATAATCCGGCAAAGTTTGTATGCCGGACAATTTTCTTTTGTTTCGTCAATCAACGTAACTTATCGATTGGGTAAGCGCTCTAACGATATTGGATGCTAACGATTCAGAATTTGCACGTCCACCATGAAACCCTCTAGTTGGTTTGGAATTTGTTTTCTCAACTCAGGATCATCTTTTTCCAGTGTTATCCTTATGCATGGATTGCTACTGCCGCTACCATTGTTGCTGCTGCCGCTGCATTCTTTGTCGACTCCCATACTATAACCTCCTCCAGTTTTAGCATGAATTTTGTCAAGGATGGAAGAAAGTTGCTTGTCATAAGCGTACGCCACTTCGTAGATGGAAATGTGGCCGTCGGCTGCGCCAACAGAGCTGATGTTGTCTATCACACCTGCAATATCGTATCTTTCGTAATGGTCTGTGCCGAGCGCCGGTCTTATTGTTCCTGTCACATTGATTAGTTCGTTTGACTGATTGGTAGAAAAGATCCAGTAGTATTTTTGATCATCATCTTCAACATGAAGGGCGTAATACTTGCCATTGTCGATTCTAAGAAAGCCTCCCCTGCATTCGTCAGTTTCTGGCACTCCTTCTCCAAGCAGGGATTTCTTGTGAGGCAAGCATACGACCTTGCCTGCCGCAGTCATCTCTGCACTCACTTGTGGTGCTTGCTCAACTGCGACAGATAGCAGAAATATCAATACAATTCCAACAGCCAAGCCTGCTACCACCGGAATTGTCAATGATGGCGAGGAAGATTTATCGCCGCTTGATGCTGCTGCCGACAATATTGTTATTCCCTCTTTCTCCCAATTTTGACCTGCTTTTATGACTCTGACTGCTCCAAATGCAAGATAATTTCTTAATCCTGAATAAAGTCTTCCTCAAGCGTGGCTCCTCTATATCCAACTATCAGTCGGTAATGCCCGCTACCATGAAGCTGCTGAACTAGGAGCGGAAAATAACTATCTCCTTCAATATCATGTAGCGTCCATTTTTCGTCAATTTTGCGCTCTGTTAAATTACAGTTTGGAAAGTTCTTGCTGAAATGCTCCACCTCGTCACCAGAATTTACGTTCACAATCCTTGCTATCACTGGGCTGCAAACCTTTCCATATCCCTTTGCCGTGACAGCAAAGTTGAGCGCTTCGCCAGCTGAATACCTAGTCTTTAATCCAACTACGGATATAGTCACGCCATTTTGCTTTGCTGTAACTTTCTGCTCAAAACTATTGAAGATAGATGATGCAAATACCATTATGAAAGCAGCGCCAACAACGAGTCCAACTATCACCGGAATTGCCATAGACGACGAAGAGCTACCATCGTCGTCATTGCTAGATGCCTCTGTCAATACTCTGCAGTTTTCTATAGTGTATCACTTAATTGAATATTTTGCAGTAAAAATTCTCTTTTGTCAATCAACGTAAAAAAATCAGCGGTAGCGGGAACGTTATCTATACCTCTCCCCGCTTGCGTTATGGGGCAAGTACGAGGGTCCAGATTTGTCACCCTTGCCATCATCAAAACTCTCTAAAATAATCGCTGTGAATGTATATCTCCGGATGACCCCAAGTTGCCTAGAAGGAGAACAAATTATTTGGGAACGAAAGATTCTGGACATACAGAATAGATACAAAACAAGGAGATCATATTGATTGAAAAGTAAGATAGTTAGCAAGGAAATTCATCTAAAGAAACGACCGGCAGGATTTGTTACTGAAGATGACTTTGAGCTTGTAGAGGTAGAGATTCCTGAACCAAAAAGAGAAGGCGAGTTTTCGGTTCGCAATATCTGGATGTCAGTGGATCCTTGGATGAGGATATATATGGTCAAGGGAAGTAGAATAATGCCTCCAGTTGAACTGAATAAGGCACTCAGTGGCGGATGTATAGGACAGGTTATAGAATCTAAAAGTGATAATTTTAAAGTTGGAGAATGTGTCAAAGCAAACTTTGGTTGGAGAGAGTATTGGGCTGCGCATGATGCAGACAGCAGTGCTAAAAACATTACAAAAGTAGATCCCAAGATTGCTCCATTAGAATATTTTTTAGGATTACTCGGCATTACTGGCATCACTGCTTATGTTGGTCTTTTTAAAATAGGTGAACTTAGGGAAGGTCAAGATACTGTATTTGTTTCATCAGCCGCTGGTGGGGTAGGCTCTGTTGCGTGTCAGATAGCAAAGATAAAAGGATGTCATGTAGTTGGCAGTTGTGGCAGCGATGAGAAGGTAAGATGGCTACTTGATGAACTTAAAGTAGACTATGCATTTAATTACAGAAAACTAGGGGAAAGTAATATCTCCTCCGAGTTAAAGAGGGCGTGCCCAGATGGAATCGACCTTTATTTTGATAATGTCGGTGGCAAACATCTTGAAGCAGCAATTGACAACATGAACATTTTTGGAAGAATAGTACTATGTGGAACAACATCGCAATACAATGATAATAATAATACTTCTACAACATCTGGTAATGTCAACGACCCTTCAACTCCTACTTTGTCATCAGGACCATCGAACCTTTCTTTAGCTGTTTCACACAGACTTAGACTTCAAGGATTCATCTGGAGTGATCATAATGATATTTTAAACGAGTTCAATGCTTCCATGTCCAAATGGATAAATGAAGGCAGGATAAAGTGGAAAGAAAGCATTTTTGAAGGCCTAGAGAATGCGCCAAAAGCCTTCGTTAGCTTGTTTAAAGGAGAAAGTCTTGGTAGAATGCTTGTAAAGCTTGGACCATACACTGCAACCTCTTTGTGATAGCGAGCAAGTTCCGCAAGCAGGTTTTTCGTATGTGCTACCTTGTGCTTGCCAAAAGTCTCTCTACCAATGAGGCCGTTTCTTGCCTCGTCAATCAACGTAAAATCAGAAATTTGGAGACGTTATCTATACCCCCATAATAGCATGGGTTCCACAGAAATTGAACTGCAGCGGTGTTTGTTAAAGTAATTATCATCTCTAGCCTTGGTGCTTGTTGTGCATGAAATCAAAACAAATATTGTTTTTCATGTTCGTGATTTCTGAGGTTTCTTTATTGTAATGATGATTGCGCGATCAGGACGAATACCAATTTAGCGTAGCAAGTGGTACATTCTTTTTGCACATATGCCTGCGCGCCAGACCTATGTTATTGTGGGATCAAGCATGGCAGCGGCAGTTGTTATTGCAATAATAGTAGTGTTATCAATCACGGCAAATTCTGGTATCTCTAGCTCTGGCGTTGTTGCTACCCGCCTGTCAGAATCTGATACAAAATCATCTTCTTTGGCCTGGACCGAAGGCAGGCTCCTGCCTACTTCCCGGACAGAAGTTGCCGGCGCCGCAGTTGACGGCAAGATCTACATAATCGGGGGATTTGACAGGACCGGCAAGGTGGTCCCGACAGTCGAGGTCTATGACCCTGGCACTGACAAATGGAATACCGCCGCGCCGCTGCCGCATCCACTTCACCACGCGGCCGCAGCATCGTACAACGGCACGCTGTACGTGGTGGGCGGCTACCTTGAAGACAATACGCCTTCAGACAAACTGCTAGCCTACGATCCAAAAACAGATGAATGGCGGCAAGACGATCTTGCCCCGATGCTGACTGCAAGGGGTGCGCTGGCCGCCAGCTTTGTAAACGGCACCCTTTATGCGGTAGGCGGCGTCAACGCCAGCTTTGGCTCTCCTGCCGCCGGCCCGCTTGCAACAAACGAGGCGTACGACCCAAAGACGAACAGCTGGTCGCAAAAAGCGCCCATGCCCACTCCCCGGCAGCACCTTGCAGCTGCAGTTCTTGATAGCAAGCTGTACGCCATAGGAGGCAGGATAGACAGCCTTGCCTCAAACCTTGCCTCCAATGAAGCGTACGACCCAAAAAGCGACGCGTGGACCAGACTGGAACCGATGCCAACAAAGAGGGGCGGGATTGCGGCTGCCGCGGTTGGCAATGCAATTTACGTTTTTGGAGGCGAGTCGCCAGAAGGCACCTTTAGAAACAACGAGAAATATGACACAGAAACCAGCAGCTGGACACGCGCGCCGGAAATGCCAACGGCCCGCCATGGCCTTGCGGCAGTCGCTCTTGGAAACAAGATCTATGTGATAGGGGGCGGTCCACAGCCGGGCCTCACCGTCAGCGGTGCAAACGAGATATTTTCTTCTGTCACATGATGTCTTCTTTTTCCACGATAGTACATACACACACGTACCACTTGCGGCAGTAAGCTAAAAGATCGATTGAAAAAAAAGCTTGACTGCTGCTTTCAGCCTCAGAGCTTGGCTTGTTGCGGGATCAGCCCAAGCTGGCCCAGAAACGCCAGCTGGTCGTAGTAGATGTGGTTTTCGACGATGCGCTCGTTGCGCACCTTCCACACGTCACAGAAGGGAAGCTCTACTTTTCTGCCGGTGGCCGGCATCATGGACCCATTGGGCCCGGCCATCGGCCCGGTGTTGGTGCCGATAAACACCCCTTCCGTAATCACCGTGTCTGCGCCCTCGATAGACGCGCGTATGTCAAAGCGCAGGTCGGGAAAAGCTCGCTTGAAACCGGACACAAATGCGAGGAAGTCTTTGATGCCGCTCACCGTCCCGGCTGCCGCGCTGACGTGGACAATATCGTCCGACATGACCTCGCGGTCACGCTCGATGCGGCCCTCTGACACGTTGGCATAGTGCCGCTCGACGAGCTTTTTCTTGCTGCCAGATGCTGCTGCAGCAAATGGTCGCGGGTCAAAAACTGTCCTGATTGAGCTTATTTTCCCGTCCTGAACGCGATACCACCCGCATGTAAACAAAGTTACAGCCGGCGTGCCGATGGTCAGGTCATAGAGAAGGCAAACATCGTTCTCGTTGCCTTCCACTGCAAAGGCCTTCTTGATCTCGTATTTTAACGGACATAGCGGCTCTAAATCCTTGAGGAGCGCGTCTGGCCTGTGGTGCGATGCCATGGGTCCTGAAAACGACATGTTGTCGTGCATGTAGCTTCTAGCGGCTTTAAAGTCGCGATTTTCAAGCGCCTTTAGATACGATATCACGACTTGCTGTGCGTTATTATTATTGCTACTACTCTTGTTAGATTCCATCATTATATGGGCTCGCAAAAGGTTGGGGCAACGAACCTCTTTAATTCTCTGCAACAAGAATACGATCAAGACAACAGTTTCGTTGAAAACCTGATAGGCTAAAAGAATGCTATTTTCCTAGACCCTGCCCAATAATGCTCAAACAGGTCGCAGCACCAGGCCCGGAATTGAGGATCTTTGCCAGAAAAGCCCTTGCCAAAATCGATCTCGCCATCCAGTCCCGGGAAACACACCCCTGCAGTTGTCTCGTTTATCGCTAATGCGATTTGTACATCTTGCAGCATCGCAACCTCGAATTTCTCTGGCAGTATCGATTTTGCGTCGACGAATTCCTTGCGGTCGGTTATCTGTTCGGCTATCAGCCTGACGGTCAAAGTCCGGGACTGAAAGCTCTTCCCGACAGACATTCCTGTCACGATGGGCTGGTCTGAAATCAGCCAGACGTATTCCCTTGCTTCAGAGATTACGGTCTTGATGTGCTTTAACACCTGGCTGACGTGGTTGACGTACTCTCCTTCTGACAATTCGCCGATCCTTTCGATAAAGCTCCTGGGAAGAAAGGAGAGATCGTGCGAAAGAAAGTAGTTGTCTTTATGTTTTAAAAGAAACTCTATTGTGGGAAAGAGGGTAAGGATTGTTTTCCCAAGCGCTGTGGTTTCGTAAAGGCCGTCCGGGTCCTTTTTGATGAAGCCTGCATCGCTGAGCCGGGCAAGGTGGCGAGAGCATTCCTGTGTCGAGGCGTTGATGGTTTTTGCAAGAGTTGTCAGCCTTTGCTTCCGGGTATTGACCTCGGAAAGCAAGGTCAGCCTGTCGGCGCTTGCAAGGCTGAACAGGAGCTCTGAAACGTCTTGTGCTGCCAATTTTTCCTCTCCACCGGGCGCTACCAACGTATAGCTGGCTTTTACTGTGACACTTGCAGTTTTTAAAGAATCCGCTATTGTGGTTCTGATTTTCAACAATAACTGCTACATGACATCTTCAGGCTTTTCCTCGTGGCCGCACACCTGGCAGCGGTAAATCTTGAACCCGATGTGGACCATCTCGCCTCCACACCTTATGCAAAGATCTTCTTCTCTCTTCTCTTCTCGCACACTCGGCATTGGCGCCACCCGTATTTATCGGTGATTTGAGTTTCCTTTTTAAAATCTATTTATACTAAGGTGCCATTTTCCCGGCCAGTGTCTATATCTGATGCAGGCGACTGCAAAAAGATAGAAGAGGCGCTAAAAAAGGCTCTGAATACTTTTGATGAATCGGCCGTCCGCGTATTGTTTTACCATCTTGCGGAAAAATACCGTATCCGTTTTGAGCCGCCCTGCTCGTCGGTGGAAGAGATTGAAGCCGCCCTGTTTGACATAGCAGGTCCTGCCTCGGATCTCGTGATTAGCAGGATGCGCTCTTTTCTCCACTAGCTACCAATGCTCTCATCATCTTTAATATAGGGAAGCTGGCACTTTAGCCTCTGCAATTGACCACCGCGGTAACTGTTGCCAAGTTTGGCGGTAGCGCGCTCGGGGCCGACGGGGTGCTCATCCCCAAGATAATGGACCGGCTAAAGCAGATAATGAGCGAGTCCAAAGTCGTAGCGGTGTTCTCGGCGCCGATGATAGAGTATGACGGCAAGGTAAGCTCGATGACCGACGTCGCCATAAAGGTAGGCAGGAACTATGCTTCCTCAAATCCCGTGGAGATAGAAGTGCTAAGGGAGGTGTACGAGCGCATTGCGACGCGCTACCTTGACGAGGAGCGCAAAAAGGCGTTTTTGGACCAGCTGGACAAGTTCTACCGGCAGGTCATCATTTCACTAAAAGTCGCGGCGGAAAACAGGCGCTTTGTGGACGTCATACGCTCCCGCACGCTTGCGTACAGCGGCGAGGTGACGATGTCGTATTTGATGGGCTACGTGATGCAGGCGCACGGAATCAAGGCGGCGCACGTGCCAATAGAGCACTGGCCTATCATCACCGACGACAACTTTGAAGCGGCAAACTTTATGGCAAGCGAATCGAGGCAGAACGCCGGCCACCTGATAGAGCTTGTTGAAAGCAACGACGTCGTGTCGATGGGCGGGTTTATCGGCAAGACTGCCGACGGGCTGGAGACGACGTACGAGCGCGGAGGCTCTGACAGGACGGCGGCAGACATTGCGATTATCCTGAGTGGCGACAAGTATGAAACAAAGATATCGTTTGAAAAGGACAGCGCAGTGCTCAGCGCCGACCCCAAGATAGTAAAGGACGGCCTTGACTTTGTGCCATATTTGTCGTACAACGAGGCAAGGATAGCCGGCATGTTTGGCATGAAGATCCTCGACCCGATTGCGATAAAAGAGATAGACGACAACGGCCTCGACATACCGCTTGTGGTGACGAACATGACTAGGCCGGACAGCGTGACTGTCATAAAGCGCACGCCGCCGTCCGATGACCAGTCAAACCCGATAAAGATAGTGACCGGCAAGAAAAACTGCGCGATTGTAAGGATGGAAACCATTGCAGCGTCGCACCTTATTGCTTCACTGGAAAGCGACAGGCAGTACCACGAGTTTGTCAAGCTGTCGCCGTACGTCAAGGATGATGTTGAAATGACAAGGCTGTTGTTCCTTGACGCCGACTATGTGCGCAGGCACGAGCGGCATTTCAGGGCGTACTACCAAAAGGCCGAGATCGTGTACGGAAGGGCAGTCGTCACGCTGATAGGCGACGAGATGTGGCGCGTTCCGAAAATCGCGTCAACGGCTTCAAGCAATGTCAGCGAGCACGACATCAACATACTCAACCTTGACGCGCAGGAAGAGACGTCAAGGATACTGATAGTGGTAGAGGACAAGGCAAACAGCGTGGCTGACGCGGTAAAGGCGATACACCACACCCGGGTCAAGATGCATGGCAGAAGAGGGGGAGGAGGTAGCAGTGGCGCATGACGGCGGATGAAAAGGGCAAGATCTGGCTCGACGGCGCGCTGGTCGACCACGGTGACGCCAAGATACACGTGCTGACGCACGGCCTTCACTATGGCACCGGCGTCTTTGAGGGCATACGCTGCTACAAGACGGTAGATGGCCAAAGCGCGATATTCCGCCTGCAGGACCACATGCAGCGCCTGATTGACAGCGGCAGGATCTATTTCATGGACCTTGGCTTTACCCGCAAGCAGCTGGAGCAGGCGGCCATCGACACAGTAAAGGCAAACAACATGGAGGAGTGCTACATCCGGCCTATTGCGTTCTACGGCTATGGCAAGATGGGCGTAAACCCGATGCCAAACAAGGTGTCAGTGGCAATCGCGGTCTGGAAGTGGGACGAATACATCAAGGGCTCCGGCGAGGAAAAGGGCGCAAGGCTCATGGTGTCTTCGTGGGCGCGCCTTGACCCAAAGACGATGCCGATGCACGCCAAGGCAACCGCAAACTATGCCAACTCTGCCCTTGCCCGCGTCGAGGCAATCAAGGCAGGCTTTGACGAGGCGATAATGCTCAACTCCTCCGGGATGGTGGTGGAGGCAAGCGCCGAGAACATCTTTATCGTCAACAAAGACGGGTCGCTTGCGACGCCCCCGACATCATCAGGCGCGCTTGCCGGCATCACTCGAGAAAGCGTGATCGCAATCGCAAAGGAAAACGGCATCCCGTGCGAAGAGCGCAACATCTCTCGCGACGAGCTGTACGTCGCTGACGAGGTGTTCCTGACGGGAACCGCCGCAGAGATAAAGCCGGTGGGCGAGATAGACAACCGCACAATAGGCAGGGACGGCGGCAGGCCCGGCAAAGTGACAAAGCAGTTGAAAACGCTGTTTGAAGCCGTGGTTCACGGCAAGGACGGTAAGTTCAGCAGCAAGTGGCTTGCGCCAATAAGCTGAGGAAGGTCCCTTATCACGACAAAGTGTATTGCAAGGTGCACCGGGAGCGCGCCGGCGACATAGGCGCCGGCCTTTTTTGCAGTCAGCGACTTTGCAAGATACATGGCGACAAGCCCTGACGCGAAAATCGCCGCGTGTATGGCGCCGTTGAGAAGTATCGGCTGGTAGTAAAACGCAAGGTACGTCGCGCTTGCCGCCCCCGCTGCAACCCCTGCAAGCACGTATTTTATCATCATCGTCATCATTCTTCTATTCTGCCGCCCAGTCTTGCGATGTCCTTCAGTAGCTGCCCTGAAATGCGTGCAAGCATCCTGGCCACATGCTCTTTGTCTGCGCCCTTGCATACGAGGTGCACCCTTATCCTTGGGGTCGTCTTTTTGTAGTAGCCCCGTGGGTGCGTCTTTAGGTAAACCGCGTCGCGAGAGTTTGCGTCCACGATCTTTACGAGCGCCGGCGCTATCATGCCCTCCGAGACGCCCATGACAAAATAGTTCGCCTCCCTTGAGACAAAGCTGCCGACGCCCTTTTGCACAAGGGGCAGGATGTGCTTTTTGAACACGGCCTTCATTTCTGTGGGAACGCCCGGCACGCAAAACACCCTCGTACCGATGTCTAGCATGACAGAGGGCGCGCTTCCCACCGGGTTTTCAATCGGCACCGACCCTTCCGGTATCGTGGCCATCTTTAGCCTGACCTTGTTTATCCTGTAGCGCAGGTGGCGCCTTTTGTAACTGGTTTTCAGCATCTCTACCGCGGTCTTGTCAAGGACGGCCTTTCTTCCAAGCGCCTGCGCCACTCCTTCAAGCGTCATGTCGTCGTACGTCGCGCCAAGGCCGCCCGTAGTCACCAGTATGTCCGGCTTGCGCCCAAGCGACTCATTCACCGCCGATGAAATTGCACTCAGCTCGTCCCTGACGACCGTCACCCTGCTCACCGTGCCGCCGGCTTTGGCCACCTGCGCGGCTATCCAGTGCGCGTTCGTGTTGAGCGTGATGCCTGACAAAAGCTCGTTTCCGACGCACAGGATTTCAATGATCATCATGCCTGGAATATCCTGCTCAGCATGATAAGCTCCGGTCCGCTGGTCAGGCTTCCTACCACGACTGCTTTCGTGTTTGCGACAATCCCGGAAGACAGGAACGGGACTCCGCCGTTAATCGTCAACGGCTCGGCCGGCACCTGCAGCGCCTCCGAAACCGCCTTTACCTCTTCCTCTGTCGCCTTTGGGTGCACGCCTGCGCCGGCGTTTGTGGCAACTATCATGGAGCCTGCCTGCACAAAGCCTCCTACCTCCATGCGGTGCGCCGGCACGCCAAGCACGTCTCGCACCTGCTCGTCCACCTCGCTTTCAAGAAGCGGCGAAACAATGGCGCCGTTGTCGTTTGCCGCGATCAGGTTTCCGACCGCGGTGAACTTGCTCTTTACCCGCTCGACTCTCAGGCGCGTGCGCTCGCGCAAAAACTGCACCTCCTCTTCTTCGGCGATGGGCGGGAGCAGTATGCCGTTGTTGTTCATGACCGTCATGGGGCCCAGCAGGCGCGTGCCTGCGACCGACGCGTGGACCTCCTCTACCTGCAGGTATTCGGAGAGTTTCTCCGTCTTGGTCTCGGCAAAGCCGTGGGGAATGAGCATCACCTTGTCGTTTGCCCTTATGAATATCCCTATGTTGGGGCTCTTGTAGACGGTATAGCGGTAGATCGCCAAATGTAATTTAACATGCTTGCGATGTGCGCAAGGGATATGAACCTATTGCGTCTCTGCAGCTAAAGTCTTTTCTATCGCATAGTGGATAATGTCATTGGAGCAAAAAATTGCTGGACCTAGTTGCAATGATAGTGGCAGGGGCAGCGTCAGGTACGCTGCCGTCTAACGCCATGTCGCCGGCGGCAGTGGCCTCCATAGCCGCCGGCTCGGCCATATTCCTTGCGCTGATAGCGCTCGTGGCGCACGCCAGCTACAAGAGAAAGAAGGAGCAGGACTGGCACATTGCCGAGTGGCACAGGGCCGAGTCAGAGGCTCGAACACAAAGGGAGCGGCCTGACAAGGAAATGCTGCACTGACCAAAAGGATACGCTTGTACAAGCCCGTCTCTAGCGCAGGTTATGCCTTCTCATTTCCTTAACAGCTTGAACGCGTGGTTGCCGTTGTTTGTGCGGAAATAGTGGACTATCCACAGCATCGCCAGTGGCTCCAGCAGGCGCGCCCCTTCGATGCCTCCAACGTCAACCGTCTCCCATCCAAGCGAAAACGCAATGTCGCACACTGTCTTTTTTGCGCCGTCGTCGTTTCCGCACACAAACATGGTCGGCCTGCCGCCGGGAAAATCAGGATGCAGCATGAGCGGGTTTCCGACTGTGTTGAACGCTTTTACCACTTTGGCGTCCGGAAGCAGCCGCTGGACGGTTTCGCCGGCCGAGTCGGTGTGCCCCACCGCAAGCCTGGGAGGCGTCGAGGAATAGTCAAGCGGGTTTGTCACGTCTATCACCACCTTGCCTGCAAAACTAGCAGGGCCGCCGGCCATCTCAATTGCGCTCTGCGTGCCGGTCCACAGTGTCGCTATTGCAATAATGTCTTCGCCAAACTCGGCAGCCTCGGCAAAGCTTCCAGAGGACGCTTTTCTGTTGTTACTGTGCTTTTCAACCCACGCCTCCAGCTTTTGCGGGTCGCGCGTGCCTATCTTTACCTCATGCCCAAGTTCGATAAAGCCGTCGCCGAGCCTCTGCCCCACCTCGCCTGAGCCGATGATTCCGACCTTCATGAGTCTTTCATAGCCAAAATGCGCATTTAAACGGCTAGGAGAGGCCCTCGTTTCTCTTTGAGAGCATCCTTCTCACGTACTCGTTTATTTTTTCCCTCATGGCCGGGTCGCCCTCGACTTTCTCCTTCAGCTTCGGGTCCGTATAGTCGATTGAGACATACTCGACCCTGTTTTCCTGCGCGTAGTAGCGGTACCTCACAATGGCTTTTGCTTTTCTGTTGCTCTCAACCTGGAACTCGAGCGCAACCTGGCCGTACACAAAGGACGCGGGCATATGTTGTATGTTGAGATTCGTTATGAACAACAGTTAAAATAAACTGTTCACTTACCAA
Organism: Candidatus Nitrososphaera evergladensis SR1; assembly: GCF_000730285.1. Taxonomy (NCBI): domain Archaea; kingdom Thermoproteati; phylum Nitrososphaerota; class Nitrososphaeria; order Nitrososphaerales; family Nitrososphaeraceae; genus Nitrososphaera; species Candidatus Nitrososphaera evergladensis. The sequence continues at coordinate 9,115 of NZ_CP007174.1, read as the reverse complement.
GGGAGCGCATAAGACATGGAGCAAGCGGACGAAAGCCTGCCAGAGCTTTTAGAGCTGAACTACTTTTCGTTCTCCCTCATGAAGAACAACCGCGAGTTCTCGCTCCACGTCGAGTCGTCAGATTTTGGCCTCTCTATCGACTTTGCCATGAAGTACGGCGAGTTTTACGACATCGTAAACCTCATGCAGGCGGTGCTCTACGACGACGGGTACAAGGGCGGGCCCAAAGACCTTGACTACCTGGAATTTGAGAAGGACAACGAGAACGGCGAGTACTGCCTTGTAATAGGCAAGTACGTTTCAAGCTTTTCCCTGTACTTCAAGGACGACATGGAGGCCAAAAAGTTCCTCTCGGAGTTCCAGCGCATCGCTGGCGCGTTTGACAAGTAAGCTTATTCTCTGCCTCGATATACTAAAAGACCGTCAATGCCAAAGCGTACCGTTTCGCCTGAAGAGATACTTGAGGGACATGCGCCGGAGGTAAGGACAATTACAAACCGGCTGCGTGCGATAATCAGCAAGACTGTCGAGGGTGCCTCGGAGGCAGGTTATCCCGGCTGGCACGCAATAGGCTACAGGCATCCTGCCGTCGGCTATTTCTGCGGCATCTTTCCAGCAAAAGACAGGGTAAAACTGTACTTTGAATACGGCCATCCCTTCCTGACCCGGACAGGCTCTTGCTTGGAGGGCCCAAGATGCGGCAGGGACGCTACCTAGAGTTTGCGCATGTAAAGGACGTCTCGGAAAGCGTTCTGAGCAGGTTCCTGATTGACGCGACCGTCATGAAGGGCCTTTGACTAAAGGGTTTATTACAAGCCCTTATTTCTCAAAAGGATGAGAAATGCCCAACAACCACTTTTACGACCGCGACATCGTCTCGATAAAGGATTTTTCAAAAGCCGACCTAGAGTACGTCTTTTCGGCAACCGACAAGATAAGGACGATGAAGCCGGGCGAGCGCGGAGAGCTTGGAAGGGGCAGGACGCTTGGCTACATATTTTACGAGCCAAGCACGAGGACCAGGATGAGCTTTGAGGCTGCGATGGCGTCGCTTGGCGGAAGTTTCATCGGCATTTCAGAGTTGAAATCGTCATCGGTGGAAAAAGGCGAGAGCCTTGCAGACACCATCAGGGTTATCGACCTTTACTCTGACGTCATTGTATTGAGGCATCCCATGGACGGCTCTAGCAGGTTTGCCGCAGAGCTTTCTCAGAATCCGATAATAAACGCGGGGAGCGGGAGCGAGGAGCACCCGACCCAGGCACTGCTTGACCTCTACACGATCATGAAGGAAAAGGGCAGAATCGACGGGCTTTCAATAGCAATCGTTGGCGACCTGAAATACGGCAGGACCGTGTATTCTCTCCTGTACGGCCTTGCCAACTATCGCGTCGACGTACACCTCGTGTCGCCTCCGTCTCTTGCTGTGAGAAAAGAGTCGATATACGACGTGCAGGGCAAGCTAAAGATAAAGGAACACCACGAGCTTGATGATGTGCTTGCGCACGCTGACGTGCTGTACGTGACAAGGATCCAGCGCGAGCGCTTTCCGGACGTGCAAGAGTACGAGAAGGTCAAGGGCTCGTACACCGTTGACAGCGCTACACTTGAAAAGGCAAAGCAGGATGTGGCGGTGATGCACCCGCTGCCGAGACTTGACGAGATATCCCACTCGATTGACCACACAAAGAACGCGGTCTATTTCAGGCAGGCGGCAAACGGAAAAGAGTTGCGAGCGGCGCTTTTGGCGCTGATGCTAAACGAGAGCCCTCCGCTATAGTAGTGTTGCAACTGGAAGCTCTTTCTCACAGAGGAGCAGCTGCATAGCCTGCCGTCGGCAGCTGAACAACTATGCCGAGCGAGTAAACCTTTTGGCATTCTCAGAGCAAAGAAGAAGCAGTGGTAAAAACTAGCAGGAACGAAAAACTCTGGCGCGTCATATCCAAGCTCGACAGGCAGTCTGGGAATGAAAAAAGCGGCAGGGCGCGGGTCAAGTCCGGCGAGGAAATGCTTGCCATCACCGCCGACACCGGCATGTTCTTCCATATCCTCCTCAAGGCGATCAAGGCAAGGCGCGTGCTTGAAGTCGGCACGTCGACCGGGTTTTCCACGCTCTGGCTCGCAGATGCCGTCGGCAAAAGTGGCAAGGTCGTTACCATAGAAAACGATCCGCTAAAGATAGCAAGGGCAAAAAAGAACTTCCGAGATGCCGGCGTCGACAAAATAATCAAGGTGCGGCAGGGGTCTGCCCTTGATGTCCTTCATAAACTGAAGGGGAAAAGGTTTGATTTCGTGCTCCTTGACGCTGACAAGGAGAACATCATCAAGTATTTCGATCTCGTCCTGCAGCTGGTAAGGGTCGGGGGCATAATCGCTGCAGACAACATGCTCTTTCCTCCACCTTACCGCCCGACGATGAGAAAATATGCACGCCACGCGCAGAGCCATCCGCAGGTTCAGTCGGTAACCGTGCCGATAGGGATGGGCGAGGAGATCACGATAAAGCTGCGCTAGGTGGTCTCTGACGCCTCGGTGTCCGCCGCTATAGCTGCAACTGATGGTGGCCTCCTTTGTCATCATCGGGTTTTATTCGCAGGCCAAACGGTTCGGTTACAGAATTGCACATTTCTGCAAGAATTTCGACATATTTCTTTGAATCAATTTGCGTTTTTTCATCTAGGAACTCCTCTGGCGTAGTGTGCCTATCGCGGTAGTAGTCGGTAATTACGTATCTCAATATCTGCCCCGCCTTCAGGCTCTTGCCTTCTCTGGCAAGCTGGGACATTGAATTATTTTCAATTGTATTTCGCTCTTGATATTGGCCGGCATCTTTTGATAATTGCTTGGTAAACACCAGGTCATCTGCAGAGACCCTGCCATCTCTAATGGCGGCAGCATAGTCATCAAAGACCTGTCGGACCTCTGTCATTAGCAATCTGACATCGGCTATACTGTCGCCTCTTGCCATTATCTTCAAGATGTGGTGCTGGAACTTTACGAAAAGAGGAGGAGTATCGTGTCGCCGGGCCTCTATTCCCCTTATCTTCAGGCTTCCGTCCTGAAAAGCTCCGAAATACCGGTTGGCCGCTGGAAGCTCGTCGCTTTCCTTGGACTGGAAAAATACTATCCACTTGTAGACACCTTCAAAAGAAATGGAAAAGCCCGTCTCACACTCTATCGCTTCTTTCAATGCGGCGTAGTCGTCCATAGTCGCGTTTTGCTTCTGCAGCCATAGCGAATCAACAATCCCGTGCAGGACCCTAAAGCCCATCCTTTCAGCTATTCTGGTGGCCTGAAGGAAAAGCTGTCTGTCAAAAGCGCAGACCGCGATATGGGCGTCTATCCTGCCAAATTTCGCATTGTTGAACCCAAGGTAGCCAAAGGATGTGACATTAATCCATTTTAGTACGGACTGCCTTTCATCGTAAATTGCTTTTTGTATGTCGTCTGTTGCGTTCTTTTTCAGTTCTTTGTACATGGCTCGTTTCTTGATGACTATTTTAAGCGCCTGCGGGACAATCCCTCTTCTTTTCTCGCAGATGTTGTAGCCCAGCTCTGGGACCCTTTCCTTAGAGTCGGGGCAGCAAGGGCATCTGACCGTCTCGGCAGAGACGTTTTTCTGGAACATTATGGATGGATAGAGGGAAGCAAAGTCAAACTCTGCCGCCTGTTCATAGACTCCTGTTCTTGGCTCAAAGAGAAAGCCGCCCCTGTCTGCAACCAGCAATTCTCCGTAGGTCTTGAAATGTTCTACCAGCACCGGTTTCCACGGTACAAGCAGCCCCTTCTTGTGGGCATGGTAGAACTGCAGGCTGCTCAGGCACTTGCCTATCGAGGCCCTTGAGGCAGTGTGAAGGGGCATCCGGCATATCCTTGCTATCTCGTACAGGCCGTGCAGCCCCGTTTCGTCCAGCGTGAACGAATTGCGGGTGTCGATATGGATCCTGCCTCGCAGCTTGACGGCTGTGGGCTTGAACTGTATCCTGCCGTACGAAAAGTACGACGTTCCTTCCTTCTTTGGCTTTCTCAGCCGCGTAGACTCTCTGCTCAATGAAAGGGAGACGCCGTTTTCTGCCGCCCTGTGGATGAGGTACGGAAAGACAAAAGAGTCCCCGTCTTGTACGAGTATAAAGTCGGGGTCAATCCTTGCGATTTCTCTCTCAAGCGCTTGAAAGATCTCTATTTCGGATTTGGCTTCAACCATTATTTTTTTGCCGTCCTTTCCGGCAAGAGTAATCGACGCTACCTTGTCGCTGAACCTTGGAAGCTTTGCTTCTTTTCTGAGGCTGACGTCAAGATTCAGGATTTTGAGATCAGGCACTGTGTAGTCGGTGGACCAGACATCGTCCAAGACATCCCACTTGAGCACGGGACTGGAGGGGTTAACCTCGCAATACGCCAGCGGAAAGAGTTCATGCTCATACAAATACGACTGCGCGGGCAAAAGGTCGACGTTGTACAGCCTGAACTTGCCAAACGGGCCAAGAAGCTCTATCCTTTCTGCAAGCCGCGTCGCCACGCTGGATTTGCTCAGCTCCAGCCGCAGGACCTTGGACTCTTCTCTATCTATGACGCGCTCGTACCTAGAGACTACTTCATGTGCGCGTACCATAGATGGCAATTCAGGGTCGTGCAGGATTGCCGAAAAGTCGGATTTGTTATCAGTAGCGACATAGATCGAAGGCGTCCAGCTGCTTTCAAGCCTGATTGTTTTGCCGTTTTCCTGCTTGACCCAAAATACCATCTTGTCTTCCGATGGGTAAGCATCGAGCAGCCACCCCTTGACCGTCATGTGCTCTTCTTCTTCCTTGCCTTTACTTGCTCTATGAACCAGTTTATCATCCGCTGCTGCTGGAATATCAGAGCCATTAGCAGGGCCTCTGTTGGGAATGGCTCTCCCTTGGCGTTGATTGCAGCGGCGTAAATGTGGCAGTTATCCAGCATTGTTGTGAACAGCTTTCTGTCCTCTGCCCGGAGGCTGTCTGCAAAGCCCTTCCAAGACTCGATTTCTCGAGCCAATATGTCTTTATCTGGAAATAGGCTCACTGACTGGGACCTCCTTTATTTCCAATTTTTCGCTAATCTCTACGAGCTGCCTGTAATGATGGAAGATGATTGCCATGAATATTGGCTGTATCCTTATTGGCTTGGCAGCATAGGAGCAGGCAGAGATGTAAAGCCGGGAAGTGGCAAACATTCTGTCAAACTCTTTCCTTTCTGATTTGGAAAGGGTGTTTCTGAAAGGCTTCCATTCGGCTTCTTCGTACATCTGTGCAAGCCGGAATGCAGGTATTGTACGCCCCACTTTTTATTCCACCTTGACCAGCTTTAGGGACTTTTCTGGCAGAACGATTTCTTTGGACCTGTACGGGGTTGACGCAAAAAGTTTGATGATGCCGCTTTCTGCATTCTGAATTTTAATCCTGTTTTTGAGCTTGGCGAATATGTCTTCGTACCCATGTATGCTGTCAGCCGTGATGACTACGAGCGCCTTGCCTGAAATCCTCTTTATCGCAATCATCATTTCCCGCAGCAACCGCCTTGCCTCCTTTTGATCCACCTGTGGATCTTGAGTAAACAGGGTCAGGATGCCAGAAATGATGACAAGCTTGGAACCAAACCGCTCTATGGCTTTTGGTAGCTCGTGAATGACAAGCCATGCTAGCTGGTGGATGGTAAAAGTCCTGCTGACTACTATTCCTTCAAGGACTTTTTTGATGTCTAGGCCGTACTGCCTAGCAAAATTCACGCACTGGTAGATGTCAGAATTGTTTCCGCCGTCGATGAACAAAACGTGCGACTCTAGGCCGCCCAGTCTCTTTGGAAGCAGGGCTCGTACAGACAGCCTGCTGGCAAGCAAGGTTTCTCTTGAACCCACGATGCAGAGGATATCGCCTATCCTTGACCCTAGAAAAAAAGCATCTATCTGTTTTAGGTCAAAAGTGAGGGCTGGAACTGCTTGCGCAATCTGGAATTCTGGCAACAATACTTCATCATCTTTTTGCTTGGGTCGGCGGATCTCCAAGCTCTCGGCCAGCGAGTTTCCACAATTGGGACAAGGTTCGATAATTTTACTAGGATCGACATTTGCCGTTGTACATCTTAGCAACGAATTGCATTTGGAGCAGAAATATTGCAGGGTTTGGTTGCGGTTGAGCATAGAGCTGAACCTGATGCTTTGCCTATAACTCAGCTAGCACCCTGGGGAGAGGGGGTATGTTATAACATGTTCATACATGTAACATCAGAATTCTGTACTAGAAGCTATCTGGCCCATTCAGCAATTCCAAGATGTTCCGAATTCTCTTCTCTATGATCTTTTTTATGCTTGCATCATCAACACCTAATTCTCTTAATAAGAAAAGTTCAACCAATACTTTCAACTTCTCTGTTACCGCGTAAAGCTCGCTGTCGCGTATAGCTCTTGATGTCAGTCTTGGGTCATAGTGGGTGAGGTAATTTCTATTATCTGCAATTTGCTGAGTAAACTCACCCGGCTTCTGAATGAAGTTACAGAGAAGTTCTTTATATACATCCACCAATTCAATCAATCTATTCTGCAAAGATAGTTCGTTGCTGTGTTTCAGTTTTCTTTGCAACCATGATCTATGCTTCTCTGGAGTGGCGTCAAAAATCTCTTGCAGACGGGCCTCATGCTCTTCCTTGGATGTTTCTGTTGTCTTGAATACTCTTCTATGATAGGACTCAAGTGCCTGCACCAAACTCAGAAGTTTATGGTCAAGATATGTTTGTTTATTGTGAAGCACACCAAAATACAAATCAAATAGTGGCTTCAGAGTTTCCTTCTTCTTGAACCAATTCTCCAGATATGTCCTTGATTGCTCTCCAATATCTCTATAGCTGAATAACATGTGGGATGGATGAAATTGCTTACCCACCGTTCCATGTGCCACCCTATAGAATATCTTAACTTCCTTATCGATAGGGGCCCGTCCTTCAGATGCTTCCTGCGCACCAATATTTGGGTAACAAACAATAGATAATGTGCGCGAAGATTCGCGAACCCCAAGGCTTAAGAAATTTTGTATTTCATTCTTGAAGGAAAAGAAGTCGTGGAAGGGTCATTCTTTCGTGGAATTGATTTTAATAAATAACGATTGTTTGAGGGAAAAATCCCTCTGTCCCAAGAGAGTAAAATCGGATCTGGCACTCGAAACTACTTCAACGTCGAATCCATTGTAACTACCCAATTGAACGGGCGGAGGGGACGTATAAGTAAACGTGTATGATTTAGCATTAATGTCGTCCAAATGTAATCTACTAATTTCAATCCATTCATCCAAGTAAGAATAACTGACCGACATGCTCTTTAGCATGATGTCATCATACTTCGGAAAGTGACCTCCCTCAAAAATAAAGGTCGAGATATATTTTGAGAAATAAGCACCATTGAATTTTAAGTTACTTTCAAGAACCTTGAAGAGCGTTATTGATTTACCGTCTGTATTTACACCATAAACTGTTTCAAAGGATGTCTTGTTATCATTGACAGTCCTGAAGGAGCCGATCAGATCGAGTATAGCACCTTCACTCTGATGAAATTTCAAAACGCCTGGAATTTTCTTATCAGGATGGTCTGGCAGCCACCACGCACCTTTGAATTCGAATGCATCTAACACGAACAAGTCAATTAGAGAGGTAGGCTATAAGGATGGTCCGGGATATGTGATTCGCTCTTGTTATCTGAATTGTCGGCAAGCGATTTAAAGAAGTTTAGAGTCCTACAAAGGCAGCCCAGCTCTCCTTGTCCAGCTTCTCCGCGTCGCGCATACACCGCCTCATCGGCTCCGGCATATCCGACTTGTTTGCCTCTTCCTTGTACTTCTCCATCCTCTCCTCGTGCTTTTTCTTCTGCTCCACCAGTATCTTCCACCAGTCCGGCAGGCACTTGCTGCCGACGACCTCCGGCGGCAGGGTTAGCTTGTACTCCCGCCCGTACCCGTGCCTTCCTTTCGAGCCTGTCCTTGAAACCGCAAGCCCCGCGCTTTCCAGCTCCGAGAACAGCTCTGCAACCCGCCTGTACGAAAGCGGCCTGACAGTTTTCCTGATCGACATGCAGTACTGCCTGTAGAGCGTCGACGTAGAATACCAGCTTTCGCCGGCGTCCTGCGTCAGGTACGTTATCCTCACAAGCGCGCCGGCCGCAACCTTCTGGTGGTAGGACGCCTGAGAAAGCGCCCTTTCAACCCTGTCCTTCTGCAGCCGCTCCTCGGCCATGTCTATATGTAATTTTGAAACATTCTTGCCGCCTTCCGCCCCGGCAATCTCGGCCGCCATCCTCAACAGGTCAATGGCCCTCCTTGCGTCGCCATGCTCCTGCGAGCTCTTCTCGGCGCAGTACTCTATCACTTCATCACCAACAGGCTGTACAAAGGCCCTTGCCGCCCTGTCCTTCAATATCGCAACAACCTCCTCCTTCTGGTACGCGTCAAAAAACACCTCCGGGCACGACCCTATCCTCGACCTCACCCTGTCGTCCATCTCTTCTGCCGCCATCACGTTGTTTGAAATGGCAATAACGCACACCATGCACCCTTTTTCCTCCCGGAGCTTTTGCTGCACCGCCAAAAGCTTGTAGACAAAGTCAGACGCCCTGCCGCGTTTGTCATGCAGCAAAACGTCAAACTCGTCCAGCACAAGGACAAAGAACTTTGCTGCTGCCAATGCTTCGATGCCTCCTGCAATCCTTTCTATGATAGAGTCTATGGTCTGGCCGCCCTTTGGGTCGCCTCCAAGCTCCTCAAGGATGAGGCACGCGCAGCCGTAGACGGTCCTTACCCTGCGAAGGTTGACAAGCCGGAATGCAAGGAGCCGCGGCAGGTGCTCGCACACAAACTGAACGACTGTGGACTTGCCCGAGCCGCTCCTCCCGTACACAAAGACAAAGGGTGACACGTACCCTTGCTTTTGCCCTCCTGCAAGCGCCTTTACTAGCTGGCCGGCCTCTGCCTCGCGCCCTATAGCCTGTGTTTTTGAACTGGAGCTGAAGGTGTCAAGGGCGCCCTTGGCGGCAAAAAGCGAGTTTTCCTGCTCGGCCTGTGCCGCCATCCGCTCGATATCCTGCGCGCTTACCACTGAACATCCTGTCTTGCAC